>NZ_JAKIKQ010000007.1 GCF_023284045.1 Shewanella kaireitica
TGCCATCGCGCCATATTAAATTGGAGCGACATATCGGGTTCGAACCGATGACCTATACCTTGGCAAGGTATCGCTCTACCAACTGAGCTAATGTCGCATTTCAATTTAATCCGTAATCAAGTTCTTGCTTAGTTCGCTTCCCCTTGACTACGGAATGGCATTCTACCGATTTATGTCGAAGAGTCAACGCTATATTTGTAGATTAATAACTGCTTGCGCACTAATTAATCTTATCGGTTTTAAAACGAGCTACTCGGCGGTTAAATCGCCCCATGCGGCGATTATGTAGCTCATCATTGACCAAAAGGTCAGTATCGCAGCAACGTAAAATAACCCAAATGCACTATATATTACAAAATCGTTTGGTTGCCAGATTAACCCTGTTATTGCAGTCATTTGTGCTGCGGTTTTATATTTACCGATCCAAGAGACAGCTACTGCTCCGCGCTTACCTATTTCAGCCATCCACTCTCTTAACGCAGAGATGACAATCTCACGGCCTATCATAAATAGTGCCGGTAAAGTCAGCCAGACACTTTGGTATTGAGCGACGAGCAGCACTAATGCTGTCGTTACCATTATTTTATCCGCGACGGGATCGAGAAAGGCGCCAAAACGGGTAGATTGCTTAAGTTTTCGTGCAGCATAACCATCGAGAGCATCAGTTACAGCGGCTAACCAAAAAACAAAAGCCGCAGCGAAAAGTGCCCAACTGTCAGGCATGTAGAAAAGAACAACGAATACTGGTAACAGTAAAAGTCTGAAAAGTGTTAACGCGATAGGAATGTTAAACGGCATCATAAAACCTAAAATTCAAAAGCAGCGCCAATCTTGCCTTAATTTTACTACCCTCGCAATGCATCATGTATTGTTTGTGCCATTTCTAGGCTGATCCCTGGTACTTTTACCAATTCTGTCACACTTGCGCTCTTAACTTCCTGCAATCCACCTAAATGTTGTAATAGCGCTTTTCTTCGCTTTGGACCCACTCCCTCGATGGATTCAAGTGAAGAGGTGTTGCGGGTTTTCTGCCTTTTATTGCGGTGACCTGTAATTGCAAAGCGATGAGATTCATCTCGTATTTGTTGAATAAGGTGTAATGCTCCCGAATCCGCAGGTAAAGTGAAAGATTCTTCATTCTCACCGTAAATAAGGGTTTCAAGACCAGGTTTACGCCCCTCGCCTTTTGCAACACCAATCAATGTTGGCGCATGATCTAATGTTACAAACTTTTCATCCACTATCTGCTGAGCAATACGTAACTGGCCTATTCCGCCATCAATAAAGAGAATATCTGGGGTCTTACCGCCTTTAGCAACTTTATCAAATCGCCGACTGATAGCTTGCTTCATAGCAGCATAGTCATCACCTGGCGTAATACCCTCAATATTATAACGCCGATAATCGGCTTTATTAGGGCCTTCACGATTAAATACAACACAGGATGCAACCGTACTTTCACCCATTGTATGACTAATATCGAAACACTCCATTCGCTGGATCTTATAACTAACTTCTATCGCCTCTTCTAATAATAAGAAACGTTGTTCAACAGTATTTCGATGCGCCAGCCTAGTATTAACCGCATTAGTAGCATTAGTGAGCGCTAAACGTAAAAATTGTGCTCGCTCGCCACGCACTTGACTCTTTATTTCTACTTTCCTCTGCTGCGCTGTATTTATCGCACTAGCAAGCTCAGCTTGTTCTTCAAAGGTATCGCTGACTAAAATCTCTTTAGGCGTCACTCTTTGGCTGTCAGAGTTGAGATAGAACTGAAACATAAAAGCTCGTAAAACTTCGGAGAGTTCGGTATCAACGGGTACTTTTGGGTAATAGCTGCGACTGCCAAATATTTTGCCTTCTCGAATAAACAATAAATGAAAACATGCCACGCCAGATGCAAAATGCGCCCCAATAACATCCATGTCTCCAGATGAGTGAGAGACTTCCTGTTGTTCTGCAACACGTCTTAGGGCCGTGATTTGATCGCGATAACGAGCCGCTTGCTCATAATTCAATTCAACAGCAGCTTGTTCCATCTTCTCAACAAGCGCTTTAGTCACTTGCTGATCTTTGCCCTTCAGAAACAACGATGCCAACGCAACCTGTTCTTGATAATCTTTTAGGGAAACCTTATCAACACATGGCGCACTGCATCGACCAATTTGATACTGTAAGCACGGACGAGATCTCGCTTTATAGTACAAATCATCACATTGCCGAATCGGAAAGATTTTTTGCAGTAGATGTAGGCTTTCGCGAACAGCTCCGCCATTGGGGTACGGCCCAAAATATTGGCCTTTTGCTCTTTTCGGTCCACGATGGTATGAAAGTCGTGGATGCTTATGATTACTTAATAGTATATAGGGGTAAGACTTATCATCCCTAAGCAGCACATTGTACTTAGGCATGTACTGTTTTATGTAATCATTTTCAAGGATTAGCGCATCGGTTTCACTATGAGTAATCGTGACATCGATATTGGCAATTCTCGCGACTAATGCTTGTGTTTTTACATTAGTGAGGTTTTTACGAAAATAGGAAGATAAACGCTTTTTTAGATCTTTAGCCTTTCCGACGTAGATAACGATATTATCAACATCATACATACGGTATACACCGGGAGATGATGTTACCGTTTTCAAAAATTCGCTAGAATTGAACGTTTCACTCATGCGGCGTTAGATCACCTAATCGCTAATGTTGATTTAAAACTGACCAGTATCAAGCATCTTATACCTAATCGCCAATCGAGTCAGCTCCACATCTCCACCGATCCCTAACTTGGCAAATAGCCTATATCGGTAGCTATTCACTGTTTTAGGGCTAAGATTCAATTGTTCAGAAATATCACTGACTTTCTCACCATTGGTGATCATTAGCATGATCTGTAATTCTCGCTCTGACAGCGATTTAAATGGATTATCTTCAGACTGGTTAAACTGACTCAAGGCCATCTGTTGCGCAATCTCTGGGGATAAATAGCGTTGACCATGTGCAACTTGACGAATAGCTTGTAACACCTCCGGAGAGGTTGCGCCTTTAGTTAAATAGCCAGAAGCACCAGCTTGCATAACTTTTGTAGGGAATGGGTCTTCAGTATGTATAGTCAGCACGATTATTTTTGCATGGGCTTGAAACCTTAGAATTTTGCGGGTCGCTTCTAAGCCACCAATTCCCGGCATGTTCATGTCCATTAAAATGACATCGGCTTCATTTTTCCGGCACCATTGAACTGCGGTCTCACCGTCACCGGCTTCACCAACAACCTTTATTCCGCGTTCATCTTCTAGAATACGCCGAATACCAGTACGTACCAGCTCATGGTCATCGACTAAATATACTGAAATCAAAGCTGCCCTACCCCAAATTAATCCTGCTTGCTCTACACGTGTATCAAGCTATCTTATTCAGTCTAATTTAGCCCATAAAAGAAAATTTAGAAAGTTAAATCTCACTTAGACCAATACTGGTATTATGTAATATAACATTAAATAACAAAGACTTAATTAAAAAGCAAAAAGGCAGCCATTTAGGCTGCCTTCTTTAATGTGGCGGAGAGATAGGGATTTGAACCCTAGATGGGCTACAAACCCATGCCGGTTTTCAAGACCGGTGCATTCGACCACTCTGCCATCTCTCCGAACGAGGTAAATACTAGGCGTTTACATCCATGTTGTAAATACTAAATAGATGAAAATTTTGCTAACAGCAATCAAGTGGTGATCTTACAATCAAATTGATGATTGTTTACTCTTATCGTTCAAACCTATTACTCTAAAAGGTGTCAGCTGAACATCTATCACTGACAGATTAAAGGCTAACGGCAATACTATGTTAATATCTCTCTAATTGAAAAACTTAACAGATATATATGAACTCAAACATTATTCCTGCTTCTGCACTCAAACCACAGTTTACCCTAATGGCAACGGCCGCAGACAATAGTCCCTCAGAAGCCCGTTTAATTGGCCAATCTCGTGTTCGCGATGCTTTCAAATTATTGAGTAATACTCACGACCAACATATGTATTTAGCCGATTACTCCGGTTGTAATCGCAAAAATATTATCCGAGCCCTCGTCGAAGCGGATGGAATTTTAGTCGATAGGAGTCTGGTGTTAAGTGGTAATAGTACGGTTTGGTGTGAGCGAACTGATAAGCAACAGCTCCTCGCAGCTAAACAAACAACACATCAGTATCTTTCTGGTACGATTAAAAAGCATGACCTAATCGGTCGATATGATGAGCGTACGAAACAGTATAAAGCCGGTGCGCTTGCCAACTGCCATTACTTATTTATCTGTGCTGATTCCATTTGGAAAAGAGAAACGTTGTGGGAGTTACTGTTAGAGATCCTTGATAAAAAAGAATATCAAGTACATTCCAGCCTTCCACCTTTAGCACTCAACTGTAAGGTCGTACTTATAGGCTCGAGTAATCAATATGGCCATTGCTGGCTCGGTGAACCCAGTTTTTCCAATCTATTCCCGCTATTAGGTGAGCTGTTAAATGAAGTTGACTTAAATGAGGTCTCACTTACACAGTATAATCATTGGTTGGATTGTATTTTAGACGACAACAATATAACCATAGATAACCCTGCAAGATTGGCATTACTTGAATACAGTGCAAGGCTTGCCGATCATCAGCAACGACTAAGCTTGATGTCCAATAACATCGAACAACTGTTAGTCCAAGCCAGCGTATATGCGCAGCAATCACACATTGATAGCAAAGCGTTTCAACTCAGCATCGATATGTTCAATCAACGTCATAACGCTTCTGAAAAACTGTCGGAGCAAAACTTCGATGACTTGTTTATCAACCTTCCAACACAAGATGAAATCGTAGGTCAAATCAACGGCCTAACCGTTATTGAAAATGCTGAGTATAGCTATGGCGAACCCGCGAGAATAACAGCGTCTGTGCATTATGGAGATGGGGAAGTTGCTGATATTGAGCGTAAGTCAGAGCTTGGCGGTAACATTCACGCGAAAGGCATGATGATCCTGTCCTCTTGCTTATATCGTATATTTGGTAAAGACGCGCCATTGCACCTCAATGCCAATATCGTATTTGAGCAATCATACCAAGAGATCGATGGCGACAGCGCCTCTTTAGCAGAATATTGCAGCTTAATATCTGCTATATCAGAAAAGCCCATTAAGCAAAGTATCGCCGCTACCGGGGCAATTGACCAATTTGGTAATGTGCAAGCCATTGGCGGAGTTAATGAAAAAATCGAAGGTTTTTTCAAATTATGTCAACGCCGCGGACTGACAGGTCATCAAGGTGTCATTATTCCTTGTTCTAATATGCAGCAACTAAACTTGCACCAATCTGTTATTGATGCTGTTAACGAAGGGCAATTTACACTATATCAAGTAAAGCACATCGATGAAGCGGCTGAGATATTAATGCAAACTCCCGCAGGAACGGCAGATCAAGACAATCAGTTTCCAAATGACTCCCTTTACGGCTTAGTGCAAGCAAGATTAGAAGGTTTAGCGGGTTATCAAGAGGAGGAAAAGTCTTTTTTTGTGAGGCTGCGAGAAAAACTGTCATTTTCTAGCTGATCGGAGTTGTTTAGCGTACACGTGTTCGCTAACCTTGGCGGTTCAAATTGCTGGAGAACCAAAAATAATGAGTAATGCTAACAGTTTTACAAAAGAAGACCTTGTTGCCTGCGGACTTGGCAACCTTTTCGGACCTAACTCTCCGAGATTACCGAAAGACAACATGTTAATGATCGACCGCGTACTTAAGATTAATGCTGATGGCGGTGAATTTGGTAAAGGTGAAATTGTTGCTGAACTCGATATCAATCCAGATCTTTGGTTTTTTGACTGCCACTTTGCCGCAGATCCTGTTATGCCAGGTTGCCTTGGCTTAGATGCTATGTGGCAACTTGTTGGCTTTTTCTTAGGTTGGGAAGGCGCTGAAGGAAAAGGACGTGCACTTGGCGTTGGCGAAGTGAAATTTACTGGCCAAGTACTTCCAGAAGCTAAAAAGGTTACCTACAAGCTTACTATAAAGCGTAAGGTATACCGTAAACTGGTTATGGGCATTGCTGATGCGACTATGGAAGTTGATGGACGCGAAATCTACAGCGCGAAAGATCTAAAAGTAGGTATTTTTACGGATACCTCTAGCTTCTAAGTTTGCAAAAATGACTTATGACAACGCCCTCCTAATAGAGGGCGTTTTTGTTATACACGTTCATTTATTAAATAAACCGCTTAACCTACCATCAATACCTTCTCGCCAACCTCCTAGCCATTGTGACTTAGAGTCAAGTGTCGAATATGGACAAATCTCTTTAGAACGGCCCCCTATCCCAGCCTGAAAACCTTTCGAAAAAGCTCTATCCAATCGATCTCGTTTTTGTCTCTTCATGCAAGCGTCCTCTCTTCCATAATGGTAGAAGCTAATGCTTCAAGACTATGAATAAAACTTTTTGCTCCAGAGATCAATCAAAAAAAACCGACATTTTACAGGTTAAATATTAAGCTATTGAGTTATGTCATAAAAATAAAAATAAAAAAAATCGAGGCAAATTGCCTCGATTTAGTCTACTCGTCTAGTACGCTACTTTCTTCTGCGTCGTAACCAAACTAACGGCAACATTAACAGCCACCCGAGGCTTGCAGCACCCTTACGCTCATAGTTACCGTTCTCTTCATTATCGTCAACACAGTTGTTAGCGGCTTTCCATTCATCAGTAACTTGTTCACCTGTTGTTTGGATAACCATCATACGCGGTAAAAATGAAGTGACTGGATCGCCATAGCCATTAAGTTCAAAAAACGGTAAACCGTTATCGCCAATAATCAGGTTACCGTCAGTATCAAACTGATAAGATGGCTTACGAATAAAGGCAGTACCAACAATAGTGCCACTGTCACTAATACTGTTTGCTTCTACAATCTTGATCTCACTATTATAGGTCAGTGTCTTTCCTGAGCCATCTTCGACTGCAACTTTATTACGAACCCACTTATCTGAGTCATCCTTTACAAACCCTTTTGATTGACAAGTCAGTAGATCATTAAGGTTCGAAAATTCATCTTCAGCGATGTTATACAAGAAGCCAGCTTTAGGTCTTGGTTTTTCTTTATCATGGGTGGTTTCAATATAACCAACGACTTGGCCATTGTTATTGATCCCTCTACCACGACTACCAAGATCGGATAGATTGTTGTAGAAATCATTGGGTGTAACAACCTCTGCGTTCTCATCTGTAGTATCGATATAGAAAAACTTATCTCGGATATAACCTTCAATGTATTTACTGTAACTACCAATCAAAATACCGCTGTCGTTAATATCGTAAGCGATAGATGAACGCACATCTTTAACCGTATCAACATCAACCCAGTTATATTGGTAAGCTCCTTGGGCATCTTGTTTCCAATAAGCAGCATCGAAATACAATCTGTCCTTATTACCGTCACGATAAACATGTGAGCGACCAGCAACAACGCCTTCGGCATTAATCCCAAGACCTTGTCCGGTGTAAACACCATCATTAGTCACTTCTAAGCCAAGAGGAAGCTCAAAGCTCTCTGTGACAGCGCCAGCTTCATACTTCCAGACATAGCCACGAGTCTGATATTGAATATCTCTAAAGCCATTGCTATTCGGATACTGTCTATTTTGCACACAAATATCAGTGGGTGCAGTCTCACTATTATTCGACACGCATGAGTCGATAATACTGGCACTGTTTTTACTGATATCAGTACTGGCATAACCGGTAATCAGATTATTGCTATTAACGGCTGTACCACTTGAGAAACCGCCAACGGTCACTGTCACGTCACCATCATCTTGCTCTGAAACATACTCAGTATAAGGTGGCGTCAAAGCGATTTCAGTATTGGTATCATCCTTAACAAAGCCGCGTTGCTCATATTCACGGTAGTACCAAAACTCTTGCGTTTCACTGCTACCAGAATAAGGAACGGTTTGCTCAACAGCTGTCATCGCACCGACTTTTACTTTTGCATCATTAATGCCGTAGTAAAAAGTATCGACTGAATTAACCGTATCCTCATCTTCAGGAAATGTTGGCGCTGTGGTGCCATTTACACTCTCAAAAGTTGGTAACCAAGGGGTGACAGGATCATTTTCGATTGAAGTGAAAGTGAAGTTATTGGCAATAATCGGTAAGTTTACTGAATAAGTAATAGTTTCAGCATCGGACACGCCATCTTCGATATCAATGACGCCATTGTCACCTTCATCAACGTTTAGTTTCTTTTTACCTTTGGCTGCACCAACCGCTTCGTCGTTGTTGTTGACTGCCATACCATAACCGTTACGAGTATTGGCAATCGTACCGTTTAAGTTAAATGTCTCGGTATCGAGATTTTTAATTTCATAAACAGGTGCAGCCTGTGCACCATGAAGGACACTTAATACACCCACGGCGACTAAGGATAGGGTCTTTTCCAACTTAAACTTCATGAATTACTTCCCATTTTTTATTTTTTAGCTTACTTCAATGACTCGAGCTCTTCCCATCGCTCAAAGTAACTCTCAAGTAGACCTTCCTTATCGGACAGAGTCTTTAGCTTTTCGTTAACTGTTTTTTGTTCCTGAGCATAAAAATCAGGAGCACTAATAATACTTTGCAATGCTTCAATATCCTGCTCTAACTGTTCCATCAATGCAGGTAAAGACTCTAATTCTCTTTGTAGCTTAAACGATAATTTTTTAGTCGGTTTGGCTGCTACAGCCGGCTTTTTTTCAACAACTGGAGGTTGGACACTCTTTTGCTCCTGAGGTTCCTCAGAATAAAATTTAGCGCCTTGAGACACCGCATCTTGGTAGCCTCCAACATATTCACTCCAACCACCATTGCCAGTAAACCACCAACTACTGGTAACCGTATTATCGATAAACGCTCTATCGTGGCTAACAAGTAGTAAAGTCCCCTTATAATCTGCGAGTAAAGACTCAAGCAGCTCTAAAGTTTCAATATCTAGATCGTTTGTTGGCTCATCGAGAATAATAAGATTTGCAGGACGAAGCAATAAGCGCGCTAGCAACAGACGGTTCTTTTCACCACCTGATAGAGCTTTAACCGGAGTTCTAGCCCTTAAAGGTGAAAATAAAAAGTCTTGAAGATAGCTCAATATATGGCGGTCTTGGCCATTAATGGTAACGGTTTTCTTACCTTCACCTACGTTATCTTCCACTGTTTTTTCAGGATCAAGTGCTTCTCGGTACTGGTCGAAGTAAGCAATTTCAAGTTTAGTCCCTACTTTTACGCTACCAGATTGCGCTTCAAGTTGACCGATAAGCAATTTAACCAAGGTTGATTTACCACAACCATTAGGGCCTATCAATGCTATTCTATCGCCACGCATGACTGTTGAACTGAAGTTCTTAACCAGGTTTTTATCTGGCAGGTTATATTCAAGGTTCTCAATATCAAACACTAGCTTACCTGAGCGATCCGTATCGGCAACAGACATTTTAGCGCCGCCTTGACGATTAAGGCGTGCCATGCGCTCTACGCGTAAATCTTTAAGCGCACGTACTCTGCCTTCGTTACGCGTACGACGAGCCTTAACGCCTTGGCGGATCCATGCTTCTTCTTCGGCTAGCTTTTTATCAAAGTGAGCATTTTGCTCCGCTTCTACCCGTAACCATTCTGCTTTACCTGTTAAGTAAGCTTGGTAGCTTCCAGGCCAAGAGGTTGCAATACCACGATCCAAATCAACAATCCGGGTTGCCATTCTATCAATGAAGCCCCTATCGTGACTGACAAACACAATCGCGCCTCGGTAGCTTAGTAGGAATTGTTCTAACCATTCAATAGTATCAATGTCGAGGTGGTTAGTCGGCTCATCGAGTAACAGCAGATCAGGATCGCTAACCAAAGAGCGAGCTAAAGCCACTTTACGTTGCCAGCCACCTGATAACTCAGATAATGGTGCGTCAGCATCCAAACCAAGTAACTCACAGTTCTGGTTAATACGATTATCAAGTTGCCATCCATTCAAATGATCGATATCGCCTTGTAGCCTTTCCATTTGCTTCAGCATACGCTCCATTTCATCTGGATTAGCGGTTGCTACGTCATGGGAAAGTTGATGATATCGCTCTAACTTTTCGCCAACTTCCTGCAAGCCAGCGGCAATATAAGCATAAACAGTTCCTTGTTCAGCCTTTGGGGGATCTTGCTGCAATCGACTGACTTTAACGTCGGTTGCAATATTGAACTCACCTTCATCAAGCAGAACATCACCGCTTAGTACTTTCATCAGGCTAGATTTACCTGCACCATTGCGGCCTACTATACAAACCCGCTCACCAGGTTCTATGGTGAAATCTGCTTTTTGCAATAACGGGGTATAACCATAGGCTAAAGAGCCGTTATTAATACGTACTAAACTCAACTTACGCTCCTAAAAATTCTTGTAATGCTTTGAGGTCAAATGGCCAGCCTAGCTCGCGATTATCTGTTGTTTTTACCACTGGGATCCGTGTCGCGTAATTTTCAGCTAATAACTCGTTATCGCAAATATCTTCGGCAACAAAAACAACTTGTGCTTGTTGTAACAAGTCCGCTGCGAGTTCACACAGATGACAAGCATCTGTGTGATATAAAACAACAGCGTTAGCTTTACTCGGCATGAGTGATAAGCCAAGTATTATGAATTTGCGGGTTACGCTTATAATCCAATGGTAATGTTTGGTTATCGATATTTTTAATCGACATGCCAGCAGCTTCTAATTGCTCAATTTCCATCTTAAATTTACGCTTGTTGTTGGAGAAAATAATCTCTCCACCTGGATTAAGCAACTTTATCAAGTTGCTCAAAAGAGGCACATGATCGCGCAGCACGTCGAAAGAGTCTTCCATACGCTTTGAATTTGAGAAGGTTGGCGGATCGATAAAGATAAGATCGAATCTATCATGGGTACGCTTTATCCACTGTAAACAGTTCGCTTGGACAAATTGATACTTATCATCGTTTAAACCATTAAGCGCAAAGTTTTCTTTCGCCCAATTAATGTAGGTATTCGACATATCTACCGTCGTAACAGAGGTTGCACCGCCGATAGCAGCATGCACCGACGCAGTACCTGTATAAGCAAATAGGTTACACACACTGCGGCCTTTTGACTTTTCACCCACCATTTTTCGGGTTAAGCGATGGTCTAAAAACAACCCCGTATCTAAATACTCTTTAAGGTTAAGCTTAAATTTAGCGCCGTACTCAGTCGTAATAAGTTCAAGCTTATTAGCTTGCATCTTTTCATACTGTGAAATGCCCTTTTTACGCTCACGGGTCTTCAATACAATATTGTTTGGATCAATTCCAATAGCATGTGGCAACGCAATCAATACGTCTGTTAAGCGACGTTTGGACACCGATTCAGGGATCTCTGCGGGAGCTGCATATTCATAAACAACAACATGATCGAGGTATTTATCAATCGCTACATTATAGTCAGGCAAGTCGGCATCATAAAGGCGGTAACTATCAATGCCTTCTTTCTTCGCCCACTTTTGTAACTGTTTAAAGTTCTTCTTAATACGGTTAGCGAAAGGCACTGCGATGTCACTCACATCCCCGTCAACTTTGATATTTGCAGGATCGACACGACGAGTGTTTTCTGCATGAACTGTATACAGATTAAATGCACACTCAAGAGCGCCGTTATTCATCTTCATCTGTTTGTCAGCTTTTAGCTTTAATGCTGACAATAGCTCTGCATCACTATTGAGTATCGCCAAGTTCCAGCCACCGAACTCTGCTTTGAACTTATCACCTAGCTGATAATAAAGTTGCAGTAACGAGGTCATGTTGCCCAAACGCTCACCGTAAGGAGGATTTGAAATCAAATAGCCAGTCGCTGCTGGTACGCTGATGTTAAGCGCGTTACTGACGTTAAAATCGATAAACTCAAGTACGCCTGCGTTTTCGGCATTGCGTTTTGCCAGGGCTACCAATCTTGAATCAATGTCAGACCCATAGAATTTTATTTCACAGCGAGTCTTACCAATCGATGCTCTAGCATGAGCTTCATTTAGCAGTTCTTGCCAAACTTTATCGTTGTGAGGCAACCATTTTTCAAAGCCAAAGCGTTCACGATGAATACCCGGAGCAATATCGCAAGCTAACATTGCAGCTTCAATGAGTATGGTTCCGCTACCACAAAAAGGGTCTAATAAGGTGACTGGTGACTTCTTCCAGCCACTACGTACCAGCATGTTCGCTGCTAAGTTTTCTTTTAGCGGTGCTTCACCCGTTGTAGAGCGATAACCACGCTTGTGTAATGCTGGGCCAGAAAAATTAATGCCAATGGTGATTTCACCTCGACGATAGTGAGCATCAATTTTGTAATCGGCATCGATTTTAGCGACGTTCGGACGGGAAAAATCATCATCACGAAAGCGATCGACTATCGCATCTTTAATTTTCAATGCACCAAATTGAGTGTTGTTAATGAAGCCACCCATGCCATGAAAATCAACACTAAAAGTACTACGATTAGAAAACTGCATCTGCCAGTCAATACCGTAAGCGGCGTTATAAAGCTGCTCAGGTGACTCACAAGGTCCTTTATGGATCACTAAAATGATTCTGCTGGCTAGTCGCGACCAAAGGGTGATCCGATAACCAAGTTCTAGAGAAGCAGTAAAATAAACTCCCGCTACACTTTCTTTGATATCTGAAGCGCCAAGCTCCGCTAATTCAAGCGATAACGCGTATTCGTAGCCCCGAGGAGCAGCAGCAAAAAAATTTAACATCGATAGATAGACACTGAATAAAAATTAGTTGGTTATTATACCCGTAAGCGCCCGCAAATGATAAAAAGATATTACCTAATAGCTGATAATTTCATTACTCGGTTAGAAAATCATTCCAATTTGCTGCTTTTGAGCCCAAATGGACAAAGGGGCTGTGGATTTATTTTGCAAGCAATCCAGCGACACAAGCAGGAATAGTTGACCATTTGTGACTTGATAACACCCATTCTTAACATACGATTGTAAAAGTTGAACTGCGACATTTTGTAACTTTGGCAAGTGAACTATTGCGAGCTAATCCACAACATGTAAACTCACGGCAACAAATACCCCACAAATAAAAACAAAAAACATTACATTCATTGGATGATTTGTCAGCTTTGAATGTTGGTTATAAATAATATAAAGGTTTAAATATGAAGAAGCTGTTGCCTCTATTAACTTGTTTGTCTATCGCTGCGTGTGGATCTGATAGCGCTGATTCACCAACACCACCTACTCCTCCAGTCGAAGCTCCAGAGCTAAAAGCTGATATCTGTTATTTGATGGCAACCACTAAAGGGGACATGACGCTAGCAATAGATTTAACCAATGTGCCCGTCACTGGACAGAATTTTAAAACTTATGCCGATAGTGGTTTTTATCAAGAGACACTCTTTCATCGCACTATCAGCAACTTTATGGTTCAAGGTGGAGGCTTAACGACAGGGCTAGTATCGAAGCCTGGTAATGATCCAATCATTAACGAAGCCAGTGTCGGTATAAGCAACTCACGCGGTACTATAGCAATGGCACGAACTAATGATCCAAATTCCGCGACTTCACAATTTTTTATTAATGTATTAGATAATCCACAATTGGACGCTAGTGCTTCTAATGATGGGTATGCTGTATTTGGTCAGGTTGTTGCAGGAATGGATATCGCCGACCAAATCAGTATTGTCGCAACCCATACAACGGGTGGCCGTTCAGATGTTCCTGTTGACGAAATTGTAATTAATTCACTTACTGAAACTAACTGCCCAGCTAATTAATACCAATTGCATTAAAAGTTTGACCATTCAGCGGAAATTCAAAACGCTGTAGGCAAGTAGTGGAATTTGAGCTAATAGTTATTCTATATCCAAATCCCATAGCGAAGCATACAGCGTTTTGCCAATTTGTTTAACCTCAGCCGCACTACGTGAGCCCCTCAGTCTTTCCACTTCTGCTTTGCATTGGCTTAAAAGGGAATAACCATTTCTTTACCAATGCGCTTTGAATTGAAAAGGCTGAGGGGCTCTGAACTGGTCAAATACTTAATGCAATTGGTATAAATAGATTATAAAAGTCTTTAAATAAAAACGGGAGCAGTTAAATATCTGCTCCCGTTTTTATTTCGTCTTTATATCATTTGTTCAAAAATTAAACTTAAGCAACATTAACTTTCTTTTCTACTGTTAATGGTGCTAAGCGATTATGCATCACTTTAATCGTTTCAAACTGAGCTAGCTTTTTAGTTTCCGTTAATCGGCATTCTTGGGATAAAATCATAACAAGTGATGCTTGTAAGCCTGACTCAATGACCATAGCAGATACACTATGCTCAGTCGTTCTTAGCTGAAAAATCTTGCCAATATCGCTGTATACACACTCATGAGACACATCGAAAAACCATGACTTTGGCATCTGTGGCTTTAATAAAAAGTGCGCAGCGGTTGCGTTTAACGCTATTTGTACAATGAGAGCATCGTTGAGGGAAAGTGTCTTTTGTAAACGATCAACCAAAGCAATATAGAACTTAGCGTGTTCAACACTAAATTCAGTTGTGATTTTGGCATCTGGTATTAGGGACTTTAATTTAAAAGGTGATAGAAATTCCATATCACTTCCTAACGAAACAGTTAATACACCATGTGTTTCATTATATCCCCATTGCCAATCCCTTTTTGGCATTAATAACATATCGTTTACCTTTATTAAGATACAAATGGATAATAGATGATAATTTCATCAATATCAAAATAAATTTAAAACGTTTTTTCAGATCCTATAAAATAAAAAACGATCATCTCGATCCAATATTAGATCTTAATGATCGTTTTGTGATCTATATTAAAAAATACGATCGCTTAGCTTTTATTTTATACGATAGGCTTCAATAATATCTTTTATTAATTGAGGACCTTGATAAATAAAACCAGAGTAAATTTGCACCATTTGAGCGCCCGCATCAATTTTGTCTAGTGCATCTGCAGCAGTGTTAATTCCGCCAACACCTATTATTGGTATTTGACCTTTAAGGCAGTCTGCAAGTTGTTTTATCACAACTGTTGACAATGAATTCAATGGCTTACCACTCAATCCGCCAGCTTCATTAGCATTGAGCAAACCACTCACACCATCGCGAGTCAAAGTCGTATTAGTGGCAATCGCTGCATCAAACTCATTACGAATAAGTGAATCTGCAATCTTTTCAATCTCTTCACTTGAAAGATCTGGTGCAATCTTTAACGCGATGGGTACGTATTTACCATGCTTTTCAGTAAGATCTTTTTGTTTTTGCTTTAATGATCCTAAAAGATCATCAAGCAGATCACCGTACTGTAGCGATCGTAAACCCGGCGTATTAGGAGATGAAATATTGACAGCTATGTATGCAGCATATTGATAAACCTTGTCCATACAGATTAAGTAATCATCTTTACCAAGCTCTACTGGCGTGTCTTTATTCTTACCAATGTTGACGCCAACCATAGCATCAGATTTAACAGCTTTAAGATTTTCAACCAGGCTATCTACACCTTTATTGTTGAATCCCATGCGGTTGATAATCGCTTTAGCAGGCTTAAGTCTAAACAACCTTGGTTGTTCGTTGCCAGGTTGTGGACGCGGTGTAACAGTACCAACTTCGACGTGGCCAAAACCCATCGCATGAAAAGCATCAATACATTCACCGTCTTTATCCATACCAGCAGCTAAACCGACAGGGTTTGGAAAAGTCAGTCCCATCATTGTTACTGGGGCTGGTTTAATTTTTTGTGCATAAAAGCAGTTTAGTGGTGAATTACCAGTAGACTTTAAACTGCCGATAGCAAAATTATGCGCCAGTTCTGGATCCATCTGAAACATGAACTTTTGTGCGATTTTATAAAACATGTTTTCTCCTAGACCGAAAAAAGCCCCGGCAATTGCCAGGGCTTCTGATTTTAATCAGATTACTTTTGACCTTCGCAGTGAAGGATCAAAAGGTTAAGTTCACGTAGGGCAACTGAGAACTTTGCAAACTCATGGCTTTGCGAAGTCTTGAAATCAGCCAGCATATGGAACCAACGCTCCAACAAGCTTTGATTTGATTCAATCCATTCCGATATGATCTTGCTAGCATCACAGCTTTCAGTGCATGTTCTTAATACCACAGAACTCAGTGAACGCTGCTGCCAATCAAGCTCTTCTCTAAACGCCGCTCTTGCCAGTGCTTGCCAATGGTTTGATACTGGTTGAGCACTTATCTGCTCAAGGAACCAATGCAAGTCAACACTTGCACCTAACTTAAAGTAAGTCTCTGCAACTAACGGTACAGGTTTAGCTTCAAGATCACAGATTTGTGCAATATCTAACGCAGAGAACAAGGTGCTCACATTAGCAACAACCATGGCTACATCTTCAGGTACACCTTCTTTAATCAGTGCATCTGATTCGGCACGGATGCCGGCAACTTCATCGTTATCCATATACTGATGAACGTTCGCTTTAAGTTCGTCAAAAACTGGAGTAAAGAACTCAATAGTCTGTTCAATATTAAGATTACGATTGCGATGACGCAAGAACCAGCGACTAGCACGACGAATATTGCGTCGTAGTTGATGCAACATCTCACACTGCACAACTGCTGGAATAATACCGTTCAGGTCGGTAATCGATTTAGTTAAATCAGCTAAACCAAATACTTCGCGGGCCATAGTGTAACAAATAGCAGCTTCGGCAACTGAGGCACCTGTCTCATCTTGCATACGTTGCACAAAATTAAGTCCCATATCATTAACGAGTTCATTCGCTAATGAAGTGGCAATAATTTCACCGCGTAGTGGATGCGCAGCCATGTTTACGATGTACTTCTCTTGCAGTTGCTTAGGGAAATACTGGACAAGTAGTTGGCTCAAGAAGCTATCTTCAGTTATTTCTGACGTCAATAGCTGCTCTTTTAAGACCATCTTAGCGTAAGCGACGAGTACAGAAAGTTCAGGTCGAGTTAATGATTTACCATTCACTAAACGGTCAGCAAGCTCGTCTTCATTTGGTAAGAATTCGAGCGCTCTATCGAGTTTGCCCTCTTTCTCAAGGTAATGAATAAAGCGGATCTGTTCTTTAAGCTGCTCAGCGCCGCGCACCTGAGTAACAGAAATTGTGCGAGTCTGATCTTTACAGTCTTGCAGGACAATACGGCTTACTTCATCCGTCATCTCTTCGAGTAAACGGTTACGTTGCTTAACAGTCATTTCACCGTCTGCCACTAAGGCATTAAGCAAAATCTTAATGTTAACTTCGTTATCTGAACAATCAACGCCGCCGACGTTATCAACAAAGTCGGTATTCATGCGGCCGCCATTGGCGCAGTATTCGATACGTCCTAACTGAGTACAGCCTAAGTTGCCGCCTTCACCGATTATTTTAGCTTTAACTTCATCACCATTGACTCGGATTGAGTCGTTAGCTCGGTCGCCTACTTCAGCGTGTGATTCGCTAGTCGCCTTAACATAAGTGCCGATACCACCATTCCAGATCAAGTCGACCTGCATCTTAAGCAACTCTTTCAAAAGTTCTAGAGGCGGCATTGACGTCTTTTGGCTACCTAGCATCTTCTTCATCTCTGCAGACAAAGGAATTGATTTAGCTGAGCGAAGGAAGATGCCGCCGCCTTTAGATATCAATTCTTTATTGTAGTCTTCCCAGCTAGAACGCGGCAGTGCAAATAGACGTTCACGTTCAACATAGCTAGTCGCCGCATCTGGATTAGGGTCAATGAAGATATGCATATGGTTAAATGCTGCAACTAAGCGAGTATGCTTAGACAACAACATGCCATTACCAAACACATCACCGGCCATATCCCCAACGGCTAAACAGCTGAAGTCTGTTGTTTGACAGTTAACGCCCATCTCACGGAAATGGCGTTTAACTGACTCCCATGCACCACGTGCAGTAATGCCCATTTTCTTATGGTCGTAACCGTTACTACCACCTGATGCGAATGCATCGCCAAGCCAGAAGTTGTACTCTTCAGCGATTGCGTTAGCGATATCAGAGAATGTCGCGGTGCCTTTATCGGCGGCGACAACCAAATAAGCATCGTCTTCGTCGTGTCTTACCACATTGTCTGGAGCAACCACTTCGCCATTAATAATGTTATCGCTAATGTCTAAAAGACCACGAATAAACAAACGGTAACACTCTTGCCCTTCAGCAAAGAAAGCTTCACGGCCTCCCTCTGTCGGCAACTGCTTACAAACAAAACCACCTTTTGCTCCAACAGGAACAATCACAGTGTTTTTAACTTGCTGCGCTTTTACCAAACCGAGTACTTCAGTTCGGAAATCTTCGCGTCTGTCAGACCAACGTAAGCCACCACGAGCAACTTTCCCGCCACGAAGATGCACACCTTCAACACGCGGAGAGTAAACAAAAATTTCGTACTTAGGTAAAGGCTTTGGCATTTCAGGGATCAATTCTGGCTCAAATTTGAACGAGATATATGATTTAGACTCACCAGAGTCAGCAACTTGGTAGAAATTGGTACGGTTGGTCGCGTTGATCAAATCAAGGTAACGACGAATAATTCGATCGTCATCCAAACTTGATACATCTTCCAAACGAATATCAATTTGCTCGATAAATTTGTTTAAAGTACGAGTTTTCAACTTAGGATTGAATTTACGTATGTACATTTTAACGAGCAGATCGGCTATCTGTGGATAACTTGAAAAAGTCTCTTCGATGTATGCTTGGCTAAACGTTGAGTCAATTTGACGCATATATTTAGCGTAAGCACGTAAAACAGAAACTTCACGACCTGTTAGACCCGTTGATAGCACCAGACGGTTAAAGCCATCATCTTCTAGTTCTTTCTTCCAAACTTGAGATAAGGCGGTTTGGAAACGTTCTTGGCTATCAGCTAAATCATCCGTTGCAACACCTTGTGTTGTCATCAAGAAATCTAGGATCCAATATGTATGCCCATCAGCTGTAATCACCTCATAAGGACGTTCATTAATAACGCGCAAACCGAAGTTTTCTAGCATAGGCAAGACATCGGACAGATGAATTGGCTCGTCTTTATGGAATAACTTTAAACGCACTTTACTATTTTTAAGCGCTGTTTCTTGGGGCTGATAGAACAGCATCCCAAGTTTATGGTCGTCATCCAATGCTTCAAGATGCTGTACATCAACAACGGAGGAGCTTGGTAATACATCTTCTTTATAGCTGCGAGGGAATGCGTTTACGTAACGCTTAACAAGGCTTGTTCCGACTTCTTCACCTTGGGTGCTGATTAATGCACTCCCTAGCTTATCTTCCCAAGAACGCGCAGCTTCAGTTAAATTATTCTCTATCGCGGCCACATCGACATCCATATTATTGTTATCTACTTTGATAATGTAGTGAGTTCGAGCCAAGGTAGACTCAGAAAAATATGTTGTAAACTCAACATCTTCACTACTATTAAAGTGCTGCGCCAGAATTCTTTGCGTATCTTCACGCAGCTTAGTGTTATAGCGATCTTTCGATACATACACTAAGCAAGACAAGAATCGACCAAAACCGTCTTTTCTAACAAACAATTTAAGTTTGTCACGGTCTTGCATCTCAAGTACGCCGTGAGCAATACGTGCAAGCTCTTCAACATTAGCTTGGATCAACTCATCACGTGGCAGCGTCTCAAGAATATGCATTAACGCTTTATAATCATGAGAACGTGGCGTTAGGCCAGAGTTGTCAAGCACTCGCTGAACCTTCTCAGACAACAGTGGGATCTCACGCGGACTGCGATTATAAAGGTTAGATGCATACAAACCGATAAAGCGATCTTCGCCAACTACATTACCTTTGTCATCAAAGCGCTTAACACCAATATAATCTACGTATGCAGGACGGTGGACTCGGCTCTTTTCACTGCTTTTCGTTAATACTAGTAAGCTAGTATCTAGTGCTTCTTTACGGGCACTTTCTGAAAAATCAGATAACATCAAACCGGTTTCAGTCTTTGCTTTCGCTGACTTGGTCATCAAGCCTAGGCTTGTCGTTTTATCTGCAACAAGCTCTAAATCACCTTCCACTTTACGTAAATCGTAACGTCTGTAACCTAATAAGGTAAAGTGGTGGTTATTGAGATACTGGAGAAAATTAGTGGCTTCGCTAAGCTCTTCTTTTGTACCTGGATATGGTCTGGTCGCGAGCTCAGAAATAGTCTCACCAAGCTTTGCAGACATTGCGTCCCAGTCTTGAACTGACGCAGCAACATCGGCGATGATTGACTCAATCTCTTTAGTCAAAATTTTAATATCGCTATCACTGCTTTGACGGTCGATTTCAATTAAAAAGACGGCGACTTTGTCGACACCAGCTTTGTCTTCAGCGCTATAACTGACATGCGTTACCGAGCCATCTTTACGCTCAATCGCCATTGGCGTATGCAACATCATGTGCGCGGTGATCCCTAATCGATTGATTGCCATACCGACAGAATCAACTAAGAAAGGCATATCCGGCTGGATAATTTCGATAATGGAATGGCTAGACTCCCAACCATGCTTGGATTGGCTTGGGTTAAACACACGTATGTGGCCTTCGCCGACGGAAGTTTTGTTTAGGGCGTTCCACTGACTCAAAACTGCGCCATAAAGGTCGCTGTCATTACGAGCATTGAGGTCGTCTTTCGACATATGCGCGTATAGGCAAGTAGCAAACTGTTCTACTTGTTTTGCTTGTGAATTCGGAACTTTAGTGTGAATAAGGTTGACTACATTTTCTAGTAGTACTGAAGGCATTGCATCTTTCAAGGCCATGTTGCTGTTTCCTTAGGGGGCTATGGCAGCGCTTTTAATTTTTATGGATGCTTCAAAATCTGACCTGAGCCTATTTCTGTGACCTAGGTCATAGCGCGAAGTCTATTACTAAATCTGCCATAATTCGAGAACTATTTTAGTGGTAGAGCCTCCTAAAAAGAATGCTAGGCAACATTTATTGCTTTGTGATGAAATAACAATCGCTGATAGCGTGTTTTTATGCAAAAAAAAAGAGAAGCTTATGCTTCTCTTTTTCGCCTATTTACTTGGGTTGTCGCCAAAATACTGCGGTAATGGCTGGTAGGATAATTATTGCCCCGAGCATATTTACCAAAAACATAAAGGTTAGTAATATTCCCATGTCCATTTGGAACTTAAGCGCCGAGAAGAACCAAGTACTCACGCCAATGGCCAGTGTTAAACCGGTAAATATCACCGCACTACCACGCTCAACTAACGCTTCATAATACGCTTGCTGGACCGGCATACCATCTCTCAGTCTGACCGCCATAGTAGACAAAATATAGATACCATAATCAACGCCAATACCGACCCCTAATGCGATAACTGGCAGTGTGCTAACTGCAAGACCTATATCCAGCTGGGTCATCAATGCTTGGGCTAGTGTAGAAACCACATATAACGGCAAGATAACCGCAATGGTTGCTCGCAATGAACGGAAGCTAATCAAACACAGTACAAACACTGCCCCATAAACATACAGCATCATCGGTAGTTGTGCTTCTGCAACCGCTTCATTAGTTGCAGCCATAACGCCAACAGGTCCAGATGCAAGCTTAAAAGTAAGCTGTTCATTATTCATCTGTTGCTGCAGTTCATTAACTTTGTCGATAACAACTTCAATGGTTTCAGCTTTATGATCTTTAAGGAACAGATATACTGGCATCACTGAACAATCACTGTTCAATAAGCCTGACGTCGTTGGAACACGCCCCACGGCCTGTACAAGGCTCGCAGTGTTTCTAGGCAAGACTTGCCACTTGGGGTTACCTTCATTAAAGCCAGCGTTGACTCTCTTAGCGACAGAGGCAAGACTAGCCGTAGACTCAACCCCCTCGGTATTGCTGACCTGCCATTCAAATTCATCAATCTGAGTTAACACTGAATGGTAAGTACAAGCTTCAGGGAAAGCTTCAACAATAATGGTCATCACATCGGTAGTAATAGAAAACTTATCCGTAATGAAAAAAGTATCTTGGTTATACCTAGAATCAAGATGTAGTGCTGGCGCTCCGCCTTGCAAATCGCCTATTTTCATCTGATTAGCTTGCTGCAAACCAACAGCATATAAACCTGCGGTAATGAGCAAAACCCAAATTGCATATTTAGGCGTTGCAAACTTTGACAGCTTGACCCAAATATTATTTTCTTTTACAGGTGCCGTGTTCTTTTGTGGCTGCACTTGCGTGTAAGAGATAACAAGTGGCAACAAAACTAGGTTAGTTAAAATGATAACCGCAACACCAAGAGAAGCTGATATAGCGAGCTCACGAATAATACCAATGTCAATCGCCAAGAGCGTCATAAAACCGATAGTATCTGAAAGTAACGCTACGCCACCTGGGATCAACAAGCTTCGAAATGCTAACGCCGCAGCGGCTTTTGTGCTTTGCCCATCAGTCACTCTTCGTTTGACCGCATTGATCATCTGTACGCTATGGCTGACACCAATCGCGAACACCAAAAACGGGATCAAGATGGACATGGGATCTAAACCAAAACCAACAACGGTTAATAGACCTAGTTGCCAGATAACTGCTGTTAAACTGCACACCAAAGGTAAAATGGTAAGCACGATTGATTTAGAGAAAAAGTAAACCATTACTGCAGTTACAAGGATCGCAATTAAGAAAAATAGCAGTACTCCTTTTGCACCTTCAGCAACATCACCAGCCATTTTAGCAAAGCCAATGATATGAATTTTTATATCATCAGTTTCATACTGAGCGCGTAGTTCTTGTTCTAATTGTTCAGCAAAGGCAAGTGTGTCTAGCGCTTCACCCGTTTGTGGATCAAAATCCATTAACTGCGCACTCACCATCGCAGCCGAATAATCTTCAGCAATCAAGCGGCCCACAATACCGGCTTTTTCAATATTACCGCGAACAATTGATAACCCTTGCTCGGTAGTGGTGAAGTCTGCGGGGATCACTGGTCCGCCGGCAAAACCATCTTCGACAACTTCAGTAAAGCGAGTTGAAGGAGAAAACAGTGACTTAACTTGCGCTCTATCTACACCAGGAATGAAAAACAGCTGATCATGAACATTTTTAAGTGAATCAAAAAAGTTAGCATTGAAGATATTGCCGCTTGTGTCCTCAACCGCAACCATAATGCTATTCGCACCACCAAACTGCTTTTGATGTTTTAAATAGGTCTTCATGTAACTGTGATTAAGAGGAATATTTTTTACAAACGCTGCGTCCATTTTTAGGTTACTTGCCTGTAAACCTAAAAAAAACGTGGTAAGAATAAATAAAAAGATTACGAAAGCGCGGTGCCTAAACAAATAGGTTTCAATGCCATTTACAAATTTATCTAACATACGTCAGGTCCTATTATTTTTGTTCTAACTTGATGAGACCTTTATTACCGGCGACCCAGAGCGCACCAGCAGTGTCTTTAGCAATAGCGACTAAATTTTCGCCCTGTCTTTGCTCAACCAATGTTGCGTTACCTTGCGCAGTGACATCAATAACCACCCCAGCGTTGCCAACAATGCGTAATGTCGAGTCATCGATGGCTACGCCTGCATTTATCGTTGAATCGACGGGTAACATAACCTCTTGCCATTGAGCCAATTGGATTTGTGACTTAAAGAGGTGTCCACGTAGGCCCATAACATAAACAATGTCACCAACTTCACTTGCATTAAATAAAGAGCCTTCATAAGGAAAATTTTGCTTTTGCCAATGATGGCCTTTATCACTGGAAACGGCGACAAGTCCGAGTTCGCCAACCATAATTAGCTGACCGTTAGTAAGAGGGATGACACGATTAAAATGCGGCAGCAAAGTACTACGTTCAGATAGATACAGAGCTTCATCTTCAGCTTTAAGCTCTTCTAAATAAGCGACATCTTCTTCAAAGAGTAACTCTTGGTGATACTCACTTATCCAGTTATTACCACCATCGGTTGTGCGGTAGAACAAACCATAAGCGCCAATAGCAATGCCATTATTCTCATCGAAAAATAATAGATCTAAAAAGGGTTTATCAACCTCTGCAGATTGCATCTGCAGCTGCCAGGTTTTACCACCGTCTTCGGTATGCAATATCGTGGCGTCATGCCCCACAGCCCAGCCTTTGGTTTCAGAGATAAAGAATGCTTTGGTTAATTGGGCGACTGTCGGTGTAGCAACTTGTTGCCATTGATTATCATAGATAAATGCGTGACCGCGTTCTCCAACCGCTACGAGTGTATGACCAGATTGCGCGATATCTAGCACAAGAGAATGAGCAGCAAGAGGTTGTATTTGTTGTTCTAATTTGTTTTCTTGAGCCAATACAGCAGAAGAATTAAAGATACTGGCGACACTCAAGACAGAGATAAACCGAAGCATGCTAAACGACATACAGACTTCCTTTCAAAATAAGAGGGGCATAACGCCCCTCTCTAAGTGGGTTAACGAATACCAGCACGTCTTAACGCTGCTGGAGTGAAGTTACCTTCACTCAACTTTGCGTCAAAATCGTACATACGGCCTTCATTATCAAGCCCCATTGCGATATAACGACGAGACTGTAGATCATGGAACACTTCTAACGTGCTCCATTGAGTTGGCACTTCGTAGTAGTTCAAACCATGAGCTATGGCCACACGGTATAGTTCGTCACGGTTGTCATATAGGTCAGCAACCGATACTTGCCAAGAGTCTTCATCAATGTAGAAAGTACGCGCTTTGTAGATATGACGCATCCCTTCTTTAAGCGTTGCTTTCACAACCCACACACGATGCTTTTCATAACGAACATACTCAGGGTTGATGTGACCAGGAGTGACAATTTGCTCATAGGAAAGTTTATCGGAATGGAGTTTATAATCATTATAAGGAATATAAAGCTCCTGCTTACCGACCAATTCCCAGTTATAACGCACTGGCGAGCCGTTAAACATATCAAAATCATCGGTTGTTCTT
The DNA here is from genome assembly GCF_023284045.1 of Shewanella kaireitica. Lineage (GTDB taxonomy): Bacteria > Pseudomonadota > Gammaproteobacteria > Enterobacterales > Shewanellaceae > Shewanella > Shewanella kaireitica. The sequence goes on from NZ_JAKIKQ010000007.1 coordinate 24,977, forward strand.
AGGCCATCAGATACTGTGCCAGGCGTGTCAAAGGCGACGTTTGGCGCTTTACGAACACGGCGTTGACCAGTGTTATATGTCCACGCTTGGCGAGGCAGTTTTTCTTGATCCATGGTCTCTTTAACAAGTAGTGCTGTGCCAGCCAAACGAGCTGGCTGGGTTACAACTTGCTTAAAGAAGAACAAGGTATTCTCTTTTGCTAGTTTATCAAGCGTCATCTCTGGGCGTGAGTATTGGAAGCGGATCTCTTCTGCTGTTTCAACTAGTGTATAACTACCGCCGGCCGTCGGTGCTGCTTGGCTACGAGAAGTTTTGATATCAACACCACGGAAGCGAAGTATGTGGTTCCATATCACTTCTAAGCCATTCTCAGGCATTGGAAACGGTACACCGATAGATGCACCAGTTAAACCATTACCGCCATCAATCAGCTCTGCACGAGTTGCATTGGCTTTAGTTGCATCATAGACAAATTGAGGAACTGACGCTGAGCGACGAGTTTCATAGACATTCATCTTGAAAGTTTCAGGGTATAGTTCAAACAGTTTTACCTGGCCGTCACTGAGAAACTCTTTGTATTTGTCTTTGTTGGCATTAGTAATAGTAAATTCAATTTTGTCACCAGGAAATGGATCCGGGTGATGCATACCTTTACTGTAACCTGCAACAGGCTTTGTGATGCCGCCATCCCATGCTGGGATTGAACCATCAGCATTACCAGCTTTTACAGCCCCTAGCGGTGTTAGTTCTGTGCCTAATTTGGCAGCATCTGCGTCAGAAACTTTAGCAACAGCACTTGAAGCGCCTAAAGCCATCATGACTGCGGCAGACAATATCGCAAGATTCTTCATTATTATTGTCCTTGTGATTTAGATTGAGTACTTAATGTTGAACGACACATAGTCTCGATCAGCCATAGCATTCGTTGTTCCTACACCACCAAAGAAAGTGTTGTAAGAGATATCTGCACCCCATTTGCTTTGGTAATCAAAAGCGACGCCTAAGGCGACGGATTTCTTACCTTCAGTAAACAGGAACATTGGATCCGGCGTAATTCCGTCAACATCGTGAGAGAAAATAACTCGTGGTGCGACATTCACCCCACCCCATACGTTGTTATAGTCCGCTTTAGCAACTAGACGATAACCCCAAGCAAAATCAGTTGGGAATGGGTTGGTTTCAGGGCCATTATGCAGCGCTTCGATAATGCCCGGCATATCAGGGTTACCACCTGAACGTGCAGTGCCAGGCCCGTTAAGGCGAAGCTCGTCAAAGCTCGGCATATCATGGATCCAAACACCACCAATCTCAGCCAACATAGTGAGGTTATCTGTACCTAATGTTGGACCGAATAAATGTGTGAATGTGGTTTGAGCTTGAGTGGTATCTAAACGAATGAAACCTTCAGCATATTCACCAGGACCATAGTTTTCGACTTGTGAAATACCATCGAGATCTGGGCGAAGACCCGCATTAGCCAATTGTTGTGGCATAGCGGCAAAAAGCAGCTCAACATCATCAATCTGCAGCGGCTCATCTAAACGATGTGCAACTTCACCAGCAAAAGAGGTATCACCAAGCAATGTGTTAAAACTAAAGCCCATTAACTGAATATCTTCAGGATAAACAATTTGCGCCTTAGAGAAAGTCTCTAATGCTAACAGGTCCTCTCGAGTCATGGCTTCGCCAGACTGCGCTTTACCGCCTAGGCGTTGTAGATCTCGACCAATCGCTTCTTGAGTAAAGTTTGCAGTAGTACCACTAATTAATGGACGACGGCTATGGTAGTTCATGTAGTACAAGCCAAACTCAGTTTCACCAAGTTGCGGCGCGTAATAACCGACTTTCACACCCCATTGACCGTCATCACTTGCTGACGCATCATCTTCCACTAACGTGGCTTTTGTTGGATAAGCGAGTGCAAGTTGCGCTAATGTCGCACCATCCACTTGACCAGAACCCACCATCCCAACTAATGCGTTGTATTCAGAAAGTAGGAAATCTAGATTCATATCTGGGTTAGCGTTAAAACCTAACTGTGCATTCTGATTGTAACCACCGTAACCGGCAAAATCATTGGTAGAAAATATAGAGCCTGGCGTTGGAACCCAAACTGGCTGCCAATCGTATTGGTAGAAACCTTCTACAGACAGGTCGTCAGTGATCCCAAAAGACGCCCAAACCATGCCTTGCGGACGGAACGCTTCTTTTAGTTCTGCACCTGGTGCATTCAAGATATTCAAATCAACGGCGTTAATAGAGCTTATACCGTGGGCAATAAGGGTACTCTCACCCCATGAAACCACTTGATTACCAACGCGAACAGATAGAGGGTTTGCGCCATCATTAAAATCAAAGTCAGCATAGACGAATGCATCGAGTAATCGAATATCTTTACATTGAACTTCCGATGCCTTGCTATCTTCACATGGGTCAAACTCTTTACCCGTAAGAGGGTCGTTAAAGTCATAACTGCCATCGTTTAGCTTACGATCGTAAAAATACATAGCACGGGCAAACACACCAAAGTTCTGATATTTTAAAGATAATTCGTGCAAACCTTTAAATATTTCAGAAGTCGTATCGCCTTGTGAATAAAGTAAGTTACTTAAATCACCGTTACTTGAGTAGGAACCAGGCTGCGCCCAAATTTCTGCTGAACTGTATTTGGTGTTGCCAAATGCAGAATAACCTGACCAGTCAAACTGAGGCTGATTCACCTTACCAATTTGATTTTCCCAATCTCGCCCTTCTACTCGCCAACTCGCACCAGCAGTCCAGGTTGAATCAAATGTTCCTTCTACTTCGCCCCAATTAAATGAGACTGCATTGGCACTTGTTGACATGCCAAAACCGAGCGCCGCGACTATCCCCAAAGCGAGCGTCGACTTATTAAAGCCGTTCTTAACCTTTTTCATTTTAGCTTCTCTCCGTAACCTGCTGGATTCTTTTGTTATAGGAATTGATAACCAACATACTGTTAGCTTACAGGTAACACCATTGTTACAGCATTTATACGTAGTGAGCAAGGATGAAATAGTGAAAATCTTCAAAAGATTCCGCTATTTTACAAGGATTTAGCAAGGTGGTTTGAGGAGTGTATTTAAATCAGATTTAGATAATGTAAAGAGATAGGTATTTAGTTAATATATATTATTTAATAACAATACCTTATCTAAATTAACAGATAGCTAAAGCACTGCGTTTAAAGCAATCGACCGTTTTAAGTAATTACTCTAAATCTTATTCAGTTGGATCAAGTTTCCTTGAGCATCTACCACCATTTCGAAGTATGCTTTTATACCCGAGCGAGTAAAAAACGGTCTAAAATGTCTTGCGCTTATCCACAAAGTTCTTCCTGCTAAATCGACAACCTCCACTTTAGTGACTTGGCCGCGGTAGTAAGGTAAAAAATCTTCATAACTAATATTAAGAGGGAACTGGAAAACTTGATTTGATTGTTGCACGTAGAATTCTCGAATATTTATTTAATGCCAGCTTAAACAGGGCTATTGCCCTGGATAAGCTGAGATTTTACTTTTTCTTATATCATTATGAAAGTGCTTTGGTCACCTTCTCATAAAGGTCTTTAGACAATTCATCTATTGCCAAAATACTCTCTAAAGACTTACGCATTAACGCCTGCCTTTCTAAATCAAACTTTTTAAATTGTATAAGCGGTGTAATAATCCTAGCTGCAACCTGCGGATTCACTTTATTGAGCTTGATAATCGCTTTAGTCAAAAAGTCATATCCTTTTGCATCTTTACGATGAAATTCAAAGGTATTGGCTGCTGCAAACACGCCTATCAAAGAGCGCACTCGGTTTGGATTAGACATGGAAAAACCTTCATGTTGCAACAGCTTTTCAAGTTGCTCAATACAACCCTCATTGGCAAATGTAGCATGTAAGCTAAACCACTTGTCCATTGCTAATGGCGTTTCTAACCAGCGAGATTCATATGCAGCCATTAATGCTGTTCGTTCACTTGAGCTGTCACTATTCAACGCGGTTAGCGCACCTAAAGTGTCAGTCATGTTATCGGTAGTTCCAAACTGTTGCTCTGCAATATAGCGGTGACGATCATCAACCTTGAGCAATAAGCTTAGGCAGGTATTTTTAAGAGCGCGAGCATCGGCACTATCGATGTTCTGTAACTGCCTAACTTTTGCAAGCAGTTCATCTTCACAACCTTGTGCAATTTCATTGACTGCAAACTGACGCGCGATAGCAAGGCTATCTAGGTCGACACTCTCTGTCTGCTCTATCAGCGAACTGGCACTCGTCAGGTTAAGAATTTCAGCCATTAGCGCTTCATTTAACGATTCAGATAAAAGTACACCTTTGAATCCATCAACCAGTCGGCTATCTATATGCATCGCTTTGCCATTTTGCAAATTATCTACACATTGCCAGATTGACTGGCTAAACAAGGATACAGAAGCCTCCCACTTTGCCACTTCGCTGTTAGCGAAACGCATTAAATGCAATAACTGCTCAATTGAGTAATCAAATTCCAATTTTACCGGCGCCGAGAAGTCTTGTAATAATGAAGCAACGGGTCTGGTTTTAATGTTCTCAAAAACAAACTTTTGGGTTTGCTGTTTAAAATCCAATACCTCATTAACAAGACTGTTACCCTCGCTATCAATCAGCTCGATATCAAATGGAATATGCTGTGGTAATTTTTCCGCTTGACCTGGAGTATCTGGTGTTTCTTGAGATAATGTTAAGCTATAGCTATTAGTTGAATCATCATAAGATTCTGTCGCGGTGACTTGAGGAGTTCCGGCTTGGCTATACCAGCGACGGAACTGACCTAAATCAACTTGACTTGCATCTTCCATCGCCGCGACAAAGTCATCACAAGTGACAGCTTGGCCGTCATGCCTCTTAAAGTACAACGCCATCCCTGCTTGGAACTTATCTTCCCCTAACAAGGTATGCATCATTCGAATCACTTCAGCCCCCTTGTTATACACAGTAACAGTATAGAAATTATTCATTTCTATTACTGATTCCGGCCGTATAGGGTGAGCCATTGGGCCAGAGTCTTCAGCAAACTGCTGGTTTTTCATCACTTTAATAGCATGAATACGATTAACAGCTCGAGAACCAACATCAGAACTAAACTCCTGATCTCGGAATACGGTTAAGCCCTCTTTTAAGCTTAATTGGAACCAATCACGACAAGTTACTCTGTTACCGGTCCAATTATGAAAATACTCATGACCAACTACAGACTCGATACCATGGTAATCATCATCGGTTGCAGAGGCCTTATCTGCCAACACATATTTGGTATTAAATACATTCAGCCCCTTATTTTCCATCGCACCCATATTGAAAAAATCAACGGCTACTATCATATAAATATCGAGATCGTATTCAAGATTAAAACGTGTTTCATCCCATTTCATTGATTTCTTTAATGATGCAATAGCATGGTGAGCTTTATGAAGATTGCCTTTATCGACAAAAACCTGCAGCTTAACGGCTCTATCGCTGCGGGTTATATACTCATCTTCTAATAGGTCAAAATCACCTGCAACTAATGCAAAAAGATAAGCAGGTTTGGGAAACGGATCATGCCATTTAACGTAATGTAAGCCGCCTTCCAAATCACCACTTTCAACAAGATTGCCGTTACTTAACAAAAATGGAAATGCAGTTTTGTTTGCTTCTATGCGGACGGTATAAATCGCAAGTACGTCTGGTCTATCAAGAAAGTAAGTAATACGCCTAAAACCTTCAGCTTCGCACTGTGTGCAGTAAGCGCCATCAGACATGTACAAGCCTTCTAGGCTGGTGTTTGACTCAGGGTCAACGACTGAGACTATTTCCAACTCAAAGGTTTGCTCTGCAGTATCGATAATCAGTTGACCGTTTTTCTCTGTATATGCGCTCTCAACACCGTTTACTTTAACTGACTTTAAGTTAATATCTTCGCCATCTAGCCTTAATGGCTGCTGGTGTTCACCCACTCTTTCGATTGAGCTAGTCGCTTGAATTACAGAATTCTCACCCGCTAAAGAGATATCCAAATCCAAGTGCGTGATTTGAAAAAGTGGTGCTTGGTAGTCTTTTAGGTACTTAGCTTGTGGTTGTGTCATTGTAGGCCTACTAATTCCATTTTTAAGTTAAAAAAAACGCGCTAAAAGCGCGTTTTATAATCTGCAGTGAGCGACTATTTTTGATTTTTAGCCACTTTCTCAATATCAACTAAATCGAGAGTGATGTATGCCGTTTCATCGAGAAATGCATCGGTCTTGTCAGCATCGTCTTCTAAATCATCTAACGATTTAACCACTTCAAGGCCTTCACGCACTCGTCTTTCGTTTTCACGATCGAGTTGCTTCTTATCGTTCTCATCACGCTCAGCAAGACGTTCACTTTCTACTAACGATACCGTTTTGTCGTTATGGTTAGCTTTAAACTCTTCGATATCTTGGAAGATATAGCCGAATTCAACGTCTGTCTTAATTCGCTGTTGATGCTTACCATCAAGATTTTGAATCAACTGTGGATAGATCTCACTTAACGTACCGTACTGAGCCACTGGCACCTTGTCCCATGGCAGTGCATTCTCTTCTTCTGCTTCACCGTACTCACCAGGTTCTAGAGCACTTGGAAATGGAATATCCGGTGTCACGCCTTTTAGCTGAGTACTGCCACCATTAATACGATAGAACTTTGCGATAGTGTACTGTACATGCCCAATTGGTTTCTCATACATATCGTAGATTCGACCAAGGCTCTTATGCTGTTGCACGGTGCCTTTACCAAATGTAGATTCACCTACAATCAGAGCACGATCATAATCTTGCAATGCTGCGGCAAAAATCTCTGATGCAGAAGCACTATAGCGATCAACCATCACCGTTAATGGGCCGTCATAGGTGACGCGGCCATCATTATCTCTATTTTGAGAAACTCGACCATTAGCATCACGAATTTGTACTACTGGACCTTGCTCAATAAACAATCCTGTAAGTAATGTCGCTTCAGTAAGCGCACCACCACCATTGCCACGTAAATCGATAATGATACCTTCAACTTTTGCTTCTTTAAGCTCCGCAAGCTCCTTGGAAACGTCTTTTGAAAGGTTCATATAGAAACCTGGAATTTGAATAACACCGACCTTGCGGTTAGCGTATGGTCCCTCTGATGGTTCAACAACCTTTGATGTAGCAGCACGATCTTCTAGACGTATTTTGTCTCGAACAATGGTCAGTTCAAAAGGTTTAGCACTGGAACCACCTTTATTAGGCAAGATCTCTAAGACTACTTTACTGCCTTTAGGGCCTTTAATTAACTCGACAACATCGTCTAAACGCCAACCGATAACATCAACAATTTTCTCGCCTTCTTGGCCTACGCCAACAATTTTGTCTTCAGGCGACAGCTTCTCACTGGTTGCTGCAGGACCGCCAGCAACTAGGCTTTTAATTACCGTGTAATCGTCATCAACTTGGAGTACTGCGCCAATGCCCTCAAGACTTAAATTCATCTCCATCTGGAAACGCTCTGCATTTCGTGGCGATAAATAGCTAGTATGTGGCTCGACTGTTCGTGCAAATGCGTTCATTACACCTTGGAAAACGTCTTCACTGTGAGTTTGACTTAGACGCTTGATCGAGTTGTTGTAACGCTTGGACAAAATAGTGACGATTTCATCCCATTTTTTCCCCGTCAACGTTAAGTTTAACGCATCGTACTTTACGCGCTGACGCCAAAGTTCGTTTAACTCAGCTTCAGTTTTAGGCCAAGCTGCGTCCTTACGGTCGAATTCATAAGCATCGCCAGCCACATCAAACTTCATCTCTTCATCAAGCAAAGAGAGTGCATAGGCGAATCGCTCATAGCGGCGTTTTTGGATAACTTCGAACATTGAGTAAGCTTGCTGCAGATCGCCACTTTTCAACATATCGTCAAATTGAGTGGAATAGGCCATAAAGCTGTCAACGTCAGACTGCAGCAGCACGTTCTTACGATAATCCAATTGTTTCAGGTATCGTTCGAACACTTGCTTTGAAAACGCATCGTCCATTTCAAAACGATGGTAATGGGAACGGGTGAACAAACCAGTGACGCGTTTACTCGCCACTTTATGTTGGGGTTCCTGCTTTAAAGCAGGTAACTCGCTGAATTGAATAGTAGGGCTAACAGCCCACGCCGAGAATCCTACAAAAATACTGGCGATAGATACAGCCAGAGACATTTTCCGCATCAACAAGTTACTCCTTTACATGCTTTTTAAACCATTACAGCAGTATGTATTCAGCTTTAACTTTAATCGTTAAACCAGAATCTAGCTGAACTTGAACATCTTCTTTTTTGATATCCAAAATAACACCTGCTACTGGCGCCTTACCTAGTTTGACGTTTACACGTTGATTTTTCTTCAACTCAGTCAGTACCGCAGGCGTTAAAACTACTTCAGCTACTTTTTCTTTAACAGGTTTTGCGCTTGGTGCCGCTTTCGGTCTTCTAGCAACCGGTTTTTTAACGGGTTTCTTAGCATTAGCTGCAGGTGCTGACGATTTCCCTGCTTTAGCTATTCTTTTTGCTTTCGCTTTTTCCTGACTTTCTTTAAGTGTAGCTTGAGCATGGTCAACGTGCTCTTGTTCTAGCTCACCACAGCAATTACCATCTAAATCGATACGATGCGCACCGGCTTTAACACACTTAAGGTAACGCCAGCTGCTTGTATATCTTCTTAAAGCGATTCTTAGTTGAGTCTTACTGACTTTAGAATCATCAGCTAACCTTTCCGCTAAATCTTGAAACAATCCGATTTTTAATGGCTTCGTTTCACCTTCAGCAATAAAGCATAAAGGAAATGTTTCATATAAGTACGCAAGAATAGCGTTGGTATCGGTCAACTTTTCTGTTGATTCCATCTTTACTTCCACAGTTTAAAAAAGGGACACTACCAAAAGAGTTTCTACCTCTCATCGATTTAAGTGTCGTTTATATTTGTCTGATTATGACCTAAAGAACAAATTAATAATGATTAACTTATGTTTTTAGCGTCAAAATCAAACCTACCTTAGCAACAACCTATCATAAACGCTATTGATTCGCTTTACCGAATAATCGCGATTTGAGATTTCATTGCTCAAACCGCTTATTATAGGGATGCATGAGATGATTGCGACCATCAATTAGCAAAAATTGGTCGATGATTAACCAAATAGGCAATTTTCGAGACTTTTCACCAAAGTTTCTACGCCTTGTTGATCGATTTCATCAAATCTTGATAACGATGGGCTATCAATATCCAGTACTCCGATAACATCACCATTGCGTCGAAGCGGAACAACCAATTCAGAAACGCTCGCTGAATCACACGCTATGTGACCCACAAATTGATGAACATCTGCGATACGCTGTGTTGCATTTTTTTCAACTGCTGTACCACATACGCCTTTTCCTATCGGTATCCGAGTACAAGCAACTTTCCCTTGGAAAGGGCCTAATACAAGTTGCTCATTCTTTAATAGATAAAAGCCTACCCAATTTAAGTCAGTCAAATTATCATTTAATAGCGCTGAAAAATTGGCTAAGGCCGCTATTTGGTCATCTTCACCGCTCAATAAAGCAATTACTTGACGGTTCAACGTGTCATAAAATGACGCGGTCATATACATCCCCTAAACAAAATCATCGATAAATCTAAGTAAATTTGCAGCATCTTATCAAGATGAAACATATTTAGAAGACTGATCCTCTGTTTTTTTTAGTCTAAATTAGTCTTTTTCGACACTTTCTTAGCTGGAGCTTTACTGACGGCTGCCCCGCCTTTAAGTAAGGATTGAAGTTCATCTTTGTGCTGCGCTAAGAAAAACCCAATCTTTTCAATATCATTATCTTCCAACCCTAGTTCTGGGTTAGTCAAAAAAGGGATTAAGTTGTCAGCGATATCAAGCATCTTATCGTAGGCATCAGCCTCCTTTTTCGATGTGAAAGTCATCTTTTCAACCCCTTCTCTAACTACGACAAATTTGGTTACAACGGCCATAATCAATCTCGCACTGTTTTTATATACAGTAAAGAGTCTCACATATTGAAGTTCTTATGCAAGTTTTCTTGAAAACCTGATACGCTTATAGCGATAAGGACTCTGTAATAATCAAATGCATACGATTATTTGAGTTCACGTTTTTAGCAATATGTTTGCTTTATTCCTTAACGTTTTATTTGAGGCTTTATTTCCTATGCCATCGGATACGCTAGACAATAGTGTTACTTTATGTCCGTCATGTGATTTGGTCATAAGAAAGCGTGCCTTGCCAACAGGCGTAAGAGCGATTTGCCCACGGTGCCACACACAGTTATATGACACGCCGTACTGTTCAGTTAACGGCATGTTGGCTTTATGCATGACTGCTATTATCTTTTTTTTCCCTGCAAACTTATTTCCAGTGCTTGAGCTTGAGTTTTTAGGGAGTATGCGCACGACGACCGTTTTTGAAGGGGCTGCAGCTGTCTATCAGCAAGGCTATTGGGTTGTTGCTATCGCCGTAATGACGGCAGCGGTCATCGCCCCAGGCATCTTGCTTACTTCAATATTGGTACAGATCCTGATCATTAAATACGGACTGCAATCGGCTTTATTAAGGTCAATATTAAAACAGGCATTAAAGTTACAAGGGTTGCTTACCCAGCTAACGATGCTCGAAATCTATGTTATTAGTTTTTTGGTTGCCGCTTTTAACCTTGCGGATTTTGCTACTGTTTCTTTCGGTTTTGGAACTTTCTGCTTTACAATGCTGTTTGTTATGCATTTATTTCTTTTAAGAGAGTACGATTTAGAACATATGTGGAGTTTCCTTGAACGATAATCAGACAAGCTGCACATTAGGAAAGGAAGTAGGTCTAACTTGCTGCCCAACCTGCAATAAAGTCACCTGCGCTAATTCAGCTTGTTGTAGCCGCTGTGACGCCAAGCTTATAGTTAGAGATTATGACAGCCTACAAAAGAGTTGGGCTTTATTGATCACGGCTGCTATTTTGCTGATCCCTGCCAACCTATACCCAATAACAACACTGACGAACCAAGGCCAAGTCACCCAAGACACTATTTTTTCTGGGATTGCTCATCTGGTAAAAACAGACATGATCCCTATCGCTATTATTCTGTTTACAGCGAGCATATTGGTACCGGTGCTTAAAATAGTGGGGTTAACTATATATTTAACAGCAATTAGCTTTAAGTTACCTATATCTAAGAAAAAGCTAATGATGGGCTTTCATATTATCGAATGGATTGGCAGGTGGTCGATGTTAGATTTGTTTGTCATTTCTCTCACTGTTGCGGTCGTTAATATGGGGCAACTTTTAGATGCAAAACCGGCACCTGCCGCCACTGCATTTGCCTTAGTTATTCTGCTGACACAACTCGCAGCAAAAGTAATTGACACACGTTTACTCTGGGACAGATTGGAAATAAAAAATGACTCAAGTACAGACACCTAAAGTAGTAAAGAAAAAGCTCTTCTCTCCTATTTGGCTACTACCGATTATCGCATTGGCGCTCGGAGCGTGGTTAGGAGTTAAAAGTATTCGCGAGTCTGGCGTAGAGGTCAGAATACACTTTCCAAGTGCCACTGGTATGGATATTGGTAAAACCTTGGTGAAGTATCAAGGCCTTACAGTTGGTAAAGTTGTTGATATCAGTATCGACGATGACCTTCAAGGTGTAAATGTTGATGTTTTAATGGATTACCGTTCCTCACCATTTCTCAACAAAGAGACCAAGTTTTGGCTGGTTAAACCTAAGGCTTCAATTACCGGCGTTGAAGGATTAGATACCTTATTTTCAGGTAATTATATTGGGATTTTGCCAGGTGAGGGTGAATCAGCTTCTTTTTTTGAAGCAGAGATCAGTGCACCAGTGATTACACCAGGTAACGAAGGCCTAATCGTTAACATCACCTCTGAAAAGTTAGGTTCGTTAGATGTTGGCTCTCCGTTATTCTATCGACAGATCCCAGTGGGGCAAGTTGTTGGTTACCGTCTAGATAGCAGTAATAAAATCATAGTTACAGCCTTTATCCAGCAGCAATATGCAAAGTTAGTCAAAGTTGATTCACAGTTTTGGAATGTGTCTGGTATTAGTGTTGACGCTTCTCTTGCCGGTATTGAAGTTCGCAGCGAAAGTTTAGCGGCGATTCTTGCAGGCGGCATTAGCTTTAGTTCAAATGATAAGTCTCCCTCAGCAGAAAATAGACACGAATTTGCCTTGTATGATAGCGAGAAGCAAGCCTTTGGTGGTATTGAGTTTACATTAACAGCTAACGGCACAGAGTCAGTGGCCAACAATACCGCCATTGTTTTTCGTGGCATTAATATAGGCCGGGTTACCAATAAAATCCTAACTGATAACGGTATATCTTTAGAGGCTAAAATCGACAGTAAATATGCCGAGCTGTTAGCAGGAACATCATCATTTTGGTTAGAAGGCGCAGATATATCTCTAAGTGGCATCAATCATCCAGAGCGACTACTTACTGGCAGTGTAATTAACTTTATTGCGGGTTCTGGCGATCCGCTGCAGCAATATCCCTTGCTAACAACTAAACCAGAACCAAAAAATAGTAACAAGCTTGCGTTAACGCTGGACTCTGATACCAATCCTGGCGTTTCGGCCGGCGCGGAATTACGTTTCAAACAGATAAAAATAGGTACAGTACTGTCCAGCAAGTTAAATAAAGCGCTAACTAAAGTTGAGTATGATATCGAAGTCGATGCGGATTTCAGTAGTTTACTCACCAAAGGCAGCTATTTTGTCGCCGAATCCGTACTTTCAATGGAAGCCAACTTAGACGGCGTTGCGGTAAAGGCTCGCGAACTCAACACATTTACTAATGGTGCATTAAGTTTGGTAAAAGGTGCTAGCAACCAGCAGTTAACTAACGGTGCATCGCTAAAAGTATTTGCTAGCAGTAACGAAGCAGACAACTACTTTGAGAATTCGAGCCTAATAACTCGACAACTTTTCAGCAATGATGCCGCTAATGTGGTTGAGGGCTCGCCGATTTACTATAAAAAAATGCAGATTGGTCAAGTTAACAAGGTTGATTGGCAACGAAAGAGTAACGATTTTATAATTGATATCAGTATCCAAAAAACATTTGCATCACTGTTAACTGACAAAACCGTTTTTTGGCGCAATAGCGCGTTAGCAATCAATGCCAGTTTAAGTGGTATTGAAGTCGAAATGTCGCCACTACAAGGCGCGATTAAAGGTGGGATCACTTTAGGACTCCTTGAGCATCCAGCACAAGGACGAGAAAACCAACTATATGATTCTAAATTCCTTGCGTTAAGCCAATCAACGGCGATAACGATGACCTTCCCCGCCAGCGTAAAATTGGCTAAGAAGGCCCCTATCCGCTATTTGGGTCATAAAGTGGGTGAAGTGGAGTCAGTTGTACTGAGCAAAGATCTGACTGAGCTAGATGTGTCGGCTTACCTTTATGGCGACTACGCCGCTAACTTCAATCAACAAGACGCTAGCTTTTCCATTGTGGACGCAAAAGTTTCACTGTCAGGAATTGAAGCGCCTGAAACTCTGATTACTGGACCTTATATTTCAGTCGTTCCAGGGATCAGTACACAGACAGCTTCGCGCTTTGTCGGTTTAATAGACAAACCATTTTATAACCTAGATAACGCTCTTACCTTTATCATCACTAATAATAACTTAGGTTCTATCAATAAAGGCACTGCTATCTTCTTTCGCGGTATAAAAGTCGGTCAAGTAGATAGTTACCAGTTGATTTCTGATGGTACCGGTGTAGAAATGACCGCTCACATTGAGAGCCGATATAAACATCTAGTGAATAGCTCTAGTGTACTTTGGGATCTTTCGGGTGTTAAAGTTGATGTAGGACTATTTTCTGGTGCGCAGATTGAAACCGGCTCACTTGAAACTATTCTTAGTGGAGGAATTGGCCTCGCGACCAAAGAGGTAACGTCAGTAGAAAATATGATTGCCCCTCAACATAAATTCCCGCTTAACGCTGCTGTCGACCCTATTTGGTTAGACTGGGCACCAAAGCAATCTGCGACTGACTGATTTCCTATTTAAAGTTCCATAAGGGGCGATTGCTTAAATACCTAAGTTATCGCCTTTTTCATAGCAATAAGATCATGCATTAACCATAAAAATGGTAACACACCAGGATCGCGGCCACTATACCCGCTAGATCTGCAAATAAACCGCAAGCAAGAGCATGCCTACCATTGCGTATTCCAACGGCACCAAAATACACCGCCAACACATAAAACGTCGTTTCTGTACTGCCTTGCAATATTGCCGCAAGACGTCCAGCAAAAGAATCAACGCCATAGTATTGCATAGTCTCAAGCATCATCGCTCTTGCACCAGAGCCACTAAATGGTTTCATAATAGCGGTAGGCATGGCATCAACGAAGCGAGTGTCGCCGCCTGCAAATGCGACAACACCCGCCAATATATTTAGTAGATAATCAAGCGCACCGGAAGCACGCAGCAACGCAATAGCTAATAACATAGCAAGAAGATAAGGGATAAGCTTTATGGATTGGGCAAAGCCCTCTTTCGCTCCTTCAATAAACTCATCATACACAGCAATTTTACGCAGGCCGGCAACCAGTACAAAGCTGAAAATGAGTAACAATAGAATACCGTTCCCCATTGCGGTACTCACATCACCGATTGCTGCCACTGTAAGGGTAGACAAGTAGAACATCAAAGCCGTTAACGTAACCATAACTCCGGCAGCATAAGCCATGACCACCGTATTTAAAACTGATAAACGCTGCACAATAGCCACGGCCAGTACGCCCGCTAACGTCGATGCTGACGTAGCCAATAAGATAGGTAGAAATATATCAGCAGGCGCTGCCGCTCCTTGCTGTGCACGATAAAGAAATACAGTAACTGGCACCAACGTAATAGAAGAGGTATTGAGGACTAAAAACAAAATTTGCGCATTAGTCGCGGTGTGCTTTACTGGATTTAAAGACTGTAGGTCTTGCATCGCTTTTAAGCCAAGCGGAGTGGCTGCATTGTCTAAACCTAGCATATTAGCGGTTAGGTTCATGGTAACACTGCCGTAGGCGGGGTGCCCTCTTGGCACCTCGGGCATCAGACGTGATAATAACGGCTCAAAAGCACGGGAAAAGAACGCAACGACCCCAGCCTTTTCGCCGACCCGCATAAGCCCCATCCACAAACAAAGTACACCAATAAGGCCTAACGCTATCTCTGCGGCTAATTTAGCACTGGAAAAAATGGCTGCAACACTTTCGCTTAGTACGTCAAAGTTGCCACTTAGGAGTTGTATAAAGATGGCAGACAATGCAACGGCAAAAAAACTAAACCAAATCTTATTTAACACTCACTTCCCTCTCGCGATCTAGTGCAACGCTGCACTCTTCCATACATGTGCTCCCACTATATCTATATTTCAGTATATAATCAGATTACTTTATCGCATTACCTTCAGCATATGGCTCATTTTAATCAAAATTTTATCAATAGCATCGAACAAGATCTTCCTTCTCACCTCTCTATGGAAGATTTTATCTGCTTTAGCAGTAAGCCGCTGCGACCCTCTATACGTGTAAATACACTAAAGATTTCAAGCAATGATTTTATCAAGCTAATGGCGCCTAAAGGTTGGCATTTTGATCCCGTTCCTTGGTGTGAAAATGGTTACTGGATTGAATTAGACCAAGATGTCCAACTCGGTAATACCATAGAGCACCTACAAGGACTGTTTTATATTCAAGAAGCCAGCTCAATGTTACCGCCAACTGCACTCCTTTCAATAGAGCAAACTGGTACTCAGCACTGTGTGTTAGACATGGCGTCGGCCCCCGGTTCTAAGACGACACAAATTGCCGCTTTAATGGCCAATAAAGGCTTACTTGTAGCAAACGAATACTCCGCCAGTCGCATTAAAGTGCTACATGCAAATATCGCCCGCATGGGCGTAGCAAACTGTGCGCTAACACACTTTGATGCTCGTGTATTTGGCGAGTATATGTTCGAAATATTTGATTCTATATTGCTCGATGCGCCTTGTAGCGGTGAAGGCACCATAAGAAAAGATCCTGACGCATTAAAGAATTGGGACAATAA
Organism: Shewanella kaireitica; assembly: GCF_023284045.1. Lineage (GTDB taxonomy): Bacteria > Pseudomonadota > Gammaproteobacteria > Enterobacterales > Shewanellaceae > Shewanella > Shewanella kaireitica. The sequence continues at coordinate 41,116 of NZ_JAKIKQ010000007.1, forward strand.
TGATGTAAAGGGAATTGTTGATACCCAAAAGGCGCTCATTGACTCAGCTTTTCAATCATTAAAAACTGGCGGTGAACTGGTTTATTCAACCTGTGCACTAAGCCGACAAGAGAACCAGAATGTTTGTGACTATTTAAAGCAACGCTACCCCGATGCTGTAGAGTTCGTGAATCTATCTTCACTGTTTCCTGGCGCAGATAAGTCTTGTACCGAAGAGGGTTTCTTGCATGTGTGGCCACAAATATATGACAGCGAAGGTTTCTTTGTTGCCAAAATTAAGAAAGTCACTTCGATAGAGCGAGCATTGCCTGAACCCAAAAAACAAAAGAATTTTCCATTTGAAAAGGCGTCTGCTAAAAAAATTGCCGAGATAGTCGAATATCTAAAAACATCATTTGATATCGTGTTACCAAGTGAAAACGATATCTACGTTCGAGACACAGAAGTTTGGCTTTTCCCTGAAGCCTTCCATAAACTCATCGGTAAAATGCGTTTTCAACGTATTGGAATGAAATTAGCTGATGTGCTTAAAAAAGGGTTTAAAGTCAAGCATGAAGCGGTATTGGCGTTAGCGTCACCGGATACTATCGAGCTCACCGATGATGAGGCACAAGTATTTTTAATGGGTAGAGATATTACCTTGAGTAAAAAAGTGAAACCTCAAGGTGAGACCATTGTCAGTTATGCGGGAGTATCTTTGGGAGTGGTTAAACACCTAGGCAATAAGTTAAAAAACAATCTTCCCAGAGACTTAGTTAAAGATAAGATTGCGCGCTACAAACAGCCGTAATCTTTAGTTACATATAGACTGGACGTAATTAAAAAAAATTAGGCCTAAATGGGAAAGCTCTACTACACTCAATAACACTAGTTTGAACAGAGATTGAGCAATTAGCAGATTTTAACCTTAAGTGGTTAACACCAGTAGCGCACGGCTCCTTGAGAGCCATTCCCCTAGACCCAGAACAATTGGAATAGTTTTGGGTCTTTTTTTGCCTGTTTTTTACTAGGTTACAACTTCCAAAGCTATAACGGATAAATAAGCATTATCTACCGGCTAGGTGTGCAGCATCTTTGAACAAGTTGAAGAAGTTTTCAGTTGTATACTCAGCCACATCAGGGTATTTTTCACCTCGAAGCTCTGCAACAAACTCGGCGACATCACGAACAAATGCAGGCTGGTTCTCTTTACCACGATGGGGAACAGGTGCTAAATAGGGTGAGTCGGTTTCAACCAGCAATCTATCTTTTGGGACCTTTCTAATCACACTACGTAGTTCGCCAGCATTCTTAAACGTCACAATGCCTGAAACTGAAATATAAAACCCCATATCAATAGCAGCTTTCGCCATTTCCCAGCTTTCGGTAAAACAGTGTAATACGCCACCAACGCTATCCGCATTGCCGCGCTTTAAAAAGTTAAGCGTATCTTCTCGAGCATCACGGGTATGAATGATTAGAGGCTTTTTCACTTTAACGGCCAAATCAATTTGCTGTTCAAAACAAGATTGCTGCAATGCTTTTGTCTCATTGGCATAAAAATAATCAAGCCCGGTTTCACCAATAGCAACCACCTTTTCATCACGGGCGAATTGCTCTATTTCTTCAACATTAAGGCCATCTTGGACATCTAATGGGTGCACGCCTGCTGATAGAAAAACTTCGTCAAACGACGCCATTTTCTGCTTCATCTCAATAAAGCCTTGTTGCCTAACGTTTACGCAAAGGAAGTAAGCAATATCACGTGCTTTGGCAGCACTTATGATATTTTTTAGTGAGTCTTGATCTGGCGCCGTTTTAAGGCGATCTAGATGGCAATGTGAATCGATAAGCACGGGTAAGTCCAACAAGCAAAAAGGAGAGCAAGTCTACCGAGCTACATAGTGCAGGTCAAATCTGAAGAGGATAGTTCATGTGACAATAACTGTTCGATATGGTGTTTATGCATATCAGGTTCAGAAACAATTTTAACGCCTATGCCAGCCGGGCGGCCACCAGGAGCACCGAGAGGGTTTATCCAAACAACAGAGCCCTCAAACTGCATCTTTTCAGTCGTTCCAGGCAATCGATAAACCACTGACAATGATTGCCCTAAAACAAAGCTATCAGTGCTGCCAATAAATAACCCCGCTGGCTTAATAAAAGGCATATAAGCCCGATATAGCTGGTGCAAAGTGTCAAAATTAACAACAAGATTTGTCATAGAAAATTAGCGCTCCATTAATTGAGTATATTCCAGCACAATGCTTTCAAATAAGCCGAGTACATTAATTGTTGGCATTACTGAAAGCCGTGTTTCTTGCTGCATGATTTTAGCGGCAAATGTGACAATCGATGAGCGTTTTAACGGCTCAATAGTGCAGTCTGTAACCAATTTTCTATGCAGTACGAGATATAAAACTTTAATCGCGTCAGAAACTTGCTTTTCATTTACATTTTGTAAACTAGCACAGAGCTGCTTTGACGACAAACTTTCAATCCAACCTTTTCTAAACGCTAGGAGGCTTTGGTAGCGGTCAGTCTCAATAGCCGACACAATGGCTAGCGGTCCACCAACGACTGGCAAGCTCCAGCTATAATCCGTAGATGTTTTTAATTCATCGTTGAGCCAAGCCTTTACTTCAATTCTAGTTGGAAGTTTCACCTGGACTCGCTGGCAGCGACTACTTATCGTTGCCATCAATCGGCTTGGCGAGTTAGCTTGCAACAGCAATATCGTTTCTTTACCTGGTTCTTCAAGTGTTTTAAGTAAGGCATTCGCTGAAGCCTGATTGAGTCGCTCACAATTTAATATCACAGCGACACGTCGACCGCCCTGCTGAGCAGTCGTGGTTAGTTTCTGGCACAAGGCTCTTATCTGATCGACTTTTATCTGCGCGCCATCAGCCTCTATTTGATAAAAGTCTGGATGACTATTAGCCTCTACTAGCTGACATGCTTTACAAAAACCGCAGGCACCTGCTTGGCCAACCTGGCTACATAGTGCCGCTTTTGCCAGATCCAGAGCGAGAATTTCACCGCCATAACCAGCATCTAAGCCGATAAGATAAGCATGTGCAACTTGTTGTCGCTTTAACTGTGCATTAAATGTATCACTCGCACTTTGCAACCAAGGTAACTGTTGCATGCTACCAAGCCTGATCTTGTAAAACGGCGATAATATCTTTATGCACAGCAGCCATACTTTGGCTTGCATCGATGATCATGATTGAATCATCATTATCTGCGTATGACAAAAATGTCGCACGGGTGCGATTAAAGAATGCTAACTCTTGTTGCTCAATACGGTCTAGCTCACCACGATTCGCCGCTCGTGCTAAGCCCAGCTTTGGGTCAATATCGAGGTAAAGTGTCAAATCAGGTTTGAATCCTTTTAGGGTCGCTTCGCTAATTGATGAAACGAGCGGCATTAGCCCACGGCCTCCACCTTGGTAGGCTAGTGACGACAAATTATGTCTATCACCTAAAACCCATTTACCTTCTGCAAGTGATGGCTTAATCACATTGGCGACTAACTGCGCTCTAGCTGCATAGAAAATTAAACATTCTGCTTCATCACACAATGGATCAGATTCATTGGCAACCTTCACTAAGTCACGCATCTGCTCCGCGAGTGGTGTGCCACCGGGTTCACGGGTACATACAGGCGCTTGCCCTGTATGCTTTTCAATAAAATCACGAACTAATGCTATGGCGCTCGATTTACCCGCTCCCTCTAAACCCTCTATAACAATGAATTTTGAGTTTCTAACCTTGGTTGATTCTATAGTCATCGATTTCTCTGATATTTGTTCACTGCTCGATTATGTTCTTGCAATGTTCTTGAAAATACATGGCTGCCATCATTTCGAGAGACAAAATAAAAATAATCCACATCCGCTGGGTTTGCTGCGGCTTGAATTGCTGCAAGACTCGGCGCCGCGATGGGCGTAGGTGGTAAGCCATTAATTCGATATGTATTAAATGCTGTTTTTTCTCTTAGATCTTTGCGGGTAATATTGCCTTCATAGCGTTCACCCATGCCGTAAATAACAGTAGGATCTGTTTGTAAACGCATGCCTTCATTTAGTCGATTAATAAATACAGCGGAAATCCAAGGACGTTCGCTTGCTTTACCTGTCTCCTTTTCAATTATTGATGCTAGGATCAGTAATTCATATGAAGATTTTAAAGGCAGCCCTTCTTGACGATTATTCCAAGCATTCTCCAATTCAACTTGCATTTTCCGATAACTTTCTTGCAATAATGACAAGGCTGAATTATTCGCTCTGTAATGATAAGTGTCGGGGAAAAACTTACCTTCAACTAATCCTGAATTATCGCCATTATCAAGCAATATTTGCGCAAACAGCCCTTCATCAAATCTAAGCTTGGGTTGCTCTAGTAACAGCTGTTGCCACTCTTTGACCGTTTGCCCTTCTAGTAAGGTAAGCGCAAAAGATTTCTCCCTCCCTGAGACAATTTTTTCCAGTAAGCTAGTCACCGTATCCTCAGGCTTAACATCATAGAGTCCAGATTTTATCTGTGCTAACTCAGGATTAAATCGTACTAACCATTTTAGCTTCCAACCATCATCTTCAATAATACTTTGCTGCCTAAGAAGCTGACTAAACTGGTTAAATGAGGTGCCTCTTTGGATCTCTAACTCCTGAGTTGCGTCTATCTTTAGCGGTGATTGGGCAAACTGAGTTAACGTTTGGTAACCCCAGTATCCCCCAAGCGCAGCAATAGTAAGTAGCGTAAAACCCGTCGCTAAAAAACCAATTAAAAATTTCTTCATAATGTCAGATTAAGTCGCTCTCTTAATAGGGATGTAAAAGGTGCTTTTTGCAAAATATGCTGGTCTATTAAATTGATATCAACAACGCCAAGTAAACTGTTGGTCATAAATGCATGTTTAACATTAAACAGATTACTCAGATTCATCTCAGTGATTGAAACCGTTAAGTTCATTTCCAGTAGTTGATAGATGACCTGCTCTCTCATCATGCCAGCCACACCAGCATAAGCAAGTTTTGGAGTCACTATGCCAACCTCGGTTTCAAAAAACAGATTTGCCATCGATGATTCAATTATATTGCGCTTGCTATCGAGTACTAACCAGTCGTCATACCCATCAGCAAGTGGCTCCGATTTTATCAGTACCTGCTCCAATCGATTACAATGTTTAATTCCGGCTAAACGAGGTTGTCTTGCCAATAAAACATCTGAAGATTGCAAGCTAAGCCCTTGGCTTTGCCAGCTTTGGTAAACATCAGGAAATGGATGAACCGATACAACTTCATTAATAGATTGATTGCTATTGGGTGGCGTATATCCTCGCCCCCCAACACCACGAGATAACAACACTTTAAGGCACGACTGGGGATTTTGTTGGGCACACTCTAACAATAATGCACGAAGACTCTGGGACGGCTGCCAGTCAAAACCCAAGCGCTCTGCGCCTTGAGTTAATCGCAGAAAGTGAGATTCAACGAATTGAATCTCACTTTTGTTTACTCGCATCGTTGCAAATAGCCCATCACCATAGGCTAACCCCCTATCTAGAGGGTTAATCGTGCCATCAGGTTGTCCATTAACCCAAATTGTCGACATTAGCTATCCTAACTAATTTTGCCTGCTCGGCGACTCGTTGAACTTTTGAAATGGCACTATGCATCCTAGATAGAGAACCGCTTTCAATAGGCTGCTCTACTGTCGTTAAACACATAGTAACCATCGTTAACTTATTTTGCTAACAGGTGCTGTATACGCGCTTTAAGAATATCGGTCGCGATACGGTTCTTACCACCACGCGGAACAATAATATCCGCATATTGTTTAGACGGTTCAATGAACTGTAAAAACATTGGACGCACAGTTTCAGTATACTGAGACATAACAGATTCCATCGTTCTGCCACGTTCTGCCACATCGCGAGATAGTCTGCGCATGAAACAGATATCGAGCGGTGTATCCATAAACACACTCGCATCCATTTGATCGCGAAGAGCTGGATCTGTCAGTAGTAAGATCCCCTCAAGAATAATGACTTTCTTCGGGGTCAAGTTTACTTTTTCATCAGTACGGGTATGTTCTGTGTAACTGTAAACAGGAATATCAACCGGGTTACCATCTTTAAGTGCTTGAAGATGTTTACACAAAAGCTCATGGTCTAGCGCTTTTGGATGATCGTAATTGGTTAGCACTCGCTCGTCCATCGACAAGTGGCCTTGGTCACGATAGTAGGCATCTTCTGCAATCACACCGATTTGGTCAGTGCCAAGATCACGACATAGCTCTTCATAAATCGTTTTAGCAATAAGGCTTTTACCTGACGCAGACGCACCCGCAATTCCGATAACAACACATTGTTTTGAATTCATTTTTAAAACCTTACTCGTCGTCAGATATGCTTATAGATACTTTAGATTGCGCTTGGCATAACGCAAGTTGAGCGCCCACTTTTCTAGCGATTTCTCGATAAATATTAGAAACTTGGCATTCACTATCTGCAATAACAGTTGGCGTCCCCTTATCAACGTCTTCGCGGATATTCAATTGTAGCGGTAGCTGCCCTAATAAAGGAACATTGTAACGGGTTGCCATTTTTTCTCCGCCATCAGCACCAAATGGGTGGTCTTTATGACCGCACTCTGGGCACAGGTGGAAACTCATATTTTCGACAATACCCAATACTGGGATATTAACTTTCTGGAACATGCTGACACCTTTTTTAGCATCAGCAAGCGCGATATCTTGTGGGGTAGTCACAATAACAGCACCACTAACAGGCACTTTTTGCGATAAGGTTAGTTGAATATCACCGGTCCCTGGTGGCATATCAATCACCATGTAATCAAGCTCTGGCCACTCGGTTTCAGTAAGCAACTGTACCAAAGCACCTGCAGCCATTGGACCACGCCATACCGCGGCTTGGTCACCATCTAACATAAAACCAATTGACTGCGCTGCAATACCATGTGCATCTGCGGCCGTCATTATCTTTCCATCAGGCGAAACCGGTTTGAAATCCTCAACACCTAACATCATCGGAATTGATGGACCGTAAATATCAGCATCTAAAATACCGACACGCGCCCCTTCAGCAGCCAGTGCTAATGCAAGGTTAACTGCAGTGGTTGACTTGCCCACACCGCCTTTGCCTGAAGCAACTGCAATAATTTGTCTAATATTCGGCAATGGCTCTACCGCACTGATTGCCGAAACGGTCTCAGGTTGAAAATCAATTTCACATTCAACTTCATCAATTGCATCCAGTACTGCAAGTTCTTTGGTTACTGCCATAACAATGTCTTGATACTGCGTTTGACATGGGTATGAATAGCACAAGCCCAATTGCAGGCGTTTGCCTTCAATCGCAAGCTTAGTCACCATGCCAGCGCTTAAAAAGCTTTTGTTTAAATATGGATCTTGGAACGTATCAAGAATGGCTAAAACAGGACTGAGAAGATCATCACTGAGATGATAGTTTGGATGAGTTGAAGACAAAATGGAGACCCCCTAAATATGATTTGCGCAATTGTACCAGAAATTAAAGCAAACATTAGTCTAGATTTACCACAGTTACGCTAGGATTTAATGAAACTATGCATTGGATCGGTTAGTATCTATTCCATTCTATTTAGGTTCCCAGCGATTTCGAGAAAAGATGTCAAATTCACAACGTAAAATCTTAGTCACTAGTGCACTTCCATATGCTAATGGTCCAATTCATTTAGGCCATATGCTTGAGTACATTCAAACCGATATTTGGTCACGCTTCCAAAAGTTACGTGGACACGAATGTCACTATATCTGCGCCGATGATGCTCATGGCACTCCTATTATGCTTAAAGCTCAGCAAATGGGCATTGCGCCAGAGGAGATGATTGCTCAAGTTCAAAAAGAGCATGAAAAAGATTTTGCTGATTTCAACATTCAATTTGACAATTTCCATAGCACTCACAGCGAAGAAAACCGTGAGCTCGCCAGTGAAATCTATGTCAAGTTACGTGATTCAGGTTATATAAAAACCAAAACTATTTCACAGTTGTTCGATCCTGAAAAATCGATGTTCCTACCAGATCGTTTCGTTAAAGGCACTTGCCCGAAATGTAAGAGTGAAGATCAATACGGCGATAACTGCGACAACTGTGGTGCCACATACAGTACTACAGACCTATTAAACCCGTATTCTGCCGTTTCTGGCGCGACTCCAGTGATGAAAGATACCGAGCACTTCTTTTTCGACCTACCCGCTTTTGAAGGTATGTTAAAAGAGTGGATTAACTCTGGTTCTTTACAGCAAGAGATGGCCAACAAGCTTAGCGAATGGTTTGAACAAGGCTTGCAACAGTGGGATATCTCTCGTGATGCTCCTTACTTTGGTTTCGAGATCCCGGATGCTCCAGGTAAATTCTTCTATGTATGGTTAGATGCCCCCATCGGTTACATGGGCTCATTTAAGAATCTATGTGATAAGCGCGATGACTTAAACTTCGATGATTTTTGGAGTAAGGACTCGACTGCTGAAGTGTATCACTTCATCGGTAAAGACATTGTTTACTTCCACAGCTTATTCTGGCCAGCAATGCTAGAAGGTGCAGGCCTGCGTAAACCTACCAGTGTTTATGCCCATGGTTATGTCACAGTAAACGGCGCAAAAATGTCTAAGTCTAAAGGGACGTTTATTAAAGCTCGTACTTACCTTGACAACCTAGACCCTGAATACTTGCGTTATTACTACGCAGCTAAGCTAAGCAGTAGGATTGATGACCTAGATCTCAACCTAGAAGACTTTGCTCAACGGGTTAACTCCGATCTTGTAGGTAAATTGGTTAACCTTGCTTCACGTACTGCGGGCTTCATCAGTAAGCGCTTTGACGGCAAGCTGGCTAAAGTTTCCGATAGCAGTTTAAGTGATAGCTTTATCGCCAAACAAGAAATTATTGCTAACCTATACGAGACACGTGAATACGGTAAAGCGATGCGTGAAATCATGGCACTTGCCGATGTGGCTAACGCTTATGTTGCTGATGCCGCGCCTTGGCAGCTAATTAAAGACGAGGCTAAACAAGAAGAAGCCCATCAAGTGTGTAGTAATGCGCTTAACTTGTTCCGTATCTTAGTCACTTACCTAAAGCCGGTATTGCCTAAGCTTGCAGCAGATGTTGAAACATTCCTTAAAATGGAACTGACTTGGGACAACATCAATGCCGATTTAGCTGGTCACGAAATTGCTAAATTTAAAGCACTTATGCAACGTATTGAGATGAAGAGCATTGAGGCGATTATTGAAGCTTCGACTGAGAACCTTCAAGTGGCCGCAGCTGAAGCTCCAAAAGCTGAACAAACGGAACTCGAAAAAGAGCCGTTAGCTGCCGAGATTAGCTTTGATGACTTTGCCAAAATTGATCTGCGAATAGCACTTATTACTAAAGCTGAGCATATTGAGAAAGCCAACAAACTACTGCGTTTAGAGCTAGATTTAGGCGGCGAAACGAAACAAGTTTTCGCAGGCATAAAATCTGCTTATGCACCAGAGGATTTGATTGGTAAGCATACCGTGATGGTGGCAAACTTAGCGCCACGTAAGATGAAGTTCGGTGAATCAGAAGGTATGGTATTAGCCGCAGGTCCTGGCGGTAAAGATATCTGGATCCTAGAGCCACATGCAGGTGCTAAACCTGGCATGCGAGTGATGTAGCTGTCACACTCTCATTAAAAAGCCGCTCTAAAATGAGCGGCTTTTTTGTATCTGCTTGGCTCGTCCTAGAATGTGTTTATCAATAACCACTAAACAGGGTTATTGATATCAACGAAGTGATGGATTAAACCAAACTTAGTGGCTAAATGCTTGCCTAACGCCTGAATGCCATAAAGTTCAGTAGCATGATGTCCTGCGCCATAATACTGAACATTCTGCTCTACTGCGCAGTGATAGGTTCTCTCAGACGCTTCACCGCTAATGAACGCATCAATGCCAAGAGATGCAGCCACATCAATATAATCTTGAGCCCCCCCGGTGCACCAAGCAATTGTTTCCACCAAGCTTGACTCATCACCAAGGTGTAAGCATTCGCGCGATAAAGTGTGTGATATTGCTTGTGTTAACTCTTTCGCTATAACGGGAACACTTAGCTCACCACGCCAGATCAATCCTTGAGCCTGTCCCTCAATAACTCTTGCATTATCAATACCCAGTACTTTGCCAAGTTGTGCGTTATTGCCCACTTCCGGATGAGCATCTAAGGGCAGATGATAACCAAATAGATTGATATCATTAGTCAGTAAGGCTTTGATCCGTTTCTGCTTCATGCCAACTATAATTTCAGGTTCGTTTTTCCAAAAGAATCCGTGGTGAACCAAAATAGCATCGGCATCTAACTTAATGGCTTCATCGATCAATGCTTGGCAAGCGGTAACTCCAGTGACGATAGTACCGATCTCTTTTCGACCTTCAACTTGTAACCCATTTGGTGCGTAATCCTTAAAATTTGCTACTTGAAGATACTCCGCCAAATACTGGCTTAATTCTGTTTGTGTCATTAGTGCACCTAAACAATCATTAAATTCTCGCCCTATTCTCGCTTTTTCTTCTCAAACAAGCCAACACAAGTTTGCCAACGCTGAGTATGAAGCAACACAAAGCTAGAATAGTGCTGACAATATAATCCAGCTCTCCCAAATAGAACCCATTTTGACTCACTTAATTGCTATTAAATGTCTAAATCATCATATAAATGAAGCCATTTGTGGTGAAAATTGGACTTTTTAGTGCATTAAACGATAAAATCACATCAAACCTTCATGTAACACACAAAAACAAACAGGTTATTATTATGTCAAAACTGACCAAAGAAGAGGTTATCAGCACACTTGAGGCTGCACTTGCAAAGCAAGAAGGCCAAGCTGTTAAAATTGAACAGAAAGGTAGCTGGTACAAAATCGATGGCGGTAAATCATTACGCTTCAGCGATTTAGAAGCGATGTTAGCTGAAATAGATGGCGATAGTGCCCCAATAGCAGCTAAAGCCGAGAAAAAAGTAGTTGCGAAACCTGCCGCTAAAAAAACACCAGCTAAAAAGGCTGCGAAACCTGCAGCAAAGAGCGGTGGCAAAACACCAAAAGAACTTTGGCGTGAAAAATTAGCCGGTAAAGGTCAACTACCTCGCGGTTTCTAAGGTAATCGTTTAAGCAATTAGCATTCTTCGTTTATTGCTTAGTTTGTATAAGCGCTAACTTCAGCACTCATATAAACATACATATCGAAACTAAAAACTCCGTTACTGAAATAGTAGCGGAGTTTTTTATTTTAACAGCCTGTATTATCCGAACTTAAACAGAGATGTTATACACTCTAGTTAAAACTAAGTGCATAAACACTTGTCGTGCCGCTGACTTCATTTCCGATAACCAACAACGGTTCGGACGTTGGGCTATTTTCAGCACTAATAAACTTCATCCCTTCAGGGCCTAAATCGCCAGCCAGACTGGCATCGCCTTCGACTTCGCCAGTATCAGTATTAATTTCAAAATCGGTGCTAAAATCACGATTAACGATATAGTCGACAAAGCTGACAGCAAAGGGGTTAGTGATGTTATAAATCATCACTCCACCAGTACGCTCCAAACCAATAAAAGCATAATATTGTTCAGCTATCTTGCCAATCGCTAGCGCTTCTGGCTCGCCCGCTTTATCGTCACTGCGGCTATCACCTTTGTTCTCGTCGTTATTATTGTTGAAGTTTGTGCCCAGAACTGCTGCTGTGATCCGTGAAAAATCGGAACCGCTATCGAAAACTTGGTTGCCATTTTCATCCCAAATTGAAAATGAACGGGCGCCATAACTGATAATTTGATCAATATCGCCGTCTTTATCAGTGTCACCCATGCTTGTCGTTACCTTTAAACGACCGAGTTGTGTTTTGTCCTTTGCTGCAAATAGCTGTGGATGTGCGGCATCCAAGAGTAAGTCTTGTGCTCTCGCTTCTTCAGAAAAGCCATCATAGTCTCTTGCATCACCTTCATTTGCAGTAACGATAAAATTACTACTCTGCCACTGATAACTACTAATGGTGTCAGGTTGATACATACCGTAAACCTCAGCATAGGCACTAAAGTGAACTTTGCCGTCTTTATCACTCGCATCAATTCGATTTTCATATAAACCGTAGTCCTTAAGGCCAAGAGGTAAAATGGCTGTAATCTCCTTGCTATTAAGATCTAACACAGCAATGGCATTGTTCTCTTGTAATGATACGTACGCTTTTAAATTATCTTCGCTTATTGCGATGTACTCAGGCTCCAGATCTTGAGCAACCGATGCATTGGGCCCATTTATTTTAATCTTAGAATCAAGTTCATTAGCTCGAATTCCATCAAGATTAAAGTCAGCAAAGTCTATATTAGTTGAGGATGTAGCAGGTACACTGTCTGTGATTGTTATCAACGACAAGCTACCTTCTGGATCAACTGTATAACCCCCGTTGGGTTCCCCCTCATTTGCAACAACCAAGAGCGAACCATCTTTATTGAAAGTTAGATTATCTGGCAGCGCACCAACTTCTACAGCATGAAGATACAGCGCTTCGCCAGCATTATTGATTCGATAAAAAGCAACCACGCCATTGCCTTGTTTGCTATTACCCAGAGTATCTGCTCGCTCTATCGCTACAGCTAACAAATCTTGATAAATACTTAGACTATTAACACCACCTAAACCTGTAAGATTAACGTCAGTAACTATATCGATATCGGTAGTTTTTGCTATATTATCTAACGCTATTGCACCACTACCGGTGACAGCATCATCAAGCGAAATGTCGGCTACATTTAACACGTCCACTCTGCCACTTTTAGCGTTAATGACAAAAATCTGTTTTGAACGAGGATGAAAATCCACAATTTCAGCTGCACTTAATCCGTAAATACCACTTTGATAGCGCCCAACAAGCTGTGGTTTTAGTTGCGAAGATTGTCCATTACAAATCACTTGTGACTGAGTATCATCAATCTCATTTTCATCTAGTACACCATTGGCATTAAGATCCAAGCCGGTATTTAGTTGCTTACCGCCCATAACACATTGATCATTGCCTATCTCTAAGGCAGTAATACTCACAAGCGCATTACTACCATTGTCACCAGTCGCTCCTTCGTTACCATCATCGGCACACGCTGACATTAATAATGCAGATATTATTAGCATTAGCAGTTTGTTTTGATTATTCATCTCTTTCCCTTTCGAGCCTTTGTACGCCTTTCGTTTTAAGACGTTCCTATAAAAGTGCTCAACTTAAGGCTTTATAAAGTCGCTGAGATGACAGAAAAAAAACAGTTTTATGACTGGAGAGTAACAACGTAATTGTAGATATATACGACTATTGATCTCTAAATAGATGCTTACAAATAGAGTCGCTTTTTAGAACGATTAACACTGATTTTTGATTGGTTAAATGTTTTGAAAACGATACTATAATGACGTTACCCGCTCTATTATCCAGCTATGGATTTAAGCAGGGATAATCCTAGCCAGTAGCACCGACAACTCTTGTCTTTAATACAGTCTAATCTTATCGACTTACGAGTAAGTTTGTTCCAGCTTTAATCATCGTATAACCCGCAAAATCAAAGAGGTAGAATTGAAAAACGCGCCTGAAAAGCACACTAGCCACGTTAAAATACCGAACTTAGCTCTGCTTATTCCTATGCTCGCAGCGATTGTCGCGATTACGCCGCTCGCTATCGATATGTATCTGCCAGCTATGGCAACACTTGCCAGCAGTTTTGATACAGGTATAACTCTTGTTCAGCAGTCCCTCAGTTTATACCTAGCTGGTTATGCTTTAGGAATGCTATGTTTTGGCCCATTGGCAGACAGATATGGTCGCCGAAAAATGGTCATTATAGGACTGACAGGCTTTATGCTAACCAGTCTTGCATTGGCATTTGTGCAATCAATAGAAGCCTTTTTAACACTCAGGTTCTTTCAAGCCTTTATTGGCGCAGCAGCGACTGTTGTGGTTCCTGGCTATATCAAAGAGGTATACGGCAATAATACAGCCAAAGGCATGTCTTATGTGAGCTTGATAATGATGTTAGCACCGCTAATCGCTCCAAGCATTGGTAGCCTAATACTAGAGCTAGGGGAATGGCACCTGATCTTCTTCATACTGGCCTTCTATGCTTGTGGATTATTGATATTAGTATCTCTCAAACTAAAAATGCCAAGTGACTCAGACTCAACGAGCCGCAGTAGCAAATCCTTTTTTGGTGCTTATGCGACGGTTTTTACTAAGCCCGGCGTTAAGCTCAATATTGCCTGTGGTGTACTAACGTCATTTGCCTTCTTCTGCTACTTAACGGCGTCGCCATTTGTCTATATGGAAGTCTTTGCTTTAGATAAGTCACTGTTTGCCATTCTTTTTAGCACCAATGTTGGCGCATTGATGCTTGCTAATGTCATCAACAGCAAGATAGTTGGACGTTACGGTTCAAAAAGAATGCTGCGAGCCTCAACCATCATGGGCGTTTTCGCAGCAAGCGGCTTGCTGTTGGTTAATATGCTAGATCTTAACTATCTGTTTACCGTCATCATGTTGTTGCCACTTATGGCATGTTTAGGTGTAATGTCTGTCAATGCAGACGCTATTGTATTGATGAAGTTTCAACAAGAAACCGGCACAGCTACAGCTGTAATAGGTACTCTCAGATTCGGTTTTGGTGCTTTAGCTGGGCCGCTATTAGCGCTGTTTTATACTGGCACTGCGGTACCATTTTCAGCCTTAATGCTCGCTGCTGTTATTCTGGTTGGTTTATGCCAACTACTGAGTAAGCGCGAACCAAGTGCGTAAATGACATTGAGACTCAGCTTGGATTAAGCCACCGAGTCTTTTTATCCTTCCATGTACAACTTTTTATTGTTTCACGCTCAAGTTATTTTACTTTTCTGCCTGCTTTTCTGTAAACGATATTGAAAATTCTTCATTTAGAACGATTTAATCGCATTCTATGCTTGAAATCATATGGGTATTTTATATGATGAACTTGGCTTAAAAAGCCAGTGCTGCACAGAGACCCTGTGATAATTTTTCTTTTTGAAAAATACAGCCTATCGAGAGCAAGGATCACCGTCCAAGCTTAATTATTAGAGCGATTACCGTCGCTGTAGCTAGATACTGCATACCGTAGCGGTAACTTAGAAAGGAAATATTATGGAGAAGCTATCAGGCGCCAGTATGGTTGTCCGTTCTCTTATCGACGAAGGCGTTAAACATATTTTTGGCTATCCAGGCGGATCAGTTTTAGATATTTATGACGCTCTGCATGAAAAATCCAACATCGAACATATCCTTGTAAGACACGAACAAGCAGCTGTACACATGGCAGATGGTTACGCACGTGCAACCGGCGATGTCGGTGTTGTGTTGGTCACCTCTGGTCCAGGGGCTACCAATACCATTACTGGAATCGCAACGGCCTATATGGATTCGATTCCGATGGTGGTCATTTCAGGTCAAGTACACAGCAGTCTAATTGGTAATGACGCATTCCAAGAGTGCGACATGATAGGTATCTCAAGACCCGTTGTTAAGCACAGCTTTTTAGTCACAGATCCTCGAGACATTCCTGCGATTATCAAAAAGGCGTTTTTCATCGCAGCTAGCGGACGTCCAGGCCCAGTGGTTGTAGATGTGCCTAAAGATTGCATGAATCCTGAAATCCTGCATGAATATCAGTATCCTGAAGATATCTCAATGCGCTCATACAACCCGACTACTACAGGCCATAAAGGCCAGATCCGTAGAGGCTTAAAAGCGTTATTAGCAGCTAAGAAACCGGTTCTTTATGTAGGTGGTGGTGCTGTTATTTCAGGTTGTGATAGCCAAATTTTAGCCCTATCAGAAAAGCTGGGGATCCCAGTAGTAAGCACATTGATGGGGCTTGGTGCATTTCCAGGCACTCACCCGAATAGCGTAGGTATGCTAGGCATGCACGGCTGCTATGAAGCCAACATGACCATGCACAATAGCGATCTTATTTTTGGTATTGGCGTTCGTTTTGACGATAGAACGACCAATAATGTTGAAAAGTACTGCCCTAACGCGACCATCTTGCATATTGATATTGATCCCTCTTCAATTTCAAAAACGATTAAAGTTGATATCCCAATTGTTGGCTCAGCCGATAAAGTATTAGACGAGATGCTTGCGCAAATAGAAGCTAATAGTCTTGGCATTAGTGATCCAGCAGCCAACGACCATTGGTGGAGCGATATCGCACAATGGTGTGGCCGTAAAAGTTTAGATTACCAAACATCTAAAGAGAAAATTAAGCCACAACAAGTCATTGAAGTGATGCATAAGCTCACAAATGGTGATGCATATGTTGCTTCCGATGTAGGTCAGCACCAGATGTTTGCCGCACTATATTACCCGTTTAATAAGCCACGTCGTTGGATAAACTCTGGCGGACTCGGCACCATGGGCTTTGGTCTACCGGCCGCTATGGGTGTAAAGCTTGCCAAACCTGATGAAACCGTTATCTGTGTAACAGGCGATGGTTCTATACAAATGAATATTCAAGAGCTATCAACAGCGCTGCAGTATGATATTCCGGTCAAAATCATTAACCTGAATAATCACTTTTTGGGCATGGTCAAGCAGTGGCAGGATATGATTTATGCTGGTCGTCACTCACAATCTTATATGGATTCGGTACCGGATTTCGCTAAAATTTCTGAAGCATATGGCCACGTAGGAATGACAATCAGCGATCCCGCTGAACTAGAGTCAGGCTTAGAGAAAGCATTTGCGATGAAGGACAAGCTAGTATTTGTCGACATTCATGTTGATGAAACTGAACACGTATACCCAATGCTAATTCGTGGTGGTGCGATGAATGAAATGTGGCTGAGTAAAACGGAGAAAAGCTAATGCGTCGGATTATATGTGTATTACTTGAAAACCAACCAGGTGCACTTTCTCGTGTAGTAGGGCTATTTTCTCAGCGTGGCTATAACATTGAAACTCTAACTGTAGCTCCTACTGAAGACAAGACACTGTCACGTTTGACCATAGCGGTTAATGCAGATGAAGCCGTTTTGGAACAGATTGAAAAACAGCTACATAAGCTAATTGATGTATTGAAAGTGTCAAATATTACTGAGTCAGCGCATATAGAAAGAGAAGTCGCGCTGATAAAAGTGAAAGCTAAAGGAGAATACAGAGAGGAAGTTAAACGCCTTGCTGATATTTTCCGAGGGCAAATCGTAGATGTCACTCAAAGCCTGTACACAGTGCAACTCATTGGTACTAGTGAGAAGCTTGATGCTTGTATTGCAGCACTGACAGATGTTACCAAGGTGGTTGAGATCTCACGTTCGGGCGTTGTCGGTCTAGCTCGCGGCGAGAAATCGATGCGTGCTTAATATGTAACACTCATCCACTAAAAAGGGAGTCATTCGACTCCCTTTTTTATATTCAGCGTTTCAATCATTAGCTAAAGGACTAATTATTTTGCATCTAATATTCTTGAACTGCCTATCTCAATTTTTCTTGGCTTTAATGCCTCAGGGATCTCTCTCTTAAGATCAATATTGAGTAAGCCATTTTCAAGATCTGCGCCAATAACAGTTACATAATCAGCAAGCTGGAATGTGCGCTCAAATCCGCGCTCAGCAATTCCTTGATATAGATACTTACGCTCTTCGCTCTGCTCTGCTTTGGTGCCTTTTACCAGTAACTTGTCGCCTTCACTGGTTATATCGAGTTCATCCATGGTAAATCCAGCAACAGCCATGGTAATGCGATAGCGGTGTTCATTGAGCAGTTCGATATTGTATGGTGGGTAACCTGAATTGCCTTTGTTTGACGCGGCATGTTCAGCAAGTTGTGCCAAACGGTCAAATCCAATAGCGCTACGGTAAAGTGGTGTTAGGTCGTAATTTCTCATGGTATATCCTTGTATAAAGCAATATATTTAATTTTATTGGCCGACTCATTCAAAATGTGAATTGTTGTCGCACCGGGCTAATTTTCACTAACATTCTCGACCCCGAAGGCATCGTAATCTTGCTAGCTAAGAACCTCATTGAGCGTCCCATAATCAATATATGTAGCCAATATTTTGCTTTTCAAGGGTCATTTCACAATTATTTTTAAAATTTCTACAATCCACGATTTTTAGCATTCAATGAGCAACGAGCATAAAAAAAGCAGCCATTAGGCTGCTTTTCTCAATTGAACTTAATGCATTATAGCTGACATGCCATAGTGCTGTTACTGTTCAGGAATTGAATGTCGCCATCTACAGGTGCAAAGTCTGCAACTTTAATGTCGCCGATATCTTTAATGTAGGTGTACATCACTTCAGCATCAACATAACCAGTCATAACAGGTGTTAGAACAGGGTAACCATCACCACCAGCGGCGTTGTAGCTAGGAACAGTGAAGCTATACATAGCGTCTGCAGCGTAGCCTTTACCATTAATGTCATTGATTGCAACCGTCTTAGTAGCACAATCCACATCCATCTTAATACCTGCAAGTTGCGGGTAAGCACCTGAACCTTCAGCGCCAATATCGACAGTAGCAACAACGTTTAGGTACTCAGTAATCTCTGCCCCCGTAAGTGTACTCTTAGTGATAGAGTTGCCAAATGGCTGCACAGTAAGAACATCTTTATAGGTGATTTCACCAGCTTCGATAGAGTCTCGTACACCACCAGAGTTCATCACTGCGAAATCAGCATCAACTTTAGAGCGCTGTGCTTCAGCAATTAGCAGGCCAAGGTTAGTTTGTTGAGTACGAACTACGCCACGATCGCCTTCTAGCTTACCATCTGTAGAACCAATAACTTCTGATAGACCTTCCTGACCTTTATCTTGGTACTGCTGCAATATTTCAAGCACTGTAGCATCTGGAGTAATTGCTTCACCAATTAAGACACGTTCGCCCTCTTCGTTTTTCTTCTTCAAGTTTACAGGGATTAGCTTGTAGCTTGCTAAATGTAACTTGTCGTTGAAATATTCAAAGTTTGCTTGACCAACATACTTGCCCCATTCGTGAGCTTGCATGATAAATGTGCCGTTCTGAACATCAGGCTTACACTCTGCACCTGCTGTGAATTCAGGGTCATATGCATCACCTTCCATACAAACAGGGTTTTGAGAGTGGCCACCTATGACGGCAGCAAGTTCGCCTTCAGCCATAGCGCGTGCAAGTGCTACATCACCAGGCGCGTTATTACCGTGAGCGCCGTCAGCGTAGTGACCCATGTGGGTCGTTGCAAACACTAGGTCAGCTTCATCAGCATCTTTAATGTCTTGAATAACTTTCTTAAGCTCTTCTTTCGGATCGGTAAACTCTAAGCCACTAACAAATTCTGGATTAGCAATTTTAGCTGTGTCTTCAGTTGTTAAACCAACAACTGCAATGCGAATGCCGTTTACATTGAAGACTTTATAGGCATCGAAGTAACGAGTACCTGACTCTTTGTCATAGATGTTTGCCGCAAGCATTGGGAAGTCTGCTAGTTCGCGCTGCATATCAACCGTGGTTAAAGGATTGTCGAATTCATGGTTACCGACAGCCATTGCGTCATAACCCATCAAGTTCATTCCTACAAAATCAGGGCGAGCATCTTGCAAGTCTGATTCTGGTACACCCGTGTTTACATCACCACCAGATAGTAAAATAGTTTCGCCACCAGCAGCTTCTACTTCGGCGCGGATCTGATCGATCAATGTTTTACGCGCAGCCATACCATATTCGCCGTACTTGTTTTCGAAGAAACGGCCATGGTTATCGTTAGTGTGAAGTACAGTGAAGATAGTACAAGCTTCGCCTGCTTCTGCACACGTAGCAGGCAATACAACTTCTTTATTGTCATCATTATCACTACCACATGCTGTTAACGCCGTTACAACAGCAGTCGCGATTAATCCTTTAATTAAAGTCTTTTTCATTACAATCAACCCCTTGATTATTTTTATGTTTTTGCAACATTTTATATATTCGGCAGAAATAACCCTATTTTCGCCGTGAATCATCTTAGCAAAGATTATGCTTTATTTGTGTCACATTCATTACATAAGATGATCTAAACCGCTCTTTTTAAAGCATTTTGTTTCAGTGGCTGTATCATTAACAGAACAAGGGGGGAGTGAGTGGATATAATACTAATAGCTGATAAATGGATTGTTACCAAGACGAGAAACTAAAACAAATAATTTCATTACGTTATAGAGATAAGAAATTTAGAATCGATTGTTTCTAATTGAGAACAGGCGCCGCATTATTTAGCAACGCCAGATCGAACAAAAAAACAGCTATTAGTTTTCACTAATTTTAATTCAACACCGTTTGCAACCATTTGGAGATATCTTGTAGCTGCTCAGGTAACACATTATGGCCCATATCATAAGTCTGCCATTCAGTGGCATATCCTTGGCTTTTCAATAGTTCGAATGCCATTATTCCGGCATTAAGCGGCACAACTTCATCTTGAGTACCGTGTTGTTGCAAAATAGGCGTAGTGCTATTCTCACTAGCAAGGTCAACAGGCATTTTGTTTGCTGTCGGCAGGTAGCAAGATAAAGCCATAATCCCGGCGAGTTTATGCTTAAGCCTTAATCCGCAAAACAGACTCATTACTCCGCCTTGACTAAACCCAGCAAGGACTATCTGATCAGGGCTAATCCCAAGGGCTATTTGTTCATCCACTAGCGCATTAATGAGCTCCTCGCTTTCAAGTACCCCGGTCATGTCTGCACGGTCATGTAGATCCATACTTTTGATGTCATACCAAGCACGCATGATATAGCCACCATTGATGGTAACCGCTTGTTCAGGTGCATGAGGAAAGACAAAACGAATACTGTGATCCACAGATAACCCTAACGCAGGTACTACTGGTGCAAAGCCTGCTCCAGAATCGCCCAATCCATGGAGCCAAATAACACAAGATGTGGCTGGGTTTGATGGCTCAACCGTAATTCTCTCTAGTGGCATATCTAACATGACCTTCCTTTTACTATATTAAGATAAAACTAAATAGCCGCATGATATCAGTCTCATCGAAAACATCCTATAGATACCCGCTCTACTTGAAAATGCTCGTTTCAGAGACTATGTGCCAGTTCAATTCTAGGCGCATTAACGTAGAAATGGTTATTCCCTTTTTAGTGAGTACAACAACGAAGTGGGCTGGCACAAAGCCATCGAAGATGGGCTTTAATATAAGAGTACGGGCTTTACTCAGTGTTAATGATTTTACCAAGGGTAATAACCATTCGTGGCAATCAATGCCGTGATTAAAGCCCATTAAATTCCCACTGAATCCCGCATCTTCAGGTAGAACGGGTACAGTTATTAAATAGAAAGGTTTGAGCAACTAAATGCACTTTAATACTGCCCGTGCTGCAGCTAAGCTGAACTAATTGATATAACAGCATACAGGCGAATAGCATGGGATTACTTCAAAACGGTCAGTGGGTCGATAAATGGTATCCAACTGAGGAAACCGGTGGAAAATTTACTCGTTCAGAGTCAAGCTTTAGAGATTGGGTAACCCCTGACGGTATGCCGTTTAAAAGCGGATTTCGCGGCTTCAAAGCCGAAAAGAATCGCTACCATTTATATGTATCACTCGCCTGCCCTTGGGCTCATCGAACGCTGATATACCTGCAGCTTAAAGGTCTACAAGAGATCATAGGTGTTACCGTTGTCGAGCCGCATATGCTAACTAATGGCTGGGAGTTTTCTGGTAGTAAACAAAGTCCAATTGCCTATCATATTGAAGGCGCTGATGCTGATAAATTAAACGCAGCTGACTTTCTTTATCAGATCTACCAAAAAGCTGATGCGAGTTATAACGGTCGAGTGACAGTCCCGGTGCTCTGGGATACGCAAACAGATACAATCGTTAGCAATGAATCTGCTGAAATTATTCGCATGTTCAATAGTGCCTTTGATCATTTAGTCGATAACAGCATTGATCTGTACCCTCAAGCATTGCGTAAAGAAATCGATGATCTTAATAGTTGGCTCTATGACAGCATTAATAATGGCGTTTACAAGGCGGGCTTTGCTACGACTCAATTCGCATACAATGAAGCATATGAACAGCTTTTTGCCGCTTTAGACAAGTTGGAAGAACGACTTGCAAGCCAACGTTTTCTTACTGGAGATGAATTTACAGAAGCTGACATTCGCTTGTTTACCACCTTAATTCGATTCGATGCCGTATATGTTGGTCATTTTAAAACCAATAAACAACGCATAGCCGATTACTACCACCTGTTTGGCTATGTAAAAGAAATTTATCAAATGGATGGAGTGCCACAAACGGTTAATTTTGAACACATTAAACAACATTACTATTTTAGCCATGAGATGATAAACCCAACTCGGATAGTCCCTAATGGGCCGGATATTGATTTCAATCAGCCCCATCGTCGGGCGGATATTAAACCACAATGAGTTAACTTATCCCAAGCTCGGCTTTGATCTGCAGCAACTGTTGCTCATTGTCGAGCTTAAGATTCCAACGCACCGCGCCAGCATCTGCAATCATCATTAATGCATCTTGGTGGAATTTAATGTCTTCCACCATGGCATATAAGTGACATTGATTATTTAGCCTTACTTGTACTTCAAATGGCGTGAGCACAATTTTTCCATTACTAAACTCAATAATCATCTTTGGTCTCCGTTTTTAGCGCTATATTAAAAAAGCCCAACTCAGTTGGGCTTTTTTAATCGGCATGAACTCAGCTTAGTGCTGATGTCCACCCTTACCATGTGCATGGCCATGAGCAATCTCTTCAGAGGTTGCATCACGTACGTCTGCAACTTCTAAATCAAATGTTAATTCACGACCTGCTAGAGGGTGGTTAACATCCACAGTTGCCATGAACTTGCCCATTTTAATAATGGTGACTTGGCGTTGACCTTGATCCGTGTTTATCAAAGCGCGCATTCCAGCCTTCCATACTTTAGCGCCTTGTAGGTGTTTAACTGATACGCGTTGTTCTGCATCTTCGTTACGCTCACCGTAAGTTTCACTAGCAGGCAATGTGACAGAAAACTTAGCGCCCACTTCTTTACCAACCAGTGCATTTTCAACGCCAGGCATCATATTGTCGTGACCATGAAGGTACGCAATAGGATCAAGACCTTCGTTGCTCTCTAATACTTCGCCCTGTTCATCACGTAATGTGTAGTTAAATTGCACTACAGAATCATCTTTAATACTCATGGTAATCCTTAACTCAAATTTTGTTGCGTGAGCTTAACAAAAGTCGTTCAAAGCCACTAGTGTTATCTCTTATTAGGATTGTGCTCCTGGCACAATGGCTAAATGTTCAATTTCGTTCAATACCTGATGGTTGGCCAATGCAAGTTGGCACACCCCAGATGTGATCTTATGCTTAGCAGAGCAATCTACACTCCATTGGCGTAGTAAGTAGCCCGCTAACGATGCTCGGCATGTCAGCATTAAGCGTTGGTTTTCCATTTGATAATCAAGCTCTATCGCTTCGGGGTGAGCCAAAGAGGGATGAGGAATCAGTTCAAGTTCAATTTCTTGTTGCCAATATTTATCATGCTCACAGGTCTCTAGGTATTTAACACTAGCATCTGCAAGCACGGCACTTTTAATACGAGTCACCACAAAGTCTGTAAACAGTTGGTTAGCCCTATCAAATGCTCGAACATGCCAACGCTGACCATTATTTACCAACGCATGAGGGACTATCTCTCTGGGTTTATTGCCCGATGACACCGACACGTACTCTATCGCAAGTGCTTGTTTCGCTTGAATAGCCCGCATTAATGCCGCAATAATGTTTGTGTCAGGGTGGATAAGTTGTATTGCATCAATACACACCACACTTGGCTTGATCGGATGTGATAAGCCATCGCCAAAACCTTTGGCAAGACCATGCAATATGGCTTCAGGTTCATGGGCAAATAGCGCTTTAAACTCTGGCAGACGGTGATAGCACTTAGTCTGGTGTATTAAACGCATGTTTGTCGGTGCTAGTGTTTTATAACTCTGAAAGTCTCGAGTGGCCGCAGCAAGGCCTGTCGCAAATTTATTAATGAGATCCTGACGGGAAACTTGGCCGAAATACTGCAAACTAAAATCGATAAAAGCGAGACGTTGTCGTTGCGCGTGAGAAAGGTTGTCCATTGTAATATGCCATTCCAGTCGATAACTTTATTGAAGAAATTCAATCTAATATATCGACAAAAAAGATACAATCGTTTTGATTGCATCTTTTTTGAATCGTAAATCCTTTCTTGAGCGTTGCTTATTCAACACCGAGTGCTTTAAAGGTTGCTTCGCTTGGGTAACCATCAGCCACCAAACCATTATCTTTTTGGAATGCTTGTAGTCCTTTTAAAGATTTAGATCCCAAGATACCATCAGGCTTACCGACATCAAAACCCAGCGTATTGAGCTGACTTTGCAGTGCCTTTACCCTTGCACGACTCAAATTTGGCATTTTAGGTGGCTTAACATTAAGGCCTGCTGCACCATTAATCCTGTCAGCTAGATGGCCTACAGCAATAGCATAAAACGTAGAGCGATTCCATTTCATAATGACATCAAAATTGTCATAGCCTAAAAAAGCGGGTCCTGTATGGCCAGAAGGTAAATAAAGAGCAGCTTGCATGTCTGGTGTACTTAATGGATTGCCATTGGTTTGCGTTAAACCAAGCTCCGCCCACTTTGTCAAAGGTTGCGCTTCCGCTCGACCAAGATAAGCATAGGAAAAATCAGTGGGGAGGCTAACCTCTCTCCCCCAACGCTCGTCGCGTTTCCAACCTAAATTTTGTAAGAAATGGGCCGCTGATGAAAGTGCATCTTCCGTGCTGTTCCATAGATCCGCTTTGCCATCACCATCACCGTCGACTGCATATTTCGCATAAGCAGATGGCATAAATTGGGTATGACCCATAGCCCCCGCCCATGAACCCACCATCTGCTTTTCATCGAAACCATACTGCTCTTTTAACTTCAATGCTTGCATCAATTCGGTGGTGAAATATCTGCTCCGACGCGGATCACATGCCAAGGTAGCTAACGAGTTAAGTACTGACATTTTTCCTTTGTAAGAACCAAAGTTTGTTTCTAGTCCCCAAAAAGCCAGCAAATATTGTGGTGGAACACCGTACTCTTTGGCTAAACGTTGCAGCAGCTCCTTATGCTCTTTGTATAGCTTTCGTCCTTGCTGTACACGCCAATCGGTCACTCGCTTGGTAAAGTAATTTTCAAAGGATGAACTAAATTCTGGTTGTTGGTTATCAAGCTCTATAACCCTCGGCACAAATTTAACATTTGCCAAAGTGTTATCAATAGTGCTTTGTGATAACCCCTGTGTTTTTGCTGTTTGTTGAAGGTTCGCTACGCAGGTTGCCCAGTCAGGGGAAGCGACTGAAGCTAATACTGAAGAACTGCTAAAAATAAGCGTTGCTGCCAGGGGGATTAATTTAAACAATAGAAGACTCCCAAAAAATGAATGACGCTAACGTAATGAGTACACATATTACTGTGTAGTTAAAAGATTAATCTTACCTTAAAAAAACGACTTTATAGATGATTTATAATTCATTAAACCGATACAAGAAAACCTTAGATCGATTAACGGATAAAATGCCATCACTGTCGACTAATATAGACTAAATTGAGACTGTTATAGCAGTAAATTAGCGAGTTTCGTTTGACTGCTCAATTTACCTGCTAAGCACATACTGCTTAGTCATCAAATACACGGTTAAACAATCGAAAGCAGTTAAATGACTTGCCAAATGTTATCCGCAGTTGCAGACTACTGCCAATAGAGATAATCGATATCTTTCATTTACCAAAAGAGATTAATCATGACTGAAATGACTCCAGCTTTAGAAAGCTTTATCAACAATGTAAAGCAGCACCAAGTCGTTTGGGGCCTGCAAGATGAAACAGGTGAAGGTTGGGTTGTTTGTGACTCATCTGAGTTCGAAGCCACAGATGTGATGCCTTTATGGTCTGAAGAAGCGCAAGCAAAAAGCCATTGTACTGACGAATGGCAGGCTTACAGCGCCGTCGCTATTACTCTAGAAGAGTTTTTAGAGTATTGGGTTGGTGATTTAAATGATGATGGTGTACTGGTTGGTCTTGATTGGGTAGCAGAGCAAGAGTGCCTTGAAGTCGATCCAATTGTACTGGCAACGTCACTGGTAAACGTTGAAGAAGAATAGACTTCACAACAACATCCAGAGTTGCTCAACAGTAAGCGCTAATCGTCAAGATTAAGCGCTTTTTTTAAATGCCGAATTGAGTAGGTGAAACATGTTGTTTGAACAAGCGCCGTTAATCGATATCCCCTTTGATTGCAGGCATCAATGCTGGTTTTGCGGTGAACCTAGCTCTATGGAGCTTAGTTACACTAAAGAGCATTACACTCCTCACCCATCATTGATGGTTCCAGCCTGTAAAGAGTGTTTCAAAATTGCAAAACAGCACAAGTTAACGTCTATCTGGGACTGTAAAATGGCAGTTAAAGATGAGCTGATGCGTATTTATGAGAAACATCTCGCCATTGGGGTTAATTGGACTCAGCAAGAACTTGAAGAGTCAGAATTTGAGGATAAAGTTTTTGGTGGATTTAAGAAAAGCGCTTGGATGATGTATGAGATTGCCAGAGATAGAGTCAACTACCCTGCTTGGCCGTTAAGCCTTAATGGGGTCACTATTGACGACTTTGGTTACAATACAGACTTTAGTTTTGACGGTGTTAACTATAGCTCTGTCACCCAAGCTATCAAATTCTACGCTAAGCAATTTGTGCTCGATAAACGCTTTTTAGAAGATATTATTAGTATTGTCGGTAAACAACGCTTTGGGTTTGCTATTCGTGTTGCACAAATTAATATCGCTGCCACTTCCGAGCTTAAGCGGCAGGTTATCAATGATTTAAAACTAGAGCATCAGGATTAGCAGTT
Organism: Shewanella kaireitica; assembly: GCF_023284045.1. Lineage (GTDB taxonomy): Bacteria > Pseudomonadota > Gammaproteobacteria > Enterobacterales > Shewanellaceae > Shewanella > Shewanella kaireitica. The sequence goes on from NZ_JAKIKQ010000007.1 coordinate 68,094, forward strand.
CAATGTTTGCGTCAGCAGAGCCTCTGACTGGCGCAATTTATCTTGCACAACTTCAACCAGTAAATCCGGCTGAAACTTAGAAATAAACCGGTCACAGCCTACTTTCTCAACCATCGCATTGTTAAAACTGCCACTTAGAGAAGTGTTTAAAGTGATGTAAAGATCACTCATACGTTTGTCTTTACGGATCTCATGAGTCAGCTTATAGCCATCCATTTCTGGCATTTCAGCATCTGTGATCAGCATAATAATATGTTCCGAAACATTTATACCGCTGTCGCACCATTGTTGTAACTGATTAAGTGCCATTAACCCATCGGACACCTCTATGACTTCCAGTCCAAGTTGTTCAAGCGTTTCTCTCACTTGACGTCTAGCAGTAGCAGAGTCATCTGCGATAAGCACCTTTCTGCCTTGCATTAATGGCAGCAGTTTCTCGTCTAATACTCCATCGGATAACTTGATATCGTATTGAATAATTTCTGCCAACACCTTTTCTACGTCAATAATGGAAACAAGCTCTTGCTTATCTTGATATTCAATTCGGGTTATCGCAGTGAGATAATTATTACGGCCAACGGTTTTAGGCGGAGGTAAAATATCGCTCCAAGTTAAATTGACTATGTGCTCGACTTTATCAACTAAAAACCCCTGAACTGAGCGATTGTACTCAGTAATAATGAGATTACTCTGCTCATACACTGCCGAAGGCCTGAAACCAATTGCTTTACGAAGATCAATGACTGGAATTGCTAGACCACGAAGATTCGCAACACCAATAATACTTGGATGACTGCCAGGCATTGCAGTTAAAGGTGGTACTCTAACCACTTCCTTAACTTTAAAAACATTAATCGCAAATAGCTGGGTCACACTGATTCTGAACAACAACAGTTCCAGTCGGTTTTCACCAACCAGTTTTGTACGTTGATCTACACTTGCAAGCATTTGCGTCATGATGTTTCCACCTAAAGTACCATTAGAGCTGCGATTATAACGATATACGCCATAAGATAACTAGGTCAAAAATAACTTTAATGCACAGATTTTATTCAAGATTACAAGTTTCGCAAGAAACATTGATCTCAATGACAAAATAATCGTGCCACGGACTGAATATGCTGGATTCAGTGGGATTTTAATCACAGGTTCATTGCTACAAGGTGAACCCAAGCACCGACATTCATATAGGCGAGGCGTTGATTGCCACTAATGGTCATTCCCTTGGTAAAATCAATAACACTGAGTAAAGCCCATGATCTTATATTAAAAAGCAGCCCATCATAGAAAAGCTTTATAGCTGCCCACTTCGTTGTTTTACTCACTTAAACGGGAATAATCATTCCTACGCTAAAACGCCTAGTATTGAACTGACACAATGCCTCTGAAACGAAATCCTTCAAGTAAAGCGGATATAGGTGATCCAATTTAATTCAACCTGCGTAGTGGTAAACAAGAGCCAATAGAAATATTTTGGCGACATTGATAGGCAGAGTGAAAATAATGCAAAATATTCAATCACAAAGTTCCCAAAGTCGTTATGCTAAGAGGTATGTTCCTTTCAAAAAGCCTTATATGGAAGAATCAAACTCAGATCTACAAGCACTGCAACTCAAAGAGAAACTCGTTAACGTGGCACATACACGTTGCAAACGAGACTACGCCGAACTATTTAGTTTCTTTGCGCCAAAAATATTAGCATTTGGCAATCAAAGGCTATCTACTCAGGGGTTAGCCATGGATCTTGTGCAAGAGACCATGACCGCGGTTTGGACCAAAGCACATCTTTTTGATGCAGACAAAGGTGCCGTGACCACTTGGGTGTTTACTATAATGCGTAACCGTTGCTTTGATATGTTACGAAAAGTCCAGCATAACAAAGAGGATACGGTTAGTGATGACATCTGGCCCATCTTTGAAACAGTTGAAGAAAACGAACCAGAAGATCACATACTCACCAACAAGCTTATGCATCATGTTGCGGAACTTCCTCCTTTACAACAGCAGGTAGTGCGAGGCATTTACCTTCAAGAGTTAAGCCAACAGGAGCTCGCAAGCAAGCTAAATGTTCCGTTAGGCACTGTAAAATCAAGGTTAAGATTAGGTTTGGTCAAACTTAGAAGTATTTTGGAGAAACATCATGATTAATTACCATCCAAATAACGACATGTTGCTCGAACATGCTAAGGGTAACCTCAATCTTGCTATGGCAACGGCTGTATCTGCGCATTGTGAACTCTGCCAGCAGTGCCAGCAAACACTTGCTGACATGACTCAACTTCAAGCAGATGTTGCTTTATCTAAAACGGATCACTCCGCAGAGGAATTTGAAACGAGTATTGATTTAGACGATATGCTGGCTTCTATAATGCAGCTTACCCCGACATCAACCGCTAAGCAGCGACTTCCGCAACACGCCATTGTTTCAGTCAAAGGGCATGAATTTAGTTTACCTACAGCCTTCAGACAACAAACTGACCAGACCTGGAGCGGTATAGGAAAAATTAGTCGAATGCGACTTGATACTGAAAAAAGCCCTTCAAGAGCCAGTTTACTGCACATTGATGCTGGCGGAGAAATACCAGAACATACTCACCAAGGCACAGAGGTAACCTTACTGCTTGAAGGCCATTTTGAAGATGAATTTAACCGCTACGGCCCTGGTGATTTTATTGTACTCGATGGCGAACACCAGCATTCACCAAAAACTAAAGAGGGTTGTCTTTGCTATACAGTGGTTGATGCACCATTGCATTTCACCAAAGGAATTAGCAAGCTTTTGAATCCAATTGGTGAGCTAATTTATTAGTCAGCTTAAAATGAAATAAGGCCGCTAATAGCGGCCTTTTTATTACTCATCTGCTTTATTCTGGTGCAATAGGAACCACTGGTACAATACGCGAACCATGCTTAACCACTGTATTCATAATTCCAAAATGAAGTTCTTCTGACACCAATTGGAACTCTGCAAAATCCGTTGTACCAATATAGGCAAAAACATTTAGTTGCAGCCCATGTAAACCAAACCCCTTAAAAGTCACCCTTAATGGTGTTTCATCCACTTTGTCATGCTTTACAAGTAAGCTCTTTATATCGTCTATAATCCCATGTAACTGCTCGGTATTAGTTTTATAATCCAACCTAATATCGGTTTTAAAACGGATTTTCTCTCGTTCTGATATGTTTTCTATATCCATCTCAGATAAACGCGCATTAGGCACATTGATCACGGTTCTATCAATGGTTCGAATACGTGTACAGCGAAGGCCAATCTCTTCAACCGTGCCGGTAATGGTACTGAACCGCCCCACATCGCCTACTCTTATTGGCGCTGAAGAGTATAAGGTTATGGTACCAATAAAGTTTTCAATCGACTGTTTAGACGCCAAGGCAATCGCTACGCCACCAATACCTAAACCAGCAAGTATCGTTGATGCATCAAAGCCCAGGTGTTCAAGCCAGATCAAGATAGTCAGAGCGACGAGAATCACCCTTATAAAATTAGCTAACGGTCGTAACAGCGATGCCGTTTGGCTCTTGCCTTGATTAATCCAACGTAAGCGTAAACTGTTTTGCAATACGTCGGTCAAACTCCAAATAAACCAGATAATTGCAATAACCAAAAGAAACCCAGTGTTAACGACCGCCATAACATTTGCCGAAAGCGTGGTGTTAGCCATCCAAGCACGGTCTAGCAATAACGCTAATAACAATCGAGAAGGCCCGACAACTAAATGAGCTAAATCAGCTTTATATTGATACTCGCTGCGAAGAATGAGTTTTTTTGCAAGCCAAGTCAGAGGAATAACAACCAGTAATGCCAGAATAAGGTAGCTAATGAGCAGTGCCCATTCCCACAAGTTCAGTTTAAAAAGGTGCCCTTGAGGAATATTTTGAACATACCACTCAACAATGGGACCATAGCCGAGCTCGCTATACAACATTGGTACTTTGGCGACTGTTGCATTGGAGATTTTCCAGATATTACCAAGTTGCTTATCGGGGACTTTTTGCAACAAAAGTGTAATTTGATTGCCTTTAACTTCTACCCGGCCAAATGCGTCGCGATAATTTGGCAATTGGTCGTCACTTGCACCACTAGGTAAATCACTGATCTCTTCAAGGTTGACCCAAATATTACGCTCAATAATCGCCACTAATTGCTTTGCGTATTCAGGCCCAAGCTCCTTTGACATTCCATCGGGCAAATAGCGTAGATCTAAATACTTAGCTGCTTTATCGAAATTCTGCTCAAATGTCGCTTCAAAGAACCCCTCTATCGTTCCTCTCGGAGTGTCTCTAAACAAACTATCTTTATAGTCATAACTACTGGTTTTAACACTCGTGCTATTCGGCTCATCTGACGACTCTACATTCGGTTTAACAGCACTAGCAAGCCCTGTTGTAACCGCAGATGCAACAGAAATATTACTCGCTAGCAATATCAGTCCCAAATAAAAAATAATCCTTGTCATTAATAGACCCCTTTAAAAGCCAACAACTTAGAAGCTACATTAAACTTAGCATGATTTAACGCATTGTTAACACTTAATAATTAACTATATTTCCTATACGATTTTAATTAATTGTGTTGACAAGTTGTGTTAACTGGATATAATCCGCTCAGTTTTAGAGATATACCCTTTTTTGATATACTTTCACCGCCTTCTGTAAAGTCCACGATTCGTCGTTTGATCCCCACATAAGCGTTATCACAACAGGTTCGATCATCTTAATCGGCAGTCATTTTACTGTCATAACTTTATGTTTTACTTCGTTGTAGCTTGAAAATAGTTCAGTACTTGTGATCTTAACGACATATTCGTTAACAATACTGCGTACCAAGCCACTTGTATAAGCATAAAAAGATGAGTAATCTCGAATGGAACTTAAATTCATCTTTCGCGAAAATGCTAAGGATATTCTATCGTTATAAAACACTACCAATATTGGTAGCATTAATAAAAAGGAGTGTGACCATATGTCATACCTAGTAAATGGACATGAAATTACCGTTAACTTTCCAGTAGACTCAATTTCTGTCAACAAATCATCAATCGCCTTTACTGACAGTCAAGGTAAAAATAGACAGACTTTTTCAAAGCGTACTGAAGCGCTTAAATTTATGAACTGGTTATTGTCTTCAAGTAAGTAAGTTTAAATCTGTAGTACCGACTTTTCGATACATTTCCTCTCACTCGTATCGATAGTTTGTCTTCATAGGCAAACGAATAGGACTGAAACATATTCAGCTATTTAGTTAACTTCATTTGGTTCAGGCTTTACCTCTGCTCAGGTAAAAAGCCTAACCAAGTGGATACCCACCCCTCAATCTAAAATCACCATAAAACATAAATTATCAACGCACTAGTACCAATGCATTAAGTGGTAGGATACTTACGCTGGTAACGCGGTAACATGGTCGCATTTCCCAATAAACCACCTTGATGAATATAAAGTATATTAGTGTCCGCGGCATCTGCTAACAGCTTTTCTACACACATCCACCCTTTTGGATCATACAACAGTTCAAACTCTATCCCTTGCTCGGAAACTTTTTGCCAAATCTGATAAAACTCTCGATACAGTTTTCCAAAGTGATATTTTTTGTCTGTTTTCACAATTTCGGGATGAAACGAAACATCTGTGATTAACTCAGAAAACTGCTGGGATAAATAAACTTCATCACCAACACAGGCGCAGGTTTTGACCGAAATATCGGGGGCATAAAGTACAAAGTACTCATTAAGAAAAACAGCTGTTGTACCTGTACCAGACGGTAAAAAGACAGTTAACGCTGTCAATTTACTCACTGAAAACCAGTCACTTATCTCTTTAGCCAGTTGATGTACCCCTTCCCTAGCGTAAAGACAGCGACCACCTTCAGGCACAAACAGTGCTTGCTTGTCAGCAGGGAGCACCACTTGCTCTATATATTCACCACAACTTCGATTTTGCCTGTCATCAACTAGCGATAAATCAATAACATTTGCACCGTTTGCTATCGCCTCCACATAATTGCCCTTTTCAGAATTCAGCACTTGTGCCGCTATATGGTCAGTATAGAAATCAAGTTGCCAGCCGTTCAGTTTTGCAAGAGCGGACATTGAATAGAGAGAATTCGCCACTGGAGAGCCGTAGCCAATGAGTCGTGAAACATTTGGGAAGTCATGCTTCAAAAAGTAGGCAAATTTCCGTGCTTTGTTTCCAGAAAACTCTTTATGTAACAGATCATCTCTCTTAACAAAAATACGACTTCCGTTATATTCGATACTATCTATTGGTGTGTTGATTAACACAGGCATTCTCGTTAAACCATGGAAGGGTAATTGTAACCCTTAACAGTATCGAGTTCAGGCTATAGCGGTGCAAAATACCACTTTTTAGTGGTTTTGATTAATCCTAATCATTCAAAATAGCCCTAAACAACGATAAAACAACAACTTAAAATATGGCATGATAATGGCATTATTGTAAGTTGGGTCATCGAGATTGATGACTAAATTTTATTTTGAGGGATCTTAAATGGCAGTATTGCGCTTAGTGTTTAACATAGCATGGTTTATTTTAGGCGGCTTTGTAATGGGTCTTGCTTGGTGGTTTGCAGGCTTACTGTGTTTCATCAGTATTATCGGCATCCCTTTCGGCAGAGCCTGTTTCGTGATTGGTGAGATGACATTTTGGCCATTTGGCCAAGACTCTGTTAATCGCCGAACTCACACGGGCATGGAAGATCTAGGCACTGGCGCATTTGGTACCATCGGCAATATTGTTTGGTTCTTGCTGTTTGGGATCTGGCTGGCCATTGGTCACATTATGCATGCCTTTGCTTGTGCAATTACCATCATAGGGATCCCGTTTGCACTACAGCATTTAAAGCTGGCTATTTTAAGCTTAACCCCTATAGGTCAAACCGTGGTTGCGAAAGCTTAGGGCTGTCATAACAACACCTTCTTCAGCTGCTCGATTAGCGCAGCTGAACTATCTAAGCTGATATCATGCCCAGCATTATCAAACTCAATAAGCTGACATCGATAATGATCTGCTATAGATTGACTGCAATCAGGTGAAACCAACTTGTCTAAAACACCACTAAACACAAAGATAGGTTGTTGCAAGCTATCACAACACTTAAAACACGCACACGCCCATAGTTGACGAACGGCATTGTGCAGTCGAACGCGGTTTTCCTGCCTCAATTTAGTCCATTTTTTTGCTATCGCTAAGTTAGCACCTAGGTGTTCACTGGATATTTTAAGTGCTGTCGCTTCAGACCAGTCGAGTCCACTATCTCTATTACGGGTCCTATATGCATCTATGACGGCATAAATATTAAAGCGTCGAAACCAAGGTGATAAGTTGGCGGCACTTGTATTAATAACCACTACTTTACTGACTTTATCTGGCGATAAACGCGCCATTTCAATGGCTATCATTCCCCCCATAGAAAGCCCTATTATATTGTTATCATTGCCCTCCAATTGCTCCAATAATGCACGAGCATATGTCGTAATGGTTAATGGACTTTTCTCATGACTAAACACACCGTTACCTAAGCTATCCATTGCAACGACATCTACGTTGAAAGCCATTACCTCAGCAGATAAAGACTCAATGAAATCATGCCAATGGCGTTTATCACGCATCAAACCACGCACAAGTATCCACTTAGGATTTTTATTGTCAGGATGTCTATCCATCAGCACTGATACCATCGATTTAATGCTGCATTATTCTGTTTTAATAACAATTCTAAATTCATATTCTCCAACTCTCGACTTGCAGCTAAGTCCATTAAAAAATGCATCAAAACAGTATGTTTGCGTAATGCCCTTAGCTGTCGATGCTGCTTTTGTGGATTGAAAAATCCCGCAAAATTAAACATTTGCCTTGGATTTTTCTTTACCCAGTTCCAAGAGCCCATCTCTAATGTTAATGGCAAAAAGGGCTTATCATCTTTTGGAGTTGCAAGATAATCCCAAATATCTCCATGCGTTCGATATATTAAGCTTTGCGGCGAAAAACTGTAGTGGTTATGGTACGGGTAACTGGATTGATATAGCTGCTCTAAATAATAAATCAGCCCTACACTCGATACCGGCTTACTAGAGCCTGCAAACGGAAACCATATGTGATCGGTCATACCAAAGCCTGAATGGGCATCTAAGGATATAAGGCTAGAGCTATTAGTCTTAAGCTGTTCAACATATTGGATCAAAGCCTGCGTTTCTTGCTCGACACCTTGATGCCCCCTATACCAAGGCAAATGAGATGAAAGTTTTTGCCCACCAACAAGAAATGTAACCTTTGTCTCCGCCTCTATGGGAGCATTTCGCATTAAGTCCACCCGCTGTCCATTGCAGCGTGTACCGTTTAGTAACCCGACAGGATTAACAATTGGTACAAAAGCGAGTTTAATTTTGGTTAACAACTGCTGTAACTGACTGTCCCATTCAAGCCTAGATAGAATACTTTCAAGCAACGCCATTATTACCTGAATGCCAATTACCTCAACGCCATGCACGCCTCCAACAAATAGTATACAGGGAACGTCACATCCTTTTGCCCCCACTTCAGCACTAATAACTGGATAGCGATGGCTTTTGAACTCGACCTCAGCCAAAGTCCTAGCATGTAGCTGTGGATAACGCTCAATCAATTCCAATAGTGTTTGTAACTCTGTAGGCACAACTTGCATGATTAAATAGCAGTGTGGATGGGGTTAAGAGAATAAAGTAAGCGACGAATAAGACAAAGTGAGGTCAAATAGATGACAAAACTATTGAGCCATGTTTTCTTTCAGTATTTTGTCCACGTCAATTTTGTCTAGTCCTTGATTGAAAAGGTCACGCCATTTTTTGCCTTCAGCATTGTTTTTAAAGGCGATATAAAGTTCTTTATGGGTTAAAATACGCTTATTGAGTTGCACTCGGCTGGCGACTGACTTCATATCAGCTTGACCAAGTAGATAACCCAGTACATGGGCATCTATGACAGCTGCATCAATGCGACCTGAAACCACTTTTTTTATATTATGAATATCAGACGCCACCGCTTCAGCTGGCTGTACACCTTGAGCAATCATGTTATCGAGTTGCTCGGTGTTGACGTATCCCTGAACAACGCCAATGGTATATTGATTTAGATCGCTCTGGTTTGACCAACTAATCGGATGGCGCTTTTGCTCGACTAACCCTAGAGGGCTGCTACCCATCGAACCTGAAAAGATAAACTTTTCTGTTGGATACGCATATTCAGGTAAATATCCGGAATATTTTGAATCATCTCTCGATGCCATTCTCACAGCACGGCTCCAAGGATAGAAATCGACCTGAACCTTATGCCCGACAGCTTCTAATGCCGCACGAGCTATCGCAATACTCGCGCCTTCATTCTTCAACTGACTGCCAGCATAAGGTGGCCAATGCAAAGAAGTTAAATACAACGTATCGGCATAACATACTGACGATGTACTGCTTAACATCAGAAACATAAATAGCTTTCGCCCTTTGCTAAATGCAGCAGTTAATCGTTGAATAATATTAAAAACATAACTACACATGTCACTTAATGAGCCTCTTTCACCGTCTAGCTAACAGGATTAACATTAGCGAACCTATCAAAGATTCTAGTCAATCATAGCGATATAACCAAGATTCGGGCTTTGGACTGCAAAAATCAGAGCAAGAGATTAGGCGTTGTAACGTTAACGATTCACTATTGTTTGCATCTAATATTGAGATGAGATCGTAAACAGGAATTGTTACAGTTGCTTTTACCTTTGAAAGGAAAATGGGCATATACTCAATAAGTACAATTAACATTCTAAACCGCAGTTGTAGTGCAGTTTAATATGCAAAAGCCATCATTAACAAAGTAAAGGGAGGATCTAATGCTAAAGAAAACACTGATAACTGTCGTTGGTGGATTACTAACATTAACAGGCGCAGCCCTAATCATATTGCCAGGTCCAGCTTGGTTATTGCTACCGATAGGTTTAGCAGTGTTAAGCTTAGAATACACTTGGGCTAAGCATTGGCTTAAAAAAAGTCAAAACCATATGAGCAGCACAGCTCGATGGCTTGATAGAAAGATATTACTGCGTAGACTGAAACGATAATAACCCATATGTTATCTCGCTGTGTTTCGCGTAATAGGCTCTAGAGACAAACGTTACACTCTGCAACAGAGACCGCTCACCCTAGCAAGCAAAATTGATTTCTACTGCGACTAAGATCCCATTAAATCAATCCAAACTAGCGATAGTCTCAATCGATTCAAAGAATTATCTTCAATAAAAATAATAACTTAATATAGCCCCACAAATAACCATACATTAAGTAAGTTTATAGGGGCGCACCATGACCAAATTGACAATTCTTACCATCGCCATGACCACAGTTTTTTCTGCAACTGCATTTGCTACAAGCGAACCTATCGAGATAATACCCGCTGCAGTCATCACCAACCCAGAAAAAGTAGAGCTTGGTAAAATGCTATTTTTTGAACCTAGACTTTCAAAGTCTGGGTTCATCTCTTGTAACTCATGCCATAACCTTTCACTTGGTGGCGTTGATGCTTTACCAACTTCAATCGGACATAACTGGCAACAAGGACCAATAAACTCTCCAACAGTATTAAATGCTGAGTATGGCTTAGCCCAGTTTTGGGACGGAAGAGCGAAAGATCTTAAAGAGCAAGCTGGCGGCCCTATCGCTAACCCTAAAGAGATGGGTTTCAGCCACGAACTGGCGGTAGATACTATTCGTTCCATGCCAGCTTACCAAGCCAGATTTGCGCAGGTTTACCAAAACGATGGCATTACAATTGAAGAGATCACTGATGCCATTGCAGAATTTGAAAAGACACTCGTCACCCCTAATGCCCCATTCGATAAATTTTTACTCGGTGATAAAAATGCTATCGATGCCGATGCAAAAGCAGGCTACCAACTATTTAAAGACAAAGGTTGTGTAAGCTGTCATAACGGCCCAGCAGTTGGTGGCACCATGTATATGAAGATGGGGCTTGTTAAACCTTTCCACACTAATAACCCTGCTGAAGGACGAAAAGGGGTTACCGGAAAAGAAGCCGACAAGTTTGTATTTAAAGTGCCAACACTCAGAAATATTGAACTCACTTACCCGTACTTCCACGATGGTAGTGTTTGGGAATTGGCTGAAGCCGTAAACACCATGGCTGATATCCAGTTGGGTCAGGCATTAACAGAAACAGAAACAAAACAAATGGTGTCGTTTTTGAATTCCTTGACCGGTGAACAACCACAAATTGTACTGCCAATTCTGCCGCCATCGACTGCAGAGACACCTCGCCCAGTGCCTTTTGCTGATTAATCTCGCCAATAATTAAAGCTTAAAAGCAGAAAAGCCGCATAATGCGGCTTTTCTATATTCTAAATTTCAACCTAATTTACATCGCGGGCTGAAACGATAACACTCTAAAACGCTCTACAATGGCGTTTAATACACCTTGTTGACGCATATTACTGAGTACACCAGGACTAAACCTGTCTAAGCGAGACATCGCTGTGACTAACAGCTGACACTCATATAGTGTGGCGTCTGCTATATATTCAGGACGGTCAACCATATAGCTATTGTTGTACCACTCATCCCATTTAAATGTTTCAAGCAATAATCCATCACGGTCTAGATCGGCAACAAACTCTTGTAAACGCTTGTCTGAAACAAAATGATTACCAATAACAAGATCTTGAGCATACTCTTTATATAGACCAGCTGCGTGGCTCTGTATTGTTGAGTTGTTCATACTATACCTCCGTTTAGAACTGGCCATATGCTGCTCTTTAATATAGAGAAGACTATTTATGTAGATAATTGATATCTGCATAAGGCATACCAGTTTTCAATGAGGTTATTCTAATTGATGTAAACTGAACGCAAACTTAACAACAAGAAGTCACCGTTAAGTGCTTATAAAACAGGCTGAAAAGAGTTATCTCAGCCCATTACACCAAGCTAAAAACTTGCGAATTTTAATAATATGGGCCACGGTTCCCTTCTATATATACAGGTGATTCCTCACCAGTCACATGACTTTTGATCCTTGTTTGCAAAATGCCAATGCAATCTGCATTGACTATACTTAGTCGTAATGAATAACAGCGGTGAGCGTACTATGAAGTTAAAAATCAACAGGATTGTATTTGTACTACTCGCATTAGTCATCAGCAGCAGCTCTGTGTATGGATCTGACAAACATGATAAAAGTGACAAACAAAAAGGTAAAAACAAGCAGCAAACACTACCCTATGGCCTGCAAAAGAAAGTTGACCGAGGAGAGCCATTACCGCCTGGCTGGCAAAAAAAGCTAACGCGAGGCGACAGACTAAGTGACGAGCTATTCTCTCGAGGTAGAGTCACATCGCCTATCGACTCTAATGGAAATGTTGTCATAGACATTGATGATGTGCCAATTAAGGTCAATAATAAAACCCGCGAGATTATTGATATTCTGGTCAAAGATAACTAGCTACTTGTCTATACTGCTATACATGTCGATACTCATTTTAAAGGCCTTTTGCCAGTTAAACGCTAGATGTATCGACGTAGAAACGGTGATTCCCTTTTAAGTCAGTGCAACAACGAAGTGGGCTGGCACCGAGCCTACTATGATAGGCTGCGTTTAGTAAAACTCGGTGTTATTGATTTTGCCGAGGGGCATCCATTAGTGGCAATCAATGCCTCGCCTAAATGAATCTAGGATCTTTAAGTCGATCGGGAAGAGGACAAGGGCAATTAAAATTACTCAACTAACTTTGTCATATCTTCCGCTGCAAACTCTTCCATAATCAATTCGGTAAATAAGCGCCCAGCTCTACCTAACGGACGCTCCATCGTCGATACCAGCTGAGGAGTGAAACTAAAACGGTTACCACCACTAAAATCAACTTCAATTAATTGACCATTATCAAGCTCGTCAGTAATCAAAAAATCGGGCATCCAACCGAAGCCTAATCCCATTAAAAGCGCATTTTTTTTCATGATAAAACCAGACAAGTAGAAAACTTTATCACCACCAAATTGCAATTCATCTCGGTGCAGTTTTTCAGGTGAAGAGTCCTCAATGGTGAGCTCAACATGACGTTGCAATTCAAAAAGACTAATACTTTTCTCACTGGCTAATGGATGATTAGCGCCGGTAACCAATATACTGGTGATTTTAGGCAAAGGCTGTGGTCGATAATTTGGACCCGTTCGATAATCTTTCACCAACATTAGATCAGCACTGTCACGCTCAAAACGCTCCTGAACTCCTCCTAAGAACTCCATATTGAGTTGCACTTTTGTTGGGATCTGTTGTTCAGCCATTCTTTTCAGGGCGCGCATAATCGGCTTCATAGGTAATGCACCGTCAACCACCAACTCAAGTTTAGGCTCCCAGCCTTCACTAAACCTGCTCGCTAAATGTTCAATATTTGTTAGGTACTGCAGCAATCTTTGCCCTTCAGCCAAGATAACTTTACCTTCAGGTGTTAATTCAGCGCGGTATTGATCCCGACAGAAAAGCTTTACACCTAAGTGCTGTTCAAGTTTTTTAACCTGATAGCTTACCGCTGACTGCGCTTTATGTAATCGCTCTGCAGCCTTAGCAAAACTGCCCTCTTCTACTAGCACTTGCAGCACCTTAAATGCATCAACATCAATGCGCATATTGCTCTCCTAACGTAAACATAAACATACCATCTAAAAAACAGATGGAGTTAGGTTAATTATTATTCTTTTTTTTGCTGTTGTTAGCAACTAAATTGATAACAAGATCACATTATTAGAATAAGTGCGAACGCACACAGAAAGGAAAGCCAGTATGCCATTTTATGTGAAGCAGGGAGAGATCCCTACCAAGCGTCATATCACATTCAAAAAAGACAATGGGGAGCTTTATCGTGAAGAGCTGTTCTCGACCCATGGCTTTTCCAATATCTATTCGAATAAGTATCACCACAACATGCCAACAAAGGCATTAGAAGTTGCGCCTTATAGCTTAAGCCATGGTGCAGACTGGCAAGACTCTTTAGTACAAAATTATAAGCTAGATACTAAACAAGCTGATTGCCAAGGTAACTTCTTTAGTGCCCGCAATAAGATTTTCTTCAATAACGACGTGGCGATGTACACCGCTAAAGTGACTGAAGATACCGACGAGTTTTATCGTAACGCTTATGCGGATGAAGTACTTTTTGTTCACGAAGGCGAAGGGACGTTACTCAGTGAGTACGGTGCCCTAGCAGTTAAGAAATGGGATTATCTCATCATTCCAAGAGGGACTACCTACCAACTTAAATTTGATGACTATAAGGCAGCTCGCCTGTTTGTCATCGAGTCTTCGACCATGGTTGAGGTTCCGAAACACTTTCGAAATGAATATGGGCAGATGCTTGAGTCAGCGCCTTACTGCGAGCGAGATATACGCACGCCGGTTTTGCAAGATGCTGTTGTTGAGAAAGGTAACTTCTCATTAGTGTGTAAATTTGGTGATAAGTATCAGCTAACCGCTTTAGAGTGGCACCCGTTTGATTTAGTCGGTTGGGATGGTTGTGTCTATCCATGGGCGTTCAATATTCAAGAATATGCCCCTAAGGTCGGTAAGATCCACCTTCCACCTTCTGACCACTTAGTGTTTACAGCACATAACTTCGTGATCTGTAACTTTGTACCGCGCCCTTATGATTTCCACCCACAATCGATCCCAGCGCCTTATTACCACTCCAATATCGATAGCGATGAGGTGCTTTACTACGTCGACGGTGACTTTATGAGCCGCACAGGTATCGAAGCGGGTTATATGACTCTGCATCAAAAAGGTGTACCACACGGACCACAACCTGGCAAAACTGAAGCCTCAATAGGCAAAACAGAAACCTACGAATACGCAGTGATGGTTGATACATTCGCCCCACTCAAATTGACTGAACATGTAAAGAACTGCATGAGCATCGACTACAACCGTTCTTGGATTGAAAGTTAAACTTAACCAAGAGCAACAGCCATCAACGTAATGGCGACTAAGAATTGATAAAGGATATAACAATGGCAAGCGAACAAAACCCACTTGGCTTACTCGGTATCGAATTTACTGAGTTCGCGACTCCTGAGCAAGATTATATGCATCAGGTTTTTATTGATTTTGGTTTTTCTTTACTGAAAAAATCCAAATCTAAAGAGATCCTCTACTACAAACAGAATGATATTAATTTCCTGCTTAATACCGAACGTAAAGGCTTTTCTGCAGAGTTTGCCAAAAGCCACGGCCCAGCAATTTGTTCAATGGGTTGGCGCGTAGAAGATGCACAGTTTGCTTTTGAAGGCGCGGTTGCTCGCGGTGCAAAGCCTGCAGATGAAGACGCAAAGGATATGCCATACCCAGCCATATACGGTATCGGTGACAGCCTTATCTATTTCATCGACACCTTCGGTGAGAATGACAATATTTATGCCACAGACTTTGAAGATTTAGACGAACAAGTTATCACCCAAGAAAAAGGCTTTATTGAAGTTGATCACCTGACAAACAATGTTTACAAAGGCACGATGGAACATTGGTCTAACTTTTATAAAGATATCTTTGGTTTCACTGAAGTTCGTTATTTTGACATTAAAGGTTCTCAAACAGCACTTGTGTCATATGCTCTGCGCTCACCAGATGGAAGCTTCTGTATTCCAATCAATGAAGGTAAAGGTAATGACAAAAACCAAATTGATGAGTACTTACGTGAATATGACGGTCCAGGTGTACAACATTTAGCGTTCAGAAGCCGCGACATTGTCGGTTCTTTGGATGCTATGGAAGGATCATCAATCCAAACCCTCGATATTATTCCTGAGTACTACGACACTATTTTCGATAAGTTACCGCAGGTGACTGAAGATCGTGAACGCATTAAGCACCACCAAATTCTAGTTGATGGTGACGAAGAGGGTTATCTGCTACAGATCTTTACTAAGAATCTATTTGGCCCAATCTTTATTGAGATCATCCAACGTAAGAACAATCTTGGTTTTGGCGAAGGTAACTTCAAAGCTTTGTTTGAGTCTATTGAACGTGATCAGCAGCGCCGTGGTGTGCTCTAAACAGTAGCTTTGTAAACTGCTTTTCTCGCAGAGTAAACCAGCTTAAGTCTATCAAATGACTAAGCTGGTTTTTTTATAGCTAACGTTCACTAAATTTCGATTTGCAACTGCTGTTATCTTCTCTACAATGGCGCTCAGTCTCAAGACTGCCCTCAGTACTTTAACTTAAGAGAGTTGCCGCCTCATGCCCGATATTGCACTACTCGCCGTATTTCTACCGACCTTCTTTTTTGTCTCTATTACCCCAGGTATGTGCATGACGCTAGCAATGACACTGGGAATGAGTATTGGCGTGCGCCGTACTATGTGGATGATGGCCGGGGAACTTGTCGGTGTTGCTCTGGTGGCTGTAGCGGCCGTTATGGGCGTTGCCAGTATAATGCTGAACTACCCAGAGGCTTTTGCAGTACTTAAATGGGTTGGTGGCGCTTATCTGACCTATATCGGCATCAATATGTGGCGCTCAAAAGGTAAGATGGCTTTAGTTGAGGGCCAAACAGCGCCAAGTGTCGGCAATTTAGAGTTAATGACTCAAGGCTTTATGACCGCCATTGCCAACCCTAAAGGCTGGGCGTTTATGGTGTCTCTATTACCACCATTTATAAACGTTGAACGGGAAGTTGCGCCGCAGTTATTGGCACTTTTATCCATCATTATGTTTACTGAATTTACCAGTATGATGGCTTATGCCACTGGTGGTAAAAGCCTACGGGTATTCTTGAGTCGCGGCGATAATATCAAATGGATGAACCGCATTGCCGGCTCATTAATGATAGGCGTCGGTTTTTGGTTGGCACTGGGTTGAACAATCAACGCGCTGTATTGCAAACGACAAACCTTTGCTAATGGCTTAATCAGCGGCTTGTCGATAAGGCAACTTGCTAGTGAGTTGTTGCATATAGCTCTTAATGTTGTCAGCCTCTTGCAGAGTAAAGCTTTCAATAGCACTGCGAAATTCTGGATGCGTGATCTCATGAGTTGAGTAAGTGGCGATAGGTTCAAATCCTCGCGCCACCTTATGCTCACCTTGCGCGCCAGCGTCAAACACTTGTAGTTTCTCAGTGATGCAATAATCAATGCCTTGATAGTAACAAGCTTCAAAGTGCAAGCCGTCGATATCGACCAAGCTCCCCCAGTAGCGACCATAAAGATGAGTTTTAGACCTAAAATAAAGTGCTGTTGCGATGATTTCATTGTCCTTGTCACGCACTAATAACAACAATACATTGTCAGGCATGGTTTGAGACAAAGATTCAAAAAAGTCAAAATTTAAGTAACCAGCATGTCCAGATCGTTTCGCATAAGTTTGCCTATAACAGGCGTAGAAACTTTGCCACATTTCTGCTGTCGTATCACTGGCTGCAACGAACTCAAAGCTCAACTTATGTGGCGCTAGTTTGCCACGCTCTTTATTGATGTCTTTACGTTTACGCGAGGTCAATGACATTAAAAAACCATCAAAATCCTTATAGTCTCTATTGTGCCAGTGAAACTGAGTACTCAGCCTTGTTAAACATGCATTCTCAGCGGTATGTGCTTGAGACATACTGCTGAACTGTGCTTTAGGGAGGAATAAACAGTGCCAGCTAGAGAAACCGTTTTCTATCGAAATATCACCAAGCACCTGGGTAATAGCATCGTAAACAATTTGCTGAGGCATATCAGCCGCGATGCCAATCCGCTTGCCCGTAACAGGGGTAAATGGAATGGCTGAGACAAGCTTTGGATAATAGGGGATTTGATGTCTTTCGTACGCTTCAGCCCAGGCCCAGTCAAAGATATATTCACCATAGGAATGACTTTTTATATACAAGGGCATCACAGCGACAATGTCGGTTAGGTGGTACACAACAAGATGCAATGGTTTCCAGCCTGTACGCTGGCAAACACACCCACTGCGCTCCAATGCAGCCAAATAAGCATGATTATTAAATGGATTGTTATCATCCATTAATCGGTCCCAAGTTTTAGGACTGACCGCATCAATACTCTCAACAAATTCAGCCCTGAGCTGAAAATCATTATTTAGGTCTGTGCTTTCTTTGGCTTGTTGCTTATCCAAACTCTTTTATCACTCCCGTTATGTTTAGGCTCTTTCAATACTAACCACCAATATAGATGATTAATCTATCGCTATTGCATTTATACCCGATAAGCGGCACATTGCTAGTCTAATTTAAGAGTTGAATGGGGTTTCCCCCAAGAAAATCAACCTCTACAGACAATAAACAAAGGATTGAAAATGCGCTCGTTTAAGGCCTTAGCATTTGCCATTACAATGGCAATTCCCCTCACGACTCTAACACTAACCGCCAGCGCACCGCTATCGGTGAGTGCCGCCGAGACTTCTATCTACAGCCATATGGCCACCGCGCACCCAGTTTGGGCAGAACACGGTATGGTTGCCAGCCAAGAAGCATTAGCAACCCAGGCGGGGGTAGCAATACTTAAGCAAGGCGGTAATGCTGTTGATGCTGCAGTCGCAGTAGGTTTTAGTCTAGCGGTCACCTTGCCAAGAGCTGGTAACATTGGTGGCGGCGGTTTTATGTTAGTGCATCTGGCTGAGCAAAATAAGACTGTTGCAATCGATTACCGAGAAATGGCTCCAGCTAAGGCGCACAAAGACATTTTTCTAGATGAAAAAGGAAATGCAGTAAAAAAACTTAGCCGTGAACACGGTCTGGCAGTCGGGGTGCCAGGGACAGTGATGGGGATGGAGCTCGCACTAAAGCAGTACGGCACGATGACCATGGCTCAGGTCACTAAAACTGCAATCGATTTGGCTAAAAATGGCATAGTCGTTACCCCTGATTTAGCTTCTTCACTATCAGGGTTAAAGAGACGAATTGCCCAATGGCCAAGCTCTAGAGAGATTTTCTACAAAAAAAATAACACTGACTACCAAAGCGGTGAAATCTTAAAACAACCAGAATTAGCGAATTCCTTGTCGCTAATCGCAAAACAGGGTAGCAAAGGATTTTATCAAGGTGAAACGGCCGAAAAAATCGTCGCAGCTGTTAAAGCCGCCGGAGGCATAATGACGCTTGATGATTTAAAACAATATCAAGCTATTGAAAGAGAGCCTGTATCGGGTAATTATCGCGGCTATCAAGTCGTTTCTATGCCGCCACCATCATCAGGTGGTATCCATATTATCGAGATGCTCAATATATTAGAGCAATATCCGATAGGAAAACTTGGCCACAACAGCGCTGCCACTTTGCACCTAATGACAGAATCAATGAAGCGGGCCTATGCAGATCGCAGTGAGTATTTGGGCGATCCTGACTTTGTTAATGTGCCGGTTGATGCTTTGACCAATAAAGAGTACGCCAAAACACTCTCGAAAAAAATTGTCATGAATAGGGCTACACCTAGCAGCGAAATTAAACCCGGCAAACTCGCGCCCTATGAAAGTAACCAAACTACCCATTATTCTGTGGTGGATAAATGGGGCAATGCGGTATCCAATACTTATACCCTTAATTTTAGCTATGGTTCAGGCCTAGTTGCCAAAGGCACTGGCATATTACTTAACAATGAAATGGATGACTTTTCCGCAAAACCTGGAGTGCCCAACGGCTTTGGCTTAATCGGTGGTGAGGCTAATGCTGTTGAGGGCAGAAAACGACCGTTGAGTTCCATGAGCCCGACTATCGTAATGAAAGACGGTAAACCGTATATCGTTACTGGTAGTCCTGGTGGTTCTCGCATTATCACCACGACCTTGCAAGTTATTATGAACGTGATTGACCATGACTTTAACATCGCTGAAGCGACCAATGCTGCTCGAGTTCACCATCAATGGTTGCCTGATGTCTTACGGGTGGAACATACGCTAAACATCGATACTCGTCAGCTGTTGGAGGAGAAAGGCCATAAGATAAAGGTCAATAACTCTATGGGATCGACACAATCAATCATGGTGACTGAACAAGGTATATTTGGCTCATCAGATCCACGTCGAGCAGGCAGTGCGACCATAGGTTACTAGATTAACGACTAGCACCGATTAACAGATAAGCTTTAGCAACAGTGCGCTTTCATCATTAATGGAAGCGCATTTTTTGAATGGAAGAAAACCTTACCAACTAAGCTCATTCTGGGTAACGTTTTTTCATTTTGGCAATTGAGTCGCTGATCAATTCAGTCAATACCGCTAAATCTACATCACTTAACCGCTTTATATATAAACATGACTTACCGGTTTTATGTTTACCAAGCTTAGGTAGAATCTCTTGGTAATCACCAAAACCATTCATAAGGTATATGGTGATATCATTTTTTCTTGCTGCAAAACCCGTTATCGGCCAATCTCCTTCACGACCAGAAGCATAGCGGTAGTGATATTGGCCAAAACCTATGATGCTACCCCACATGACAGCAGGTTGTTTGGTTACAGTAGAAAACAATTGCTGCAGTGCTTGGCAATCTTCAAGCTTATTCCCTGAAAGTTTCTGTTTTAAAAATAAAGAGGCGTCCGCACTGGTAGGTTGTGTCTTCAATGTTTGACTCACTGACCTTGTTACAGATTGAACCTTTTTCTTGGCAGTATCAACGCTTGCGGCCATCTTTCCCCCTCTCTGTTAATAACCATAGCAATGGCAATCTTTTTAAATAGTGTAGCTGCAAACATTAACAGTGTAATAAAAAGGGCAAAGCATACGCCCTGCCCTTTATATGGAGTTTTACTAGTAATAACAGACTAAAAGTCTTTTTCACCTTTAATGACTTCAGGGTAGCCACATATCGCTCGAGATGTTTGCATTCCCGCCATAGTTGCCGCTTCAACGCAGCTGGCATTAATACCGGTTTTAATCCAATCACCAGTCACAAACAGGTTATCAATACCGGTACCATCGGTATCGACTCGGTATTGAGTACTGCCCTTTACTGACATTACATAACGCTCAGAAGGATCAACATTAGCGCGCCAGTATTGGCTATCAAATCTAGCGACTCCAGTCGCATCGTTTTCATCATGAAGCCACTGCCAAGGGAATCCGCCAGTTGTCACTGCTGATTGGCTGCCTGGAGCAGGTACATTATCCCAAAGCTTATAGATTTGGTTATCTAACTGCCCTATGGCACCCGCTTTTGTTATTGATGTTTTATGAGCTTGGAAACCAGTTTCAGACGCTGGCGGGTAATGCTCAACAGGTAGTGCAGAGCAAAAATAGCTGGCATTTTTTGGTTGAGCGCCCTGCCAGTCTTCCATCTTAATCAAATGCGTTAACGACGCCCAAGTATCAAACGGTTCAGTAAAACCAGACAGTACAGGCTCTTCGCCATTATCAGGTCTTAAAGGCCAGCCCATGCCCGCTAAATCTTGATCCAGCCACAATTGATAAGCTTGCGTGGCAACCGTTTTTACTTTCTCAACACTTTTGCTTAAGACTTCACTTTGCTCCATGACCTCTTTAGCCACATGAGGTACTGAACCAATAGACAAACCAAATATCACCTTGTCAAAATCTTTACCCTTTACTAGCCGCTTTTTAGGCAATGGCTGTCCATAATGGGCCTGATAAACCTCCTGCCAATTACTCCAGAAATGCTCCAAATTAACATCATGTTGCTTAATCAATTGCGCTTGCGTTTCATCGAGTTCTTCGAGTTTAGGTTGGCTTGGCCAACAATCAAGCCCCTTAACATCAACAAGTGGCGAGTATGATTCAACACCCTGTTTTAATGCCACTTGCTCAGTGATTTCTATCGCCTGAATACTGTGGTTAACACACTCTAGGTTATCGACCTGATTAAAGAAGTGAAAATTAACCCCACGACGTTTAAGCACTTCATAATAAGGCGTAAAGACGGTATCGCCCATGCCAGCCTGCATCTCCCACATCACCCCGCCTTGGTAGCACAGTGCAATCCGCATCATTGAACGGATAATGGTACCAGCTTCCAAGTTAGGATTATCGAAATTGCCTTTTTCATAGGCAAACACCAGATCGTAAAAACCACGAACTGGCGCAGAATCGACAGTAAAGGTTTGATTCGCACCATGCTTAGTTAACCACTCGCGGTAGTCATAATCGTTAATAACATCAAAGCCATGCTTAAATACATCATCAACGAACATGCCTTTTAAGATGGTTAAACCCAGATCTGCTGCAATATATAATCTACGCAGTTCATCATTATTCTCTAATTTATCAACAAAACGCTCTTCTAAGCGTGACCTAAATGCATCCACTGCAGATTCAACAAAGCCGCCCTCATCTTCAGTATCATGATGATGCGCTTTACAATCTCGGCCAATCATTTGATTAAAATGACATTCAAGTTTATCGGCCAGTGACGACAAGCTCTCTTTAGCATCATCTATCGAGTCTTCTATTTTGTCATTTAGTTCTTCAAACCATTCACGGCTAA
This sequence comes from Shewanella kaireitica, assembly GCF_023284045.1. GTDB lineage: Bacteria > Pseudomonadota > Gammaproteobacteria > Enterobacterales > Shewanellaceae > Shewanella > Shewanella kaireitica. Next base: position 90,587 of record NZ_JAKIKQ010000007.1, read on the forward strand.
ACCAGTGAACCGGTCTGGCTGACTCTTGCGTCTTAGCGGTGTCTTCATCTTCCAGGGCATCAAGCAAGTCATCCATCTCAGTTAGCCAATGACGGATCCAGCTAAAGGCTGCCTTGACGACTTTCCAAAGCGTTAATACTTCAGTGCTATCTCCTGGGATCCCACTGCGCTCTGGAAACTGAATTGGCCAACTGTCTGAGTCGCCGCCAACATCCTCTTGCAATACAATAAAATTATGTGGTTTAAAGGCATCTAAGAAAGTGGCTAACGGCGTACCAGCGGGCCTATCAAGTTCTTCATAAGCCTTACGCATCAAATTAAAAGCATTTTGGTAAAAACCAAACCAGATATGCAGGCCATGCTCTTCAATACGTTGACCTTTTTCAGCATTACGTCCACTGGCACCTTTACCGCCAATTCGCCAGCCCATCTGATAGACATCAATTTCATAGCGGTTCTGCCAACCAGGCTGCTCGGTTAAGCACGCCGCAGCTGTCATTGCCGCCACACCGCCACCTAAAATAGCGATTTTTTCTTTCTTTATGGTTGAGTTATCAACTAATACTTCACCTTGTGGAACTTCAAAGTCAAAGTTAACGTGGTAAGGCAGCAATACATTTTGTTCACCCAGTTCAACGCCTAACGACTCTTTAAATGAAAAGGAGGCATTATCAAACACAGTCGCCAGCAAATCATTTTCTAGTAAAGAAATAGAGTGTACTTTATTGACTTTAGCCGGCGCTGCTGTAATTGCTTGGTAAACGGCTTTATCGCCAGCACTGTCAGGCAGTTGCTTTAAAAATACCTGGTCTATGGCAGGTTTAAATAACAAACTAAATAACTGTTGCTCGCCCAATTTATCGAGTTCTGGAATAAAGTCAGTCTGCGCTTTAAATAGATCCCAAGTCTGTCCTATTGCCTCTATAGTTGAGAGCTGATGTTCTTCAGCGGCTTCGCAGTCAACACTTAATAACGGATGCATTGCCAATTCACTATCTTGTGAGAAATGCTTAAAACTCTTAGCAGAAAGGCTGAGCTTAGTTAGCGGCTCTCCAACTTCAGGCATCTCGTATTCACACATGTACTTAGGGTAACCGAACAACTCGCGTCCATTGATGAGTGCCATGGCGTCATTAACAAAAATATGCAGCGGATGAAAATAGACGTGGCTGATATCATCACTGTCACTACTATTTTGGCGGCCTACCATCACCCAAGTAACAATGTCTGTTTCTTGGATCCAGCCCTTTTCTCTATCTTCAGGGAATTCAGAATAAGCTTTATCCACTCGAGTAAAACTGGTTAACACATAAGGCGAGAGCACTTTAAAGTACATCGCACTGCCTGCCACTTGATTAAGGCACTTATCAATAGAGCACTGTAGGTTGGCCATTTTTCCTTTCATAAAAAAGCCGTACATATCAGCTTTACTTAAAATGAGTGGCGAGTGCATTAACATTGAGCCGGGGGGATAGATGAAATTAGGGCGTTGAGCGTCCATTGCCTAGATCCTTGCTGGTAAAGAGTAGTGATTTCGCCCGTACTTTTCTGCTCGGGCTTTTTAGAAAACAAACTTCCCAGTAAGCTAATTTATTTACCAATAAATAACAACGTTGAATGCTTGTAAGTATCTCCTTAACGCATTGAACATGAGTAAAAAAACACTAGGGTCGCACTTTTAAGCGCGATATTAGCGAGGCAGCAATCATTAATCACAATTGCCGCCTCATCTATATAGTTAAAACAGTTTGGCTACTTAAGGCTAGTGATACTGCATTAGTTTTTCATCTGCTTGCTTAATGGCTGCAAATGCTTCCTTTTCTAGCTGACGTATTCTTTCAGCTGACACGGCATAAGTCTCAGACAACTCTGTAAGAGTGCTTTTTTTATTGGCAAGCCAGCGAGAATGAACAATATTACGACTGCGTTCATTCAACGTTGTAAGCGTGCGCATCAGCTTGGATTTATTATGCTGCTGCCATTGCGCTTGTTCAATATTCTCAGCAAGTTCTGACGATTCATCGACGACAAAAGATTTTTGAGCGCCCTCTTCTCCATCTTCATTAAGTGTTGCATCAAAATTGTCATCACGTGCAGCCATTCTAGCCTCCATCTCTTCAACGGTGTCGACTGGTATATCTAGCTTTTCAGCAAGTGCGATTGCCTCTTGCTTACTAAACCAACCCTGATGGGTTTTGTGACTACGAAGATTAAAAAACAGTTTGCGTTGATCTTTGGTGGTAGCAACTTTAACCAATCGCCAGTTCTTTAATACATACTCACAGATCTCGGCTTTTATCCAATGAACTGAAAAGGTCGATAAACGCACACCTGCGTGGTAATCAAATTTTTTGACTGCTTTAAGCAAACCAATATTTCCCTCCTGAATAAGATCTTCAAAGGGTAGGCCGTAACCCTTAAACCCTTTTGCAATGTGAAGCACGAAGCCGAGTAGAGAAGTGCTCAATTTATCTAAATAATACTTTCCGCCCGTTTCACTATAACGCTTTGCAAGCTCCCGTTCCGCTTCAGCGTCTAAACGCGGAATACTGCGAGCAAATTGGATATAACTTTCTACGCTTGATGAATTAGATGCTGACATATTAAAACCTTCCATAAATAAATTTTTAACCATTTCATGCTCGGTTTAACAATATGACTGACACGAGAAACATGAATAGAGAGTAAAAGTATTGACAAGTAAGTAGTGATTAAGCCTTGCCGTATTGAACATGGTGAGGAATTCTAGTCTTGTTATAAATCGATACATAAACTAAACATAATCAATTGCTAAAACTGTAACAACAATAAATCAAACTATTGATAATAAAGCATTAAAACATAGGAAAGAAACAAGTACCAATAAGATAAACTGTAGTGATAAAGCGTAAACATAGACCTTAATCATTGGTATTATCTAACTCTGATAACATAAAAGATTTTGGTTTTGACACTGGAGCAAAGACAGATAGCTTTATTCAACAACAAACTATAATCTGTTCAAGAGCAGATAGGAAAAGAGAAGAGTATGGATTTAAATTTATTAAAGACGTTTGATGCAGTAATGAAGAGTGAAAGTGTTAATGATGCAGCTGATATTTTGGGGATCACGGCTCCCGCAGTGAGTCATGCGTTAAACCGCCTTAGAGACCAATATCAAGATCCGCTTTTTATCCGACAAGGCCGCGGAATAGCGCCGACAAATTTTGCCATAGAGTTACATGTAGAGATCCAAGAACCATTATCATTGCTGCTTAATGGTGCCATATCCCGGCAAGATTTCGACCCATTAACCAGTCAACGAACTTTCCGTATTTCCAGTCACAAAGATATAGATCTTATCGTTGTTCCTCCAATTGTGGATTATAAACGAAAACATGCACCAAACATCATGATTAAGGCCGATGTGGAGCATCAATATTATCATGAAAGACAAGATGACTTACGCCACCGTAAGGTAGACCTTATTCTTGCAACTGCACTATTAGAAGATCATGGTTACCATAATCAGTTCTTATTCGAACAGCAATTGGTTGTCGCTGTCAGTAAGCACCACCCGCGAATCCAAGACAAGTTAACCCTCACAGACTTTTTTAATGAATATCATCTCCTCTGGTCTACAAAAACGCTCGATAATTACGTTCTTAGCTCATTAGCTGATGAAGATATACCCCATCGAAAAGTCGCTTATGCCACAGGCTCACTTAGTACTGCATTAGTGATGGCATCGCAAACTGACTGGATTTGCGTAACGAGTAGCTGGCATGCAAACAAAATGTGTGATGCGTTAGATCTGAATATATTCCCTCTGCCCTTTGCATCTAAAAAAGTCCCCATTTATATGACGTGGCATCACTCGCAGCGACATGACGGCGGGAATAAATGGCTTAGAGAAGCGCTCATTGAAACTACAGCAGCACTTCGCTAACTTAGATATAGGTTGAACTCAGATAAGCTAGCAAACTATTTGCGTTCGTTTTGAATATTATCCATCGCACACATTCCAAAATTAGGATTGACTTGTTCGCAATGCTGTACCCAGCGTACAGGCCAAAATATTCGAGTCGATTTTCCAATCTGAATACATTGCATCTGTATATTTTTATGCTCATACCTATCACCGACAGCAAAAGACTCTGTTTTAGAGGTATAGCACTTCGGCGCTAGTAAATTTTCATCCATGAGCTGGTAAACCCAGTTTTCATCCGCTTTGTTCTTAAAAGCATCATAGTAAGCAGAGTTTACAGAACTAACAGCGGATAGCTCGGCCTTAGTGGCTGTGATCATTCCAACGTCAGCGAAGGCACTATTTGCCAGTAGTATACTAACAATGCATAGCAGCAGTTTCATCGATGCACGTTTGAGTCTAATGTTCATGTTATTCCCATTCTTTAAATAGCACTGCGGTAAATTTGTATATCAAACAAACTCACGACTTTAACTTCTGTAATAATTGTTCAATAGCATTTTTAGGCGCCACCTTTTTGAGTTCAGCCAAACAAGCATTTGCATTTATATTGTCAGTTTCTAAATACACTTCGCACAGTGCATACATTTGTTCTGGAGCACCAGACAACTGATACGCCTGCTCAAACAAAGGCACTGATGCGGCAATATCGAACTCTTTTTGCATTACTCCGTACAAATACCAATAGTAACTATTTGACTCAGCGAGTATGGCCGCGACTTTTATCTGTTCCAGTGCCAGCCGTTTCTCTTTGTCTCTCACCAAAGCCAGTCCTTTGGCATAATGCAACTGTGACGAGTTAGGATTACTCTTTAGTCCTGCATTCAAAATATCCAAGCTAGCTTTATCTTTACCTTGTTTATGATACACCTCTGCATAACTGACCCATACAGCTTGATTGGTGGGTACCTCCAACGTTAATTGCTTAAACAACGAAATTGCTTTTTTGTTATCTGCGGTTAACTGATAAAACCTTGCCAGCCTAAATCGTGCATATGATGTGTTGTCCTCTAACAAATATTGTTCAAGTCCAGCTAAGTAAGGCCTGATAATCTCTTTTTGTTCAGCGGTAAACTCTTGCCCACCCGATAACAAATTAAATAGTGCTTCGTTGCTAGTCGCCGTATTTGAATCAGCCAATAAAGGAGTAAGCATTTTCCAGCGCAATGCAATAGAAAAACCAGTGCTACCGATAATAGCAGCTTGCTTTATTTGAGGGTTGTCTTCCTTCAAAGCTCTAGCTACAGCCACCAAACCATTTTTTGAAGGTCGCGTTCGTAAAGACTCAAGTGCAATTACCCTTTCATCGACTGTCCGTGCTTTATCCTGAGCAATGTAGGCAGGCTCTTCGACATTAGGCCGATAATTTGTCGGCGGTTCTTCTGCATTAGCTTGAGTGCCAAATGACACTAGCAGCATTGAAACAGCCATTATGATCTGCTTTTTCATCATCAATCACCCGTTATGCTCTGGCTTGCAATTGCTTGTTAATTAATTCTCGGTCACTGTATTTACCGCGAGCTACCGGGTAGTTAAGTGTACGTAGAATATACGCCAGCCCCGCATCTGCATGGGTATAAAACTTCTTCCAACCTGCGCATAAATAATTAAGCCCATCTTCACCATCTTTGGTACGAATGAAGCGGTTTTTAGGACACTCACCAAAACAAGCAAATTGATATTCACAGCGCTGGCATTGGCTTGGCAATGACTTGGTTTTTGATACCCCAAACTGCTGCTGCTGACTAGAGTAAGCCATTGATTCAAGTGTTTTATCGTTTATATTGCCAATCTTGTATTCGGGATAAACATAATGATCACAGCTAAAAACGTCGCCATTAGGCTCCATTGCTAAGCCTTTGCCACACATTTCCCCCAGTGTACATAATGGATTTCTTCTGCCAGCCCAAGTCTCTAAAAAGGCTTCGAAGTATTGAACGAAGACAGTCCCTACATCATTTTGAATCCATTCATCAAATACTGTAATCAGGAAGTTGCCCCATGCGTCATCTGCGACACAAAATGACTCAACTATCGACTCTTTATGGGCCGGATTTAACCTAGCATCGCCTTGTATTAATCGTTCATCGCTCGCCCATGTATGAGGAGCCGTAGAGCGAAACGTCTTAGGTTCAACAATAGGAATAAATTGCATCTGTGGCGACTTAACTTCATCACGTAAAAAACGATATACCGTTAAAGCATTATGACTGGTTATGTTATTGACACAGGTCAACGTCGCAAATTTAACCTGATGTTTATGCAGTAATTCAACTGCTCGCATGACTTGTCTAAATGAACCTTTTCCAGATTTAGTAGTACGATAACTATTATGGATTAACTCTGGACCATCAATACTTAACCCAACAAGGAAGTTGTTATTCTTTAAAAACTCGCACCACTTATCACTTATAAGTATGCCATTAGTTTGTAGATCATTTGAAATAATAACGCCTTCAGGTTTATATTTTTTCTGTAATTCTACAATTTTTTCAAAATAAGGGATCCCTAGCATTGTCGCTTCGCCGCCTTGCCATGAAAATATAATCTCCGGTGTATTTTGTCCTTCGATATAGCTGCGAATAAATACTTCAAGATCATGGTCACTTAATTGCGGTGAGCATCCCTTCTTATATTCCAACAGATCTTCTTTGCTTAAGTAGTAGCAGTAATCACAGTCAAGGTTACATGAAGCGCCGATAGGCTTTGCCATTACATGCATGCGTTTTGAGGCTTTACCATTAAACTGTGGACCTGCTTTTAGAACTGTATTGTTGCTACTCATAAGGATCTTCATCTGTCTGTTAATTTGATGGGAGAGATGATAATTGCTAGTTAATTTTTGAACAATCAACTCAAGTAAAATATGGATTGAATGGTATTTAATTGGCACCAACTAAGAGTGATTCAACTAGATACCGAGATATTGCCAAGTATCGTCAGCTGAATTTCTTCTTGGTTCTATCGATTAGTCAGAGGCTACACCTTACTGATAGAGTTTATCGGCTTAGAACCTGTATCAACTTAATTTTTTGCTCACTACTGAAACCAGTGCTAGTTAATAACACCGATATCGCATCGAACTGATTGCGGCTAACGCCACTAGAGCTAGCGGACATTGCTGCAGTCTTTGCAGGTACAATATCGTTAAGCTGCTTGTCCGACTCGACGCTAACTTTAGGTAAGTTGTGTACAGGCATGCTATTACTATAAACGTTGGACTTATCTTGCTCACTTGCCTGCTGCATATTCTGACTTGATAGACTGCGAGAAACTTGTCCAGCTGTTTGCTCATAGCCATTAAAGCGATTAATATTTTCCAACACCGCACTTTGCACGTCGGAAGAGTGCTGGACTGAAACTGCGACGTTCTCGGTTCGGACAGCCGAAACGTCAGCTCCATGCATAGATAATGTTTGAGGGGCACTGCCCGCTTGGACAAAAGGAGCAATGCACAAAGTCGCCAATATAAGGTGTTTAAACATAAGGAGTACCTATTTAAGGATGATGAGCAAGAAACTAGAGAATCCTCTAGTTTCCTGCTATTACAGGTTATTTAGTATCCGTTTTTGAACCACCAGCTCCTATGCCAAAGTTTTTGTATACTGATTCACTTGCACCATCCATTGTAAATGAACCCGGGCGCTGTGATGGTGGAAAGTCTTTATAAGTCGCTAAGTGCTCTTTTACTAGCTCATTGGCTTTATAAAATACAAAGACATTATCAAGCTCCCAAGACCAATAGTTATTCGAGTTGTGATCGGCACGCTCAAATGGATCTTGTCTTAGGTTAAAGATTTTAGGTAAACGCAACCAGGTAAACGGTTCAGCCCAAAGAGCCATCGTTTTCGCTCTTTGCTCACCGTAAACAACCTTCCAGTCAGTAGAGTGATCTTTACCACCGCCAACATAATCTGCTTGGTTATAACGAATAGCTACGATTTGTGCGTCAGCGTTATATTCAATGACCTGCTTACGAGGATCTTCTTTCGTACGACCTGCAAAATAATCATTCATGTTAAAGCCATCAAGATGGATCTTGAACTCTTTACCATTGGCTTTATAACCGCCTTTCAACAAGTCTTGCTTAATATTGCTATCACCAGCCGCTGCAGTAAGGGTCGGAAGGAAATCAAGCCCTGAAACCATGCCATTTAGCACTCGACCACCGCTCCAATCACCGGCAGGCCAACGTACAAATGCAGGAACGCGATAAGCGCCTTCCCAGTTTGTCTCTTTCTCGCCTCGGAAAGGCGTAATAGCCCCATCTGGCCACGCATTAAAGTGAGGACCATTATCGGTACCGTACATAACGATAGTATTGTCCTTCAACTTATTATCATCAAGATAATCAAGTAGTTCTCCTACATTTCTATCATGAGCCATCATGGCGTCATTATAGAAACCTTGTCCTGAAATACCTCTATCTTTAGGATTTATGTGAGTCTTGAAGTGCATCTTAGAAGAGTTCCACCACACAAAGAATGGTTTATGTGCAGCTTGTGCTTTGTCCATAAATTTAATGGCATGAGCGGTCACATCGTCATCAATAGTGCGCATGCGCTCTACCGTTAGCGGTCCTGTATCCTTTACCTCACCATCAGCCTTGGCCGAAATGACGCCTCGTGGACCATATTTTTCAAGGTACTTTGGATCTTTCGGATAGAAATCATGCTCTGGCTCTTCCATAGCATTTAAGTGGTATAAGAAACCATAAAACTCATCAAAGCCGTGGTTTGTAGGTAAGTCACGGTCGCGGTCACCAAGATGGTTTTTACCAAATTGCCCCGTCATATAGCCTTGGTTTTTAAGTGCTTCAGCGATGGTTAAATCATCATCAGCAATACCTTGAGGCGCTCCTGGAAGGCCAACTTTTGTCATGCCTGTTCTTAATCCATCTTGGCCAGTAATAAACGCACTTCGACCAGCAGTACAAGATTGCTCGCCATAGTAATCAGTGAATGCAACACCTTCATTGGCAATACGGTCGATGTTTGATGTCTCATACCCCATCAAGCCACGATTCCAATAGCTGATGTTCCAGGTACCTATATCATCGCCCCACATGACTAGGATATTAGGTTTTTGATTCGATTTCGGCGCTGGAGCTTCAGCTGCAACAGCATGCATTGACGAAAATGCTGATAAGGCAAGCATCGCGGTTGAAAGTAGTGTTTTTCTACTCGGAATATTCATGTGCATCTCTCTCTATTAACTTAAGTGAACACTCGATGCCTTACTCTTACGCAAATTGGCAGTAATGTTTGTATATAAACTTACTGTCGGCATCTCGATGTTCTATTTATTGTGGAGTCAACTAAAAAACAAATCACTCCAAATTCAATTCGAGGTGGATATTAATGTAAATATTTAGAAGAAAAAAACACTCTCGGTTAATAGTGAATTTAGTTTCATTCAGCTAAACAAATGTTCAATAAACAATAGAGAATAAAATAGTTAATTAACTCACATTTAATTCACATTTAAATATGGTTCAATTGATTAACCAACAAACTGGCATTAGGCTTATACCCTGCAAACAACCTTCTAGAAATTGTTATAAGGTTATTTAATAAATGCAAAGAAAAAATATTCAGTAAGTGATTAACTAAATTTAGTTGAACAACATGAACCACCTTAGTGCTCACGTAAGTGCTTAAATCATTAGATAAGTTAATTTTATTACTGAGTGATTTACACCTTAGAAATATAGATTAAAACATACCCTCACTGTTTGATAGGCATTTTTAATTATATAAACACAAGATAGAGATATTTACATGTCGAAATTATCATTATCCGATTCGCTACAGCAATTGTCTTTAGCATTAAGCAGACAAGTAGTTGGGCAGCAACATGTCGTCGATGCACTTATTATAGCTTTAGTTGCCGAAGGGCATGTATTACTTGAGGGGCTGCCAGGAACCGCAAAAACCCGTTCTGTAAGAGCATTGTCAAATTGTTTGGATGCTTCACTCGGACGCGTACAATTCACACCCGATTTAATGCCAAGTGATGTAATAGGCTATGAAACACTTGATAGTTCTGAAACAATGGTATTTAAAGAAGGCCCTGTTTTCACTAATATTTTACTTGCTGACGAGATTAATCGTGCCCCGCCAAAAGTACAATCCTCTTTACTCGAAGCCATGGAAGAGCGTCAAGTTACAGTCGGCGGAAAAACACATCCACTTCCCGAATTATTTATGGTGCTCGCCACACAAAACCCTATAGAACAAGAAGGGACTTACCCTTTGCCTGAAGCCCAGTTAGATCGGTTCTTAATGAAGATTACCGTCGATTACCCAATTAGAGAAGCTGAACTAGATATTTTACGCTTAGTAAAGAGTGAAGCCCTCCAACAAAAACCGAACTTTTCAATTGAACAATCTTTGCTGCTACAAGCCCGTGAAGCGATTTTAAACGTTTCTACCTCTGACAGTCTTGAACAGTACATAGTCGATATTGTGATGACGACTCGTTTCCCACAACAATTTAAAGACAGTGAGCTAAAAAATTGGATTCAAGTTGGCGCAAGCCCAAGAGCAACAATCGCATTGGAAAAATGCGCTCGCACACATGCATTTATTAAAGGCAAAGATTATGTCGATCCTGACGATGTAAGGGCTGTCGTCAATAGTGTCTTGGGGCACCGACTTATCTTAAGTTATGACGCTATTGCAGATGGTATATCAGCAAAGGATGTCGTTACTGAGATCATCAAGCGTGTTCCCGTCGCCTAAACGTTGAGATAGTTCCATGGATAATCGACTTTTTGTAGATCAAAAGCATTTGATTCTGTTACGCAAGATAGTAAAAAAAATGTCGTTGTGCACAACCTTCAAGCCCTCAGGCATATTAGCCGGGCGCAATCGTTCTAAATTGCGTGGTCAAGGACTCGATTTTGAAGAACTGCGCTCATATCGCGCTGGCGATAGCTTGAAAGATATTGACTGGAAGGCCTCCTCTCGCAGTGACAAAAAATTGGTGCGGGTTTTTACTGAAGAAACAGACAGACCCGCGATAATTTTATGTGACCAGCGCTCAACGATGCTATTTGGCAGTCAGGTTTATACTAAATCTGTTATTGCAGCCGAAATAGCAGCACTTATGGCATGGCTACTATTGGAGCGAGGTGATCGTGTTGGTGGTTTAATCATTGAAGATCAACAAGTCAGAGTGCAAATGCCCAATCGAAGCTCTATCGGTATATTAAGCTACTTAAATCAACTAGCCACGGCTAACAAACAGCTAAAGAACTTTACTGCACCGCTAAAGCCTACTCCATCAATCACTAAACAGTTAACAGACGCTAGTGTGCTTTTGGGACGCAGCGGAACATTAGTGGTAATCACAGACGGAGAGGGACTTACTACGACGGACGTTGCTTTTATAAAGCAGCTTGCCGTTAAACACAATATTATAATGCTGCTCGTCAATGATGAGCTTGAGCTAGATTACCGCCGTGCTGAAGGCTTGGCTATTTCAGATGGTAATCTACAGTATGAACTGACTAACAATGCTGTAGACGCTGATAAGTTTCAACAAGATAGTGCAAAGCGCATATGCAACTTACGCCAAGCACTGCGGGCAACGCAGCTACCTTTCGGCACATTAAACACCATTGAACCATCCCAAAAACAGTTGACGACTTTATTGATGGGCGGTAGAAAATGAGCTGGTTTTCAATCCCAAAGCCTGAAAACTTCGGTAATTATATGCTTACTGACTTTCAGCCCATGATAATGCCACACCCTGTGTCATTATTACCTCAAACGCCCGTAGCAAAAATGATTGTAATGCTATTTATTCTATTGAGCCTATATGTTGTCTACCGTTGCTACCGTAATTGGAAATTAAATGCCTATCGACGTGATGCCCTCAAAGACCTAAAACGCTACGGAAAAACCAGTAACGAACTGATGATTGCCTCAATACCTTTAGTGTTAAAGCACACTGCAATGCATGCATACCCAGATCAAGCGATCGCTAGCTTAATGGGGGACGATTGGGCAACATTTTTAAATCAGCAAGTTTGCAAAAATCAGTTTGATACACACTTAGCCAGCCAACTCATTAAAGTGAGTTTCCAATCAGAAGGAGCTTGGAAGCACGATAAGGTAAGCAATCAAGCCTTACTCAACACTGCGCTCTACTGGATTAAACATCATCAGCAGGCAAAAAAATGATCACTTTATTAAACCCCTACTGGTTATTCATATTACCTTTGCCTTTAGCTGTTTACTTTATGGCTCCTGCGTTTAAAGTAAGTGAGCGCGCCATACGAGTTCCCTTCTTTGCCCGTCTGTTAAGGGTTACAGGAAAGAAAGCCCACCAAGCTAGCAGAGTTATGCAGCCAATACGTATGCAAAAAATTGCGCTAGTGGTTACATGGGCAATCTTGGTGCTATGTTTAGCTCAACCAGCCATAATAGGGAAATCTTTCGAGATACAGAAAACAGCGCGTGATCTGATGGTCGCTGTCGACTTATCTAAATCAATGAACACCGCAGATTTCCCAAGTGAAAATGCTTCAAAAATTAAACGCTGGGATGCTCTGGAAAGTCTGCTAACTAGATTTTCGGCTCAGCGAAAAGGCGATCGACTAGGGCTAATCGCTTTCGGTTCTGGTGCTTACGTCCAGGTGCCGTTCACCGCAGATATTGCGACATGGCAATTGATGTTAACTGGATTAACTACTGACATTGCTGGCCCAGCAACGGCAATTGGAGATGCTATTGGGCTTAGCTTACGTACATTCGACAAATCAACATCGAAACAAAAAGTACTATTACTGGTCACTGATGGCGCAGATACCGCCAGTAGCTTACCGCCGATAGAAGCCGCTAAAGTTGCCAAAGCTAAAGGGGTACAGATTTATACCATCGCAATAGGCGACCCTAAAACGCAAGCCAAAGATGAAAGAGTCGATATAAAAACGCTCCAATTGGTCTCTAGCTTAACCGGCGGTCATTCATTTATAGCTGCGAGTAAAGGCGCGTTAGAGCAAGTATTAGATGAAGTTAATCAAATTGCTCCAAGCCAATTTAGTAGTCAAACCTACCAACCAACAACATTACTCTATCCGCACTTACTAATAGGGTTAGTATCATTCTACTTTTGTATGTGGACAGTGTTGTCGGTGCTAGAAGTTAAACAGAGGAGGCACAGGCATGTTTGATTCAATTGCTACTGACTTTCACTTTCTTTCGCCACAGTTTCTTTGGCTATTAATGCCTATAGCCGCACTAGTTATCTATCGCGTCGCAAGAGATCGCCTTAAGAACAAAGCTTTCAGTCGCACTGCGATCGCTCCTCATTTAATGGCGTTACTGATTACAAAAAGTAATAGTACTAAAAACACTGGGCCATTATTAGCGGTCACAATGATATTAGTTCTTATCGTCATTGCGTTAGCACAACCTGTTTGGCAGCATAAAAACGCCGAAACTGATCATACTTCACCGCTTATTATCGTGATGGATCAATCGCTATCGATGAAGCAAAAAGATGTTTCACCGAATCGTAACTTACGAGCTCAGTTTTTGATTAACCGACTGTTCACTCATGGGGTTAATCGCCCTATTAGCATTGTAGCGGTTAGCGGTAGCACACATATTTTATTACCCCCAACTAACGATGTAGAGTTGGCCTCACTGTATCTATCATATTTAAGCCCTGAATTGATGCCTACTGAAGGTGGAGATGCCGCACAACTGGCAAAACGAATAAAATCAACTCCTTCTTTGAACAAGCAAGGCACTGGGTTGGTATTAGTGACAGACGGGTTACAAACAGGAGTGAGTTCTCTAAAGAAACTATTGGCCGACAATCACATTAGCAGCGTAGCTTTGGCATTTACCGAAATGGGTAAACAAACTGCAGACGAACTAGGCATCCCTGTCATTCAAGCAGATCGACTGCCAAGTAATAGCATGGCTTTAATCAATACCGTAGCTAACATGCCCCTACAAGCCAATAGTGATGATAACAATTGGCAGGATGAGTCTTTCTATCTTCTGTTAGCCACGGCCTCATTAATACTGTTGTGGTTTAGAAAAGGTTGGACCCTTAATTGGAGTTTTATGTTACTTTTCTGCCTATTGACTCCCGTTCAACATGCCAAAGCCTCTCCAATAGATTGGCTATTAACCAAAGATCAGCAAGCTATGATCTATGTCTATAATGGCAATTATCAACAAGCTAAGGCCCTTTTTGACGATACTCATTGGAAAGCAATGTCATGCTATTACACTGAGGATTTTAAATGTGCGCAAAATGAGTTTTCTAAAATTGGCGATGTTGACTCCATTTTTAACATGGCTGACGCAGCATCCCAAGACGGCCGCTACAAAACAGCTCGAGAGCTCTATAAAGGGCTTCTCACCTTACAACCTAAATACCCTGGAGCGCAGCATAACTTAGCGATTGTTGAGGAGATAATTAGCAAAATAAACGGTTTAAGCGAATCATATCAGAGCACTAATCCGCCCTCTAAAAATGGCAAGCCACCTCCTAAGGATGCCAATGAGATCGCCGATGGTAGCAAGAAAAAAGTCATAGGAGAGTTGCCTAAATCCACCTTAAAAGCCGCTGACATTCTAAAAAGTAGCGCCGCGACAGAGCAATGGCTTCGGGATATAAGCCGAGATCCGCGTCAGTTTATTCGGCTCAAATTTTTATCGGAATTCAATCGAGATAACGAGGACATGCAATGAATATTTCATCATTATCTCAATACGTTATAAAAGTTATTTCGAACAAACAGGGACATTACTGGGTAAGATTACCTTACTGCTTAGCAGTGATCTTGATACTAATTTTCGTATCTAACGTCGCTTTAGCTGCTGAGACTCCAATAGATAAAGCGAAAGCATTAGTCGTAAAACTTAGCGTTGATAACAGCAAAGTTGCACCAGGACAACAAGTGAATGTTAATTTACTAATTGCCACACCAAGTTACTTTGTCGATAGCGCTGAATTTAACTTACCTGTGGTTGATAACGCCTTAGTGGTTAATGAATCAACCTATCGCGCAAGTGGTAGTACGATGATCGACGGGAAAAGATATAGCAGCCAGCGGTGGAGTTTTCAAATCTATCCCAATCAGCCTGGGGTTTATTCAATTCCACCGATGCGAGTTACAGCATTTGTAGCCGATGATGAAGGTAAGCCTGTTGCTGTTACAAAGAAAATTCAGGGGTTTGTATTAGTAGCGATGCAACCTTCGGCGATGGGAAATAGCAAGCATTACTTGGTTTCAAACGATTTGAAAATTAGTGATGACTGGTCTATTTCAAATAGTGACAAAAAGTTTAATGATTATGATTCAACCAATAATAAAATACAGCTAAGCGCAGGTGATATTATTGAAAGAACACTACAGATAAAAGCCAGTAAGACCTCACGGTTAACCATCCCCTCCACCCAGTTCATTGTGCCTGCAGGAGTTAGCCTTATGCTTTCAGAGCCTGAGCTAGAGTCTCATTATAATAGAGGCAATAGTTACGCGACTATTTCACAGCATATTAGCTACTCTATTGACGAACCGGGACAATATAATCTAGGCGGTGAAATGATAAACTGGTGGGATCCAGTAAAAAAAATCAAACAACAACAAATACTTGTTGGCAAGCAGATCGATGCGGGAGGGATCCCTTGGCAACGCATTTTGCTAGTCTTAGCTGTGGTTATGTTAGTGGCAATCATCTTTTTCTTGTATAAATATTGGCAGCCTACACTCTACAGTTATAAACGACATCTACTAACACTGATCAACGGCAGCAGAGCCAAACAGATCTCGCTGTATTATCAACAGCTAGATAGCAACTCCAAACAGCCACAGGCTCAGTTACGTGATCTCAATGGTAAGCCATTAGAAACAGCCAATGAGATGTTAAAAGCCGTATACGGATGCGTAAAGCCTTGGCCTAATATAAGTCGCCGAATTAGACTCTATTGGCAATGTAGTAAAAGAAAGTAGAAACATTCCCGATAATTTGTAAACTGAAACATAAACGTTTTACTCGAGTGACTATTTATTACACATTTAAAATGTAGCTATAAACACTCATTTCTAATTTAAGCCTTAGACTCAAGTACTAATTACAAAAAACGCAGCTAATATAGCTGCGTTTTTATCATTCAAGTTTCGAAACTAGTCACCGAAATCATCAACTAGAATGTTTTCAGGCTCAACACCTAAGCTTTCTAGCAAGTTAATCACTGAAGAGTTCATCATTATTGTAGGGGCAGACATGCTTGATTACACAGCGCTTCTTTTTTTAGAGCCTGACTATAGACCCACACTTTGTGCTCAAGCTTTAGATACAAAAAACGCAGCTACTATAGCTGCGGTTTTATCATTAAAGCTTCGAAACTAGTCACCGAAATCATCAAGCAGAATGTTTTCAGGCACAACACCTAAGCTTTCTAGCAAGTTCATCACTGAAGAGTTCATCATTATTGTAGGGCCACACATGTTTGATTACGCAGCGATACTTTTTAGAAAGGAGGATAAAAGTGAAAGTAAACCGATAAAATAGAGAGGAAATTAACGAGCTAATACATTGTTGACGACTAACAGTTTGCATTAAATGTAAAAGCAATACTAGTAAACACCAGTACTGCTTTTTACCTATACCAAAGGTGTCATCAATGTATAAATCTAACAGGCTCATGTAGAGAAGAAGCTCGTTATCTTAGTTAATGACTCCTAACAATCATGAGATAATTAGAAGCGCCCTACGATACTCGCTGATAAGTTAACACCGTCTACATCAGAATCGATTGTTTTACCCGCATCGAATGTAGCGGAGAAAGTATCGGAGAACTGCCACCAATAACCGGTATTAATAGTGTACTGGCTTAGGCCGTCATCTCGATAGTTTGCCCCGACATACCAAGAATTAGTAACATACCAATTAGCGCCGACATTATATGTATCGTCAAAATCTGTATGAGACCAGCGGGCAGAAAGATCAACTCCTGCAGTCGACTCTAAGGCGATAAAACTACGAACTGCTAATCCATATTGCTCTACTGCATTATCATCGCCATCTGAATAAAATGCAGACACAGCAGAAGAGGAATTGAAATAATAACCGACTTCTGCTCTATAACTATTGCTATCACGATTATCAACACTTGCTCTACCGTATCCGGCTGAGACAAACCAATTTGAGTCAAATACAAATGTACCATCGATATCTAATGCGTTAACATCAAAATTAGCTATATCATAATGTAAGTAATTAGCGCCAAGGTTTGATTTTTGAGCAAGAAAACCATTAAGTGCAAATGGACCATTATTTTGATCGACTGCTTCAAAATAGTATCTATACGCGACATTCCAAACTCCATCGCTGACTTCTTCAGAATTAGTGCTGTACCTGACACTCGCTTCATTTTGAAACTCATTATCTGCCGCAAAAGTAGAAGGTGCAGCAGCACTAAGCAGCAAAGCTAATGCAATTGGTGTTTTTTTCATTATTTATTCCCTTAAATGACTAATTAACACTAAGAGAGCAAGATCAGATTACCAACCTGTTGAAGGGCTTTATGATATGAAATATGTCCTTTGTTTTACTAGCGTATACTTCAAGTTAACGCCTTCGCTCTCCTAGCGAATTTGCAATATAATATAACTAACAGTTAAATGTAAATAAATTACTTTTATTTGCAGTCACTTATGCCGTAAAACCCGATAAAACATAGATTTAGACTGTCCTGTACAACCACACTTAAAAGCCTTTCTGTATTATGAATACTCTAAAAACAAAAACGCAGCTAAAATAGCTGCGTTTTCTTATTTAAACGATTGAGCTTCTCTTAATCACCGAAATCATCAAGTAGAATGTTTTCAGGCTCAACACCTAAGCTTTCTAGCAAGTTAATCACTGATGAATTCATGATCGGAGGGCCACACATGTAGAACTCACAATCTTCTGGCGCTTTATGGTCACGCAAATAATTTTCAAACAATACATTGTGAATAAAGCCAGTGTAACCGGTCCAGTTATCTTCAGGTAACGGATCCGATAGCGCAACATGCCAGACAAAGTTTTCGTTCTCAGCAGCTAACATGTCGAAATCTTCTTGATAGAACACTTCACGTGTTGAGCGTGCACCGTACCAAAAACTCATCTTACGTTGCGTCTTTTTGCTCTTTAGCTGATCGAAGATATGTGAACGCATCGGTGCCATACCCGCGCCACCACCAACAAAGATCATCTCGGCATCGGTCTCTTTAACGAAGAATTCGCCAAATGGACCAGAGATAGTGACTTTATCACCGGCCTTAAGGTTAAAGATGTACGATGACATTTTTCCAGGCGCCACTTTATCATTAGGTGGCGTCGCAATACGCACGTTAAGCATGATACGCCCTTTTTCATCAGGGTAGTTCGCCATCGAGTATGCACGTAATACGTCCTCGTCAACTTTTGAGACGAGCTTAAATAGGTCATACTTTTCCCAATCATCACGATACTCAGCGGGAATATCGAAGTCTGCGTAATTGACAGTATGTGCAGGTGCTTCAATTTGAATATAACCACCCGCTTTGAAAAGAACGTCTTCGCCTTCAGGTAGTTTTAACAATAACTCTTTAATGAAAGTCGCAGTGTTATTGTTAGAGATCACTTCACATTGCCACTTCTTAACGCCAAAGATCTCCTCTTCTACCTCAAGCTCCATATCTGTTTTAACTGAGACCTGACAGGCTAAACGACATCCCTCTTTTGCCTCTTTCTTACTGATATGGTCACGTTCTGTCGGCAAAATATCACCGCCACCCGATTTTACCGTTACTCGGCATTGACCACATGTACCACCACCGCCACAAGCTGATGGGATAAAGATATTTTTTCCCGCCAATGCGCCAAGCAGTTTGTCGCCCGCTGCTGTTGAAATGCTTTTTTCAGCGTCATCATTTATACGGATATTCACATCACCCGTAGAGACCAATTTACTTTTGGCGAATAAAATCACCATGACCAACATGCTTACCACTACGGTGAACATCCCGATACCAATTGCCATTTCCATCGAATTTACCTTTTGTTTAATTCGTTTTCATTAAGCTGTTTAACTAAACAGGCTTAAATAGAAATACCAGAGAAAGCCATAAAGCCTAGTGCCATCAAACCGGTGGTAATAAACACAATACCTATGCCCTGCAGGCCTTCAGGTATTGCATGGAATTTCATCCGCTCACGTAATCCAGCGAGCATTACAATCGCCATTGCCCAGCCAAAGCCTGAACCGGCGGCGAATACCACTGACTCACCCAGAGAGTAGTCACGGTTTGCCATAAAGATAACACCGGCAAAAATCGCACAGTTTACCGTTAGCAAAGGCAAGAAAATACCAAGAGAGTCATACAATGCTGGAATGTACTTATCTAAAAACATCTCTAAGATCTGTACCAAGGCAGCAATAACACCAATAAAGGTGATTAACTGTAAATAGCTTAAATCTAATGCAGGGTAACCAGCCCAAGCTAACGCTCCAGGCGCTAAGACATTGGCGTAAATTATTTGGTTAAGTGGCACAGCTAACGTCATCACTACGATAACTGCAATCCCCAATCCGAAAGAGGTCGACACTTTCTTAGACACGGCTAAAAAAGTACACATTCCCATGAAGAATGACAGTGCCATGTTGTCGATAAACGCAGCCTGAATAAACAGGTTTATATAATGTTCCATATCGCCTACTACCCTCGCTTACGCTGAATGACGTTAATTGACCAGATCATCAAACCAATTAAGAAGAACGCACTTGGTGGTAGCTTGAACATCTCATTCGCCAAATACCAACCGCCGTTTTCAACGGTTTTCAAAATTTCATGGCCAAACAAGGTACCGCTACCTAGTAGTTCACGAACAAACGCCACCCCCAATAAGATCACGCCATATCCCATTGCATTACCAACAGCATCAACCACAGCAAGGTGTGGAGGATTCTTCATAGCAAATGCTTCAGCACGCCCCATGATGATACAGTTGGTGATAATCAAACCAACGAATACTGACAGCTGACGCGATAACTCATATGCTACATCTTGCAATACCATGTCAACGATAATTACTAATGACGCTATGACAGTCATTTGCGCAATAATGCGAACGCTATTTGGAATAAGCGAGCGAATTGTCGAGATAATTAAGTTTGAAAATACCAGTACAAATGTCACCGCTAATGTCATCACTAATGCGGTTTGCATTGAGTTACTGACAGCTAGTGCCGAACAGACCCCAAGTACTTGCATAGCCACTGGGTTATTGCTAAAAATAGGACTGGTTAAAATGTCACGAGTTGATGCTGTTTGAGTACTCATCACTTAGCCTCCGACGCTTTTAGCTTACTTAGGAACGTTTCAAAACCGTCAGCGCCAAACCAAAACTGCACTGCTCGTTGAACACCGCGGCCTGTCATGGTTGCGCCACTGACAGCATCAACACCATGAACATCTCCAGCCTTAGCACCGCCTTTAACGACTTTAAAAGAGACTTTACCTTTTTCATTGAATAGCTGCTTACCATGCCATTTGTCGGTCCACTCTGAGTCATTAAGAAAATCACCAATACCTGGTGTTTCACCATGTTCATAGAAAACGACATTTTCAATGGTGTTAAAGTCTGGTTGCAATGCAACATAACCATAAACCATCGACCACAAGCCTTTACCGTAAATCGGCATCACGACAGCCTCTAGCTGGTTATTATCGCCAAAGACCTTAAATACGCGCACTTGATTAGCACGAGTTTTGATTTTGGCTTTATCTTGCTTCTTCTCAAGCTTAACTGACGTTTCTGGGTTAATTGCCGCCATTTTGTCATCAAAATCTAAGACATTAACTTCCGAGCCAGTAGCAATATCACCAGTCTCGAGCGTTACTAATAAAGGCTTAACGCCCTTGTCGAATATCGCTCTAAAGTCTTTATCAGCAATGTCGACATCTGCAGCTATTAATACGTTGCGCTTAAGTTCGTCACGTTTTTTGACCAACTTGCGCTCTTTTAGCAGCTCTGCGGTCCCAGTGATCATAAATGAACACAATAAGCAGAGGGTCACGGTGAAAATCATCGTGCCCAAAAATGAATCTTTCTTAAATGCCATTACGCTTTATTCCCCGTATTGACCTGCTTTGCACTTTTAGGCATGCGATAGAGTAGGTACTCAAATATCGCCTCCCAGAGTTTGGCTAATAACATCGCTGGCATCGCCACAGCAATAGCATTAGTTTTTTGTTCAGCTTTAAAGACCATTACGTTTCAGTCTCCGTTTAATATTGGCTTTAGCAACTAGGTAATCAAAAATTGGCGCCCATAGGTTAGCGAACAAAATCGCTAGCATGATGCCTTCCGGCATCTTTGGATTAACGACTCGAATAAGCACGGTCATAAAACCAATTAACAGTCCATAGGCCACCTTACCTTTACGGGTATAAGATGTGGTCACTGGATCTGTCGCCATGAACATCATTGCGATAGCAAAACCGCCCGTCACTAAATGCCAAGTCCACGGCATAGCAAACAGCTCATTTTTAGATGAGCCTATAATGTTAAAGAGCGTCGCTGTTGCTATCATGCCAGCAAGTACACCAGCAACAATGCGCCAGTCAGCAAGGCGAGTAAGGATTAGGAATCCGCCACCGATGAGTAATGCCAGAGTGCTAGTTTCACCAATCGCACCCACTGTAAAACCAAAGAATGCATTCCACCAGTTAGGATCAGTAAACGCTTCATACCATGCATAATCAGCAAAGCTCATCTTGCCTGCTGCTGTTTGCATTAACGTTGTCGCACCAGAGAAGCCATCTACCGCAACGAGTTGAGTAACAGCGGTAACCTGTGATGGATAGGCAAAGTAGATAAACGCCAAACCGGCAAGAGCAGGGTTAAGAAAGTTATAACCCATACCACCGAACACCTCTTTTGCCATAATGACGCCAAAGGTTATTCCCATCGCCACTAGCCATAGCGGTGTTGAAACAGGCAAGATCAAGGTAAATAGCAAAGCAGTAACAAAGAAGCCTTCGTGTAGTTCTTGACCGCGTACCTTAGCAAATACCATTTCCCAAAACAGACTCACTAATAGCGCTGTTATATAGATAGGTGCATACAAGCTTATGCCGTAAATAACTAAACCAATAAAGCCTGTTTGCTCAGTCATGCCACCAAAAATGGCATTAAAAGGAATAAGCTGCCACACGCTAGAAGCTTCTAAGCCTGATGCTACAGCAATCTGTGCTTGTAGGCCGATGTTGTAGATACCAAACAAAATGGCTGGCAATAAGCATAAACCCACGATGGTCATGGTTCTTTTTACATCAATGGCATCTCGAACATGTACTTTACCTTTAGTACTTCGACCATGAGCCACCAGTAAAGAGTGCAAATAACCCTTTACTGAGTTGCCCGGAGCATAATAATCCTCTTGGATATCGGGCTTTTTATCTTGTTGACTCATCAACCTTCCCTCTCAATAATTTCTAAACAAGCACGCAGTTCTTTACCAAAATCGTACTTGCCGGGACACACAAAGGTACATAATGCTAAATCTTCTTCATCAAGTTCCAATGCACCTAAAGCTTGCGCTTCATCAGTATCTCTAACAACGAGATCCCGCACTAACAGCGTTGGCAAAATATCAAGCGGCATCACTCGGTCTAGTTGACCAAAAGCCATCATTGCGCGAGCCGAGCCGCCTGTATGGGTGGTTAAGTTAAATAGCTTTTTAGCGCCTTTAAGACGTGAAGTAACCGCACGGGTAATGGAGAATTTTTCAGAACCACCTCTCACCCATGGCAATAGGTGATGTTGTGAATCTTCTTGAAGCACACTGATTTGATTATGAAAACGTCCGAGGAAATCATGGACGCCAGAAGCAGTATGGCCCGACAAAACAGAACCAGAAACCACACGAGAGTTCCCTTCTTGTAGTTCACCAGCAACCACTTCTGATAAACAAGCGCCAGTTTGAACACGAACTAATCGCGGCTTAGTAACATCAGGACCAGCAAGAGCAACAACGCGGTCAGTGTAGATCTCACCAGTTAAAAAGAGTTTGCCGTATGCAATCACATCTTGATAACCCAAATGCCAAACTGGACGTTCAAGACTTGCGGGCTTTACAAAATGAATATGAGTGCCAACTAAGCCCGCAGGATGTACGCCTTCAAAATAATGATTGCTTACATGAGGCAATTCGCTGCCAGGTAACTTCTCGCCTGGCGCTTGACTCAAATGAACTTTACCGTCAGTGAGTTGACCTAAAACAGCAAGCCCTGCTGAAAATGCATCCGCTTGTTCTGCAATAACAATCAGCGGGTTAGCAGCCAATGGGTTACTGTCCATCGCGCTGACAAAAATGCCTGCTGGAGTGGTGTCTAAATGTGGAACACGAGAAAAAGGACGCGTACGTAATGCCGTCCACAACCCGCTATCAACTAGCTTAGCTTGCACTTGGCTACGATTTAACGCTTGGATATCTTCATCAATACCAAAATGAATTGAGTCACCTTGGTTGCATTCAATGACGATTGACTGAAAAAGCCTACGCTCGCCACGGTTGATAGCAATGATTTTGCCGCTAGCCGGTGCAGTAAACTTAACGCCAATATTCTTTTTATCTTCAAAAAGAACTTGACCCTTTTGCACCTGATCGCCGATCTCTACTAACATCGTTGGTTTTAAACCAACATATTCCTCTCCCAAAAGTGCAACATGGGAGCAAGGTTTGCTAGCGTCAACAACCTGCTTAGGCTCGCCAGCGATTGGCACGTCGAGGCCTTTTTTCACTGTTATAACTGGGTTTGAATAACCTGTCATCACAAACATCAACCGTTAAATAATTGGATGACTAATAGTAGTTGTTTGTTAACTAATATTCCACGTTTGACATCACACTTCCCTGCTGATCTTGTAACTTACATACAAAAAAGCGCTTAGCCAAGCAGGTATAGGGCATTTGTTTTGTATATAGTTAACTCAAGCGGCTATTAATGTAATTTTACAACAAAAAAGAGGGTGATTTTCAAAGAACAAATACAGGCTCTGACTAGCAAAAATGGTAAAAAACTTGAAGTGCAGCATGACCTCTCACGCTAACTCACTTTCACAAGCCTAACGCAGTACTAACTGCCGCTGTAATAAGTATAACCAGTGTATATCACTATAAGGCTGAATAAAGTTCATTTAGCAACATCTAACAAAGCTACATCGATTTGACCGTTTAGCTATTAATAGCACTTAACAACTTTATGACAATAAAGTCGCGGGTCACGCTAAAACAAATAATTAGAATTTTACTCGAGTTACGTAGCAATATAGATACTACTATTACGTTATAACTGGCAGCCAAAATCCACTAACCATAAATATCACAGCGATTGTCGTAGCGAGCGTAACATTAGATCGTAAATGCAATTCTAAGGCGATGCATTCGATTAGAATGAATAAAACTAAACAAAGGGGAGCCATTCCATTTCGCTCCCCTTATGCTTAAAGCAGTTTGTAACAGCGCAGCTTAATCCCTTTGCAAAGCAACAATAGGGTCAAGTTTGGCTGCTTTTTTAGCAGGATATAATCCAAAACCGACACCGATGGTCATACAAACGCCCAACGCGAGGATAATCGCAAATGGTGACCAAGCTACAGGCCAACCTGCTGCAGAAGAGATAACCAGCGCCAACAATAGCCCAACGCCAATACCGATAATGCCCCCGGTTGCAGAGATTGCGATACTCTCAATTAAGAATTGTCGCGCAATATCCTTTCGTTTAGCGCCTAACGCTCTTAAGAGACCAATCTCACCTGTTCTTTCTAGGATGGTTGCCAACATAATATTCATAATGCCAATGCCACCCACCAGCAAGGAGATCCCAGCAACACAGGCCATAACGATATTAAATATCTGTTGAGTCTTCTGATGTTGAGCCAGTAAATCGGCAGGTACAACAACATCAAAATCTTTCTCACCGCCATGGCGACGATTTAAAAGGTGCTGCAAGCTTTTAGATGCTAACGTCGGATCGACGCCCTCAACTAGCGCTAATTTAAAAGAGTCCAGTTCATCTTCTAAATGCTTAAACTGCATCTTTTTCAGCGCTGTGCTCAGTGGGATAAAAACCTGATTACGCTCGCCACCTAATTTAACGCCTTGAATCGTTGACTTGGTGCCCTCTTTTTCAGATAGCACTCCAACAACCGTAAACCATTGGTGATTAACTTTAACTAAGCTACCAATAGCATTACCTTGTGGAAATAAACTTTGTGCTGCTTCGGGCCCAAGTACAGTCACCTGTTGAAAATGTGATTCGTCTAATTGGTTTAGTCTGCGCCCTTCACCTAAATCTAAAGCACTTAAATCAAAGTAGCTTGGCGTTACACCTAAAACCTTAGCGTCGCTACGCCCTTTTAGACTAAACAGACTAAATACTTTAACGTTCTTTTCTGCACTCCAGTTTTCTACAAAAGGCAATGTATCAGTTGCGCTATCAATATCCCTCAGACTTAATCCAACACTATGCTCACGCACGGACTTGAGTGCTTCCCCTTCTGTCGCTCTTGCATTAACAACAAGGTTATTCACTCCCATTGATTCGATCATTTTCAGCGCTTCACGCTCAGCGCCTTCGCCGACACTAAGCATAGCAATCACCGCGCCAACACCAAAAATCATTCCAAGAAGAGTAAGCAGTGTGCGCAATTTATGATGACGCATCTCATCGAATGCTTGCTTTATACCGTCTAAATATATCGATAGGCTTACTGATGGTGCCGTTGGTCTATTACCCGTCATACTCGATTCCTTTTCGGCGGTGTTGTTAAGGCAATTGTGTCACCTTTTGTGAGCCCATCTTTAATAACCGTACGATTTAAACTGCGATTACCAAGCTGTACCTTTTGCTTAATAAATCCTGCAGATGTCTTTAGATAGACCCAGTACTCACCGGATTTTTGGAATAATGCTTGATTAGGTACAGTAATAACATTTTGAAGATCAAGAGCATGCACACTGGCGTTAACTTGCCTTCCCGGTTGCATAACTTCTACAATTGTTTTATCTATGCTGACTGTTAATTCAAAATAATTAACAGGACTGTCTTTCTCTTTCGCTTTAGACAATGCATCTAACTGAGAGACTTCTCCAATAATCGGCATATTTGGATAAGCATCAAGATACAGAGTCACTGGCTTACCTATTGCTAAACCCAATGCTTCAGATTCCAGCACGTACAGCTTCGCTTGCATTTTCGATGTGTCAGGGAGTGTACCAATTGTCATTCCAGACCACATCATGTCGCCAGCAACTGGCGGCACGCCATTCCAGCCTTCCTGCGCCACAAAGACTCCATCATGAGGTGCTATGATCTTCATTTGATTGAGGTTATTGGAGTAACGCGACATTTTAGCTTGATGACCCTTTTGCTTAAGCTTAATAAGCTCTTGCTCTGCATCCGCCTGAGAGCCATGTTGGCCAAGCCCCCAGTTATAGAAGGTCATTTTCGCTTCTAAGTAATCTTGGTTACGCATCTGATCAATAATGTCTATTTTCGTATAAACTCGTTCATCCTCACTAAAGAAGCGATCTGCGAGCTCACGCTCCTCTCCCGTCAGCTGAGTGTCAGTTGTTAGTGTCTTATCTATGGTTTTATCTTTCTCTGTTTGGATCTGACTGTCTAAGCTTAAGCGGTCAAAATCGAGCTTTTCCATTTCCAACCGGTAGCTTTCTCTTGTTGAGTCCATAGTAGCAACGACATCACCAGCTTTTACATTGCTAAAATTATCCATAATCCACGCTAAAGATTGCGGTCCCCTAAGCCCTGATGGTACAGTCACGGTCGTCGAATTAGCTGCCTCTAGTTCTCCAGATGCTGGTATATCAACTTTAAAATCAGCGGCTACAATTTCAAGCGTCAGCACACCATCACTCTTTTGTTGATTGCAACCCGTCATGATTATCAATAACAAGACGCTAACCACGGCACCTATCACAGTGCGTTTGTTTACCAGTGAATTAATCATGGTAGCAACACCTCATCGCCTTCATTTAAACCTGATGCTATTACCACCTGCTCTTTACCCATAGCACCGAGGGACACAGACTGTTTACTGTGGCTAAATAACCCAGGCGTGTAGACGTATGCATTGCCTCGCTCATAATGCACTGCATCGAGCGATACCAGTAATTGCTCGGTATTATTGGCGATATCAATACTGATTTTTGCCGTCATACCCGGTCTCATCAACTCAGTATCTGCCTCATGAATACTGGCAACTGCATCAAATATCACTAAAGGTACATCTTGATTTTTGACTCTAAATACGGCGCCAAGCTCTTTTATTTCTCCGTTGAAACTTCTTTCTGGGTTGGCATCTAGACGAATTTTCAGTTTTTGACCAACTTTAACTCTACCGGCTTCAACTTCAGGAATTGTCATGTTGACTTGCATATGCTTAAGATCTGGAATACTCAATAAGGTATCGCCATTAAACACATTCTGCCCCTCGGCGACTTTATTCCCTTGTTGGTCATTGCCGTACACCACCATGCCGCTTCGCGGTGCGATAAGAGTGAGAGACTGAATACCTTTTTGAAGTGCAGCGACTTCAAGTTCAAACTTCTGCTTATCTCCTTCAAGCATTTTCACCCTCTGCTCTGCACTCAAACTCTCCAGCTCTATTTTCTTATGGATTAAGCCCACTCTATCGGTAGCAATAATGGCATCGCGTTGGTATTTCTTTTTATCAATTACAGAAACCGTTTCATCAGAGATCTCTACTTTAAGCTGGCTTTTCTCTTGATTCATTTTTGCTTCGGCAAGCTCAAGCTTTAACTCTTCCAATTTTTTCGCATTACGCAACTTTGAAGTTTCAAGATCTTGGAGTGTCGTTTCTAAATTCGCACTTTTAACTGAAAGTCGCTGCGCAAGTTCCGAAGTATCAAGCTGAGCAACACGGTCGCCTTCACTTACGTCACTGCCTTCTGGTGCTAACATTTTTATTTGATATTGCCACACCCGCCTAATAGCTGGGGGTTTTAAATTGACAGTATTAGACGATACCAACTCTCCCGTCACCTCTATCTGTTGGCTCAATACACCGGATTCAACTTGGGTCACAGCCGAGTCCGAACAGCCGACTAACAAAGCACTTATCAAGGATACAGCAATTAAAGTGCTCTTCATGATGTACTCCCAATAGGCTCGACTAACACGCTCATCCCAGGAATGATCTTTACTCTGTCATCGCTAGAAAAGGTTATTTCAACTCTAAACCAATTGCTGTTTCCCCAAGCAGTTTGCTTTGTTGCTTGACGGCTAATGCCTTGAACAGCGCCACTAAGAGAGGTGCTAGGCTGCGAGTCCAGTCTCAGACTGACAGCATCACCAATTTTCAACCTATCAACATCAACTTCATTCACCCAAGCAATCACTTCAAGTTCTTTCATCGCTGGTATAGTGGCCACCTGTCGGCCTATTTGCACCGAATCTCCCACAGCAAATTTTTTATCCGACCAAGGATCTCGTCCATACAAAATAGGACCATTGATAGTAGAGGTGATCTCTAATTGATCTAATCCTTTAAGCGACTGCTCCAACTCTCTTTGAGCTCGCTTTTTATCTATATGCAGTTGTGCAATTGATGCAGACCTTCTATCTGTTATCTCTTTTAAAGACTGTGCTTTTTTTGACAGTTCAGAACTGGCTTTAAGCTTATTAAACTGATTATCAGCATAATCTTTAGCTGCAATAAAATCAGCCGGGATACCAGCGTCTAGCTCTGCCTTCTCAAGTTCTAATCTCGCTTGCTTTAAATCAAATTCAGCTTGTAAAATCTGTGCATCAAGCTCTATCGATTGACTTTGCTCTTGCGCTGTCACCCTTAGTAAACTCGCCTCTAACTGCTCAATTTTATTAGCGATGGCGCTCTTATCAAAAATAACTACCACTTCGCCTGCTTTAGCGATACTGCCTTCCGGTAGCATCCATTGGATCTGATAGCGCCAAGCATCCCCTGCTTTTGGCACCATTATCGGCTGCGAAACAACAGAGGAAACTTTACCCGTTAATAGTAAAGGTGATAATTGCAAAGGCTGTTTAAATTGAGTGCCATTTTCTAATGACGATGATGTCGAGCGTAGCTCATTGGCTTTAGCTAAATTTGGCGTATAGCTTAAGAGTAAATAAAAAGCTGACAGATTGATTATCGTTTTAAGCTGCATTGATTGCCCTCTCCTCAATCTCAACGATATCTCCATCCCTCATACGGATAACTCGTTGAGCATATGCGGCAACCTCCTCTTCATGAGTAACCAAAATAATGGTTTGTCCAGCCTTATGTAATTCAGTAAAAAGCGCCATTATCTCGACTGACGTTTTACTATCAAGTGCACCAGTGGGCTCGTCTGCCAACAGTATTGCTGGCTTGTTAACTAAAGAACGGGCAATTGCAACTCGCTGTCTTTGTCCACCAGAGAGCTGATTAGGTCTATGATCATGTCGAGTTCCAAGGCCTACTCTCGATAACAATTCATGGGCGTAACTTGAGTCTTGCTCTGGGTTTGCGGAGAACCTCAACGGCAGTAATACATTTTGTAAGGCTGATAAGCGTGGCAATAAATGAAAACTCTGAAATACAAATCCAATCTCTTTATTTCGGACAGCTGACAGGGCGTCATCATCGAGATCTTCAACTTCCTGACTATTTAGGCTATAACCGCCTGATGTCGGCTTATCGAGACAACCGATAATGTTCATTAAGGTCGACTTACCTGAGCCTGAAGGCCCCATAATCGCAACGAATTCATTTTTAGCGATACTAAAGCTTACTCCGTTGAGTGCTTTTACACATGTATCACCCATGGGGTATTCTTTTTTTAATTCATGAACTTCTATCATAATAGCGCTCTTTTATAGCAAAAAACCTGCCTGACTAACGACCTATAATACAACTAAAGGCACAATAAAATAGCCAAGAATTTGACAAAAATATGTAAGTTAACGTGATATTTTCAAACTATCAAACGGTAGGTTAATACTTGGGTATTGAAGGTGAGAGCAGCTGATACTTCAGTAAAAAAAATAAGCTTGTTTTAATCATTATTGGCATGAGTCATCCTGATTTTGTCGTTTCATTCCATTTGAAACAATTTTTATTATGCTAATAACCTACTGTTCTTGAATCTGAAAAACAAGGTATCTGTGGATTAAAACAATGCAAATAATTCATGTTTTCTAGCATAAGAGCATATTAGGCACCTTTGTCCTGTTTTCCGGGAAATTTTCCACTATGTCAAAATCGCACCGAGTATGGTCGATATTGATATACTCAGAAAGAATATCCATTGAAACAAATATTTAAATGGTCTTTCAAGATCACTCATAAACCCAATATATATCTGCCAAATAGCAAATAAGCCAAAGTTAAGTGCTATAAAAACCAACATGCCAAAGCTATGCATTTCCGACACAGCCTCAAAAGCACAAGCTAAAAGTATCAAAGTCGATAACAGCAGGAAGATTGAAATATAGTGAAACACACAATACATGGTGGTTTTAGCTACGGGATCAAAATCAGCTTGCAGCATCGGTGCTAAAAACTGGCGTTTGCCATATGTTAAGTGCCCGACACTGGTCAATGCCGCGAGTCCCCCTGCAAACAAAAAGTAGAAATTCATCCCACGTCCCAACCCTAATTTAGTATGTAAAAGACTCTGCTAGTAAAGATAGTTTACTATTTGGCACAAGTCTTAGTGTATAAGACAGAGATTATCGCGCTAATCTTACAAAAAAAGAGAGCTTTCGCTCTCCTTTTTATTACATCGTTGCCATCGTCCAATAATCGAGCCGCTGCTCAGGCTGACTAATCACCACTTTGCATTTCTCTTTATATTTTCCCATCAATGGCCCTAAGCTTTTTGAGTTAGGCATTGATGCTTTATGCTGCTTCGTTGCGGCAAGAACGGCCTCATTAACGTACTCTTCAGTTTGGTACTTGTTCGCAATTTCAACCGCTTGTTCACCAGAAGCTTTTAATCTATCACCCACTGCTTGCATCTGTGGAGCGTTCATTGCAGCTATCGCGTTTGAAGCTATTTGATAATATGCTGCGCACTCAGTTAACTCTTTAGTTAGCGCATCTTCGGCATCTCCTGCCACGGCGTTAAAAGCGAGGAGCCCAATAGACAGTGCCAGCGTTTTTGGTAAAATTGTTCCTGACATTAAAATATTCCTTTTTTATAATCGTGCTATTCAACCATTTCTACTTTAGCTTTCATTTAATATCAAGAGGAACTGTAAAAAACATGCCACTAAATTATTGGCTGAAATGATATAAAATTCTAAATTATCAACCAACTACGACTTAGCACTCACCTGGAGTTTGGCTCGTAACCCTTTTTTCACGTCACTCCATTCTGAATCAATAATTGAATAAACCACTGTATCCCTTATGGTGCCATTAGCTAATATCTGATGATTGCGCAAAATACCATCTTGGTTAGCACCTAAGCGACAAATAGCCTGACGTGACACTTCATTATGTACATGTGTACGAAATTCAACCGCTATAACATCCAATGTTTCAAACGCGTAGCACAATAACAACAGTTTGCACTCCGTATTAACCGCTGTACGTTGAACACTTTTAGCATACCATGTATGGCCTATTTCTAGACGGCGATGACTTTGTTGCCAGTGGCAGATCCTGGTACAACCTACAATCTCTCCGGAATGGCGATCTCTAACAGCAAAGGCGAGCGACTCTCCTTTTTGTTCGTCAGATAGAGCTTGCTTGATGTAGTCATTCATATCTTCTGGACTCGGCACCTTGGTATACCAAAGTTGCCACAAGTCACCATCACATACCGCAATGCTCAATGCAGGGGAATGTGCTAACGTTAAAGGCTCTAAAACAACATGTTCACCCACTAGCGTGTTGTTTCTCACTTCTTGTGCGTTCAACTCAACCTCCTTTGTCTTTTTTCATCAACTTAGCATGATTAATCAAACAAGATAAATACAATCTACAGGTCTACATTTTCCGTTTCTTTAACGAATTAACCACTATTTCTATGCTTAGTGTGTTGCTAAATATATCGCGTAAAGTTTAATCCAGTTTTTGTCGGCTTTATGTTTGCTTTTAGTGCTGCAGTACCTAGATACAGAAATCCAACAATCTGATCAGTTTCATCAAGGCTCAAGGATTGATGTACATTTCTATCGAAGGCTAACGCGCCTGTGCGCCAAATAGCGCCAAGTCCTTGGGCAAATGCAGCCTGCTGCATTGCCATTGCAGCACAACCAGCAGCAAGATGTTGTTCAAATTCAGGTACCTTGGGGTGTTGTTTTACTTTAGCAACCACAGTGATGACCATAGGCGCTCTTAATGGCATATTTTTGGTCTTAGCAATAAACTCTTCCTCTGCACCATTAAGCTCAGAGGCCTTCGCAAAAATAGTTCCAAGCCTCTCAAGACCGTCACCAGTGGCAATAATAAATTCCCAAGGTGTTAAGCCTGCATGATCGGGAACCCGTGCTGCTGCGTCCAAAATAGTCTTAAGTTGCTCATCCGTAGGAGCTGGAGCGATAAGGCGAGGGGTAGATTGTCTAGTCAATAAAAGCGTTAATGCGTCCAACAGATTGTCCTTAAAACTGTAAAAAATAGGTAACTATGTTGAGAGTAGCAAGCCCATAAAAAAAATCCCACCTATTTGGTGGGATTTAATAAAAGGTTCAGTTTCAGCTATTAAACAATCTGGTTTCTCTTTGCGATATAATAATCAAGACTAGTATAGCGCCCTCCCCCCATAAAGATCAGCGCCATCAACATAAACAGGTACGTAATCGCAAACTCAATACCGTTGTTTAATATAACAAAATTTCCTGAACTGGTTAACCATTCATAATTGCCATTTTGTTGCAAAATCTCCTTTACTTTGTCTAGCTTATCAGCTGACGCCAATACACTTTCATTGGCGAGCCAAGAACTAGCATCTGCAATTGCCAACCATCCATTTTCCCAATGCACAGCAAATGCCGCAACCAACATGGTAAACGACAACGGAATAGCAATCAGTCGAGTTGCCAAGCCTAGTATCAGTAATCCCCCGCCGACAAATTCTGTACCTGCTGCTAAAACTACCATTAACTCAGGAAACGGTAATCCTAATCCCCAGTCTGGATTACCAAACCAAGCAGCCGTATCACTAAAATGAGATAATTTATTGTAACCGGCCTGCATGAGTACTGGCGCCAGGTACAGCCGCAATGCAAGTGGAGCTATGCCTTCAGCGTAACGTATTGTGTTTAAAAATTTTTGGTACAGTTGTGCAAGTTGCATGTCATTCCCTCGTATATTCTATTATCTCAATAGACCCTAATAACAATAACAATCTTTCATCAGTCATCGATTAAGCTATAGCAGATCGATAATATGGGCGCTAATCCTCTTGGCTAATTTCAGTTAGCTCTTTGATGAGTGTATTCAATTTTTTATTAAATCGCTGTTTTTGTTTACTGCTTGCGAGCTTCTCTATATCGATTAACAGCATTCCAAATTCTTTAGAGTTATTCTCAAGCACGGTTTTATAAGCTTTCGACTTTACGGTGTCTGGTTGGGTCATCAATAACGATAAACTATGTGAAAGCGCCATTTGGTTATGGCGATTTTTTAATGCTTGGGAAAACAGGCGGATCCATTCATGGCGATACTCTAACCACATATCTAAGGTATCACCACGGGCTACATTATATTCATGTACAGCCAACTTTTGAGCCGTAGTTAGCTTTCCCATCCACCGCTTAAGGCGTTTCTCAATACGCTTATCGGCCATATCAATGAGTTCAGATTGGCTCTTACCTAGATACTTCTTATTGAGCTCTTTTTCGTCAACCCTTAACTGTGCAATGATCTGTTCTACTTGTTGGTCTGAAAATGAACTGATAATTGGCACTAACGATGGTTCAACAAAATCAAACACTCTAGTCCAGTGTGATTTTGCAGAAACAACGTGATCATTCCAAGATTGTAGGGTAAAACTTTGGTTATTAAACTCAGCTAACAACTGCGACAGTTGAGCTTGGTAACGGGGGAGTTCTTGAGTGCGATGCCAAACTAAAAATTCATCCAGTGCGACTTCAAACTGGCGCTGTTGCTCATCATTTAACGTGACATACTCTTCTAGTTTCCACTCGATAGCCCAGTCGAGAAAATAGTAGCCGACCTTAGTGGAACAACCAGCAAACATAATAAGAATCAACAACCATAAACCGAGTTTTTTCACCAATGACCCCATTAAGATGCTTTCATTTAGCATAGAACATGGTTTGGTTTATGGTCTAGTAACAAAATGTATAACTCTTGTAGGCTTTGTCAGTCATATCTAAGTAACTATTAGACATAACCGGCGCCGTACAAAATGGCTAAGAGCAGCTACCGATTAATGTTTGATATTGGCTAGCACAAACTAAATAACTTTCAGCCTGCTTGATTTTGTCTGTATCTGCATTGAGTTTTCCATCGAGTGTCATGCTATCAAAAGCCATTTGCAGTGCCCAACAAACGGCAAATACCCAATAGAGATCAACCGCTGCTGGTATCGCATCTTGAGCATGATGGTTAAGATTTGCTTGGTTACTTAAATAGCTTTCAATTAGCCATTGTCGCTGCTTTGATGACAGTGAATGGCTTGAAATAACAGAAGCTAGATCGCATAAGGGATGAGAGCTACAAGCATATTCAAAATCGATACAATTGAGCCTATCCTGCACAAGCAGAATATTAAATGGATTTAAATCCCGGTGGCTAAATTGGTTTTTAATTAGGCAACGTTCATGCAAAGAAAGCATCTCAGAAATGGCATTATCTTGTGCGAGTAACAGCTCAAATTGGTGTAACCAAGCTGCCGATGACGAAGAGGAACTACTTCGCTGAAAAAGCAATTGCTGTTGCATTTGGCTTAAGCGTGAATAATAGATCTGCCACTGCTGTTCTACTGTGATAACATTTTTAGGTATTGGTAGCTCTTTCAAACCATTCAGTAGTTGCAGTAATAGCTGTTCAGCTTTGGGCCAACTTTGCTCGGTATTCGATATAGGGTGCGAGCTATTAGCACTGTTCAGTTCATTCCAGCTACGATTATCATTTTGTGCAAGAAACTGACTCAAATAGAAGTCTTTCTCAGGGCTTATATAAACAATATTAGGCGCAAAACCTGCTTCACTGGCATCACGCCACGCAGCAACCTCACTGCGTCGGTCACAGATCTGCGTACTTGCCCAACTATTAAGCCTTAATACCCATTCAGATTCACTGCCTTTGCTCGCGTGTACCCCTCGAACATAGTAGTTACGATTACTCAGCCCTTGAGTTAGCGAAGCTATCACGCTTACCTGACTTAGCCCTGCAGCGGTGAGATAGTGCGCCAACTCTTGCTTGAGCGACTCACTCACTTAAGCAATACCAGACGACAATGGCATACTGCCTTGCTGAGCATGCATTTTTTTCCGCCACATTAAGTAACCAAACACCACCATAATCACATAAAAAACAAAAAGTGCAGCTGTTAACATCAAGCCTTTACTGACATATAGGTAGATAGAAACGGCATCAATCACAAACCAGTAAATCCAGTTCTCAAGTACCTTTTTTGCCACTAAGAATGTACTCATGACAGCAAAACATGTGGTTGCAGCGTCTAAATAAGGGAAAGAGGCTTGAGTCTGAGTTGCCATAAAGTAGCCAATAACAACTGACATTAAGCTGGTTCCAGCAATAAGCTTCAGATGAGTCGACAAGCTCCAGGAGACAATATTAACCCCTTCATGGGCTTTTCCACCTTTAGTCCACATCCAATAACCATAGACCGCCATTGCCATGTAATAAACGTTTAGCACAGACTCCATCAGCAAGGAGACTTTCCAAAATAGCACGGTATAAATTGCCGTACTGGTTAATGCTGCTGGCCAACACCAAACGCTGCCTCTCATTGCGAATATGAGGTAAGCCAATGCTAGTAATACCGCGACAGCTTCCCAGCCAGTAAGTGCTTGGGCATCACTAAATACAGCAGCAAATCCCTCATTAGTCAGTAGCCAAAAATCTGCCATGAAACCATTTCTCTCTATTCAATATCTTTTAAAGCAAAAAATAAAAAGCCACAAAGCATAATGAATACCCTGTGACTCATTCTTTTTATCACACGTGCTTATTCACTATGGCTCAAATCTAGCTCACCACCAATGAACTTACACACAAATACGGCTTTGCCCCACTTCTCGTGAGCGGCTTCCAT
Source organism: Shewanella kaireitica (assembly GCF_023284045.1). GTDB lineage: Bacteria > Pseudomonadota > Gammaproteobacteria > Enterobacterales > Shewanellaceae > Shewanella > Shewanella kaireitica. The sequence continues at coordinate 126,861 of NZ_JAKIKQ010000007.1, forward strand.
CTCGGTTGCCAACATTGCCATGACTTCAGCATATTCACCACACACTTGAGTCGCCATTGCGTTAGTCACGCGATGGATATTGTCGTAGCTATCGACTCGACCAATAAACCACTTTATAGGGTCCAAATAGTTGTCTTGTAATGGATAGCAACTTATCTCTGCTGTTAACTTCATATTGATGACCTTAATATTGATAACGTGTAACAAGATTTAAACTTAATACTCAGTAATTACATAAACTTAACGTTTACTGTCAGTCCTAGCTGACGCGGATCACCATAGCGTATATATTGCTTATCTGCCCAGCCTAAATCAGGCTCATTGCCGAAATAGAACCCACGAACACCATATTTTTCATCAAATAGATTACGCCCCCAAAGGTACGCTGACCACATATCTGCTTCATAGCCTATTTTGGCATTAAAAATTTGATAGGCATCTGATTTTGATTCATTACTGTCTGAATAGTAGAAATCGCTTTTTCCACTAGCATTTACGTTAGCAAACCAGCCAGAGTCAGTACGATAAGTTCCGCCAACACTGAAGGTAAAGTTTGGCGAATGGGCTAACTCTCTACCAGATAGATCGACAATGCCACCATACTTATCTTCATACTGATAATCGCCATACTCGGTTTCTAACCAACCCAAACTTGTGTAAAGGTGCAAATTATCCGTTGCGTACCAATTTGCATCCAATTCGGCACCATAGTTAGATGACGTACCAGCATTCTCAGTGTAAAGAATAAATCGCTGTGGGTTATTTGGATCTTGCTGTGAAGCAGAAACCTGTTGGTTCTTCCTATCCATATAGAACAGTGCAAGGTTTGTAGTTGCGTTCCCCTCTAACCAAGATGACTTTAAGCCAAGTTCGTAATTATACAATGTTTCAGTATCGTACTCTTTTTTATCAGATAATTCTGGCGGAAGAGACATATTAAAACCACCAGCTTTATAGCCTTTAGCTACTCTAAAGTAGGTTTCTTGAGTATCACTCAACGCCTTGCTGATGGCGAGATGGCCGCCCCACATATTCTCACTTGGGTCAAATTCATCTTTATTACTGTCGCTATAATTACTCTCACGGCGTTCAAGTCTTAAGCCGACAGATAAAGCATAACCAGAGCCTAAATCTGAATCAGTCTGAGCAAATATAGCGTAGTTTATAGCACTATATTCTGATTGTAAGACTTCATCAGGATAGCCGTTATATTCTGAGTAAAGATCATTATCTTCTTCCAAGTCCATACCATAAAGACCGACTAACCAGTCTGTAGAATCACCAAAAATTCGACCAGCTTCAGTTGAGCTAAAACGAAATTCCTGCGTAATGGTAGTTCTATCTCCTTTTTTGTCCCAAAGGTAATTATATTCACAAGGGATCAAATCCTCTGTACTACCATCTCCGTTGGAGTCATAGTCATCAGTACACAGTTTACTGCCCCAGTAATCTGGATTTGACCAATCACCATCATATGCGTGTTCATGATCTGTTTTTGCGTAGGAAGTGAGCGAGGTTAACTCAAACATTTCAGCACCTGAATAGGTGATCTTAAAGCCTGTTCCTGTTGTTTGCTGTGTATCTTTTCCAGGTTGATCTGTTTGAGTATCAAAGCCGTTGTTATCTAATGTCCATGCATCATAGCCATTATCATAATCAGCATACATTAGCGTTAAATCGACCTGCAAACTGTTCGTGGCATACCAGCGCAATTTTGCTCGCCCGGTAAACTCATCGCGTTTATTAGTATCACTCACGCCAAGATAAAGATTATCTCTATAGCCATCTTGCTGATGTTGTTGTAGTGACACTCGATAAAGTAAATTACCAGAATCTGTCAGTGGGCCAGAGCTAAACCCGCTAAAAGTTTGCAAGTTATCGTCACCAAGTGAAACCTCTGCGCCGTTTTCAAATACATCAGTAGGATCGTTACTCTTAAGGTAGATAAGACCGGCTAACGCGTTAGCTCCATACTGCGTACCTTGTGGGCCTCGCAGCACTTCAACTTGCTGCAAGTCATACATGCTCGAAACCATGCCCAAACCTGATAAGTCAATATCATCAACAATAAAACCGACTGATGAGTTAGGTGCACCTTGATACTCTTCTTGTTCACCTACGCCACGAATTTGGAAATACTTTGGACGTGAACTACCACCAGACCAGTTAAAGTTAGCAATAGAATTTAAGACGTCTTCGAAGTGCTGTGCACCTTCATCCTCAATCTGTTGCTGATCAATAACCGTTACGCTCGAGGGCATTTTATCTAAGCTAGTACCACGAAAATCGGAAGTAACAACCATCACTTCCATATCGTCTGTAGGTGTATCTGTGGTGGTTTCAGACAGCGCAGGCTGTGAAATTAGCGCTGACATAACTGCTAGCGCAACAGGAGAATAAACTTTTGGATATAACATAGGACCTCAAATTTTAATTTTGAGATCCGGCAACATAAAGAAGCGATCGGGAAATGAATTGTGGCCCATTCCTACGCCGGTATTAGCCGGATCAGGTTCAAAGGGTTTGTTTTTCAACATCTCAGTTAAGCCTATAAAATTACAACTTTCGCTCTATAGACTTTAACACCCCTTGGCCTGGCCGATTATACATGAATTTTACAAAAGCATGACACCCTTCTTGCGTTACCTGAACGTTTCGCATAAAAAAACGCCAAACCTGCTGACGTTTTATTAACATATGTGAACTTGAGCTGTTAAAGCTTAATTTGAAAATGCTTTTCTTACGTACAGTTCAAATCGGCTAGCATTAGCATTTGGTGCAACGGCAGATACTTGTAGCTGTTGCTTACCATGAAGCTTAACCGACTTCCAACTGACACCTTCATCATCAATTGTCATACCGCTAGTATCGAACCAAGTAAATTTGTACTGTAAGCGTAAATCTGTAGAAACTTTGCTGACAATAGTACCACTTCCTTGCAGGAATCCTCCCTCAGGACGAGCCATTACACTTTGAACTTCGACCTCTTTACCAAAGGTACTATTATCTATTCGCACTTCACCTTTAGAGCCTGCCATCAGGCCTGCTGTATGTGGCGCACATGCTGTAACAAATAAGACTGTGAACAAGGCTAAGATCAGTTTTTTCATGTTAGTTCCCTGAAATATACTCTTTGATTGTTAATACAAGAATAAGCTAGTTTAGTCGATTAAGAAATGTGCTCTTGCGGTAGCGATTAAATGCTTACGGTTAGTCTGCCAGCAATTAATACTCACATTTGCCACCCGCCGGCCTTGTCGAGTGATCTTACACTCTGCAAAGCTATCTTTATGGTAACCAGCCCTTAAATAATCAATGGAAAAATCCACAACTTTAGGGACTTTACTGGTTTGCATAAACACCATTAATTGAACGATTGCGGACATCTCCATGAAACCCGCTATAACGCCCCCATGAAGTGCAGGTAATACTGGATTACCAATATTGTCATCCTTTGCGGGTAGTTTAAAGATTAACTCATCACCAAACCGGTCGACTTCCATGCCAATGAATTTTGCGTAGGGGACATGTTCCAGTAGATGCCCAAAATCATTGAGCTCTGTGGCTTTACGAATAATACTTTTTACATCGAGCTTTGCTTGTTCACACTCATCAGCGCTTGGGTTAATCATTACGTGGTTCCCCCATTAATGCCTGTCTAAACTCTTCACCGACCATTTCGGGGCTAATACGCATAAATGAACCCACCGCATGGGCAATCGGATCATCTATAGAGTCTTGATAAGCAATCGCTCGAGTAAAAGCAACGCTAGATGACAATTTATAGCACTGGGCGAAGCCGTATACTGGTTTAAAAGGCTCTGCAGGTTTCATGTAATCAACTCTAAGATCGAGCGTTGGTGAAATCTCTAACGAGCGAAACTTATCAAAAATAGAGCAAACAACAGCACAACCACTAGCAGTATCCATTAAGGTTGTGATAACACCGCCATGAATGACGCCAGTATCTGGATAACCGATAAGTTGAGTGTCATAGGGAAGCTCCATAAGGACATGTTTGCTACTGCCTTCAAGCACTTTCAGTTTTAACTTTTGGCATTGAGTGAGCTGCGCTACAAATCGACTTGCCATCTCCGTTAACGGGAAAACATCGGCAGTTTCTTTCATCGATTTTTACTCAACATAGGTCCTAATGAGTGACCTCCAACTAGGTGCATATGAATATGAAACACTTCTTGTCCAGCGTGTTCATTGCAGTTCATGATCAATCGATAACCATCTTCAGCAATTCCCTCTTCTTGCGCTAGCTTAGCCGCTACAGACATCATTCTTCCGAGCGCCTTTTCATCCGAGGCTTTTATATCATTTGCTGTAGGGATGAGGTGGTTAGGAATGATCAGAATGTGAGTAGGAGCTTGAGCACTAATGTCTCTAAATGCGGTTACCAGCTCATCTTGAAATAGAATATCTGCGGGGATCTCACGTCGAATAATTTTACTGAATATGGTTTCTTCGGCCACTTTGCTGTCCTCGTTAACATAAGTTATCTTCTAGTATACTCGAAAAAGTGCATCAAGCGATTGACGATTTTTGGCGTGCAATCAGCAAAGTAAACTTTGGATAAGAGTCAATTTGTAGCGATAAAGGTTAAAATAAATAGGCTTAAAGTCGCCATACATAAAAGCGACAACAACTATCTGCAGCACTAATGAATTCAATCCAAGCAGCGCCGAGGCCTAGCGCTGTTAGATTCACCTAATGCAAAAGGTTGATGCTAATTACAAGACAACTTCATGCATGTTTGTTTGAGCCCATGCGATTGCTTGTCCGCGGCTCGATACACCTATTTTTCTAAAGGCTCTATACAGATGAGTTTTAATGGTACTTTCACTTACAAACAATTGATTTGCAATATCAATATTAGTACTACCAGATCGTAATACCTGCAATACCTCTCGCTCTCGCATGGTCAAAGTATCAGACTCTTCATCTTCTTCCACATCTTTTAGGTGCGCTCGATTAAATTCATCAGGAATTGCCGTTTGTCCATGTACAATTTTAGACATTCCAATACCGATGCTGTCTAAGGTTGCATCAGAGTAGAAAACACCAGCAGTGATATTTTGCTGAACTAAAAACCGAGCATCGACTTGCTGAGGGTAATGTATAAACACAACCCGCACACCACTGCGCTCTTTATCCAATTTCTTCTGGATTTGATATGCCTTTTGAATATCTACACTTGAAAGATCGATTAACACTAGGCCAACACGATTCTCAGTAAAATTATCTATAATATTATCTGGCGCAACATTATGAATTTTGACTAAAAACTGTTGGGGCCAACGAGTATTAAGCAGATCAACTAATATTTGTGAGCGGGTAACCATAACCCAGTGCATAACCTTAAACATCCGACTCTCCATGTTTATCGTAAAACTATCCTTGTGTGTATAAGTGTAATACACATTAAAGATAATAAACGAACAAAAAGAATTAAATATTGAAATATTCTAATGTTCAAGGTGCTAACACTACATCAGCCTTCAATACCTACATATGTAGCTAATACAACTATATAGATAGCACTAATGACTGACTTGCCAAAATGAATAATATTTAAGTGAAGTTATATATTTACAGCCAATAGACATAGAACACTTAAAATCACCTATCGGTTAAACTTAAAGTGATAGTGTAAAAGACAAACCCCACAGCCAGTAAAACCACTAAGTATCTGAATTAAAACTCTTTACACATGAAAAAACAAATAAAGGTGAAGATAGCTATTTAAAATCATGAATTTATATCCCTTTTAATATGCCCTCTGTAAAAAGCATTCCTGTTAACTGCATTATAATACTTAATAACAAAAATTTAATTCATGTTTTTTATTTTTCGGCTCATAACTTCAGTGCTTCATGCTATTAGAACAAATAGTTATTAATTACAATCTAATTACAGAAAGTTTGCTATCACTTTTTCAGCGACAACAACTTAATGTACTATGGCTCAAAAAATTCATAAGCACCGAAAGTAGAGTATTTAATTTAAAAACTATACTTCAGATTAGAGTTTGGTGTTCGTACGAGTATAAGCTAACGTGATTTTAGCCATGCTAGCTTAGCTTGATAACGCTGCTGGTTCCTCGGTAAGTCCGTATAATCGAGTGCTTTGCGCAGGGCTTTCTTGGCCTGTTCTGGTTCATCAAGTTTAAAATGTACCTTTGCTAAATCAAAATACGCTCTATGAAAGTAATATGTGTTATCAATAAATTTGTTCAGGTACACTTTTGCACTTAGGTAGTCTGCAGCGGCTATCGAATCTTGCGCCACTAAATACCATTTATAAGGGCTGCTATCATCTAATTCAAGTAATTGTTTTTTCACAGCTAAGGCTTCAACTATGCGACCTTGGCGAACCAGTAAATAGTGATAATTACTCAACAACGTCACTTTATCTTCTGAAACCTCTAATCCATATCGATACAAGCTCTCAGCGGTTTTTACATCCCCTAATCGTCGTAAAACAACCGCCAACATATTAATAGATGGAGCATATACCTCGCTAAAAGATAAACTTTTCTTAAGCAATAAATAGGCTAGTGGTAAGTCATCACTGAACAATGCATCCGCAGCTAAATTTCGATACAGCATAGCGAAGAACTCATCAGTATCTACCTTTTTTCCACCTCTGTCATAACGACTAGGAAAGTAGTCTATTACAACGCTTTTATTGCCAGAAAATAAAGTGTTGCTTCCATCATTATTGGTCTCATAAAGAAATGTTCTAACATGATCTGACGTGACAGAGTATCGGTCTGTTACATCAAGTAAAACAGGCATAGTATGCAAGAGTTGAAATGATATATCGACTTGGAACTCACTGGCAATTGCATAGGTTAAAAGAGCCAATGACATACAGTTACCTTGGTTGAGTTCTAGCGCCTCTGCAGCACTGTAGTTTTTGCCTTCATAATTAAAGTTGACCAAGCGTTTTTCAAGAAAATGTTTGACCTGTTGAAACGGAAGTAATGTGTTGACATCACTCTGTAATTGAAAGCGCCTAAACTCTGCAACTTGCTCAGCAGTTAAAGACAATAAGCTTTCTGGTTCAGGTATTTCATAATCGCTGACATCTGCTTCATACGCTAATATCGGCATCTGAGCAGGCTGTTTAGTCGGAGGAGGCACAATCTGGCAACCGCTAATAATAAAACATACTAACAATAAGTACTTCATAATTTCCATTTACATTGTTATGTCCATATATTCAAAGGTATACCAAGCAGATACTAACTACAACAGTTCGATAAACCACCTCAGAATAGAGCAAGTAGCAGTAAAGCTAACCCAAGAAATACGCTCAATGAGCGCCAAAATAGAAGCGGATTACGTTCTATTAATGCAGGTTTAACCACCGAACGTTGCCATGTCTTTATCGGCTCAGTCATTTCAAAGAGCCATTCGCTGCAGTCTGCTTGACGCTTTTCAGGTGCCACGCTAAGCGCCTTTTTAAGAGCATCATCCATCCAAATGGGGATCAAAGGGTTAATCTCATAACTTGGAATATACTCAAGTCTTATAAAATCTAATTTAGATTTGCAGGCCTGCTGCTTACCATTAAAAGGTAACTGACCCGTAAGCATTTCAAACGCGATGACGGCAATAGAGTAGAGGTCAGTGCTTTGAGTCACTTGATAACCAAGGATGCTCTCCGGCGCAGAGTAATCGGCTGTACCTAGTATTTGGTCTCGCTCAAGAGGGCTGGAGATCTCAGCAATTCCTTTAATAAAGCAAGAGCCAAAATCAATGATTTTGAGCTGTCCATCTTTGGTCAATATCAAGTTGTCAGGTTTTAGATCTTGATGCAGAGTTTCTTTACGGTGAAACGCTCTCACTCCTATTTCTAATTGTTTTAACAGAGCCAACACCTCTTGTATATCTGGCGTCGGGTTATGTTTTATCCATTGGCTTAATGATTGCCCATCGAGGTATTCCGTTAGGTAGTAAAGCGCAGATTTCCGTTTATCACGCTCAACGATAGAAACCACATAAGGACTATTAATTCGTTTTCCTATCCAACTTTCTAATAAAAACCGTTCGATATAAGCTGCATCATCTAGATAATTAACTGAAGGCGTTTTCATACACAATAAGTCATCTTGCTGATTTCTGACTAGATAGACTTGGCTTCTTTGGCTTTGATGTAAAACATCTACCACTGTATACCCGTCGAGCTTCATTCCAACACTTAGTGGTGGTGGAAAAGGCAAGCTAGACAGATGCTGATAAACTTCATCAATGGTTTGCTCTGGTAAGGCCTCGATACATAGTAACTGACAACTAACATTGTCTTGGGAGCCAGAATTGAGAGCTGAATTGACTAGTTCATGGCAAAATCTATCACTCCTTTCGTCAGTGAAATGCGCGTTCAAACTGCTAGTTTGTGGAGTTTGATTAAATCGCGCTAACTTCCGCTCTAATTCAAAATCAGTTATAACATCATGCACACCGTCAGTCGTTAACAGGTATAGATCTCCCTCCTCTAGCGCTAACATGCGATAGTCCACCTCAACATTAACATCTAGCCCCAAAGCTCGGGCAAGATAACGCTGATTATTGCCCACTATACTGGTGTGATCGTGGCTTAGCTTATCCAATGTACCATTACGGTAGCGGTAAACTCTTGAATCACCCAGATGAAAAAGATGCAAATGACGTGACTTGAAAACCAATGCACTTAAGGTGCAGACGTAGCCTCTGCGGGCATCTCGGTAATCTTGTCCTAACCCATAAAGCCAACGATTCAGCGCTGTTAATACTTGAGTACTTGATTTTTGTACTGACCAGGGATCAGGTGTCGAGTAATAGTCAGCAAGAAAATTACTGACGCTGATAGCGGATGCTGCTGCGCCGCCTTCTGCAGTGCTCACACCGTCACTGATAGCTGCAACAGCTCCCTTCGTCGTTAACATTAGGCCACTGGGAATACGGATCCCAATGGCATCTTCATTGGCCGCTTTAACGCCTTTATCAGAATACTGACCAGCCTTAATGACTAAACTGTGCTTTGGCTTGTGGCATTCAATATCATCACTCATTGTCAATGGGGACATTGTGTCTTTTGAATCATTAGCAACCATAACCTTTGCCATCATACTCACTAAGCCCCTACTAATTAACACTTATTAGGGTTACTTCCCCCTTTTCATTCACTTCGGCGATATGGCCTTTAGGCTCTGTCATTAAGAACACGGTTAAAAAGCCAACTAAAGCACTCGCAGCAATGACATAGAAAAAAGTTTGCGTAGAAACCATAGAGTAGACAGTTAAGAAAAATACAGCACCAACATTACCGTAAGCGCCAGTCATGCCTGCGATCTGTCCCGTTAAACGACGTTTAATAAGCGGTACTGCCGCAAATACTGCGCCCTCGCCTCCTTGTACAAAGAAAGAACATGCCATCACCATAATGATGGCAAAGGGTAACGCCCAAGTTGCATCAATTTGCGCGACGCCAAAATATCCAATCGCTAGCCCAGCAGTCAATATCATCAATGTTGACTTACGACCATAACGGTCACTGAGCCACCCCCCTCCAGGTCGGGACATTAGGTTCATAAAAGCATAAGAGGATGCGACTAAACCAGCTTGAGCTAATCCAAGACCGAACGTTTCAGCGAAAAAGAGAGGTAACATGGACACCACAGCCAACTCTGAACCAAATGTTGAGAAGTACAGAACATTAAGAACCGCTACCTGCTTAAATTCGTAACGTTCAAATTCAGGAACCGTACCTGTAAACACTTGCTTATTAACTTGATAGGTTTGATAAATATCGACTATTAAAACTAAGCAAAGTAAAGCATAGATGCCATAAACAACTTGATGGCTAAACATGCTCACTCCCTCAGGAGACAGCTTCCAACCAAGCAGCGCAAGTGTCGCGTACATGGGTAATTTCATCACCAGTAAAAGTACAAAATCGCCTTTACTGGTTACTTCAAGTGCACCTGCTTTTTTGGGTTTGAAATAAGTAGAACCTTTAGGGGTATCTGTTACATTGAAATAGTAAATAAATGCGAAAGCTAAACTCAACAATCCAGTTAAAGCAATAGCGTAGCGCCAACCATCAGCGCCACCAAAAGCAAGTGCAACAGCAGGCAGAGTAAAAGCTGCGGCGGCAGAGCCAAAGTTCCCCCAGCCACCATATATCCCCTCAGCAGTGCCTAATTCTTTTGCTGGAAACCATTCACTCACAATACGAATGCCAACCACAAAACCAGCACCGATAAACCCAAGTAAGAATCGCGCTAGTGCCAACTGCTCAAACGTTGTCCCTAGCGCGAACATAAAGCAGGGAATCGAGCAAATACCCAATAACAAAGAGTAGACAAGCCTAGGTCCATACTTATCGGTGACCATGCCTATCAACACTCTAGCAGGGATAGTTAAAGCGACATTAAGAATTAGCAGTGTTTTAATCTGTGATTTAGTTAATCCTATACTGTCAGCAATTACGCTAAGCAGAGGAGCGGCATTAAACCAAACCATAAAGGTGATAAAAAATGCCATCCAGCTCAAGTGCATCACTTTCATCTTTCCTGAAAAAGAAAAAAGGTTAAATCCAGTCTCAGCAGTAATCTTGCTATTCATACTTCTCTCCTCATCCTTAAGCGGGTAATCGTGCTAAAATCTTGCCTGATTGACGTTTTATTTCATATATATCAATGCTGAGTGCTTCATTTTCTAAGCAACGACCAGTTGTTAGGCTGTAGTGTTGTTTATGCAGCGGCGAAGCAACATAGAGTTCATTATCAAATTCACACAGCAGGCCACGTGATAACACGCTCACCCCCGTTGCTGGATCGATATTATCTATAGCATAAATGCCAGCATCTCCAAGATGGAAAACCGCCACCGCTTTACCCGCAACCCATGCAGCAATACCTCTTTTGGCCGGCAAAGCTTGTTCATCACAAATAGTTATCCAATTCATACCAACACCTCCTCTTCATCTAACTGCGTAATTGCGATATCGCCCGTTTTCGATAATCCATGTGTAACGGCACCGAAGGTTTGTACCTCAGAACTCATCGGAAATTTTTGTGCTCGTTGATATTGATACTGTGTTTCATCCCTTAAAGGAGCATCGTTAGGATTGATAAACTCATTAAAACGCTGCAGAAAAACGTCATCTTGTAAGCTGGTTTTCCATTCACATTGATAACTAGCGACGATTTTACTCATCTGGCTTTCTAATTCCGCTCCTAAGCCCAAAGAGTCATCAACAATCACTGATTGCAAATATTCAAGGCCGCCTACTAAAGACTCAAGCCACACCGACGTACGCTGCAATCGCGCCGCTGTTTTTGTGTAGAACATAAGAATTCTGTCAATATAACTAACAAGTTGTTCAGTTGAGAGATCGGTTGCAAACAAATCGCCATGTCTAGGCCTCATCCCGCCATTACCGCAAACAAATAAGTTCCAGCCCTTCTCTGTAGCAATAACACCAATATCTTTACTCTGCGCTTCAGCACATTCACGTGTACAGCCTGAAACGGCAAACTTTATCTTGTGAGGTGACCTAAGGCCTTTGTATCGGTTCTCTAATGCAATCGCCAACCCTAAAGAGTCTTGTACACCGTAACGGCACCAAGTATTACCTACACAAGATTTAACAGTTCGCAGTGATTTACCATAGGCATGTCCGGTCTCAAAACCTTCAGCAATCAGTTCCGACCAAATAGCTGGCAGATCTGAAAGTGCCGCACCAAACATGTCGATACGTTGGCCGCCAGTGATTTTGGTATAAAGGTCATATCGTTTGGCTATCTGCCCCATTGCTATGAGTTTATCTGGGGTGATCTCGCCCCCAGCAACTCTCGGCACTACAGAATAACTGCCATCTTTTTGTAGGTTACCTAAATAAGCGTCGTTACTATCTTGCAGAGCGACGTGCTTCTCATTGAGCACATATTCGTTTTCTAAGGTGGCAAATATAGAAGCAGCAACCGGTTTACAAATATCACAACCTAGCGCTAACTTAGAGGCGTCTTTGGCATGGAGCTGATAAAGTTGCTCGAAATCACTTATATTTTCCACTTGGCACAAATGAAATAATGCTTGGCGATCATAATCAAAGTGGCAGCAGATCCCTGACTCTGTTTCTAGTCCTTGTGCCTGCATGGTTTCGTCGATGATCTGCTGCACCACGGCTGCACAGCCTCCACAACCAGACGCTGCTTTGGTACAACTTTTTATCTCCGCGAGCTGATGCTTTCCGGCAATAACTTGCTCAACAATATCCGCTTTTGTTACTTGATGACATGAACAAACAATGGCGTTGTCCTTTAGCACTAGTGGCGCAGAATCATCAACCATTAGCAATGTGACAGCGGGATCCTCTAACGCTTCTCCCGATAAGTATTGACTAAGCAGATGGCTGTAGTCATCAACATTGCCAACTAGTACAGCCCCTCGCAGATACTCACCAGTTTCATCAAGCCAGAGTTTTTTATAAACGCCAGCTTGAACGTCACTGAGCTCAACATATTGTGCATGTTCAAAACCACGACTCTCACCAATGGAGGCTACATCAACCCCAAGCAGTTTTAGCTTTGTGCTCATGTCTGCACCGGTGAACCTTAACGCCTCAGTAGCCGGCGAGACTAATGAATTATCAAGTAGCTGCTTGGCTATCTGCGACACGGCAACTTTTGCCATTTGATAGCCAGGAGCGACTAAACCAAAGATCTGTTGTTGCCAAAGGGCACACTCTCCGATGGCGTATACGTCCTTGGCGGATGTAAGGCAGCAGTCATCGATAACAATACCGCCGCGTTCACCAATACTGATACCACACTCTCTAGCTAATGCATCTTGAGGACGGATCCCTGCGGAAAATACAATCATATCCGTTTCTAAAAAACTGCCATCGCTGAAATTAAGTCGATGTTGCGCCCGCTCACCATCAATAATCTCTTGTGTTGCTTTGCTTAAATGCACACCAAGCCCTAACGCTTCAATTTTCTGCTTTAATAGTTCACCACCTCTGTCATTCAATTGCACTGACATCAGTTGCGGTGCAAACTCAACCACGTGGGTATCGAGCCCTAAAGCACTCAGCGCATTGGCAGCCTCTAGCCCCAGTAATCCACCACCAATAACGACACCTGACTTGGCCGTCGTTGCAGCTTGTTCAATAGCTTCCAGATCATCAATAGTGCGATAAACTAAACAATCACGACGGTCATTGCCCTTTATCGGCGGTACAAAAGGAAAAGACCCTGTAGCCAAAACAAGCGTGTCATAAAAGACTGTCTCACCATTCACTGTCAGTTGTTTATTATGTTGGTCAATATTGCTGACTTGTTGCCCTAGCTGTAAACCAACACCTTGGGCGGCATAGTCAGTCTCAGTAGCTAACATCAGACTATCGGCACTACTTGATTCGAAATACTTTGACAGTTGAACCCGATCGTATGCAGGCAAACTCTCTGAACCAAAAACCGTAACGTCATAATGTCGATTAAGCTGTTGTTCGCATAATTGCTCCACAAAATGGTGGCCAACCATGCCATTTCCCACTATGACTAACTTGGGTTTATCTACTTTCATGCTTCGCCCCTTTTGTGTCCTATACTATTTATTTCAAACAAAAAGGCGCCAATCTCCCTATAGGAGATGGCGCCTTTGCCAAAAATTCAAATTGTTTATTGCTATTAATGGCGGATAAAAACCGCTGCTGAGTTACTCATAAAAGTAGCGAAGACTGTGCCAGTATTCATCTTGCTGCGAAATACATATAAGAGACTGTAATTAAAGCGTTTATTTTAACCTACTTCTTCATAGTTCATATATTTGCAGGTCATAGCGTTCTCATTTGCACCAATATGGATAGATATTGATTATTTATGTGCAAACTAACGCAGCTGATTCTTACAAAATTTTGCCGCACTATCAGGCAAGCTTATTCGTCTGTCCATAGCAACTTTCTGAACAACTCTATGGGCCTCTTGCTCTGACAACCCCGACTGTTGCAAGTCATGTTTAGCCAATTGAATACGTTTTATTCCTTCTAGATGATGTTCAAGCTCAGCGACCTTTTGGTGTAAGCGATTGACTGTTTCAAAACGCACTTGCGCCAGTTCTACAATTTTCATAAGGCGCGAAAAATCAAGATGTTGAGGAACAAAGGTTATTCGACCGCATTGCAACAATGTCGACAACAGCGGCTCCTCAGCATTTCTTGCGGTAATGATCAGCGGCACGGGTGCAAATGTCATCAAGCGTTCAATAAACTGCAAATGTAAAGCAGTCATAGTTTCAACGACTAAAAGTACGACATCCCTGCTGGTTTTAAGTTCGAACCGTTCAAATTCAGATATTGATTTCAAGCTAACTAAATCAAAATCATGCGTCTTTCCAGCTTCAATCAGACCATGACTTTCTAATTCCTCAACCAAACTCACTAAGCGCATGCTTTGCTCCCTACGCCAATAGAATCTGCCCCAGGGTTACTACAACCTTGTTTTTCTAGCTCAGTAACACCATTTTTTGAATCACTCTGGTGTCTCTGTTGCCAAAATGTCTTAGCCAGTCTCTTAGCCACATCAATTTGAATACTGGAGTCCAGTAGCATCAGAACAGCCATTACATTCGTCATCACGGCAGCTTGTGCTCTGTGAGCTTCTGCTGAATCAAGAGCTTTATCGCTATGGTTGTTAACAGACATCGAAAGTTCATGCCAAAGTAAATATAGCCATTGAGGAGCCAACTGTAACGCATTTGCTTTACGACCAATCAAGCCGTCAAGCTGAGTAGGCAAGGCTATTTGGCGCTGGCCACTAGGGCTAAAAATGTTAATTGCAGTGGAGATTCTAGGGCTCAACTCACACTCGCCTTGATACCCCTTAAATACGGCAACATTAGATTGACGCAGGTCAGGCTCATATTCGGCCATTAAGCGAGCCACATTAAAGTGGATATCATCTAACCCCGCGTGAAAATAGCTTCTAAGACTAAGTGTTGCATTTGACGGATTGATACAGCGAATAGCACTTTGAAACAGGCTTCTTAGACCAAGCTCTTGATGAATTTCGCTAAATGAGTGAACCAGTCTCGACAACTTGTCGGCATTTACATAGCAGATCCCAGCAGATTTTAACGCAACATTAGCTTCCGCCGCAGTTGAAACTGTACTAATTCCTAATACATCGACGAATTTTGCAATATGTTGCCGATGAGGTAACGCCTTGTCATCCCCATGCAATAAAATCCGATACCCTTGCAATGCCAGTAGTTTGGCACTGAGTAATAGGTAGGGTAATTGATCGCGTTTGGCGCCATAACAGGGCCAATCAATATCGACATCAAGCTGCTGCCAGTTACTCTCTATCGTTGTTTTTAACGCAATAGCGGCGCCAGCAACCTCTTCAGCGCTCTCCCCCTTAACTCGCATCAACATTAGTGCCACACTTAGCTGAGTCACGTTGCCAAAATTATCGTAAAAACCGCGAATGAGTTGATAGCTTTCAAGAAAATTTAACGAACGAGACCCCTTCTTTCCCCTAGCAAGGGTTCTGACTAGCTGTTTATACTCATAAGGTTCAGTAATGTTCACTAATCGACCTTCTGTGGCATGATTATCCATATGCATGCTCAAGTGGTAAGTTGTTAACCATTTGACCAAAATCAAGCGAACTCATACAGTCAGCAAGCTCCTGACCTATAGCGACCACCTCGCCAACCATCAACAGTGTTGGACCATCAACCGTTATCGCTTTTGCTGCATCAACCATATCTTTAATCGTTGTCGTGGTTACCTGCTGATTATTGCGGCCGCCATTAGAGATAAAAGCAACTGGTAGCGACAACTTGGCACCAGCTTTTAATAAACCATGGGCGATATCTGCAGCTCTTTCTTTTCCCATATAAAACACAAGTGTACTTTTTGAAGCCAGTAAACCGCCCCATTCAACAGCAGAGTCATCACAATTATGTCCGGTCACAAAAGTCACCGAGCGAGACACTTTCCTGTGTGTTAACGGGATCCCAGCACTTGCCGCGCAACCTAAAGCAGCTGTAACACCTGCGATAAACTCACTTTTGATACCATGTTGAGCGAGGAACAGAGCCTCTTCAGCACCACGACCAAATACATTCGGATCGCCGCCTTTAAGGCGAATAACCACCTTACCTTGTTGATTCAACTGAAGTAGTTTTAGGTTTATCTGCTCTTGGGTCGCACTCGGCTCCTCATAGCGTTTACCCATATAATGTAATTCGCAATCGTCAGTCGCTAACTGTAAAATATCTCTACTCACTAAATTGTCATAGACGATTGCCTGTGCACCAATAATTGCTCGTGCAGCCTTAATAGTCAGTAGATCAATATCACCACAGCCCGCTCCGACAATTGCAATCCGATTTTCATCAAAACCAACCGCATTTTGCATGGCAATTGTTTCATTTAACGTAGACAACTGTTCTTTGCTCAAACATTGTTGGGGTAGATTATTGTCCAATTGCACTGGTTTTTTTGTGGAATTCAGCATCACTAAGCAACCTCCCTGTTTGGTCTCTGCTTCTGTGCAATGACACAGTCAGCAATCTCTTTAACTTGATTTAAACAACTACCACAGACCGCACTACACTTTAGTGTCTGCTGTACTTTTTCAATCAATGATGGGGCATTGTCGACGCCATTCGAGATATCTATATTCATCTGCGATTCAATATCATATTGAGTCGCCCCTGTGCAGGCACATACTATTTGACTGCTACCTGCACGCAATATTTGATGTAGTTTTTTAATCGAATCCGGATTAAACGAATGATTTATCAGTGATTGAATCGCATTAGTATCAACATCTAATTGCTCAGAACCTGTGATGACTAACGTGTTAAGGCGGCCCTGGTACACCATGCAAGTGATGAGTTTACCCTGCTGGCGCCACTGCATGAGATGCCCACGAGCGCTGGTAACTAAAGCCGAAGCTTGTGCTTGTTTAAACTCAGTCAGTGACTGAGAAAATGCCTTATCTGCAGCTATATGTCGGCAAACTCCACCATCAAGTTGTTGTTTTACATCCCAGCAAAGTAACTCATGAGAAACAACGGCTTCTCCCCACTCTATTCCTTGCTCGACAACGGATAAGGGCTTGACTTCAACCCATTGATTCTTAAATCCAGGTTGCTTTGAATGGGGATCTACAGCTACTGAAACAACACTATTAACGCCACCACTCTTGCTGAATTGCGATGACCAATGCATAGACAAAAAAGCACTATCATTCAGTATTGATTTATCGATAACAATTCTGGCAATCAAGGGGTCGGTTAGGTTGTCACTGTCTAGCGCGGCAAATTTCCCCTCAACCAGTCCATTCTTAATCGATGTTGACACATTTAGCCTTAGTTCAGGCTGATAATCGGCAGTAGCCAACTTGGCAATATGCCCTGTCTTCGTCATCGTGTGCCACTGATCCCGAGTACGACCACTGTTCAAACGCACTTGTTTAACGTTTAAAGAGCCATCATCAAAATGCTTTGGTGCAATTTCTGCTGAAAATGGTGTTTCGACAAATTGCGCCTTACCCGTTGTGGTTGCAAATACTCCATAATTAAAGAGCCGTTTGTTTTTTTGCCCCATCGCGTCAATATCATCAATCGGCCATTGAGTCGGCATAAGATGCTGGTATTGATCCGGTGTCAGGTTTGCAAGTCCTGCGATTGAGAACTGTTTCTGTGGAAAGTGCTGCTTTACGCTCGCACTTAGTTGAGCATATTCCTTGAAAACTTCGGCACTGTTTTTAAAGTCAAATTCCGAGTCAAACCCAAGCGCTTTGGCAACTTCACATAGCGCCCACCAATCGGCCTTTGAATCCCCCTGGGGCTGCACAAAACGCCGTTGTCGGCTAATGGTTCGTTCGCTATTAGTGACTGTACCTGATTTTTCTGACCAACCTTGTGCCGGTAACAAAATATCCGCGTACCGTGCAGTATCGGTGTCAGCGGTGATATCAGATACCACGACAAAGTCACATTCAGTCAGAGCTTTTTTGACTAACTGCGTATCAGGCAAAGAAACCACCGGATTCGTCCCTAAGATCCACACCGCTTTTATCTTGCCGCTCGCCATCGCAGCAAACATTTCTGTTGCTGTCTGGCCTTTTGACTTTGGTAATTTATCAGTATGCCAATACTGAGCGACGAGTTGACGCTCCTCCTCAGAAAATCCAAGATGACAAGCAAGTTGAGTTGCCAGTCCACCAACTTCACGCCCGCCCATAGCGTTTGGTTGACCTGTAAGTGATAACGGTCCACAGCCAGCTTGACCAATATCACCTAACGCCAAATGGCAATTAATAATCGCATTACTAGTATTGGTGCCTAAAATAGACTGATTAACGCCTTGGCTACTGGCGGTAACAACTCTTTTATTTTGCAGGTACAAGCTGTAAAACTCAGTGATTTTTTCAGGATTAAGCCCTGTATGAAGAGCAATATCGGTAACAGTACCAGCACTTTCTTGCGCCATTTTTAGTGCTTGAGCGAACCCTTCTGTATTTTGCTCTATATATTTATCGTTACAGTTCTGATGACTTGCAATAGCGCTAAGTAGACCGTTGAACAAATGCAGATCAGAACCTGGCGTAAGCTGTAGATGCAGATCCGCTTGAGATGCAGTGGCTGTCACACGAGGGTCAACAACCACCAGTTGAGTACCATGTTCAGCCCTAGCTGCCATTATTTTTTTAAATAAAACTGGGTGTGTCCAAGCTGTATTAGCACCGACTAATACCACTATATCTGCAAGTTGCAGATCCTCATAACAACCTGGCACGACGTCCTCACCGAAAGCGCGTATGTGAGCGCTTACCGCAGATGACATGCATAATCTCGAATTAGTATCCACATTAGCGGTACCGAGAAAGCCTTTTGCTAGTTTATTGGCAACATAATAATCTTCGGTAAGCAGCTGTCCTGACAGGTAAAATGCAATTGATTCTGGGCCATATTTAATTAAAGTACTTTTGAGTTTTATCGCGATCTCTGATATCGCTGTATCCCAGCTTATATTCTCGATATTGACAGCATCTTTTTTCATGCGTGGATATAACAGCTTGTTTGGTAAGCTTAGGCTATTGATTAACGCTAAACCCTTGCCACACAAATCACCCGCATTTGCAGGATGCTCAGCATCTCCACTCACCACAAAGGATTGCTCTATTGAAGTATCTTCAGCGTGATCTTTAAAGACCTTCTCTACTCTGACCCCGCAACCAACACCACAATATGCACAGGTTGTTTTACAGCTTGGCATGATTTGCTTTCCCCTCGTTTGCTTCTATCACTGATATCGCAAATCTCATGCCATTCTATAAGTAGTTGTTTAAAAAGGGGATAGGTAACATTGGGCAAATATTCAAGGCGATAATGTACTACAACAGGGCAAAGCTACGCACCGAAATCACGCAAGTCTTTGATAAATATAAAAACTAAGTACTCACAAAGAGGTATTCCGTTTGTTTGATTAGCAGAATGGTCACGTTTAAGAAGGAGGAAAGGTAAAATTTAGGCACAAAAAAACCAGCTATTCGCTGGTTTTTATAAGTAACATTTAATATTACTTAAGTGTTGACTCTGCAGTACGACCATCGTCATGACAGCTGTCACAAGTTGGCTTATCACCCACGTTCATTTCATGTGGTGCGTGACAATCAGCACACATTAACATGCCATCGTGTGGCTGATGGACTGCATCCATCTCATCTAGTGTACCGTGACAAGATTGACACTGCTCAAATTCGTATTCACCATCTGCAGATGGAGAGCCGTCAGCGTGACACGCTTCACAACCATCCATTTCAGCATGCATTTCAGCCAATTCTTGGCCTTCAGCAAACACAGAAGGAGATAACGCTAATGCTGCGATTGCCGCACCAAAGATTGCACTTAGTAGTTTTTTGCTCACAATTGTATCCTCATTTGATGTTCGCATAGTGGAAACTTTATAAGTAAGTTTCGTTTCCATCTTGCGATCAATATTATTAGCACGACTAAGCTTAATTTAGCTAAGCATTAGCTAATTCGCAACTAATTTAGTTTGAAGATCATAACATTGTGATTATTAGCAAAACGTGCGCTCCATCAAACTATACCACTCAGTCGAGGCATAGAATGTAATATGGCAGCATTTATCACCTTGATTTAGACTAATAAAAACACAATCCGTATCAGCTAGACCCGCACTGTGTTTCATTAGTTAGCGCTGAATTAACTCGCGCGAAGTGCTGCGATACGCTTCTCAAGTGGCGGATGGCTCATCATCAATTCGGCCATTGATTTTTTACCGTTAATACCAAGAGCTGACATCGATGCTGGCATAGCACCTGTTTCAGGGCCTTGCTTTAGTCTATCAAGCGCAGCAATCATCTTCTCTTTACCCGCTAAACGTGCGCCGCCTTCATCAGCTTTAAACTCACGAATACGTGAGAAGTAAGCAACGATGATTGAAGCGAGAATACCGAATAGCATATCAAGCACGAACACTACAGCCATATAAGCAAACATGCCAAGGCCTTCGCCCTCTTCATCATTACTTGCAACGAAGTTGTTGATTATGCCTGCAACGACACGAGCAGCAAAAATAACGAAAGTGTTCACAACACCTTGAATAAGAGTCAATGTCACCATATCACCGTTAGCGACGTGGCTAACTTCATGGGCGAGTACCGCTTCTATTTCGTCATGGTTCATGCCATAAAGCAGACCACTGCTAACAGCAACTAAAGAGTTATTTTTACTTGGGCCTGTAGCAAACGCATTGAATTCCTGCGATTGGTAGATAGCAACTTCTGGCATTTTAATACCAGCTTGCTCTGCTTGACGAGCGACAGTTTCAACTAACCAACGCTCTGTGTTGTCACGAGGGGTAGTGATAACTTCACAGCCCATTGTCTTTTTAGCCATCCACTTAGAGATAGCCAAACTGATAAATGCACCACCAAAACCGAATATTGCAGCGAAGACTAACAAGCCACTCATGGTTGATGTGTTCACACCTAAGATAGACATCACGATTGATGCCACTAATAAGATCGCCATATTAGTAGCAATCAGTAAAAATATACGCTTCATTTAAGCTCCTGTAGGATCGAAATAATCCTGATAAACACTCTTAAAGACATAATATGTCCCAATTTGTTTTTTTCAAGGGGAAGTGAGTAAAAAACAATACGACCAATTTAATTCTAGCTCAGTCGCCTTCTTTATCAGGTTGGCTGATTTTATGCAGTTTTTATTAATCTAATCTTAATTAGGCTCAAAATTGACGCCGATGTGGATTAATCTTTTTTAACAGAGAGATAGCCCTAACAAGAATGGACAAATTTACGTCATTTTAGGGCTATTAAAAGGAAAGGCGTTACGCTTTAAGCCAAAATTGATACATCAAGGTATTCAGCCGCTTCTTCTGCAGTCGGATTTTCAAGATGAGGAATATGACCAATAAATGGGGCTGAGATCATCTGTTGCAAGGATGCTAAGTTTTCAAATTGATTATCCATCTTTGAGTCGACTTGATTAGCGACCCAACCCGCAATTACTAGACCATCACGCTCAATCGCTTCAACAGTCAATAAAGCATGGTTAAGACAACCTAACTTCATGCCCACAACTAAGATGACTGGTAATTTCATTGCTTGCACGACTTCAGACATATAATGCCCGTCACCTAAAGGTAAACGCCAGCCTCCAGCCCCTTCAATAACAACAAAGTCAGCACCGAGATGCTCGGCCATATTAAGTTGAGCTTGAATGCGTGCAGGAGTCAGCGTGACATTTTGTGCGGCAGCTGCGATATGCGGAGCGATAGCAGGCGCAAATGCGAATGGATTAATATCATCATAAGGTAGCTTAATACTCGATGCTGCCATCAATGCAAGTGCATCGCTATTTCTTAAACCTTGTTCAGTTTGCTCACACCCAGAAGCCACAGGCTTGAAGCCAACCGTCTCACCTTTCACTACTGTTAACAATGCTGACGACACTAATGTTTTACCGCAGTCAGTGTCGGTCCCTGCTACAAAATAAGTCATGCATACTCCAAGGTTTTCAGCCTTTCTTAACGCGTCTTTGTCGCTTTGATAAAACTGATATGATAAGTCAAAGGCAGCCCTTCAGGGCCGCGGCTTAACTCTGCCTTATTAACTAATTCTTGCCAATCACCTCGCCCTCTCAATGTGACGTGGCGTTGATTAAGCTGAAATTTAGGATCAACGGTTGATGCACCAACACCTTTAATTGACTGTAAAAGAGACTTAAAATCGCTAAAGTAGACAGTGATGGCACGAGTCTCAATGTCCACCCCATCCCATAAATTTTTATCAAAACAGTGTTTAATCTCTGGTTCACTGTTAAAACTGTTGACGTTTAAACCTAAATCAGCCAATTGATATAGGCTGTTCTCTGCAACAATACTGGCATTAAACTCGCCACCAGCTTTAAGTACCCGATTAGCTTCATTAATCGCTATGGCGAGATTGCTACACCATTGCAATGCAATATTAGAATAAACGGTATCTATTGAGTCACAAAGCAACGGTAAGTTTTGCGCATCACCACGAAGTCCATAGTAAGCAGGAAAGTCAGCTTTAAGGGTATTGAGCATCCCTTGTGCGATATCAACACCAATCACGTCCTCTATTGCATTAAACCCACTAAAGTCTGTACCTGGACCACAGCCAAGATCCAGTAACCGTGCAGAGGGTGACATCAGCTTGAACAGATGCTTCGCCGCTATTCGCTGCAAGACATCGTGTGAGTGATAAGAAGATGCCGCCGCAGAGAATCTATTGGCGACATTAGTAGTTAATTGCTCTTCCCCGGAATTCACGTCATTACATCCTATACGCTATGGGAGTTTATAATCATGCAGTTAAACAAGACCCTTATTGGTCTTGTAAAATACCTGCTAGTACGGCAACAAACGCGTGGATATCCTCTTCGCAATGCTCGGCAGTTAACGTCACTCTTAACCTAGCACTTCCCTGAGCCACTGTTGGTGGTCTAATTGCACCGACCCAAAAACCATGTTCTTTTAACCTTTTAGCGATTGCCAGAGTCCTAGCACTATCACCGATAATAATAGGTTGTATTGCAGTAGTTGAATCGGTTAATGCAATATTTTCAGCCTCACAGCTAGCAATAAAAGTGACTACGTTAGCCTGTAACTTTTCATTAAGTTGCGGCTTAGCAATAATGGTATTGATAGATGCCGTCACCGCCGCTGCGTTTGCCGGCGAAAGTGCTGTCGAGTAGATATACTGCCGCGCATTTGCCACTAGGTAGTCAATCAAATCCCGGCTTCCAAGTATCGCAGCACCCTGTCCGCCTAACGCTTTTCCAAATGTAACCACCTGCGCATCGATATGGATGTCGCCATCAACTGCAGAGGCGCCCATGCCATTATCCCCGATAACGCCAAAGCCGTGGGCATCATCGACAATGAACCACGCTCCCTGCTGTTGACACAATGCCGATAGCTCTGCCAGCGGTGCTATATCACCGTCCATACTAAAAACACTTTCAGTGATCACAGCGCAAGGCCCGTGGCGTTCAATATTTTGGGCGGCAGATACAACATCATTATGTATAAATCGTTTTAGTGTCGCACCACTATCTTGCAGGCCATCAATAACGGATGCGTGCACCAACTTGTCAGTAAGCACCCTATCGGAGTCATTAAACAAAGTTTTCATCAATGCATGATTCGCAGTAAAACCGGAACAGAAAAGCAGTGCGGCTTCATGCCCAGTTGCGTTACACAATGCCTGTTCAAGCTGCTGGTGTGCTTGATTATATCCAATGACTAAAGGCGAAGAAGCACCACCAGCACCAAAATCTTTTGCACCGCTATACAGGGCTTCAATTACATTTGCATCTCTAGAAAGTCCTAGATAATCGTTGCTGCTAAAATTAATATAGGGCAAGTCATCCACTTCAAAGCAGCTGGCGTGTTCAGGGTCAAGCATAACTTTAACCCGTTTTCTTAACAGCCCTTTGTCTGCCAAAGACCGATTAGCCTCTACCACTCTATCGTGAAGCGGCTGTAATTTTTTGGTGGCGACATCAGACATAACATTACTCAATGTGAGAGCGAGACTTAATTACCGTTAGCAGTCATCGCTGTTAACGGTATGTTTCTGTTAAAGAAGCTTCTAAATTAACTGGCTTAGGTATTTACAGTGCACCAGCATCATAAAAAGCGGACGCTTTCTTATCTTGCTGCGCGGCCGCTTTAGCAAGCATCGCTTCATCTTGCTCTTTGGTCGCTGCAATGCCCTGCTCTGGGTGTAACCCAAGACGTCTAAACAAACTCATGTCATCGTTTTCTTCTGGGTTTGGTGTGGTCAACAGTTTGCAACCATAAAATATTGAATTAGCGCCTGCAAAGAAACACATAGCTTGTAACTCATCAGTCATATTCTCACGACCTGCCGACAACCGTACTCGCGATTTAGGCATGATAATCCGCGCAACGGCAATCGTTCTTACAAACTCAAGCGGATCCAGATCATCTATCTTCTCAAACGGTGTGCCTTCCACTTTAACTAACATGTTAATCGGCACTGAATCTGGATGTTTATCAAGATTGGCTAACTGCTGTAGTAATCCCGCTCTATCAGTGGCTTTTTCTCCCATGCCCACGATGCCGCCGGAACAAACTTTCATGCCTGAAGCACGAACATTTGACAAGGTATCTAATCGATTTTGGTATGTACGTGTGGTGATCACATCGCCATAATATTCTGGCGACGTATCTAAATTGTGGTTGTAATAATCGAGCCCAGCATCTGCCAGTTCACTCGCTTGATCCGCTGAGAGCATGCCCAATGTCATACATGTTTCCATGCCCAAAGATTTGACCTCTTCGACCATGGTTTTTAGGTATGGCATGTCACGCTCTTTAGGGTTACGCCATGCAGCTCCCATACAAAAACGAGAAGCCCCAGCCGCTTTTGCGCTGCGAGCTTCGGTTAACACTGTCTCCATGGCCAGCAAACGCTCTTTTTCAAGGCCGGTATCATAACGAGCACTCTGTGGACAGTATTTGCAATCTTCAGGACAGGCACCAGTTTTAATCGAAAGTAAGCGGCTTATTTGAACTTCGTTAGGATCAAACTCCTGACGGTGTACGCTGTGGGCCTGAAACAACAGGTCATTCATCGGTAACGCAAACATGGCTTCAATCTCTTCGCGTTTCCAGTTATTTCTCACTTGTACTTCTGACATGTTTTATCCTTTTGCGGCTCACACTCTAAGTTTTAAGCGGTGCTTTATCTGGTTGACGTTTACAAAACACTAAGAGGCAGACGAACAAAACCTCACATATTACCAACACAAACAATATGTTAGCTAAACACGTCAACGCTATTTATTTAATATTTATCTTGCCTAGGATACCGACAAGCCTTAACCTGTCAATGCCAATCAGCTTAAAAGGTTTACTGACGGTTAAATTATGAGCATAGATAAACAGAGTACCAATCAATTTATTGATTTGGAGTTTGATGCCAAACACCTTTGGCACCCTTATACCTCGATGAACAATGCCTTACCTACCTACGGTGTTGTAAGTGCAGAAGGCGTTGAGCTAACCTTAGACAATGGCGCTAAGCTGATTGACGGAACCAGCTCTTGGTGGGCTTGTGTTCACGGTTACAGCCATCCTAAAATTGTCGCCGCAATGCAACGCCAAACAGCACAACTAAGCCATGTGATGTTCGGCGGCATCACCCACCGTCCTGCTGTTGAGCTGGCAAAAATGCTTGTCGACATGACAAGCGAGCGTCTAACCAAGGTGTTTCTAGCAGACTCTGGCTCCATCGCTGTTGAAGTCGCTATGAAAATGGCTCTTCAGTATTGGCAAGGACGAAATAAACCCAGTAAACAGAAAATTTTAACAGTGAAGAGCGGCTATCACGGCGATACATTTGCAGCCATGAGCGTGTGCGATCCTGAGGGAGGCATGCACACAATGTTTGGTGAGCTCGTCACTGAGCAGATGTTTGCCCCAGAACCTAAAGCACGTTTTACTGAATGCTTCGATGCGGAAGAACTGCAATCAATTAGCAATATGTTTGAAGATAACCATCAACAGATCGCCGCAGTGCTAATTGAGCCCATTATGCAAGGGGCTGGCGGTATGCGCTTTTACCATCCGGAGTATTTGAGCGCGCTGCGAAAATTGTGTGATAAATATGATGTACTTTTGATTCTAGATGAGATTGCCACAGGCTTTGGCCGTACCGGTAAGCTCTTTGCCTATGAACATGCCAATATTCAAGCTGATATATTGTGTTTAGGTAAAGCCCTCACTGGTGGCTACATATCACTCGCGGCAACGATGTGCAGCGATGAAGTGGCTCAAGGTGTGAGTGATTCCCCAGCAGGCGTTTTCATGCATGGACCGACATTTATGGGCAACCCGTTAGCTTGCACTGCAGCCATTGCAAGCCTTGAGCTAATTAACGAGCAACACTGGCAAAAACAAGTCAGCAGCATTGAATCTCAAATGAAAACAGAACTCGCTGAAGCAGTAGACTACACCAATGTTGTCGATGTTCGTGTGCTTGGTGCAGTGGGTGTATTAGAGATGAGTTCAACCTTGAACACCGCTGCGCTTCAACAACAGTTTGTTGATCTTGGTGTATGGATAAGACCCTTCTCAAACCTAATCTATATTATGCCGCCGTACACCATCTCAAGTAGCCAGTTAACACAACTAACAAGTGCGATGAAGGCAGTTGCTAAGCAAATATCACTGCCAAGCAATGACACTAACTTTATCAGCCACGGTTAATCAATAATTCAGTTTGGGCACTCCTTTTTATTTTTACATACCTCACCATAGCCGTTTGCTACCGGCTATGGATCCTCTGAATAGTGCTGCGCTATTGCCGCTAACTGCTCTGCTTTTAATTTGGGAAAGTCTAGCCTACCGCTGTAACGTACGTAGGTTGTACTAAATAATGTGGTCTTTGCAATTGTATCGAGCTCCTTCATAAATGCTTGACCTGAACTCTCTGCTGCTAAGCAACATGTGCCATATTGACGGATAACTGCCGCTAAGCTGTTACCTTGTTGGAGTAACGCAGTATCCATCTCCATAAAAAATGCTGCGCCGGACCAATACACTCGCATATATGCACGTTTGCGCCACATGTCATTTGATACTGTACTTAGCTTACCAGGTCGAGAAATGGTGTTAAGCCTTCCCCTCTCTAGTCCGGCCTGTAACTTCTGGATAAAAGCCGCTTCATCAATCACCTTACTTTTGAGCATGACAACATTTTGCATATAAGTGGCAAACCCTTCATTTAACCAAAACGAAGGATAATCTAAATAGGGGATATAGAGATGGGACAATTCGTGATAAAGCGTCCAGTCATCGATAAAATCTTGTAAAGGCCAAGCGCTACTGACTTGTAGCTTAACTTTATTCGTCTTCCCCCTTATCACTTGGGCGAATGGCACTGGCTCCTTGGCATAAGGCTTTGTTACAAGCTCAACTTCAATATTTTGTCCCGGTAACTTGCCTAGCGATAGCTCTACTGCTTTAATGCCACCCGAAATCCACTGATGCATTTTCTGCTGTTCATAGGCTGGTGTATCTCCCGTGTCAATGTCAACCTCAGCACCATAGGCCACAGCGAAACCACTGACCAGCAACGCACTAAATATCAATGCGAATAAAGAGGAATTGCGCTGTCTGAACATTTTTTTCATATCTTCACCCTAGGCTATCTATAGGACAGATAAAGCCTTGATAGTTAAAGCCCTTAAAAACATTGCTGCTACCGCTCTCACTTCACTACGCTAAGCGCCAGTCTAAAGATCACCTCATTCGGCTTTGTAGATGCTAACGTTGTTCGTTCAAAAATAGCGACTTAAACTGTAACCATCAGTGACTGAGTCATCAATTCATGCGCTAATTACCTTTACTAATACCAAGCTAAAAAAACAGTTTTCGTCGACCTAACCGTTACAAACTGAATCCTGAAATATGTCGAGCTAAACGTTGAGAGTTTTGTGCTAACGCCTGACCGATTGATGAAGCTTCTTTTGCTGCAATGAGTGCCAAATCAGCGCCTTCTTTAATAGCATTCGTACGGGCATCCATTGAAGCTGATACCTCTCGTTGAGCATCTACAGTTTGAGTTATTTGTCCACTAATAAGTGCTATATCCTCAACATTGCTTGCCAAAGTCGCAATACTTTCACTAACCAAGCTCGCCTGTTCGACTCCTTCGTTGGCCTGCATTGAACCTGACTCCATTGCCTTTACAGCTTGTTTTGCGCCCTTTTGCACTAGCTCTATCATAGCTTCTATCTCTTGGGTCGAAGACTGGGTGCGGCTAGCTAGCGTTCTCACTTCATCGGCGACCACCGCAAACCCTCTTCCTTGCTCCCCTGCTCTTGCTGCTTCTATTGCCGCATTTAGCGCCAGTAAGTTGGTCTGCTCAGCAATAGAACGGATCACATTAACGACTTTACCGATATCACCACTATGCAGTGCTAGTTGATTAATCACTTTAGCGCTCGTGGCAACCTCTTGCGCTATTTTGTTAATCCCGTTTACGGTGCCTGCAATCACAACTTTGCCGTTCTGCACCGAATTTTGTGCATCGGATGTGACTTGGTTAGCATCATGAGTACAACGTTCGACACTATCTGCGGAGTGAACCATATCAGTGATAGCTTCAGCAACATTGTGGGTTTGCGCTTGCTGCTTTGTTAACGTGTTCTCTACGTCAGCTGTTACTAATTGCATTTTATCGCTGGCATTAACCACATCGACGCTGACTTGCTTTACCTCAGTGATGAGCAACCTTACGCTCACCAACATATGGTTAAAAGCTTCTGCAATTTTTGATAATTCATCATTTCCAGTGACATCTAAATTCGCCGTAAAATCGCCTTTGGCGACCCGAGAAGTTAATGCCTCAATAGCTTTCACTTTTTCGACAATTGCTTTGTAGATAATCAGTAGAATAGTCACACCAGTAATAACGACCATTAACGCTGTAATAATGAGCCAAAACATATGTGACCGCTCGTTTTTAAGTCGGTTTTGGATTTGTAGTTCAAGCACTTCTGCTGTGGTATTTCCTAACAGGACTAGCGCTTCAGATAGCTGACTTGACTGTGTATAAAACGCATTTAATTCGATGCTAAATTCATCAGGGGAAATAATCTTTTCATCAACCGTATCAACAAATTGCCTAACTAGCTCTGCGGATTCAGCGAGTGCGCTTTTTAATGGCAACATCTTGGTATCTGCAACGGTTGCGGACAACCGACTAGTCCCTTTCTTTAATAAGATTTGTTGCTCCGCCAGCCTTTTATTAAGGGCTACGATTTGGGTGTAAGACTGAGGGGTAAAGCTACCTTGTTGCAATATATTCGACGAAAGGGATGCAACCAACGAGTAATACTCCGTCAATTTAGCAATACGATTAATGTATAATTCGGCCAGATAGAAACCACTGGGTTCGCCGTCAAGAGCCACTCCAGACTGTGCCGAAACATCTTCTTTTGCACTCGCAATGCTGACTGCCAATGTGTTTGCGGTATCTTTAGTATTCCTGTCGAATTCAAGTGATAATTGTCGTAACACATTAACAGAATTAGGTTGCAGACTTTGTGTTGTTTCTATTTGCTTAAGGCTCGATAACACAAGTTCTTTTAACTGACTGTAATTTTGCCAACCATTAGCCCGGCTTTGACGATATGCATGTTCCATCTCACTCAATTCAGTTAAAACAGACAACCCTGTAATTTCATTATTGAGTAGGTTTAGTTCATCTTTTTGCTGCATAACGATTAGGCTAGCACCGAATACGAGAGGTAAAAGAGTAACAATCGCAAGAAGGGTGAACTTCTTCTTAAAGCTCAATCGGTTGGCTATTTGCATTCCAGCAGAAATAAAGGGGTTCATTTAATCTCGAGTCCGTTCTGTTACTAGTTGATAACACATGACCCTTAGTCAATGGATTTAATTTCATCTTGTTTCTGTAACTCTGAGAAATAGTTCTAAACTTAATACTCAGAAATTTTGGAACATCGTGATTCAAAGATCGTTACAACATCTACCAGTGCAATATTTATTCTAATTACCCTAAAAAAGAAAAATATCACCGACATTATGGATAAATTAGCGTCCAGTATGAGGTTGAGGATGATTAGAAAATGATAATTTATGGCTCAAAATGTGATTTTTTCATGATATTTCGCTTAAATTAGCGCTGAATGATAAAAATCGATAAAAAAAATGGAAAAGTATTGCTATACTTGCGCGGAATTTTAGAACGTAACTCCAATAGAGTAGAAAAATGACTGATTTATCAAAGTACAGAAACATTGGTATCTTTGCTCACGTTGACGCGGGTAAGACCACCACAACAGAGCGTATCCTTAAGCTTACCGGTAAAATCCATAAGATAGGTGAAGTTCATGACGGCGAGTCAACAACTGACTTCATGGAACAGGAAGCTGAGCGTGGTATTACCATTCAGTCTGCTGCTGTTAGTTGTTTTTGGAACGAACACCGTTTCAACGTTATTGACACCCCTGGCCACGTTGACTTCACAGTAGAAGTTTATCGTTCTCTTAAAGTTCTTGATGGCGGTGTTGGTGTATTCTGTGGTTCTGGTGGTGTTGAACCACAATCAGAAACTAACTGGCGTTATGCTAACGAATCAGAAGTTGCGCGTATCATCTTCGTAAACAAGTTAGACCGTATGGGTGCTGACTTCTTACGTGTTGTTAAGCAAACTCAAGACGTTCTTGCAGCTAACCCACTTGTTATGGTTCTACCAATCGGTATCGAAGATGAGTTCTCAGGTGTTGTTGACCTGCTAACTCGTAAGGCTTGGATATGGGATGAAACTGGACAAGCTGAAAACTACAAGATTGAAGATGTTCCAGCTGACATGGTTGACCAAGTTGAAGAATACCGTGAAATGCTTATCGAAACTGCTGTTGAGCAAGACGATGACCTAATGGAAGCTTACATGGACGGCGAAGAGCCATCTATGGAAGACATCAAGCGTTGTATCCGCAAGGGTACTCGTACAATGGACTTCTTCCCAACATACTGTGGTTCTGCATTTAAGAACAAAGGTATGCAGCTTCTTCTTGACGCTGTTGTTGATTACCTACCAAACCCAGTTGAAGTTGATCCACAACCTCTTACTGATGAAGAAGGTAACGAAACAGGCGAAGTTGCAACAGTATCTGTTGACGAGCCATTAAAAGCACTTGCATTCAAAATCATGGATGACCGTTTCGGTGCTCTAACCTTCGTACGTATCTACTCAGGTAAGATCAACAAAGGTGACACCATCCTTAACTCGTTCACAGGTAAAACTGAGCGTGTTGGTCGTATGGTTGAAATGCAAGCTGATGAACGTAACGAACTTGATTACGCACAAGCTGGTGACATCATCGCTATCGTAGGTATGAAGAACGTGCAAACTGGTCACACTTTGTGTGATGTTAAGCACCCTTGTACTCTTGAAGCTATGGTATTCCCTGAGCCTGTTATCTCTATCGCTGTTGCGCCAAAAGATAAAGGCGGATCAGAGAAAATGGGTATCGCTATCGGTAAAATGATTGCAGAAGATCCATCTTTCCGCGTAGAAACTGACGAAGATTCAGGTGAAACTATTCTTAAAGGTATGGGTGAGCTTCACCTAGACATTAAGGTAGATATCCTTAAGCGTACATACGGCGTTGACCTAATTGTAGGTGAGCCTCAAGTTGCTTACCGTGAAACTATTACTCAGGTTACTGAAGATAGCTACACGCATAAGAAACAGTCTGGTGGTTCTGGTCAGTTCGGTAAGATCGACTACGTTATCCGTCCAGGTGAGCAAAACACTGGTTTCACTTTCAGCTCTTCAGTTGTTGGTGGTAACGTACCTAAAGAATTCTGGCCTGCAGTTGAGAAAGGTTTCGCATCTATGATGGATACCGGTACTGTTGCTGGTTTCCCTGTACTAGACGTTGAACTAGAACTTACTGATGGTGCTTTCCACGCAGTTGACTCGTCAGCTATCGCGTTCGAAATCGCTGCTAAAGGCGCATTCCGTCAGTCTATGCCTAAAGCCGGTGCACAACTTCTTGAGCCAATCATGAACGTTGACGTATTCAGCCCAGAAGACAACGTAGGTGACGTAATTGGTGACCTTAACCGTCGTCGTGGTATGATCAAAGACCAAATGGCTGGTGTTACTGGTGTTCGTATTAAAGCTGACGTACCGTTATCAGAAATGTTCGGTTACATCGGTTCACTACGTACTATGACATCTGGTCGTGGCCAATTCTCTATGGAATTCGCTCACTACGCACCATGTCCAAACAGTGTTGCTGAAAAAGTTATCGCTGAAGTTAAAGCACGCGAAGCTGCTGCTAAGAAGTAACTATTAACTAGTTATTACTCTTAACGAGTTTTAAGCTTTAACAAAAGCCTATAGATGCAAATCTATAGGCTTTTTTATTGCCGTCAAACAATAGCAGCAAGCTCAGCTCTAGCGCATAGTCATACTCCATGAAATTAATCTAATTTTGTTGCATCACTCCCATATTTAGAATGCCAAGTTGCTTTAGCCGCCAAAGCCGATAGAGTACCCGCTCGGTTTCCAAGCTCAGCATTATGACGACTCAATTATCCAAGCTTTTCACATTTATTTTCGCGCTCTTCAGCTCTTGCCATACTCTTGCCAATCAAGAGCTCAATAGCACTGTAAATCAACAGCTAAAGCCTAAACATTGGAGTGGCCTACCGCTACTCGCAGACAAAGCGTCTGAGCGCGGCTACCAATTACCCATTCCGGTTGGTGTCACGCTGTTTTACAACAATATTGAAGCAGATTACGTCGCCACCGATGACTTTAAGGTGCAGGTAGACGGAGGCTTACTCGGCCTAAGAGGACCTAATGATTATCTGGTGCCAGCAGAGGATGTCAGCATTACTGGCCGCGACAAAAGTGTCCAATTAAAACTGGATGCATGGATTTTACCTTTTTGGAATGTCTATGGGATCCTTGGATATACCGAGGGTAATAAGGATATAAAAGCAAAACTAGATAATGTAGAGGGACTGCCCTGCGGCGAAAATTGCAATGGCGTAGTGTTGCCAATCCCAATAAATTATACCGCCAAGAACTTTGGCTTAGGGACGGTCCTTGCTGGTCAAATAGATCCTATTGTGGGTGATACGCCTTTTACTATTATGGCGATTGGCGCCGTTATTAAGGCGAAGACAGATACCACTGATAGCTTAATTAAAACCAAACTTGCTTCAGTGCGCATAGGACAACGCTTTGATGTTGCTGGTGACAAGCTTGCTTGGTTTCTAGCATTTAGCCACCAAAGCGTAAAACAGAATGTGACAGGGGATTATTCTTTTAAAGGGACTGAGCTCGCCCCCTTGATGGAAAACGTAAAATTCGATATCGATCTTGCTAAGCAAGAAACTAAAAACATCTCATTCAGTTTAAACTATGATTTTGGGCCTAGAAATGAATGGAACCTTTATGCGGAATACGGTTTCCTTAATTGGAACCATCTAATTATTGGCATGGGTCGTCGTTTTTAGCCCTAAATTAATTTCAGATAACTTCAAACATCGACGCCATACGTTTGATACTTTGAAAAGGCACACCATGACAGTTTCGCTTAGCACAAAGTTGTTGATGTTTTACCGAAGCAGGGTCGCCTATTTGCTGGATCCGTACTTCGTAACCTAAAGCCATTGCTGCTGCGCTATAAGCTTTAAACTCCCAATAAGCTATGTTGGTATTATCACAAATAACCAAGGGCAATCCGCCAGCCATGGCTTCGATAAATGCAGCTAAGTTTAACTGATGAAATTTTGGTAGCAACTTTGGGTTAAACTGATACACACCCATGTTATAAAAAAAGCTGTCGGTTGAGAATATGCCATATTGCTTTTCAGCCTGAATCGAACTGCTACTTTGTTGATAAGTAGTGACAAACTCTTTTGCCCAGTGGCTTTTGCCACTACCGGGAAGCCCGCGCATAATAATCGCAAGCTTCTGCTCAGCAGATGCATCAAGCATATTGATTATCCAACCAGTAATTGATCATTAATGACTTTTCCTTGCAGGATTTGCTCGACTAATTTAGGCAGCACTTCGCTCGCCTTTCCCTGTAAGTGGTATTGGAACTGGCTATGCCGATCTGCTGGCATGAGATTAATGTCGACAGTTTGCGCTCCATGATGATTGGCGGTGTCAACAAAGCCTGCAGCAGGATATACGGTGCCAGATGTACCGATAGCTATAAAAAGATCACAGCTGTCTAAGGCATGCTGGATTCGGTCTAAGCCTAATGGCATTTCACCAAACCAAACGACATGAGGTCGAAGCCTTTGCGCTGGAATACAGCAAGTGCATGTATGGTCAGGACCAAAAGGCTCTCTCAATAAAAAGGTTTGTCTAGAGCGAGGGCAACGTCCTTTCGAGAGCTCGCCATGCATATGTAACAAACGCTTTGAACCCGCCCTTTCATGAAGATCATCAATATTCTGCGTAACAACGAGTAACTTACCTTCAAATTCACGTTCCAACTTAGCCAGAGCATCATGGCCAGCATTAGGTTCGATACAACCATTATGGAACTGCTGCCAGCGCTCATTATAGAATTGTTCCACTAATTTTGGGTTTTTCTCATAACCTTCAGGAGTTGCGACCTCTTCTATCTTATGCTCCTCCCACAAACCATCTTGATCTCGAAAGGTGCGTAATCCAGATTCTGCCGAGATCCCGGCGCCAGTTAGTATTACTATCTGCTGGTACATCTACAGTCCTATTTCTTAGTATTGTTGTTTCCATTTTGCCAAGGAAATGATGTTTTTCACATTAGGCATTAGTATAAACGCTAATAACAATACAAAAAGTATGCTTAAATTGCTTGTTTTATATCAGCTTTATCGCTTTTATTTACAATAGATGGCTTATTACTATATCAAAGGTTTAAGTTTTCTAATTGTGCACATATAATGGATTGAATACCCACATATGAACTGGCTCGAGTTGACAGGCCGTTCTGCAATCAAGAGAACAATAATGACAGATGGAAATCAAGCGCTAAAGAAAGCGGGTTTGAAAGTAACCTTACCACGAGTCAAAATTTTAGAATTGATGCAAGGACCAGAGAATCAGCATATCAGTGCTGAAGACCTCTATAAAAAGCTACTGGATTTGGGTGAAGAGATCGGCTTAGCGACGGTTTATCGAGTACTTAACCAGTTTGATGACGCAGGTATAGTCACACGTCATCATTTCGAAAGCGGCAAAGCTGTATTCGAACTTGCAACCCAACACCACCATGATCATCTTGTATGTTTATCATGCGGTAAGGTCTTCGAATTCTCAGATGATATGATTGAGCAACGCCAAGATGAAATTGCCATGAAGCACAACATTAAGCTGACAAACCACAGTCTTTACCTTTACGGTGTTTGCACCAATGACAACTGTGAGCATGGTGAGCCTTAAGGTTTACTTAGTTGAAAAAACCAGCTGAGTGCTGGTTTTTTTATGGGGCTCGATTGACAAAAATTGCGCTTTGCTAAAGATATTTGTGAAAAACGTTTACCTTATGCCCCATAAACTTATCCCTACCACGCTCTTGCATACCCAACTTTTTTGCCACACCTTCTGAGCCTTTATTCCCAATGAGGATTAAAGCAATTGCCTCATGTATATCGTAATCAATGAATTTAGCTAACGCGGCAGAACCTGCTTCAAAGCCAATCCCTTTCCCCCAATAGCTGGGAAGGTAACGGTAACCGAGCTCCACTTCATCAAACTCCTCAATATACTTTGGACCACAAAAGCCTATAACTTTAGCATCTGCTTTATGTTCTACCGCCCAACGTCCATAACCAAATTGCTCATAGTTACTTAAGATCATGTTTTCCAAAATCTCTTCCGCCTGCGAAATATTAGTCATTGGCGCACCAGGTATATAGGTGAGAATTTCCGGGATACTGTTGAGTAAAAAAATCGCTTTCGTATCTTTTGACTCAAATCGCCGTATTATCAGTCTCTCGGTTTCAGCAATTATCACTTTAAACTCCTTGGTATTGCGCTATCCATATTACTACAACATACAATTCTTCAAACATAGTATGCTTATCTGTATTCACGACTTTTTGACTATTATCGATACTAATATAACTAAATTCTACTTAAATTAGAAAGTATTAAAACAAGATTGCCTAATCGGCAAAAATACCTTTCAATAAGACAAACCGCTATCAGGTGCATAATAGTAAGGAACATTTATGACCATCATGCAAAAATTCTTTTGGATTATCGCTTCTTTCGGAAACTTGGTCGCGATAAACCTCGCCGTTAGCCAAACCAGTATTGGTACTATTTTATTACTCTTATTGACGATCACTTACAGCGCTATTGGCTACTTCGATATGTACCATAGTAAGCATACACTCAACCGTCTCTACCCTGTTGTCGCACATATCCGCTATTTTCTAGAATCCTATAGAGTTGAGATCCAGCAGTATTTTATTGCTAACGATACCGAGGAAAAGCCATTCAACCGTGAACAACGCTCGTTAGTTTATCAGCGAGCTAAAAATGTCAGAGACACCATCGCTTTTGGTACACAGCGTGATCTGCTTGAGGATAATTATTTAAGCCTGTGGCAATCTCTCCATCCTAGAGAAGTGGTAGCTGATGCTAAGCGAGTACGCTTTGGTGGTCCTGATTGTTTACAGCCCTATGATGCTTCCTATCTGAACATATCCGCGATGAGCTTTGGTTCATTAAGCCCAAACGCTATTGAAGCGCTAAATTTAGGGGCATTAAAGGCCGGCTGCTATCACAACACGGGAGAAGGTGGTGCTAGCCCCTATCACTTGAAGCACCATGGAGACATTGTTTGGCAAATTGGCTCTGGATTATTTGGCTGTCGTGATGACGAAGGCAACTTTAACCCCAACACATTCGCTGCGATGGCGACCCGCCCACAAATAAAGATGATTGAAATTAAGCTTTCTCAAGGGGCAAAGCCAGGTCATGGTGGCGTATTACCTGCTGCAAAGATTACTGATGAAATTGCTGAAATTAGGCACATTTCGAAAGATAAGGATTGTGTATCACCCGCGGTAAATCCTGAATGCACCACACCAAAAGATCTGCTTAATTTTGTTGTCAAACTGAGAACATTAAGTGAAGGAAAGCCCATTGGATTTAAACTCTGTATCGGTAATCCAGTAGAATTTTTAGGCTTGTGTAAAGCAATGTTAGAAACCGGTATAACACCCGACTTTATTACGGTAGATGGTGCAGAGGGAGGCACAGGCGCTGCACCAGTCGAGTTTTCCAACCGCTTAGGCATGATGTGCTTAGAGGGGGTTTATTTTACTCATAACGCGCTTATAGGCGCAGGGTTACGAGATAAAATAAATATTATCGCTTCTGGCAAGACGGCATCAAGTTTCGACCTTTTGGCCAAAATAGCGATGGGGGCCGATTCAGTTAATGCAGCCCGTACCATGATGATGTCACTTGGCTGTATTCAATCTCGCCACTGCAATACCAATATGTGCCCTACAGGTATCGCCACTCAAGACCCTGCTCGAAGCAAGGCCGTAAACGTTATTGAAAAAAGTGAACGGGTAAAAAACTACCACCACAATACCATCGAAAGTTTTTTTGAACTGGTTGGCAGTATGGGCTTAGACAATCCAGCCAAGTTACTGCCTCATATGTTAAAAAAGCGCACTCCATATGGGCTATTAATGTCAGTAGGCAGCCTCATAGAGCCATTAAAAGAAAACGAATTACTGCAAGAAAAGCATATTGAGGGACCTTGGAGCGACTGGTGGCATATGGCAAGAAGTGATGATTTCTATAGCGAAGATACCTACATCCTATCGCCGGCAGAGTTTTCACGCGCCAAACATACCAGTAGTAAACTAAAACCTACATAGGCTAGATTAATGTTGCTTTAATCATAATAAAACGGATAACCAAAAGCTCATCGTAAACACACACAGTACTGTGGAAAGAACCACAGTACTGGCGATAACAGCTTGTTGAGCTTGAACTTGAATGGCAATAAGGTAAGCATTAATACCAAGCGGTGAAGCACTGAGCAATACCAGTACAGCTAGCAAATTAGGGTCTAACTTAAACAGCAAACCTAGAGCATAAACAAGAGCCGGCAAAAAGATCAATTTGACCAATGAGGCCATTAAAGCCAACTTCCAATCTTTAGCTATTTTATAAAAACTCAGATTTGCCCCTAATACAAACAGTGCACATGCCAATGCGGGTTGGCTCAGTAAATCAATACCACTCGCTAAGTTATTGGCTAAAGGGATTTTCAATAGATTGAATGCTAAACCTAGTGAGATACTCATCACAATGGGATTAAAGACGATGCCTTTTATAAATGGACCAGCTTTGAATTCTGCTTTGCTTCTGCTTAAAGCCAAAATAAAGGTTAATGAAAAAAGCAATGCACTATGAAAGGTTATAATAATAAACACATTGCCCATCATCTCCTGCCCTAACGCGCCAACGATAATCGGTAACCCCACCAAAATAGTGTTTGAATAACTACAACCTAGAGCATAAGCAGCACTATTACTGATGCGTTGATATTGCCCTCTTCGTACGAAGTAGAAAAGTAAAAAACCTATGCCGTAAGTCACTAACACTGGCAGATAGAAACTAATTAAAGCTCTAATATCAAAGCTCTTATTTAGATCAGCTTGATACATATTGATGAATAAAAAAGCAGGAATGCAGAGGTAAAAAGTAAATAAACTTATCCCACCGATCTGCTCTTTTGAAAAAACGGATCTTATGGTGAGTATATAACCTAGTACGGCCATAAAAATAAGGGGAAAAACAATTGAAATAATGGCCATTAGGGGTTTAGTTTGTCCTAGAAAAGGTAACAGGAATTACCTTGCTCGCGTCCCAGTGTAAGATTAATTATCATATCAAATTAAAGGGGGAGAATCAGACAAGTTAAAAGATTCTTTTTGCAGAAACGATATGGAACTTCATCGGCGTTGAGATAACAGACACGGCTAGTAAACAAGCATCCGCTGCTACAAAAAGCCTAAATTTTAAAAGTGAATAAGCACACTTGCTGGACCGCTAATTACTAGAAATATTCAAAGGGATAATATTACAAAAAATCTCTTTCTCAAACTGCTGTTCGAGCTTCTCTCGCCATGATTGTTTATTGATTGGCACTAGAAAAAAATTCTCTCGAGATGTATCTGTAACAAACGCCATATCATGACGCATGAGCTCAAAGTGAATGTCATTGACAAAATCGGCTGAAAAATTCTGCCGCCCTGTTAGCTGATTGATATCTTTACGTGTTAAAGATACCCCTTCATTGAGACCTTCGAACCTTAACCTTAACCAATCTGAAAACTCTTTTGCGCTGACCATAGACATAAAATCTACCTACAAGTTCCTCTATAGATAAATTAGGTATAACAGATCAGGGTTATATCGCCATAATTTCAGCTAAAACCTTAGTTTATATCACCAGATATTCTAGCCAACTACTTATACGCAATATTTTACTCTAAAAAAAGTCATCCGATTTAGGAAAAACGAGCTAAAGTACTGCCGCTATTTCACAAGCTTTATAATGTAAACTCCAGTTCGTTGAATAAATTGTCCGTTTATTATTACATAGGCTTATCCAATTACTGAGTTCTTTAAATTTCCATTAAACATTTACCCATAAAAAAGCCGCTCCTGAGAGCGGCTTTCAATCAAACTCGGTTATTACCAACCAGTCTTAGTACGTAAAGCTTTACCGATGTCAGCTAGAGAGCGAACAGTCGTTACGCCCGCAGCTTCTAGAGCCGCAAACTTATCTTCAGCAGTACCTTTACCGCCAGCGATAATAGCGCCAGCATGACCCATACGCTTGCCTTCAGGTGCAGTTACACCAGCAATGTATGAAACAACAGGCTTAGTAACGTTAGCTTTGATGTATTCAGCCGCTTCTTCTTCAGCAGTACCACCAATTTCACCAATCATTACGATTGCTTCAGTTTGCGGATCGTTTTGGAACATTTCCAATACGTCGATGAAGTTAGTACCTGGAATTGGGTCACCACCAATACCTACACAAGTAGATTGGCCAAAACCTTCATCAGTAGTTTGCTTAACCGCTTCGTACGTTAACGTACCAGAACGTGAAACAATACCCACTTTACCAGGCTTATGGATGTGACCAGGCATGATACCAATCTTACACTCACCAGGAGTGATAACACCTGGACAGTTAGGACCAATCATACGCACGCCAGTCTCTTCAAGTTTAACTTTAACTTGAAGCATATCTAACGTTGGGATCCCTTCAGTAATACAAACGATTAGCTCAATGCCACCGTCGATTGCTTCAAGAATTGCATCTTTACAGAAAGGTGCAGGTACGTAGATAACAGTAGCAGTAGCGCCAGTCACTTCAACAGCGTCTTTAACAGTATTAAATACCGGTAGACCTAAGTGAATTTGACCGCCTTTTCCTGGAGATACACCACCAACCATCTGAGTACCGTAAGCGATAGCTTGCTCAGAGTGGAAAGTACCTTGACCACCAGTGAAACCCTGACAGATTACTTTAGTATCTTTATTAATTAATACAGACATTATTTGCTCTCCGCAGCTTTAACGACTTGCTCAGCTGCATCAGTAAGACTTGTAGCAGCAATGATGTCTAGATCAGAGTTAGCAAGAACTTCACGACCAAGATCAGCGTTAGTACCTTCAAGACGAACAACAACAGGTACTTCAACGCCAACTTCTTTAACAGCGCCAATGATGCCTTCAGCAATCATGTCACAACGAACGATTCCGCCAAAGATGTTCACAAGAACAGCTTTAACGTTTGAGTCAGACAAGATGATCTTGAATGCTTCAGCAACACGTTCTTTCGTTGCTCCGCCACCAACGTCTAGGAAGTTAGCTGGCTTGCCGCCGTGCAGGTTTACGATATCCATCGTACCCATTGCAAGGCCTGCACCGTTAACCATGCAGCCAACGTTTCCGTCTAGTGCTACGTAGTTAAGCTCAAACTTAGCCGCGTGAGCTTCACGAGCATCATCTTGTGATGGGTCATGCATTTCACGGATTTTAGGCTGACGGAATAAAGCGTTACCGTCGATACCAATCTTGCCATCAAGACAGTGGATATTGCCTTCTTCAGTGATAACAAGTGGGTTGATTTCAAGCAGTGCGAAATCATGATCTTCAAACATTGTCGCTAAGCCCATAAAGACTTTAGTGAACTGTTTCATTTGGGCTGGAGTCAAACCCAACTTAAAGCCAAGGTCACGTGCCTGGTATGGCTGAGGACCTGTTAGCGGATCAATGATAGCTTTGTGAATGAGCTCTGGCGTTTCTTCAGCCACAGTTTCAATTTCAACGCCACCTTCCGTTGATGCCATGAACACAACACGTTGTGTTGCACGGTCAACAACAGCACCTAGGTACAATTCATTTGCAATGTCAGTACAGCTTTCGACTAAGATTTTAGCTACTGGCTGACCCTTCTCATCAGTTTGGTAAGTCACTAAGTTCTTACCTAACCAATGTTCAGCAAACGCTCTTATCTCTTCTTTATCGCCAGTGACTTTAACGCCACCTGCTTTACCACGGCCGCCTGCGTGTACTTGACACTTAACAACCCACATATCACCGCCAATATGGCCTGCAGCTTCAACAGCTTCTTGAGCTGTATCACATGCAAAACCTTCTGACACTGGTAAACCATATTCGGCAAATAAAG
Source organism: Shewanella kaireitica (assembly GCF_023284045.1). Classification (GTDB taxonomy): domain Bacteria; phylum Pseudomonadota; class Gammaproteobacteria; order Enterobacterales; family Shewanellaceae; genus Shewanella; species Shewanella kaireitica. Next base: position 168,725 of record NZ_JAKIKQ010000007.1, read on the forward strand.
ATTTTGCCTGATACTCATGCAAATTCATGATGATCTATCCATTATACTTCTTGTCAATTTTTCAACAGGCTCAAATGAGCCTGCAACGAGGGTATTGTCTGTCTTAACCTTAAAGGTCAAGTAACAGACGAGTTGGGTCTTCTAGGAAGTCTTTAATGGCAACCAAATAACCAACCGACTCACGACCATCTACGATACGGTGGTCGTAAGAAAGTGCGAGGTACATCATAGGCAGGATTTCAACCTGACCATTGACTGCCATAGGGCGATCTTTAATGGCATGCATGCCTAAAATCGCGCTTTGTGGCAGATTCAAAATTGGGGTAGACATCAATGAACCAAATACACCACCGTTAGTAACCGTAAAGTTACCGCCAGTCATGTCAGCAACGGTTAATTTACCGTCACGGCCTTTAAGTGCTAATTCACGAACATTACGTTCGATATCAGCAAGGCTCATCTTATCGGTATCACGTAGCACTGGTGTTACCAAGCCACGCGGCGTTGAAACCGCAATGCTCACATCAAAGTAGTTGTGGTAAACAATTTCATCGCCATCAATTGAAGCGTTAACTTCAGGGAAACGCTTAAGTGCTTCAGTCACAGCTTTTACGTAGAAAGACATAAAGCCTAAACGGATACCATGACGCTTCTCAAAAATCTCTTGATACTGCTTACGGATGTCCATGATTGGCTTCATGTTAACTTCGTTAAACGTCGTTAGCATGGCTGTCGAGTTTTTAGCTTCTAGTAAGCGATTAGCAATCGTCTTACGTAGACGTGTCATTGGTACACGTTTCTCACTACGTTCAGCAAGCGGCGCAGCAACAGCAGCTGGAGCGCTTGTCGGCGCTGGCGCTGCTTTAGCATTCTTAACGAAGGCTTCAACGTCTTCCTTAGTAATACGTCCGCCAACACCAGTACCTTTAACCGCGGCAGCATCAACATTGTGCTCTGCAATTAAACGGCGTACTGATGGGCTTAATGCATCACTGGTCTCTTCAGCTTCTGCAGGAGCAGCCGCTTCAGCTTCAGCTTTAGTCACTTCTTGGCCAGCAACTGCGCCAGCAACAAAGTTCGCAATAATCGCTTCGCCTAAAACGGTGTCGCCTTCTTCCGCAAGGAATTCAGCAATCTGACCATCTTCAGGTGCAACAACTTCAAGTACTACTTTATCAGTTTCAATATCAACAAGGATTTGATCACGAGAAACTTGCTCGCCAGCTTGAACATGCCAAGTAGCAATAGTTGCATCAGCAACAGATTCTGGCAGTACGGGTACCTTAATTTCGATACTCATGGATAACGATCCTTTTTATATAATGTCTATTACTACAGCTTTAATGCGCTGCTAATTAACGATTCTTGTTGCTGAGCGTGCAATGCAGGATAACCACATGCTGGCGCAGCTGAAGCTTCACGGCCGGCATAGCTCAACTGAGCTCCTGCAGGTATGACGCTCCAGAAATGATGTTGGCTACAATACCAAGCCCCTTGGTTTTGAGGCTCTTCTTGGCACCACACGAAATCTTTAACATGGCTATAGTCAGCAAGTGCAGCGGCTGCTTCTTCATGTGGGAACGGATATAGCTGCTCCACACGAATTAGTGCTACGTTGTCTTGACCTTCTTTACGACGACGCTCTAGTAGCTCAAAGTAAACTTTACCGCTACAGAATACGACTCTGTCGACCTTGCTCGCATCTAGTTCATCAATTTCGCCGATAACATTCTGGAATGTCCCTTCAGCAAGCTCTTCCATGCTCGAAACAGCTAATGGGTGACGAAGCAGTGACTTAGGTGACATAACCACAAGTGGGCGGCGCATTGGACGCACAACTTGACGACGCAACATGTGGTAAACCTGCGCCGGTGTAGAAGGCACACAAACCTGCATATTGTGGTTAGCACAAAGCTGTAAGAAACGCTCTAGACGTGCACTTGAATGCTCTGGACCTTGTCCTTCATAACCATGAGGTAATAGCATAGTCAGACCACATAAACGGCCCCACTTTTGCTCACCTGATGACAAGAACTGGTCAATCACTACCTGTGCACAGTTAGCAAAATCACCAAACTGGGCTTCCCAAAGCGTTAATCCGCCTGGTTCTGCAGTGGCATAACCATATTCAAATGCTAGTACCGATGCTTCTGATAAAACAGAGTCAGTTAGGTCAATTGGACCTTGGTCATCAGCAATATTACGCAGTGGCATGTAAGCCGTTGCGTCATTTTGATTATGCAGCACAGCATGACGATGGAAGAAAGTACCACGGCCTGAATCTTGGCCAGTAATGCGGATACGTTTCTTATCTTCAAGAATCGACGCGTATGCTAATGTCTCAGCAAAGCCCCAATCTAACAATTTTTCGCCTGACGCCATCAATAAACGATCTTTATAGATTTTGGCAACGCGAGACTGCAACTTATGGCTTTCAGGAACATAGCTGATTTTTTCTGCTAGATTCTTGATTCTGTCCATCGACATATGCGCGTCGTAGTTATCATTCCACTCAGCGCCAATGTATGGACTCCAGTCGACAGAATGTAACGTCATTGGACGCCATTCTTTAACCACACAATCACCGTCATCTAACGCGTCACGATAAGCGTTCACCATCGAGGTTACGTCATCAGCGCCCATTGCATTTTCAGCAATCAGCTTGTCGGCGTAGATCTTTCTTGGTGTTGGGTGCTTCTTGATTTTCGCGTACATCAGTGGCTGAGTTGCGCTCGGCTCGTCCGCTTCGTTATGGCCATGACGACGGTAACAAACCAGATCAATCACCACATCACGCTTAAACTCATTACGGTAATCAACAGCAAGCTGTGATACAAAAGCAACCGCTTCTGGATCGTCTGCGTTAACGTGGAAGATTGGCGCCTGTACCATCTTAGCAATATCGGTACAGTATTCAGTAGAACGCACATCTTCTGTCAAGTTAGTGGTGAAACCGACTTGGTTATTCACTACGATGCGGATTGAACCGCCAACCTTGAAGCCGCGAGTTTGCGACATGTTAAAGGTTTCTTGAACAATGCCTTGACCCGTAATCGCTGAGTCACCATGAATGGTAATTGGCATCACTTGCAGGCCAGTATCACATTTGCGCCTATCTAAACGCGCACGTACTGAACCAATAACCACTGGATTAACGATCTCTAAGTGAGATGGGTTAAAGGCTAGTGCAAGGTGAACATTTCCGCCCGGTGTTTCAAAATCAGATGAAAAACCTTGATGATACTTAACATCACCAGAGCCGTTAAGCTCATCGCTGTGCTTACCGGCAAACTCATCAAATAGCTCAGACGGCTTTTTACCAAGAATGTTTACTAATACGTTCAAACGACCACGGTGAGCCATGCCGATAACCACTTCTTTGGTACCTGCATCACCCGCGCGATAGATAATTTCACGCATCATAGGCACTAGCGCATCACCACCTTCAAGTGAGAAACGTTTTGCACCTGGGAACTTAGCGCCAAGGTATTTTTCCATACCTTCCGCGGCATTAAGCCCTTCTAGAATTCGAGTTTTATCAGTTTTTGAGTAGTTGGCAGCACCTAGAGACGGCTCAAGACGTTGCTGGATCCAACGCTTTTCATCTGTATCGGTAATATGCATATACTCAGCGCCAATCGAGCCACAGTATGTTGCTTTCAGCGCTTTGACCAGATCAATTAACTTCATGGTGTCGCCACCATGTGCAAATGAACCGGTATTAAATTCACGCTGCATATCGTCACTATCTAGACCATGGAAAGCAGGGTCTAATTCAGAAACGGTATCGCGTTTCCAAATATCTAGCGGATCCAAGCTCGCGTTCTGGTGACCACGAAAACGGTGCGCGTTAATTAGCTGTAGGACTTTAACTTGTTTTGCATCGACTTCATGATCGGTCACTTTTGGTGAGCCTTTCTGACGTCCGTCTAATGCAAGACTACGAAAATAGTCGCGTACTTTAGAGTGGGCAGCTTCAGGCACTTCACTAGAGGTACCATTCACTAGAGGGAGGTTATCAAACACGACTCGCCAGTCTTCTGTTACTGACTGTGGGTCATCTTGATAGGCTTCATACATCTCTTCTACATAGGTCGAATTCGCGCCATTAAGATGAGACGATTCGAGCCAGGCTTTCATGATGCCTTGGTGCATTTCTATTCCTTTCAAACTTATACACGTGCTTAGCCAAAGTCATAAATACAGAACGTTCGAGCAAACCCAAATTTTCTGTAATCTCTGTAGCCCCTAGAGTTCCAGATTATCTTTATATTGTCTTCCGTGACACAAAAAGAGTCACTTCCAATAAAGAAAGTGACTCTCATAGAGCTATATCAATATCGGCTCTTTAAACTGCATTAAACGGCTCTCTTCAGAAGCATAGACTTGATGTGTCCAATTGCTTTTGTCGGGTTAAGCCCTTTAGGACAAACATCAACACAGTTCATGATACCGTGGCAGCGGAACACACTGTATGCATCATCAAGCTCTGATAAACGTTCTTCAGTTGCGGTGTCGCGGCTGTCGATCAAGAAGCGGTATGCGTGTAGCAAGCCACTTGGACCGATGAACTTATCAGGGTTCCACCAGAATGACGGACAAGCTGTAGAACAACATGCACACATAATACACTCATAGAGTCCATCTAAATGCTCACGCTCTTCTGGTGATTGCAGATGTTCACGCGCAGGCGTTTTTTCATCGTTAATCAAGTACGGCTTAATCTTTTCATACTGAGTGTAGAACTGAGTTAAGTCGACGATTAAGTCGCGCACTACAGGCATACCTGGTAGCGGGCGGATCTCAATCTTCTTGTTCTTAAAGGTAGAAACAGGCGTGATACACGCTAATCCGTTTTTACCATTCATATTCACACCGTCACTACCACACACACCTTCACGGCATGAACGTCTAAATGATAATGTTGAATCTAACTCTTTTAACTTCATCAGTGCATCAAGGACCATCATATCGGTACCTTCATCCACTTCTAAAGTGTAATCCTTCATGTATGGCTTAGTATCTACATCAGGATTGTAGCGATAAACTGCAAATTCCAATTTCATCGTCTCGACTCCTTAGTAAGTACGTTTGATAGGCGGGAAAGCGTCACGAAGCTTAGGCTCCATGTTCACATCACGCTTAGTCATTAGCTCGGTAACTGGGTCATATACACTGTGGCATAACCAGTTCTCGTCATCACGGTCTAAGAAATCTTCACGTGAATGTGCACCACGACTTTCTGTACGGAAGTTAGCAGCTGTTGCTGTTGCAATCGCTGTCGCCATCAAATTATCAAGCTCTAAACATTCAATACGTTGAGTATTAAACTCAGATGAATTGTCAGACAGCTTGGCATTCTCTAAACGAGTACGAATCGCTTTAAGCTCTTTAAGGCCTTCAGCCATTGCGTCGCCACTTCTAAATACAGAGAAGTTAAGCTGCATACAAAGTTGTAGATCTTTACGGATAACCGCAGGATCTTCACCGTCTTTGTTGCTTTCCCAACGATTCAAACGAGCTAGCGATGATTCGATTTCAGCTTCAGATGCATCTTTAGGGTTAGGTGTTGCATCAAGTGCTTTACCTAAATGTTGTCCCGCTGCTCGGCCAAATACCACTAAATCAAGCAATGAGTTACCACCAAGACGGTTAGCGCCGTGTACTGATACACAAGCAATCTCACCCACAGCGAATAAACCAACAATATCTTCTTCAGTGCCGTCGTCATTTTGGCGAAGAACCTGACCACTGACTTTAGCTGGCAAGCCACCCATCATATAGTGACAAGTTGGTAATACTGGAATTGGACCATCTGCTGGATCGATATGAGCGAATGTACGAGACAATTCACAAACACCAGGAAGGCGCGCTTCTAGGGTTTCTTTACCTAAGTGATCCAGTTTTAGTAAACAGTGCGGGCCTAAAGGACCATCAAGACCACGACCTTCGCGGATTTCAGTCATCATTGAGCGTGCTACCACGTCACGAGATGCTAAATCTTTAGCGTTAGGGGCATAACGCTCCATGAAGCGTTCGCCGTCTTTGTTTAGCAGGTATCCGCCTTCACCACGACAACCTTCCGTTACAAGTACACCTGCGCCAGCAATACCCGTTGGGTGGAACTGCCACATTTCCATGTCTTGCATTTGAACGCCAGCGCGCATCGCCATACCAACACCGTCACCAGTGTTAATGTGTGCGTTAGTGGTAGATGCGTAAATACGCCCTGCTCCACCCGTCGCTAGAATAGTTGCTTTAGCTTTAAAGTATACGATTTCGCCAGTTTCAATTTCGATTGCAGTACAGCCAACAATCACACCGTCTTCGTTTTTAACTAAATCGAGTGCATACCACTCTGAGAAAACTTCAGTCTTATGTTTAACGTTTTGTTGGTATAAGCAATGAAGAAGCGCGTGACCAGTACGGTCAGCCGCTGCTGCGGTACGTGCAGCTTGCTCGCCACCAAAGTTTTTAGACTGGCCGCCGAATGGGCGTTGGTAAATAGTACCGTTTTCAAAACGAGAAAATGGTAGACCCATTTGCTCTAGTTCGATAACCGCTTCTGGTCCGGTTTTACACATAAATTCGATAGCTTCTTGGTCACCGATGAAATCAGAACCTTTAACAGTATCGTACATGTGCTGTTCCCAGTGATCTTCATGAGCATTACCCAGCGCTACGGTGATACCGCCCTGCGCAGATACTGTATGAGAACGAGTAGGGAAAACTTTAGATAACAGCGCGCAGCTCTTACCTTCTTTAGAAATTTGTAGTGCCGCGCGCATACCTGCGCCACCAGCGCCGATTACAACCGCGTCAAATTCGCGAACTGGAATACCCACTTAAACACCCCACACTATCAAAATGCCTGCTGCCAAATAAGAGAAGGCGGCTACGACAAAAACAAACTGAAGTACACCACGTAGAGACACACACTTAACGTAATCGGTAAGTACCTGCCAAATACCAATCCATGAATGGATTAGAATCGCAACCAGTGCGAGAAGTGTGAAGACTTTCATTGGCAGAGCACTAAACAGACCGTGCCATGCATCATAAGTCAGTGGAGAGCTACATGCGATAAAACCAACCATAAAAATAGTGTAACAGGCTAGAATTACTGCACTTGCACGTATAAGAATAAAGTCATGGACACCGCTGCGGCCAAGACTTGCTGCATTTGTTACCATACCCAAATCCCCGCAATGATTGAAAACACTACTGACAATGCAATAGCCACTTTAGCTGAAGTTAATCCTGAAGAGAGTTCTTCCCAGTAACCGGCATCCATCACTAAGTGGCGCAAACCCACTATCAAGTGATAACCCAGTGCAGTAAGAATTCCCCAAACGATAAACTTAACGATAAAGCTATCAAAAAGAGATTGGACGCCAGCAAAACTTTCCGCGGATGCTAATGACTCATTAAGCAACCAGATAAGGATACCGACAGCAAACAACATAATAACGCCCGATACACGATGTAGGATGGACGCGATGGCCGTTGCAGGAAACTTTACAGTCTGCAGATCTAAATGGACAGGTCTTTGCTTTTTCACGTTCTGCTCACTCTGCTCAATTGAGCTAATTTTTGTTATACGAACCGCTTTTGCTTGGATCTTCATCCGTGAACCAGGTCACAGTTTACGCCCTTCACAAAAGAAAACTTTAAACAAACATTTAACAGTTTAGTGAGCACTAATTAAGTATGTAAAAAAGTGATAACTATTCGCTAATGTCTGCAGCTCATCTGAGCCGCAGCAAGTATACGTGGGTGAAATGTCAAATACAAACATCACATTATGGAAATATAGTTTTTTTGGTAAAAAAATCTGCCAAGTGGCTGTTGCTACAACTAGTTACACTTGAATAAGACCATGGTCTAAGAAATTTAAACGCTTATTTAAATTGAAATGTGACCCAGATCCACTGTAAAGTATTGGCGTTTGATAAGCCGCACTCAATAAGAATGAAGTAAGGAGAATGGGGTATGGCTGAAAATATAGCCAAGTTAGAACTACCAGGGAATGATTCAATCGATTTGCCGATCAAAAAAGGAACGGCAGGATTTGATGTAATTGACATCAGTAAACTAGGTAGCAAAGGGCACTTTACCTTCGATCCAGGATTTCTCGCAACAGCCTCCTGTGAATCAGCAATTACTTATATCGACGGCGCACAAGGGATCCTGCTTCACCGCGGTTACCCGATTGGCGAGCTGGCCGTAGATTCTGATTATTTAGATCTATGCTATTTGTTGCTTTACGGAGAGCTTCCGAACAAAGCACAGTACGACACTTTCGTACACACAGTTAAAAACCACACTATGGTGAATGAGCAACTTGCAGCCTTCTTTAGAGGTTTCAGACGTGATGCTCACCCAATGGCGATGCTATGTGGTGTTACAGGTGCCCTGTCGGCATTCTACCAAGACTCTTTGGATGTGAATGACGAACGTCACCGTGAAATCGCAGCCTTCCGTTTGGTATCTAAGATGCCTACTATTGCTGCGATGTGTTACAAGTACTCTATCGGTCAACCGTTTGTATACCCACGTAACGATTTGAGCTACGCAGGTAACTTCCTAAGCATGATGTTCGCAGTGCCATGTGAAGAGTACAAGGTTAACCCAATCGTTGAACGTGCTATGGATCGTATCTTCATCCTACATGCCGATCACGAGCAGAATGCATCAACTTCAACTGTACGTTTAGCAGGTTCATCTGGGGCTAACCCATTTGCTTGTATCGCTGCGGGTATCGCGTCTCTTTGGGGACCGGCTCATGGTGGTGCAAACGAAGCTTGCCTAAACATGCTTGAAGAGATTGGTAGTGTTGATCGTATTCCTGAGTTCATTGCACGTGCCAAGGATAAAGAAGATCCTTTCCGTCTAATGGGCTTCGGACACCGTGTTTACAAGAACTTCGACCCTCGCGCAAAAGTAATGCGTGAAACATGTCATGAAGTTCTGGCTGAACTTAACGTTAATGACCCATTGCTAGATGTTGCAATGGAACTTGAACGTATTGCACTTGAAGACGAGTATTTCGTCTCTAAGAAACTATATCCAAATGTTGATTTCTACTCAGGGATCATCATGAAGGCTATTGGTATTCCAACTAGCATGTTCACTGTACTGTTCGCTCTAGCGCGCACAGTGGGTTGGATTGCACATTGGAAAGAGATGCTAGATCAGCCTGGTCACAAGATCAGCCGTCCACGTCAGTTATACACTGGTGATGCAGAACGTAGCTTTGTCGCAAAAGATAAACGCGGCTAATAGCTAGTTTCTCAATATGAAAAGGCACTCATTGAGTGCCTTTTTTATTGCCAGACATAGCATGTTCACCCTGTTATGGTTCGCTCTAGCGCGCACAGTGGGTTGGATTGCACATTGGAAAGAGATGCTAGATCAGCCTGGTCACAAGATCAGCCGTCCACGTCAGTTATACACTGGTGATGCAGAACGTAGCTTTGTTGCTAAAGACAAACGCGGCTAATAGCTAGTTTCTCAATATGAAAAGGCACTCATTGAGTGCCTTTTTTATTGCCAGACATAGCATGTTCACCCAGTTATGGTTCGCTTTAGCGCGCACAGTAGGTTGGATTGCACATTGGAAAGAGATGCTAGATCAGCCTGGTCACAAGATCAGCCGTCCACGTCAGTTATACACTGGTGATGCAGAACGTAGCTTTGTTGCTAAAGACAAA
>NZ_JAKIKQ010000008.1 GCF_023284045.1 Shewanella kaireitica
TCTGCTTTGCATTGGCTTAAAAGGGAATAACCATTTCTTTACCGATGCGCTTTGAATTGAAAAGACTGAGGGGTTCTGAACTGGCCAAATACTTAATGCAATTGGTATAAGCCCGTTGCTAACGCAACGGGCTTTTTTACGTCTGTAATTTGAGTCAATTAATTATTTAGTGATTAGCGCTTCTTATATTGTGCTTGTGATGAGAAGCTGTCTTGCAGTGTGCATAGCTAATTGTATTATGGAATCTGAGTGACTTGATGGAAAGGTACTAAGGATGGGTTATTGAGTTTGCATAAGATAAAGCCGCCAAGAGACGGCCTTAATGTAGCGGTGATTATCTTAAGTAGCTCGCTTGAAGTATAACGAGCATCTAAAAGGCTTAAACTCCAGAGTAATCTAGTTGTCGCCAAGCTTCGTAGCTGATGATCGCTACGGCGTTAGAGAGATTTAGACTGCGGCTAGTAGACATCATTGGAATTCTAAGTCGTTGCTCAGTTGGGATCGAATCTATGATATCCGCAGGTAAACCACGACTTTCTGGGCCAAAAAGTAACACATCATCCTGTTGAAAGGTTAACTCTGAATGTGGGCGGCTACCTTTAGTGGTACAAGCCATTATTCGTTTGCCTTGCATTGCTTTGAGAAACGATTCGAAATCTTTATGGTGAGTAACCTTTGCCAAGTCTGCGTAGTCTAAACCAGCACGACGTAACTTTTTATCTTCCAAGTCAAAACCTAAAGGCTCAATGAGGTGCAGCTGGCAGCCATTATTAGCGATGAGTCTTATTATATTACCGGTATTTGGTGCAATTTCCGGTTCGTAAAGTGCTATATGAAACATGCGGGCCTGCCTAAAATGTAAGAGCTGAGATCTACTCCAATCGTAAGTATTGGGCAGTAAATAAACTGAACATCTACTCACTTGATTGATACGAGAGATTAAGCGCTTTGATTTGATCATTATTCAAAGAGTAAAACATTATACGGCAAACAATGGGGTGCTGAAAATAGCGCCGTGACGTGAGTTTGCTCGTATATCCGAGTTAGCTTGATATGCACAAAACTCAATTAGGTCTATATTGCACTATATTAGAGCTCCCTCCACTAATAGGCACTATGATGGATATCGCTAAACTCTCACGGATCAGTATGAAGCATTTAATTACCTTACATGTGATGCTTGATACCCAAAGTGTAACAGCAAGTGCTAAGCGTTTATGTTTAAGCCCCTCTTCTGTAAGTAAGACGTTGAGCCAATTACGACAAAGCTTAGATGATGAACTTTTCTATCGTCACGGTAATAAGTTGGTGGCTACGCCTTTAGCACGGCGTTTAGGGCCGAATGTACATCAAATCATTCATGATATGAATCTGCTAATAACTCAAGAGGAGTTTTCTCCAGCAGATTATGAGGGGAGTTTTTCATTAGCCATGCGTGAAAGTACGTTTGAGTTAATTGCTGCCAAATTGGTGGCAGATGTACTGCAACAAGCCCCGCATATTAAGCTCGATATTCATGCTAAAGACAGTATTGGCTTCGAGGGCGTCGTAAAAGGTAGTTTAGATTTTATCCTATTACCCCATGACCGAAGCCAACCGCCAATCGCTCAGCAGGATCTGGTTTGGGAGACACTGATTAATGATGAAATGGTATGTTTGATGAACGCCGCTCATCCGCTAGCAGATAAAAGCACAATTTCCATAGATGATTACCTAGATTACAGCCATATTGGGATCAGTGATGTTGATCTCAATCGGCCTTTTTTTGAGTTGAAACTTGAACAACTAGCTCTAAATCGTGCAACTCCATTATCTGTTGCTGATTTTGGTAGTGCCGCTTTAATGTGCCATAACAGTGAGCTGTTATTTACCTGTTCACGTTACTGGGCGGACAATGCTTTGCAAGCTAAGGGATTAATCACTAAAAGGTTACCTTTCGATTATGGCGAAGTCGCCTATAGTCTGGTGTGGCACAAGCAAAGTATGAATGACCCTGCCCATCGTTGGTTCTACGAGCAACTTAAAAAGGTTACTGCAGAGCTATTTAATGACAAAGCACTCTAGTTAAAAACCTTAGCTAAAACCCTTAGATAAGTGCTACAGATAAGGGCTTGGTAGTACTATATTAATCACACCGTGTTGCGTAAGCTCTGTTGCTAGTTGTTTAATCTGTGCTTCGCTGCAAGTAGGCCAATTTAGGGCGGCTCCTGTCACGCCATGGTGCTGGAATGCATTGAGTTTGATTCGAACTTTTTTAGGTAAGGTTTTGAGATGGTTTGCCACAGCAGTAATCTCAGTGTCGAAATCGCTAATTCCAGGAATATGAAGTAAGCGTACTTCATGCAGTTTCCCCTTTGAGGCTAATAACTCTATCGCGTTAATAACTCGGTGGTTGCCTCTACCCGTAATAAAACGATGGGTATCTTGTTGCCAGGATTTTAAGTCAATCATTGCTCCATCTAAAACAGGCAGTAATTGTTTCCAACCGTTAATACTCAGGCTGCCATTGCTATCTAACATGCAGGTTAAATGTGCTAACTCATCATCCGCTTTTATAGCACTGAACAATTCGAAGATAAAAGGCAATTGAAGGCTCGCTTCGCCACCGCTTATGGTAATGCCATTAAGAAAGCGCACCTGTTGGCGGAGCTGAGTTAGCAACTGCTCTACACTATAACGTTGAGTTTTTGGACTTGACTGCTTAGGGCATGCACTTAAGCAAAGATCACACTGAATGCATAATGCTTCATTCCAGATAACCTGCGGTTTATTGTTGCTTGTTATCAAGCTTAGCGCTTGCGTTGGACAGCTTGGTAGGCAATCACCACAGTTATTACATAAATCTATTGTGTGGGGGTTGTGACAGCTTTTACAGCGGTAGTTACAGCCTTGCATAAAGATAACGAGCCTGCTGCCAGGACCGTCAACGCAAGAAAAGGGGATTATCTGGTTAACCACCGCTATATTAGTCAAAGTTTAATCCGTATAGCTTGGTGTCAATTCATGCGCTATAACTCGAGGCTGACGCAGTAATATCTTAGTATTTGCTGCAGCTTCTGCACCTAAGCCAGTCGTGTTAGTTCTGGATCCATTCTCTTTGAATTTTTCAATATCAGATAGCTTAATCATATAGCCAGTGATTCGAACCAAATCGTTTGAAGCAACATTCGCGGTAAACTCGCGGAAACCTAAGCTTAATGCCCCTTTACAGAGTTGGAACATTGCTAGCGGATTTGATTTAATTGTTTCATCAATAGTAAGAATGTCACTGATCCCAGAGGTGTAGTACTGGTGATGTTCTGCCAATGCTTGTATGTGGGCAATAGGATTGGGTTCCGTGCCATAGGGAATTCGCACCCCTGGAGTCACATCTTTATCTAGACTAATTCCGCCTTGAGAGTGCAGTAAGGCACGTTCGTTATAACCGAAATCAACAGGGGTTGATTTGATGATAGCATCAAGAGCTTTAGATATTTGATGCCCCAGCTCATTGGCTGCACGGTCGTGACCATAATACGGGCTTGGTTTTTCTGAATTTGACTCCGTTAACTCTGGATGTCCGCGCAGAATATTAACCGCTTCCGCCATACCATAAATGCCAAACATTGGGGCAAAGCGAGATTCTTCAATTAAGCCCTCTTTGACTAAAAAGCTATTGAAGAAGTTAGACTCTTGATGAAGGAATTTGCAACGAGCATTAATTAGTTCGTAAGTTAACTGACAGTAGTGTGGCAGGGTATTTTCGAAAAAGTCAGCAATGTCAGCAGCTTTTAATGCAACCGCTTTGAGGTTAAGTCTAACTAAAGTATTCGAGCCGCCAGCAAGTGGTAAAGAGTTATAGCAGCTAACGATACCAAAGCCCTTTTTATCGTAAGCCTTAGCATGCATAGGGAAGTTGGCAATATGCGGTTTACTACATTCGCAAATATTAGATGCTGCTATCTGTAGTAATTCGTCGGGTGTTACTTGTGGGTCGTACATAAATGTCAGATTGGGAGCAATTTGCTTCAGATCTGCATCAATTCTTAAAATTGTGCGGCAGACGATGTTATCGGTCGGTCCGATATTAACGTGCATAAAAGCATCTGGAAGGGTGCGATCTAGCATGATCCAGAAAAGCTTTAGCTTACGGTATAGGCTTTCCGTATCAAGACCCTGACAGAAAGGCAGTAAAACTTCATCGAGTTGACCTAGGTAAACCGGAATATTGGTTACTGATGGGACGTGATGGTAAATGATGGCTAATGAATTAAGTGCCTCATCTAGGTCTTTCGCTGGGCTTAGTTCTAAGTACTCAGAGCCCTGATGTAGGTATTTTGCATAGTCAGGCAAAACATATCTAGGTTTAAATGGGGCATGGCCTTCAAACATATCACCGATAATACCTGAGTCCATAGCTTGTCTAACAGGTTCCGACACCTCAACATATGGCAAGCTTGAATCCGCTTCTAGCGCTAAAAAATTAGACTTCTGCTTGGGGGAAAGTGTTACGTCGCGAGTAATTTGACTGAGGCGTGTTAGTAAGGTCATGGCGTAATATCCACTAATATTATATGGATAATATTTTAAAGTAAGCTTCTAGATTCCTATAGTGAAAAGCCAGCAAGATGGTTTTTCTTGAATGGAAACTCGGTAGCGGAGATCGCAAGCTTTCAGAAAGTTAAAGCCAAATATAGTGCAGTAAACAGTGACTATATTTGGCTTTGTATCTGAGCAGGCTATATTTTTATGATTATTGATCGTTTTTAAAAGAAGCCAAGTGGATTCGCATCGTAACTAACAAGTAAGTTCTTGGTGTTTTGATAGTGGTCGAGCATCATCTTATGGGTTTCACGGCCAATACCAGATTTTTTATAACCGCCAAATGCCGCATGGGCAGGGTAGGCATGGTAGCAGTTTATCCATACCCGGCCTGCTTGAATACCGCGACCCATTCTTTGAGCGGTATTCATGTCGCGCGTCCATACTCCGGCACCTAAGCCGTATTCGGTATCATTGGCAATAGCCAGTGCTTCGGCTTCATCTTTAAAGGTGGTGACTGAGATAACAGGGCCAAATATCTCCTCTTGAAAGACCCGCATGTCATTAGTGCCTTTTAAGATCGTTGGGCGAATGTAGAAGCCCTCACCATGTTCACCTTCAAGCTGGCAAGAGTCTCCACCTACGAGTACTTCCGCGCCTTCATTTTTACCGATTTGTAGGTAACTCAGAATTTTATCAAATTGTTCTTGAGAGGCTTGAGCACCCACCTGAGTTTCGGTATCGAGTGGGTTGCTCTGCTTTATGGTTTTACTACGCTCAATGACTTTGGCAATAAACTTGTCGTAGATAGATTCTTGGATCAATACTCGAGATGGACAGGTACACACTTCCCCTTGATTGAAGAAAGCCAGTAACATGCCTTCCACTGCTTTATCGAGATATTCATCTTCATGAGCCATCACGTCGGCAAAATAGACATTAGGAGACTTACCGCCTAACTCTACGGTGGAGGGGATTAAAGATTCTGCGGCACATTTTAAAATATGATGACCGATTTCTGTGGAGCCAGTAAATGCCAGTTTGGCGATTCGAGTGCTTGTAGCTAATGCCTGACCGGCTTCATTACCAAAGCCGTTAACGACATTGAGAATGCCTTTAGGGAGCAGATCTTCAATAAGCTCAAGCATGACTAGAATCGAAGCAGGGGTTTGTTCTGCGGGTTTTAATACGACGCAATTGCCCGCTGCGAGTGCAGGTGCGATCTTCCATGCTGCCATTAATATAGGGAAATTCCATGGAATGATTTGTCCGACGACTCCTAAAGGCTCTGGGAAGTGATAACTAACGGTATTGGCATCAATATCTGCTGCGCTACCCTCTTGAGCACGAATACAACCTGCGAAGTAACGAAAGTGATCAACAACTAACGGTAGATCAGCAGCTAATGTTTCTCGCACAGCTTTGCCGTTATCCCATGTTTCAGCGATAGCGAGTGCTTCAATATTCTGCTCAATACGATCTGCAATTCGGAGTAAAATATTGGAGCGTTCGGTGACCGACGTTTTGCCCCAACTATCTTTAGCTTGATGGGCGGCATCAAGTGCAAGCCCAATATCACTGGCATCAGAGCGTGGGATCTGGCAAAAAACTTGCCCATCAACAGGGGAAGGATTATCAAAGTAGCGTCCATTGACAGGCTTAACCCACTCACCACCAATAAAATTTTGGTACTGTGATTTGAAATTAATCACAGCATCGGCTGTTCCTGGTTTGCTATAAATCATACTGTTATTCCTTGTACGTTTTTTATGCGACAACTCAGTGTAGCCCCAAAGTAATCGTCAAGGTATAGGAATAAAGTCGAGTAGTTTGTTATGAGTGGAATTGGCTATATTAAGACTCGGTAGACTAATTTATCGCAATTTATGCGCGCAGCGCATTGCTTCTATGCAAAATATGCACTTCAGTCATAGTTGTTTATAGCCTATGCTCTCTCTATCAGTCTAAATAGGAACTCGTCATGTTTAATGCACTTGTATTAACCCAAGAAGAAAAGCTTACTTACGCTAACGTTCGTCAAATGTCTGAGGCTGAACTGCCTGAAGGTGATGTATTAGTTGAAGTTGCATGTTCTTCTTTGAATTACAAAGATGGCTTGGCCGTTACTGGGGTAGGACGGATTATCCGTAATTTTCCTATGGTGCCAGGTATCGATTTTGCTGGAACAGTAATCGAATCAAGCGATGAGCGTTATAAGACGGGTGATAAAGTTATTTTAACTGGCTGGGGCGTCGGTGAAAATCACTGGGGTGGCTTAGCTGAAAAAGCGCGGGTTAAAGCAGACTGGTTAGTACCAATGCCTGAAAATTGCGACGCAGCTAAAGCGATGCAAATTGGCACAGCAGGTTTGACTGCCATGTTATGTGTTCAGGCATTACAGCAAGCAGGAATTAAGCCTAGCGATGGCGATGTTCTGGTGACGGGCGCCAGCGGTGGCGTTGGTAGTGTTGCGGTAACCTTGCTAGCGCAGTTAGGTTATCGCGTGGTGGCAAGCTCTGGTCGTGTTGAGCAGAACGGACCGCTATTGAGTAAGCTAGGTGCAAGTGAAGTTATAGAGCGTAGTGAGCTTGAGGTCGATGCTAGACCGCTGGAAAAGCAGCGCTGGGCGGGTGTGGTTGATACTGTAGGTAATAAGGTATTAGCAACCGCATTAGCACAGATGCAGTACGGCGGCGCAGCAGCAATTTGTGGTTTAGCGGGCGGCTTTGCATTGCCAACGACCGTGATGCCGTTCATCTTACGCGGTGTAAACCTGCTGGGTGTGGACTCAGTATCATGCCCATTCGATAAGCGCCAAGCAGCTTGGCAAGATGTGCTTAAATTACTGCCAGCAAGTTACTATCAAGATGCTTGCGAGGCTATTACACTTGAGCAAGTACCTGAGTTTGCACAACGTATTATTAAAGGCCAAGTTACTGGTCGAGTGCTAGTTCAGCTTTAAGCTAAAGATATATTAAAGCCCAGCTTATTAGTTGGGCTTTTTTGTGGCTTCATTCCAGCAGATTTATCTTCACTATAAATTCTGTGGACTTTGGGCTAACAATTTTTGTGTGGCAGTGCTTACTTCTTCACGTAACCACTTTTGTGCTTTGTCTTGCTCGCAGCGAGAATGCCAAAAAAGTTTGTAATCTAAGCTGGGTAATTTAAAGGGTAGCGGTTTGACTTTAAGTCTATGGCGTTGGGCTACTATTTCCGCCATTCCTTCTGGTAGGGTAATGATAATAGGGTGAATCGATTGCAGGGCGAGCGCGGTGTCAATATGTGGCGTTCTAAGTAACTCCGTACGTGCAGGGTAGTGGCTAATCGCATCATCGAGTAGTGCTTTGACTCCATCACTGATGGCTATCGTTGCATGAGGGTAGTTGAGATAATCTTCTAAGCTTATATCGTTATTCGCAAGAGGATGGTTGGGTGAGAGCAAGCAGCTAACGCCTACTTTACCTAAAAATGTATGTTGTAAATTGGCTGTTTGCCCTATAGCACGACATATCGCCATATCAGCCCCTTTGACACTGAGCTGCGCCTGTAACTCAGTGTGTTGCACTGGTAAAATCTCAAGCCTGATATTAGGGGCTTGCTGATAAATATTGGGTAAGATGAAGGGCACTAATGCCTGCATCGCATAATCGGTTACCGCAATAGAGAACTGTTGCTGACACTCATTTGGCACGAATGCTTTCGGCGTTAATAAATTAATGAGTTGCCCAGTTGGCTGCTGTAGCTGTTGGTAACAGTCGAGCGCAAACTGTGTTGGTACGAGTTGTTGCCCGACCCGAGAAAATAGCGGGTCGTTGAGCATCTCGCGCAACCTAGCCAGAATACGGCTCGTGGCTGATTGACTAAGGTGCAACCTTTTAGCCGCTTGAGTGACACTGCGTTCTTCTACCAAAATTTGTAACGCTATCAGTAGGCTCAGATCTTGGCGGTAGATCTCTTCTAATTCCATTGGATTCCTTAGCTTATCGTGCGCTCCGCAGTCGCTTCTCTGCTTGGCAAGCTTAATGATGGCATGAAAGTGTATTTCTCGGAACTATTGCTTACATTCCGACATTCTTCTCCTGCTGGATTTTACGATTTATTAACCATTGAAACCCCATTGGCTTATTAAGATTACTTTTGTTTGTTTTTGGTGGCTATAAAAGTAAAGTTAAGATTGGTGGAATCGCTAAATTAGCGTTGTAATGGTACTTGCAGGCAACTTGTTGCTACGGCGCATTGTTTGGAATAGATTCCAAAATACTCCTAAAGTAGTAAAAACCTTGAACATTAGACCTAGCTTTGAATTCTCAGATGTTATTTTATTGTTTTAAATAATCCGCCGTTTTACTCCCGTTTTGGAACTGGTTCCAGTCCTATTATGTTCCTGTCGATTAAAACTAAAAGGTGATGACAGATGAGCAATAACAATCTGCTGGGACGCCGTAATTTCATTAAAGGAATGGGAGCAGCTGCGGGTGTCGCAATGGCTGCACCAGCAATGGCTATTTCTGAGAAAGCGGATGGTGTTAAGTGGGATAAAGAAGTTGAAGTCCTAATTATTGGTTCGGGTTTTGCGGGACTTGCGGCAGCAATTGAAGCTACGCGTAAAGGTGCAAAAGACGTTCATATTTTCGAAAAGATGTCCTACTTCGGCGGTAACTCTGCGATTAACGGCGGTTTATTCGCTGCGCCAGGTACACCTATGCAGAAGCAGGAAGGTGTTAAAGATTCAGTTGATCGTATGGTTAATGATCAGCTTAAATCTGGCCGTGGTATCGCCGATGAAGCGCTACTACGTCATGTTGCAGAACATGCTGTTGAAGCATTGCAAATGACACTAGATGCAGGTTCTGAATACCATCCGTACCTACAACAGCTTGGTGGTCACTCGGTCGCTCGTACTTATCAGACTACCGTTAGTTGTGGTGCTGGTATTACTCAACCATTGCTTAATGAATGCCGTAAGCTTGGTGTGCATACTCATAACCGCGCTAAGTTTGAAGGTTTCTTAGTGGGTAAACAAGGTGAAATCGTTGGCGTTAAAATGCGCGAAAACTATCACTTTGGTGAAGATCAGCCTGGTAAAGTTAGCAATATCCGCGCAAAACGTGGCGTGATCATGGCTACTGGTGGCTTTGCGCAAAACGTCGATTTACGTATGGCGCAAGATCCAACACTTACTTCAGAAGTGGGTTGTACCAATGCACCAGGCGCTACGGGTGAAGGTATGTACGAGATGTTCCGTCTAGGTGCTATCCCTGTTCATTTAGCACACATCCAATCTGGCCCATGGGCATCACCAGATGAAGGTGGTTTTGGCTATGTATCTAACTACTCAATCTACAATTTCCCTCATTCAATGGCTGTTAACCGTCTAACGGGTAAGCGTTTTATGAATGAAATTGCTGACCGTAAGACTCGTGCTGATGCTGAACTAGCTTGCCGTGATGAGAAAGGTGAAGCACTTCCTCCAATTTTGATCACTAGCTATAAGGATTCTAAAAAGCATCCAAATACTAAGAAAGTGATTAAGTACAACGTAGGTTGGAAGTTCGATACGGTTGAAGAATTGGCTAAGCATTTTGATGTGCCACTTAAGCCACTTAAAGCACAAATTGCTGAGTACAATGAGTACGTTAAATCAGGTGAAGATAAGCAATTTGGCAAGAACATGACAAAAGCCAAAGACAAGTTTATTCAAGCGCCATTTACCGTGGTCCGCTTGTGGCCAAAAGTTCACTACTGCCAAGGTGGTGTACAGATCAATACTGACGCAGCAGTAAAAGATAGCTTTACTGGTCAATCAATTCCAGGTTTGTACGCAGCAGGTGAAGTGTGTGGTGGTATTCACGGTGTGAGTCGCTTAGGTAGTTGCTCAATTCCTGAATGCATGGTGATGGGTATGACAGCTGCTCGCAGTGTCATGAAAGCCTAATTTTGCCAGATAATAAGAGGAATGAGTGATGATTAAATTAAAAGCGGTGTTGGCACTAACCTTAGGTTGCCTATTAAGCTTATCGGTACAAGCTGTTGAAATACGTGACCACCATAAGGAAGTGATTGGTAAAGACTGTAAGACATGTCATGACAATGGCATCAAGCAGTTCCCATCAGACCAAGCCTGTTTGCAGTGTCATGATGTTGATGACTTAGCTGAGCAAACTGCACGTAGTGAAGAAGATAAGTGGCAAAACCCACATAATAACCTTCACTACGGTAAAGAGTTACCTTGTCAAGAATGCCATGGTGAACATACTCCAAAGCAACCACTTTGTAGTAACTGCCATACATTCAAATTTGATAAGTTTAAAGAGTAATAATTAGCTTTACTTTGAGTTAAGTTCCATCTCAATTGTCCTAAAAAATTAGGTAGTGGCTATAACTGTTATTAGTTATAGCCATTTTTATTTAAATTTAAAAATTCCCTGCAAAGAATTTTATTCGGCCTCTATTAGAGGTCTTTTTTGTTTTTATATTTTTCAGTTCTCTTTTTTAGTTGTAGCTTTATAATTCGCTAGTAATATTGTTAACTCTTTTATGTGGTTATTTAATTTTTGTTTTTTATTTAAAGTTGGGTTGTTACCAATTTTTGGAATCAGTTCCACATGTATTATTCCTGATGTAAATAATTATAAATAAACAGGTGTGATGTATGAAGATTAAAATATTATTAGGAGCTCTATTATTATCTAATGGTGCTATTGCTGCAGATATTCCTGACTTTCTAGATGCCAAAGAAGTGAAGTCTGCTGAATTTGTTTGTTTGGGGGAACAACCAAGTTATTCAGCTAAAGATCAAAAGTACATTGATATTTTATGGAATGAAACATTAAGCTACTTAGAAGCTTATGCGGTGGCGTTGACCAATGACCAATCGAGTGGTTGTTTAAATTCAGACTCAGCCTTGATTGATTCAACCGAAGGTGGCCAGAGCATGTGCGTCATGGATAGACGCGATATGCAGCTCATGGTCAAGAATATCTATCAAGTATTGAATAATAAAGATGAAGCTAAAAAATGTTTTGGTGCCAGAGAAGAGGTTAGTTGGATCTACAATCCAGGCGGAGAGTTAACTAAAAACTCACCGGTTGCGCAGCATTTTAAGCGTACGACATTTAAAGAGTTTTTTGATAAGAAAGTCACCGACAAAGACGTTAAAAAGTATGGTGAGCAATTCACCAAAAACTTCTACAAAATGGTGACAGGTGATGAAGTTAAAATGCCTGCCGTATTCCCTTATGACATTAGCGCTAATGCATTGCCAAACCTATGGGCAGCTGCGGGTTGGTTCCCTATGTATGCTGAAGAAAGTAAGCGTAATGACAAGAACTTTAATAACATTCGTGGCGGTTACGCCTACGCAGAAATTTTTGGTCACTGGGGCTTGTTGCGTATTGACGAAATCAATGGTGAAAAGGTCGGTGCTGAAGTGGGTATGACAGTGCAGTCAGTTGATACTCTTTATCCGTTCCATAACCATGCTATTTCTGAAATGTACTACAACATGCGTGTTCCTGCATGTACCAATCAGTTTAAAACAATGGCTGTGCGTGAAGACTCACCATTAGTTAAGACGGTTAAAGAAGACGATAGTATGCGTCGCGTACAGTTCGATGAAGGTCAACATAACTCGCAAACGATGTGGTTATCAGCAAGTGCAGAACAAGATCCACTCATGTACTTCCATCAAAATACTATTCACGCTTTTGACATCGACGGCAGTTGTGAAGCCAAGCCTGAAGAGCGGGCAATTGTGTCTGTATGGGCTCGAAGTAATGCTCATGACAAGCGTAATGACTATGGTACGACTCTACTTTGTGAATCAGCTGCAAACCCAGGAACACCTGCTAAACGTGGTGAAGTTATTCAGTGTGATTTAACTAAGTTGAAGTGGTAAATATATTTTAGGTATTAGTGGCAGGAGCTCCCCTTGCTGCTAACGCCAAGGAATATTGTGTAAATTAGATAATAAAAAATAACAAATACATCCACCACATTTATTTTAAAGGTTTTTATTAACATAAAAAATGACTTTAAATGTTTTTGTGATGGAAAGGATTCGATTAGAGGTAATGATGAAAAACAAAATTATAAGCTTAGCTGTGGCTGGAGTACTATTTCCTATGCTTTTTACTCCGGCAGTCGCTGACGATTTAAAAATTGGTGGTTCTGTAAGAGCTAATTATAGTTATAGCGATTATTCTGAATCGTCAAAAGATAAAGCTGGTGACTTCGATTTTAATTTGGTTTCTATTACTTTTGCTGATAAATGGAATGATATTGGTGTTGCAGCAGAATATCGTTTTTACCAAGGCTATGACTTTTTAAAGTATGGTTATGCCTATTGGGATATTAATGAAGATCTTACCGTTAGCGGTGGTGTAATAAGTAAGCCTTTTGGTAATAAAGGTTATGCATCACATAACTGGTGGTATAGCTTAAACTACTATCTAGGTTTTGAAGATGATTATGGTGTCGGTGTTGGCGCTAAATATGAAAGTGGCGTTTCACTAACGGAAGTCGCATTTATTAAAAATGCGGTATACGGTAGTAGTGATCATCGAGATTTTGCTGGTACGGTTGCTAAAGGCACCATCGGTGATATTGACTACAATAACGAAGAAACTAACACCATCGCAGGTCGTCAGAGTTTCACCTTAAACAGTGGAGATTTAACCACGGTTATTGGTGCATCGGTTGAGTATGGTCAGCTATACAATACCGAATTTGGCGAAAACGGTGACACCCTTAATTATGCCGTGCATCTGGATATGAATTACGATGGTTGGGGTTTTCAGGCACAATATTTAGCTTATGACTATGACCAATATGATGATGGTCGTATCGATCCAAATAAGATTGGTATGGGTATGTTAGATAGTTTCTTTGAAGTAGCCAGTAAAGGTAATATCTACACGGCTAACCTATCAAAGAGCATCGCCACATCTTGGGGTAGCTATACTATCTACAATGATTTCAGCATGGTTCAGCCAGATTTTGATGAATATGATGACTCTATACTGAATACCACCGGTGTTTCATTAAGCTATGGACCAGTATTCGTCTACGTTGATTATTACGCAGCAAAAAATGTGCTTTGGCTAGGTGGCAACAGCCTTGGGTTGACCCAAGCTAATGATGATTGGGATCATCGCTTCAACGTTAACTTTGCTTACTACTTCTAGACAAGCCTGTTAAACAAAAATGCCAACGTTATCGTTGGCATTTTTATGTTTAGACAACTTTATTGGTAATCTGAATCCACTTCTTTAGTAGGTGATACTTCGCCCAATTCAGTCACGTTGGCTTTAATCAGGTTAATGAGCTGGTGGGTCGCATCAGTTTGTGTTTCTGGATTGAGGTACAGCGACTCATTAAATACTGGTAACGGTGGAATGTTATGCTCGACTGGATCGAGGATCTGCATCTTGTCGTTAATACGAAATTCGGCAATGGGCGAGATAACAATATCATTCTCTACTGCTAAGCACATGGCTGCAGGTGAGGGTGTCGATAGCAGTACGCTCATTGGTCGCATCGATATTTGATGATTAGCAAATACTTGCGCTCGAATAGGGCAGTTTTCTGGGTAAAGTGCAACAGGCACCGTTTCACGTTTATGGGCGGCTCCTCCTTTAGCGGCTACCCAATGGAATCGGCGTTCAAACAACAATTCGCCATGACCCGCCGCAGGCGCTTGCCAATGCGTGGCCACAATGACATCGAATTCGCCGTTATGTAAGCGTTTATAAAGATTACCGCTTACATCGGTATCAATGACTAACTCAATACAGGTAAATTCGCGAATAAACTCAAGTAAGCAGCTACCTAGATATCGATTGATGTAATCTGTCGGTACTCCGAGTCGTATGACTTCACGGTTTTGACATTCTTTAAGCTCGTCAAGTGCTTGAGAACTAAGCTGCATCATCTTGTATGCATAGTTAAGCAGCGTCTTTCCTGACTCAGTTAAGCTGACTCCCTTATTGTCTCTTAACAATAAAGGTTGGCCGACACTCTCTTCCAACTTTTTGATTTGCAAGCTAATCGTTGACTGTGTTCGGCATAGTTTGTCCGCCGCTTTGGATAAGTTTCCACATTCAACTACTGCAATGAAGCTTTCTAATAGTTCAATTTTAAGCATGGGCTATTGAGTTTATTCATGATGGTATCAGTATTACTCAATAACCCTATAGCTCCTAGGCTGCTAATGTATGAATGTGAAGTTAAATTGAGTTTATTGTTAGATTTGTGAAGAGGTCGACATGAGTAATTGGCAGCAGCGAGAGAGCTATTTGACTGACGTGGCAGAGCGATGTTTACGTGGCCATAAAAGTTTTGATTTGCGCCGGTCTCATTTGGTTGAAGCCAGTCAAATTTCTAAAGGGACTATCTATAATCATTTCCCGAGTGAAGCAGATTTGGTGGTTGCAGTGGCGACGGCACATTTTAAGCACCGATTAGAAAGAGCGGCGATTGATAGCGAGCTTTATCCGGATTATCTCAAATGTTTTCTAATGCACCACTGTTGGTCAATTCGTGACGATCTTTTACATGATCGTTTCATCATCGCTCGAGTGATGCCTAATTCTGAGTTACTAGCACAAGCGACGGATGATAACCGCTATGCTTTTGAACAGGTTTATACTGAATACATTGAATGGAATCGTTATCTGGTTGAGTCTATGGGGGTTGTGGAAGGTTTCAACAGGGCCGAGTTGGTGGCTAACTACTTGCGCGGAGCCCAGATAAACTGTAACGACGCAGATAAGCAATATAACGATCCAAATCTCTACTATCAATTTAGTTATGCGTTGGCGCAGTTACTTGGACATTCAAATAAACGCCTACCAACGTTAAATTACTATATCAATTGGCTTGCAGAGCTCGACACAACGGCAAGCGCTGCTTAGCCAATAACGTTATTTATTGCAATGGAAGTGTAATCGTAACTTTCAAACCATGAGGCTGACAATTGTCGGCCTCTATTTTGCCTTGATGGGCGCTAATAGCCGCTTCTGCAATCGCTAAGCCTAAGCCCCAACCGCCAGACTCTCTATCTCTCGCTGATTGTGGTCGATAAAAGGGTTTGAAAATTGCTTCTAAATCGGCAGCATCTGGGATCCCTGGGCCATCATCAATAATTTCAAGCTTCAGCTGTTGGGCTGAAATTGAAGTTTGAATCGTAACTTGCGACGTTGCATAACGAATTGCATTGCGCAGTAAGTTCTCTACGGCTCGCGTGAGCGGCCTTGGGTAAATGGGCAGCTGTATCGATTCATCTATATCAATATGCAGTAGCTTGTTCTGTTGTTGTGCTTCAAAGTCAGCGTCATCGAGCACCTGACTCAACGCTTCTGCAAGTTCTAACTGATGTTTAGACTCATTGGCATTGAGCTTTACTCTTGAAAGCTCTAATAGTTCTGCAATCATCTGCTCTAGCTGGTCGGCTTCATACTCTATTCGTTCCGTTTCCTGTGTGTCTTGCCCTTTCTTGCGGCTCAATGCCAATGATAGTTTTAACCGTGTCAGAGGAGTGCGCAGCTCATGAGAAATATCGCTTATGAGTCGTTGTTGGCTGTTGACCATATCTTCAACAGAATCGGCCATACCATTAAAAGCTTGTGCCAATTGACCAATTTCATCATTACGCTTAGCGGTCGCTGTGTCGACACGGCTACTAAGATCGCCGTTGGCTAACGCATCTGCACTACTTTTAAGAGAACGTAATGGTTTACCAAGATGCCAAGCGAGCAATCCACATAGCAGGCCAGAGAGTACGATTGCGATACTCAATGTGAGCAACTTATTGTCGATAAAGAAGAAAAACCATGGGCGAGGATGGTGCTCTGGCAATCGGCCGTAGAGTGCATATGGCTTGCCCTCAACTTGGAACTCATAAGGGCCAAATAGCAGCTCATCTCTGAATTGGTGTTTGATTGGTTTGCCTGCTTCATCAGCCAATAACATAAATCGACGCAGCGCACGTGAAGGTTTATGGGTGTTAAGCACATTGGCATTTTCATCGACAAGGTAGATCCTCACCGGGCGGCCGTTGCTTTCTTTAAAGCGGCTAAAACGTTTCATCCGTTCTGGCTGCATCACTTGTGGGGATTCAATTATTCGCTGGGCGAACTTTGATAGTAGTCGTTCAAGATGAGGTGGAAGTGCCGACTGATCATGATTTTGCTGCAGCAGTGGTAAAAGGCCGATTAGCGCAATGATGAGTGAGCTACAGAGCCAAAAACCGAGTAGCAATTTTACAAAAATATTATTGGGGCTTTTTCTTATTGGCATTTAAGGTAACCAGATATAGCCTTTACCACGTATGGTTTTCACTCGTGGACGACCATCAATACGCTCGGGCATTTTTTTTCGTAAGTTAGACAGATGCATATCTAAACTACGATCAAACGGCATCAGTTTTTTACCTAACACTTTTTCGCTGAGTGTCTCTTTTGATGCAAGTTCTCCAGCATTTTGTACCAGCTCAAATAGCAAACTAAATTCAGTGCCAGTGAGTACAATAAGCTGCTCTTGGCAATGTACTTCTTGACGAGCAGGATCTAACTTGAGATCGCCGAAATTATGTACATTTTGTGTTTTATCATCCTGTTGTACGTGAGTGCGGCGAATGATGGCGCGGATCCGAGCAACAAGTTCACGGTCATTAAAAGGTTTCGGCAGATAGTCATCAGCGCCAATTTCAAGGCCGACAACTCTGTCTATCTCATCGCCTCGTGCGGTTAACATCAGTACCGGAGTTTGCTTTTTAGTGCGTAGTGCCCGCAATACTTCAAAGCCGTTGAGTTTTGGGAGCATGACATCTAACAAGATAAGGTCAAACGCTCGTTCAACGGCGAGATCGAGTCCTGCCT
The DNA here is from genome assembly GCF_023284045.1 of Shewanella kaireitica. GTDB lineage: Bacteria > Pseudomonadota > Gammaproteobacteria > Enterobacterales > Shewanellaceae > Shewanella > Shewanella kaireitica. The sequence goes on from NZ_JAKIKQ010000008.1 coordinate 17,400, forward strand.
GTCCGTCATGGGCTAACGTCAGTTCAAACCCTTCAAGTTCTAATAGCTGTGCCAGCAGTTCTGAAAGACCTAAGTCATCATCTATCAACAATATACGGCTCATGTTAACCCTTTTTCACTGTCTTAATATTTGGAGTATACCTTGTTTGGTGTCAATTGCAGTTTAGGAGTGTAATTGAACGTAAAGATGGTAGTTGACACGTTTAGTTGCAGGAGATTTACAGTGTTTTACGCAAGCTAAACCCTCACTTACATTGCAATCTCTATACTGGAAAGCGTTAATTACAGCTTAGCGATGCCAAGCTCAGTAAAACCTAAAGAGGCTACCATTATGAAAAACAATACATTGAAAGCAAGTTTGCTCGCCATAGTGGCTAGCACTACATTATTAACTGCGGGTGTTTACGCTGCTGATAATGCTAAAGACTCTGGCGACGGTCATGGTAAACAAGGGTATCACCAAATGAAAGGTGATCGTGGCGGTCATAAAGACATGCGCAAAATGTTCCGCGGTTTAGATCTAACAGATGAACAAAAAACTGAATTAAAGGCATTGTTTACTTCGCATCGTGATGAGATGAAGCAGAGCCGTCCATCAAAAGAGGAAAGGGCTGCACAGAAAGAGCAGATGTTGAACTTTATTACTGCCACTAACTTTAGTGAAGATGAAGTTAGGCAAGCATTAGCGGCTAAGCAAGAAGCACGTCAGCAAAAAGCCGTAGATATGTTGAAATTGCAAAACCAAGCCTATCAGTTGTTGACGCCTGAGCAGCAAGAGAAGTTTAAGCAACGTTTTGCTAAACACGGTAAAAGATAACAAGTCGCTATTGTGAATTAAGTAATTGACTGACTCGTTGATTACTTGTTTCTATTAAGCTGATTGTATTAACTTGGGAGGAGTCATCGGATTTTCTTCCAAGTTTGTTATAAACTTAAGCTCTGTGTTTCCCTTACTGTATTAGTAAACAGATCTTATGAATGACTCTTCCCAATATGACTTCTGGGTGAAGCTGGCTAGCCGCGCTGCGGTTGCGACAGCTTTAACCCTTATTGTTATTAAGCTTGCCGCATGGATGTATTCTGGCTCAGCCAGTATGCTGGCTTCTTTGACAGATTCTTTTGCTGATGCTTTGGCTTCTATCGTTAACTTTATTGCGATTCGTTATGCAATAGTGCCTGCAGATCAAGATCATCGTTATGGTCATGGTAAAGCGGAGCCATTAGCGGCCCTTGCACAATCAGCCTTTATTTTAGGCTCAGCCTTTCTGTTATTTTTCCATGGTGGTGAGCGTCTAATTAATCCTGTAGAAGTTAAGCATGCCACTTTAGGTGTGATTGTTTCTATTATTGCGATAGTCATGACATTTGCACTGGTGATGCTGCAGAAAAGGGCGCTTGCAGCAACCTCTAGCACTGTGGTTGAAGCTGATGCGCTGCACTATAAGTCAGACCTATTTTTAAATGCTGCGGTGTTGCTGGCGTTAGTGCTATCGCAGTATGGCTGGTGGTGGGCCGATGGCTTATTCGCGGTGTTAATCGCACTGTTTATTGGTCAACAAGCGGTTGGACTGGCATATCGTTCTGTGCAATCGCTGCTTGATCGTGAACTTGACGACGAAACGCGAGATAAAATCACTGATATCGCTATTAACGATCCCCAAGTTAGAGGTATTCATGATCTTCGTACCCGTGAGTCAGGCAAGACCATGTTCATTCAATTCCATTTAGAGTTAGATGGAGCGCTAAGTCTTGAGCAAGCCCATCAGTTAGCGGTTGCTACCTCTGCCAGGATCCGACAAGAGTTTGTTGAAGCAGAGGTGATTATTCACCAAGATCCCGTGTGAAAATGGGGGAGTTTACTGCAAAGATTAGAGCATGCTTGTTGGTCAAATGTTGCGCTTTAGAGGTCTTGTGGTTGGTAAAAGGTAATTAAAATAATTGTTTACATATAAGTGTAGCAATTTGTATCGTCACCGTGATAAATTCCTTCGCATCAAAAACGATGTAGGGAATGAATCATGAAAAAATTGTCAATTATAGCGTTAGCGGTACTTGGATTAACGACTTCAACAGTTGCTTCTGCAGAGACAGATCGTATTGGTGCTTATGTTGGTGGTCAAATTGGTGCGTTTTCAGCTGAAGTTGAAGGTGACTCTGAATCGGGGCAAAGTTATGGTGCTTACGGTGGGTACAACTTTAACGAATGGTTTGGTCTAGAGGGGACTATCTACCTTACTAACGACTTTGTTGATAATGAATTTGCTAGCATACATGCTGCATCTTTTAGTGTTGCGCCAAAGTTTACGCTTGTGCTTAACGATACGTTTTCTTTGTACGGTAAAATCGGTGTGGCATCAGTAGCTGTTGTTGCAGATAGCTTCATTCGTGACGTTGATTACTCAGGTTTCGGTTTAACTGTTGGTGCGGGTGTTAATGCTGCAGTCACTGATAAGTTAAATATCCGTTTGGGTTATGACTTTACCTCTGCCGACCTTGATTCAGATGATTTTGGTACCCAAGATATTGATATGGATCTGTCGAACGTTACGTTAGGTATGCATTACCAGTTCTAAGCTGAGTTAATGCTGTACCTTGCTAGTAATAAAAAAGGATATCGTTTGATATCCTTTTTTCGTTTTAAGTCTGAGGTGTCAGCTATTCCATTGCGAGTTCTTTAAGCTTGCGAGTTAAGGTATTACGCCCCCAACCTAAGCGCTTAGCGGCTTCCTGTTTATGACCATTAGTATGCTTAAGTGCAGTTTCCAATAAGATACGCTCAAAGGCTGGCTGAACTTCTGTTAGCAAGTCACTCTCTCCATCAGCTAGACGTTGGTCGATCCAAAGTTTGAGCGCTGTTTCCCAATCATTATCATGACTACTTTTTTCTGTGGATACATTGGTGTCCTGTAACAATTCTGGCGGTAAGTCTTGGGGGAGGATCTCTTGCCCAGAGGCCATTACCGTTAACCAGCGACAAGTATTCTCCAGTTGACGTACATTACCAGGCCAAGGCAAAGTCGCCAGCTTATTGGCAGTTTCTTTGGTTAATGTTTTGGGTTCTACATCGATCTCTTTTGCGGCAATGGCTAGAAAGTGGCGAGCCAGCTGAGCAATATCTTCTCGTCGTTGCGATAAAGGTGGCAGGTGCACTCTAATAACATTGAGTCGATGAAACAGATCTTCTCGAAACTCTCCTTGCTGCACCAGTAATTCTAGATTTTGGTGGGTTGCAGCAATAATTCGCACATCGACTTGCACTGGCGAGTGACCACCAACTCGGTAAAACTGCCCATCTGCTAAGACCCTGAGTAAACGTGTTTGTACATCTAGTGGCATGTCTCCTATTTCATCGAGAAACAGCGTGCCGCCATTAGCCTGTTCAAATCGACCTTGGCGCACACTACCAGCGCCAGTAAAGGCGCCTTTTTCATGGCCAAACAGCTCTGACTCAATGAGATCTTTGGGAATTGCAGCCATGTTGATGGCTATAAAAGATTTATCTTTTCTCGGGCTGTGTTTGTGCAGTGCGCTTGCTACTAGTTCTTTACCCGTTCCTGATTGGCCATTAATCAATACGCTAATTGATGATCGTGATAGTCGGCCAATGGCTCTAAAGACTTCTTGCATCGCCGGGGCTTCGCCAATAATTTCAGGTGTAGCAATAACAGGCTCTGCTGCAGTGTTGCTGCTATTTTGTTCGTTAGCATGTGTTATCGCTCGCTCAACCAAGGAGATGGCTTCATCGATATCAAATGGTTTTGGCAGGTATTCAAATGCGCCAGCTTGGTAGGCGCTAACGGCGCTATCAAGATCTGAGTGTGCCGTCATAATAATAACGGGAATATGCGGGTAGTGGCTTTGCAAGCGCTCCAGTAAAGTTAACCCGTCGGTGCCTGGCATACGAATATCAGACACGATGACTTTGGGCTCCGCCATTTCTAAAGCATCCCAAAGCGACTCTGCAGCAGCGAAGCTGGCGCTGCTTAAGTTGGCACTTTTGAGCGATTTTTCAAGTACCCAACGAATAGAGCTATCATCATCGAGGACCCACACTTGTTCTGTCATGTTTATATATTCCTCAATTAACTATTGATGGGTAAGGTGATGGTGAAAGCGGTACGACCGATAGATGAGTCACAATCAATGCGTCCGCCGTGGAGGCGGGCAAAGTTATGGGCAATAGATAAGCCTAAACCTGAGCCTTGTTCGCGGCCGGTTACCATAGGGTAAAATAACGTGTCCATCAGCTCGGGATTAATGCCAGGGCCGTTATCAATAACGGATAGCATCAATACTAATTTATGCCGCTGGGTGCCAATAGTTACTTGATGCTGAGTACGGGTTTTTATACTGATATTCCCGCCAGCTTTGTCGAGTGCTTGTACCGCATTTTGCACAATATTAAGCAGAGCTTGCTGCAGCTGATCGGGATCCATTTCGATATCAGGGATCGAGGGATCATAATCTTGGGTTAGGTTAATATTTTGCGGCAGAGTTAGATTGACCAGCTGCAATACCTTATGTACCACTTCATGGATGTTATAGAGGCTATGCTGAGTTGGTTTTTGTGGGCCTAATAACCGGTCAACCAAGCCTCGTAGCCGATCTGCTTGCTCAATAATAAGGTCGGTAAACTCATTGAGCTCAGGCTCTTTAAGTTCTCGCGATAAAAGTTGCGCCGCGCCGCGCAAGCCTCCTAATGGGTTTTTGATCTCATGAGCGAGATTTCTTACTAGAAATTGTGCCGCTTGTTGCTGGGCATCTTGAGTGAGTTGTTGGTGGATCCGTCGTTGCTGATCCACCTGTCTCAGCTCTAGTAATGCTTGGCTATTTTCTTGTTCAATTGGGGTTAAGGTGACATCAACAGTATGCTGCTGCCCATCAAGAGTGACGAGTGATACGGTGTTAACCGTAAGGCCTTGATTATCTCTTATGGCGACTTGAAGCAGTGGTAGGTCGACTGCTAAGGTTTGATAATGGTTGGGAAGGCTCAACTCAAGCAGCTTATTGTTACTCACGCCTAAGAGTTGCTCTGTAGCGACATTAGTATAAAGCAGCTCGAGTTCATCATTTATGACTAGCACCGCAGTCACTAAGTGATTGAGCAATAAACCTGTATCCATCTACGACTCCGCCTTATTCAGTTGCACCATTTTGGGACTTTAATTTGGTTGCACCACTATGGTGCACCAAAGTGGTGCGCTCTGCAACTAGACTTCACCGAAGCAATAATGCTAACTTTTCAAGTTTAATGCTTTGTATTCAAAGGTTTTAATGTGTTTCATCACCTTTATTGAAAGCACTATCTAGCTCTATTTTGTATTGTTCGATGAAGAAATACTTTTCTTGGTGGGGTAGATGCAAGTAGTTTGCCGTCTTGTGTTAGTGCCTTGATAATAAAGCTATGCTCGCCACGATCTATATTGGTCACTCGAAATAAGCCTCTTTGCTGCGCATCTCCATACTGCTTGCCATCCATAAATAGAACAAGTAGGTGAGAGGAGGCGAGTTTTGGCTCAAGCTGTACCGCGATTGAGATCTCACCTTCGTTGCTTCTAATGGTTTCCTCTTCGCTTGGCGAAGTGATACGCATTTTATAATTGAGGCGATCAGCCGGTAGTTGAGTGGACTCTGCCTTGATATAAGGCTGGGGAAGTTTTACTTGGTTTTCGGTATTTTTATTAAACTCTACCACTTCGGCATTCTTTACAGGCTCGTCAGAAAAATGAACTTTGCCATCTTCATCTACCCACTTATATACCGTTGCATGGTTCAGCGGGCTAATGAGTAGAGCTAAGATAAGTAAACTGAGGCGCATAGTGGTTTCCTTGATGAACATTGGCTTAGTCAGATTAACGCCTTTTTAACAATAAATCATGAACTTTGTTGCCGCTAACTTATACTGATTCTTAAGATATTCATGTTAAATATAAGTCTGTGCGACTTTTGTGCTACTGTTTGAATGGCTGCGCCTTGCGCACATGGATAGGGTAAATATAGGGAATAGTGCGTGAAAAAATTCAATCCAGGCTTTACCTTAATTGAGCTGGTTGTAGTCATTATTGTACTGGGAATTTTGGCTGTGATTGCAGCGCCGAAATTCCTCGATTTAAGAACAGATGCAGAAACGTCGGTATTAAAAGGCATGCAAGGCAGTTTAAAGTCAGCGCGAGATCTAGTGGCTGCCCAAATTGCGCTTAGGCCGGAAAATTTAAGTGCTGACAATCGAAGTTTCACGCTTGAAAATGGCCAAGTGATAGAGGTGCGTGGTCAATATCCTGATGGGCGCTGGGAAGATACCTTCGACCAGATTGTTGACTTTGATAGCGTGACATTTGTGACTAATAACCAGTGTACTGAAGATAATTCTACTACTGCCTGGTGTGCGCGTGAGAGAAATCGTGGTTGGTTTAATAGTCGTGGTTATAGCGCAGAGCGTGGCCGCGGTTTTGTGATTTTTCCACAGGGTAATAATGTTAATCAGGATGCTTGTTACCTGTATTATTTTACGCCTAATCGCGGCAATGTTGTTGGTTTAGGCAGCTTACCGATAGTTGAATTAGATCTATCCGAGTGCAGTTAAGCTGAATAAATTTCGGAGAGGGGTTTATGACAATAAGATTATGGCTAATGTTGACTCTTTTTATCAGTTTCCCATCATTAGCGGCGTCGCCAAGTTTTGACTGTAGCAAGGCTAGTGGTGAAGTTGAAACACTGATCTGCAACGATGAAGGACTGGCTAAGTTAGATCGACAGTTGTCGCAAGTGTATCATCAAGCGCTACCAAATATTCCTGCTGTAGAGCAACCTAAGGCGATGCAAAGAGGTTGGATAAAAGGGCGCAATGATTGCTGGAAGTCAGCAGGTGTTCGTCAATGCATAGCGCAAAATTATCAAAGCCGCATCATTGAATTGCAGATTGAGGGAGGGTTATTGGAAGTCCCTGCCAGTGTGGTGTTTGATTGCGGTGAGTACCTACAGATCACTGCGGTTTTTTATACTCAATTAGAACCCGTAACCGCAGTTTTTAGCTTTGATGATCAACAGTTGATTGCCAGCAATGTGATCAGTGCGAGTGGCGCTAAGTATCAAGGGCAAAACTTTGAGTTTTGGGAGCATCATGGCGAAGCTAGCGTTCGCTATTTTGACACTGCGGCGAAATGTAAAATCCGAAAATAATAAAGGCAGCTATAAGCTGCCTTTTTACTTCTTCAAGTAGAACGGGTATAGATTAGCTATTCTCGTACTTTAGCTCAATCTCACTCGCCTTAATGTTGTTAGCGTGTTGAGCTAACTGTTTGGCATAGGTAGCGATATGAGGATATTTCTCCGCTTCACCACTGGCCACTAACAGCTCTACGATGAACGACATCATGATGTCTGCCCCTGTGAGCTTATCTGCAACTAAGTAGCGTTTTCCGGCTAAAGCTTGGTTGACATAGCTAAGAATTTTTTCAGTTTCTACGGCAGCGTAACCTTCTAAAAAATTGGTTTGGCAGCCATCTTTAGCGACAAACATTCTAAGCAGTAAAGGCAATATGGCGGAGCTTTCTGCAAAGTGCAGCCATTGAAGGTACTCGACATAATCACTACTGCCTTTTTCTGGAGCGAGCTTACCAGCTGCATGAGTATCAATCAGATACTCGGTGATCGCACCTGACTCGGCAATAACCTGTTGCTTATATTCAATCACTGGAGATTTACCCAACGGGTGGATCGCTTTAAGCTCTGGTGGCGCTAAGAAGGTTTGGCTATCTCGCTGATACGCTTTAACTTGATAGTCTAGTCCCAGCTCTTCAAGTAACCAGATAATCCGCTTTGAGCGTGATTTGTTGAGATGATGCAGAGTGATCATTGGCAGTCCTTTACAAAATATATTGAGCGGCGAACCCAAAAGTACGCCGCTTATAACTAGCGATAGTTATTACTTAAGCTGCTTGATGATCTCATCGGCCACAACTTCAGAAGATGCAGGATTTTGACCGGTAATGAGGTTGCCATCAACGGCTAAATAGCTCGCCCAGTCATCACTCTTACTATAGAGCGCACCGTGAGCTAGCATCATATCTTCAACAAGGTAAGGCACTATGTCAGTTAGTTGTACTGCGGCTTCTTCTGTGTTGGTAAAACCTGTCACTTTTTTACCGGCAACTAATGGCGTGCCATCAGCAGCTTTGACATTTTTAAGCGCCCCTGGTGCATGACATACCAGGCCGACAGGTTTACTTGCTTGATAAAAACTCTCTATCAGTGAAATCGAATTCGCATCATTGGTTAGATCCCAAAGTGGGCCGTGACCGCCTGGGTAAAAAACAGCGTCATAATCATCAGCGTTAACTTCTGCAAGCACTTGGGTGCTAGCAAGTTGTTGCTGCGCATCACTGTCCTTATTGAATCTATCTGTCGCTGCCGTTTGAAAGTCTGGTTGCTCACTGCTTGGATCGAGTGGTGGTTGGCCGCCAGCTGGTGATGCGAGGGTGACGTTAAATCCGCTGTCTTTAAAGCGATAGTATGGGCTGGCAAACTCTTCCAACCAAAAACCTGTTTTTAATCCTGTATCGCCCAGTTTGTCGTGTGAGGTTAGTACCATTAATACATTCATTAAATAATCCTTTTCATGCTTAATTGTTGTAGGCATAACTCGCTTTACCAGCGAGCTATGCAGTAAGTGATTGCAATACCATCATTATGCTTACAGGTTACGCTCTAAAATTTTGCGACTCATGGCAAGGTCAACATCTTGCTTTTCGCCTAAAGCTGTCATGCCGTGAGCTTCTAGTTGTTCGATCACTTTGTCGATACTGCTGGCATCTAAACCATAGTCGGTTAGGCGAGTCTTGATACCCATAGCTTCGAAAAACTCGCGTGTTTTAGCGATTGCAGCATCAATAATTTCGTCGTTAGTGCCTTGAGTTAATCCCCACACACGTTCGGCATATTGCAGTAACTTCGCTTGCTTACCTTCACGGCGACAATCAAGCATGCCTGGTAATACGATGGCGATAGTGCGGGCGTGGTCGATGTCATACAGTGCTGTAAGTTCATGACCAATCATATGAGTTGCCCAGTCATGGGGAACGCCGCGGCCAATTACACCGCTAAGTGCCATAGTGGCTACCCACATTAGGTTAGCTCTAACATCAAAATCTTTTGGTTCACTGAGTGCTTTAGGGCCAAGCTCAATCAATGTTTGTAGCAACCCTTCTGCAAAGCGGTCTTGCACGGCAGCATTGACAGGGTAGGTTAAATATTGCTCAGTAATATGAATAAATGCATCTACCACACCGTTGGCGACTTGACGCTCAGGTAAGGTAAAGGTTTTGCTCGGATCTAAAACGGAGAACTTTGGATATACGTGATCGCTCATAAATGACAGCTTGGCTTGGTACTCTTTGCGAGTCACAACGCTGGCGCTGTTCATTTCAGAGCCTGTTGCTGGCAGTGTCAATACTGTACCGAAAGGCATTGCTTGAGTCACTTTTGCGCCCCAGCTTAAAAGAATATCCCATGGTTCACCTTCAAAAAGTGCTGCAGCCGCAACAAACTTAGTGCCATCAATAACTGAGCCACCACCTACAGCGAGAAGAAAGTCGATTTTCTGCTGTTTAACGATTTCAACAGCTTGCATTAACGTCTCATAAGTTGGGTTGGCTTCGATACCGCCAAACTCAACGATTTCACGTTGGCCTAGTGCGGTTTTTACTTCGCCTAAAGTGCCTGTTTTTTCTGCGCTGCTACCACCAAATAGTACTAAGACTTTGGCATCTTTTGCCACTAGGTTGTCCAGTTCTGCAATCTTTCCTTCACCAAAGCTAATGTGTGTTGGGTTGTAATAATCAAAGCTATACATAATTGTTCCTGTCTATCGATGTATACATCGAATAAATACTGTTTAGTAGACCAGTCGTCTAGTTAACAGCCAAAAAATACCCGCCTTAAGCATAGGCGGGGGAGATAAAACTGCTGGCTAATTCAGCGGAGGGATGGGCTGAGCCAGCAGGGCTTTGGTGACTTGCAATACGCGCTCGATTGCATTTGGATCACGGGATAACTTATTTTTTAGGCTAGCACCTAACCAAAGCTGGTATAAGGTTTCTGCAGTTATGTCAGCTTGCATTGTTGGCAGTGAGCCATCTTCAATACCAGCTTGAATACATCCAGCTAGACGAGCAATTACAGCCGATGAACCTTTATCAAGCGCAAGGCGCATTGATTCAGATAGGTCGGCAACTTCAGCGCTGAGCTTAACCACTAAGCACTTCTGGTCGATACTGCAATCGCTCTGTGTTGTTTGCCAGCGTAACCAATAGCTCATCAGCCGCTCAAGACCCGACCCATGTCGAGACTCAAACAATTCATCGATACTACTAATGTATCCTTTGAAGTAGCTATTGATTATCTCCTCGCCAAACTGCTCCTTAGATTTGAAGTAGTGGTAGAACGAGCCTTTTGGTACATCGGCAAATTTTAAGATCTGCGATAAACCGACATTTGAAAAGCCTTTACTCGAAATAAGGCTATAGCCAGAATCGATAATATGTTGACGTGTCTGCTGAGATTCAATTTTCATGACGCTGATAGTACGCTGTATTAGACCGGTCGTCTAGTGATTTTTTAATTGTCCAATTAACGGCGATATTTTAGAGCGGTACGAAGGCAATCGTTGTGCTTAAGTTACTGACTATTCGTTAATTACAGTGCAGTTATAACGGTAATGTGCTGCGCGAAAAGTTCTGTTTTAGCACTACGGTTGACTCTATACCGGCAATACATTGGAGGCTCCCCAGGGATTTTTTTACAAAACTTTCGTAGCTAAGCAGATCAGTCGCGACAATTTTTAGCACATAGTCGTGTCCACCTGTGACCACTGAACACTCCATCACTTGCTCAAGGTTTTGCATCGCTGTTTCAAATCGCTCGGCGTGATGGTCAGAATTCTCAGTCAGGCGAACAAACGCATATACCACAACGTTAAGGCCGACCTCTTTTGGCTCTATTTGAGCTGCGTAGCCGCTGATAACACCGCTATCTTCGAGTTTTCTGACTCTGCGAAGGCAAGGGGTATCAGACATATTGAGTCGTGAGGCTAGCTCAGAGATTGCAATGCGACCATGCTTTTGCAAAATAGCGAGAATATTACGATCTTTACTATCCAATGAGTCATCCCATTATTTATTTTTAGTCTATTTCAACACTATAGCGTTATTTTGTAGTGGAATCCGATCTTAATATGAAGTTATTCAACGAAAAATGATGATTTCAACCTGAAAGATACTGATAGGCTAATTCAACAAAATAAGAACAAAAATAGGACTCACTAAATGACCCTCAATACCCGAGCTTTTGATCACTGGATCCGCACTCGATTTGTCGAGATTAATACCGAATTAGAGCAACTTTATGCTGAGCAGGCCGATCGCGCCAATGTTGAAGGTGTTGGTGAACACCTTAAGCAAGCCTTGGAAGCCGAAGGACGTGAGATGATTGCGACCCTGTTGGCAGAGGGAAATACCGATGAAGGCTTTGATCATGCCTTTGATCTATTGGGAAATGTGGGTTTGTATATGGCGGCTTGTCGCCGTCATGAGATCACTGAGCCTTCCCGGGAAAGGGTTTCACCACTCACTGAAGCATCGGCGCTAGCAATGCACATTGGCGCCTCTATCGGTGTTACGCCAAGATTTGCCACAGCTCATTTAACCACCCATAACAGTGCGCAGAACGGTCTCTATAAACGCTTTACTAACCTGCCTGCGGAAAAGCTATTTGTTGATTACAACACTAAGGGGATTTTGTCGTATAAGCGTGCAGCCGACGCGTTGATTAAAATTGAGCCTCTTGGGATCACCCACCCTATTGCCGCTGATTTACTTAAGGTCGCGAAGCAAGCGCTAGTTGATGTTAAAGAATCAAATCAACAGTTATTTAAAAAGCTCGATACTGATGACTTTTTCTATTGTGTAAGGCCCTATTACAAGCCATATAGAGTGGGCAGTCAGGTGTATCGTGGTGCCAATGCGGGTGACTTTGCTGGCATTAACGTCATCGATATGTTGTTAGGACTGTGTGAGGCTAATGAGCCTGCCTATTCGCAAATGCTGGTGGATAAGTTTTTGTATATGATGCCAGAAGATCAAAGCATTTTGCGTGATTGCATGCGCCGAACCAGCTTTATGGATGAGCTTCTAGCACTACAGCATCTAAATCAGCAACCGTGGTTTACAGAAAATGTAACACTGTTCTTAGAGGTTTGCGCTTTGCATGGTGATACTGCAATTCAACATCATAACGAGCTAGTGAACAAGTACATTGCTGCTCCTTCAAAGAAACTGCAGCAACAGCATATGGACAAGGTGACCGCCAGTGGTCCACCATTACCGGTACTTTTGAATGCATTAGAAAAACTACGCGATCGCAGAGCTGCCGCTGAGCGCAGTGATATCAACACGCGTTATGATGATATTAAGTCGCTCAAAGCCAGTTTAGAGGCGCTTTAATATGAAAGACTTTAAAAATGATTTTATGTTGGCTCCGGGTTGTTACCTATTGAACCACTCGGTGGGGCGGCCACTAAAATCAGCAGAGCAATCTTTTAAGCAACAGTTCTTTACGCCGTGGCAAGATTCTGGTGTTGAGCCTTGGGGAGATTGGCTTGGTATTATCGAACGTTTCACTCAGGTGCTATCAACATTGTTTAACGCCCCTGCTAGTGAGTTTTGCCCGCAAGTTAACCTGTCGAGTGCGCTGACAAAGTTGGTGATGTCAGTAGAACGCTTGCAGCAAAATGACGCTGTAGTGTTAATGAGTGAGCTTGATTTTCCGAGCATGGGGTTTGCGCTGAAGAAGGCATTACCTAATGGTTGTGAGCTGCGGTTTATCCCCGCTGAAAGCGACATTACTGACGCTAATGTATGGGATAGCTATATTACTTCAGATGTTGATATGGTGTTTGTTAGTCATGCTTACTCAAACACGGGACAGCTATCGCCAATAGAGAAGATTGTCGAAACGGCTAAAGCAAAAGGGGCATTGAGCTTAATCGATATCGCACAGTCAGCAGGGGTTGTACCGCTAGATCTTAACGCGTTGCAGGCCGATTTCATGATAGGTTCTAGCGTTAAATGGCTATGTGGTGGGCCAGGGGCTGCTTACCTGTGGGTTAAAGGCCAACATTTAGCTAGTTGCCAACCTAAAGATGTCGGCTGGTTTAGCCATGAGAATCCGTTTGAGTTTGATATTCATGATTTTCGCTATCATCAAAGCGCACTGAAGTTTTGGGGCGGTACTCCCTCTATTGCCCCTTATGCCATAGCATCTCACAGCATTGAATATTTTAGTCGCGTGGGCTCGATTGCGCTGCGGAAACATAACCAACAGTTACTCGATGTTATTACTGAGGAATTAGAAGACAAAGTGGTTTCTCCTCGCGAGAAAAGCCAGCGCAGCGGTACCATCATTTTAGATTTTGCAGATAAGCAGCAACAAGTCTTACAAACACTAAAAAGCGCTAATGTGAGTGTTGATGTACGGAGTTTGGGAATGCGAGTATCACCGCATATTTATAATGATGAGGCCGATATCCAAGGATTCTTACAGCTGATTAAATCAATATAAAGCTAAGCGACGCTTTTGCTGCAGGTATAGGTAGCTAAAGGCATCGAGCTAAGTGAAAAGCGCGTAACGCAGTGATAAAAGCATTGAAACGAACTCGAAGGGTTGCGCTTCTTAGCAATTTTTACTGCGTTATAGGTTACTTGCGGAGAATGACTAAACCCCATAGCCTCAGCTTTATCAAAAGAGTCATAAGCTGCGGCAACAACAACCTTGAAAGATCATCAAAGTCTAGCGATTAAGTGCACGTAAGTGTGTTTTTCGGTAGTCAAACTGTTGGTTTAATCTAGTGATATCACCCAGACTCATTTTCGCGACTACAGTGTTGCCTTTATCATCAGATACAAATTTCTGAGCTGTTGCATTTACAAAGTCAACGACATAAACATTGTCTGCAGCTAATGCCTTGGCTGCATCAAGTGCGGCTGCTGCACTGCAATCGTTACACTTTGCCACAGGCGCCATTGCTGCCAAAGTTGTTGTTGAGAATAGAAGTGTTGCTAGTATCAATGGAGTCGTAAGGGATATTTTCATTATTAGTTCCTTCCATAAAACTGTGATTGAGATCACAGTTTAGGCGTGTTGCACAATAATTGTCCACTGTTTTTTGAATTTACTTTAAGCTAAGTTGTTGTTTAATATTGGCTTAATTAATCGAGTGCTAATGTTCGCTGAGGGAATTAGGATGATTGAGATGGTTTTGTCTTTTAAGCGTTAGTTGCCTATTACCTAGTATTAGGTGATAGTTACAGTACTTCAGTATTACAAGGTGAGTTTAATGAAGTTAATCATGTCGTTACTTTGTCTATTCAGTTTTTCAGCTGTCTCCAGTGTCTGGAATACCCAGCAAATAGATGCCAATCTATCATTTCGTGGTAGCGCTGCTGCTGACGGTGTCTTCTGGGTTAGTGGGTCTAAAAATAGCGTGTTCCTATCCAAGGATGCAGGGAAAACTTGGCTCGATGTTTCTGTTAAAAACCAACCATTAACCGATTTTCGTGATATTGAAGTATTTGATGCCAATACGGCGATAGTGATGGGGGCAGGTGAAGGCGAGTTATCTAAACTCTACATTACCGAAGATCAGGGCGCTTCATGGCAGTTATTGTTGGAAAACAAACATGAAGCAGGCTTTTTTGATTCGATTGCGTTTTGGGATAGAAATAATGGTTTGTTGTTAGGCGATCCTGTTGACGGCTGCTTTGTTATCTTACGAACCCGTGATGGTGGACAGAGTTGGCAACGAATTGCTCGGGGCAGATTGCCGGAAATGCTCGATAGGGAAGTGGCATTTGCGGCCAGCGGTAACACCTTAATGGTCGGTGAGTCTGGCCAAGCATGGTTTACTACTGGCGGCTACAGTAGCTCGATTTATACCTCGCAAGACTTTGGCGAGTATTGGCAACGAACGCATATCCCCTTGTTTGATGACACTCAAACTGCTGGCGGATATGGCATTTCTAAAAATAGCGTTAATGATATTTTTGTGGTTGGTGGCGACTACCAGCAACGGGATAAGCATGATGCCAATATGGTATATTTAAAGAATAAGGTGTGGCATAAAACCCGAAAATCGACACCGGGCCTGCGCACAGCAATGGTTTGTTATCAAGCTACTTGTATCGCGACTGGAAAGCTCGCTACAGATATTTCATTTGACCATGGTTACAGTTGGCAACCGCTGCAGATAGACGGACTAAAACAAGGTTACTATTCGCTGGCTATTGATAACGACACTGTGGTTGCTGCTGGGCATGACGGCAGAGTTGCAGTATTTACCATGCCACAAAGGCAGTAATTGCCAAGGCAAATTTTTAGCAGCGTGAAGATATTATACAAGCCCAAGTGTTTAACCTGGGCTTTGTGTTAGCTTATTGCTAGATAGGTGATAATGGCACCGATACAGCCACCAGATATCACTGCAATAGCGAGTATTATTGATTGAGATCGCAAAGAGACTTGTTGCATCTGTTGGCGGTCGGGAATTGGGATCTGTAACAAGTTTTTTTGTTCAACCTCCAGCACCGCACACAAACCCAACAATGTCTCACTTGATGCGCTGCCCTCTTTTTCTACTCGCTGAACCGTGCGTAAGCTAATAGCACAAGCATCGGCCAAATGCTGTTGTGTCCAGCCTTTAGACTGGCGCAGTGCTTTTACGGTTATCGCATCAATCTCCATATTTTACTCCACTGCTCCTTTAGCTTTTTCGATATATCTAGCTTTTAATCAAGCTATAAACTGATGGGTTAACCAGGCTGCTAGCCCACCAAAAATGAGCCCCGCGACAAAAAATAGTGATATTAGCTTGAGGGCTGATTTGCCATCCATATTGCGATAGGCCTTGGCTTCTGTAGTGACATACTCGCCATTTTTATAAAGGGCGCAAGCAACAGTAGCTGTAAGAAGATTGGTGATTTGAAATCTGACCTCATAATCATTGCCCATGTGGCAGAACTCGTGCGAGCTTTTCATTCCAAGATTACGCTTATCACTCACTACCTCATCATTAACATAGACGGTTTCTTGGCCTGAATACCCTGAACCGTGAGCGGTAATACGCACTCCTGCATCATCAAAATAGTACCAATATCCATTGGTGATTGTAGCCATTTCCATAGTGGTATCCATTTTATGTCGAGTCATTGAGTTTTCCATTTTGTGCTCCTTGCTGTGTTTGTATTTGAATTGCAGCAAGTTGAACACAAATTACCATTGTCTACGGCGTCATTGATATGACAGTCACACTATAGGCATATGACACTTCAGGTGTCACATCTATAAGAAGCTGATAATGCTAGCTTAAATTCATCTTTATTACTCATTTTGTTATCGGCACTTATTCAATAATCGTTGCGCTTTTATAGCGCTTGCCATTAATTCGCTCGATGATCTGGGTAGCATTAAGGTCATGTATGACATTAATTAATGTTGCCGGGGCGTCGGTAACTGCGCCAATAATGACCAGAATGGGGATCACTTCGATAGGTAACCCAAGGGTGGTAACAATGAAAATTTCACCTAAAAATGCACCGCCAGGTACGCCACTTATAATAAAGGCGGATAGCACTGAGATAAGTACTGTCAGAGCAAAAACATCGGCGCTAAAATCCAAGCCTAAGATTGAATAGATAAAGACAATCTTCAACGCGGTGGTCATTGATGCCCCGCCTTTATTGAGGTTAACCAACAAAGGCAGGCAGATGTCGGCGATCTCCTCTTTTATCCCCATCTTATTTGCAGCACGAATATTGACTGGTAATGTGGCTAACGAGGAGCTGGTACCTAATGCAGTGACCGATGGGTCAACCGCATTCTTCCAAAACTGAGTAACGCCTGTTACTCCACCACCAAGCCATGCGTAAGTTGTTGAACCAACAGTAAAATAGAAAAAGGCGGCGACAAAGAATAGGCCAATAGCGCGGGCAAAAGTGCTGAGCAATTCGGTATCTTGGCTAGCCATGGTTGAGGCAAAGTAAGCGCCTAAACCTACAGGCGCGGCGACCATTAATATAGAAACGATTTTCATTATCACAGTATTGAGGCTGTCTAGCATGGCTGAGACTTTCTCACCATCTTTGCCTGATTGACCAATCGCAATACCGGCAATGACTGACATGATGATGAGTGCCAGTATGTTAGATTTAGACAGTAAGCCGACAAAGTCATTGGTGGTCAGTAGTCCAACAAAATCCATGTTGCCAGATCCGGCTTCAACCTGTTGATGCAGATCGAGTACCACACCTTGTGCAGGGTCAAAAGCCAATGCTAAACCGACAATCGATACTGCAGGAATGATCGCCATGGCAATAGACACCATGAACAACGTGATAAGAATGATGCCTAACTTTTTTAAGTCGGTCATGCGGGCAATAGAGGAGGTCACACTAATCGCGACTAGCGGCACAATGATCATAAACAGTAAATTTAGAAACACTTGGCCTATGGGTTTTAGCGATAAAGCAAACTCTGGTAACACGATACCGATAGCGCCACCAATGAGTAGCGCCGACAAAAGAATTATCGAAGAACGATAGGGTTGAAGTTTTTGCCACATAGATCAGGAGCCACTTATTATTTGATGTCAGAACACTGACTTATGGTGTGTTTTAACCGTTAAACTAACGAGCCATTAACAGAGTGTCAACTTAGTCTGGGCGACGTAGGTATGGATACATAAATATAAAAGGCTTGCGATGTGCAAGCCTTTTCCTATGGTGAAAGCGGGGTTAACGTCCTCTGCGCCCCTCGCGCACCATGCCATGCTGACGAGCATTACGAGAGCGGTTTAGGCTTTCACGATCAAAATTACGATTATTCATCTGCCTATTCATATTGCTAGGCCTGTTTAACTCAGTATTTGGCCTAGAAGGCAGCGTCACCGGCTGACTGATATCGCGGTTATTTAGCCCTGTTTCGACTCGATCTCTAGTCTGGGGGGCAGGTGTCCAATTGCCTTTGTTACGGCTTTGCCACTCACCGTTTAAATCTCGTGCTACGTTGCCATTTTTATCTGCAAAAACATTATTAGCACGATTCTTATTGTGAGTTGCCTGTTTGAAGTTGCTGTTTATTTTGCTGGCATCGGCATTACGCACACGATTCTCTGGACGATTATATAGATTGTTTTTACCGACACGATTACCTGAAATATTATTGTTACGAGCAACCTTATTAGAGATGTTAGTTCTATTGCCAATACTGACGCTATTGCCGATGTTGATGTCGCCAGTGTTTATGACCACTGGGCGTCGGTAACCTCCACCGTAATATCCACCACAGCAACGACCCGGATAATAATGGTTCCCCCAGCCAGCGCTCCAACCTACACCTACACTGAAGAAGCCATTACTCCAACTTACGCCAACGTTCCAGCCTGTCCAAGGGTTATAGCCCACATGCAGCCCCCAAGTTGGTGGACGAGGGTAGTAGTAACGCCCCCAGTAGGGTGGGTAGTACCAACCTGTGCCATATACTGGTACCCCGTAATAGGGGTAAGACCACATGTAACCAGGGGTATAACCAACATAGACAACCTCGGGGGTCGAGTCATAAATCTCGACATAAGTGGTGTTGTAAACTGGCGAGCTTGGAGGGATTTTTGCTATCTCATCTGTTGGAACATTATCGGCAACTTTCCATGGTCCTTTTGCGGCAGATGCAACAAACCAAACGGCATTATCGACGGCATAGTATTGACCATTTATTTTTAGAACTTGAGTCGCGGTATTGACCGCATAAGCGACTTTAGTGCCTGGGATCGCGTCAAATTTTGGCTCGCCATCATACTCGACGTTGAGCTTAGCTTCACTGCGTTTAATTGCAGCAGTTTGAGGGATCTGGGCGTCAAGCATAGCTTGATCCGCTTCGGTTGTGCCCGCGACGGATACCCTTAGTCCACCAATATCTGATTCGGGTGGAATATCATTAAAGCTTGCAGGAAGTTTATCAGCACGGACAAATGCCCAAGGGCCTGCTTCTTTTTTAGCTTGAAACCAGCGCCCAGAAAGTAACAGGTACATGTCACCGGAAGAGACCTCTCTTATCCAAGCTGTCTCAGTATTACTGACATAAAGCAACTTACCTTCGGTTAGGCTCTTCCATTTGGGTTTACCATCGGTTGCAACCAATTCAGTTGGGGTTTTCACTGCTATTACAGCTGGCGCTGTTCCGGTATTTTTTGCTTCTGCATCATCGGATTTTGGCAGCATTTTTACTAGATCTTCAGGCGGGTACTCAGTGACTTGCCAAGGCCCCATAGGGTTGTCTGCTGTATACCAAAAAGTGCCACTGCTTAAGTACATTTTCTTGGTTTGTTTGTTGCGCGCCACGGCAAAGGGGGTGTTTAGCGCTCGCTCATAAGGACTATTTTCGATCTCTCTAAATTGCGGTGAACCATCATAGGAGAGGAGTACTGTAAGTTGCTGACGAAAAATAATGTTAGGCGCATCATTTTTAATATTCTCTAGGCTTTGCTTTTCCTGTTTAGCGTTGGCAAGGCTGGCAGAAAGGCGCTCCATCGAGATAGTAAAGCTGCTGGTGCCAATGGATTTTTCTACCACTTGGGTAAAGCGTTGTTCATCGGCTTCGGTTGACTCTGGCCAGCGCACTCGAGTCACTCTAACATCCCTAACGGTTGCGTTATCAGTGCTTGTGTCAATGCGAGCACTGAACCAGAAGGCACCAAAAATAGGGTCATCTCTATCGATGAGCTCTAAAGACATAGCGGCGCGCCCTTGCAAGATATTGCCGTCTAACGATTCTGGCTGCGGCTGATACACCACAATGTTACCCTCTTTAGCGGTCACTTCCTGCGGCCACTCGATAGCGTTAGCACTAAATATTCCCATCAACATGAGTGTGAAAATAGAAAAAATAGAGCGGCATTGAACGTAGATCCCAGCAGGCATAGCAGTTCCTTTTTGAGTGACAAATACGGTAAATGTTAATGCTTGTTATACCAATTGCATTAAAAGTTTGACCATTCAGCGGGAATTCAAAACGCTGTAGGCAAGTAGTGGGGTTTGAGCTAATAGTTATTCTATATCCAAATCCCATAGCGAAGCATACAGCGTTTTGAAACCCGCACTACGTGACCCCCTCAGTCTTTCCACTTCTGCTTTGCATTGGCTTAAAAGGGAATAACCATTTCTTTACCAATGCGCTTTGAATTGAAAAGACTGAGGGGGTCTGAACTGCTCAAATACTTAATGCAATTGGTATTACCGTCATAACTATAGCTGTAGATCAAAGTAGTCGCATTGTACAAAATAGAAATGTTTGATTTGTAAACACAAAAAAGCCCTAAGCATTTCTGCTTAGGGCTTTGCACTCTGTACCCGTTAAGCCACTACAGTGGCTTATAGATTACAAGCTGTAGTAAAGCTCGAACTCTACTGGGTGAGTTGTTTGGTTAACACGCTCAACGTCAACAGACTTAAGTTTGATGTAAGAATCAATGAAGTCATTGCTGAATACGTCACCACGAGTTAAGAATTCACGGTCAGCGTCTAGGCACTCAAGTGCATTTTCTAGTGAAGTCGCAACTGTTGGGATTTCAGCGGCTTCTTCAGCAGGAAGATCATAAAGATCTTTATCCATTGCTTCACCTGGGTGGATCTTGTTTTGAATACCGTCAAGGCCAGCCATCAACATTGCTGAGAATGCTAAGTATGGGTTAGCCATTGGGTCACCAAAACGTAGCTCAATACGACGCGCTTTTGCACTTGGTACCACTGGGATGCGGATCGAAGCACTACGGTTAGCTGCTGAGTAAGCAAGCATTACTGGCGCTTCAAAGTGCGGGATAAGACGCTTGTAAGAGTTAGTTGATGGGTTAGCAAATGCGTTAATTGCACGCGCATGCTTGATGATACCACCGATGTAAAATAGTGCGGTTTCGCTCAATCCGCCATACTTGTCACCAGCAAAGATGTTAACGCCATCTTTAGCTAGAGACTGGTGAACGTGCATACCGCTACCGTTATCACCAACGATTGGCTTAGGCATAAACGTAGCTGTCTTATTGTAAGCGTGAGCAACGTTATGAATAACATACTTAAGCACCTGAACTTCATCAGCCTTAAGCGTAAGAGTATTAAAGCGAGTCGCAATTTCGTTTTGACCGGCAGTTGCTACTTCATGGTGATGCGCTTCAACAACTTGGCCCATCTCTTCGAGTACTAAACACATAGCACTACGGATATCTTGTGATGAATCAACTGGAGCTACTGGGAAGTAACCGCCTTTAACACCTGGACGATGACCTTTGTTGCCATCTTCGTAGCTAGTACCTGAATTCCAAGCTGCTTCTTCAGCATCTACTTTGTAGAAGCAACCAGACATGTCAGCGCCATACTTAACATCATCAAATAGGAAGAACTCTGGCTCTGGACCAATCAATACTGTATCTGCGATACCTGTAGAGCGTAAGTAGTCTTCTGCTTTCTTAGCGATTGAACGAGGGTCACGGTTGTAACCTGTCATAGTGCCAGGGTTTAGGATGTCACAACGAATGTTAGCTGTTGTTTCTGCTGTGAAAGGGTCAAGTACGAAACTTGCAGCATCTGGCATGAGTACCATGTCTGATTCGTTAATGCCTTTCCAGCCTGAGATTGAAGAACCATCGAACATTTTACCATCTTCGAAAAAGTCTTCATCAACCTGATGGCTAGGAATTGAAACATGTTGCTCTTTACCTATGGTGTCGGTAAAACGCAAATCAACAAACTTAACTTCTAATTCTTTTAGTTGTTGTAAAACTGATTCAGCTGACATTCTAAAGTCTCCGAGTAGGGTAAAGGGTGATCCCTTGTTCTTATCTTAATGTTTAGCGCATAGTGCGATTCTGCTTTGTTTAAAGCTAGAGTTGTGCCAAACCTATAACTATTTGATATTAATCAATTATGGGCTGAGATGAAAACTTGCATCGCAGTTTTATGCACTGTAATGGTGCGATAGGTGGATCATTTTGGTGCGTGCGTCATAATCGTGCAATCTATTTAGAAGCAACTTTTCTAAATACAAAAGCTGGCGCCCAG
Source organism: Shewanella kaireitica (assembly GCF_023284045.1). Taxonomy (GTDB): domain Bacteria; phylum Pseudomonadota; class Gammaproteobacteria; order Enterobacterales; family Shewanellaceae; genus Shewanella; species Shewanella kaireitica. The sequence goes on from NZ_JAKIKQ010000008.1 coordinate 39,551, forward strand.
AATAACAAGCAGAAGAATTTTTCATAGGGTGTAATTCAAAGAAAAGTCGACCAAATATAGATAAGTGTTATTTCAATACAAGACAGTAAAACGTTGTAGAAGGGCACCGTTATTGAAATGCCAAAACAGGGAAGTGCTACTAAAAACAAATTAAACAGGATTTTTGGCAGCACAACGGCGAAAAATCACCTCAAACAGCTGAAAAGGGCTGCGCAACAGAGAGTAGAGTAGAATTAATATCATTAAAGTGATGGATTAAAAGTGTATATAAAGCGGGCGTTATGGCGAAGAAAAGCAACGCGCAAGCGTTATTTTTAACGATTGGTTAAAAATAATCCTGTGAGATACTTGCTACCTAGAGTAGAATGTCACGCTTTTTATTGCAACTACTATACTAGTTTGGTTTAGCAGTTGTCAGTACCCCCTATATTTTTATACCGATGGTAAGAGGTTTAGCCGTGTTAGAGAATTTACGTAACATCGCCATTATTGCACACGTTGACCATGGTAAGACTACCTTGGTTGATAAGATGCTGGCGCAGTCAGGAACCCTTGAGTCTCGAGGAGAAGCCACTGAGCGGGTGATGGATTCAAATGATCTTGAAAAAGAACGTGGTATCACGATTCTGGCCAAGAACACTGCCATCAAGTGGAACGATTACCGTATCAACATCGTTGATACCCCTGGTCACGCCGATTTCGGTGGTGAGGTAGAGCGTGTTCTATCTATGGTTGACTCAGTATTACTACTAGTTGATGCAGTAGATGGTCCAATGCCACAAACTCGCTTCGTGACTAAGAAAGCATTTGCTCAAGGTCTTAAGCCAATCGTTGTTATTAACAAGATTGACCGTCCAGGCGCACGTCCTGATTGGGTTATCGATCAAGTATTCGACTTGTTTGACAACCTAGGCGCAACTGACGAGCAGTTAGACTTCCCAATCGTTTATGCTTCTGCACTAAACGGTTTTGCAACTTTAGATCCAGACGAAACTAGCGACAACATGACGCCGCTATTCGAAACTATCGTTGAAAAAGTTTCTTCACCAGATGCTGATGCTGAAGGTGATTTCCAGATGCAAATCTCGCAAATCGATTACAACTCATACGTGGGTGTTATCGGTATTGGTCGCATCAAGCGTGGTAGTGTTAAAACTAACCAGCAAGTTACAGTACTTGGCGCTGATGGTAAGACTCGTAACGGTAAGATGGGCCAAGTACTTGGTTACATGGGTCTTGAGCGTCACGAAGTTAGCGAAGCTAACGCTGGCGACATCGTAGCAATTACTGGTCTTGGTCAGCTACAAATTTCAGACACTATCTGTGCACCTACTTCTGTAGAAGCATTGCCAGCACTGTCTGTAGATGAGCCAACACTAACAATGACTTTCCAAGTCAACACTTCTCCATTCGCGGGTAAAGAAGGTAAGTACGTAACTTCACGTAACATCCTTGAGCGTCTAGAGCAGGAACTAGTACACAATGTTGCACTTCGCGTTGAAGAAACTGACAGCCCAGATCGTTTCCGCGTATCGGGTCGTGGTGAACTTCACCTTTCAATCTTGATTGAAAACATGCGTCGTGAAGGTTACGAGCTAGCAGTATCTCGTCCAGAAGTTATCGAAAAAGAGATCGATGGCGAGATGTGTGAACCATACGAAACACTAACTGTTGATGTTGAAGAAGAGCATCAAGGTGCAGTCATCGAGAAGCTTGGTACACGTAAAGGTGACATGCGTGACATGCAGCTAGATGGTAAGGGTCGTGTACGTATCGACTTCGTTATTCCTAGCCGTGGTCTAATCGGATTCCAAACTGAGTTCATGACAGCGACTTCTGGTACTGGTCTTATCTACCATTCATTCGACCATTACGGTCCTGTGAAAGGCGGTGATATTGGTCAACGTGCTCGTGGCGTATTGATCTCAAACGCAACTGGTAAAGCACTGACATTTGCATTGTTTAACCTTCAAGAGCGTGGTCGTCTATTTATCACTCACGCTGCAGAAGTTTATGAAGGTCAGGTAGTTGGTCTACATGCTCGTGCTAACGATCTTACAGTTAACTGTTTGAAAGGTAAGCAGCTTACCAACATGCGTGCATCAGGTACTGATGAAGCACAGGTACTAACTCCACATATCGAAATGACACTTGAGCAAGCGCTTGAGTTCATCGATGATGACGAGCTAGTAGAAGTAACTCCTGAGAACATTCGTGTTCGTAAGCGTTACTTGACTGAAAACGAGCGTAAGCGTCATAACCGTACTGCTAAAGACGCAAAATAATTTGCTGCAGCTAATGCTGCGCAGTTAGTTTGTTTCAAGCATAAAGTTATAAAAGCCCTGAGCATGAAAATGCTCGGGGCTTTTTTGTGTCTGGAACATTTATGCCAGTACCCATGGATGGGTAGTGCTGGTATTAATACATGGCCAACTCTTTATGAGTAAGAGTGTTCCATCTGGTAGTAGCTTGTTGCGTTACACTGACCCCAAAACCATTTTGTTGTCATTTATGGGCAATGAAGTTTTAGGGGCGATATAACAAAAAAAAGGCAACCCATATGGATTGCCGTAAAAGTTGTTCAATTTGGAGTGCGCTAGCGTCGAAACTGAATCTGGTGCCAAACCTAACTAGGAATGTGCAGTTGGGATGATGAACAAAACAAGAAAACAAATATTTAGCAAAGCATTTTACAGTGGTTAGCTAATAAAATTGGCGCGTAAACATTGGCCTCATATAGTCAGAGTGCGAAAGTTTTAGATGGTTCCAACTTTCTCCATTAACAAAAATTTAGATTTAAAAAAGGGCAACTCATAGTGATGAATTGCCCAATAGCTTTTGCTTTAATAAGCCGCTAGTGACCTATCGAGTTTAAATGTTGGATCAAATACATCCTCGTTTCTGTTGGAGTCTGGCTGACCCAGAAACCACTTAGATAGGCGATAAGTGGAATTAAAAACAGTAGTGCAATTAACCCGATCGTCAGGCCTCGTGCAGACAGTTTTATGCCGTTACGGGTACTAAACGTTAAAGCTTCTTTCTTTGGGCAAGCCGACACACAGCGCATACAGGCTTGGCACTCATCTGAGCGAACATTACCTTGAGTGTGTACGCTAATATTCGCCGGACAAGCACGAGTGCACTTATCACAGTTCATGCCTTTACTTTCAATCAAGCAATGCTGTGTGCTACGGCGAATTTTAAAGGGGCTTAGAAAGCTAACTAGCCCCAGTAGTGCTCCATAAGGGCAGATGTAACGGCAAAAGCCTTGTCGGCGCCATGCTGACAAACTCAAGATAAAGCCAAAACAAATTAACGTGACTAAGCCTGGAGTGATAAAAAACAGCGCCATTTTGAGATCGGCTATCTTGTGGTAATTACTATTCAAATAGCCCGGTATACCAGCGGCTGGCATCCCTATAATAATGTATAGCAAGCCAGCTAAGATTAGATACTTGAGCATTCTTAGCGGCCAATCCAACCATGCTGGTGGCAAGTATTCAGCTTTGATAAAGCGCTTTCTGAGTTTATACAGATACTCTCCAGCGATCCCAAGTGGACAAGCCCAGCCGCAAAAAGCACGTTTACAGAGCAAGCCAGTTAATAGCACGACGGTGAGCATGACTGCAGCTGCTGGGTGAGTTTGATCCCATATACCCAGTGTCACAATGGCTTTTAGTTCGATGCCGCCTGCAATGGGCAGAAAGGCGTCGCCCACATCTGGGCGCATTAGCCAAGGGGTCACGCCAGCTTTGAGCAGTGCACTGTTCACGGCAAATTGCACCCCAACCAGCAGCATCGATAATGCCAGCAGATGTTGGACTCCTTCACGAAGGTTATTGCTCCTCATATCGCCCTGAGCGACTTGAGGCTGGAACTTGTTAACTATCCCTATGATGATGACGGCAATCGCGAGAGCAGCTATTAGGGGCCAATATAGACTTGATAAGACAGCGGCTGAAACGAGGACTCCGCTTGCTGCTGCTCCCCATTTTTTGCCACTCCAATAAAGCAGACTAACACTGTAGGTGAGTGCCAATGTAAGCGTTAAGGATTCGATAAAGCTCATAGCAAATACGTTTAGTAATGATTGATACTAATGTGAAAGCTTTATAGCAATTAAGTTCTTTTGCGGCAGCAAGGATGTGCAGCGGATCGAGTAATTGGAAATGGCTTGTGAAAAAGTAAGGGAAAGATCACAAGTATGGCTCCTAGAGGTCAATATCTAGGAACCTCACTTTAGACTGCGCTTATTTGCCTTCTAATGAAGCAATAAACTTGGTTGATTCATCAATCGACTTATTCATCTCTTTGATAAGCCCTGATATATCAGTTTGCAAGCTAGTAAATTCACCTTTGATTGCACCAATGGCTTGGGCGTTAAGGTTGTGCTTTAAGTACAGCATATTGTCTTTCATCGCCGTGAGTACTGGTGGCATCTTACTTTCTGCGCGACGCATACTTTTTACTAACTGAGTATATGAACGACGAGTCTCTTTTAGTTTCGACTCACTATTGCGGCGAAGGCTGGCTTTGCTTATTTCGCCAATTTCTGTTTGCCACTCATCAAATAAGGCTTCGGCCACATCTTCAACTTTATCAATACGCTTAGTCACATCATCGGCGGCATCTTGGGCTGACTCATACTCATCTTTTGCTTTATTGTAGGCACTTTCTAAGTCGCCACCGTCATGATTAAGCAGTGCCTGCATCTCTTCAAGTGCAGAGCTAAACTGCTCCTGTGCTTCCTCTTGAGACTCTTTAGCGTCTTCAACACGATCGACCATGATATCGCGTTTATGATAACCGACTTTTTCCATTGCACCGTAGTAGGCGCTTTGACAGCCAGTCAGCAATAAACTGGCACTAACAATGACAACCGATAATATTTTTTTCATCTTATTCAGTCCTGAAAGTGATTCTAAAATTTAGGCTTAAAGTAAAATTCACTAGTTGGCGCGAAATTTAGCCGCATCGATAATACTCCACAGGTGTGCAATACCGCCGATGATAGCTGGGAAGATTAACCACCACATGGCATAACCGACTACCGCGACAATACAAAACACCAATGCGGCTAATATGCGACCTTGTACTAATTGCCCTAGACCGGGAAAGAAAAAGCTTGCGATAGCGGCGATAACATTGCCTGCGGAACCTTGTTGAGACATCAATTCAATCCTTATACTTGTAAAGAGAAGGTTATAAGCTTTATTGTACCGATATAGATCTAAATAAATCATTTATCGTCGTACAGATTTGGTACAACTTTAACAGAATCAAGAGTAACAAGTGAAAAATAAGATAGCAGTAAATCAATTTCGGTCTTTTTTGTGGAGTATTTGGGCATTTTTTTTACATTTGCTGCGCCGCTTTAAAGAGGATCAAGTCAACATTAAGGCAGGGCATCTTGCTTACGTTACCTTGTTGTCTTTAGTTCCAATCGTTGCGGTGATGTTTTCTATGTTGTCGGCATTTCCAGTTTTTGCTGGTATACGAGGTCAACTTGAAGGATTTGTTTATGACAACTTCTTACCAGCTGCGGGGGATACGGTACAGCTCTATATTAATGAGTTTGTTGATAATGCGTCTAAAGGGACAACCGTCGGTATTGCCGCTTTGGTTGTGGTGGCGCTAATGCTGATTTCTGCAATAGATAAGTCACTCAACAGTATTTGGCGTACTAAAGAGAAGCGTCAGATCGCGGTTTCCTTCTCTATGTATTGGATGGTGCTGACACTCGGGCCTGTATTGGTGGGGGCAAGTCTGGTTGCAACTTCCTATCTGGTGTCGCTTAAGCTATTTAATGACTCAGAGCTGTCTGGCGTGGTGCCATTAATCATTGAGCGCTTGCCGATGATGTTCTCTGTAGCGGCATTTTTGCTGCTCTATATGGTGGTGCCAAATAAGAAGGTAAAGTTTTTCCATGCTCTCTTGGGAGCGATTGTCGCAGCAATGTTGTTTGAACTTGGTAAAAAAGGCTTTGCATTTTACGTGACTCAATTCCCTAGTTATGAAGCTATTTACGGCGCGTTAGCGGTGATCCCGATTTTGTTTGTTTGGGTATATGTTTCCTGGATCATAGTGTTAGTTGGTGCTGAAATTACCGCTGCAATGCCAGAGTATTTACGTGAGCGTCAGATCGCCAGAGCGGCACGGTTAGCGGAAGCGGCTCAGTTAGAAGAATTGGATTTAGCGGCAGAAAGAACAAAGCAAGCTGCAAAAAAGACGAAACCGACTGCTGAAGACGGAGCTTAAAAAGGTGGAGTGTCAGTCAATATCACGGGACTGGCTGACCGTTGGCGATGGGCATGAACTTTACGTGGCTCAATATGGCAATATGGATGGGATCCCGCTGTTATATCTGCATGGCGGTCCTGGAGCTGGTTGTTCAACCGAAGAGCTCGTTTTGTTTGATCTGTCTATATATCGAGTCATTTTCATGGATCAAAGGGGGGCGGGGCTGTCGCGTCCTAGAGGTGAGCTCAAGCACAATAATGTTAATAAGCTACTCACGGATATAGAACAGGTTCGAGAGTGGCTGGACATATCAAAATGGACTCTTGCTGGAGGTTCGTTTGGTGCAACACTAGGGCTGTTATACGCAGCGGCGTACCCTACTAGAGTCATCGAACAGGTGTTGTGGGGGGCGTTCATTCCTAGCGAAGAGAGTATTCGGTGGTTATATGGACAACAAGGGGCTGCGCGGTTATTTCCATCTGAGCAGCTTGATTTTAGTGTTGTTGCAAGCTCCGATAAGCAGCAGCTTTTTTCATGTTATAGAGATGGATTGGATAATCAATGCGCTAGCGTTCGCAAGGATTTTACCCGTCGTTGGCTCCGTTGGGAAATGGCTTTGGCTTACCCAGGTTGTAAGCAATATAAGGAAAATACAAATCTCAGTCAGGTGTTAGCAAGCATCGAGCTTTATTATGTGGCTAATAATTATTTTGCTGCTTTCGAACAACTATGTGATTCACTCGTAAATATTCAGGCGCGAACCGTCATTATACAAGGAGAGCTAGATTGGGTTTGCCCGATTGGAGTGCTATTAAGCTTTTTACAAGACTACAAAAACCAACACATTAACTTGGTGGAAATTAAAGGCGGTTACCATGCCTTGGCTGATATAAAAATGACAAGAGCCGTGGTAAGCGCGATTCGGGAAATGGCCCAAATAATAGAGAAAGGAAATAAGCATAAATGAGAAAATTAATAATCATAGCTTTAATGTTAGGGCTGACAGCATGCGCAGCAACAGAGAGTAATACTGAAGTTGAAGTAACGACTAAAGCCCCAGATAGCGTGACTCTTGGTGATATGACAGATGCAGAGGCTGCTGACAAACTTTTAGAAGCGCTATTGAATAAAAGTTATTTAGCGAAGAAAGCGGGTCCTAATGGTGTGGCTGTGGAGTTTGATAGTAGCCAGTTTATCTTACAACCTAGCATTAACCCTGAAGGGATTGACCGCATTTTAATGAACCGCTTCTATGCTATTCATCCTAAGTATGTGGGTAGCAAAGAGATATTAGTGATGATTGGTACCCTTAATCAGAAACTTAACTTTGCTAAGTTTGTCGTGAGAGAGCGAGGGGCAGTCATCCAAGTGCAAGGTGCGGCAACCTTTGTTGATACCATTAGCATGGAAGAGATCCGTCGCTTTATATTGTGGACTGATGAAGGTTTACGTCAGGTTGGCAAGTCGCTACCTGAGGGGGCGGAAGATGTGATTAAACCGATCCCAGTTATGCAGAATATTCAGTCGATTTAAACAAGGCTCAAGGAAAATAAGGCTTAGGAGCAGAAAGCTCTTGGCTTTAGGCAAGGCTAATAAAGGTTGTAGAGAACGCTAAGACAAATGACCTTACGGATGTGACTTGGTTATATACGTAACTTTGCGCTTACGAAAAGTATGTATCTTCTGTAGGTTGGGCTTTAGCCCATCAATTGTTTTTTTAGAATTTGTCGGTATAAATGCCAACCTATAGAATGCGGGAAAACTATTTTCCGAAAGTGAACTTGCGATCGCTCAGTTATCCGTAAGCGCAGCATTCGTCTTCGATTTTTTATTTAAGCTATTAATTTTTAAGGGAGAGTGTGTAAGTGATTGCCTTAATTCAACGTGTAAGTGAAGCTAACGTAGTCGTTGATGGTGAAACCATTGGAGAGATAGATAAAGGCCTGTTAGTGCTATTAGGTGTTGAGCGCGAAGATGATTTAGCCAAAATGGAAAAACTGGCAACTAAGGTGATGAGTTATCGAGTCTTCTCCGATGAGAATGGTAAAATGAACCTCAATCTAGAGCAAGCGGGTGGCAGTTTATTAGTGGTGTCGCAGTTTACCTTAGCAGCAGATACTGGTCGCGGTCTACGCCCAAGTTTTTCGGGTGCGGGAACACCTGAACAAGCGCGAGAACTTTACCAAGCTTTTGTTGATTTTTGTCTTTCGAAAGGCGTTAACACACAAACGGGTGAGTTTGCTGCTGACATGAAAGTGTCCTTGGTCAATGACGGCCCCGTTACCTTTAATTTGCAGGTATAGTGGTTATGCAAAAACTGGCTTTTGACGAAGATAGCTTACTAAAGCAACTGCAAAGCACTTGGTATCAGACGATTCCCGTTAGTCAGTTTATGCAGATCGCTCCTCTCAGTTTTTCCGGGCAAAGTTTTAGTGTTACTGCGCCATTAACCCCCAATGTGAATCTGCATCAAACTATGTTTGCCGGCAGTATTTATACGCTTATGACCCTAACGGGTTGGGGCATGGTGTGGCTGCAACAACAGCTGGCGAAGGTGGATGCTGATATCGTGCTGGCGGATGCCAATGTTCGTTATATTGCCCCTATTACTGCAGATCCTGTTGCCAAAACAGAATGGATAGATACAGATCTATCAGCATTGCAACGTGGTAAACGAATTCGAGTCAATTTATCTATAGAGCTTTGGTGTGCTGATAAACTGTGTGCCGTATTTGATGGTCGTTTCGTCAGTCGACCGAAAAGCAGTGACTAAATTTTTCACACAAAAAAGCGGCATTAGAAGCATGCCGCTTTGTAAGTCTTTAGTCTTTTATTTTGCTACAAAGTCGTCCATTAAAATTACACCTAAAGGTACTCCACCGCCCATATTGTCGACGGCAGCTACACTGTAGATCCCACCTGCCATTAAGCTTACTGGCAGTGGACCAATAGCCACGGTTTTGCTGTCATGTGGAGTCACGTTAACCACATAGTCACCAGCAGCAATTGACAATGCTCCTGAAGTCGCCATAAAGGGTACATCGCTTAACGCTGGAGTGGCATCACTGATATCGTCAGTAGCCGTTAAGTAGATGTCTACATTACCCGCTGAGTATGAAGTGTGCGATACACTAAGCTTGGCTGCGGTGGCAATTCTGCGAGGACTTTCCATTACAATGAATGGTGAAATATCTGAGTCTGTTAGTGAACCTACCGCGAATGCTGAGTAACTCATTCCCTGCTCCAAAGTGACTTCGGCAGCGTCAATAACTACCACTGAATTGTCTGCATCAGCAGCAACTGTCACAGTGTGGTCACCTTCAGGTACATTTAAAAATCCAGTGACTTGCTTGAAAGACAACATATCAACTGCAGGCGTCGTTGAGCCGTCTAAGAATACATCAACAGCGGGAGCGTCGGCGACAGCATGAATAACTCGTAAATCAGCGCCAGCATCCTTGTCTTGGATTAATGCTTGCCCTTCAGGCAGCGCAGCAAGTAGCGCTACAGGGGCAGCTCCGCTCCATACATTAGTAACGGCAGTGAGTAAGTAGTCTGCCTGCGCCATTAAGCTGACAGCCCCAGAGTCATAAACGACATCTTTTTGGTCCGCAGCGGTAATACGGATCTGGTAATCTCCTGCAGCGAGTTCAATCTGATCAGTATAAGCGAGATAATCAAGCGATAGAGTTGCTGACATCATACTGATATCTGCGTTTGGTTCGGTAACGTATACATCAACTTCACCTACACCAACAGTGCCGTGCAGCACTTGTACGCGGGCGTAATCGGCGGCAATTTCTGCTGCAGCATTGGCAATTAGTACCAGCCCTAAGTTGTTATCCGCGACACTGCCGACTGCGACAGCGGTGTACTCCATATCTGCTTCGGCATCCAAATTGGCTTCTAATACAGTGAGGGTGTCATCGCCTGGAAGTTTGGCATCGACAGTTATGGCATAAGTTGCGGAATCAACAGTTAGCAGTCCTGAAGATTGAGCATAGTCAACATCAGTGAGTAGGCTAGCTCCGTTAGCGGTGATATTGACCATGGGGGCATCTGCACTGGCATGGATGACACGAACTTGTGATGTATCAACAACAGTGAGCACTGCTGGTTCTGGGCTTGGATTATTGTCATCATCACTACCACATGCTGTTAATGCGAGTGCAGAAATAATTAAGGCACTAGGATATAGGCGTTGCATAGGATTTCCCTTGTTTTGTTTGGGTTCATCTCGCTATACGGCCTTCAAAAAAATAACGATCACAATTTAGTTACATTTTGTCTACCTGTCATTACTGTTTTACGTTGGTTTATCGAGTATGTTTATGTTTATGAAGGTGAAAAAATTATCAATTTTTTGATGTTTTTTGCTGAAAGTAGAGGAGGCTGGAGGTCAGAAAGGAGAGTTTAAATCATTTTGTCTAGCCAGTGTTAAAGCCGTAAAGATTACGGCATCTCATTTAAGCAACTGGTTAACGCTTTGGCTCACAGGCGAGTAAATCTTTAAGGGCACCTGCGTTGACTACGCTTGGAAGGCCACTTGCTGATAGAATATCACAGCCTTTTTGCGCTCTGATCCCTGCACCGCAATAGAGTAAAAATATTTGCTGAGGGTTGCTAACACGGGCAACCCAAGTGGCTAAAGTATCCAACGGAACATTAACCGCTTGTGGTAGGTGGCCGCCAGCAAACTCTTGTGGGCTGCGTACATCAATCACCAAGGCACCTTGCTTAATCAGTTGCCAACATTTATCACCAGGCTCACAATGAGACAGTTTCGACAGTGTTACTTCAGACATAGGTTTTCTCTCGTTGTGACGTCAATAGTAGAGGGTCTATTAAAACTTATCATTAGACTTAATTCAATAAGATTTCTCTAATCAATGTTTTTTGAAAACATAGCCCCCAAGCTGGAGGCACTGTCTGAGCGTTAACTAGACCACTTTTTAAAGATGAGAGAGGTGTTAATGCCGCCAAAGGCAAAGTTATTACTCATGACATAATCGGTTTCAATCTGCCTAATAGCGTCTTTGATATAGTCGAGCTGCCCACATTCGGGGTCAATCTCCGTGAGGTTCAGTGTTGGGGCAAACCAGCCTTCATTCATCATCTCTATGCTCGTCCAAGCTTCAAGCGCCCCGCAAGCACCTAAGGTGTGCCCGGTATAACTTTTCAGCGATGATATTGGTTGTGAGCCACCAAAAACCGCATGAGTCGCCTGCGTTTCAGCAATATCACCGCGATCAGTAGCGGTGCCATGAGCATTCACATAACCAATTTTTCCAGCATCGATTTGGGCATCTTTGAGTGCCAATCTAATGGCTTTTTCCATGGTGTCAGCATTTGGCTGAGTGACATGTAAGCCATCAGAGTTGGTGCCGAAACCTACTATTTCAGCATAGATTTTTGCGCCGCGAGCCTTTGCATGTTCAAGTTCTTCAAGCACTAAGGTACATGCGCCTTCACCAATCACTAATCCGTCACGCTGTTTATCGAAGGGTTTCGGTGTTTCGGCTGGAGTATCATTTTGGGTACTGGTAGCAAACAGGGTATCGAACACCACGGCTTCTGTTGGGCAAAGCTCTTCACCGCCACCGGCTAGCATAAGATCTTGCTGGCCGTATTTGATCGCTTCGTAGGAGTAACCAATGCCTTGACTGCCAGAGGTACACGCGCTGCTTGTCGTATGCACTCGGCCTTTTAAGCCAAAAAATACTCCAACATTGACTGCGGTAGTATGCGCCATCATACGTATGTAGCTGGTAGCAGTGACGCCAGACATATCACCAGTTTTGAGCATATCGCCAAAGGCGATAATCGGGTCGGTACTGCCAGTAGATGAGCCGTAGGCTATTCCCATCGCGCCGGAAGTGACGACAGGATCGTCCAGCAGATTGGCATCAATCAGCGCGAGCTCACTGGCGCGGGTGGCCATAATGGATACTCGTCCCATGGAGCGAATTTTTTTACGTGAATAGTGCGCTGGCTGCTGAAAGTCGGTAACTGGAGCGGCTAAGCGGGTATTTAGTCCATCAAATTTATCCCACTCATCAAGCTTAACGACACAGTTTTTCTGTGCTTTTAGGTTAGCAGCAATGGTTTGCCAGTCGTGGCCTAGAGCGGTTATTCCGCCTATGCCTGTAATTACGACTCTGCGTGGCAGGCGGTTCATATCATGCCTCCATTAACCGAAATCACTTGGCGTGTGATATAGGCTGCGTCATCTGACATCAAGAAATTAGCCAGCCCTGCGATTTCAGAGGCTTTGCCCATCCGTCGCATCGGCACAATCGTGTTGACCATATCTTTTGGAATATCTGACACCATATCAGTTTCGATAAGGCCAGGAGCAATGCAGTTGACGGTGATTTTGCGTTTCGCTAGCTCAAGTGATAGCGCTTTAGTGGCACCGATAATGCCGGCTTTTGAGGCGCTGTAGTTAACTTGGCCGCGATTACCTGCAATACCCGATACTGAAGCCATGGTGACAATGCGCCCGCCTTGCCTTGCTTGTACCATCGGCATCACGGTTGGGTGAATAACATTATAAAAGCCATCAAGGTTAGTATGTACTACGCTGTCCCACTCTGACTCCGTCATCGCAGGAAAAGCGGTATCACAGTTTATGCCAGCATTTAAGACAACGCCGTAATAGGCGCCATGTTGTTCGATATCTTGCTCAATAGCTTGTTTAACTGCTGCGCGATCGGCAATATCAAATTTAAGGCAAGATACCGATACACCGAGTTGCTCTAATGCGTACTTTGTTTCATTGGCGGCGTCTATATTTTGGTGATAATGCATGGCGATATCAAATCCAGATTCTGCCAGTTTTAACGCGACTGCTTTGCCAATACCGCGGCTAGAACCTGTAATGAGGATTCTTTTAGTCATCTTTTCTCCCTAACAGCGCCCTTAGATTTGCTTAATGGGATTACGCTGTTGTCTATGATGTTATTTTTTATTAATCAGTGGCTTCAGCAATATAGGCTTGGGTATCTTGTGGCTGAAATACATTAACATTAGCCTCAGCAACCAGCTGTTTATTGTGCATTACCTTACAATCAAATACCGCTAGACCTGAGTCCTCTTGATAGAGTCGAGTGACATGGGTTTGATAGGTCTCGCCGTCTTTAAAATGGGTGATATGCATCTTCAGCTTACGGGTGCCCAGCAGGAAACCCACTCTAATAATATCGTCTCTTAGCCGTGCTTCTACTCCTGCTAAGGCGGCAATACTTTGCGCCATATATTCAATGCCGACATAGTTGGGCACACCAGATAGGCTTTCATCAAAATAGGCGCTAGCGCTGCTGATAACAGTTTGAGTGAGCAAGCTATCGGCTTCAAACTCAAGTAACTGACTAATCAACACCATGGGTTGTCGGTGAGGAATAAACTGCTCAACGTCTTGACTGGCAAGGGTGGTTATATCAAACATCTGTATTCGCTCGCTCGGTTGTTTGTCTATTCCTGCTAAGAATTAGGCTGGCATTACTGCCGCCAAAGGCGAAAGAGTTACTCATAACATGCTGTAGTGGAGCACAATCCCCTTGAACGACTAAAGGTAATACTGGGTTATTGGGATCTTGCTGTCCGTCCCACACTTGTGGAGGTAATAGGCTGTCAGTATTTAAGTCACTAAGTAGCAGGTAGCAAAACGCCGCCTCAATGGCTCCAGCCGCTCCCAAGGTGTGGCCAATCAGCGGTTTAGTCGAGCTGCATGCAGGTGGATGATGACTAAATACCGTATTGACGGCGCGGCTTTCCATTGCGTCATTTTTCGGTGTTGCGGTGCCGTGCAAGTTTAAGTAACTAATTTTCTCTGGTGCTAACTGCGCCATATTTAGCGCTGAGTGCATAGCTGTGATAGCACCTATGCCATCAGGGTGCGGTGCGGAGATATGGTAGGCATCGCTTGATTCACCTACTCCAGCTAATAGTATTTCATCCCGCTCCGTTGCGCGGGCTAACAGAAATAGCGCTGCCCCTTCACCAATATTGATACCGTCACGATTGACACTAAAAGGCTGACAATGTCCCTTGGAAATTGACTCAAGCGAGTTAAAACCATTGAGGGTTAATTGGCACAGGGAGTCGACACCGCCAACAATAGCGATATCACACAGATCAGCATTGAGCATTCTGCGGGCACTTGCAAAGGCTTTAGCACTTGAAGAGCAGGCTGTTGAAACGGTCAGGCACGGGCCGCTTAGGCCAAAGTAATGCCGTAAGAATTGGCTGGTATCGCCTAATTCTTGCTGCGCATAGTCGTATCCAGTCGGGAACTCGCCGTACTGACTGTGTTGAGCCAAAGCTTGCTCACCAGTGGCAATACCTGAGGTGCTGGTGCCGATGATTACCGCCACTCTATCTGCGCCATATTGCTCTTTGGCTGCTAAGACTTGCTGTTTAATCTGCTTAGCTGCGACTAACGCTATTTGATTATTACGGGTATCAAAATGCTGCCATTTTATAGCTAATGGTTGCAATACGCTACGGACCTCACCCACAAGTGCAGGACGCTCAAGCATTAAGTCGTCGCGCCATTTCATACCGTCAATGTTGGCATTAATCAGGTTATTGAACACGGCGGATGGGCTGTCACCTAATGGCGTACATAAACCTATCTGTGTTATTGCTATTGCAGTCTTTGAGTTCACTTTAAATCACCATAACAGGTTTATAACGGGTTGATGATGAGCTCAAAGTTCGCTGCATCTATATTGAGTTTGACGTTAGCTGACCAAAGGTTCCGCTGACTATAACTAATTGTGACAATTGCCTCATCGTCAATAACACTGTGTTGCTTATCG
Organism: Shewanella kaireitica; assembly: GCF_023284045.1. Classification (GTDB taxonomy): domain Bacteria; phylum Pseudomonadota; class Gammaproteobacteria; order Enterobacterales; family Shewanellaceae; genus Shewanella; species Shewanella kaireitica. Next base: position 54,613 of record NZ_JAKIKQ010000008.1, read on the forward strand.
ACATAAAGCCTTCGGCAATAGCCTGCATCGCAATTATAGCCTTGTATATAACCATTTTGTAGATGTTGATTAATACTGTCTTCATCCCAATAGATAAGCTGCATAATAGCTAGCAGGTACTCTGCCTTAAATTGCGAGCCGAGCAGTGCACTTTGCTCACTAATGAGCTGATGATCGTCATAAGTGAGGGTGAATAGTGGCTGCCCTAGTGGAGCCAAACCGACTAAGGTTAACTGCAGTGCGGTAAGCTCAAGTTGAGTTAATAATTCATGCTGGCTTAACTGAGTTTTTATGGTGGCTTTTTGTGTCAGGCTGCGCTCAGCTACTGCTGCTTGTGGGTTCTGACCGCTACCAGTAATCGGCGCAAGGCAATAACTCACATCGCTTGGAAGCTCAACGCAGGTCTGTCTTTGCAGTGTTTGGCTACAGCCCGTTAATAGCAGTAGCGCAACAATGGCGAGTGTTTTTAATCGGAATCCTAACTGCGGCATAGCTCTACAACCATATTAAGGCGTCTTTTAGACTCACTAACGAAGGGATTATTCTGATCCCATGCATAGCCAGCGAGTATTGAGCAGATCATCTGCTTAATGGTGACATCAGGATTTTGATAGAAGATAGCCTCTTGAAAGCGGCAGTCATACCATGCTTCAACATAAGTTCTAAAGGTATCGACCCCTTTCATCAACGGCTCAGCATATTCAGTTTGCCAATTAATACTTTCACCGTCGAGTTGCTTAACCAGCGCTTTGGCTGCTAAAGACGCAGACTGCATCGCAATGGTGACGCCCGATGAAAATACGGGGTCGAGGAACTCTCCAGCATTACCAAGCAGTGCAAATTTGTCTGTTGCTAAGGTGGTCACGTTAGCGGAGTAACCCTTTAATATCCCGCTATCGTTAATCAGCTCAGCATTGGCTAATAATCGCTTAAGTCCTGGCTCTTGAGAGATCATCTCTAGCAATACATCGTCTAGATTAGCGGTTAAATCGCCAAGCTGGTGGGGCTCAGCTACTACGCCAATAGAGCAGCGGCCATCGCTAAATGGAATAAGCCAATACCAAATATCTTGGTTCTTTGGATGAACGCTAATAAGGATCTTATTTCGGTCAAAGTCGCTGCAAGTGATGTTGTCTTGAATATGATTAAATACTGCAGTGCGTGTCGGTAAGCTCGATGGTTTTTCTAACTCAAGTAATCGCGGTAATACGCGACCAAAACCACTGGCATCTAGGATAAACTTGGCGTTGACACTGTAGCTTTCGCCCGCTTCATTTTTTACGCTGAGTTGCGGCACGTCGGTTAAATCGACCGATTCTACCGATTGGCCATAACGGATTTCAACACCCTGCTTGGTGGCTTCATCTGCCAGTAGTTTATCGAACTTTGCCCGCTCAACTTGAAAAGTTGTGCCCGGTCCTTGGCTAAACTTATCGTTAAAATCAAAAGTGGTATATCGGTCGCCACATCTAAATGCGGCGCCATCTTTATATTGAAAGCCCGCTCGGTTAACCGCGTCAAGCATATTGGCTTCTGCTATTACCTGCATGCAGCAAGGTAGCAAACTCTCCCCAATGGAAAAGCGTGGAAAATGTTGCTTTTCAAGCACTAGCACACGCTTTCCTTGGGCATGCAGCAAGCTTGCAACAATGCTACCTGATGGCCCTGCACCTATAATGGCGACATCGACCTCTTCAACACTGGTAGTGTTTTGATGTGCGTGAGTGCTTAGCATTCGGCTGTTTTCCTTGTGAAAATCTGAATAAAGGGAGAGAGTAAAAAGGTAAAGCTAATACCGATTAGTAGTGTTAAACCGAACGCGCTAATCGCTGGGGTTTGGCTAAAGGCGAGTAAACCAAAGGCCAGTAGGGTAGAGGTGGCAGACATAAGCACCGCCATCATCACGCCGCGAGTCTGTTGTTTGGCTTCAGCAAAAAACAGGCTGTAGTCGATACCGATCCCAAACACTAAAATTAGTGCTAAGGCATGAAATAGTGTCAATGGTGCCTGAAGTAAACCTAAAGCGGATAGGGTTAATAAAGCTGAAAACGCAGGTACACAGACGACAATAATGGCTAACTTAATGCCGAACCTCAATGTAAAAATAGCTAATGCTGCAATCAGCGCGATAACCAGTAATGCTAAGGTAAGTTGTCGGTAGTGGCTCATCAGTTTTGAGATCTCACCGACTTTATCAATCAACTGTACATTGGGGTTGTTGCTAAACAGCGTTGAGAGTTTATCAAGTTGTTTAATACCGCCGAGCATGACAATCGCGCCGTAATCTGAGCCTTGCTCAGGTATAAGCCACAATGGAGCTAACTGCTGGCCAGCTGCTGAGTTTATAAATGTATTTGCCTCGATATAGCGGCCATTTGCGGCGTGATACTCATCCACAAGTGGTTGAGCTATGCTCTCTTCAATACCTAATCTGGCTAAGATTTCAGTTAAATTATCTAGATAGATCTGTTGCTGTAGCAGATAGTTACTCGCTTGGGTTTTCTCACTCGGAAGAAAGCGACTTAAACTGAAATGGTTTCCTATCAACTGTTGTTTAGCTGCCGACTCAAGTAGTGGCTCGAGCTGCTCAAGCTGTAACTTAAGCGCCTCTTCACTATTAGCGTGAACCAGCAAGAACTGATTGTCAGTGCCGCCACTTAGCACCGTGCGTAAACTGTCTTCTTGTTGTTGAATAGCTGTGGGAGTGTGCTGCAACTGGCGAATATCATCGTCACTGCGAAGTTGGTTCAATCCCATCGCTGTAAAAGTCATACCGACTAGTAACCATATGCTACTGGTTAATCGAGATGATGGCATAACACGCTTAAGCATAAAGTTTTGGTAGCGATCAGCTATATCGAGAAGATGCTGGCTATCTTTAAGTTTCGCGCAAGCCAATTTAGGGTAAGCAAACACCAAGGTTAAGTATGCGCCGATCAGCCCTGCAGCGCAGAATATCGCGACTTGCTGCATACCAGGAAAAGGCGCTAACCCTAAAGAACCATAGGCGACAATGCTAGTGACTAGCGCCAGTGAAATGGCGGGTAAAATAGTTAATGAGGCCTGGTTAGCATCAAGGCTCGGATTATTGAGGCGCTCGCAGTAAAAGTGAAAACAGTAATCGATGGCGATACCAATGAGGCTAGTGCCAAATACTAAGGTCAGTAGATGCAGTTCACCAAAGACCAATAGCGTTAGCACGATGGCAAACAGTAAGCTACTACTCAAGGTAATGATAGCTATGGTCAATGGCATCACAGAGCGAAAAGCCAACCACACTAATGCGATTACACCGACAAGCGAGATTAGCCCAATACTTGAGACCTCTTGCTTGGCATTGTCTGTGGCTGCAGCGGCATGAAACAGCGCGCCTGCCTTGATGAAACTTACCTCTGCATTATCAGCTGTGACAGCGCTCATTGCTTGTTCTAGTGCGGCTAACTGCTGCTGTTGAGCATTGGGACTAAATGCGCTTTGTAACCCCTTCGCCATCACAATCGCGATGTACTTGGGAGAAGTATGGCTGTTGTTTTGTGGCAACGTGCTCAGCAATACGCCATTTTGCACCGATAGTGCTTGCTTGGGAGCAAGTGCCAGTAAGTTATCAGGGTAGAGCAGTAGCGGATCTTGGCTAATGAGACCACTATTGGCATAGCCAAATGCGCTATAAAGTTTTTGTAGGCTGGCTTGAGTGAGCTGCGGCCATTGCTGTTGACTAAGCTGTTGCTGTTGCCTATCGGTGAGCAGGTTAAAGCGATAGGGAAAATAAAAAGCATTTAAAGCCTGTGCTTGAGATATATCTGCGCTTGCAACATCAGTGAATACTGCTGCACTGTGTGTTTTCAACTGCTGCATTAACAGTGAGGCGCTATTAACCGCCTCACTTTTATCTGCTGCAATAACCCCGATATAGAGCCTGTTAGCAAGTTGCTGCTCAACCGCTGCCATTGCCCTTTGTGTCAGTGGGCTTTCGCTCACTTTAGGCAGCATTGCTAATATGTCGGTTTGAATTTTTGCACCAGATTGCCATTGAACGCCGCCGACAACTAGCGTGCTAACGACTAGCATCAACCAGATCGCTAGTTTTTTGGTAGGGCTTATTCGGGATAGAAAGCCAAGTGCGATACTCTGTAGTTTGACGCTCATTGAGTCTCTCTGAGGATATCAGCGATAGCGGGCGAGAAGCGCGCCTTGTCTTGCTCAGTTAATGGTTGTTCAACAAGCTCAGAAAACTCAATACGGCTGCGATCTTGATTATCGCTAAATAGGATTAAGGTTTGAATATGCGTCTCGCCGCTCAATACGAGCCGAGGCATGGCCTTTTGCACCATAGGATCTATCGGAGTGAGTCCTAGCTGCCATTGTGGGTTGTTGCTGGTGGCACTGTGGATGCTGAGTTTGAAATGCTGTTGCAGCGTTTGTAAGTCGCCGCTAAGCAGTGCATTGAGTAGTGTGGGCATGAGCTGTGATAACTGACTTGTGCTAGCAGATTGCTGGGCCTGTGTTACCTGAATTTGCCCTTGGCTGTCGATTTGCGTCAGCTTCCCGGCTTGCAAAATCAAGGTGCTACTAAAAGGAGATTGTTGCTGCCAAACGATACCAAGTTGTTTAGAAAATACAAAATTACCGTGGCTCAGCAATGGCTTTTTGAGTACTTTTAAATAGCGATGCTGAGTAAACAGCCCCTTTGCTTGCGGACTCGGTGATAGTTGCTGCGTCAGTTGTTCAAGCTCTGCACTTGATGCCTGTTGGCTAAACAAAGTGGTAAAATCCGTTTGGTTATCGGCGCCAAAACTTGCGCTACTTGCCAGCAGTAAAGTGGTTAGTAATATAAGTTGCTGACATGCTCTTTTCAACAGCATCAATCTCATCGGCTTATGCCCTTAACTGACCCAACTGCAGGGCTCGATGGCTCGACATCAGCTATTAGCGCTGCAATCTTATGCTGGAATATATCAGGGGTCACAAAGCACAGCTCTTCAGTTTGCATATCAACTGCCGCTTGAATGGTATAACCCTTGGTTATGCGTTTTTGAGTTGCGGCATCCAGTACTTGATAGTTGATTTTAAGGCGGTTCTCCCACTCTACAATGGCTGCTTTTATAATCACTTTTTGTTCGAAAGTACTCGATTGCACATATTTTATCTGCAGATCAACAATGGGCCAGCTATAGCCTGAATCTTGCATGGCACGGTAGCCGTAATCAATCTTGTCGAGTAACTGACAGCGAGCAACCTCAAAATAGCGTAGGTAGTTGCCATGCCAGGTAATGCCCATAGAATCGACATCATGGAATGGGATAACAACTTCGATCTGGGTGCTTATTATGCCTTTCATCAGTTCACAACTCTCCGCTTATCGCCGCTATGAATTAGCATACTTCCCAATAACCCGATTGGATTTTATCAACGGTTGAGCGAAGTGTTTGCTCAAGCGGTCGGTCTTCGGTAAGTAGTTCAAAACCTTCTTCAACTTGCGCTAGCGTCTTGCCTAGTGAGGGGGTGATAGAGCTTGGTACGAGTTCTTGCTGTGCTATCCGCAAACGAATGCCCTGCGACATGGCAAGCAACGCGGCGGCAGCCACCTGCTCAGTGAGTTGCAAAACTCGGATGCAATCACGGGCAGAAATGGTACCCATACTAACCTTGTCTTGGTTGTGGCACTCAGTTGAACGTGAAAATACACTGGCTGGCATAGTATTTTTTAACGCCTCTGCAGTCCAAGCGGATACGCCGATTTGCACAGCTTTAAAACCGTGGTTAATCGCTTTACGTTTCCCCATGGCACCAGACAAGTTAGCCGGTAGACCATTATTAAACTTTTGATCCATCACTAATGCCATCTGGCGATCGATAAGGTCTGCGATGTTCGCCACTGCGTTCTTCATTGAATCCATGGCAAAGGCAATATGGCCGCCATAGAAATGTCCGCCGTGCAGAATATGTTCGCCTTCACCGTCAACAATAGGGTTGTCGTTGGCGCTATTCAGTTCCGTTTCAATAAACTGGCGCATAAACGGTAGTGCATCTTGCAGTACTCCAATGACATGCGGTGCACAGCGGATAGAGTATCTGTCTTGTAATCGGTCTGAATTACGAGGATGAGTGTGATGATTGAGATCTTCACGGATCCAGGCCGCGATCTGATTTTGGCCTGGATGCGGTTTGGCGGCAAACAGGATGTCATCAAAGTGGTTTGAATTACCTTTTAACACTAATGACGCCATCGCCGTAATACGGCTTGAAAGACGGGCCATATATTGGGCGCGGTCGTAGGCTAAGCAGGCTAATGCCGTCATTACTGCTGTGCCATTCATTAGCGCTAATCCCTCTTTAGGACGTAGTGTTAGCGGTGTAATTCCTAGCTGCTGATAAACTTCGCTGGTTGGGCGGCGCTGACCTTGATACATCACATCGCGTTCGCCAACAAGCACTGCCGCGAGGTAAGACAGTGGAGTTAAGTCACCGCTGGCACCCACAGAGCCTTCCTCTGGGATTACCGGGGTTATATTAAGGTTAAGCAGTGTTTCTATGCGTTCGAGTAGCTCATAGCTGACGCCAGATTTACCGACCGCGAGTGAGCTTAAGCGACAGGCCATTACAGCTCTTGCCTGTGGAATGGAGAGAATATCACCCATGCCGCAGCCATGAAAGCGGGTTAAATGCAGCGGTAATTCATGTACCAGATCAAGTCCAACAGTGACAGTGCAAGAGTCGCCATATCCTGTGGTTACGCCATAGACCACGCCTTCCTCTTTTAGCAAACTATCGATAAACCAGGCGCCTTTTTGGATATAGGCTCGATATTCATCAGTCTGGTTTAGCTTTGCAGTAGCGCCTTTGGCAATCGCTACAACGTCTTCTAGAGACAGGTTGCGGTAACCAAATTCTACCGATTGCTTATTGGTGTTCTGGGAGCTTGCCTGTGTCATTTTTGTTGTTGTCCTTTACTGCTTTTAATGTCGGCACGTTGGACATCTTCGTCCTTGTGCCAAAAATCATAAAAATTGAACCACTGTAGTGGCTGGCGCAGCGCAAAATATTCTAAGCGCTTGCTAAAGTCGAGTACCGCATTTTCTAGCCGTTCGGCACGGCCTGCACGCGGGCCTTTTAAGGTATTTGCAAAGTGGCTTACATGGACGTGATAACGCCCCTTTTCACGTAAGCAAAATAGGGTGAATACTGGGCAATCTAATAATCCAGCAAGGATAAAAGGCCCTTGGGGAAATGGTGCTTCTTTCCCAAGAAATCGTGCGTATATAACCCGACCTGCCGTTTGTGATGAGGTTCTATCTCCTGCAATCACCACTAACTCTCCCTCATCTATCTTTTGTTGCAGCAAGATCGAAGTACTCGGTCCCAATTCAGTCACTTGAATAAGGTTCAGTGCGCTGTCTGGATTAAGTTGTTTAAGTACGCGGTTAAAATTCTCGGCGTTATCGGTTAGCACCATAACGTTAACTTTTACTTTACGCTGGTGGATCGATATCGCACGGCAAAGCTCTAGGTTTCCTATGTGTGAGACCAGTAACACTGCCCCCTTGCCTGTTTCAAGTTGATCTGTCAGTAGCTGTCTATTTGGAAAATCGACTTCGGCAAGTTTGATGCGATCGCACCAAGCATCAATACGATCGAGTGCGGCATTACCAAAGGAAAAAAAGTGTTTCAGACTATCGCGCCAGCTAAGTTTATCACTAAGCTGTGGGTGGTTAGGCTGAGTTGTTTTCACTTGAGCTAAGAATTGCTTTGATGCGGCTCTAGCAGTTGTACCTGTGATAAAGAAGTAGCAAATAACAGGATACATAATGGCGCGGCATAACCAGTGGCCGCCGTAACGATAGCTATCGGCAATAAGCTTGACCCCCCAGTAACTGCCGCGTTCTTGCATGCTTGACCAATGTTTATCTTGATTACGCTGGCTCAACCTTTGCCACAAGCGCTTAGGTTGGCGTAGTAACATGCCAAAAAACAATTGGCTGTGCATCGCTGATATCCGCACATTATCTTTAACACCTTGAAAGTGGCTAATACCATCTTCAGGGTAGATTACGCGGGTTGGAATATGCACAACGGGTACGCCCTGCCAATATAGGCGCACTAATACTTCGATATCGAAATCCATTCGCTCGCCAAGGGCATGGCTTAAAAATAGCTTTTCTGTTGCTGCTAAGGGGTAAACCCTAAAGCCACACATAGAGTCTTGAATATCAAAGCTAAGGGTTTCTATCCAAACCCAAAAGTGGGTGAGATAGCGACCATATAAACGCCCTTTTGGGACGGAATCATCATATTGCGGTAAACCAGAAATCAAAGCGTTAGGCTCTGATTCTGCCCGCGCTATCATCGCTGGAATATCATCTAGGTTGTGCTGCCCATCTGCATCGACTTGCAATGCATGACTGAAACCGTCCGTGTAGGCGGTGCGCAGCCCTGTCATTACAGCGGCGCCTTTGCCGCGGTTAAAAGGGTGGTGTAGCAATGTTACCCAAGAATATTTGTTTGCCAGTTCAATAAGCAAAAACCGAGTTTCATCATCGCTGCCGTCATTGACTAAGTAACAGGGCAGCGCAAGCGTATCCAGTCGCGCAAGTGTTTCAGCAATAGCTGCTCGGTGATTGTAATTGGGAATGACCAAAGCGATGCGCATTAACCGTTTACCTCATCCGCGGTTTGGAGAGTGGTTTGCTCTGCTTTATTGAGTGCAATTCGCCCCGATGCAAAGCGCTTTTCGCCATCGCTATAAGCAAAAATAAGCTTGGCTTTAGTAGCGTTATGGTTGATGGTTAAATCTACCTGAGTGTCAGGTAACATCAACTGTTGAAACTTGAGCACCTCAAGCACTGCCACGCTGCAATCGTAGCCAAAGTGTTGGCAACCGAGTTTGATTGCCCAATCAAGCTGAGTGACCCCGGGCAGCACCGGTTGTTCAGGAAAATGACCGTTAAAGTACTCCAGCTCTGCGACGATATTTAATCGCCAACAGATGGAGTCGGTATCCGCTTGGGTACTGATAATTGCTGGTAGTGCTGATTTAATCATTTACTTTTAAACTTATCGATATCAAATAAAGCCAACATGTTGCTATGGACGCGTTTACCTTGTTGATCCATTGGCAGTTGCTCTGGATAGCGCCAGCGTCTTGGCAGTGTGACGCGTTCAAATTGTGACAAAAGATGCTGTTTAAACTGGTTGTTGAGCGCCAATTTTCCAGCTAACTCTAGCTGCTCTAGGCCTTGGGGTGAAAGCTCAATTGCTGCCCCCAACTGTGTTCTAGGCTGCTCAAGCATCAATAATGCTGCCTTGGTGACATAGGGATGACTCTCTAGCAATGACTCCATTTGCACCAGAGATAAGCGCTTCTCTTCAACTTTGATGATACGGTCTAGACGCCCCTCGAGCGTAAACTGACCGTCGGCAACTATGCTAATTTTATCTTCACATCTAAGCCAATGATCATCTTCTAAATAGGGAGATCGAAGCTGCAGTGCCCCATCGGCGGCATCACGCTTAATCTCTATCTTGGCAAATGTTTGCCAAGGCTCTAAAGGGGAGTGTTGTTGTCTATAACCAACCCCGCCAGTTTCGGTGCTGCCAAATACTTCTGTGGGTAACTTACCGTAACAATGTTTAATCGCCATGGCAGCGTCAAAGCTTAACGGGCCGCCAGAGCTAAATACTAAGCTTGGCGCGCGAAGTTGCGGCTCGTTATCGAGCGCATCAGGTAAACGAGACAGTTGCGCCGGGCTGCTGATTAAGCATAGATTCGGAAATAGATTTGCGTAATAGCTAAGTGTTTCTGGGTATTCGACAAGGTCGCTCAGAAATGGACGACTGGCTGCTAGTGGCCAAAGAATTTTAAATAACAATCCATAAATGTGCTGGTGTGAAACGGTGGAGATCACGCTACAGTGAGGCAAGTGTTCGGCAAAGGTATGCTCTAATACGCTAACCTCTGCATCGAGTTGGCTAAGTGATTTTGCTATTTTCTTAGGCTTACCACTGCTACCAGAGGTAAATAGGATTAGTTCGCCCCAGTGCGTTAATTGAGGCCAGGTCGATGTTGGTAGGTTCAGCTCTTTATCTAGGCGCAGGAAAGCTTTGCCTTCACAGAGTGGTAGATCTGAAATGACCCCCTCAAACTCGTGAGTCAATTCACTTAATGTTCCAGCTTGAGTATTGCCGGGCAAGATAATCTGTTTACCTGCGAGCAAACCTGCACACAGGCCTACGGCAAACATATCACTGCTTTCACAACTAAGTAGCCAGCGTTTTTCTATTGAGCTGACTAATTGCTGATGTAAGTGAGCTACTTGACTGCTGAAAACGGAACCAGTCACAATATTGTGATGGTTGAAGCTGATCAACTGCTGTGCGGTTGGCCCTTGAGACAACCAAGATTTAAGTAATTGAGTCATGTCTTTTTTAACCACAATGTTCTGTATAACCACTCACCAGCGAGTAGTAAACCGATAAGCAAATAGGCGATTAAACCGTTATAGAGTGTCCAAGTCGCTAAATCTGTATAGAGCGCGGTATAAAGTGCCACGCTAGCATTGAAAATAAACAGTCCACACCAAATCAACGTTACTTTATTGAGATAGCCAATAGCCGTCTGTGGCAGATCAGGCTCTTTTAGTCTGGCTAACTGTTCGATCATGCTAGGACCGCGAAGCAGTGAGTAGCTAAATAACCCCAACATGGTGAGATTAATCACTACCGGATAGAACAATAGAAGATCATGCTGTCTGGCGAAAAAGCTACCGGCAGTAAGACCAATACCAATAAATATGGGTAAGCGTAACGCTTTAAGTTTCTGCTGTTGCAGCATTAGGCGCAGTAGTAATACTGCACATAGTAGCAGTGCTATTGTGCCGCTTGGCAAATAGTGCAAACCAAAGTAGACGGCTAGAGGGTAGCCAATAACCACTAAACTGGTCACTATTTGCAAAAATAGCCGCATTAGCCTTTAACTAATCCTTCAATCGCAGTGACGACGTCACCGACGCTGCGGACTGCTTTGAACTCTTCAGGCTTAATTTTTTTACCTGTCATCTGCTGCAGTTTTATCACCAGATCGACAGCATCAATACTGTCTAGATCGAGTTCTTCATAGAGTGATGCCTCTAACGTTATATCGTCAGCTTCCACTTCAAATTCATCAACTAAGATGTGAGTCAGTGCTTCTAAGATCTGTTCACGAGTTTGCATAATGTCTCCTACACTCGCTGTGACTTAACAAAGTTTGCTAAGCTAGCAACGCTGTAAAAATGCAATTTGGTTGCTTCAGAATTTGCTTCAATTTTTACATCGAACTGCTTCTTGATTGCTAAACCAAGTTCAAGGGCATCAATAGAGTCTAATCCCAAGCCTTCGCCAAATAGCGCTGCATCGGCATCAATATCATCAATAGTGACATCTTCAAGATCAAGGCTGTCGATGATCAATTGTTTAATTTCGTTTTCTAAGCTCATAAGTATTTATCTAATTGTTGTTTATAATATTCTTCAAGATCACGAGTCATTTGGCGAGCCATTTTAGCATTGCCACCCGCAGTAGCATCATAACGTAGATAGGGCAGTTTTTCGCCTACTTCGATATGCATGCCTATTGTACGTCTGGGTAGTTGATACCAAGACTCTTGTTTACTAAAGCCGACACAGTTGGTTTTAAGTAGTAATGGTAGTAAATCGCTTTGGGTACGGATGGTGATATTAGCAGCACCACGCGCAAAATCATTGACTCGTTTGCCGATAACTGTGCGGGTACCTTCAGGGAAAATAATGAGGTTATTGCCTCGGTTTAACACCTCTTTGCAGTCCGCCAAAAGTAAATCTGCACCACGATTCGGGATGTAACCGGCACTCGATACTACGCCACGCATAAATGGATTGCGCCATATACCTTGTTTAACAATACAGCTGGTATTGGGCATTAAGCTAATCAGCACAACGACATCAACAAGTGTCGGATGATTAGAGGTGACAATCATGCCTTTGGCATCTTTTAGTTGCTGTAGATCGCCATGGCTCACTTTTATCAGACCAGCCCAAGTGAGCATACGGACAAAGCCTTTAAACATAATATGAACGGCATACTGCACTCGTGCGATACGCTGTGTGGTTGTGCCTGGCCAAAATCTGAGAATAGGTAAAATAGTTAATGAGCTGAGTAGGCCGCCAAGGCCAAAAACGATATAGCACAAAGTGCCACCCAACCAGCGTGGTAGGTAAGCGATGCCTGTTAGTCGAGCCGGGGCAGGTTGGTTACTCAAAACACAGACTCCAATGTGCGCCAGAGAAGTTACCTGAGGTTGCTTTTTTCTGGGCAATACTCGCGAGTATGTCTACTAGTGTTAGCGGGTTTACATCTGCCTGTATTGGTTTCAAATCGATTTGGGCAAGCGCAACGTGTTGAGTGTTACTCGGGGCAATCACAAAAGCGGCTGCAATTGGCCACTCAGGCTCGCTGGCAAACTGCTGATAGATATCAGGGACTGTGTCATCAGCATAAGAAAGTAGCAAGGGTTCAGGATCATCGACTAATAACGCATATGCTTCGATAAATGCTTGGTAAAGCGTTTCACTTCCAGCTGCGATAGAGGTCGATGCGTTTTGGTTTTGGCTCAAAATGCTATAGATCCCACTGGCAGTATTGTGTACTGATTGGCTAAAAGCTGTTGGCGACAGTGGAGACTGATCAACAATGTCATTGAGTAAATTGATGGTGCGATTTATCTCTCCATGCTGAGAGGCAAAAATACTGCGACATTGAGCCGGGGGCTCACATTGAAAAATCGAATCAAGGATTATTTTTGTCAACTTACTCAAACGGCGGCGCTGCATTGCTGGGACTTGTGGCAACTTAGGCGCAGCCGTTACTGTCGCTCCAATATCTGATATCGCAGCAGGCCAAGCTTGCCAGTCAGCTTTGTGCTGATACTGCGGCGACCAAGCGCCCCATGAAAGAATGCTAAACTTCATTGCACTGCCTCACATACGAATATCCGTTCGTAGTGCCTAAAATAGAATGTCTAAGTGACTGATTTATTAAATTATAAACCAAATACGCTGTACGAGCGCTAAATAAGTACATAATCAGTGGAGATAGCTTCTGATGGGGAGTAGTACGTTACCATCAAAAAGTACGCTGACGAGGCGCCATTCTACAACAGAATATGTTTGAACAAGAAGTGTTTTAAGATACGGCTGTAACTTAATGCAGTGGACCGTTATCGAGGTGTGGGGATTAGGTTAGGGCTCTGTTATTTAAGAGCCCTCTATAGAGTTTTAAATACTGTTAACGGATCAATTTAGGTGCTTTTGTAACCGACGTAGTGCTGACTTTACCTTACGAGAGTTCTCAGGCCCCATACGGATCATCAACTTCTGTGCATTGGGTAGTGCTTCTAAATTCGGATCAACAAATTGGTAGTTTACGCTGACACCATCGAGCTCAATAGGCTGTTCAATAATAGGCGCATCTAGCATGACAGCGATTGCCTGCTGCATTCTTTCATCAAACGAAGTGTCGTTATAGCCGAGTTCACTAAATGCTTCACCTAATAGTGGAGTCATCTCTTTGTAACTTTTAGCTAACTCCTCTTCATTTAGGCTGGCAAGAAAGTCAGCGTACAGATCATAACGATGATAACTATCAGGATCGACATAGGTTTTGTTTGCTATCTCAGATACTGTGAAGCTGTTGTTTGGCGCTTTCAATGGGCTCACTTTACGAGCCAACTCCCCTTGAGCCAAATTATCTACAAACACCACAAACTGACGTACAACATTATCTTCAATCATCAATGGCTCAATGGCCATTCCGTCGGCGATGTCTATCGCCTTTTGATGGATATAAGCGTCACTGTCGGCAAGAGCGGGAAGCGGCTCAACTTCAGGAACAGGCTCTACTTCAGGTAGCTGCACAGGCACAGGTTCAACAATTTCAGGTTCTGGTTCAGGCAGAGTAGCTTCTGTTTCAAGCGGCTCTGCTGGGATTGGGTCTGGCACGATAACAGGTGCAATTATCTGTGGTTCTTCACTCTTATCATCACCACTTAAATAGTAGTAACCTCCAGCAGAGATCAACACAACTGCGGCAATGGCAATAATTGCTAGGCCATTTGTACCTGAGGATTTCTCCTGAGGCGTAATTCTATCTTCTTGACTGAGTTGCATTTAGTTTCCTCTGCTACCGCACGATAATCGTTTTAGTGGTAATGCATTTACTATTCACCCATTTTGCAAAATTAAACAGGCTTGTCTATAGGTTGAAGCTCTATTAAGGATATTTAATTTGTATCAAGTTTTAAACTGTATCTAATTACCACATAGAGTATGGCTAAGTTGTCTTAAAGTGGTGGTTTCTTCTTTATGCTTGGACAAATTGCTCACGATCACCAAGCCAACGTTGAATTATGGCGTCGACACTGCTGGGAGCTTGCTGCATAACATGAGGGGCTAGCTTTTGCACATGAGGGATTAATGCTTGATCGCGCATTAGATCTGCGATTTTCATATCTGCAACCCCCGTTTGTTTTGTACCTAACACTTCCCCTGGACCGCGGATCTCTAAATCTCGCTGTGCGATAACAAAACCGTCGTTACTTTGCCTTAATACACCTAAGCGTTTCGTTGCAGTGGCTGATAGCGGTGGCTTATACATCAACACACAATGGCTGGCGATGGCGCCACGGCCAACACGACCTCTAAGTTGGTGCAGTTGCGCTAGTCCTAGACGTTCAGGGTTTTCAATAATCATCAAACTGGCATTAGGAACATCTACACCGACCTCAATCACAGTTGTCGCGACGAGCAAGTGTAATTCGCCGGCTTTAAAGCTTGCCATTATTTGCTGCTTTTCAGCAGGCTTCATTCGGCCGTGCACTAAACCGACTTTTAACTCGGGCAGGGCAAGTTTGAGTTCCTCTGCGGTGTCTTCGGCGGCTTGGCATTCTAATGCCTCGGACTCTTCAATAAGCGTACATACCCAATAGGCTTGGCGATTATCGTTAACGGCTGCTTGGCGTACTCTGTCGATAACTTCATCACGGCGCTGATCTGATACAGCAACTGTGGTAACCGGAGTTCGTCCTGGTGGCAGTTCATCAATGACTGAGGTATCGAGATCGGCGTACGCTGTCATCGCCAACGTTCGCGGAATTGGTGTTGCGGTCATAATCAGCTGATGTGGGTGAAAGCCCTGACTGACACCTTTCTCTCGCAAGCCTAATCGCTGGTGAACACCAAAACGATGTTGCTCATCGATGATAATTAACGCTAGCTTATTAAACAGCACTTGCTCTTGGAATATTGCATGGGTGCCAATAACGATATTGGCATCACCTGATTCAATATCGGCTAAAGATTGTGTTCTTGCCTTGCCTTTTAATTTACCTGCTAACCAGCCAACTTTAAGTCCAAGTGGCTCAAGCCAGCCTCTAAAGTTTATTGCGTGTTGTTCTGCAAGAAGCTCTGTCGGTGCCATCATCGCGACTTGGTAACCGCTCTCGATAGCTTGCAGGGCGGCTAATGCCGCCACTAATGTTTTTCCTGAGCCAACATCGCCCTGAACAAGACGCATCATAGGTTCTGCTTTTTCAAGGTCGCGAGTGATGTCGCTAACCACACGTTGCTGCGCCCCTGTAGGTTTAAAAGGCAGCGATGCTAAAAATGGGTTTAGCAGTTGGCCTGTCGCCGACATACTAACGGCTTTATCGCGGCGGGTGCGTTGGCGAAGGCGCAACATACTTAAATTATGCGCCAGCAACTCCTCTTGGATAAGGCGTTGTTGTGCGGGGTGAGTACCGTTTTCCAGATCAAACAGTGACACTTGATTATTTGGACGGTGCAGTAGCTGCAGTGCTTGTTTCAGCTCCAAATGATTGGGCTGAAGGTTGCTTGGCAGTAACTCTGGTAGCCCGCCGTTGGCTAACATCGTTAGCGCTTGTTCCGTTAGCTTAATCCAACTGGCTTGTTTAAGACCTTCGGTTGTTGGGTACACAGGCGTTAATGTGTCACTTAAAGGGGCGGGGTCGTCAATAGAAACTAATTTGTACTCTGGATGAATGATCTCATTGAAGTGTTTACCACGGCGGATTTCGCCGTAAGCACGGATCACACTGCCCGCTTGTAGACCGTTTCGTTGTGCAACTGAGAAGTTGAAAAACCTTAGGGTTAAACTGCCAGTATCATCACGCACTGTGCAGGTAAGCATGCGCTTACGTCCCTGTAATACTTGGCTGGATTGGATTACTGCTTCAACTGTGCCGTAGCTGCCAGGATAGAGTGAGGCAATTGGATAAATTTGAGTACGATCTTCATAGCGAAGCGGTAGGTGAAACAACAGATCTTGCACTGTTGTGATCCCTAGCTTTGCTAATCTCTCGGCCATCTTTTTCGCGACGCCCTTGAGTTCTGTTATCGGAACAAGATCGAGTCTTTGCAAACGTTTAGCACTCAAACACTGTAAATTTATACATATATTATCAGAGATATAGTTTTACGCAAATCTGGGCTTTTTTTATATTAAAGCCAGCCTTTTTGTTGAGCGATTCTGGCGGCATCAATGCGGTTTGTTGCATGTAGTTTGCTAATTGCTTCTGAGAGGTAATTTCTTACCGTGCCTTCTGCAATGAATAGCGTAGCCGCAATCTCAGAAGTCGATCTTCCTTCGCCCGCAAGCTGCAGTGCTTTACGCTCTTTGTCATTTAGAGGGTCCGATTCACCGACCGCCATGATTGCCAGCTCTGGGTCGATTATGCGTTTTCCTGCCATTACTTGGTTTATCGCTTTGATTAAAGTGTCTGATGGCGCATCTTTTAGTAGAAAGCCACCAACCCCAGATTCTATGGCGCGTTTAATATATCCAGCTCTGCCAAAAGTGGTGATAATCACAATCTTTAATTTTGGCTTATTTTGTTGGCACCAGTTTGCCAACTCTAAACCACTGAGACCTGGCATCTCAATATCGGTGAGTAACAGGTCAAACGCAGAAGTTTTCAATAGCGCTAATGCTTCATCTCCATCTGCGGCTTGGGTGATGTCAAATTCGCCACTCAATGATAACAGCGCTGAAAGTGCGCCTCGCACCATGGCTTGGTCTTCTGCTAATAAAATTCTCACTTAGGGTTATCCTTGTGTTGGCAAGCTAATAGTAAATTGGCAATCAGGGTCTAAACTCCAAGTGAGTGCGCCTTTATATTTAGCCAGCCTTTCGTTGATCCCGGTCAGTCCATTACCCTGTTCAATTTGGTTTGGGCAGCCGTCATCACTTATGACAATGCGCAGTTCTGTTGAGGTTTGCTCAAAGTGCAATTCGCAGCGACTCCCTTTGCTGTGACGAACAATGTTGCTGCAAAGCTCGGTTAAACTTAAGATTAGTTGGGTTTCTAATTCAGGAGCTAATTTAGGGATCTCGCCAAATAAGCTTACGCTCAAGCCTTTGTCACGCAGAGTCTGACAAAGCTGGGTCACGCTGGCAGCTAAGCCTTTGTGTTTATAGCCTGATACAGTTTGGCGGATCTGACTTAAACTTTCCCTAGCAATGCTATTAAGCTCTGTTAATTGCTGCCTTGCTTGCTCAGTTTGATTACTGGCGATGAGCTTTTCGGCCAGCTCTGCTTTTAAAGAGATGGATGAAAGGCTGTGTCCCATGATGTCGTGCAGATCGCGAGCGATTCGTTCTCGCTCTAACATTGTTGCCAACTGTTGGATCTCTGCTTGGCTCTTTTTTTCTTTGCATTTATGCTCGACTCTTTTACGCTCTGCGACACCGAAAAGACCGATTCCAGCGATGAGTCCCGCACCATAAATTACCCAATAGTAATGGTCAAAGTTGAGCCCTGCATTTAGTAGGAATAATAGAGTTATGAGCGCTATTAGGCTGAAAATGGCAGTTCTCAGCGGGTAGAAAAATCCGATAAAAAATCCTGCAAAGGTGAACAGTGATAGTGAACCGGTATTAATTGGCGTGACGAGTACACCAATGGTAATCATTGCCAAAATCGGCTGATAGGCTTTAGCCGTGGTTGAACGGTAAGCCCAGAAATAGCAATAAATAAAAGGGATTAAAGCGGCTAAGCTTAAGGCTATTTCCCAAGGCAGCATTTTTGTGACGAAGATGGGGATAAGATAAAACCCCAGATTGACTAGATAAACCCAAGCTAATTTATCTTCTTTTGATTGAGCTGACTCTGTCATGAAAAACTCCTTTTTATAGGAGAGCTAAGCGATATAGCCGCTCTCCACCTAGCTCATTATCGCTTGGCACTTTGGTTATTTTGCTGCAGTAAAAACTGTGCCCAACCATAATCCTCTTCTACAGCTAAAGCTTGTTGCCAGTCAGCAATTGCGCCATCTGCATCACCTAAACTCTGTTTGGCCAGTCCTCGCCAGGTGTAAGCTTCTGCATGACCCCAGCAAATGTTATCACAGGGAATTGCGTAAAGCTCAATCGCTTTACTACTCAGGTCAACGGCTCGCTGTTTGCTGCCACCGTAGGTTTCAGGGGTATTAAAAGCCGCAATCGCTTGCACTAATGGCACCCGAGGGTTGGTAGGATCTAACGCTTTAGCTTGTTCTATCGCACTGGCAGCTTTGGGCCCATAAAGTGCTCCCTTACTATAATCTAGGCCGATTAACATGCCGTAAACAGAAGAGAGCAGGGCTAGGTTGTCTGCGTTAGCATTCGATGTTGTTAGTGGCTCAAGGCTCTCTTTTGCTGACTCGAGTGCACTAATTGCAAGCTCACGTTGACCTAGAATATTGGCGCTGATGGCGAGGCGATAACCTGCATAGGCTTGCTGGTAATCATCACCTTGTTCGGTGAGTGACTGTAAAGTTTTAACGTCCATATGGTTGGCTGCGGCATCTATATTGCTAATAGTATCTGCTTGAGCAAATTGGCTGATAATAGCCATTGAAGTAACAAGTAATAGTGATTTCATATCAATCTCCTTTTGAGCCCTGTATTGGGTACGGAACCATTATTAGAGATTGTTAGGTGACGCAGTAGGCACAAACGTCACCAGAACAGCATGACAATTGTCATCAATTTAAGCTTGAGTCACTAAGTAACTGATATAGGCTAGATAGCCTAATACCAAGATCGCTCCTTCGCGGCGACCAATACGCAAACCAGTGTAGGCAAAGGGGAGTAGCATCACGGCGAGCCCTATCATCACCTGCCAATCAAGGGCGCTGATATCGTTGCCAATAATGGGGTGGATAAGTGCGGTGACACCTAAAATCCCCAAAATATTAAACAGGTTTGATCCTACGACATTGCCGATAGCAATATCACTTTGCCCTTTGAGTGCAGCAACGATAGAAGTCACTAGCTCTGGCATACTCGTCCCTATCGCGACAATAGTCAGTCCAATAATTATTTCGCTGATCCCGAAGGATTGTGCCAGTGCGACGGCACCATCAACAAACAAGATCCCACCACCGACTAACATACTAATACCAACAATAATAAAGATGATTGACAGCCATTGGCTTTGTCCTGCGTCTTCAGTTTCATTCTCAGCAGAGGTTTGTTTGTCAGCAGTGAAATAGCTGTAGCTTAAGTAGGTAACGAGCAAAGTGGTAAGAATGGCACCATCGATAAAGCTCAGTCCATCATCAAGTAGCAAGCCCCAAAATAGCAGTGATGCTGCAATCATAATGGGGATATCACGTTTCACCATTTGCGATTCAATTTTGATAGGACGAATGAGTGCGGTAATACCTAAGATCAAGCCTATATTTGCTATGTTGGAGCCAATGACATTCCCCAGCGCAATTCCGCTATTGCCAGCAACAGCCGACTTAATACTCACCGCAAGCTCTGGCGCACTGGTACCAAAAGCCACTATCGTTAAGCCGATAATTAACGGTGACAAGCCCAGTTTTAGGGCGATACTGCTTGCGCCTCTCACTAGTGATTCAGCGCCTAGGGTTAAAATCACAAACCCGCCAATAATCGATAACCAAGTGAACATAGCACTACTTATTAGATGAAATGAAAAGGACGGCTAGCATAGTTATTTTTGCTAAGAGCGCAACAAATAATCAGCCAGTAAGCATTAAATATAGTTTACCCATTTAGCCTGATAGGAGGAGCTGGTACTTTGAAGTACAGTCATTACAAAACAGCACACCTAAAGGTGTGCTGTTAATTTTTAAAGCGTCATCGGAAGATAGTTAAATTTCATCTTCCCAGCAGATTTTGCCACCGCGAATACCGTCCACTTTCTCACTGAAGTTTTTCTCCAATACGTGACGTTTGATCTTCAACGTTGGAGTTAATACATCATTGTCGACGTCCCAATTTTCTTTGACAACAATAATCGCGTCGACTGTTTCATGGGACTCAAGGTGAGGGTTAACCGCATCTAGAGTATTTTTCAAAGAGGTTCTAATCTCTTCTCTAGGCTGCATTGATGCGCCTTCAGAAAGCTGCACTAATGCAATTGGGTGTGGTAAACCTGAACCTATCACGCAGATCATCTCAACGTGAAGATCTTGTGCTAACTTGCGCTCGATAGGCACTGGTGCAACGTATTTCCCTTTAGATGTCTTGAAGTTATCTTTCACGCGTCCGGTAATGGTAACGCAGCCATCATCATCGATACTGACAACGTCGCCTGTGTGGAAGTAACCCTCTTCATCAAAGCAAGCTGCGGTCTCTTCTGGCTGCTTATAGTAACCCTGCATTAACCCTGGGCTCTTAACCATGAGTTCGCCGACATCAGATTGTTTGATAGAGCAACCTTCAATAGCATGTCCAACCGTGCCTATTTTACTGGCATCAAATGGGTGGTTAATAATGGAGTAGGCGCAGTTTTCTGTCATGCCCCAAGCTTCACTAATATTAAGGCCGATTTTGTGATACCAGCTAACCAACGATGGCGGAATGGGGGCCGAACCTGAACCGAGAAGATGACAATGCTCAAGGCCAAGTCCTGCATGAATTTTACGTTTTACGATGCCGCTAACAATAGGAACCTTAAGTAAAAAATTAAGCTTACTGGCACCAATCTTATCGATAATATTTTTCTGAAATAGGCTCCAAAGGCGTGGCACTGAGAAGAATACTGTCGGTCTAGCTCGCTGCACATCGGCAACGAAGCTATCAAGACTCTCAACAAAAGCGACACTACTACCTGAATAGAATGAAGAGCCTTGTATTGCCACACGCTCGGTGATGTGTGCCAGTGGCAGGTAAGAGATTAATCTATCTTCAACGTCAGTTTTCAAATCTCGCACTACGGCGTTACAAGTCCAGCCATAGCTAGCAAAAGTTTGGATTGCGCCTTTAGGTTTGCCTGTCGAACCTGAGGTATAAACTAAGCTCATGATCTGTTCAAGTGAAGGCAATGGCGCATCGATTAACGGCTGACCTAGGGTGAGCAGTTTATCCCAGTGGTATTGTGCAGGCATGGTATCGTAAGGCATTGCCATACGTAGAATTTCACCACCAACACCACTTTCTTGATCTGCCCAGTAATCAAGCTTGCCGATGAATATCGCTTTAGATTCACTGTGCTCAAGCGTGTATCGTATGGTGTCTGCATTGGCTGTTGGGTAAATAGGAACACTAATGTAGCCGCCATGCATAAGCGCTAAATCGGTAATAAACCATTCGGCACAGTTTTTAGAAAGAATGGCAACTTTGTCGCCAGGGTTTAAGCCCAAGTGTCTAAGTGCGCCTGCAACTTGTTGTACTTTTTGCTGTACTTCACGCCAAGTAAAGGTCTTGTATTGGCCGTCAATAGGCTGCTTTAGATAAACTTGATCGCCTTGTTTTTCAACCCAATGTTCAAGCATTTCAATTGGGGTTTTCATAGAAGATTCCATCGCAATTCCATATTGATTATTGTTAATTCCAATTCAGTCTGTTGCTGCTTTTTTGTTTTAATCGTTTGTTTAACAGCCTGATGTGACAATATTGAGTATGGCGAAAAATGTGATCTATGACAACTTTTTCAAACGCTCGTTATAATTTCTCGCAATGCAGCGATTAAAGCACGTCTTTTGAGTGAAGGGGAGTGGGGACTTAACGCAGTAGTTGACGTGCTAGCCTACAGTGCTAGCACGGTCTTTTATTGGCTTTACTCTGACGGCGCACGCATCTTTTGCCACCATTGCTCATCGGCAACTATTTGGCCTGCTGCATCAATGGCCGGGTAGGCGAGCTTTTTGCGGCGGCAGGCTTTGGCATATATAGGGTGGCCTTGTTCAAACAATTTTATCTGACAATATTGCTCATCAAGCTTTCGAGTGCCGTACATGCCAGCTGCTTCACGTTGACGCTGGGCTTCATACATTATTAGTGCCCCAGCAACGGAAACATTGAGTGACTGCACCATACCAATCATCGGGATAATCACATGCTGATCGGCGCTAGCGATACCTTCAGGGCTGACGCCATCGCGTTCGTTACCTAAAATAATAGCGGTTGGGCGGGTATAATCGATTTCGCGAAAATCGACCGCTGTTTCGGAGAAGTTGGTCGCGAGGATCTGCATATCTTGACGGCGAAATTCAGCCACTGCATCACTCATTTTATTGTGCGCTTTAGACTTCACCCATTGCTGGCTACCAGAGGCGGTGTTGCCGGAAACACGCATCTCAATCTCAGGCCATACTGCGTGGATCTCATGAATGCCAACCGCATCAGCAGTGCGAATAACAGCTGCAATATTATTGGTTTTATGCACCTTGTCTAAACACAGTGTTAGATCTGGCTGGCGGTTGTCTAGCATACTGTTAATGCGAGCGAAGCGTTCTGGACTCATGTCTTTTACCAAACTTTTTTATCAATAAAAAGGGCGCCGTAGCGCCCGATTCTTCAGTTAATGGAGTGGAATTACACTTCCATTACGCCGTCCATTTCAACCAATGAGCCTTTTGGAAGTTGGCTAACACCGATTGCTGCACGAGCAGGGTAAGGTTGCTCAAAGTAGCGACCCATAATTTCATTTACTGTGGCAAAGTTGCTTAGGTCTGTCATAAAGATATTGAGTTTAACAATATCGCTTAATGAACCGCCAGCGGCAGCACAAACAGCTGTTAGGTTGTCAAAAACCTGAACTACTTGCGCATCAAATTCATCGCTTACCATTTCCATTGTTTCAGGATTCAGTGGGATCTGACCTGATAGATAAACTGTGCTGCCTACTTTTACTGCTTGAGAGTATGTACCGATAGCTTGCGGCGCTTTGTCGGTTGCAATGATAATCTTCTTTGCCATGATCTTCCCTTTGTATTAAGTAAACTAATGTTTAGTTAAAATGAGCTAGCGGTTACGTGAAGTTCGCAGTACTTCAGGTAAAACCCTAATACGGCGCATCACGTTAGCTAAATGAATACGATCTCGTACAGAAATTCTTAGGT
Source organism: Shewanella kaireitica (assembly GCF_023284045.1). Lineage (GTDB taxonomy): Bacteria > Pseudomonadota > Gammaproteobacteria > Enterobacterales > Shewanellaceae > Shewanella > Shewanella kaireitica. Next base: position 77,994 of record NZ_JAKIKQ010000008.1, read on the forward strand.
TGATGAGGAATACACGCCCATCACGCTCTTCTGTGGTTAAGTTATGAATATTCGAGCCTTCAGCGGCAACAATTGAGGTGATCTTAGCCAACGCACCTTGGTGGTTAACGATCTCTACTCGTAAGTTAGCTTGATATTCAACGCCTTCAGCGCTGTCCCACTGTACAGGGATATACTTGTCGGGTTCACCTTGGTAGCCGCGGATATTGGCGCAGCTTTCCATATGTACCACTAAGCCTTTACCTGGGCTAACATGGGCAATAACCGCATCACCTGGTATCGGACGACAACAGTTAGCAAATGTCACCAACATACCTTCAGCGCCGCGAATAGGCATGGTATGTGACTCCCTTGCCTCTTGGGCATCGACTTGGTCGCCACGTAAACGCTGGGCGATAACAATACTCATTGCATTACCCAGGCCTATATCGGCGAGTAACTCATCAAGCGTGTCGTGCTTAGTATCATTAACCACTTTTTCAACTTGCTCTTTTGGCAAGTCATCTAGCTTGGTATCGCCTAACGCATGGTTCAATAGGCGCTTACCGAGCAGAACGGCATCATCCTCTTTTAGACTCTTGAGCAGCTGACGAATTTTAGCGCGCGCTTTACCTGTCACCACAAAGTTGAGCCATGCAGCATTAGGACGAGCACCTTTGGCGGTGATGATCTCAACTGTTTGGCCTGAAATTAACGGTTGGCTTAACGGGTATGCTTGGCGATTGACGCGAGCACCAACACAAGTGTTGCCGACATCAGTATGCACTTCATAAGCAAAGTCTACTGCGGTGGCGCCAACGGGCAGTTCTAGAATACGGCCTTCAGGGGTAAACACGTAGATCTCTTCAGGAAATAGTTCTGTCTTGAAGTTTTCAACAAACTCGAATGAGGTACTGGCGCTTTGTTGCAGCTCGAGTAGGCTCTGCATCCATTTGCGAGCACGCACTTGAGTGGTGGTGCCTTGCTCTTGCGAGCTGCCTTTCTTGTATAACCAATGTGCCGCGACCCCTTTGTCAGCCATTTGGTCCATATCTTCGGTACGGATCTGGATCTCAACTGGCACGCCGTGAGGACCAAATAGTGAAGTATGTAATGACTGATAGCCGTTGGCTTTAGGGATAGCGATATAATCTTTGAATCGACCTGGACGGGGTTTGTAGAGGCCATGCATGGCCCCCATAACGCGGTAACAGGTATCGATGGAGTCAACGATGACTCGGAAGGCATAGATATCCATGACTTCTTGAAACTGCAGTTCTTTATTACGCATCTTGTTGTAGATGGAATAAAGGTTCTTTTCACGACCTTTAACTGTGCCTTCAAGACCAGTGTCTTCGAGTCGAGTGCCAACAGCAGCTTCAATACTTTGGATTAGCTCTTTACGATTACCACGTGCGGCTTTTACCACCTCTTTTAATACACGGTAGCGCATCGGATAGTAGGCATGAAAACCTAAATCTTCTAACTCACTCTTAATATTATGAATACCAAGACGGTTGGCTATTGGGGCGTAAATTTCGAGGGTTTCACGGGCAATACGGCGACGTTTATCGGGGCGTAAAGCACCTAAGGTACGCATGTTATGCGTTCTATCGGCAAGTTTGATTAAGATGACGCGAATATCTTGGGTCATCGCCATCATCATTTTGCGGAAGTTTTCAGCTTGTGCTTCTTTCTTATCGCGAAATTTCAGCTTGTCGAGCTTAGATACACCTTCCACCAATTCGGCAATAGACTCACTGAATATTTCAGCCAGTTCCTCTTTGGTAACAGGGGTGTCTTCGATGGTGTCGTGTAAGAGTGCGGCCATAAGCGTCTCATGATCGAGACGCATATCGGCCAGGATGCGGGCTACCGCAACCGGATGGGTAATATAAGGTTCGCCACTCGTGCGCATCTGACCTTCATGGGCATCGCGCGCCACCTGATAGGCCTGCTTGAGTAATTCTACCTGTTCAGGTTCTAAATAACCTGAAGCAGACTCCTTGAGACCTTCAAACAGATACAAGTGACTCTACTCCTTATATAGCGTTACGGCCTTCAGCGATGGCAGCAACAGCAGCAATTTCAGCTGCTTCACGTTCACGAACTGTTTGGCGCTCATCGGCGTCCAAAGTATCAGCTGTGACTAAACCTAGTTCGATTTCGCGTAGTGCGATAACCGTTGGCTTGTCGTTCTCTTCTTCAACCATAGGGTCTTTACCCTGCACGGCGATTTGGCGAGCACGACGCGCTGCAACCAGAATCATATCAAAACGGTTGCCGATTTTGTTTACGGCGTCTTCTACAGTTACGCGAGCCATGTTTGGAAACTCCAGTGTTTTATCGATTGAAAAAATGACGCAAAATTGTACATGAAGACAGTTAGTCTGCCAACAGATCTTTAATCATATCATTTTGCGTATGAATTTGGCTAGCAGTGGTTAATCTTTGGCTATGAATGATTGCTAAAAGATCGCTCTGCGCTTTGTCGAAATCATCGTTCACTAAAATAAAATCATACTCATTATAGTGCGACATCTCTGATACTGCTTGTGCCATGCGACCTGCAATCACTTCTTGGCTATCTTGGCCACGACCTGTAAGGCGGCGCTCTAACTCAGTACGTGAAGGGGGCAGAATAAAGATCCCGATGGATTCCGGCATGACTTTTTTCACTTGCTGAGCGCCTTGCCAATCAATATCGAGAAATACATCGATACCTTGTGCAAGTGTCTGTTCAATGGTGACTCGTGAAGTGCCGTAGTAGTTACCAAATACCTCAGCCCACTCAAAAAATGCATTATCTGCAATGAGTGCTTTAAACTCATCTTGATTGACAAAGTGATAGTGCTGACCATTTGCTTCACCCGGACGAGGCTGACGTGTAGTGTGCGACACAGATACTTGCATATCAGCTGGTTGATCTTTTAATAAAGCTGATATCAGTGATGATTTACCTGCGCCACTTGGCGCTGAGACGATAAATAGATTCCCGCGTGCAGTCATGTTTTGCCTATCCGGTGCTTTAGCCCTTTGTGGGGCCAGTGAAAAGATTTAGCCGCGCATTATACAGCCTAGGATGATATTTGCGCTAGTCATGACAGCGTGCTCAAGCATAATTTAGTGCTTAACGTTATTTTTCAGACTAATTTAGCTGTATACAGCTAAAACACTGACATTTTCAGGCAAATTGGGTAGGCTATTTACTTACTTTATGTTTTCGCCTGAGCATAAATACAGTTAAGTGGAAAGTCATCCACTTTCATTTAGGTTTGATTGAGAAGGTAGGAATATCAGGGTATGCAGTTTTCAGCACTTTTTTGTTTGGTAGGTCGTGATAATGGCCAGCGATTTGCGGTCATCAGTGGACTGATTTTCTTTGTTTTGTTATTGGCTGCAGTAATACTGGGCTCGACAGCTGCATTGTATGTCGTTGGTATATTGTTACTACCTATTTTAGGCTTAACCAGTTATAGACGATTACGAGATAGTGGAAAAACGCCGCGATTGATTGCATTAACGCTGGCTCCATTTATCTTGGTATTGCTCACATTAGTGCATATAGACAGTGTGATGCTGCTGCTTACCTTTATGGTGTTTGCGGCGCTCGCGATAGGCTACATCGCTATTTTACCCTCGATTTCAAAGGCTAGTTACCGACAGGGATATTCAGGTCCTATTAAAATCGTCGACCGTGCCGCTGCAAAAGGTTCAAGGGTACGTGTTGAGCCAACGTTAACTGCCAGCGAGAGTCATCAAGAAGCCGCAACGACTACTTTTTCGAACTCGGAAACTGATTTTGAAGCTGGGTTCGCTAATGGCTCTGCAACAGATTCACCCGCGCAGGAGGCAAGCTTAAGTAGCAGCTTTATAAAAATACAGCGCTGGCTTATGGCCAATCAAAAAATGGCGTTCTCAGGAGTGGCTGCTTTATTGGTTTGCATGTTGTTATTAAGTGTTTGGTCGCTAATACCGAATGATGATGCCAGTGCTGCAGAGCAAGCTACTACAGAGATAGAAACTTTAGTAAAGGCGCCTGCTGTTGAGCGCAAAATGACAACCTTGCCGGACGGCTTTAGTCTGGTACTTGAAGATGATGTATTAATTGTAAGATGGCTAGGGGAGACCGGATCACCTACAACGCTTTGGTCTCTTGCTACAGCAAAAGGTGATAGAACCTGTGCAGCGCTTAAGTTTAACAATGGCACTGAGTATCGCCCTGTAGAGGTGAGTTTATTAGCCGATACCGGCACCGAAGCACGTTTTTCCCCGCTTGATACTGAGGCGATTATTGTTGATATGGCGCGTCGCGGAAATGTGAGTCTTTGTGGCTATAACTTCAGCCTAAAAGGCAGCCAAGCCGCAATTGGAAAGGTTGCAGCGTTCGCCACTTATTTATAACTTAGAGTATTGTGGTTAGGTATGACTGGAAATTGCAAGGGAGAGTCATTAAACTGCTTCGCCTTAACTTTTGCGTAATAGTTTGCGCTAATTGCATATACCAGCAGACTCGATGGGTGACAAGATGGCTGATTTAACCTTAGTGATTCTTGCTGCGGGTTTAGGCACACGCTTTGGTGGTGACAAGCAACTTGCGGGGTTGGGGCCAAATGGCGAAACCATGCTGGAATTGTCGCTCCGTAGTGCTCACAAAGCTGGTTTTAATCGAGCAGTGTTAGTGATCCGTCCTGAACTTGCAGCCAGCTTAGATCGACTCTTAGCTGATAAATTGCCGCAGGATTTTCATTGTGATTACTGCATTCAGTCACTGGATGACTTGCCAGAGTCGGTGGCGCATTATGTTGATTTTGAAGCTCGTAAAAAACCATGGGGTACCGCGCATGCATTATGGAGTGCAAGAAAGCTGATAACAGGCCCAATGGCCGTTATTAATGCCGATGATTTTTATGGCGATAGTGCTTTTTCATTGTTAGCTCAAGGGCTGGTTAACAGCGTGGACGATTGGATGATGGTAGCCTACCCAATCCATTTGACCTTATCTGATAACGGTGGCGTTAACCGTGGTTTGTGTGAAGTAAAGGACGGCAAGCTTGTTGATGTTGCTGAGTGGTTAGATATTCAGTCTCATGCTAATGAGCTAGTTGGTACTTTTGCAGGTAAACAGCAAACCATTGCTAGAGATGCTTTAGTGTCGATGACATGTTGGGGTTTTAACGCCGATATTTTTGCAGTGATTGAAGCGCAGCTAACAGACTTTATTATTAAGCACGGTGGTGAAGCTAAAAGCGAGTGCTATCTGCCGAGTGTGGTGCAAGCGAGATTGCAGCAAAACCTTGCAAGCGAAAATACATACGGTGTGAATGTCAGCGTGGCGCAGGAGTCTTGGTATGGTGTTACCTATCCTGAAGATGCTAACTGGGTTAAACAGAAATTATTTGAAAAATTAGCAACAGTTTAAACATCGTTACTAATACATAATGAGTTTGCATGGAAAACCTGGAAGATAAACAGGTCGAAGCAACGATATTGACAGAAACTGGAGAGTTGGGTGATTGATTTTATAAGACAAAACGTTTTGTCGCACTTTGGTGAGCAGATGGATAACGCTAAAGTTTCGCCATTAGGTAATGGCCATATAAACCATACTTTTCTAGTGCGGAGCCCTACACGAGAATTTGTGCTGCAAAAAATCAACACTCAAGTTTTTACCACTCCCGATGCTTTAGTTCATAATGCTGACAAGATCAGTCGCCATTTAACATTTAAGAGCCAGCAACAGCAGTACCAGCTGCAAGTCGTTTCTCCTGAGCAGACTCAGGCCGGTACGCTTTGTGTTGATCTTGGTGAAGATGGTTTCTGGCGAGCGATTAACTATCTGCCCCACAGCCACAGTGTAGATGTTGTTAGCACCGAAGCACATGCTGAAATAGCGGCTAAAGCCTTTGGTCACTTCTCTTGCTCGCTAAGCGATCTTGATGCCGAGCTTATTGCAGATGTTATTCCAAACTTCCACCACCTTCCTGGTCGAATTGAACAGCTATCGCTCGCTGCAGCTAACGATAGCCAAGGGCGACTTGGTGCTTGTCAGCACTGGGTTGATATGGTGATGGCACAAACTGAGCTACTGCAAGAGCTTGCTGAGGTTGAAGCAAAACTACCACGCCGAATTTGCCATAATGACACCAAGATCAACAACATGCTGTTTGATAAACGCGATATGAGCAGTATGGCGATTATTGATCTTGATACCTGCATGAAAGGCTACTTGATGTATGACTTTGGTGACATGGTACGTACTTTTTGTAGCCCGGAAGAGGAAGACTCAACTGCATTAGATAAAGTCACTGTGCGCGAGTCTATTTTTGCCGCAATCTGTAAAGGTTATTTGGGCGAGTTAGCACCGGTGCTATCTGACCTAGAGCGCCGCAGCTTATGGTTAGGTGCCAAAGTCATGTGCTTAATGATTGGCGTGAGGTTTTTAACCGACCACTTAAACGGCGACGTTTATTTCCATATCCATCATCAAGGTCATAACCTTGAACGTGCTGAAAATCAATTCACTCTGTATCAGAGTTTGTTGGGCCAACAAGGCAGCCTTAGCGCCTACCTGAAATAAATTAGCTGCTTTCAATGTCTGAATAAGCGGGTTTAAGCTGAGTAAAGTCATTGGGATCTACCTCGATGACTTTTCTTTAGTTTTACTTCCATTTACTGATTGGCTTTGCCATCGGTATCATACCAATTGCATTAAAAGTTTGACTGCTCAGCGTTTTGAAACTCGTACTATGTGAGCCCCTCAGCCTTTCCACTTCTGCTTGCATTGTCTCAAATGGGAATAACCACTTCTTCCACAATGCGCCTTGAATTGAAAGCCCTGAACAGAGTATATCCTTCAATGGAATTGGTATTAGCTGTTTAATGCAAGCTGTTTTAGCCGCTATCGGTACAGGCGTGTCGTCATCGGAATCATATTTAATCTAACAATCAATTGTTCTAAAAAGGCCTGGGTTAGCATTGCTATCGCGCGATAAAAATCAGTTTTTGCGTGTTCGTTGATAAGCGCTAGACAGCGACCTGACCACGGAAGAAGATGTTGTTGAAGTAACACGATGCAGCTGCGCTGAATTTTTTCGCTATCTTTGGTTTGAGCCCATAGGCCAAACATCTGGTCTAACACAGCAAAGTATAGGCCGATATGATCGACGGGCTGATTAGTATCGAGATCGAAGCTGATACCTTGCTCCTGATAAAAGGCTTTTAGTGCCAGTGTGGTCTTATCATTGAGAAGTTGTCTCTCGCTTAGGTAGACCGAGCCCCAAGGAACTGCGTTAGGTTCGCCTGGACCATAGAATAGTTGGGCATAATCAAGTTTTAGGGCTTGTTGTTTATCAGCTGTCCATAGCTTGAGATAATTGGACAATAACTCGCGACCATTCGACTCCAGGGCTGAAGCGCTGAACTCAGGCCAGCTTTGAGCAACATCGTGTTCGATAAAACTCTGCAGCAACTCGGGTGTCGGGTCGTTAAAAAGTACATTATGAAGAATGCGTGCAATGCCCTGATATTCCAAGAGTTCATTTTCAGTAAGGAGTGACATATTAACCTCATTTAGTGCACGACAAGTGTCGCAATTGACAGCAAAAAAAGGTGCCATTCTAGAAGAATGACACCAAGCAGGGTTTAAACTTCTGAGAAATTCAACACTTCACCATCGGTGGCACCACTCGGGCGCGAATGACGGTTAGGAGTGATGAGTAAGTTTGGTGTTGTTACACTGCTTTCTGGCAGCGGAGCGACATCGGGTAGAATGGCTGCTGGATACTTAGCCTTCAACTCGTCCATAGGTGCAAAGTCAATTGCACGCATCGGGCAAGACTCGACACATGAAGGTTGCTTACCTTCCGCTAGCCGCTCGAAACAGCCATCACATTTGGTCATCACCTTACGATCGTTATCAATCTGAGGTGCATCGTATGGGCAAGCTCTTGCGCAGCTTTCACAGCCGATACACAGATCGGTAGCAACATGTACTAATCCATCTTCGCGGCGTTTGTGCATTGCACCAGTAGGGCAAGCCTTTACACACACGGGCTCAGAGCAGTGGTTACAACCGATTGACATGTAATAGGCGAATACGTCTTGGCTGACAGTACCATCACCATTTTCTGTCCACTGTCCGCCACCATATTCATAGACCCTGCGCCAGTTGATGCCAACAGGAAGGTCTTTTCGATCTTTACACGATACCTGACAGGTTTTACAGCCAGTACATTTGCTTGCGTCGACATGAAAGCCGTATTGGATATTATTGTTCATTGCTAACTCCTATCAAACCTTACGGATTTCAACCAGGTTAGTGTGCTGAGGATTACCTTTAGTTACCGGTGTGGTGCGTTGTGTCGTGAGAACGTTTAAGCAACCGCCTTTATCCACATCACTGCCAGGTTGGAACCATGCACCTTGACCGAGTGCCGTTACGCCGACCATGATTCTAGGTGTCACCTTAACTTCAACTTCGATAGTGCCGCGGTCGTTAAAGATATGGACTCTGTCGCCAGTTTTGAGTCCGCGTGTGTTGGCATCAAGTGGGTTCATCCATACCGCATCTTGCACTACTTCACGTAACCAAGGGACGTTGTGATAGCTTGAATGAGCACGACCTTTAGTATGATAACCAGTCAGTTGCAGTGGGTACTTCTTCTTGGTTTCAGTATCTTCGTAGCCTTCCCAAGTCGGCACATATTTTGGTAGTGCCGATATCACATCTCCCTCTTTGAGCTTCCAAGTGCGGGCTTTTTCTGCCAGACGCGAAGAGTAGATCTCAATCTTGCCAGATGGGGTTCCCAGCGGATTGGCTTCAGGATCATTACGGAAATCTTCTAATACAATGTAACCACCATTAGGCAGGTACTTACGATAGATCCCTTGCTTAAGCATTACCTCTTTTTCTGGCAATTCTGGTGTTGCAGCTTTAGATTCTGCATAGAATTGATCCAGCCAATCTTTACGACTCTTACCTTCGGTAAATTCGGCTTCTACACCCATACGCTTAGCAAGTTCGACACAGACTTCATAGATTGGACGGCTCTCGAACATAGGATCAACGCCTGAGCTCATCTGCACCAACGTTGCAGTATCACCTGCGGCGTAGCTCTGGTAGATAAGATCTTCAGACTCTAACCAAGTCACATCTGGCAGCAATATATCGGCAAACTTAGCACTTGGCGTCATCCAGTTATCAACCACCAGAATGAACTCACACTTAGATTCATCTTGCAGCAGTTTCTCTGTTTTACGTACATCTGAGTGTTGGTTAATCAGGGCATTACCACCGTAGTTGATGATAGCTTTGATATCTGTGTCTAGTTTGCCGTCGCCGTCGTCATCAAGCTCAACGCCCTGCACGCCATCAGACAGCACAGTCATGTTCTTACCGTCTTCAATTGCCTGAGTGAAGGTAAAGAATGAGATCGCTTTTTTGACTGGATTTGCTCCTGTCGGCATAAACGGTGCGTGTAGCGATGAACCTTTACACAAGCCACCACAGTTAGTGCCCGGTAGACCGAGCTGACCTAATAAAATAGGCAGCATGTAACCTGCGCGGGTATTGTTTTCACCTGCAGCCTGACGGTTTAACGAGGCGGCAATCTGGATGAACGGGGCGCGAGCCGCAGCCAGTTCTCTGGCTAGCTCAACAATGATATGCGCTTCGATCCCTGTGATACTAGCAGCCCACTCAGGTGTCTTAGCGTTCGCACCTGGTGTTGAGTCACCTACCGTAGTGTTGTCAAGAATGTAAGCTTTGTAGCTTGCTTCATATCCAACGCCAGCAGGCATGGTCTTTTCGTCATAGCCGACACAATATTTATCCAAGAAGGCCTGATTGACCGTGTTGGTGGTGATCCATTCATAGGCCAATGCTTCGAACAGCGCAGCGTCAGTACCTGGGCGAATTGCAATCCACTGATCTTCTTTACCTACCGCAGAATCGGTATAGCGAGGATCGATCAAGATAGTCTTAAACTTATTCTTCTGCTTTTGCATCAGGAAGTCATAGGCTTCACCTGAACCACTCATGCGGATCTCAGATGGGTTATAACCGACCATCAATACCAGGTCAGAATTTTGCATCTCAGAGACGCTGCTGCCTTGCCAGCCTGGGCCTGCTGAGCCGTATGTCTGTCCTGCCGCTTCGTAAATTTGCGACCAGCTATAGTCGCCATAAGCGTTAAGGTAACCGCCTTTAAGATTCATCAAACGGTAAAGACACTGCTTACCGGAAAAGTGATAACGGGCACCTGAGTTATAGGTGAAGTGAATCGATTCGTTACCATATTGGTCGATGGTGCCTTGCAGTTTTTCAGCGACAAGATCGAGCGCTTCATCCCAAGTAATACGCTCAAATTGCCCACTGCCACGCGGGCCAACACGTTTCATTGGGTATTTAAGGCGATCGGGAGCATAGACACGCTTTCTCAGAGAGCGGCCACGAAGGCAGGCGCGCACATCATGATCGCCATATTTATCTGTAGTAGTGAACTCTGACTCTACTCGAGTGATCACTCCATCAGTTGAATAAACCTGTACCGGGCAGTTAGAGCCGCAGTTAACCAGACAAGCCGACCAGTTTAGGTTTTCACCTGCAACCGGTGGCGTAGGCGGTACGACTTCAACATCATTCGATCCTGAGTTACAGCCAGACACTGTTGCTGCGCAACTTAGTGCAGCACTCATTTTTAAGAAACTTCTGCGTTCCATTATCATATCCTCATTGCAGTTATAGTTAGCACTGTTTGCATTAGCGCAGCTGGTAGCTAAACGACAACATCACTTGGTGCGCGTTATAGTTATGGTTCAGGTCGCCTAAAGTGGTGAGTCCCGGAACGGTATCGACATCAATTTGCGCGTAATCGGTGTCGTAGTAGCGCTCATACTGGTAAGCCAGTTTTAGCGCCATCTCTTCACTCAATGCGTAGTTCGCATGTAGTTGGAGACTATGATTGAAGGAGTAATAATCTCCGAGAGGCGCTGTGACGTTATAGGTGACTGACGTATCGCTACTTGAATTCGCGAACAGGTAGTCGCCGCCCAAGCTGAGCTTATTTTGCATCAGCCCGCTATAGTTGAAGCCTGCCCCTAGATTGATAAAGTCATCTTCGATATCGGCGTACCAATCGGCTGTTGAAAAGCCCTGGCTACCTGCTTGATTAGATTTGATCCATTGCTGTCCGCCAAAGGCGTAAGCCGATAGGTGCTGGTTGAGTTGCAACCCAAGGTTGATGTCATAGCCGTAATCTTCAGATTCCGTTAGACCAATTTGGGTCTGGTTGTAATCGTCATTAGCGTAACGAGCGCTTAGATCTAGGCTGAGCCATGAAGTTGGGGTGTGATTGAACTTAGCTTCGAAGGCGGTGCGCTCTCTATCTGCTAGATAATATTTTCTGAGCAACGGGTTGGTTTCTGATGACGTCAGTGCGTTAGTTTGATATTCACTGCCATCGCGGTTATCTAAGGTAGCCTTCAATTTAAGTTTGAGGTTATCAAGCGCTTGGATATTTAGCTTCGCCCAGAGTGCATTATCATTGGTTTGTTCGCGGTCGCCATAACTACGCTCCATCTCTTTACGATCGTAGCCAGCTTGCAGGCGATAGTCGCTGCTTAAGCGGTAACTGGCATTAACCTTAAGCCCACGACGCTCAGTATCTAACGGTACATTTTGCTTAAATGCACCCGTGATGCCGTTAACTTCAAATTGCGCAAACTCCCATATCGAACCTTTGTTGTCACGTTTGCTGTAATCAACGCTGCCACCGAGTCTGAACTTGTTGCTCACAAGCGAAGTGACAGCGAACTTGCCGTCTAAGGTTTTGACCTCACCATCCCAGTTTTGTAGCGGGTTGCCAGGCATCTGAATGAGAGCATCATCTTGGATCATTTTTCCCGACGCTAGACGACCGCTTATGACGGTGCGCCCTATTTGATATTGGCCAGAGAGGCTAAGTCGATGTGCCTGATTGTCTGGGGTCGCAGCAAAGACGTCATAAAGATAGGGCAGACTTAAGGCGCCAATATCGTTTTGGTACTGGCTAACGAAGTAGTTGAGATCAGTCACCCAGTGCTCACCAGATAGTGACAACCCAGCGGTGAGGTTATCTGTATTGGCATCGACAGGCTGGCCAAAATTAACCGGACGTGGCGTGACAATACTGCTGCTTATATTTCCAGTTTTTTGTTCATGGTCATAACGTACATAAGCCTTATAAAAATCTCGGCCATAACTCAGACCCAAGCCAGCTTGGTTTCTCTGCAGGGAGAGCTGTTGGGTCTGAGTGTGCACGCTCGGGGTCAATAAATCATCTTTGTACCAAAGCTGACTGAATGCATCGCCGGATTGATAACTGGTTAGGCGTTGATAATCTGCTGTTACTGTATACAGGCCAGACTTACCAGCTGTTAGATGAGCAAAGCTATTATCAAGGCCGAGTCGGTGAGCCTGAAACAGCGCCTTATAGCCAGCATCATTTTGATACTTAAGATCGGCATCGACACTGGCGTTAGCGCCATCTTTATCGGTACCGAATGCATTGCCAGAATGAATGTCATCGCTGTTGATATAAGCGGCATTGACACCAATTGTGCCGCTATAGCCATCCACTTTAGGGCAACGTTTACATTGGAATTTGTCCTGCTTAACAGTGCTAGTATTAGCCTTGTTAACGCCAAAGTCCGCTGCCATTGCCGAGGCTGTTACCACGCTCGATATTGCGAGAAATGATAATGTGATCAGGTTTAATTTGAATCTCATTTTAATGACTCCTGATTAGCGCTGCAGCTTACTGCCAGCTGGGTGGTTAGAACCATGGATCTGGCTATGGCAATTGAGACAGCTCTTACCGCCGCCAAAGGCATCTGTTCCGCCTTGTTGTACGACACGGCTGGCATGGCCGTCATCCATATGGCATTGTTGGCACAGCTGAGGTGCACGGTAAGTCAACATGGCTTCATTCACGCTGCCGTGAGGGTTATGACAATTTGCACAGTTTTCAGTCACCGGCGCGTGTTCCCATAGAACTGGTCCGCGTTTTTCGCCGTGACAGCTGTAACAGGTGTCATTGATTGTGTTGCGGTTAAGTGCGCTTTCACTCAAAGACCCATGAGGGTTGTGGCAATCGACACAGGTCATTCGATCCCATTTCAACGGATGAGATGAACGCTTATTCATGGCTGATTTTTGCTGGGAGTGGCAAGAGGTGCAGCTGTCATTGACCGTGAGCGGATCCATTACCGGATCTTTATCAGTATGGATACTGTGACAATCGCTACAGGCGACTTGGTCTAGGTTGTGGCTGCTGCTATGCCATGCCATCTGCTCGGGGTTGTTATGACATCCAAGACAGACACTGTTTTGAGTTTGAGCGGGCAACTTACTTTCTTTGCCAAAGGCTATCATCGGCTCCTTGCCAGCCTTATTGTGTTTGCCTAGTGGACCATGGCACGCTTCGCACTGAAGACCTGCCATTGGTGAATTTGCTTGGCTTGAATTGCCGTGCACTCCATCAAAAATAGCCATCACAGTGGGATTTTTTTTATGACACATTAGGCAGGAGTCAGCGCCTTTTTTGGAGTAATTACCCTCAGCAAATTTCTCCGTCAGTTGCTGCTCCAGTTGTTCACCAGTGAGCTGACTCCAGGCGGTCGCCTGAACTGGCAGGGATAAGCAAGCGAAAGCGAATATCACACAGAGTAACTTAGTGATAATACATTTGTTCATCATCTTAGCCTTACGGTTAATTGTTTTACGGTTTAGTGATTTTTGTTAATTATTTTGCAGGGGAATTGTAGTTCGAATGTACACCTATTACTAAATAGGTATTTATGAAGTTGTGATTTTAAATTTAAAAATAATTTATACGTGATCGAGATCTTTATTTAGCGCTTGATGGTTAATGCGGGTGTATATAACTTTAGCTTTAAGTGTATGGTTTGTATGTTGTTGATTTTTAGGTTTTTATTTTATTTTCTGGCTGAGGTTTACAACGCGGATTTAATTTTCATTTAAATGTTAAAGGTATATTTATTTATAATTATATATATGAATGAATATTTATTTTTTTTCATGAATAAATTTAATTACCCTATTTCATTAATAAGTTTAAATATCTCTGTTAATAATGTTTAATAACTTTTCATAATTATTCATTAGCTCAAGTGATAATTGTTTTTATTTGTGTGTTTTAAAATGAGGGGGGAGATTTGTATTGTTAATGTCTATTAATAATCGTTGAAGTTGAGTTATTGAGCCGCCAGATTAATTAAGCTTATTAATGTAAGCAAGACTCAATACTCGTTTTCGTTTGAGTGTGAGAGAAGCATTAATGCTTTACGTTGCCAATCAGAATCACAGGTATCGCTTGAGTTGTTTAAGATCAAACTAATGTTAACTGGATAGTATAAGAGTGTTAATGGCAGAGTTAACCTCATACACTAAAGACAGAATAATCATTTTAGGTATCTTTGATGGCTCCAATTATCTGCAGTAGTGCACGACAAGCAGTGTCTTTAATCGAAAGTGGTGAAACACTGTGGACCCACTCTATGGGAGCAACCCCAACACTGTTACTGAATGCGTTGGCCGAACATGCACTGACTAAACATGACTTAACTTTGTTACAGTTGCACACTGAATGTGCGGAGTCTTTGAGTGATGAAAAGCTTATAGGGCATCTGCGACACCGTTGTTACTTTGGTGGCTTGCCAACACGATCATTGCTACAGAAAGGGGACGCAGATTATGTACCTATTTTTCTTTCTGAAGTACCCAAATTATTTCGTTCTGGTGAGCAAGCTATTGATACTGCCATTATTCAAGTATCGCCACCGGATAAACATGGGATCTGTTCTTTAGGGATCTCAGTAGAGGCCACGCTGGCAGCCTGTCAGGTAGCGAAGAAAATCATTGCTCATATCAATCCACAAATGCCGCGTACCCATGGCGATGGTTTTATTCATTATGATAAATTTGCTGCGGTATTTGAGCAGAGCACGCCGCTGCCACAGCACCCACTAGCAGCGAGTGATGAGGTCAGTCTGGCTGTCGGTAAAAATGTTGCCAAGCTAGTGCGTGATGGTGATTGCTTACAGATGGGTATAGGCGCTATTCCTGATGCGGTGCTATCTTGTTTAACTGAGCATGAAAACCTTGGGGTACACACCGAATTATTCTCTGATGGGGTGCTTAATCTAGTGGAGCAAGGGGTGATCACTAATCGCTGCAAAAAAGTGCATCCGGGTAAGATTGTCACCGGTTTTGCACTAGGAAGCCAGCGGCTCTACGATTATGTTGATGATAACCCGTCGGTAATTTTCATGGATATTGAACAGGTTAACGACACCTCAATAATACGTAAAAACCCCAATATGATGGCGATAAACTCGGCACTGCAGGTGGATATTTCAGGGCAGATCTGCGCCGACTCTTTAGGGACTAAAATATACTCTGGAGTAGGTGGGCAGATGGATTTTATCCGCGGCGCGGGTTTATCTGATGGGGGGCGCTCGGTCATAGCATTGCCAAGTACCGCTGCTGGTGGCAAAGTTTCTCGAATAGCAACCGTGTTATCTCCAGGTGCAGGAGTGGTTACCACTCGCGCACATGTACACTATATTGTCACCGAATATGGTATTGCCAATTTAAGAGGTCGATCACTGCGTGAACGAGCGCGAGACTTAATTGCGATTGCTCATCCAGACTTCAGAGAGCAGCTTTGCCAAGAGACGTTTGATATGTGGGGTTTGACGGTTTAATCACATCTTACAATGGCTGATGCTATTTGCCTGCCCCTTGTTTTAGCACATCTGAATTTCGGCCGCTAAGGTTTAGCCCGAGGTAGTCAGTTTAAGTTTTTATTTATTGACCAGCGAGGAAGTCATTGGGCGTTAATCTTGATGACTGACCAATGGGGTTATGCAAGCTGGGTTTATCTATTTGTTGCACTTCAAAGTCATGCCTAAGCGCAGGCGTTAATAGATCATCAAACATATCTACCTGCTGATTATTCGGGTTTAGCCATGCAGCCATTATTAACTCATCTTGAGGTAAAACCATTGGGCTGGCTTTGCTATGGAATGGCATTAAGTCAGGGTGAGGAGCATTAGTGATAATCGAGCAAGAGGTGACACTTTCACCCGTTCTCGGGTGATGCCACTCTCTAAATAAACCGCCAAAGGCAATCGCTGCATCTTCAGCGATAAAATCATGGTAAACGCTGCTTGAGCCAGACTTTTCTGTTTCACCAAAGCCTTTAGCAATCACAATACAACGGCTTTCCCTAAAGGCGTTATAGCCTGCGCTGTTGGGCTGATTGAGTTTGTCGTAACGGGTATTAAAAGAGGTAAATCGGCTTGGCTTAAAGCCATCATAGGTGGTTTGTTGTAGTAGCCACCATGAGGCTGTTTGCAAAAATCGCTCGCCATTATGCTCACGCACAATGCTGATGTCATTGGTGGGCATTTTAAAGCGTGAAAACAACATCTGTTCGCTGTTATTGATGCGCAGATCTTCCATCAATGCCTGCACAAACATGTCATCGATAATATTAAGCCGTCCGCACATCAGCGCTCTCTGTTATATGGCTCGATTGCTATAACCTAGCACAGTTAGTTATTTAATGGTGCTTGAGCTGGCAAGACAGTTACAGATACAAAAAATCCAGCAATTATAGTATTGCTGGATTTTATGTTTGCCTGTAGCGCTAGCGTTAGGCAGTTATCTATTTTCGACTCGCTTAGAAGCGGTAGTCTACTGATAGGTATAGTTGCTGGCTGTCATTCAAAGAGGCAGTTTCTGTCCCGGCTACAGCGCCGTTATATGGTACTGCTTCAGGACCTAAGTTTTCTTCATAGTCTTGCTTAAGGTAACGGTAACCAATTTCAGTGCTTAGGTTATCGTTAATCTTATACATAATACCAGTCTGACCACCCCATACGAATCTGTTCTTAGAGTCTAGTGTGCTAGTGTCTGGACTTATGTGGTTCATACCCGCTGTTGCACCAATGAACCAGTTCAGCTTGTTGCTATCGCCAAGTCCAACTAGGTAATCATATGACATTAAGAAGCTTTGCTGCTTAGAAAAATCATCTGAGTTGTAAGAGTAAGTACCGTATACACGGTTGTTGTCATTTAAATAAACACCAGCTCTTAGTTCGTAAACTGCATTGCTTTCAGTTTCTTTGACAGATTGTGTTTGTGGACCACCAGCAATTGGGTTTTGAATTTCTGGTACGTAAGAACCTTTATAGGTGTTCTCTTGTGCACCGACGCCGCCGCCGATAAACCAATCAGCTGCCATTGTTGGTGCCGAAATTACAGTTGCGATTACAGACGCTAAGATAAGTGATTTAGTTTTCATGTTTGTGCTCCCACACTAAGAAATAGTTTGATTGTGCTAATTGCCAATCTGGTGTTTCGTTTTGTTGGAGCCATAGTAGGGGACAGTAGCTGAATAATAACTGAATGATATTAGCGATCGTTCTGTTTTCTGTTTTAGCTATAAGTAACAGAATGCAGTACCGTTAATTGTATGATCTATATGGATTAAATTATTTGTTTTTATTTATGGTAATGAATATAAGTGTCGCTAAATGGCAACTTATTTCAAGTCTATTAGCGGCTGTTATGGTTACGTTCAGCTTGATGAGCAAGAACGCGAGTATTTTTATTCGCCAAAAATACTTATTGGTAAGCGATAAGTTCAGTTCTAATATTCATAGATTACGATTTAGAGTATTAACTCTATTTGTCTCATTCTAAGTTTAACTTCAGCGTCACTTCAGCTTAATGGGTAATAATTGCCCACTGCTAATGGATTGTTTGGTTTAAGTTCAACCCGTTTGACCTTCATTTAAACATCATTTACCTCATTATTTCTTTATAGGCTCAATCTAGACATGCTTAATTTTTTAAAAATTATGGCGGTATCGTCGATGCTGCTGTGTATGACATCTGCTAACGCAATAGAGCGGGAGCCTCATAAAGAGCGCTATGACCGTACTTTTCCTATTTGGGCTCAAGAAGCGATAGATCTTGGTCATGAACTGCCAAAGCCCTACGGTTTTACTTTTAATTATATGACTATGGAACAACCGCTAGTCGTCGACTCTGTCGCATTTTCTGGCTTGGGTGGCTTAGATGACTTGCTGAGTATTAAGGGCAGCGAAGCACAGCAAGACTCGGAGACGATTACATTTAGAGCGGATGCTTGGGTGCTGCCGTTCTTAAACCTTTATGGCCTTATTGGGCATACAAAAGGGAGTAGCGTCGCCAATGTGCAGTTAGAAGCTGACTGGTCAACTATTCTGCCGCCGGCTGCCTGCTTGGTCGCTCCTTGTTTTGGCACAAGTGATCCTTTTGATTTTGAACTCAACTTTAAAGGCACCACTTATGGTGTTGGCGGCACATTAGTGGGCGGTATTGGCAACTGGTTTGCTCTACTGGATGTTAACTACACCAATACTAACCTCGATATTTTAGACGGTGAGATCAGCAGCATTGTCGTCTCTCCTCGCGCGGGTTACAGGACGAGCTATGAGCAGCATGATATTCAAGTCTGGGTTGGTGCCATGTACCAAAATGTTGAGCAAACCTTTAGCGGCTACTTGCGCGATATTGGTATTCCACTGGGCAATGCTAAGTTTGAAGTAAACCAGCATCTTGAAGATAAATGGAATGGCTTATTGGGCGGTCAAGTGGGCATTACTAAGAACATAGATCTGTTAATGGAGTTAGGTTTCGGCACCCGCACCAGCTTCATGATGGGACTCGGTTACCGATTCTAGCTTACGAATGACAGGGGGAGTTATGCGGATAATAAATCTATTACTTTTTGTGTTATTAGCGGCTGGATGTTCTATCGTCGATAAGGTTGACTCGACTGAAAAGTCATTACTGATAGAAGCTGGTTTTGTGCAGCAACAAGTCACTCTTTGTGAGGGGGGGACGCTTAACTATTGGCAGGCAGGGCAAGGAAAAACCGTACTGCTCATTCATGGTTTTGGTGGCAGCGCTGTGACGAGCTGGCAGCAGGTGATGCTGCAATTGAGTCAAAACTACCGCGTAATAGCCCCCGATCTTGCTTGGTTTGGCGATTCAGTGAGTCAAGCTAAGCCAAGCTTAGAGGTGCAGTCCAAAGCAATGACCCAGCTTATCGATAAACTCGAACTTGATAAGGTCAATGTCGTTGGGATCTCTTATGGCGGTTTTGTCACATTTGACTTAATGATTAATGAACCCAAAGTAGATAAAGCAGTGCTATTGGCAAGTCCTGGGGTACTGTTCTCAAATGCCGATTTAGCGGCAATGAATCAGCGTTTTGGGGTTGCGGATGCAAGCGATATTTTTGTGCCGCAATCACCTAAGCTGATGCGCCGTTTATTGGAAGCAACATTTATCGATTTCCCTTGGTACCCGAGCTTTATCGACAGTGCTATTTTTGAGCGCTATTTTGCTAAACATCTTGATGAAAAACGTCAGCTTATCGGTGGCTTAACTGAAGATAGAGATCGTATTGCGAGCAATATCAACGTCGATGCATTGCCCGCAAGTATGCTTATCTGGGGCGAGCACGATGTCGTATTTCCATTAGCATCAGGCATTCAACTGGCTGATTACCTCAACTCGCCAATCGTGGTTATTCCCGAAGCAGCCCATGGGCTGAGTAATGACCATCCTGATATCATCAGCCGCGCGATTAAGGCATTCATCCAATGATGCTAGCTCAGATTAACCAGCTGCGCATCACTACTATAGCAGTGCTACTGTTACTGGCTGGATGCGGCAGTGCTGACTGGCAAGTGCGGGCGCTACCGAGTGAAACAGCAGTTGCTGCGGCACTCGATAGCGAGCCTGATCCATTACTGTTGGGTGAGGTTGTGCTGCAAGATTTACCATTGGTGCGGATGCCGGAAGATGTTCGGCCTTGCTGCGCATTTGGTAATGCTCAAAAAGTGCAAGTAGCGTCAATATCAGTGCCATTCTTTCGCTATGCCAATACCCTAGCGGTCGACAGCGTTGGGCCACATGCTTTTGAGGCGGGCACATTCAGCTATCAGAAAGATGCACCTAACGGCAGTCGTGGCGGAGAAAACAACGGCCAGATCTATACCCTGCGCGGCGGCTTTATCGATTTGGCCCATGTGCGCGATACCGCCGACAATGCCATTGCACTGTTCTATCGTATTTTCCCCAAGTTAGGGCAGGCACAATCTATTGTATTACCTAATGAGATAGGCCCACGCACCATAGAGTTGACGGCCTTTGATACCCAAGGGTTAACCGCTGCTCAGCGTTGGGAGGTGGCAGCGACAATTGCAGTCAGACAAGCTTACTTTATGGCAGAAGCACATGAAATCGCCCAGTGGCATGGTTACCGTAGCTGGGCACCTTGGTCTGAGGCGGTATCTGCTTATTCGCCAGAAGATCTCTATTCCAACATGCTGGGCGCCAAAATCGCACTGGCCTTGCTAAGCAATAATCTGGCGATGAATAAGGAACTGTTTAACCAGCATATGACCCAATGGCTCAGTGCGACGCTTGACTGGTTAGAGCCGGTAACGATAGCGCAAACCAATGCCATGTTTGATGTGATTGATGGCGTGTGGTGGGACTCTAAGCAGCCGCTGCCGAGCAAGTTTATGTTGCTTAAACGTCACTACGAGTTAGGGGATAAGCAGTCGCCCTATTTGGTACCGGAGGCGCAGGCAAAATCACATGTTCAGTGGACAGAAGTTAGCAAACTTTATCAGGCTGATGTTCAACCTCACCACTTAGCGCTGACTAACAGCATACATGGTATCGATATCGATGCCATCGCCCAGCAAAAGCTGCGGGTGGCGGACAAGTTTCAAGCCAGCTTTGGGCACATTCCTGAGTCGTTGTGGCGTAATGGATTTAGTCACCAGGATTTCTATCGCATCAGTGAATACAACCAAACTCAAGACAATATTGAGTTAGCTGAGCATATAGAGCAAAAGGCGCCCCATCTTAGTGAATTAGAGGTGCAACCATGAATATGGGTTATAGCGCCAAAGCTGTCGGGGTCTGCTGTGGGCTTATTTTAGCGCTGAGCACTGCAATCGCAGATGCTAGTGAGCAGGTTACTGCTCCAGAGCAGCACGTGGACGCTGAATCACAAGGCTGGCTGGAAGATTTTTTAGCGACTCTTGGTGCCGATGGCGAGTTTGACTCTGACAAGCTTATCGACTTTAGCTACCTGCCGGGGCCTTTTTATAACCCTGAGATGGATTTGGGGGTGGGGATCTCTGCGGTTGGTTTATACCAATATGATCCCGATGATGAGGTTAGCCAGCTATCCTCACTAGTCATTAATGGCTTGGCATCCACTAATGGCGCTTTAGGTGTCGCGATAGCCAATAAGACCTTCATTAACCAAGACAGACAACGCTTCTATCTTAACGCCGAGTTTTTTGACGCACCGGATGTGTTTTATGGTGTGGGTTACGATAATAACCATAGTGACGTTAATCGGGTTGAGTTCAATCAACGCATCATCTCGGTCAATCCTATGTTGCTACAGCGCATGAGCCCCAGCAGTTTTTTTGGTATAGGATTTGATTTTAGCTACGCCAGCGCAGATAGCATTAACTCTTTAGATTCAAGTGTGGAGACCGAGATATTACAAGATAGCTCCCGCAGTGTCGGCGTCAACTTACTGCTGAATCACGACAGCCGCGACAATGTACTTAACCCGCAGTCAGGGCGGATCTTGGAGATCGATGCGGCTTTCTATCGGCAGTATCTGGGCAGTAAAACGGACTTCGATGTTTATAATGCGCTATATAGCGAATACCTGAAAAGTGGCCGTGGTGAAGATATATTAGCCTGGCAGGTTCGTGGTCGCTTTACCTCCGGTGATGTCCCTTGGGATCAACTTTCAAAGGCGGGTGGCGGCGACTTACTGCGTGGCTATACTTCGGGGCGTTATCGAGATAAACAGATGTTGATGACCCAAGTGGAGTATCGACTCAACCTTCCGGGTCGTCATGGCATGGTTTTTTGGGGCGGTGTAGGTGCTATTGCTGATGATGTCAGTGAGTTTAGCAGCGATCAATTATTACCTAATGGCGGTGTCGGTTATCGCTTTGAAGTTAAACCTAGGGTCAATTTAAGGCTTGATATGGCCTGGGGCGATGGCGACACAGGCTTTTACTTTAACGTCAATGAGGCGTTTTAATGGCGTTGATAAGTATGAAAAAGGGCTCTTATGAGCCCTTTTAATATTGTCGGTTTTAAAGTGGTAACGATTACTTAAAGACTTTTTCGTTGGTACCGTATGGGCCTAAGTTGAGGTCACGCTTACGGATCTCATCAACACGGTCGAATGCTTCTTCTGCTACGCGTAGGTTTTTAACATCTTTGCGCCAGTAGTATTTGAAGCCGTTGAAATGTGCATTGTTCGGGTACCAGTACATCACGCCTAAACCTCTGTCAGACATGATTGGAGTGTTGTGGATTGTTGCACCAGGAATATAAAAGTATTGACCAGTACCAAGTTTTTTAAACTGGTTATCAGCAAGAGTTTGCCCTTCACCATTGACGACGTAGTAACATTCTGGCTGACCATGGAAGTGTGGTGCATGGTCTGATTTACCACCATCAGTAATACCAATAACCGTTGGGCTATCAGATAGCTCTTTCCAGATGTAGCCAACAGGTGATTTAGACTTATCACAGTCTTTAACTTCTAATACATTACCGTCATCATCGAGTGTTTTACAGAAGCGTTGATCAGCAGCGATACTGCTATTTGATTTAATGCTATTGAAATCAATTTTGCCCGCTTCCCAGTCAGCAATATAAGCTTCAACTTCAGGGTTACTACATTGCACTGGCATAGTGTCTTGTGGTGAATATGGGGTGCTGTCATATGGCACTGGCGTCATCTGCTGGTATGGAAGTTGTGCATGGTCACACTGCGGTCCCGCCGCCATAGCGACTGAAGAGGTCATTGCGGCGATGCCGAAGATCATTTTTAGTTTCATCATTCCTATCCTATTTTTAGCTGATGCAGCTTTTGCTGCGATATTTTGCTCGTTTTAACGGGCTTGAACTAACAATAATGCGATCGTGAGGGTGTAAGTTTGAAATAGATCACGCCGTGTTTTGCTTAACAAACTTATTCGTGAGCAGGGTCGCGAATATTCTTTTCTATCGATTTCATTAAAGGTAAAACTGCAAACTCACTTGAGCGTAGTTTGACGAACCTTTTGCAGGGTTTTGCAGTGAATATGCTGGTTGCTGGTCATCTATTTGGTAGCGTCCTAGCTCAACCCCCAGCGCTAATACCGGCGTTAAATTGGTAAAAATGTTGGCACCAATGTGGAAGCGATCAGTTTGTTCCACCTCTGTGGTGGTGTGACCGTAGAATAGACTTGAGCGGGTGGCGTCGGTCCAAAAGTGACGGTAGGCAACCATGGCTGAACGTGTGGTTTCAAGTTCGCCGTTGACAATGTCTCGTGCTGCATCGGTACCGACATATCGACCTAGGTTGCCGTAATGCAGTTGCAGCCGTAGGTCATCTTTACCCAAGGTGTAAAGTTTAGCAGCAACTGATACGCCAGCGCCAAATTGGGCGCTATCATCAGGGTCTAAATAGCGCAGTAAACTTGAAACTGAAACATTGCCCCAGTCGCCTTGCTGGTCATAGCGGATAACTGCATCGGGGACATAGTCGTTGCTGGGATCTATCCACTGCTTTTGTAAATCTGTGCTTTGTTCTGTGGTGCCATAGCTGTAGGGATTTTCCAATGCAAACTGCCAGTGACCACTTTGATAACGCACCAGCGCTTGGCGCACCATTGTTTGGCCGACGAGTGGCCCACCAAGGTCAGCAGTTTCGGCGAAGGTGCTGGTATTAACCATGGTTGACCATGTTTGCCCTGCAGTGACGCCTTGGTATTCTATAAAGGCATGTCTGAGGCGCGGGCTGTAAGAGTTTGAAAACACCGCATTGCCTTGGGATGAGCCAGCAAAATCGATTTCAGCAAAACCGTGGACATCGCCCTGTTTAGCGCTAACGTTAAAACGACTTTCAGCGGCGCTAAATTGGCTGCGCTTAGCCGATTCAGTCACGCTTCCCCCTCCAGTCCAGCTGTCTTGAAAGGCAATGTTGCCTTCAACGTAGCGAGCATTGGCCTTTAAAAATCCACCGAAGTGATATTCAGTGGCTAATACTGGCGTAGATAAAAGCGCTGCAACGCTGAGGTACAGGGGCAATCTTACTGTTATTTTCATGGTTTTTTCTTGTTGAAATGGGTGATTCTGGCCGAATTTGAATCGACTTGTAGGGGTTACAACTGAGGCAGTTTAACCGTCGAAATTTGTGCGCTATAGATGAATAGAAATGCGGGTGGTAGGTGGAGAAGTGGGAGCAACTTCCCCGCCTACGCTTTAGTTGGCTATTTCTTTATCCTTTAGAAATAGTAACCAAAGTTGATGTTTACGCGTTTGTCCCAATCATCACCCATCTCTGGTAGGCCAACGTGGTCGTTGTTGGCAGTTGAGAAGGTCATGTTTTTACCCATAACAAAATCGACCATGGTGTAAGTTGGGCCTGCTGAAATTGCACAGCCGGTCACGTTTTGCATGCTGTTGTCGTAATCATCGTCATCAACATCTGGCGTCATTAAGCCAAAATCGTTGTAGCACTTAACACTACCCCAATCAGTATTAAAGGTTTTCGCTAAGTTAACGCTGTAAGCTTGACCTTTAGAGGCGATCTCATACTGCCAGCTAACAACCGATACACCGATTTTGTTTGGATCTTCAGCATCAGCAGCGTCGTACTCATATTGCATCGCTTGTAGTTGCAAGTTCCAACCTTTGTAGCTGCTGTCTAAGTGCAGTGCTAGGGCATAGCGGTCACCGTTGTTACCCGTTTTGCTGTTATAGATCTGGCCATACTGTACCGAACCACCGAAGGTTGTTTCACCGCCTTCATGCGCTGCAGTGTAGGTTTGGCGTACGTTGAACTGGTTAGTCTCTTCATTGTTGTACTCAGTGCCATTAATGGTGCCTGTGTACAGATCAGTAGAGTAACGCTTGTTTTCAGTTGGTCCATATTCAGCATTTTTGTAAAAAGCTAAATCTGTGTGCCAGCCATTACTCTCATAAACGGCTTTGAACCCGACATCATGGTCATCTTCAAAGCCTAGGTAGTAAGGAAGACCAAACCACCAGCTATTTGAGATAAAGTCGCGGTTACCAAAAGGCACCTTGTTGATACCAAACTGTAACTGCCAGTCAGGATCGATGTCATAAGTACCATAGCCATACTTGATGTAGTTAGTACTAGAGGTGAAGCGGTACTCAGCTGCTAGTCCCCAATCACCTTTTTTACCGTCGAACTTAATCGCCGCCATATCAAAGGTGAGATCGCCACCTTTATCTTTTGAGGCTTCATCGTAGTCTTTGTAACCATAGTTAACGCGCACTGCGCCACCTATGTTAATGCCATCTTCCTGCTCTTCGGCATAGGCCGCTGAACTTGAAAGTGCGATTGCTGTAGCCACCATCGACAACATAAACTTAGTGGTTTTTTTCATCATCATTCCCCTATCTATTTTTAGATTTTTTGTATTTCAATTTGTGGCATTACATCTCGTCAAACCAAGTACGGTGACACTCTGCGCAAACTGGTGCCTTTTTCTCGTGCTCGCCATGACATGCAAGGCAACTTGCACCTTGGTTGTAATGCAAAGATTTGTGTGGACTTGCTTCTGGGATCGCCAGCTTGGTTTCATCTACTGGTATGCTGTTAATGTCGCCATGACACTCAACACAGGCTGCATCGGTAGCGTTTTTCTTACCTGAACCTTGATGACAAGACTGACAACCATCTTGATAAATAAATTCGTGATTAACTCGGCCTTTAGTGCTGCCTTTCATCTTGACCAGTTCACCGGCCACAGCGCCGCCAGAAATAGCCAGAGATAGTAGAGCAGTTAGTAATAATTTGTTCATTAGACGGCTCCCTGTAGATCGGCTTTGATGGTTTCGGCAACGACAATTCCCATTGCAAGACACTCTAGGCATGAGGTTGAACTCAGACGTGCTTCACCATGAATACCGCCAGTTACTTCGCCAATGGCATAGAGGTTTTTAATCGGTTTCATTGAGCGACCATCGACAACACGAGCGCCAAGATCAGTTTTTAAGCCTCCCATGCAGTAGTGCACTTTTGGCCAAATACGCGAAACGACAAATGGGCCTTGTAGTACTTCTGCAGTGTCCATCTTGCGGTTAAATAGCGGATCTTTGC
Source organism: Shewanella kaireitica (assembly GCF_023284045.1). Lineage (GTDB taxonomy): Bacteria > Pseudomonadota > Gammaproteobacteria > Enterobacterales > Shewanellaceae > Shewanella > Shewanella kaireitica. Next base: position 104,270 of record NZ_JAKIKQ010000008.1, read on the forward strand.
GGTCAACAACGTGAGTGTTGTACTCACTAATGCTGCGCTTGAGTTCTGTTACGGGAATATCGAATTTGACGGCTATATCATCGAGAGAATCAAGCTTCCAAGCCATCTTGTCGCGGATTGCACGCACGACTCGATCATCTTTGGCGTAGTTGTCGTAGTTAAACAGTACGATTGGGTATGCAGGGCTGCCGTCTTGATAACGGTTTTTCATAATCGCTTCTGAGCAGGTTTTACGATCGGCGCGTTCATCCATAAAGCGTTTACCATTTAATACGCTAATCGAAGCACCTTGATGCCAACCGATTGATAACAAAGCATTAGACCAACCAAATCCACCCTCATCAGGCGAACCCCAATGGCCAGTTTGAATCAGGTTCATGTGCACTGGCAGTGCGCCATGCGCCATGGCGGTTAAGGTCACTTCACCGGTTGCGCCCAAAGCATTGGTGCAGTCCAATGTTGGATCGAGTGATGGATCAACCGCTTCGCGCAGCGCCATATTACGGGCAAAACCACCGTTAGCTAAGATGACCGCTTTATTGGCCTTAATGAAAACACTGCTGCCAGTTTTGAGATCGGGGAAGCGGTAGTTCTTACGTACTTTTACACCGATGATCTGCTGACCGTCCATGATGAAGTCTTCGATGTAATGCTGCAGGCGATATTCAACCCCCTCTTTTACACCTGCTTCATAAAGTTTGGTGGTGATATCGCCACCTGTGCCGTGTTGAGTGCGGATAGCGCGCGCTTTGTTATGGCCACCAACTTGAATGTTGAAGTCTTTTTTGAATTTAACGCCGGTGTTGATACATAACGCATAAGCATCTAATGCGCGATTAGCGATTTGACGCAGCGCCGCTTCATTTTGCATGCCACGGCCAGAAATAATCTGATCGTTAACCAACTCTTCTGGTGAATCGTCACTAACGCCTTGCGCCAGTTGTACAGGGTTTTTAGGGATAGCTAACCAGCCGCCGTTGATGGCTGAATTGCCACCAATCACCTGCATTTTCTCTAACACCAATACTGAACCTAGCCCTTGGCGTTTGGCGTTGAGCGCTGCTGATAATCCAGCGAAGCCTGAACCTACCACTAAGGTGTCGACAGTTTCTGTCCAGTTAATTTCGCCACATGTTTTTGCTTGAACCGTACCCGGTAATGTTGCAGCTACGGTGCCAACTGCAGCACCCGCTGTTAATTTCAAAAAGTGTCTTCTGCCTTGCATTCTTAAATCCTCTGAATGGGAATGAGGTAACGATAAACGCAAGTTCGGCTGCTAAAGGTGAACTAAGTCACGTGATTTTTTCAGCGACAAATTTATTCGTGAGGCCGATCTCGAAGATCTTTTCTCTAAGTAAAAATGATTCGCGAGTTACGGCGGAAAATGTGACAGGATTTTATACTGAGTTAATAGTTTGAGTTGGAATGTTTGTTTGAGGTAACTCACAAAGCCTACTAATAAAGTAGTATTAGCGTGATGTTAATCTCGATTAGCGACGCCTCAACTAAACCAACAATTATTAACAGCGCATAATTAGCACAAATTAATAATAAGGCTTAATGATGAAATGCCCGGCTGAAGCACTACCTATGCTGCGTTGTAATCAAATACTCGATGCTGCAGAGCTGCTAATAGAGTCACAAGGAATAGTGTCATTTAAGTTTTCTCAACTGGCGAAAGAGGTCGGTTGTTCGACGGGGACCTTATACAAATTCTTTGAGCGTAAAGAGGATGTATTAGTATGTCTGTTTTTACGCAGTGCAACAGGTAACCATCTGCCAAGCTTTGTCAACAAGCATCCAGAATTGACGGCACAAGAAAAGGTGTTACTACCGATTTTATTTACCTTCGAAACGATTAAGCGCAGTAAGAGCTTTTTCACGTTGCGCTCTGTGTCAGTTAACACCATGGTGTGGCAGCTCGCGAGTGATGAAAAAGTAGAGCGCTTTAAAAAGCGTATTGATGCTTTTTGGAGCTGGTTTACAAAGTCTTTATATGAAGCGGTAGAAAATGGAGAGCTAGAAGCGACTCCTTTGCAAATTAAAGAGTTAGTTCAGGGGATTACATTTTACCTGACAGGCTCTTTGACTCAATTTGAGAGTCAGCTTATTGCACCTGAGTACCTGGGGAACCGCCGCGAAACCTGTTACCGCCATTTAGCAAGGTTGATGGGGCAGTACAAATGGCGCAAACCGTTAACGCCAGAATTGTTTGACTCATTGGAGCAAAGAAGCTCAGACTTTTTTGATAAGCATTATCGCGACCATATGACCTGTGCTGCTTGCAGTGCCTTATGTGCTGCTAACAATGATGTGAGCTCTGCGTGCTCTCGTCTACAGGCTATTGCACGTTAGGAAAAAAAGCCCTCAACCTAGAGGGCTGGATCGAAATTAGATGGTGTCGAATAGTGATGTTTGAGGTGTTGCTGTCGATCCTAAAATTGAAGCCCATAGTCATTGTATATTGGGAGCAATGACCATGAGCTGCAGGGGAACTGAATGGCTAGAAGTAGTAACCAAAGTTAATGTTGACTCGCTTATCCCAGTCATTGCCCATTTCAGGCAAGCCAACGTGATCGTTGTTAGCCGTTGAGAAGGTCATGTTCTTACCCATGATAAAGTCGATCATAGTGTAAGTTGGGCCCGCGGCAATGGCACAGCCAGTGACGTTTTGCATGCTGTTGTCGTAATCATCGTCATCAACATCTGGCGTCATTAAACCAAAATCGTTGTAGCACTTAACGCTGCCCCAATCGGTATCAAAGGTTTTAGCGATATTGGCGCTATATGATTGCCCTTTAGACGCAATCTCATACTGCCAGCTAACCACTGATACGCCGATTTTATTTGGGTCGTCAGCATCTGCGGCATCGTATTCATACTGTATCGCTTGTAGCTGCAGGTTCCAGCCGTTAAAGCTTGAGTCTAAGTGCAGAGCGACGGCATAACGATCGCCATTGTTGCCCGTTTTATTGTTGTAGATCTGGCCAAATTGCGCCGAGCCACCCAAGGTTGTTGAGCCACCATTGTGTTCGATGGTATAAGTTTGTCGAACGTTAACTTGGTTGGTTTCTTCGTTGTTGTACTCAGTACCATTAATGGTGCCTGTGTACAGATCGGTCGCGTAACGCTTGTTCTCTGTCGGGCCATATTCAGCATTTTTGTAGAAAGCCAAATCTGTGTGCCAGCCATTACTTTCATAGATAGCTTTAACACCAACATCATGGTCATCTTCAAAGCCTAGATAGTAGGGCAGACCAAACCAGAAACTGTTGGAGATAAATTCAGGGTTACCAAAAGGCACCTTGTTAATACCAAATTGCAGTTGCCACTCAGGGTTAAAATCGTAGATGCCATAGCCGTACTTTATATAATTAGTATCTGAGGTAAAGCGGTACTCTGCGGCCAAGCCCCAGTCGCCTTTTTTACCGTTAAACTTAATCGCTGCCATGTCAAAGGTGAGATCGCCACCTTTATCTTTTGAGGCTTCGCTGTAGTCTTTGTAGCCGTAGTTAACCCTCACAGCGCCGCCAATATTGATGCCATCTTCTTGCTGTTCTGCAAATGCAGTTGAGCTAGAAAGTGCGATCGCTGCCGCGACCAGCGACAGTACAAATCTATTGCTCTTATTCATCATCATTCCTTGTTTATCTTATCCGTTGGCTGTTTAGTGGCTGTGATCATTTTCTTCGGCAGTATTGATCTTCACCGGATAAGGGATAGTCTCTATACCGCTTAAGTGGTAACCCGTTTTAGCGAAGCCAGCCTGAGCACTTTTTACGTTCAAAATACCTGTCACATACATAGGCTGCTCGAGATCAGGTATTGCGATAGGGACATCAAAAGAAACATGGATCAGCTGATTAGGCGGAGATGGTGGCTTATGAAAACAGGCGCCTTGTTGCGGTGTTAACAGGAAGTTCTTTACGTAACCGCTATTTTTGCCATCAAGCGGTACGATAAAACCGGGAATAACCACCTTCTTGCCATCAAGGGCTAAGTTAACGTTGGTCTCAACCGGTAAGTCTGCCGCGCCAGGTGCTAAGTTGTGCCAGAGAATCGATACTGGCTCTTCTGCAAAAAGAGATGAGCTAAACAGTAAGCTAAATGCCAGAATAAGATTTTTCATATTTTTTAATAGGGCCGATTAAACTCGGCCCTATACTCTTGTTGATTTTAAATTGGACTACTTGGCTTTTTGAACAACATCCCAGCCGTAACCACCATTACCTGAGCGCACAAGCTTAGAGTTGGTGTATGGGATAAAGTCGAACATTAGCTGCTCACCTGGACCTACATCTTGTGGCCACTGGTACTTAAAGGTTGAGAACTTACCGTCAAGTGGGAACCAGTACATGTAGATCAGATCTTGATCGTCATAGGTGTTTGGTGTGTAGTGCATTGCTTTACTTGGGATCTCAATGTAGTCACCAGGTCCAAATGGTTGCATACGTTCCTGTGCCCAAGTTAGACCTTGACCACTTAAACCGTAGTAACACTCCATTTCACGATGGTAGTGAGGCGCCGCAGTGCCTGGGGCGACTCGTACTAGGCCGATAACAGTTGGTTCGTCATTTAGCTCTTTCCAGCACATGCCTACTTCAGTAGCACTAGCGCCGCCTTCTGGACAAGGGATAAGGTTGCTTGGGTCATCTACGCGCCAAGTTAACCAGCCCGATTCGTTAGCGCCTTTACCGCCATGGTCATTAGACTTGATGTTATAGATATCTTTTTCACCTGATTGCAGCTCCTTCAGGTAAGCCATTGCTTGCTCTTGCTTACACACCATAGGCATGACTTTGGTCGGTGCATTAATGGTCGACAAGGTTGGCTTTTCATTGTGCCAAGGCTTATCTGCTGGCTTATCACCGGCTACAGCACAACTTGTAACAAGAATGGCTGACATCGCGAGTAGTTTTTTCATCATCATCTTCCTTTATATATGTAGTTTTATGTTTATTGCTTAAATTTTGGGAAATCAAAGTTGTGGCAATCCATGCAAATGGCCTGCTTAGGTGTATGCTCTCCGTGGCATTCCATGCACGGCGCTTCTTGGCCGTAATGCATGCTGTCATGAGGGTTTTGTCTTGCTTCATGACCTTCACGTTTTGTTTGCTCTGCCAATTCGCTCATGTCGTGGCATTGCAGACATGAATCGTCTGATGGAAAAGCTTTCATGCCCTGGTCGTGACAGGTTTTACAACCTGAGTCGTAAACCATTTCGTGATAATCGCGCTGATCGCGAGCTTGTGCTGAAACGGCAATGCAACCACCAAGAATGAGTGCAAGTAATGTGTTAACTGTCTTCATGGTAATTTTCCTTATGCCTTCATCATTGAACGAGCAGCGGTTACGCCAAATGCCATACACTCAGGTGTTGAACAACCACCGAGTCGGCTCACGCCATGTACGCCACCGGATACTTCACCTGCGGCATAAAGTCCTGGAATGCTCTGTCCTGTTTTTGCAGCAATCACTTCTGCTTTGGCATTAATTTGGATACCGCCTTGGCAGTAATGTACTTTTGGCCATAAACGCTGCACGATGAATGGTGCAGTGAGGTAGATACCTGTGCTCATGTTCATGCGCTTTCCGAACTGGGGGTCTTCGCCAGATTTAACGTATAAATTCCAATCATCAATTTGCTTTTTAAGCGCTTTTTTAGGCAAGTCGAAGTGCTTAGCAATTGCATCTACACTGTCAAACTCCCAAGCAACGTTGTATTTCAATACATTAGCCATCGATGGGTCTTTCATCGCTTCATGTTTAGGTGCGATGAGGAGTGCTGGATTAGGGTTACCGTCTTTATCGCGGCGCTGTACTTCTAAGTCGGCGCGTGTTTTACGATCAGCCGTTTCGTTCATGAAGCGCTGACCGGTGTTACGGTCGATAGCGATAGAGTGAGGGAAGTTGTACAGTGAGAAGCCAGCGCCGTAGCCAAAGCCACCTTCATCAGGAGATGCCCATGGGCCAGACTGAATAAAGCTCAAATGCACCGGCATAGCACCTTCTGCAAGCATGGCGATAAGGCCATCACCTGTGGCGCCACGCGCGTTAGTGCAACCCACTTCATTGCCAAGGTTTGGATCAAGTGCTTGGCGGAAACTGACGTTGGCACCAAAACCACCGGTTGCAATCAACACACCCTTTTCAGCTTTAACATTGATTAGTTCGCCAGAGTTTTCATGACCGAAGTGGTAACCGCGTCGCACTTGGATCCCCAGTACAGTACCGTCTTTAGCTGTGATTAAATGCTCGAACTTATGGCGGATTTTGGTTTTGACGCCGTAACTACGTGCAGTTTTGAGCATCGGGCGAATAAAACCTGCGCCGCTGCGCTCAACCACTTGATGGCTACGGGTGGCGCTGGTACCGCCAGTGTTGATGATATGGTCGCGATAGATACAACCGCAGTCTTTGGTCAGTTGGTAGATGTACGGACCAAGCTCGGCGCTGTGTCTTAGTAGTTCCTCGCTGGCATAGCCGCGACCCGATTTAAGTTGATCTTGCACCATCAGTTCGGCGCTATCTTCAATGCCGAGCTGTTTTTGTAGGTCTGTATTGGCGAAACAAGCTTGGCCAGCATTGAGTGTGCTATTGCCACCATATACACCTAATTTCTCAAAAATGACGATATCTTTGGCACCTAATTTGCCCGCTTCAACAGCAGCAGCTAAGCCGGCAAAACCAGAGCCTACGATAACGATTTCATGCTTTTCATCCCATTCAACATCAGATGAATTAGCACTTACGGCTAGTGGTGAAAGTGCGCCAACGGCGGCAGCTCCAGCGCCAAACTTTAAAAATGAACGTCTTGTTTGCATATTGTTATCTCCAATTAACTTGGGGTTACAATATGCTTCTGCTTGTCATTCAATTATGCGCGAAATCACACTTTGTATCGGACGAGAAAGTTTTTTGTGGTGCTGTTCAAGAAAATGTTTCTTTTATGTATCTAAATTAAGCTAACCCCATAAAATGGAATTAGTTTTATATTAAGCTAGGTATGAATATGCAATGTCCAAATAACCATGCAGATGCGATTCGTTGTAATCAATTGTTAGATGTTGCTGAGGAACTTATTGATAATCAAGGGGTTGTGTCTTTTAGGTTTGCTCAGATAGCAAAAGGTGCAGGCTGTTCAACAAATACTTTGTATAAATACTTTGAATCAAAAGAAGATGTACTAGTTTGTCTTTTTTTACGAAATACAACATCTAGTCAAATACCTATTTTTATAAAAGAAAATCCAGACTTAACTATTAATGAACGTTCAGTTCTTGCCGTTCTATTTACGTTTGAAGTTGTGAAAAGAAGCCCAATATTTAATATTTTGAGAGTTGTATCTATAAATAGTATGTTTTGGCAATTAGCTAGTTCAGATAAAATTGAAATATTAAGAAACAGAGTGAATTTATTTTGGAGTCGCATTAAGAGGCCACTAGAAGATGCAGTCATCAGTGGTGATTTAACAGCGACGGATACCGATATAAGAGACTTAAGCCAGGCATTGTATTTCTTTCTAGCGGGTGCAACCTCTTCTTTTGAGAGTAAGTTGATGGATGAGCAGTATTTTACTAGCGAAGATGTACTGGCTTATCGTCATGTCAGTCGCTTAATGAATCACTATCAGTGGCGTAAGCCTATTACCCAAGAGATGATGCAAGGCTTGAGTAAAAGAATTTGTGCTTTCCTAGATAAAGGCTCAGGAAAAATTCGAAGTTGTGATACCTGCTTAGCGATTGGAAAACTGAATGATTGTCGTCAGTCTGCGATATGAATAGGAGTAAGCTGGTAGGGTCGTCAATTTCAATGAAATTTGGCTATAGTTTGAATGGCATTTTGGGACTGAAATTATTGATGCTAACCCGCGTTTCACTTGACTTTTTTGTGACCACTGCATAGGCTGCTCAGTCAGTATTCAAGGTGGTATGCAATGCAAATAAACTATAATTTAAAACCTGCGTCAGAGCGCCGTACAGAGCAGTTCAAACCGACCACAAATGTTGGCTTTGGTAACCTCAGAACTGACCATATGTTTTTGATGGATTACCGTGATGGGCAATGGTGTGATCCTAGAGTGGTACCTTATGGTCCATTTGAAGTGGCACCGGGTGCAATTGCGTTGCATTACGGTCAATCAGTGTTTGAAGGTGCTAAAGCCTTTCAGCATGAAAATGGCGAAATCTATACCTTCCGAATTGATAAAAATGCCGAGCGTTTAAACCGCTCTGCAGACATTATCTGTATTCCTGCAATACCTGAAGCATTGCAAATTGAAGCTATAAACGCACTGATTGATGTTGACCGTTTATGGTTTCCGATGCAGGAAGATGCCTGCCTCTATATTCGTCCATTTGTGTTTGCTACTGAAGATAGATTATCTGTGAGCCCAAGTGAGCAGTATACTTTTTGTGTGATGCTCAGTCCAAGTGGCCCTTACTATACTGATGGCTTCGATAAGGCGATTCGTCTGCTGATCAGCGAACGCTTCCACCGCGCAGTATCGGGTGGCACTGGTGCATCAAAAGCAGCGGGTAACTATGCCGCCTCGCTTAAGGCGGGTAAAGCAGCGGCAGAGTATGGCGCAGCGCAAGTACTTTATTTAGATGCTAATAACAAGCAGATTGAGGAAGTGGGTGCGATGAACCACTTCCATGTGCTTAAAGACGGCAGCATTATTATCCCTAAGTTTACTGACACCATTTTGAAGTCGATTACCTCACAATCCATTCTCGATTTAGGTGAGCTGCTAGGCTGTGAAGTTCGCCAAGAAACGGTGATGTTAGACAAATTTATTGCTGATATAGAATCTGGTGAAATTATTGAAGCGGGTGGCTTTGGTACTGCGGCAGTGGTATCGCCAGTAGGTTCATATATCTTTGAAGATAATCGTGTGGTTACGGTCGGTGATGGCAATGTAGGCGAGCATACCAAGCGCATTTATAAAGTCTTGACTGAAATCCAGAAAGGTCACATTGCTGGGCCTGATGGTTGGGTTAAATTGGTAGAACGTCGAATTTAGCACGATGGCTGATAGCATAAAAAAGCTCCTAGTTAGGAGCTTTTTTTATGCTTTATAGAAGCTTCTGGCGGTATTTTTACAATCGGAAACTTGTATTAATCCGTACGGCTTGTTGTGCGTGGTTTTGCGTAGTGGGGTAAAACTCTTGCTCTAAGATTTCCGCTAATGAAGCCTGTTCTATAAGCTCTCCCGTTACACTATTAATAATCTTTAACTGAGTCATTTGGCCACTACTATCAACTACAAATGAGGCTTTATATTGAGTTGTGCTTTCATTGGAGTTATTTTGTAATTCTCTTGATAGGCTGTTTTTCCAGTCAATAAGCTTATCTTTTGCGACCCAGTATTTTGCAAAGTTAGTACTATCTAGCTCCAAAACGCCGTGACTGTTTGGATGAGATAGGTTGCTGCTACAAGCAGTTAGCGAAAATAGCACTAATAGAGAGAGCAAAAAGATATTGCCAGTTTTTAGCCTGTTGATGGACATAGATAGTACCCTTGCGATAAAGGTGTTATGTAAATGTTATTTGGCAGGTAATATATAGGCCATTAGTATGACTGTCGACATTTTTTTGACGTATCGCACTTGGTTGGTGAGGGAGGAGTAGTGATCTTATTAATGACAACACAGTCAAATTAACCGTAATAGAGCGCACAAAAAAGGGCGCACAATTAGTACACCCTTTATTTTTAGTTAGCTTGCTGGTTTTTCGACAATGTGCTCTGTCGGTGCACCGTGCTTTATCATCAGCTGGTGGATCTCTTCATCCTTTTCTTGCCAAAGTTGATTCAACCAACGCTGGAACTCAACACGATAACTCGATTCTGAAAAATAGCGTTTATTGTCCACTTCTGGTACCGGCAGCACCTTCACTCGTACTACTATCTTCTTTAAGCGGCCATGCATCACTTCGTACAAAGCATCTTTCTTAAACACTTCAGGATAGAGCACCGTTACGTTCAGCACATTGGTAAACTGTTCGCCCATTGCTGATAACGCAAAGGCGATACCGCCAGCTTTAGGACGTAACAAGTAGCGGTAAGGTGAGTCTTGACGTCTATGTTTCTCTTCAGTAAATCGGCTGCCTTCAACATAGTTAATGATTGAGGTGGGCATAAAGCGGAACTTCTCACAGGCTTTGCGAGTGCTCTCTAAGTCTTTACCTTTGAGCTTGGGATTTTTCTTCAGTTTTGCTGGGCTGGTGCGGCTCATAAACGGCATATCAAGTGCCCAGCAACCTAAACCAAGAAAAGGGACGTACATCAGCTCACGCTTTAAAAAGAACTTAAGCATAGGGATATGATTACGCAGTACATAGGTTTGCGCAGCAATGTCAAAACCACTCAAATGATTGCTTATCAGTAGGTACCAGCTTTTTCTATCAAGGTTGTCTAAGCCCTCTACATCCCACTCTATATCCGCAAGTAAGTGCAGAATCCCGCCATTACAGGTCGCCCAAGCCCACATAAAACGATTCATCAAATGGGTTAGTGCGTTGCGACCTGCGGTAAAAGGCACCACAAGTTTAATTATCCCGCCAATAGAGATAAGTGAGGCCCATAAAACCGTGTTGATGATTAATAAAGTTGTGCTCATAAAATATAACAGTGAGCCGGGTAAAAAATTCAACATTGTGCTTAAGCCTCTTTGCTGCTTGTATCTGCTTGTGCTAACTGGGTAAGCACCTGATCTTTTTGTTGCCACATTTCATTCAATTGATTCTGAAATTCAATTTTAAATTCACGATCTTTTATGTAATCGCCACGCAGTGATTCGCCAATTTCACTGACCTCTATATGCACTTTAATGTCATCGACTTGACCACTAATGAACTCCCAGTATGTTGGTACTTTTCCTGGATAGTAGATAGACACATTAACGAGCTTATGAATATGCTCACCCATTGCCGACAACGCGAAAGCCATGCCGCCAGCCTTAGGTTTAAGCAGGTGAGTAAAGGGTGAGTTTTGTTTTTTATGCTTAGCAGGATGGAAGCGTGTGCCTTCGACAAAGTTCATTACGCTGACAGGCTTATGCTTAAATTTGGCACAAGCTTTACGGGTGATCTCAATGTCTTTGCCACGCAGTTTGGGGTTTTTACGCAGCTGGGCATTGCTATAGCGGCGCATAAAAGGAAAATCGAGCGCCCACCAAGCTAGCCCTAAAACGGGTACGAAAATTAGTTGCTGTTTCAAGAAAAACTTCAGAAATGGGATCTTTCCATTTAACACTCGTTGTAAAATTAGAATATCGACCCAAGACTGGTGATTGGCTATTACCATGTACCACTCTTTGGTTGAGAGTTGCGCATCACCTTGCACGTCAATGGTTACTCGATGAAAAGTATCTTCAATAACACCGTTACAGCGGATCCAAGAACTGGCACAAAAATCAAGAAAATAGGTGCAAGCTGTACGCGTGAGGTTGAGTGGGATTAGCTTAAAAATACTTACGACTAAAATGGGAGTAACCCAAAAAATAGTATTAATAAAGTAACAGAAGAACGCTAAACTTCCCCGAATGCGTGACACTATCGCGCCCATTAATAACCTCAAGACAAAAAACGGAGACCTATAGTACTCGTTGTCGGGGTTTGTCTCAATCTAGATGTTAATTTTTGACGATAAAAGCAGCGAACAATCTGTTCTATTAACCAAGCTTAGTACTGCTTTAAGCTGGCCAGCAGCCGATCAATGGCGCGGTAACCTAGTGCTTGGGCTATTTGTGGACGAGATACATCTTGTTGCTGTTGTAGATCAGCGATGGTGCGAGCTACTCGTTGCAATCTATGGTAACTGCGCACTGATAAACCGAGTTTATTGACGCTCTCCTCTAGAAATAGTAGATCATCACTGCAAAATCTTGCTTCCTGCTTAAGCTGCTTACCAGTTAATTCAGCGTTTAGCACACCGGAACGTGCGAGTTGCACCTCTCTAGCTGCATGTACTCGCTGGGCGATAACAGCACTATTTTCAGCCTGCATGTCACTGTTATTTAAGGCGCCGAGTGGTAGTTTAGGCACATCAATGGTTAAATCAAAACGGTCTAAAAATGGCCCTGAAAGCTTAGATAAATATCGCAGGATCTGTTCATTGCTAGCTCTAGCGTTGTCGGCGTCACCACATGGACTCGGGTTCATTGCCGCCACTAATTGAAAGCGGCACAAAAAATTGAGTTTAGCCGCTGCGCGGGAGATACTCACCTCACCGGTCTCCATTGGTTCACGTAAGCAGTCTAGTACCTTGCGTGGAAACTCTGCTACTTCATCGAGAAACAGCACACCGCGATGGGCAAGGGAGATCTCCCCAGGCTTTGGTATTGCGCCGCCACCCACTAATGATATTGCCGAACTAGTGTGGTGCGGGCTTCTAAAAGGTCGTTGATAAAACTGCTGCGGTAACATGTTTTGCCCAGCAACAGAGTGAATCGAAGCCACCTCAAGTGCTTCGGTATAGTCAAGTGGCGGTAGCAGTTGCATCATACGTGTAGCCAGCATGGTTTTGCCGGTGCCAGGCGGTCCTAGCATCATCAGGTTATGTCCGCCGGCGGCTGCAATCTCTAGCGCCATTTTTGCATGTTGCTGGCCAACCACTTCGCTAAGGCAGTGAGTATTAGCTTCATTATTTGAAGCCGGTGTTATCCACTCCAGGCCTGGGTCAATACCGGGCAACTCTGACTGTCCCTGCAGATAGGCTGCTAAAGATTGTAAATGGGTGGCAAACAGTACTTGTTGATAGCCAACGAGTTCAGCATCGGCACGGTTATCAATGGGCAGCACTAAAAGGCTATTGACGTGGCTTGCCGCAACAATAACCGGCAATATGCCTTGGCAGCCACGCACATGACCTGAAAGTGCTAACTCGCCGACAAACTCATGCTGCTCAATCGATTGTGGTGGGATCTGTTTTGATGCGGCAAGAATGCCAATAGCGATAGGAAGGTCATAGCGGCCACCCTGTTTCGGCAGATCGGCGGGAGCAAGGTTAACGGTAATTCTGCGCATCGGGAACTCGAAACCTGCGTTTATCAATGCGCTGCGGACTCGCTCTTTAGCTTCTTTGACTGAAGCCTCGGGTAATCCTACCAGTGAGAATGCGGGTAAGCCGTTGCTGAGGTGCACTTCTACTGTAACGGCAGGGGCGTCGACGCCACTACTAGCGCGGGTTGCAACACAGGCGAGTGCCATAAACAAATCCTTTTGTTTTATGAGTTTTGAGGGAGGCTTGCTTAAGCCTAGCCAAAGTTTTGAATTTATGTGGGTTTTGGGTTGGATTTGGCAGTAAATTCATACTTTGGGTTTGCTTTTGGGCTGCTCAAGTTGCACTTGAGCTTGGGTAGTTAGGCTGCGTCTAACAATTATGTGGGTATCAAACTTTGTTTGATGAAAGTCGTGGCGCTTCGCCCACATTTGTACAGTATCAGACTGCGCCTGACTAATGTCGTGGGATTCCATCCCACACCCGGCCAAAAGGGGAGCAACAGCAATCCCCTCTTGCCTAATTCTTACAAAAGAAGTCCCGTGCCGCCCCGACGAAGTTACATGTGTTGAGTACAGGCCTCGTACTTATTCGAAATAGCCTAACGCTTCCGATGGGACATCTGATGTAAATGGATTTACGAATGCCGTGATGGCATGGTCAATGATGTTCCCTACATCATGTAGACATTTCCCATGTCCATATGGGTCAGATGCCAAAGAACGGCCTGTCCCGCGAAAGCGATGCCTAACTCTGATAGGCAGGATGCCTGAATGTCTTGAAGTGCATGGATGCATGCATGAGAAAGACCGTGTGGGCATTACGGCCTTAAATTTGTAAAGAGTCTTCAACGCACTTCGGCAACTTCGATGGGGAATGGGTGTTTTACGGAGAGTTTTGAGTTGGGAATAAGTCGGTGTTTAATTTTTGGAGATGCATAAGGGTCGCTAGATTTGGAAGTTTACTCTGCCCCCAGTTGTTTGCTTCGCCCACATTTGTGCAGTATCAGACTGAGTCTGATTAACAACATTTGGGGTCAGAGTAAAGTTTACTAAAGGACCATTCTGATGCTGAACGGAGCCTCTTTTTATACCCAGTGTAGATGCGGTTGAGGCCTTCGGTTTCAGGGATGAAACCGCAGAGCGGCCATGGATGGCGTAAAGTGTGCCTCAGCAGTATCTGCACATGCGCTGGCCGCAGGCCATTGGAACCAATACTGCTTGATGATTGCTGATAGCTAAAAGATAGCGCGAAAACATGAACATCGGTGAGTTTGCATGGCTGAAATTGCAGCGAGTCTCAGACATATTGGCACATGCGCTGGCCGCAGGCCATTGGAACCAAAGTTGCTTGACGATTGCCTGACAAGCAAAAAAAATCCCTCGAACAGAGGCTCGAGGGGAAAGGTATCTGGAGATTGGTAAGCCATCATTAATGCGGCTAGCAACTGACGCTGCTAATTTTGGGTTGTAACACCACACTAATGCAAACTTATCGGTCAGTACGCCTGAGGTTAAAAATAAGATCACATTTATTTCAATAAGCGTTCAATAAGGCTATTGGAACTACAAATACTCAATGAATCCAATGGCGAAAACCGATGCTTCAAAAACATACTAAGCAATAGCGTTGCCCACGCTTAGCAATGCAACTGTTGCTCTACGGCAACAGCCAACGCCACACTTGCACCAACCATAGGGTTATTGCCCATGCCGATAAAGCCCATCATCGCCACATGGGCGGGGACTGATGAGCTACCAGCAAACTGCGCGTCGGCGTGCATTCTGCCCATGGTGTCGGTCATGCCATATGAGGCGGGACCTGCTGCGACATTATCTGGGTGTAACGTGCGGCCTGTGCCGCCGCCTGATGCAACTGAGAAATAGGGTTTAGCTTGGTTGATACGCTCCGATTTATAGATCCCGGCGACAGGATGCTGAAAGCGAGTTGGGTTAGTGGAGTTACCAGTAATGCTGACATCCACATCGGCGTAATGCATGATAGCAACACCCTCTCGAACGTCATCGGCACCAAAGCACAAGATCTCCCCTCGCTGGCTTTCGGAAAAACGCTTACGACTGACTTCATGAAGTTGGCCTGTTTGGTAGTCGAATTGGGTGCGTACATAGTTAAAGCCGTTGATACGGGAGATTAGGTAGGCGGCATCTTTGCCTAAGCCGTTGAGAATGACCTTCAATGGTGATTGACGAGACTTGTTGGCGTTAAGGGCGATTTTTATCGCGCCTTCGGCGGCGGCAAAGGATTCATGTCCGGCTAAAAAGCAGAAGCATTGAGTCTGTTCGCTCAGCAATCTTGCGGCGAGTGCCCCATGTCCTAAGCCAACTTGGCGCTGGGCGGCGACGCTGCCGGTCTTACAAAATGCCTGTAGTGCCTCACCAATATTACTGGCAGCGAGTGTGGCTGAATTATCGTTGCTGGCCAAGGCTCTATGCAGTGCTAACGCTGTGCCTAGGGTGTAGGCATCACAGGCATTATCAAAGGCAATCGGTTGGGTCTCGAGCACCATTTTTGGTGCATCAATATGATGTTGTAGGCAAAAATCATTAGCTTCTGCAATAGAGCTTAGCTTCATTTCAGTCAGTAAGGTTTCGATTTGAGTGTTCATGACTAGCTCCTCTATTAGGCTTGACGTGGGTTGACAGTGGTTACGGCATCATTAAAACGGCCATAAGTGCCGGTGGCTTCGGTTGCGGCGGTATCTGGCGCAGTACCCTCATTCATCAGTGCCATCATTTTGCCTAAGTTGAGGTAGCGATAACCAATAACCTCACCGTCGCCGTCGAGTGCGAGCTGAGTGACATAACCTTCTGCTAACTCCATATAGCGCACGCCTTTGGCATTAGTGGAGTAGCTCGTACCGACTTGGCTGCGTTGGGTTTTACCTAAATCTTCAAGTGCGGCACCAACCTCAAGCCCATCTTCTGAAAACGCGGATTGAGTGCGGCCATAAACAAACTGCAGGAAGATCTCACGCATCGCCACGTTAATGGCGTCGCACACTAAGTCGGTGTTGAGCGCTTCGAGTATGGTTTTACCTGTGATGATCTCGGCGGCCATCGCTGCTGAATGGGTCATTCCTGAGCAGCCAATGGTTTCGATTAGGGCTTCTTCGATAATCCCTTGCTTGACGTTTAAAGTCAGTTTAGCGGCGCCTTGTTGCGGTGCGCAGGCACCTACGCCATGGCTCAAGCCTGAAATGGCGATAACGTCTTTGGGGTTGAGCATACGCCCTTCAATAGGAATGGGAGCGGACGGATGCAAGTCGCCCCGTTGAATAGGGCACATAGACTGAATTTCTGAAGAGTATTGCATAGTGTTTTCCTAAATAAATGCTAGGAAAACAAGAAAGCGGAGATAGTGACTGATTGGGCATGTCCCACAGAAATACGCTGACAACGCTGGTTGTCATCTCAGGCTAACCTGTTTTCGATTCTGTAGGAGTCATCAGCCAAATTGGCGGTTAAGTCGGTGGAACCCCATCACCTGTAAAGTTGACTAATCAACCTTTCGCTAAAGTATAGGCGAGGTAATCGCGCTAATTGGTGATATTGATCCCACTTTGATTAATCACTCTTTTATTGCTGCTGTTGATATCGCAGCCCGAGATGATGACTTCCTATTGTGTTTCTCTTGCATTGCGGCACTATAAACAGTGATTAAGGAGAATCAACTATGCAAGAGAAGTCGCTTTCGACAGCCGATGCGCAGCAACGGGTGGATCAGATCCATGCATTTCAGCAAGAGATGCAACAGCTAGAACTTGACGACGTTATGGCGATATCCGTTGAGCAAAAAAGTGAGCTTGATGGTTACCATAACAAGCTGTTACAACGTTTAGCCAAGGTTTACGACGTCGATATCAGTAGCCAATCTAAGCAGCTTTCTTTGGGGATGAAAATCGCCTCAATGCTAGGTGCACTGGCGATGGCTACTAGCCTGTTTTTTCTGTTCTATCAGTTCTGGGGGTACATAAACACGCCTGTACAGGTCGCTATTTTAGTGGTGGCGCCAGTACTGTTATTTCTGCTGTCGTTAAAGCTGGCGCAAACTGAGCAGGGGAGTTATTACTCCAAGATAGCAGCATTGGTTAGCTTGGCCTGTTTTGTTCTTAATCTGTCGATGTTGGGGCAGATCTTTAATATTACCCCGTCGCCCAATGCGTTTGCTGTTTGGTCTGCATTTGCCTTTTTATTAGCCTACGCCTGCAATGCGCGCTTACTGCTGTTCTTCGCTATTGTTAGTCTCAGTGGCTTTATTGCCATGAAACTGGGCAGTTGGTCGGGCATGTATTGGATAAGCTTTGGTGAACGGCCGGAAAACTTCTTTGTACCCAGCTTAATCATCTTCGCCTTGCCGCAGTTTATCTCGCAAAGAGCGTTCACAGGTTTTGAGTCCATCTATAGAGTGACGGCGATGATCATGCTGTTTTTGCCTATGCTGATCTTGTCGAATTGGGGTGATATTAGTTATTTAGATTGGGACGCTGAAGTCGTTGAAGGTGTCTATCAAGTCAGTGGCTTTGTCATTTCAGCTGCCGCTATCTGGCTCGGGGTTAAGCGCCAATGGGGGGCGGTCACTAATACTGGTAACGTGTTCTTTATCTTGTTCCTCTATACCAAGTTCTTTGATTGGTGGTGGCAGTGGATGCCGAAATACATATTCTTCTTCATTCTAGGTTTGTCTGCATTGCTAGCGCTGATGGTGTTTAAGCGCATTCGTTCAAGTAACTTAAATCAAGGAGCCGCATCATGAAGAAATACTTATTGATGGGCTTACTACTGCTGATTGGCAGCAATCTTGTGGCACTCGCAGGTGTGGCATACAACAGGCTGAATGAGGTCACCGCAGCGGTCACCTTAACTGAAAGAGAGTTGCAGCTACCCTATAACAGTAGTACGCAACAAGAGAACTCGGGGTTGTCTTTGCAGATTGTATGGCGCTCCCCTTCGGCGAAGGACGAGGCTTATCAGCCTTATAATGCTAAAGAGAGCCGTTTAAGCAAAGAGCAAGTGCTAGCCCTCGGGTTTGAATTACCCGATGAGGGCTATTATGGCGTGCAGTCGCAACCGTTATATTGGGCTCTGGAGTTTGATGGCGAATTGCATGACGCTGAAGTTGTTAAGGCCGAGCTGCGCTACCAAAAAGCGCTCGCCAGCTATAATGCACAGCCAAATGAAGATAATACTCGTCTAAAAAATGATGCTCTGGACATGGTGAAGAAAGAGCAGCTAACCAATAGCAGGCTGTTTTTTGTTAAAGCCGCTGCTGATTATCAGTCGCTTGCCACGGAGTTTGCGGGTCAAGACAACATGATATTTGTCAAAGGGCTTACCAAGCCTTATTACCATCAAAATAGCGACAGTTATGGTTTGTCTTTGAATCAATTACTGGTCAATCGCATTATGGTACCGCTGGCTGGTACCAAGCCGCTTAAAGGCTTGTCGAGATTAGGCTATCGAGATATTACTGCACCGCGCTATTCGGTTGAAGTCAATTGGGGCAGCCGTTTCGAGCCGTGGATTGTTGCTGTGACGGCAGACTAATGATGCTTAGTTTAATTTGCAAAAACTGACCCACTAACCTCTGAAAAAAACTATCATAGGCCAAGTCAGTGTTAGTGGGTGAGAAGGTAATTGGTGAAACAGCTAGATTTCAATTTATTGCGAGTGTTAGAGGTGCTGCTTGAGGAGCAAAGTGTTACTGCGGCGGCATCGAGATTACACCTGAGTCAATCGGCAGTGAGTAAGCAGCTAAGTAAGCTGCGAGAGACCTTTGATGACCAGCTGTTTGAGCGCACTGCTTATGGCTTAAAAGCCACGCCTAGGGCTCTGCAGTTAGCGCCTGAACTGCGTGAAGTATTGCAACGACTGGATCAGTTCACTCGGCCTAATAGCTTTGAGCCTGCTGATAGTCAACGTAGGTTCCGCATGCATTTGGTTGAAACATCCTACTCATTAGTATTTCCGCATTTTGTACCAACTTTACTCAATCAGGCGCCGCAGGTGAGCATTAATAGCCAAACTTGGGCGACTGACAGTATGGATAAACTGCTGCGCTGTGAAATTGATCTGGGGATCATCTGCCGCGAGTGGGATAAACGCTCTTTACTGCACATGAATAACCTCCCCGACGAGCTAGGTTACGCTGAGCTTATCCGTGATTATCCCGTTTGCCTTGTACGGCAAGGGCATCCACTACTTAATGAGCCTTGGGATCTCGATACCTTCTTAAAGTATCGTCACCTGCAAGTGACTTTTGGTGGCTTGGAGCACTGGCTACTGGATGATGTATTACGACTGGAGCACCTTCAACGTGATATCGCGGTCAATATGACGGACTTCAATAGCGCTTTAGATCTATGTCAGCACAGTGATTTGATCTTATGCGCGCCGAAAAAGTATGTGATGCATATGCTACCCGGTCATGACTTGGTTTGCCTGGATGTGCCTGTGCATGTTGAACCGGGCGCTTATGTGCTGGTTTGGCATAAACACTTTAACTTAGACCCAAGCCATAGCTGGCTGCGTAATCTAATGATTGATGGCGTGCGTGCTCAATCGAGCAATGATGACAAACTCTCAGCTAGATAGCTTCTAAAAATGCGCTGATCACGGGTTCTTGTACTCGTTTTTCTCTACAGCAACAACCTAGCTCAAATGGCGGGATAGCAATTGGCGAGGCCAGCAACTGAATGCGGTCTCGCACCGGGCTGTTATTAATCACCACTTCGGGGGTAATGCTCACGCCACAACCCAGTGCCACCATAGATGTTATCGCTTCTTGGCCAGAGACTTGGGCATAGATATTAGGCGTAAGACCCAGTGCTTTAAACCAGTTATCGATACGTTTACGCCCGGGGCCATGCTCTGGCACGATAAAGGGTAGCCTGTCCCAAGGGATGTAAGATTCGGTTAGCAACTCTTGTACTTGGCAACGAAAAGTCGGTGCGATAATCGACAATGGCACGTCGTCTATTTTGGCAAAATGCAGGTTTTCAGGGAAGGGGTCTGGCAGCGCGGCAATAGCAATATCAGCGCGATTATTACGAATTTCATTCACTGCATTAGCAGCATCACCTGTGGTTAAGGCGATTTCAACCAATGGATGCTCACGCCTAAAGCGGTCGAGCAAACCGGGGAGATGACTATAAGCTGCAGTGACCGAGCAATACAGATTAAGCCGACCTCTGAGCAAGTCTTGCTTAGGATCGATTTTGGTTTTTAGCTTGCTCCAGTGGTCGAGCGTCAGTTCGGCAAAGTGACGATATTCAACACCTGCACTGGTTAAGGTGACACTGCGATTATCGCGCTGAAATAGCTGGGCACCGACTTCCTCCTCCAGCCTTTGCATTGCACGGCTCAATGTTGACGGACTCACATGCATCGCTTGGGCGGTGCGGGCAAAGTGCAAACTATCTGACAGGTGTAAATAGAGTTTGATGGTGCGAATGTCCAAATTTTTCATCCTCTGTCAGTAGCATTACTCGCGGGTAACTGTTAGGTCTGTATAGAATACCCATGTTGCATAAAACGCAACGTCATGTTCCGAATATATCATTTTAAGCAATGAAAAGCTTGCGCTATAGTGATCTCAATCACAGCTTAGCTCGCGCTTGAGCAAGCCCGTTTAAATATCCAGAATCAAGGTGGTATATCAGATGGCTAACTATTTTAACTCTCTGAATTTGCGTCAACAATTAGAACAGCTGGCTCAATGCCGCTTTATGGATCGCAGTGAGTTCAGCGAAGGCTGTAACCATATTAAGGGTTGGAATATTGTCATCCTTGGTTGTGGTGCACAAGGTTTAAACCAAGGTTTGAACATGCGCGACTCAGGCTTGAACATCTCTTTTGCACTGCGTGAGCAAGCGATTAACGAGAAGCGTGAATCTTACCAGAAAGCAACTGGCAACGGTTTCCGCGTTGGCACTATCGAAGAGCTAATTCCTGATGCGGATTTGGTATTAAACCTAACGCCAGATAAGCAGCACACTAACGCTGTAAACACGGTTATGCCATTGATGAAGCAAGGTGCGACACTGTCTTACTCGCACGGCTTCAACATTGTTGAAGAGGGGATGCAGGTTCGCCCAGATATCACCGTTATCATGGTTGCCCCTAAGTGTCCGGGTACTGAAGTACGTGAAGAGTACAAGCGTGGCTTTGGTGTTCCAACACTGATTGCTGTTCACCCAGAAAACGATCCTAAGGATGAAGGTTTCGATATTGCTAAAGCTTACGCTAGTGCAACAGGTGGTGACCGTGCAGGTGTATTGCACTCATCTTTTATCGCTGAAGTTAAGTCTGACTTGATGGGTGAGCAAACTATTCTTTGTGGCATGCTACAAACTGGCGCCATTTTGGGTTACGAGAAGATGGTTGCCGATGGCGTTGAGCCAGGATACGCAGCTAAGTTAATCCAGCAGGGCTGGGAAACCACTACCGAAGCGCTTAAGCACGGTGGTATTACTCACATGATGGATAGACTGTCTAACCCCGCTAAGATCAAAGCATTCGAAATGGCTGAAGAGTTGAAAACGATTCTACGTCCATTATTTGAAAAGCACATGGACGATATCATCGGCGGCGAGTTCTCTAAAACCATGATGGAAGACTGGGCGAACGATGATGCGAACCTACTAAAATGGCGCAGCGAAACCAACGAAACTGCTTTTGAAAATGCACCACAAACCGATGAGCAGATTGACGAGCAAACCTACTTTGATAAAGGCATCTTCTTAGTTGCGATGATCAAAGCTGGTGTGGAGCTTGCGTTCGATACCATGGTTGCTGCTGGTATTGTTGAAGAGTCTGCTTACTACGAGTCTTTACATGAAACACCGCTAATTGCTAACACGATTGCCCGTAAGCGTCTGTACGAAATGAACGTGGTTATCTCGGACACTGCTGAGTACGGTTGCTACCTATTCAACCACGCGGCAGTACCAATGCTACGGGATTACGTGGAAAACATGTCATCTGAGTTTTTGGGTGGCGGCTTGAAAGATAACGGTAATGGCGTTGATAACGTGCGTCTTATCGAAGTTAACGAAGAGATCCGCGGCACAGCCGTTGAGTTTATCGGTGCAGAGCTTCGTGGTTACATGACCGAAATGAAGCGTATCGTCGAAGAAGGTTAATTTATTTTATGACTTGCCTGTGACGTTTATCCGTTGCAGGCAAGGCCTAAATATCGCCCATTAAGAGCACAGATAAAGTTTTCAATAAAACATTAACGATTAACACCTTAGTGACAATAAAGAGAGGCGGCAGTCAATTATTATTACACCGAATAGCTAGCGCTAAATTGCAGGCTAATACTTGAGTGTTATTAATGATGCAAAAGTTTTCATTGTGTTTTTTATTCGCTTTGTGGTAAATCTTAATGGTGGTTCTTTTGATAAAGGCCAATACCGAATTTAAGCAAACACCTTATTAGGAATACAAGTCGCGTATGTTTAACCAAGCTGCCCAAATTATTATTGTGATTATTACCGTCGTGATTATTAAATCACAGCGGGGGCGGCGCATGCTAAATCGACACACCTAATTAGGTTTAAGATTGCAAATAACCCCCGCTCCGAAAGGAACGGGGGTTTTTTCGTTTAAGGGCCGACCAAAATGATTGCGGGTCGCCATTAAGCTATAACCGAGTTATCGAAACATTGAGTAGTGGAGCAAGAGCAGATGGAACAAGGGCAGATGATACGGGGCGCCGACGCAGTAATAAAAGCGATAGCCGCACATGGCGTGACCACAGTGTTTGGTTATCCCGGTGGCGCTATTATGCCTATTTACGATGCCCTCTATGGTAGCCCGGTAGAGCACTTATTAAGCCGCCACGAACAGGGCGCAGCATTTGCTGCAGTTGGCTATGCCAGAGCGAGTGGTAAGACTGGAGTTTGTTTTGCAACTTCAGGTCCAGGCGCAACCAACCTCATCACCTCACTGGCCGATGCATTGCTCGATTCAGTGCCTGTGGTTGCGATCACAGGTCAGGTATCAACAGCCGTGATCGGTACTGATGCGTTCCAAGAGATAGATGTACTTGGTATGTCACTGTCTTGCACTAAACACAGCTTTATGGTCACTAGTGTTGAAGAGCTAGTTCCGACGTTATATCAGGCCTTTGAAATCGCAGCTTCGGGTCGCCCTGGTCCTGTATTGGTTGATATCCCGAAAGATATTCAAATCGCTTTGATGGAGTACAAAACGCCATTACAAGCAGCACTGCCAGAACCGGAACATACTCCTAGCCAAATTGATGCTGCAAAAGCACTGCTGGCAGAATCAAAGCAGCCTATGCTGTATGTGGGTGGCGGTGTGGGCATGGCCAGTGCCGTTGAGCCATTGAGACAATTTATAGCGGCAACTGGCATTCCGTCGGTGGCGACCTTGAAAGGTCTTGGCGCTATCAGTTATGAAACTCCAGGTTACTTGGGGATGCTGGGTATGCATGGCTCAAAAGCGGCCAATTTAGCAGTGCAGCAATGCGACTTGTTGATTGTTGTTGGTGCGCGTTTTGATGATCGGGTGACTGGGCGTTTAGCATCATTTGCTGAGAATGCCAAAGTACTGCACCTAGATATTGACGCCGCAGAGCTAGGTAAATTGAGAATGCCAGAGGTAGCAATAGCAGGCGATTTGCGCCAGATCCTACCTGCACTAAGCCAACCAATGCAGATAGCGGATTGGCAAGCAGAAGTCGCCACATTAAAAGTACAGCATCAATGGCGTTACGATCGTCCGGGAGAGCTTATTTATGCGCCTGCGATGCTGAACCGTTTGGCACAAAAACTACCACAAGATAGCGTCGTTGCCTGCGATGTGGGTCAGCACCAGATGTGGGTTGCCCAGCATATGTACTTTAGACGCCCAGAAGATCATCTTTCAAGCGCCGGACTTGGCACTATGGGCTTTGGCTTGCCAGCGGCGATTGGCGCTAAAGTTGCTCGTCCTAACGCGGCAGTCGTTGCGGTGTCTGGTGACGGTTCATTCATGATGAATGTACAGGAGCTTACCACCATTAAACGTAAGCGTTTGCCAGTAAAAATACTGCTGGTGGATAACCAAAAGCTGGGCATGGTTAAGCAGTGGCAACAGCTATTCTTTGAAGAGCGTTACAGCGAAACGGATCTGTCGGATAACCCTGACTTTGTCAAAATGGCATCAGCCTTTGATATTCCAGGTCGAAACATTACTCAGGCAAGCGAAGTAGAAGCAGGCCTAGATGAAATGCTTAACAGTGAGGGGCCATTCTTGTTGCATGTATCGATAGATGATGCACATAACGTATGGCCGTTAGTACCACCCGGTGCGTCAAACCAAGACATGATGGATGAGATGGAGAAGCAAACATGAGCAATTACGCAATCGCAATCAATGTGCAGCAGCGACCAGAAGTGTTAGAGCGCGTGTTACGTGTCGTCCGCCATCGTGGTTTTAATATTACCAATTTAGCGATGCAGCTCAATGACAATAACACTAGCAGTATCGATATGTCGCTGCAGAGTGACCGAGCCATTGAGTTATTAACCAATCAAATAAACAAGCTAATTGACGTACTTGACTGCCAAGTGTTGGCGGGTCAAACAAACAAGACAACCGAATCTGCAAAGGGATAAGAATATGGCCGCTAAAACAGCTGAGTTAATCTGGTTCAATGGTGAAATGATGCCTTGGGGTGATGCTAAGGTTCATGTCATGTCCCATGCGCTGCATTACGGTACATCAGTATTTGAAGGGATCCGTGTCTATGACACGCCAAATGGGCCTGCAGGTTTTCGTTTAACTGAGCATGTACAGCGTTTATTTGATTCAGCCAAAATCTACCGCATGCCAATTCCATATAGCTTTGATGACGTGATGCAGGCTTGTAGTGATGCGGTGCTGGGTAACGGTTTGCGAAGCGCTTATATCCGCCCATTGGCATTCTACGGTGATGTCGGCATGGGGATTACGCCGCCCAAAGACGCTCAATGCGATGTTATGGTAGCAGGTTTCCCATGGGGCGCTTATTTAGGTGAAGACAGCATGGACGCAGGAGTTGATGTTGCAGTGACATCATGGAATCGCCTAGCGCCAAACACCATTCCAACAGGTGCCAAAGCGGGGGGCAACTATCTGTCATCATTACAAGTTTCTACTGAAGCTAAGCGTAATGGCTTTGATGAGGGTATTGCGCTGGATACCAATGGTTTAGTCAGCGAAGCGGCTGGTGCTAATCTTTTTGTGATCAAGAAAAATAAGATCTACACACCACCGGCCACAGCCGCTATTCTGATGGGATTAACCCGCGATACGATTATCACCTTGGCGCGGGATAAAGGTTATGAAGTCGTAGAGGAGAACATGTCTCGCGAGTTCCTTTATTTAGCTGACGAAATATTTATGACAGGCACCGCAGCCGAATTAGTGCCAGTGCGCAGCGTTGATAGAATCGATGTCGGTTGCGGCAAGCGCGGTGAGATAACCAAGCAAATTCAGCAAAGTTTCTTTGGCTTATTCAACGGTGAAACTGAAGATAAATGGGGCTGGCTAGAGCCTTTGAAAAGCTAACCGCTTCGCTCAATAAATTTTGTTTTGTAGGTCGGGAAATGTTGTTTTGTAGGTCGGGCTTGAGCCCGTCAATTAAGGGTTTGATGTAAAGTTTGCCGGCTAAATACCGACCTACATGAAAGCTGAAAAAGATTAACGTCAAACATAAAAGCTGAGAATGATATCTCAAGCTAATGAATTGAAAAATAGAAGGTCAGAATTAGGTGTTTTGCACCTACAACCTTCTCTAAACAAGGATTAAAGCAATGCCAAAATTACGTTCAGCAACCAGTACCGAAGGTCGTAACATGGCGGGAGCGCGTGCGCTTTGGCGTGCTACCGGTGTTAAAGATAATGACTTTGGTAAGCCAATTATTGCTATCTCTAACTCATTTACCCAGTTTGTACCGGGCCATGTGCATCTTAAAGATATGGGCTCACTCGTAGCGGGCGCAATTGAAGAAGCGGGCGGTATCGCCAAAGAGTTTAATACCATTGCGGTTGATGACGGCATCGCCATGGGGCACGGCGGCATGCTCTACAGTCTGCCATCGCGTGAGCTAATCGCCGACAGTGTTGAGTACATGGTCAATGCTCACTGTGCCGATGCTCTGGTGTGTATCTCTAACTGTGACAAAATCACCCCAGGCATGTTGATGGCTGCATTAAGATTGAATATCCCTGTGATTTTCGTCTCTGGTGGACCGATGGAGGCAGGTAAAACTAAGCTTTCTGACAAGATCATTAAGCTCGACTTAGTAGATGCCATGGTGGCTGGCGCCGACGATCGTGTATCTGATGCAGACAGCGAACAGATTGAGCGCAGCGCTTGCCCAACCTGTGGCTCTTGTTCAGGCATGTTCACTGCAAACTCAATGAACTGCTTAACAGAAGCGTTGGGTCTATCACTGCCGGGTAATGGCTCAATGCTAGCAACCCACGCCGATCGCCGCGAACTGTTTTTAGAGGCCGGTCGCCGCATTATGGACTTGGCAACGCGTTACTACCGTGACGACGATGAGTCTGCATTACCCCGTAATATTGCTAACTTTAATGCCTTTGAAAATGCTATGACCCTTGATATTGCTATGGGCGGTTCAAGCAACACTGTACTGCATCTACTTGCTGCAGCAATTGAAGCTGAAGTTGATTTCAGCATGGATGATATCGACCGTTTATCACGTCTAGTGCCGCACCTGTGTAAGGTTGCACCATCGACGCCAAAGTACCACATGGAAGATGTACACCGTGCGGGTGGCGTAATGGGCATTTTAGGCGAACTTGATCGTGCAGGCTTGCTACATAACGACGCTTACCATGTTGCAGGCAGAAACTTAGCTGAAGTGCTGGCTAAATACGATATTGCTCAGAGCAAAGATGAAGCGGTGCACAAGTTTTTCTCCGCAGGCCCTGCAGGCATTCCAACGACTAAAGCCTTTAGCCAAAGTTGCCGCTGGGACAGCGTCGATATTGACCGTGAAGCGGGCTGTATCCGTACCCGCGAATTTGCCTTTAGCCAAGAGGGGGGCTTAGCCGTATTGTCGGGTAATATCGCAGATGATGGTTGTATTGTTAAAACCGCCGGCGTCGAAGTGGAAAACCATACCTTTATCGGTAATGCTCGGGTGTATGAGAGTCAAGACGATGCCGTTGCTGGTATTTTAGGTGGCGAAGTAGTTGAAGGTGATGTAGTGGTTATTCGTTACGAAGGCCCTAAAGGTGGCCCAGGTATGCAAGAGATGTTGTACCCAACCAGTTACCTTAAATCACGCGGTTTAGGCACTAAATGTGCGCTTATTACTGATGGTCGTTTCTCTGGTGGTACGTCAGGCTTGTCGATTGGCCATGTTTCGCCAGAAGCGGCAGCGGGCGGCACGATAGCATTGGTTAACACCGGTGACAGAATAGAGATAGATATTCCTGCTCGCTCAATCAAACTGGCCATTAGTGATGTTGAGTTGGCTGCGCGCCGCACTGCGATGGAAGCACTAGGTAAAGATGCCTGGAAGCCACTTGGACGTGTTAGACAAGTGTCGATGGCACTGAAAGCTTATGCATTACTTGCCACCAGTGCCGATAAAGGCGCGGTGCGTGATACCAGTAAACTGGGCTAATCGATTTAAGGGGCGTTTATGTTGGCGTTAGCATCACAATCACAATTGGATTTAGCTCATTATTATTTACAGAAGATACTACTGTCTTCTGTTTATGATGTGGCCAAAGTCACCCCGCTTTCAAGCCTTAATAAGCTGTCGGCGCGTATCGGTTGTCAGGTATTTTTAAAGCGTGAAGATATGCAGCCGGTGCACTCTTTTAAGCTGCGCGGTGCTTACAACAAGATTGCTGAACTAACTAAAGAGGAGTGTGAATGTGGTGTGGTGTGTGCCTCTGCGGGCAACCATGCACAAGGGGTGGCGATGTCTGCTGCTGCTCGTGGTATCAGTGCGGTTATTGTAATGCCTGAAACGACACCCGACATTAAAGTTGATGCGGTTAGGCGTTTAGGTGGTGAAGTGGTATTGCATGGCCAAGCGTTTGACCAAGCTAATGCTTACGCACAAGGTCTTTCTAAGAGCGAAGGGCGTGTGTATGTGGCGCCTTTTGATGACGAAGCGGTGATTGCTGGTCAAGGCACTGTGGCGCAGGAGATGGTGCAGCAACAGCGTGATCTTGAAGTGGTGTTTGTGCCCGTGGGTGGTGGTGGTTTAATTGCAGGAATTGCAGCTTACTATAAAGCGGTGATGCCGCAAGTTAAGATCATCGGTGTAGAGCCTGAAGACTCAGCGTGTTTAAAGGCGGCGCTCGATGCCGATGAACGAGTCGTGCTACCTCAAGTGGGTTTGTTTGCCGACGGTGTAGCGGTTAAGCAGATAGGTGCAGAACCATTTAGGCTTGCTCGTGAATATGTTGATGATGTGATTACAGTAACTTCTGATGAAATTTGCGCAGCGGTAAAAGACATTTTTGAAGATACCCGAGCCATTGCAGAGCCCTCGGGCGCATTGTCGTTAGCAGGTCTTAAAAAATATGTTGGCAGTAATGGCAAAGGCGAAAAGCTCGGTGCGATATTAAGCGGCGCCAATGTTAATTTTCATAGCTTGCGTTATGTGTCTGAGCGCTGTGAACTAGGCGAGCAAAAAGAAGCCATTTTGGCCGTTAAAGTGCCAGAGCGCCCGGGAATATTCCTGCGTTTTTGCGAGCTGTTGGGTAAACGAGCGATGACGGAGTTTAATTATCGCTTTAGTAGTCGCGACAAAGCGGTGGTATTTGCGGGTATACGCTTATCTGAAGGGCAAGCTGAAGTTGATGAGATCATTGCCAACCTAGAGTCTGAAGGTTTTGGAGTGCAAGATCTGTCGCAAGATGAAACAGCTAAACTGCATGTGCGCTACATGGTTGGCGGGCATCCGCCAGAGCCATTAGAGGAGCGTTTGTTTAGCTTTGAGTTTCCAGAACACCCAGGTGCCTTGTTTAAGTTTTTAACCACCTTGCAGAGCAAGTGGAATATCAGTTTGTTCCATTACCGTAACCATGGTGCAGCCTACGGCAGAGTGTTAGCTGGCTTTGAAGTGCCAGAGAGTGACAATCTTGCTTTTCAGCAATTTTTGACTGAGCTTGGTTTTGTCTATCAAGAGGAAACCAAGAGCCCTGCTTATAAACTGTTTCTAGATAATCGTGATTGATAAGTGATCATCAACGAAAGGGCGCATTGGCGTCCTTTTGTATTGCTGCCGCTATGAGGTAAGAGATTAATTAATCTCATTCACTGCTTACTCATATTACTCCCGACAAATATCCCCTTAATTCTGCCACTTAAGACTGTTTGACTATAGTTTTACTGCTTGTTTTGTAATATGGTCTTATACCAAATAACAATAATATTGATAGCAATACTCTAGCCAGCAACGGGCTTTTGTTTAGGCAAAATCAATCGGCAGTTCAGTCTTAACCGCAGCACAGTATTTGTTTCTAAGGAAATGTAATGTTAATAGCACCCTATATCGAACCGTTTAATCCACCACGCAGAGTGCTGATGGGGCCGGGGCCTTCAGACGTTTATCCAGAGGTACTCGCAGCTCAAGCAAAGCCGACTATTGGTCATCTAGATCCATTATTTGTTGGGATGATGGATGAGCTAAAAGCACTGATCCAATATGCGTTTCAAACTAAAAATGAAATGACATTAGCTGTGTCAGCACCTGGTAGTGCGGGCATGGAAACTTGTTTTGTTAACCTGGTTGAGCCAGGTGAAAAAGTGATTGTTTGCCGCAATGGCGTATTCGGCGAGCGCATGCGCCAGAACGTTGAGCGGGTTGGTGCTGTCGCGGTGATGGTCGATAACGAGTGGGGCGAAGCGGTCGATGTGGATGCGGTAGCCAGCGCACTTGCGGCCAACCCAGATGCTAAATTCCTTGCCTTTGTGCACGCTGAGACCTCAACCGGGGCGTTATCCGATGCTAAAGCTTTGTGTGCACTCGCTAAGCAGCACGACTGTATATCGATTGTCGATGCAGTCACCTCGTTAGGCGGCGTCGAGCTAAGAGTCGATGAATGGGGCATTGATGCCATCTATTCTGGTAGTCAGAAGTGTCTCTCTTGTGTACCTGGTTTGTCGCCAGTGTCATTTTCACCCGCAGCGGTAGAAAAAATGAAAGCACGTAAGACTCAAGTGCAGAGCTGGTTTCTCGACCAAACACTGGTGATGGGTTACTGGACGGGCGAGAGTGGCGGTAAACGTAGTTATCACCATACTGCCCCTGTTAACGCGCTATATGCACTGCATGAATCATTGCGTCTGTTGTCGCTTGAAGGGCTTGAGCATGCATGGCAACGCCATGCGGATATGCATCAAGTGTTACGTCATGGGCTGCAGCGCCTTGGGCTTAAATTTGTGGTTGCAGAAGCGGATAGATTACCGCAGCTAAACGCGGTATATATTCCAGAAGGTATCGATGACGCTAAAGTACGTAAGCAGCTACTTGAGAACTATAACCTTGAAATTGGTGCAGGTCTTGGAGCCTTAGCTGGCAAGGCATGGCGCATCGGTTTGATGGGGTACGCTGCCCGGCGCGAAAATGTTGCGTTGTGTATTAAGGCCTTGGATGAAGTCTTGGTTCAGCCAGCTTAAACTGGTTTACAACTGCATCCTAAAATCGCAAGAATATAAAAGGTCGCTCAAAATAAATGAGCGGCTTTTTATCTATTAGGTTTAGTTGAGTCAGTTACACATCAGTAGCTAAGTGCTGCGCACCAATGAGTTGATGCTTTTTAGTGACCTTTGGATATCAGTATGTTGAGGCGATTCTTTTGAAATAAAGAGCGTGCGGCGCTTCACTCCTTGGCTCTACTCTTTACAAAACAAGGGCGAAGCACCACGACTGTTACCTGCCGTAGACTCCACCTTAATCACAACCGATAGCGCAAACGTTATTTGCTAAACAACTGCATGATGATCACGATGATCAGCAGTGGGCAGACAAACTTCACATATACAGGCCATAGCTTCCAAAACCAGCTATCAGCTTTAACGCCATCTTGGACTGCAATGGTGCTGATTAACTTGTTACGGTTCCATACCCAGCCTAAGAAGATAGCAATACCTAAAGCGATAAGCGGCTGTGCTCGCTCTGTAGTTATGGTGATCATAAAGCCAAATAGCGCGCTGAAGTTAAATACTACCACCATCGATAAAATGGCAATCACCGCGCCGACCAGTAAGGTCGCTTTATCACGGCTTAAGTTGGTTTTCTCGACGATATAGCTAGTTGGCACTTCTACAATAGAGATGGCTGAGGTAAGCCCTGCAATGGTCATCAACATAAAGAAGATAATGGCTAACAGGTACTGACTTACGCCACCTAGGGTTTTGAATAGCTCAGGCAATACAGTAAATACTAGGGTATCAGAATTAAGC
Source organism: Shewanella kaireitica (assembly GCF_023284045.1). GTDB lineage: Bacteria > Pseudomonadota > Gammaproteobacteria > Enterobacterales > Shewanellaceae > Shewanella > Shewanella kaireitica. The sequence goes on from NZ_JAKIKQ010000008.1 coordinate 135,744, forward strand.
AGGCTGCCATCTTCGGCAAAAATCTGCACGCCGTTATGTTGAGCGACATACATGGCTGGGATCACCATTAACGCCGCGAGAAAGGCAACGCTAGTATCGGTTAAGGTGACATAAGCGGTCAGCTTGCCAAGATCTTCTTTTTGGCTCAAATAAGCACCGTAAACCATCATGGCACCTGTGCCTATGGTGAGAGAGAAGAAGGTTTGTCCGAGAGCACCAACTAATACGTCTGCCTCAAAGATACGGCTAAAATCAGGGATTAATAACACTTCAAGGCCTTGCATAGCACCCGGCTGAGTTAAAATGTAACCTACGCCAGCGACTAAAATAAGCAACAGCATCGGCATCAGGCGCTTTGACCAACGCTCAATACCTTGCTGTACACCTTGGCGGATCACCAAAATGACCATTGCAATGAAGATAAGCGTAAATACAAGATTGCGCGATAGTGAGAAATCCATTAGCCAAGCGGCAATATCACTCTGACCACTAACTTGCGCCACCGGCGCTAGCGCGAAACTCACGAACCAGCCTGACAAAATACTGTAGAAGGTACAGATTAAAGTGGCGGTGATGATAGAGATAAAACCTATGCTTTTACCTATCTTCTTAGCCATTGGGCTGGAAGCAACTTTAGCCATCGCGTCAGCAGGGTTGGTTTGCCCATGACGACCAATCATCAACTCTGCCAATAGCATGGGATAACCGAGCAGTAGAATAAGGAAAAGGTAAACCAGTAGAAAGGCACCACCACCGTGAGTTGCTGCTTGGGTTGGAAATCCCCAGATATTACCCACACCTACTGCGCTACCAGCTGCAGCCATGATGAAGCCTATTCTAGAGCTGAAGTGCCCCTGTTTTACTGTGCTCATACCTATTCTCGAACCATTGAAAGAGCGCGCATAATAGAGCTTTTACTTAATAGGTCAACGCAAAAACTATTTGATAAGTAGTAATACGTCGATAATAAAACGCTAAAAAACACATTTACTTAGAATTAATGATTGCATTCATTGGTTTTGGCGAGCTTATTATGCGCCTGCTAAAGTGTAGTATCAGCGCAACGCAATTTAATCATTTTTGGATTAATTAGCAAAGTGCGACCGAATCCACAGATTATAGTCGCTATTGGGGAGAACCGCGGTCATTAACTGCTGTTAGTCAGCAGAAGGAGGTAGTGGAATTTGGGTTTGGTTTTTAACCTGCTTTAACACAAAGCTTGAATGCACACCGGCTATTTTCTCATTGGTGGTCAGCTTGTCGAGTAGGAACACTTTAAAAGCTGGCATATCTTTTACTAGCACTTTTAATTGATAATCGGCATCGCTACCGGTTAGCAAGCAACACTCTTGTACTTCATCGTATGAGGCTACTGTTGCTTCGAAGTTTTCCAGCGTTTCGCTAGAGTGTTTTTCAAGGCGCACGTGGATATAAGCGGTTAATGCTAAGTCAAAATGTGCCGGACTTAGCAAGGTAGCATAACCCGCTATGTAGCCAGCTTCCTCCAGTGCTTTTACCCTTCGAGAACAGGGTGAGGGAGAGAGGCCCACTTTTTCGGCTAGCTCTTGGTTAGACAACTTTCCGTGTTGCTGCACCAGCTTAAGAATATGCAGATCAATTTTGTCCAGTTGAATGTCGGCCATTGGGATCTCTCTTAGGGTTTGAGGTGTTTGCTAAGGAGGATACCTACATTCTCTTAAAGTTCAAGGTGTTGTGCTATTTCACCTAGTTGTTTGTCGATAGTTTCCGCAGCCAGTGGCTACTTAATGTGACCTGCTGCATGACGGCAATACTCGCAAAGGCGATAAGCCCTCCAATGACCGTTGACGCAAGTACATCTTGTGACCAGTGCATGCCTAACCACATGCGGCTTAACCCCATGCTGATGGCCCAACTAAATAGCACCAATGGCAATAAAGTCTGCCCGGCTAACAGCAGATAAAAGCTAACAACGAGCGCCAACGTGACCGCGAAAAGAGTGTGACCAGAAGGGAAGGCGTAACCCACCTCGTGCTGCCAATGTCCTTCGATTGCAGGGCTTAGGTTGATATCACTGCGGCTGAGCTCGAGCTGTTCAATAGATTGAGTTAATAACTCACGCTTGTCGGCTTTGTTATGTTGATAAAACTCATTGGTATTAAGCAGAGACTCCTGTGCCATCAGCGCTGCATTGGGTCTAGGTTCGGCAAAGTATGGCTTAAGGAAATGATTCAAACTTAAAGTGGTTGCCATAGCGATGGAAACTGCCATGACTAGCTTTAAGAATTCGGCTCTGTTTAGTATTTGGTAACAAGCGATAAGGATAACAATACCTGTGGCAATACCGTAAGGAGCGGTGCCTGTGCTGGTTATCCAATAAAGCAATTGCGCGAAAGCTGCATCAAGTTCAATGCGAGGGAACATGGTCACTGAAAATGCATATAAGCATGCGGGGATAGCCAGTAATACGCCCCAGCCAATCAACATGAGTTTGGTACTGGCTTTAGTGTCACGGTGTAAACGGTTCAATAGCAGCCTCGATAAGCAAAATGGTGGCGGTGCAGTCATGTAGGTTTGAGCACAGCAAGACTAATCCTTGATAGCGCACTATGCTAGCCCAACAGTATGAAGTGTAAATTAATATTCTTTAACTGAGGTGCAAAATGTTTGAAAGGCTTTTGGCAATGTACGGGTCTATTGCTGAAACCAGTATTGAATGAGAATAGGAACCGCTTAATGTTTACGTCGCTTAAATCCTTAGTTGTTGCCAACAGCGTATTAATATCGCGTTGGTTATTGGGTAGTTTTTTGCTACTTACCGCGGTTACTCGCTTCACTGCTGACGATGTTAGTTATTTTTCTAAGCAACTGCAGGCTGTTAACTTGCCTGAACTGCCTTGGTTGTCTGCTGTATTAGGCATTATGCAGCTTGTTACTTTAGCTGCGCTTATTGTGCCTGGTTATCGTTGGAGCCAGATCATCATCTATATTTATGCGGGCTTAGCAACAGTGCCGTTATTGATGATGTTCACCCACCCTGTTTGGATTGATGCTTTAGGAGGCTTTCCAGCCATTGGTGCTGGGCAAGGGCTGATAAAGTACTTAGGGATAGTTGCTGTATCGCTATTTATCGCCTCTCACTATGCTGGCCACACAAGGGTTAATAAGCTTGCGGTGAAGTTAGCGGTTGGCGGTATTTTGCTGGTGATGGTGTGGATTGGCGGCATGAAGTTTACCCAAATTGAGGCCGATGGTATTGAGGGGTTGATGAGCACAAGCCCACTCTTTAGCTGGATCTATTCATTGTTTAGCGTGTTACACGGCTCTTACTTTATCGGTGTGGTCGAACTGCTAGCGGTGATAGGTATTTTGCTAGCGCCTTGGTCCGATAAAGCTTATGTGTTTGGCTTGAGTGTCGCGGCGCTAACGTTTGCAGCAACGCAAACTTTCCTTATCACTTTGCCAGGTTATGAGACCAGTTTAGGTTTCCCTGTGCTAACTGGCAGCGGGCAGTTCATTGTTAAAGATTTAGCACTGCTGGCTTGTTGTATCATATTGTTTAACAAAAGAAAGCTTGTTGGTCATTAATAAGCTATAGCCAATAAAAAAGCACCTATTAAAGGTGCTTTTTTATTGCGTAACAGCAAACTAGTCTTCAGCGTTAAGCTTTGCTTCAAGTGCATCGACTTGAGCTTGCAGGGCTTCTAGCTTTTCGCGGGTTTTAATCAATACATGCTGCTGTACTTCAAACTCTTCGCGAGAAACGACATCTAGCTTCTGTAACTGATTTTGTAGAACCTGCTTGCTACGCTCTTCAAACTCACCAGCAAACTGCTTTAGCCCTGCAGGTAGGTTATCACTAAGCTGCTTTGCTACATCTTCGATTTTCTTTGGGTTGATCATCTTTAGTATCCGCTAAGGTGCCTGTTTCAATATGGGTTGATTGTACCTTAGGGGATAGCTATTGCCAAAACAATCGCAGCTTGAGTGGCTTATCTTCTGGTAGCAATTGGCCTAATACCAATCAGTATAAAGATTTGATCGCTCTGAGTAGATCAACTTCTGATAGCAATTGGTATAAAACAAAAGACCCCCACTCATTAGCTTGTGAGCGAAATAAGCGGAGGTCTTTATTGTGCTAGCAATACTGATTAAACAGTAGGTTTAAGTTCTTCATCAAACACTGGCAGAGGTTCATGTCTCTCGGCAAGGTAGGTGTAGATAACTGGCAATACGAACAGCGTGAAAATGGTACCAATGGCAAGGCCAGATACAATCACTAGCCCAATATTGAATCGAGCAACCGCACCTGCGCCTACTGCAAACAGCAGTGGTATCAGGCCGGCGATCATTGCTGCTGTGGTCATTAAGATTGGGCGTAGACGAATCGTGGCCGCATGCTTAATGGCGTCTACTTTACTTAAGCCGTTATGCAGTTGCTCCTCTTTAGCCACTTCACACATTAAGATCCCGTGTTTAGTGATTAGACCCACCAAGGTGATCAAGCCGACTTGGGTATAGATGTTCATCGATGACAATCCCATCACATGGGTCCAGCCTAGCGCGATTAATGCGCCGCTTATCGCTAGAGGCACCGATACCAATATCACTAATGGATCTCTAAGGCTCTCGAACTGGCTGGCTAGCACTAAGAAGATAATCGCCAATGCCAGTGCAAAGGTAGCGTATAGCGCTGAACCTTCGGTGACATATTGACGTGCTTCACCTAAGAAGTCATAGCTGTAACCTTTAGGTAGCTCGTTATCGCCAATGTTTTGCAAGAAGGCAATTGCATCACCAATGGCGACACCTGGAGTGGCAACACCGCCTACTGTTATCGCATTCATCTGGTTAAAGTGTGGCAGTGAACGTGGCTCTGAGATCATCTCGATATCGACCAAGCTTGATAGCGGAATAGAGCGACCATCTGCTGCAGTGACATAGTAACCGTCAAGTGACTCAGGGTTAGCTCGGTACTTACGATCTACTTGTGGAATCACTTCATAGGAGCGGCCATCAAGGTTGATACGGTTGACGTAACCATCACTCATCATAGTCGTCAGTGTCATCCCTATATCTTGCATAGTGACACCATAGGTTCCGGCTAAGTCACGCTTGATATGGATCTTCATGGTGCCAGAGTCGAATTTCAGGTTGATCTCAGAGTAAACAAATAGCGGACTTTGCTGTACTTTCTCAAGTACACCACTACCAATTTGGAATAGGCTCTCAAACGAGGCTGAGCTGGTTATTACGAACTGGATTGGCAATCCGCCTGATGCGCCTGGTAACTCAGGCATCTGGAAGGTGGTGACAGCCATACCCGGTACGGCTTTAACTTTGTCACCGAGTAGCTTTTGCATCTCCTTTTGGCTCTTATCACGTTCGCTCCAAGGCACTAAAGGTGCAATACCAAAGGCTTGGTTTGCATTGGGAACACCAACAAAGGCCAGTGATGCTGCTGCTTCAGGCTGGGCGCTGATCATGTCGGTCACTATGGCCATATTCGATTGAATGTAATCGAGGTTGGCACTAGACGGCGCTGTGCCCATCATCATCACTACGCTTTTATCTTCATTGGGCGCCAGTTCTGATGGAATAAAGCTAAACATCACAGGTAGTGAGGCAAACACGATAACGGCGAATGCTACCATCACAGGGCGGTGGTTAAGTACTGCGGTTAACATACGGTTGTAGCGCGTGGTTAAGCCATTGAGAAAGCGCTCAACACCACGCTCAAATCGATTAGGCTCTGAGTGGGCTTTGAGGATTTTAGAGCACATCATCGGTGATAGTGTCAGCGCCACAATACCGGAGATAAATACCGCACCAGCAAGGGTTAGGGCAAACTCTTTAAAGAGCGAGCCAGTAATACCGCCCATTAAGGCAATCGGTGCATACACCGCAGCTAGAGTAATGGTCATTGATATAACTGGTACTGCAATTTCTCGAGTACCAATAATTGCTGCTCTAAAGGGAGATTCACCAAGCTTGATATGCCGATCGACGTTTTCTACCACTACGATGGCGTCATCCACCACAAGACCAATGGCAAGCACCATCGCCAGTAGCGTCATCAGGTTAAGGGTAAAGCCAAACATCTGCATGATGACGGCCACACCTATTAATGACAGCGGAATGGTAACAATCGGGATAATAACCGCTCTAAACGAGCCTAAAAATAGCGTGATCACTACAATTACAATTAGCGCGGCTTCACCAATGGTTTTTATCACCTCATTGATAGATTCATCAATTGCCAGTGATGAGTCGTATAAGATGCGAGCCTTCATCGAAACTGGCAGATTACGGGTAATGTCTGGCATCATGCTACGTGCATCTGCAGCCACCACTAATGGGTTCGCCGTAGGGGTAACATCTAAGCCAATCACAACAGCTTCTTGGCCATCGGCTAAGGCGCGGTAGACATCGTGACTTTTCTCTAGGCTAACATCCGCAATATCCCCAAGGCGGATGACTAGGCCATCTTTACTGCCTACAACCAACTTTTCTAGCTCGGCAACGGTCGCGACCTGAGTGTCGGCTGTGCCATTGAATAGAGTAAAGGTATTATTGGCTTGACCGACTGCAGACTGATAGTTATTAGCTTGAAGTACATTCATGACATCGGTTGATGACAGATTAAATGCGCCCATGCGAGCAGGGTCTAGCCAGATACGCATAGCGTATTTAATCCCGCCATAAAGGTTAACTTTGGCTACACCATCAATAGTGAATAACTCAGGTTTTACTACCCGCTCTAGGTAGTCGGTGATTTGGCTTGAATTAATTTGGTCGCTGTAGAAAGAGATATACAGAACCGAGGTTTGCGAACCGGTCGACATATCCACGGTAGGATCTTCAGCTTCTTTGGGAAGCTGCGAACGCACCGAGTTTACCTTGGCTAAGATATCAGCCAAGGCGCCGTTGGGGTCAGTATTGAGCTTCATATAGACGGTGATTTTTGAGCTACCCAGAAAGCTATCTGAGGTCATAAAGTCAACGTTGTCTGCCTGAGCTAATGCTTGCTCAAGTGGCTGGGTGATAAAACCCTGAATCAAGTTAGAGTCGGCGCCGTAGTAACTGGTGGTTACCGTCACTACGGTGTTAGTCATTTCTGGATACTCTCGAACCTGCATACTATTAAGCGAGTAAAAGCCTAGCAGCAGAATAAGAAAGCTAATCGACGCAGCGAGTACGGGCCTGCGGATGAAAATATCAGTAAAGCGCATAGCTCTATCTCCGCTTATAGCTGTGGCAGTGTGGCTGGAGGCGTTAGCGCATCATTTTCGCTGATACTCACCTTACTGCCATTGCTCAAGCGTACTTGACCTGAGGTGACTATCATATCGCCTGCTTTAATGTCGCCGGTGACTAGTGCATCGTTTATGCCACGCTCAAGTACTTGGACGTTAATCTGCTTAACTCGCTTAATGCTTGCGCCGTCTTCTACGATATCTTCGATGACATACACTGAATTGCCGTAGAGGGTGAAGCTAATGGCTGTTTGTGGCAGTACGATTTGCTCTGTAAGCTCTGGTAGCTGAATGTCAACTTTGGCAAACATACCGCTACGCAGTTTTGAGTCGGTGTTTGGAATTTGTGCTTGCACTTGGATCAAACCGCTTTGGTAGAAAACTGCAGGTTCAATCGCTGAGATCACCCCTTCAAAAGGTTCGGTCGGGTAGGCATCAACATACACATGTACTGGCTGGCCCTTGGCGATGCGTGGCAGCTGTGTTTGTGGAATGGTAAAACGGATCTTCATAGTGCTGATATCTTCAAGGCGCACAATCTCTGTACCTGTTTGCAGATACTCACCTAAGTTCACATTTCGGATACCGACTAAACCAGCAAAGGGTGCTTTTATTTCGCGGCGACCAATGGTAGCGCTTAAGCTTTCGCTATCAGCAACCAATGCAAGGTACTTCGACTCACTGTTATCAAGGTCTTGCTTGGAGACAGAGTTTTGCTTGTAGAGTTTTGTGAGTCGTTTAAAGTCTTCAGATGCTGCAGGTAGCTGTACCTGCTTACTCTTAAGGTTTGCTTTTTCTACTTTTGAGTCCAACTCAATTAGCATTTGACCCGCTTCGACAGAGCTGCCATTTTCAAATTTAATAGCAGAAACAACGCCTGCCAACTCGTTAGCAATAGTGACACCTTGATTAGGCTCTACAAAACCAATGGCATTGATGGTTGGCTGCCAGCCTTCAGGGGTTACGGTGATAGCGGTTACCGGCGCAACAGGTTCGGGCATATTGGCGATAGCATCGGCAATTTTCCCCTTAACAAATAGGTTGAATCCAATGACAGATCCAAATGCCAGTACAGCAATAACTAACATTACCAGGGTCCATTTTTTCATGTCCTGACAGCTCCTTTAGTGAGTCGGTTGAGTTGGGAGTAAAATTGTTTTCCAGCAGAGGTCGCAAGCGAGATTAATTTCGTGTGCTTCATAATGAACTAAGCCGCGGCGTATACTGCGCGCGAGGGTCATAGCTGGCTCCATGGATAGAGCGTATAGCGCTCGGGAGTGCAATGGCTGCAATAATCCCTCTGCCTTACCCTCTTCAAAGAGTTGCTGCAATGGTGCAAATAGTTTTAATTCCGTATTGCGGATTTCATCAGTGTTGGTTTCTGGCAAATGGGCATACTGCTCATAACTTAAATTAGCAGGAGAGGGCTGTTTGCCAAAATCATGCATCTTCATCCAGATGCGTTTGAATCGCTCTTCGAGCGTACCTATGTGATGATCTTGTAAAATATGCGTCGCCACTTGTGCTAACACATCTTTGCGTAGCTCTAAAATAAGTTCGTTCTTATCTTTAAAGTAGCGGTAAATCGTACCTGCTGCTACACCGGCTTCATTAGCAACTTGTTGCATAGACAGTCCCTGAATCCCACCTGAGGCGATAATTGTTTCAGAGGCCCTTAAAATTAAATCACGTTTATTTGACATAAAAACACACTAATGAATGAACGTTCATTCATTAGTGTAGTGTTCACTTTGTGGATAAGCAAGAATTAATGGCAATATAGATCCTTCTTTACACTGCTATACGGTAGTAAATATAGTCTACTGTGAGAGGAATTTTTTGATTACTTTTCGCTACAGAATGGCTTTCTGCTATCATTCCTTTTTTAGTGCCTCCCTTTTAATATCTTGGTTGTTAAGTACAGATGAAGCTCAATCCCGGACAAAATGACGCCGTCCACTATGTTAGTGGCCCCTGCTTAGTGCTTGCTGGTGCAGGCAGTGGCAAAACCAGAGTGATTATTAACAAGATCGCTTATCTGGTGGAAAAGTGTGGCTACAAGGCGCGTAATATTGCTGCCGTGACCTTTACCAATAAAGCTGCGCGTGAGATGAAAGAGCGTGTGTCTCAGTCTATGGGGCGTAAAGAAGCCCGCGGTCTGTGGATCTCTACCTTCCATACCCTCGGGTTAGAGATCATTAAACGTGAACATAAAGTGGTCGGTTTAAAGCCTGGTTTTTCACTGTTTGATGATCAAGATACCTTAGCGCTACTGAAAGAGTTAACGCTTGATGAGCTAGATGAAGATAAAGATCTACTGCGATTACTCGCCACCACCATCTCTAATTGGAAAGGTGATTTGGTGATCCCTGCACAGGCATCAAAGATTGCTAAGGACGAACAGCAACAGCTTTTTGCGGTACTGTATCATCGCTACGCGCAACATATGAAAGCCTATAACGCATTGGATTTTGATGATCTTATTCTGCTGCCCACTTTATTGCTTAGGCAAAATGAAGAGGTCAGAACGCGTTGGCAGACTCGCATTCAATATATGCTGGTAGATGAATACCAAGATACCAATACCAGTCAGTATGAAATGGTTAAGCTGCTGGTGGGGGAAAGAGCACGTTTTACCGTGGTAGGGGATGATGATCAGTCTATCTACTCCTGGCGTGGAGCTAAACCGCAAAACCTAGTGTTACTCGGTAAAGATTTCCCTAAATTGAAACTGATTAAGCTGGAGCAGAATTACCGCTCTAGTCAGCGTATCTTGCGCGCAGCCAATATATTGATCGCTAATAACCCGCACGTATATGAAAAAGCTCTGTTTAGTGAACTGGCTTATGGTGAACCTATTCGGGTGCTGATTGCGGCCAATGAGGAGCAAGAAGCCGAGCGGGTTATTGCGGAGATGATCCGCCATAAGTTTGTCGGTCGTACCCAATTTGGTGATTACGCTATCTTGTATCGAGGTAACCATCAATCTCGTCTACTTGAGCGAGCACTGATGACCAACCGCATCCCCTACAAACTCAGCGGTGGTACCTCATTTTTTGGTCGTGCAGAGATTAAAGATATCATGGCTTATCTGCGTTTGGTGGTGAACCCTGATGATGATAATGCCTTTTTGCGCATTGTAAACTTGCCTAAACGAGGTATTGGTCCTGCGACTTTGGAACGTTTAGGTAATTTTTCAAACCAAAAACAGATCTCCATGTTTGCCGCTATTTTTGAAACGGATCTTAACCATGAGTTGCCTCCAGCAGCGATGGCTTCTTTGTATAAATTTGGTCGTTTTGTGGTGGAGATGGGCGACTGTGCCGAGCGTGGTGATCCGGTCGATGCAGTGAAGCAGTTGATCCGCAATATCAATTACGAAGATTACCTTTACGAGACCAGCACCAGTGCCAAAGCTGCAGAGATGCGGATGAAGAACATTTCAGAGCTGTACCGTTGGGTGACTGAAATGCTGCAAGGTGACGACCTCGATGAGGCAATGACATTGCCTGAGGTTGTGGCTCGTTTAACATTACGCGATATGATGGAGCGTAACAGCGAAGATGAAGGCGGCGATCAGGTGCAATTGATGACATTGCATGCATCAAAAGGGTTGGAGTTCCCCTATGTGTTCATGGTGGGCGCTGAAGAACGTATCTTGCCACACCAGAGTAGTATTGATGAAGATAATGTCGATGAAGAGCGTCGCCTAGCTTACGTTGGGATCACTCGAGCTCAAAAAGAGTTATGGTTTATTATCTGTCGCGAAAGACGCCAATTTGGTGAGACTATTCGTTGTGAGCCAAGTCGTTTTTTAATGGAGTTGCCTCAAGATGATCTGATTTGGGAAAATAGAAAACCAGTGCAAAGTGCAGAACAGCGGCAGCAAACAGGTAAGAGCAATATTGCTAACCTTAGAGATATGTTTAAGAAGTAATTGCAGTTGTTTCGCAGTGGCGGCTTAGGCTGCTACTGCGTTAGGCGCAAACTTGGTTGCTTGAATTATCAAGTTCAAACACTTTTCCTAGCGCGATCCCCTGTCCCTTTTCAAAACCTATATCAGATAGCAGCTGGCAATGTGCTTTAGTTGAAACCCCCACTGCAAATATTTCCAGCTCCAATGCTCTAGCTGCACTGTAATACGCTTTAATTATTTTTAGGTGCTGCTCGCTCTCAAGATGCGTAGCGTAGCTAGAATCTAACTTTAATGACTGAATAGGCAGAAAGGTTAAGCTACTTATCGCGCTATGGGCACTGCCGTAGCCATCAATACCGAGTTGCACATTGAGACCATTGAGCTGCTCAAAAGCATTGATATGATTGTTAGTATTTTGAACAAACTCTTTTTCGTTGAAAAATAGCGTTAGCTTAGTCAAATCGAAGCTACATTGCTTTAGCTTATTCTTTAAAGCTCTGAGTGCGTGTTTGTGATTCAAATGCTGGCTGGATATGGAGACTTGTATATGGAAGTCCACTCCAAAGCGCTGTTCTAGCGAGTGAAAGCCGTCGTAAATCATTGCCAGCATGTAGTTATCAAGCTCGATAAGCAGATTGCAGTGTTCTGCGATGTTATTGAGCTGTAATTGCTTTACTTTTCCTAAGGTTGGGTGACGCCAAAATAACCTAGGTTCGAACGCGATTACACGTTCGCTTTCGAGCTCCATTATGGGCAGGTAACTCAGCTGTAGATCGCCTTTCTCTAGGGCGATTTTTAGCTCGTTCTCTAGTTCAAGTTCCTGTACATGCTGCTTATTATTACCTTGGTCGAAGAGTACGTAGCAACCTTTTCCTTTAGATTTTGCCTGATACATAGCACTGTCAGCATTACGCAAAATTGATTCACTGGTATCTGCATTGTTTTGTCCGCTCATGGCGAGACCTATGCTTGCGCTAGAATTGAGTTGTTGATTGGCCAATGTATAGGGTCGCGAGAGCTCAAGTAATACCCGCTCAGCAACATCTTCAGCATCTTTTTGGCTACCAACAGAATCGAGTAAGATCACAAATTCATCGCCGCCTAAACGGGCTAACATATCGTTATTGCGAATACAGAGTTTAAGACGCTTTGCTGTTTCGATAAGGAAGCGGTCGCCTTCAAGGTGACCTAAGGTGTCGTTAAGTAGTTTAAACCTATCCATATCAATAAATAGCACGGCGAACTTGTCGAGAGTATGTCTGCGAACGTGCTTAATTGACTGTGATAAACGTTCCATAAACATGGCTCTATTGGGCAAGCCTGTAAGGTTGTCATGTTTGGCGTCGTGTACCAGTTGGCGCTCGATACGTTTACGCTGATTTATCTCTTTCTCAAGATCATCGTTAACACATGCTAATGCTTGAGTTCGCTCATTGATCTTCTCTTCAAGTTGCTCGTAGCTAATTTGTAATGATTCAGCGGATAGTTTTTTTTCTATGGCTGTCGCAATATGCTGTGATACAAACGTCAGCAGTTCGAGATCTTTTTCTTGATAATTCTGGCTATAGCTATAACTGTAAATAGTTAGCGAGCCTCTAACTTTACCGTGAATAAATAGCGGTAAGCCTATCCATTGGTTTATCTCTTGAGTGTCATTTAGTTCTGGTGCTTCGCAGTAAAGCTCGCCGGACTGTATTAGCGCATCGATATCGCAGCGCTCTAATAACCTGGGTTTTCGATTGAGTAAGATATACTCCGTCAAGCCGTCGCTGATGGCTCTCGGCTTGGGAGATGGAAGATCGAATTGAGATACAAAATAGGGAAAACTCAGCGAGTCTCGCTCTTCATTGAGTAGTGAAATAAAGCAGTTGTTGATTGGAATTAAATGGCTAATAACTCGGTGAAGCTCTTCGTAAAACTCTAAATTATCAATGTTTGAAGTGGCAAGATCGGCAATTTCAAAAAGAGACTTTTGTAAACGTTCAGCTCTTCGTCTTTCATAGACTTCAAGTTTTAGCTTGTTGTAAGCAATGCTTAACTCTTTAGTGCGAGTTTCGATAGCAAGTTCGAGTTGCTCCTGATATTGCAGACGTTCTATTACCGCTGATATATGGTGACTAATGAATGTCATCAGCTCTAATTCCATATCACCGTAATAGGTATCGGTATGATAACTTTGTACTACGAGTACACCTGTGGTGCTCTCTGCACTTTTAATGGGAACGCCTACCCATTGATGACAATCGCTGCCCCTCGGAATTATCTCGTTAGATGCTACCAACTGTGTATAGGTGTCGTTATTACAAATCAAAGCCTGTTCAGTTTTTAGTACGTATCCGGTCAAGCCACTATAGAGCATGTCGGATAGATCTTCTTCTGGGTAGCAATCTTCAGGGTGGAGATCTTTTTCATCTTCGAAAAAAGGAACTTCAATTCTATCTGTTGCAGGATTAAGCGTTGCGATAAAGAAATTGTCAGCAGGAATTAACTTTTTGAGTGATTGATGTAGAGATGAATAGAATTCTTCAGGTGTACTGACGCTTGCTGCGAAGTTAGAAATCTCTAACAGAGCATTTTGGGTGACTTCTGCGCGCTTGTATTTTTGAGCCAATACTTTTAAGCGAGCAATCCTTTTATTTAATTTCACAGTTTCTGTCGACTGCGATGTTTCTTCCCTAAACATGCATTTCCGCCAAGCGCTATTTTTTATTCTGATCAGGAATTAAGCTAATCAATATAAATAACATGAAAAATCTTTATATCCAAGGCTTTATTTTGTACAGCAGTGCTTTAAAAGCATACTAATCACTCAAATCTTGAGCAAACAGGTAAAAAAAAGCAAATCAAGTGTAGACGGGGGGGCCTTTTATCCATATTATATGCGGCGCTAACAAGGCAGGCACCCATAGCTCAGCTGGATAGAGCGCACCCCTCCGGAGGGTGAGGCCGAGGGTTCGAATCCTTCTGGGTGCACCAGATTGGATACGGCGGTTTTGTTAGTAGGAAATAAGCAGCGGTGATTGTAGCTCAGTTGGTAGAGCCCCGGATTGTGATTCCGGTTGTCGTGGGTTCGAGCCCCATCAGTCACCCCATTTTCCTTATTAAGCTTTAAAGTAAAAAGCTCGTTGATTAATGCAGCCTGGTAACACATCAGGATTGTGATAAGAAGTGGAGCAGAGGGTGACCCTCTTTAAACATCTATATTGACTCGGTGATTAGCGCAGCCCGGTAGCGCATCTGGTTTGGGACCAGAGGGTCAGAGGTTCGAATCCTCTATCACCGACCACATTAATAAGTAACGAGTTTACTCGGTATTTAGCATTTAAAAGATTTCGGTGATTAGCGCAGCCCTTTAGCGCATCATGATTTTAAGCAAGAGCGGACCAGAGAGTCAGAGGTTCGAATTCTGCTTTTAGAAGATACCGACAATCTTTAAAAGTTTACGGTGATTAGCGCAGCCCGGTAGCGCATCTGGTTTGGGACCAGAGGGTCAGAGGTTCGAATCCTCTATCACCGACCACTTTCGAAAAGCCTCTTGAGAAATCAAGAGGCTTTTTTCGTTTAGACTAGGCAACATGCTTGAATCCAACATTTATGACCGACCACTTACCGTTAAGCCCTTCGAGTAATCGAAGGGCTTTTTTGTTAGTTCGTAATAAAGAAAGTATTTGAATCCAACATTAACGACCGACCACTTTCGAAAAGCCTCTTGAGAAATCAAGAGGCTTTTTTCGTTTAGACTAGGCAACATGCTTGAATCCAACATTTATGACCGACCACTTACCATTAAGCCCTTCGAGTAATCTAAGGGCTTTTTTGTTAGTTCGTAATAAAGAAAGTATTTGAATCCAACATTAACGACCGGCCAATTTCGAAAAGCCTCTTGATAAACCGCGGGACTCTTTGTTGGTTTGCCATAAAAGCTTGGAACCAGTTTTACCTACCAATCACTTTCGAAAAACCTCTCGATAAATCAGAAGGCTTTTTCTTTTTCGAGAAAAGTAAAATAAACAAATCATGTTTTAGTTACTGGCTATTTACAGCTTGCTCTCCCCGGGGGGGGAGCAAGCGAATACCTTGTCAGGATACATTTGGATACAGAGTCCTAAAACAACATCAAATATAGTGAGCTCACTGTCATTTGAACGATGTAAAAGGACGAACCGATGAAAAAAATTTATTTCGCTATCTCAGCAATCTTACTGTCTAACGCCGCCTTAGCAGAAGGCAATACTTACATTCGCAACGGCAACATATATAGCCACCAAGGTCAGTTCTTTGCAGGTGCAGGTGCTGCAACTGGTAGTGAGTTTTATAAAGGCCAAGACCATAAAACAGGTGCCTATATCAACGGTGGTTATCATGGCGAGGACTTTAATGCTGATCTCGCCGGTGTGAACTACCGATTTTTTGGCTCAAACGATAGCGCTATTAACTTCAGTGTTTTTGCGACTGCGAATCCAGGTTTTGACGCAGATGATGCTGATATTTTAAAAGGAATGAAAGATCGAAAAACAAGTGGGGACTTAGGCTTGAATGCTGATCTTCACCTAGCCCAAGGCACTCTCTCTGGAAAGTTCCAACATGATGTAACCGGTGTTTACGATGGCTACCAGGCAGACGTCACCTATTACCATCCGATGAATATTGGCTTTGCAGACTTCGTGCCTTATGCAGGCGTTCATTACTTTAGTAAGGATTACGTGAACTATTACACTGGGGTCTCTAAATCTGATGCCACAGCTAATCGTCCTGTATATCAAGCTGACGGGGCATTTGCTTATAAAGTTGGTTACGCAATGGTTGTTCCTATTAGTGAGCATCTAGATATTACCCAAGCAACAGGTTACTCACGCCTAAGTTCTGATATGGCTGATTCACCGCTTATCGACAGCAATAATCAATGGGTAACTACGTTAGGGGTCAACTACAGCTTCTAAGTTGTGAGGTAGAAACTATGAGATTCAATAAAGTGAAAAAGTTAGCGGTACAGAAGTTATCCATAGGAGTCATTTTGGCTATAGCATTAACAGCCTGTGCGACCCCTTACGATACAGAGAAGAGTTTTTGGACTTTTGGTAAAGGGTTCGAAACGATGCAAATTGCCGCCGATAGTTGGCAGATAAGTTTTGTTGGTAATACTAATACTGATAGAGCGCTGACACGTAAGTATGTCATGCTGAAATCTGCAGAGTTGTGCCAAAAAGCAGGTTATCCTTATTTTACTTTTACCAACGAGCAAACTAATCGAGATTCGGTTGGCCAATTTGGTGCAGGCACTACCACTAGTGACATTCTGTGGGGTAGTTCTACCATTGATAAAGAGACATCTACGGTTGTTGAGGTCACAGGGCTTAAACAGCACCCTGCGAATTCAGGAGCACGTATTTATGATACGAACTACATTCTGAGTAATGTCTCTTCTGATAGCTAAGCGATTGGCATATGAGCGCCCTCAAAGGGGCGCCTATTTGCATTGCTACAATGTGAGAGTTAGCGGTGATTGGTTATACCAATCAGTATAAAGATTTGATCGCTCAGCGAGAGTTTAGCGACTTTGAGGTAAGGCAATGAATGAAGAGCATAGTTATTCTACGTTCAAATTCATTAACGCAGCATCAAAGTCGCTAAAACTCGCCTTTAGGAGTGTTTTTGGCTTGCTACTTCTGCGTTGAATAAACTCATAAGGGAATAACCATTATGTCATTTATTCGCCTTGAATTAGCGTGCCAAAAAAGCTCTGAGTAGATCAACTTCTTATACTGATTGGTATTACTTAAACTTTAACGATATTTTTGCTCCACCTAGCGCAATTGAGCGGTCAATAACAAGCTCTGATCCCATCCAATCTCCAATACGTTGGACGATGGCCAGTCCCATACCGTGCCCTGCATTATCTCTACTTTGCTGCCCTCGAACAAAAGGCTTAACCACTTGTTCGGTTTCTGTTTCAGCAATTCCTTGGCCATCATCTTCAACGTGCAGCCAAGCTGCGTTTTCAGTAAGTTCCAATCGAACCCTAATTTTTGAGTGACCAAAGCGTTCTGCATTACTGAGCAAGTTAGCTACTTGCATTGATAAATATTTAGGATCTGTATTGATCATTATGGACTGTGATGCGGGAATATATTCCAGTTGTAAGCGATTGTCTGTATGCCCAACTAGTTTTCTTTCTAACCAGGCATTAAGTTCAACAGGTTGCAACTCAGGCTGAATATTCGCTTGGTCGAGGCGTGCATAGTTTAATAGTGTTGCAACTAATTCCTCCATTGCATCAATATCGCGATTTAATCGCTTAAAATACTTAACCCGCAGTTGTTCATTCTGAGTTTCCTCAAGTGCTTCAATACCGAAACGTAAACGTGCTATAGGGGTTTTAAGGTCGTGAGATACAGCTCTGCTAAGTAATTTATTGTCATCAATTAGCTGCTGGATACGGTCGGCCATCCGATTAAATTCAGTTTCAATTGTACCAATATAGGACGTTTTTCTGACGTCAATTCGTTGTTGTAACTCACCCATACCAAATGCTTGAGTTGTTTTACTTAGTGCTAATAATTGCCTGATAAGCGGAGATACCCACACTAATAATATCGCGACGACACCAATATAAAACAACATGGTATAAAGCTTGTTGAGGTCGAAGTTTTTCTCTTCAGGTGAGGTGAGTTGGGTTTTGATATTGAGCACTTGGCCTGTATTAAGTATTAAGTAGTGCAGTGATATGCCTTCGTCTGACTCCAGCGCCAGAGTCTTTTCATTATCAAATTGTAGTTTTAATGAGGGGGGCAGTATAAATTCAGCCTCTGGAGTGAGTGACATCTGCTGTTGGTTATGTCGATTCCAGTTGTCGATAAACCTTTGTTGATTGGATTCGTCGTCAGCAAGTGTGCGTGATAGTGTCACGCCTACTAATTTTAATGCGGCTAACTGTTCATTAGTGCTGGTGCTATCAGTATCAGGGTTTTGTAACGAGGCAAATTCACTTATTGACCAGCCTAAACTGATAATAGAAACAAGCACTACTAGGATGAGAGAGACGATTAGTTTTTTCATTGATATGACCTAGTTATAGAGCTGTATATCGATAGCTATGATTCATCCTCACGGCAAAATAGGTAACCCTTACCTCTAATCGTTTTGATCTTATAGGGCTGGTTTTTGGCTTCATGTAGTTTCTTGCGCAGGCGAGATATGCGGATATCAATAGAGCGATCAAAGCCGTCGTATTCTATCCCTCTAAGCTCGGCAATTAAGTCTGTACGGCTAACGACTGTGCCAACCTTCAGTGCCAGTAACCATAAAACATCAAACTCATTGGCATTTAGATCTAAGACTTGCTGTTCAATGGAGACAGATTTAGCCGCTGCATTTAGGCTTAAAGAGTCGAATACGAGTTGTTGTTTTATATTATCGTCAGTTGTGCGACGCAGTAGGGCTTTGATTCGAGCAAGCATGACTTGTGGTCGAATAGGTTTAGTCAGATAGTCATCAGCACCCACTTCTAACCCTTGAATTTCATCACCATCTTCAACACAAGCGGTCATAAATAGAATGGGTCCTGTATAGAAAGCCCGCGCTTCTTTACAGACATCGAATCCATTTTTAATGGGTAACATGACATCTAACAGCACTAAATCAGGCCGCTCTTCTTTGATCATTGCTAGCGCATAATCGCCTTGATTTGCGACAGTAATACTATATCCATGGTCGAGTAGGTAATCACTTATCCACTCAGCCAGAGAGCTATCGTCTTCGACAACCAATATGTGTTTCACATTAGCCATTATTAAAATAGTCTCCAGCCAGAAGGACTTTGTTTTGGGGCTTTGTAAACCCAAGTCACTACAACTTTTACCTCAGCAACAGCATTTAAGTCATCTTGACTCACTAACCTGAATGTTATGGTTGAGTCACTTTCGAAGTTGTATTTAAATTGCTGCAGCGCTTTTCCATCCCAACAGGTTAATGGTTGCTGACTTTGTGACAACATTAGGCAAAATCGGCCAATCGACGGTGTTTGCCATTGAAATAATACATCTTGATAGCAAATCTGTCCTTTGTGCAAAGCAACACATTGCTCTGGTGTCGCAGTGAAAGTGATAGGCTGTTTATGCTCAGAGGCTATCGATGGGGCTGCAAATAAGATTAGCGGCAACCAGGAATAAAATCTATTCATAAGCCACCTAGAATACATAGCTGATTGATGCGTTAAAAAACGACACGTAATCAGCCTCATTAAAAGGACTATTGGTGACTTCGTCTGAGAGCATATTGATGCGATACATTGCTCGAAATACAAAGCTTTCGCTAATTGGGTAGGCGACGCCGAGTTCTACCCCGTAACTAAATGAACTCTCAGGTTGGTATTGCGGAAAGAGTGCTGTAGCCTCCTCACTGCTTACACCGAAAAGGTGCTGGTTCAATGTTGCTGATGAATATTCAACGCTGCCTAATGCGTGAAAGTTCCAGTTCCGTATTTGCCAAGACTTCCCTAATCGTGCTGAACTCTGTATCCCTTGGTCGTCGTAATAGTCGCTGACGATTCGATACTGAAATACATAATGATCGCCCCAATAACGGGTGGCACGAAAACCAGCTCCCACATAAATTGAATCTTCGGACATGAGATAACTATTACGTTCTGCCTCATTAAGAGTCGTAGGATCAACGCCTTCGGGACGTGCCCATGAACTCTTGAGGTTGGCGACTAACAAATCTAATGACCAGTTTTCTGAATTCCAAAAGTTGTAGCCTAGATTGATACCATCTTGAGATTGATGAATCATTTCAACAAAAAGGCCGTTATATTGGTACATACCGCTGATTAATAAGGAGGGTTGTACAGTTTGATGTTCACTCTGTCGAATATCTACCTTATTGACGCTATATACACTCGCTCCCAGCTCAAAGTAGCCGCCATTTTCAAGGCGGTTATCAACGCCACCGGATACACTAGTTGCTATGTCTGATGCTGATACTATCGCGGGCACGAACGTTAGTATGAGTAAAAATAGTCTCATAAAATGTCGTGGTGGATACCAAAAGATACTATTCATTATATTAACTGACTTATTGAGAACGCTATATTGTCTGAACGCTTTAAAAGGCTAAGCAAAATATTATTCCATTGGATTTGTTGGTGTTATATCAAAGAGACTTTTCGAGCGACTATTAGTGAGGTCCCTTAGCAGCATTATTGTTGTAACTGGCAATAATAATGCTTGGGAGACTTGTCGAATAAAAAGTAACTTAGTCTAGAAATTTTAATATTGTTGTAAACTAACGCAATAGTCTAGCTTTTTGGTGGTAAGTGTTTACAAGTGTTGCTTGAATTGTACATGAGTCATGTTTCTACTTCATAATTATCTATTTGTGATTGATTTTGTTTTGATGAAGGCTGGCTATTTCTTAAAAAAGGCCTCTAATGAGGCCTTTATGGGTTTACTTATACAGTGCTCGCTATAGCTCTATATCGACAGGTGGCGAAACATAGCCCATATAGGCATTGGTCTTTAAAGGAACAAAACGCTCGAGCTGCTGTTTCTCTTCAATACCGGTAACTATCACCTCGATATCCAACCCTTTAGCTACATTAATCAGCGCGCGGCACAATTCACTACTATGCTCACTTTCATCATAATAGGCGAAAGACTGGTCGAGTTTGACGTAACTTGGTCGTAAGTTCTGTAAGTAGCTCATTGAGCCAAATTGGCGACCAAAATGATCAATGCCAAAATGTGCGCCGTTATCTCTAATGATTGTACACAGAGCTTCACAGGCTTCTGGGCTGCTATATACAGCTGCTTCTGGGATATCAAAACAGATACGTTCCCTTAAAGCTGATGAACGCAGTAACTTGTTAAGCCACTGGTGGAAATCTGTATCGTTAATACTTTCGAAAGTCAGGTTAATCGCGATAGGTTCAAAATTACGATCCAGCAGTGCTTTGCTACTGATGGTCTCTATTAGGCACTTATCAAGCAAGCTGCCTAAAGACAAAAGCTCAATGTAGGGCATAAATTGACCGGCGAATATATTCTTGTCACCAATTTTAAGCTGACAATAGAGCTCTCTTTGCAACACTGAGTCATTGCTATTGAGTAATATTGGTTGCCATTTGAACTTAAATTTACCCGCACTAATTGCACTGCTTAAATGTTCTCGCCACTGCTCACGAGTAAATAGTTGCTTTTCACTGGTCTCAAACCAGTGGAAGACTTTGTTTTCTTGCAGTGATTTTTGTAGCGCATTATCAGCCTGGGCTAAAATGTCACTTACCGTCATTTGCCCCTTACGCTCTGCAATACCAAGGGCAAACCCTTCATTAGGCTTACAGCCTGCTTTAGAAATCTCTTGGTTAATGGTGCGAATAAGTGTTTGTAGGTATTTACTGGTCTGCTCATGCTCTGAGCTAGTAATCAAAAATGCGAACTCATAGGCTGCGATACGTGCAATAACAGATATGCTAACGCCATCCAAATGTTGCTTCATCTTCTGTGATAAAAGTTTGATGGTCTCATCTCGAACTTGATAACCGTACTTACTGTGCACCTCTTCCAGCCAGTCCATTTTGGCCATGATCAGTGCACCGTTTTTAGGCTCACTTAGCCAGCCACTGAGTCTACCCATCATATATTGGCGATTAGGTAGAGTAGAAACTTGATCGACGAGGTTTTTCTTTCTGAGCTCACCGACCTCTTCATCGAGAGAACTGAAAATCTGCTTAAGTTGAGCTGACATACTATTGAAAGCTTGTACCACCGATTTTAACTCTCGGGTCTTAGGTACAGCCATATCAGGACCAAATTTTCTATTGGCAATCTCTTTGGCATGTTCTGCAATCTCATGCAGTGGTCTTAAAATCCAAGTTAAGCCGACGCGAGCGAGGATTATAGCGATTAAAAACAGTACTGAGAAAACCATAATCGCATTGGTCATTGTGCGCCATAGTTCATGGTAGCCAAAACCAGGGTGAGCAGTTATTTCAAGTCTAGCGAGTTGGATCCAACCCGTTGTAATGGTGCTTTCGCGGCGAATGGTTTTAAACAGGTCAAGGTCAATAAACCATTGTGGTACACCTTCAATCGTTAGTGGGTTTTGCCAAACCTGTTGCTTACCATCAACCAACCAGGTTAGTTTTACTTCTTGGTAATAGCCACCTTCAAAGATTACATTGATTAAGGTTTCTGCGCCGACGATGTCGCCAGCCTCTAAATCAGGTACTAGCATTATACCGAGAGAGTTACTGGTATTGTTGAGGTCGGACTCCATCTGCTTAGTAAGAAAGCTTTGAGTCTCGGTAAATTGCACATAACCTAAACTCGCTACTACTAGTAAAAACAGTGCAAACAGAAGTGTGTATATCTGTCGAAACAGTGTCATCTTGTTAACTACTCCAGTTTTAGTTTAGGTTGTTTTAGTCGTTCAACACCTAAACGATGCTTTAGGTCATTCCATTTCGCAAGTTTCGATGAAGAGCCTGCTAGAACGCCTCGTCCTTTTTCTTTATTTAGCCACAATTGTCGACCGTTAAAACTGTATACCGGTATAAGATCTTTACGCTGAGTTGCTGGTTTTATAGATTTATCAAGATTATCTAAAACGAGAGGAATAGAGGAGGGAGTTTCATAATACGCAAGCACCATATGGTACTGATTAACACTCGTTGCCTTAACCATGGTAATGCGTAATTTATCTTCTGAAACGCCAAGCTGCAGTAACGTGAAATACTTTGCGATAGAAAAGTCTTCGCAATCGCCACCACTAACACCAATAAATTCCATTGGTGTTGCCCAATAATTCTTATTTCCCCAAAGTTTTATATCGTCGACAAAATGAAAAAGGTTAAAAAAATTATTAACCATTAATATTTTATCGCTATCTTGTAACCCCTTAGCTTCATCAATTATTTTAAACCAAGCCCTAATGCGTTTTCCCGCCCGTTCTCCATATTGAGACTCTATGGTTTGGGTTATGTGGGCTTCGTCTAATTGCGGTATTGGGTCTGCATCTAGATAAAGTGAGGACACAGATAAAGCCAATCCAGTCAAAGTGAATTGGCAGACTTTTTTTAATTTTTGTAATTTATAAAGCCTGCCATTCATACGACGTTAGAGAGTCTCCTACTTAACCACTTCATCTACAGTATATATATGCCATTTCATATCAGCGGTGGTGTCATCACCAGTTAGCTCAGCGATAACTCGACGGTTAACCTTATGTGCTGCTGCGGTATGAGTGGGATCGATTGGGCGATCAAAACTATATCCTACAGCACTTAATCGAGATGATTCAATATCAAAGCGTTCGCTAAGCAAAGCGCTTACTGCATTTGCTCTGTTTTGCGATAACACTTGGTTATGCTCGTGGCTTCCGGTTTTACTACAATGTCCTTCAATCACGGCTTGTGTATTGGGAAATTTCTGCATAAAAGTAGCGATAATTTCGACCTGGGTATAATACACAGGATCGATGTAGTAAGAGTCATTGGCAAACAAGATTTTTAGCTCTTGACGCTCGTTAATCGGTTTGATTTTACCGCAACCGTAGTTATCAATCGTCGCTCCGAGTTCAGTTTCTGTGCAGCGCTCTCTGGCAACAATAACACCATCATGGTCGATGTCATTTAGATCATGTACCTGTTTCGTTGGTGTGTCCATCGATACGGTATCGCGCATTGAGCAGCCACCTAATATAGCGAAACTCAATAATATAATTAGGGTTCTCATTGCGGTACTCCTCCTTCGTAATCACGTTCACCTTGCCATACATCCGGACGCGTCACTCTTAATGAGTCAAGCAGCTGTCCAGTCGCATTCAGAACACGGTACTGAGAAACTATTTCATCGTACTCGGATTCCAAATAGTCTTTTCTAGCTTCAAATAGCTCATTTTCTGTATCGAGTAGATCCAGTAATGTGCGTTGGCCTAAATTGAACTGTTGGCTATAAGCGACTTGAGTGTCTTTTGCCGCAATGACATGATCACGAATGTACATTTTCTGCGGGGTAAGAAGCTCGTAAGCGTTCCAGGCAAGATTGACACCTTCAACCACTTGTCTATGAGCTCGCTGACGGATCTCTTTTGCTTCACCTATTTTGTAGGCCGCTTCTTTTTCTCGGGCTAAATCTCGACCACCTGCAAACAGGTTATATTTAACCCTGATCATAGCGACTAGGTCGTTGTTATGACCGCCTACATTTTGAAAAGTACCCGCTCCATCTTCACCATCAATATCATTATTCCAGTTACCATCTAGTTCTAAAGTAAACTTGGGGTAGTAATTAGATTGTGCTGACTCTCGTTCATTCTCAGCAGCAAAAATATCACTTGAAGCTGACTTCAAAATTGGGTGGTTCTCTTGCGCCATCATTACACTGGTTTGTAAGTCGACAGGTAACATATCTGCATCAGGTACTGGCACAATCATATCTTCTGGTTGCTGCTCTACAATACGAACAAACTGTGACTTGGCATCGTAGAAATTATTACGCGCAGAGATAACATTGGCATTAGCACGGGCTAGACGGCCGGTGATCTGTGATAGATCGGCGGTCGAGCCTAAGCCTGAATCGGTTCTCTGTTTAATTTGATCATAAATATCTTTATGGCTTTCAAGGTTTTTCTCGGCCAATGTAAGTACTTGCTCGCTGCGAATATAATTGGTGTAAACTTTAACAACGTCCAGTGCCATATCTTCGGCTGCAGCAAATAGTGCCCACTGCTCTGCACTTGCTTCAAAGCTATATCTATCAACTTCACTGCTGGTATAAAAACCGTCAAAAAGCATCTGCTTGATACTAAAACCCGCTTCGCCTCTTTCCAGCTCTATGACGCCATCAGAGTCGACTTCACCTTGTCCTGCTCGGCGACGAGTCGATGGGCTATTGGTTTGTTCCCAACCATAGCCTCCTGAGATATCTACCGTTGGCATATAACCGGCTACTGCTTGGTTGACTTGCTCTTCGCGCGCTTTAAAGCGGTTAAATGCGATCCGTATTTCAGGATTCGTATCTAATGTGTGCGCTACTGCTTGTTCCAACGTTTGGCTATAAGCCGCTGCTGGTAATATCAGCGCGCCAACGGCTAGTGCAATTGCACTTCGTTTTACCTGCCGTATTGTGCTGGTGTCCATGTTAACCCCTCCAGGTCGTTTTTTATTGGGCTTCAACGCTCTCGGAGCGCGGTATCTTTAGCCCGTAATATTGGATTAAGTATGTACTCTAAAACGGATCTCTGCCCAGTAATTACATCAACCGAGGTCAACATCCCTGGTATGATAGGCATTTCCGTGCCATCGTCCTTTGTTAAGCTAGAAAACTCCGTTCTAACTTTTACAATATAGAAACTATTACCCTCTTCATCTTGGGTTGTATCGGCACTAATATGCTCTACAACGCCGTCTAGCCCGCCATACCTTGTAAAGTCATACGCTGTGACCTTGACTATAGCGGGCAAGCCGGGATGCAGAAAAGCGATGTCTTTGGGGACAATTTTGGTTTCGATAAGTAGCTTGTCTTCAGAGGGAACGATTTCAATAATATCAACACCTGGCTGCACAACGCCGCCGAGGGTGTTGATATGCACAGATTTAATCGTGCCGTTAACGGGAGAGACTATCTCCGCTTTGCTAACTTTATCCTGTGCGCCCACTTGAGCTTCATTCATGCGCGATAATTTTGTTTGCATCTCATTTAATTGAGCGCGAGTATCAGCGGCAAAAATCAGTACAGATTCACGACGTTTTAATATCGCTTCATCCATGGTTGATTTTACTTTTGGTCGTAATAATCTTAGGGAAGAGAGTTCACCTTGAATGTCATTGACCACACGTTGCAGTTTAAGTAACTCAACTTCTGGCACAATTCCTTTATCTGCGAGTGGTCTTGTAAGCTCTAGCTCCCTAGATACCAGTTGGAAGCTGGTAGTCAGTGTTCTAATTTTTGAGGCAAGTTCTTGGATCTCTTGATTACGTTGCTGGATCTGCCTAGCTTGGATCTCGAGCTGGTTACTGAGGTTATCAATACGGCCGAGGTATTCTTCTCGTTGCCTCTTGGTTAGCTCTGGTTCATTGGTTTCTAATAACTGAGGAAATACCAAGGCTTGAGGTAATATTTTTACCTGTTCACGCCAATCAGTGCCGATGCTGGAAATGGTAATACTGTTCAACTCTGTTTTTAGTCGAATAACATTGGTTAGAAGGCTATTGACCTCTTGTTCCTGTTGCGCAAAGTCAGATTGAAAACGAGTTGCATCAATACGCGCAAGGGGCTGACCTTTAGTTACTATCAAACCTTCTTGCACGTACATATCTTGCAATATGCCGCCATCTAAACTCTGTATAACCTGTATTTGCGAAGAGGGAATTACTTTACCCATCCCTGTCGTTACTTGGTCTAACTCTGCGAAATAGGCCCAAATTAAAAAGGTGAAAGCCAGAGCTGTGAGTGCCCAAATGGTTAATCGGTGACTGGCTGGCGCATCAGTCATCATCGCGCCATAAACATCGTCAACCATCTCTAAATCTTGCGAGGTTAAATGCTTACTCATTTTTTTACCGCTCCTGCAAGCAACCCTTCATTGAGCTTTTTGAGTACGTCTGCTTTAGCGCCATCAGCAACAATGTGGCCACGATCTAACACAATAATGCGGTCAACCAAATTTAATAGATGCATTTTATGAGTTATCAGTAGCAGGGTACGATCTCGGCTAACATTGTGCATCGCTTGGATAAACTGTTTCTCTGCTCTAGCATCTAAACTGGCAGTAGGTTCATCCATCAGTAATACCGGAGGATCGTTTAAGGTCGCTCGTGCTAAAGCGATAGTCTGACGTTGGCCGCGAGACAGTTCTCGTCCACCTTCTCCAACTTGTTGGTCGAGCCCTTCAGATTCTAGGTTGGTAAACAAGTTAACGCCGGATAGCTGTACCGCTCTGATCAGTTGGTGCTCAGTCACTTGGCGGGTTCCAAAAAGGATGTTGTCGCGAATGCTGCCATGAAACAGGGTGATATCTTGTGGTAAATAGCCAAAGTTACGCCTTAAGTCGCTAGGGTGTATTTGAGCAGAATCGAGGCCATCATAGGTTATGCAGCCCTTACTCGGCTTAAAAAGACCGACTAAAATTTTAGCTAAGGTACTTTTTCCTGAACCATTACGACCAATGATGGCGACTCGCTCACCTGGCTCAATTTTTAATGACATTGGATGCAGTATTGGACGTTCAGAGTTTGGATAGCTAAAGCCCAAAGTATGAGCATTGATCTGCCCTCTAAGACGCTGACGGCTGACAAGGTGGCCTTTGCTTTCAAACTCATCTTCTTGGGTCATGATTTCGTTTAACTGACGCAGTGCACTGGCGGTTTGGTTACCTCGCGTCATAAGCCCAGCCAATTGAGCCATCGGTGATATAGCGCGGCTAGATAAGATAACCGCGGCTATGATCCCACCCATAGAGATAGCATTGTCAGCAACGCGGTAAACACCCAATATGACTACAAATATGACCGATGTTTGTACAACAAATGTGGCAACGTTTGTCACAGAGGTAGAGATCTTCTTTGCTTTTAGCTGCCAGTTAGCCGTATGGCCAATCATCTGCTGCCAACTTTTTTGCACTAGCCCTTCAGCACCGCTAGATTTTATCGACTCCAGTGATGATAAAGACTCGATTAGGTGGCCATGTTTGAGGCCTGAGAACTTATTGGTTTCTTCTATAGCAGCCTTTAATTTAGGCTGCATTATCAGGGTGTAACCAATGATGATGACACCGCCGACGAGTGGGATGAGCGCAAGATCCCCTGCAACCAAATAAATAATAGTTAAGAAAAATAGTGAGAATGGCAGATCCACTAAAGTGGTAATCGTCGCTGAGGTGAGAATATCTCTAATACTGTCAAATTCACCGAGTTGTTTTGCCATACCGCCGACACTTGGTGAGCGTTTTTCTAATGGAATACCAACAGCTTTGGCGAACAGTTTCGATGAGACAATAATATCAACCTTTTTGCCTGCAACATCAATTAAATAACTCCGTAATTGGCGCATTATTAGATCAAAAATGTAGGCGATTCCCGCACCAATCGCCAGCACCCATAAGGAGTCGAATGCAAGATTAGGCACGACTTTGTCGTATACATTCATGATGAATAGCGGTGATACCAGTGCAAATAGGTTAACTAAAACAGAAGCAATTAAAGCATCCCGGTAGATGGGGGCAGAATCTTTAAGTGTTTGCAGTAACCAGTGAGATTTATTTTCGTGCAGGTGGACATCAAAGCCCATATCGCCACGATATTCTTGCTTAACAAGAAACAGGTATCCGACATAAATGGCTTCTAGCTCTTCAATCGATAATGTCTGTTCACCACCGGTTTCTGGTAGCTGAATAATCGCTTTATCTTGCTCTATATCGAGCTCTCTAAGCAGGCAAGCCTTTTTATCCTTAAGTAACAATATGCTGGGGAGCAGAATTGGGGTGATTTCATTTAAACCTTTACGAGAAAGCTTAGCGGCGAGTCCTGCTCGAGCTGCTGCTTGTGGCAACAATTCAGGCGTTAAAACATGACCTTGCATAGGAAGGCCCGCGGCTAAAGAGTCGCTAGAGCAGGGGCTACCGAAATACTCAGTAAGCAAAACTAAACTATCTAACAGAGGATCGACTACAACTCGTTGAGAAGCCGATATCGTCCACTGATCAGTTTTCTTCGACGCTGATTCTGGCACCTTGGGGACTTATCCTTAAGATTTTATTATATATTGTTAGTATCGGTCATGATGGCCTATTTTTCCATAGGCCACCATTTCACTGTAGTGCTTGCTTAAGGTATGTGATTAAATCCTTGTACGTTAAGCTCATCAACTAATTTATCGGGTGCATTAACTGCGACTGCAAAAGGGTCTCCGCTTGAAGTGCTTACTATAAGCGCTCCTTCACCGTTACTACCTAATAACCCAGAAATAATATCGGCTTCACTAGCACCAAACGTAGCAAAGAGGTCAACACCGTCGAGAACTATGTGTTGATCAAATGTCCCATCTTGGTCGGTATCGATATTGATTGAAGTACTACCATTTTCATTGGTAAAACTAATGTATTGAGATAGTTCACTGATTGAATCACCTTGGAGGATATCACTAAGATCTAGCTTATCTTCCGCAAGGTTAAAATCGGTTATGTGATCTGTTGCGTCCGTGCCATTAACAGAACCAGCGCTCCATGCAAAAGTGTCTTCGCCTTCACCGCCAGTCATAGTATCGTCACCAAGACCACCGATTAGAGTGTCTTCACCAGAGCCACCGATTAGGGTATCGTTGCCACCTTGACCAAATAGAATGTCGTTACCGATCCCACCCTCAAGTTCATCTGCACCATCACTCGATTTTGCGACGTCAAACAGTGAAGCATTATCAGTGATAAAGGTGTGCACATCTTGAACTGTGACGCCGTTACTATCGACATTTGTTTCTTTGGCAACGAATGCTTGTAATGCAGTGAAGCCTTGACCATCAATGCCATCAAATTGCACGAGATCACCAAATATAATGTCGTTACCTAAACCGCCAGCTGCTTCATCATCACCTTGTAATAAGTTGGTTTCGCGGCCAAGAATTACGTCTGCGAGATTATCGACACTGATCTTTGCTCTAACCTGTCCATCTGTGTCATAGCTGATGATATCTTCTTCTTTAATGCTTTGCTTAATGCCTACGGCTTCAACTTCTGAATGGGCTGTTAAGTCTTCAAATGCGTCAGCTGGTATACCGTTACCATTATGGTGTCCATCAGTGATGAAATACGTAATGTTATTACCGACATTAGCGAGTACATCAGCACTTTCAAACCAATTTACTGCAGCATTAAATGCATTCACATAGTCAGTATAGCCGCCATTAGTAATTGCATTCCAAGCTGCATCTCTACCATTTTCTAATGCGGCGATATCAAGGTTTTTTATGTTGACAGATAAACTGAGTACAGCGGATCCAGAGAAATCAACAACAGCCACATTGACGACGCCTGAGTGTTGACCTGATGCTGATGCGAGCAGAGATTTAAATACTTCAATTAATTGTTCTTTTGCTGTATTTACTGCTGAGTCGCCCATGCTACCTGAAGAGTCTAAAATAAAGGCGATATTGTAATTTTCACCTTGTACTATTTGTATGCCTGACGTGTCACTGACTATGATGTCATGATCGTCAGTTCCGCCAAGGACGTTATCTCCGTCGCTGCCGTCCAAATAGCTGTAATCTCTATCTGGCAAAATATCAAAGTAAACAGTTGCAGTGTCTGTCAAGCCATCAGGATCTTGAATGGTATATTCGTAGCTTGCAGGGCCAGTGTAACCAGTTGTCGGAGTGAAGGTTACATCTCCATCAGCGGTTAGAGTTACAGTACCATTTTGTGCATTGCCGACACTTATAATTGAAAGCGCATCGCCATCAGGATCTGAGTCGTTTGCGATAATCGACTCTGCTGTGAAGGTAAACGGAGTGTCCTCAAGCACCATTACATCATTGGTGATAATTTGATCGCCCAAAGGTGTATAGCTGCCAATTTGTTGATCATTTTCGTCGAACTCGCCGAGTTGGATATCAAGTTCGTAGGCACCGCCCTGATCCCAGTAGATAATTTCAATGCTATGTGCACCTGGGTCGGTAATATCAAAATAGATATGGCCCTGTTCGCCGGGATAGCGTGTACTTGATGATTGATTGCGAGAAACTTCCGCAACAACTACGCCATCAATAACGACGGAGTAACCATCATCGGCTGTGACTTTTAATCCATAGGTGCCAGCATCTAGTTCTACAAAACCTCTCATATGTAAAATTGCATCATTGCTATTGCCTGGGTCATTACTCAAGCTGGCTGCATCATCACCCAGAAAATCTTGAAGATTTTTACCTGTACCTAAATTTCCATCGCCCCAAGCGTAAGTGAGTGTCGTAGCGATAAATGTTGCATTGGCTTCATTACTATTAATGTAGTTGCGCACCTGATTTACGTTAGATAGATTACCACCGCCAGCAGAGTCGTCATAGCTGTAGTAGTAGCTACTTAGCCCTGGCCCAAAATAATCATTGAGTGCAACAGGAGGTTCATTCTCATTAGTTAATTGGACATTAACAACCGCGGTATCCGTGAGATTGCTCTCGTCGGTAACGAGCACATTAAAGCTGTAATTTGTTGTTCCATTCGCATCGAGATCTTGATTGAGTGTAATCTGTCCGGTATCAGCATCTATGGTAAATAAACCATTAACTAAAGAGCCATCTTCAAAGCTATAAGTTAATGTACCGCCATTGTCGGGATCGTGTGCGGTTACGTTGCCTACGATAGTGCCTGAATTCAAATTATCTTGAGTGACGTTTAACTGGTAAACATCTTGATTGGCCTCTGTATTGGCTGTGTCGCTTCCAGATAAGAACTCAGGAGCGAAATCATGCTCGGCTACGTTAACTGTGACACTCGATTCAGCTGTTTGACCAGAAGTGTCGGTCGCAATGACAGTAATACCAGTAATCTGCAGATTATCTACATCAATGTTATGAGGCAGCTTTCCTAGTAACTCTGCATCAAGAACCACATCACCTTGTTGACCTGAGGCGATAGAGTCCCAATCAAGTGTCAGTTTGAGTAGATCTCCACGGCCATTCATCGACCCTATAAGCTTGCCATCCTCAATCCGCCATGTCATTGGTTGACGTATACCTTGGACAGAGATGTTATCTGTGTTCCCAAAGCTGAAGTCATTTAGCTCATTTTCACCCGCTTTAAATAGCAGCGTTTCAGTATCATTATCCGCAGCGGCAGAGAGCAGACTGGTTTCGCTTAAGCTTGCAAAGCCGTATGGCGTGATTGCAGTTAGAGCCGATGGTGAGTTCAGCGTTACGCTGAAATCATTGTCACTATCAACATCGCCGTCGGAGTCGATAATATCTACAGTGAAGTCAAGTGTTGTCCCTGACGTGTCAATGATAATGGTCTCGGTATTGATATTCTGTAAATTGAAATCGGTTCCATCAATCGCAGTTGATAACTCTAATAAATTGACATCAACTAAGTCTGAATTTGATAGGAAGGTAGCAAATTCAGCACTAGTTCCTGAGAAAGTAAATTCAGATAAAGCGCCGTTAGCATCAAGCCCTGAAACATAAAAAGTCGCAGTGCCGGTATATTCATTACCGTTATTGGTACTAAGAGTTAATGTGAGGTTTTTAGTGACAGGGTCGCTGAAGGTTAAAATCAGAGTCTCACCGTCGCTAATATCCTTACCTGAGCCGATCCCAATACCATTTGGACTGGTGTTAACTGACTCACTATTCCCATTGGAATCTTTTGCTGTTATAGAGCATTTTACAACATCATCAGCGCCCACTTCGCCTACGACGCTACCTTGTAGCAAGATGAATAGATCTTCATCGTTACCGCCTGGAATATTGCCTGTCAGGTTGGCGTTTGTTGCTACTATATCGGTAATAGGTTGCTGCAGATCTAATACATACTCGCCAGAATTAGGATCTACTGTCAATGTATATACGATCGATTGTTCTGTTCCTGCCGCGCCATACTCAGAGGCTGTATCGCTGGTATATGCAATGAGTACATCCGGATTACTTGGGTCAACATAGTAGTAGATTATTTCACCGGCAGTTGTGATACCTGAATCAGCAAAATATAGTTCACTACCTGGAGTGTCGCTCCAGCCCGTTACATTGCCTGTTAAATTGGCTGAATAATCTGAGTCAGCACCTTGAACACTGAGTTGACCAGTGTTGCTACCATTAGCATTGTTGACAACCAGATCATCTACTTGCGCCTCAGGTGCATCATCCTCGATGACTACATTAAAGTTTCCTGAGGTTGTACCGCCGTTGCCGTCATCAACATTCACCCCAAAGCTAACCGATAAGTTGTCTTCTGAAGTACCGTCTGAATGCTGTACAGGGGCGAGAAGCGTAACATCGTAGCCCCAGTCTCCTGAAGAGTTACCCGCTGGTGGCGTGAGAACCACTGACATGACTTCAAGATAAGAGCCTTCACCAACTGTGCCAACATAACCTGTCAACGTATTAGAGCCCGCATCCCAGCTCCACTGTACAGTTTCTCCGCCTGAGTACAAATCAGTTCCTGGCCCTGAAAGTGAAACGGTCAAAGT
The DNA here is from genome assembly GCF_023284045.1 of Shewanella kaireitica. Taxonomy (GTDB): domain Bacteria; phylum Pseudomonadota; class Gammaproteobacteria; order Enterobacterales; family Shewanellaceae; genus Shewanella; species Shewanella kaireitica. Next base: position 169,060 of record NZ_JAKIKQ010000008.1, read on the forward strand.
ATCTGTGTCGGCGTCTTCAATGCTTATAATGCCACTGGCCGTCACTGAATTTGTTAAATCTGTATTTCCTGTACTATCGATAACCCCATCTGCAAGCCCCTCTTCGGAGACTCGAGAGTCTGTCACTCCTGTAATTGTTACATCATCGTTCACCGGGGTGACGGTAATGGTCAGTGTGGCAGTTTCACCGGTGTTCGTGGTGTAGGTGATCACCGGCACGTTGCCATTCCAATCGTCATTCGGGGTGAAGCTGTAGCTGCCAGTGCTGTTGAGC
>NZ_JAKIKQ010000009.1 GCF_023284045.1 Shewanella kaireitica
TTCTGCTTTGCATTGGCTTAAAAGGGAATAACCATTTCTTTACCAATGCGCTTTGAATTGAAAAGGCTGAGGGGCTCTGAACTGGTCAAATACTTAATGCAATTGGTATTAAACTATAGCCTAGCCTTTAATATGTCGCTTACTCATAACTCGCTTTAATCGAGTTGTAAATCTCTAGAAATTCATCACTTGCTAACTCTGGAGGAGATACAGGGATTGCTTTAGCGCTAAAGACTGCCAACCGAGCCTCTAACTCATTACCCGAACGTAGCTCACCAGTATAAAGTGCGGCAGCACGAATAAAGTCAAGATAACCCACCTCTTCGCTGGTGTAAGACAGATCTGCCCAACGCTCAACAACTTCCATTACACTTGGTGAAAAAGCCCAGTTTTTTACAACCGCACGACCTATAGGGCCTTGCAGTTTACGCACTAATAAACGTAACTGTTCAACATCCTCAACTAACTCAGGGTGAGCCTCGACTTCAGTCAATACAGGTAAAGCGCCAATATTATGCACTAAGCCTGCAAGTGTCAGAGTATCAGCGTTTAGTCCACTGTTAGGATGCTTGCGGTTATAGAGTTGCAACAAAGCGACCGCGGCGGAGGTAACATCAATTGAGGTTCGCCATACCTCGTCCATCACTTCCCATACCAACTCATTGGTTGAAATAAATAGCTGCTCCATCGCAATGGAGGTCACTATCGTCTTAATTTGCCCTAGCCCAATTCGACTAATCGCAGCATTGACGGTAGCAGCTGGGATCCCACGTGAATATATAGCACTATTTGCTACTCGAATAATTCGTGCCGAAATAGCGGGATCTTGTCCAATAATATCGGCAACATCTTTTAGGCTGGTGTCGTCGCGACCTACGACCTCCTGTACTCTCATAGCGACCTCAGGCAAGGTCGGTAATACTAATGAATCTGCCTTTAACTTTCTCAACAAACCAACTAATACTTGATGCTCTTTTGACATCTTTACTCCCTAGATTATTCGTATTAATTTGCGGCTGGTCGAGTATATACCCAAGCCTCTTGAAAGTGCAGGCTTCAATGCTGTTAGAGTATAGAAACGTGCAAAAGACCAGCACAGGGTTAATACTTATACCAATCAAAATAAAGATTTGATCGCTCAGCGAGAGTTTAGCGGCTTTGAAGTAAGGCAATGAATGAAGAACATAGTTATTCTACGTTCAAGTTCATTAACGCAGTATCAGAGCCGCTAAAACTCGCCTGTAGGAGTGTTTTTGGCTTGCTACTTCTGTGTTGAATAAACTCATAAGGGAATAACCATTATTTCATTTATCCGCCTTGAATTAGCTTGCCAAATACACTCTGAGTAGCTCAACTTCTTATACTGATTGGTATTATACCGATGCTAGCTGAAGATACAGAATCCAGTGAGATGGATAGACACTCAAGCAGTTAAATTATATAGCGGCTAAAAAAGAGCATTAATTAAGCTAAAATTGATGCAGGCGTCACAAGATTTTAAGATAAACAACTTGTTTAGCAACATAACCGCTTAATATAAGCAAACCTGCGCCTTGCATTAGTCCCCTTGCATTAAGTAAAATGCGCGACCGTTTGCCTAAACCTTATCCGTTAACAGAGAAGTTATTATGTTTAAACCTGAGCTACTGTCCCCAGCCGGAACACTTAAAAATATGCGTTACGCCTTTGCCTATGGCGCTGATGCTGTTTACGCCGGTCAGCCAAGATACAGTCTTCGCGTACGTAATAACGACTTCAAAATGGAAAACCTTGCGGCAGGCATTAAAGAAGCTCATAGCTTAGATAAGAAACTTTATGTAGTGAGTAATATTGCCCCGCATAACGCCAAGCTAAAAACCTATATCAAAGATATGGAGCCTGTTGTGGCTATGCAGCCAGATGCGCTGATTATGTCTGATCCAGGTCTTATCATGATGGTCAGAGAAGCTTTCCCTGATCAAGTAGTGCATTTATCGGTACAAGCAAACGCCATCAATTGGGCCTCGGTTAAGTTTTGGGAGTCTCAGGGCATTAAACGCGTCATTCTATCTCGTGAACTTTCTCTTGATGAAATTGAAGAGATCCGCCAACGCTGTCCAGACATTGAACTGGAAGTGTTTGTCCATGGTGCGCTATGCATGGCTTACTCAGGCCGCTGCTTACTCTCTGGTTACATCAACAAACGCGATCCTAACCAAGGCACTTGCACTAACGCCTGCCGTTGGAAATATGATGTCCATGAAGCAAAGCAAACTGACACCGGCGATATTATTGCCGTTAACCCAGACGTGCAAATTGAAACGCCAACACTCGGTGCTGGTGAGCCTTCTGACCAAGTGGTTCTATTACAAGAAGCCGGCAGACCAGGTGAATACATGCCAGCATTTGAAGATGAGCACGGCACTTACATCATGAACTCTAAAGATCTGCGTGCTATTCAACATGTTGACCGCCTGACAAAAATGGGGGTGGACTCGCTGAAAATTGAAGGCCGTACTAAGTCTTTCTATTACGTTGCCCGTACTGCGCAGTTATACCGCCAAGCGATTGAAGATGCCGCATCGGGTAAAGACTTTGATAGAACATTAATGCACAACCTTGAAGGTTTGGCACACCGCGGTTATACCGAAGGCTTCCTGCGCCGTCATGTACATGATGAATACCAAAATTATGACTACGGCTACTCAATCAGCGATACCCAGCAGTTTGTTGGCGAGTTTACCGGTGTACGTAACGAAGCTGGCCTTGCTGAAGTCGATGTAAAGAACAAGTTCTTGGTTGGCGATAGCGTTGAAGTAATGACCCCGCAGGGTAACTTAACCATCAATGTTGATAGCTTAATCAACCGTAAAGGGCAAAACGTTGAAGCTGGCCTAGGTTCAGGGCACTTTGTCTTCTTAGACGTTCCTGCTGGCGTAGAGCTAGATAAGGCGGTATTGCTGCGTAACTTACCGCAAGGTCAGGATACCCGTAACCCACATCAAGCGACTGACGCAGCCGCTAAGTAAACAGCCCAAACCAAAAGGCGCACAATGAGCGCCTTAGTAAAGATATTAGGTAAATAATGGCATTATTAATCGATGACAGCTGCATTAACTGCGACATGTGTGAACCAGAGTGTCCAAATGAAGCTATTACCATGGGCGAGGAGATCTATGAGATTGAACCGCTACTTTGCACTGAATGTAAAGGCCATTACGATAAGCCTACTTGTATTTCAGTTTGTCCTATCGATTGCATTGCCGTCGACCCAGACAACAAAGAATCTGATGAAGAGTTGTTAGTTAAATATCAAATAATCACAGGTAAAACTGTTTGATGTAAAAAGGCGCCAAAGGCGCCTTTTTATCGTTAGTCAACGCTTGTTAACTTCCCATCGCTATCAAACGGCCAATCAACTCCTAACCATGCTTTAAAGAATGCCTTCTGCGCACGGTTTGGCTTAGCAACACTACTAATCGCCATTTTCCCGCTCTTCTGTTCGCCTAGTGTCAATTTGACCTCTTTTAGTCTGTCATTACTAAACAAAGTCAAGGTGATCTCTCCACCAGCTTTAAAGTCTTTTATACGAGAGTCAAAACCTGCAGCAGTCACTTTTAATCCATTAACTGCAACGATTTCATCACCAAGCACGATACCTGCATTCCATGCAGGCCCGTTGCGTAATACGCGTGACAGTATCAAACTATCAGATGCTAGCGTCACCCCAACAAAAGGCTCTGATTTAGCGTCCTCGCCATAGCCTACGGTTAATCCAGCTTGGACTAACATAGATTCAAAGTCTAAACTTATCGGAGAATTAACATGTTGCTGCCACCAGTTTTCATAGTTTGTTCCAGACACTTTTTTCAGAATGCTCTTAACGTCTTCAATGCTATAGCCCGCTGGAATACGATGCGATTGGTACAGCTCTCGATGAACGTCTCGATATGAATGCTTTAACTTAGTTTCATTTAGCAATGAAAAATCAAGCGCTAATGATGTCAAATAGCCTTCAGAATAAATATTAGTGCTGTGGTTTACGGCATAATCGCCACCAGTACTTGCCCATTGATTGGCGCTTGCACTGGCAATTGATTGGATCTCACGCCCTGGCGTTTGCTCACTTTGCGCGACTCTTTTGGCTAAATCCTCAAAAAATTCTTTTGCGGTTATTACCCCAGCACGGAGTAACAATTGGCTTTGAAAGTAACTGGTAGAGCCTTCCGCTATCCAAAGCAATTGTGTAATCCCTTCCTCTTGGTAGTCATAAGGCACTAACCCTTGTGGACGGTAAGCTTTGACATTCCAAGTATGAATAAACTCATGGGAAGCTGTCTTAATAAAACCAAGATAATCTTTACGATCGCGATAGCTAAAGCGCGGGCGCTGAATAATGGTTGAGTTCAAGTGCTCAGTGGCACCACGAGCACCGCTGGTTGCATGTACCATGTAAACATATCGTTCGAAAGGATAGTCGTCCCAAATGACCTCTGCTTGGCCACTTAGTTTGCTCAAATCTTCAACCATCTTATCGATGTCGTAATTACCTTCCCCCCAAATAACCAACTCATATTGCTTACCGTCAGCCTTAAATTCTCTATGTTCGCTGATCCCAGTTTCTATTGGAGAATCAACCAAAATATCGTAATTAGCAGCAGCAAAACTATGCGCGGTTTGTCCTTTATCCATACCAGAGTAACTATTCCACTGCTCTGGTACTGACAAACTTACATTGATAGGTTCGTCTCTAAATTCAGAGCTGTAAACAAATGTGCCGCTCGCATCAAGGAATGCATGAGAGGCATCAATATGGTTGACTCTTTGACCCAGTTTATTGGCGTACAGTTGATAAGAAACCGTCACCGCCGTTGGCTTATCAAGTGCAACCGTCCACTCTCCACTAGCTGTTCTTGTCCATGGGAGCTGACTTCCACTTGCATCTTTAGCCGTAAAAAGCCTTACAGAGTCAGCCAGAGGCAGCACTTTATACTTACCTGTTCGCCAAACAGGAAGATTTACCACTAATGCTGCAGATGATGTTTTAGGAAAGCTCACTTCGACTTTAGCTAAATGATGCTCAGGATTAAGTAAATCTATCGAGTAATCAACGTCTGCAATCGCTACTGGAGAAATTAATGCGCTAAAAGTTAATATTAGGGGGACTACTGGTTTCACTCTCGCTTCCTTCTGTTATTATTGTTTTAATTAAGCCGAAAAGTATAACATTTTGCTTAATTACACCAATTAAAATAACAAAAATATTTAGCTCCTTAGCAGATGCTTAGAGCAAGGAATTATGCTCCCATGCGAAGTTTGTTCACTCTCTTTTTCATCATATTATCATTTACCCTGTGCCAATCAGCTTTTGCGATAAGCCGAGATCCTGTTACAACGGAACGTGAATTTAGAGAATTCCCAAATAAACTACGCCAATCAGTCAATAAGAATTTACCAATCATTCCTGAGTTTACCAATGAAAATGAACTTCGTCAGTTTGCTGCTCAAAAAGGTGTTTCTGTCGCAGAGATTAAGCAAGAATTACGTTTGCTAGCAAGGTTATCACTCGATCTGTCATCTAAAGATAATGCGCGATATATAACTGCCAGAAAAGTCATTGAACAGCTTGATTTAGTAGCGAAAAATGCTTTTGACAGCAGTTATGTACTGATGTTGAATGGCCGTTATATAGGTAAAAACAAACAAGATTTTCATACCGCGATAGAACTATATCAGCAAGCAGCTAACGAGCTACCTGCGACTAGAAATAGAGATGAGCAAGTATTACTCTTCACAATCTATGAGCACTTAGGCGTGCTCCATATGATGCTGCGACAGAAAGACCCCGCTCTGCAGTATCTTATGAGTTCAAGAAATGTTGCGCTAGAGTTAGCTGATCCCTATATGCGTGCTCATGCGGAGTCTGTACTTGGAAAATACTATTACAAACAGTCACAGTTTGGTAAGTCGCTATCACATTACTCTGAAGCCATTAAGCATACTAAAGCAGAGGATAACCCAACCCAAGATGCTCATATACAACTTCAGCTTGCACGGGTTTACCGAGAGCTGAAGTCTTGGGATGATGCAATACTTTACGCTACTGGCGCCTCCGATATTTATCAACGCCTTGGCAAAGAAACATATGTTTCTTCAACGATGACTGTCATGGCAATGATTTATGCTGAACAAGGGCAGTGGTATAAAACCATTGACTACTATTTAAATGCGCAGCAAATCGATGCGAAGCTCGGCAATTATATAGGCCAGGCATTGAACTTTCATAATCTCGGCGAAGCTTATTACAAAATAGAAGACACTAAAAACGCGGTATCACATCTACTACGTGCCAGTGAAATCTTTGAATCGCGCAATAGCAATCATTACCTAGTTTACAATCATCTATTGCTTGCCCAGGTTTATAGCAGCCTCTCAGAATGGGAGTTGGCTTTAAAGTACGCCAATTCAGCCGCCAACATTGCCGATGACATGAAACTGAGTGATGAGCATATCGAAGCATTAAACTATAGCGCCATGGCTTTAGAACAACTTGGTGACTTCAAGACGGCTTATCAACATATTAAACTAATATCGACTCTACAAGCCAAAGATACCCATGTAGCAAATGATGAAGATCAGGCAAAAACATTATTTCAGTTGCAAAAAATCAAACTCGAACAAAGCCAAACTAAGACAGATCTACAAAAAACAAAAGATGAGCTGTCAAACAGTCAGCTGGTCCTTATTCTCTCTTTGTTAATATTATCCTTAATGACAATGCTATCTCTGTATCTATGGCGTATTAAGAAAACCTTACGAGCACAATCCGTTGAACAAGAAAAAAATAGCCTCTTAGACCCGTTAACTCAGACAGCTAACCATGCCGCCTTTATCCGCGACTTTAACTACTATGGCAATACCTTTAAGACACTAGCTTTAATATCGTTAACGGATCAGCTTAACTCTGATCTCGCTCAGGGGTATGAATGTAATACAAAAATGAATAAGCAGCAGCTAACCGCTCTGTCTAATGACTTAGGATGCATTATTTACTTCATTCGCCCCGGAATTTTTCTACTTAATTTCGATATTAACGTTAACCCTGAGACACTATTAAACAATGTTAGAAATAGCTTACGTGACAACTATGGCGATACGAGCTTACACATGGGACTAGTCAGCCTGCCTTTGTTGACCAACCCAGCGCTTAAACTTTCTGCAGAGCAGCATTTTGGTGTTCTGCAGATGATGCTATCGGCCGCTGTAACCCTTGGCAGTGTTCAAGACTATTATGTAACATTAAAACCGCTTAAATTTGCATCATCAGGTATATTTGTCCCGCCGCTATATCTCAATATTGAAAAAAGTATAATACGTGGCATCATCAAAATAGAGACCAACGGTCATAAGAGTGATATTGTTTGGCCAAGGTGGAAAAGTCATAAAAATGTCAACTTGAGCACAGAGTTAGATTAATCAAACTCATGTAAAGCCAATTTGCATTTAAGTTACAGGGAACAACTGTTAAAATAAATATACATTAAGCCTTCAAACACAACGACCTTAGTTGTTAATGAAGCAATTACAAATTGAGCCTATACGTGTTGATAAAGGAAAATCTAATTAAATGAAGGACGCAGTCGCCAGCACGTCTCAGCTAAGTGTATTACAACAAAAACTGTATTCAGCAAGGGAAGCCCTTGATGATATGAGTGAAGACTACAATGAAAAGCTACAACTACTTTTGCAATTTATCGCGCAATTAAGCATAGCGTGTAAAGGGCAAAATATTGAGCTGGACAACAAACTCGCCAAACTGCGTCACAAGTTAAGTCGTTTTAACCAAATAGATGAATCCCTAGTAGATCTCGAAGAGGTCGATGGCATATTGAAGCAACAATATGGCCGGGTAATGCAGCAACTAGAAGAAAGCCGCGGCTCCTTATCCAGCATTATCAGCCAAATCCAGCGACTTGATTCTCTTCCTGTAAAGCTCAAGAAAGAGATCTCCTATTTTAAAAAAGAGCTAGTAAAACCTTTCCATACCTATTGGGATTACATTCCTAAAGTTGAAAAAATTGTATATTTCTACAATGAGATCCTTAACGAGCAGCTAAAGCTCGGTGACAAATTTGAAGTATTACCTAAACATCGCCAATCAGCTCAAGAGCTGGCTCAAATGTTGTCGGAAATCGAATTTAGAAAAGAACAACAAGAGCAGATTTCTTCAATAAAGTTATCGTTAACAGATGAGTTTGAACTCGACACACTATTAAGCGCCTATCAAGTCGTTCTAAATCTACTGCTCGATAATATCGCAAAAGAGAAAACGGCGTCTCAAGAGTTCCTTTACATACTCAACGGCGCTCTAAGCAACGTACGAGAAGTCGTTACCGATTCATACAGCCATTCAGTCAAAAGTTTTCAAGTTGCAAAGAAACTCAACGGCGAGATAAACAGCCAAGTAGATAATATCGATGGCTCTGTGACTAATATCAATGACATCAACCATTTGAAAAACCAAGTAACAGAGCAGTTACTGGCGCTACGAACTGCACTAAGCCGTAAAGAAGCCTTAGAAAATAGAGAGCAGATCCAGTTAAGACAATCAGTCGATGCACTGCGCCGCGAGCTTAACGAACTGAGTAAAGAAACAGAGGACTATAAAGAACGTCTATTTGAACAGCAAAAGCTAAACTTACTCGATACCTTGACACAATTGCCAAACCGAGCTGCTTTGCAAGAACGTATGGAAATAGAATACCGCAACTATAAACGCACTAAACAGCCTTTATGGGTTGCTGTCGCGGATATTGATCACTTTAAATCTATTAACGATAGTTTTGGACATAGTACAGGCGATAAAACGTTACAAGTCATTGCTATGGCTCTTAAAAACTCTTTAAGAGAAACTGAATTTGTCTCGCGATTTGGCGGTGAAGAATTTGTATTTCTTCTACCTGATGTTAGCGAAAGTGATATCAAACCTTTGCTGAATAGAGTTAGAGAAAAAGTAAAAAGTATTCCCTTTAAGTTTAAAAATCAGAGAATTACAGTTACAGTATCTATAGGCGCAGCACAAATTATTGAAAACGAGCTCATTACAGAAACCTTTGAACGAGCTGACGCAGCGCTATATAAAGCCAAACATCAAAGCAGAGATAGAGTCATCATTGACTCATAAGCTCTCCCCAGGCGTTACCCATTCTTAACGCCAGCTATCTTTGAGGGACAGCCAAACTATCACTGCTAAGGAGCTGCTATGATAGTGAAAATTAGTCCTCGAGGAAGCCTAGATCAGCTTTCACAACTCGAAGTTGACCGTCTCAAACAGAATGCTAAAAGTGAGCTTTACCAGCTCTATCGCAGCTGTTCGCTTGCAGTGCTAGCCTCTGGCTTGCAAAGCGACAATGCTAAAGACCTATTCAGCCGATTTTCTGATTTTAACATTAATGTGTTAAGGCGAGAGCGTGGCATAAAAATAGAGCTCACGAATCCCCCTTTAGAAGCCTTCGTTGACGGGGAAATTATTGCCGGCATACAAGAGCATCTATTTTCAGTTTTACGCGATATTGTCTATATCTATGATAGATATGAGAACTTAAAACATATCAACCTCACCAACGCCAACCACATCACTAACGTTGTATTTGATATTTTACGTAACGCCAGAACCATGCCAATGTTCGATCCGAATATTGTTGTTTGTTGGGGTGGTCACAGCATCAACGCCATTGAGTACCAATATACTCGCGAAGTCGGCTACGAACTCGGTTTACGTAAGCTCGACATCTGTACCGGCTGTGGACCCGGAGCTATGGAAGGTCCGATGAAAGGGGCTGCTATTGGCCACGCTAAACAACGGGTTAATCATGCGAGATATATAGGTTTAACAGAACCGAGTATTATTGCGGCAGAGCCACCAAACCAGATCGTAAATGAGCTGGTTATCTTGCCTGATATTGAAAAACGTTTAGAGGCGTTTGTTAGACTTGGACATGGCATCATCATTTTCCCTGGCGGTGCAGGCACGGCTGAAGAATTGCTCTATTTGCTGGGCATTTTACTGAACAAGCACAATCAAGATATCCCTTTCCCGTTAGTGTTGACTGGACCAAAAGAGAGTGAGGAGTATTTCCTTCGTATCGATGAGTTCATTGCTGCAACACTCGGACCTGAAGCGCAAAGCAAATATCAAATAGTGATCGATAATCCTGCTGAAGTGGCGCGTATTCAAAAAGAAGCGATGGAAAAAATTAAGGTATTTCGTAAAGATAATGGTGACTCCTACCAATACCAGTGGTCATTAAAAATAGAACCTGAATTTCAGCTACCTTTTGAGCCGACTCACGAAGTGATGAGTAATTTAGATCTACATGAACAGTCCAATAAAGCTGAGCTTGCGGCAAATCTAAGAAAAGCATTTTCCGGCATTGTCGCGGGCAATGTAAAAATGGAAACCATCAAGAGAATTGAAGAACAAGGTCCCTTTGAGCTAAAAGGCGAGCCTAAACTCATGGCATTAATGGATCAGCTCCTTAATGCTTTTGTTTCACAACAACGAATGAAGTTACCAGGAAGCGCTTACGTTCCCTGCTACAAAGTAATTAAATGAATAAATTTTTAATTCTAGACGGTATGAATTTAGTGCGGCGCATCCACGCCGCCCAACCTAATGAAACTGATATCAGTGGGCTCAAAGAGCGAGTTCATGGCGCTTGTAAAAAGCTACTAAAGTTCCACCAGCCATCCCATGTGGCAATTGTATGGGATGGTAATGCGCTATCTTGGCGTAAGGCGTTATACGAAGATTATAAGAAGGGTCGCAAACCGATGCCAGAAGCGTTAGCTAACGGCCTTAACGATATCAAGCGCTATCTAGCCGAGCACCATATCGCTTCACTAGAAGCTGATTCTGAGGCTGATGACGTTATCGCCACTTTAGCCACTAAACTCGTCAGTATTGGCGGTGAAGCTATCATAGTATCGACCGACAAAGGCTTCAGCCAGTTAAATCACCCAAACATCAAGCAGTGGGATCACTTTAACCAAACCTATATGACGGTTGAAGCCATGGAGCAAAAGCTAGGTGTTGAACATAAACAGTTTATTGATTATCTAGCACTTGCTGGTGATAGCGGTAATAAGATCCCTGGCGTGCCCGGCATTGGCCCAAAATCCGCCGTTGAATTGTTAAAGATATTTAGGTCGCTTGCCAATATTTACAGCTCTATCGAACAAGTAGGTTCCAAACAAGCCAAAAAACTCGAAGAGGGTAAGCACTTAGCCAGGCTTAGCTATAAACTTGTTCAACTTCAATTAGATATGCCACTTAATGCTAACCTTAAACAATTTAGGCTGCCAAAAACACAGTAACGAATACCGAATTCAAGTGTTACACCACTTACAACTGTTAACAAAAAGTTAGTGATTTAGCGTTTACCACGATGAGTTTGCATAGTATCGTAGCCAGTAATTGGAATTGCCTCGCAAGGAACCCGAGTACAGATGAAATCCAAAGTCCCCGTAATCATAGGCTCAATCTTTTTTGCTTACATTGCCTTCGTCGCTGTCATTATGGCCACTTATGACCCTACTCCAGATGAAATGGATTGGGAAGATAGACAAGCTTACAATAGAGCCCAGCTGACAGAAATAGCTATCGGGCAGAGTATTGATGAAATAAAAGCGATGTTTGGTAAAGCAGACTTCAGCGAAGCTAAGATCTCCAATCAACAGAATTTGCAGATATTATTTTACCGCACGCATCATAAAGAATCTGATGGTGAAACCACCAAAGAGGAATGCACTCCTCTGTTATTTAAACAGGGAAATCTTGTTGCATGGGGTGAAGACACCTATCAGCAATATTTAACCAGCCAAATAGACAGCCTATAGTATAAATCTGTTGCACCATATTTCACTGCTAGTGTTAAAACGGGCAAGCTCTCAATTGAGCTTGCCCGTTTAGTATAACGGCTTGTTAAAGATGAGGTTTAACAATATTAGCCATCATTTGAATATGGTCATCATTGTCATTCAATGCTGCGATATACCTAAACTGTTTGCCGCCAGCCTCTTCAAAAATCAACCTATTTTCACCCGCGATCTCTTCCAATGTTTCTAAGCAATCAGCACTAAACGCCGGACATACCACAGCAATGTCTGTAATACCGTCATTCGGCAAAGACTCCATGGTTGCATCCGTATAGGGCATCAACCATTTTGCCTTACCAAAACGAGATTGGAAGGTCGTAATATACTGCTCTTCAGTTAGCCCAAGTTTCTCAACCAGCAGCTTAGTAGTGATCTTACAGAAGCAATAATAGGGGTCGCCAAGATGAAGGTTACGCTCAGGCATACCATGATAAGACAGCACCAACTTTTGTGGCTGTCCATTAAGCTCAAAATCTTTAGTTATAGATGCAGCTAGTGCATCTATAAAATCAGGGTTGTCATGATAGGTGTTGATAAAGTGCAGTGCAGGCAGATAACGCCAGCTCATGAGCTCTTTAGCTATTGCATCAAATGCTGATGCCGTTGTCGGTGCAGCGTACTGCGGGTATAACGGCAATACCACTAACTTATCAACCCCCTCTTGATGCATCTCTTTCAACGTTGAAGCCACCGATGGCTGGCCATAACGCATACAAAACTTCACTGAAATATTCTCGGAGCCTTCAAAGTGCTCAGCTAACTTCTTTGTTTGGCGTTTAGTGATGTCCATTAATGGCGAACCATCTTCAGTCCAAACTTGCTGATATAGTGCTGCAGATTTAGCAGGCCTCACCCGCAGTATAATCCCATGAAGGATCAACATCCAAACTAACTTTGGAATTTCAACTACACGAGGGTCTGCCAAAAACTCTGCTAAGTAGCGTCTCACCGACGATGGAGTCGCTTCGTCCGGCGTGCCCAAATTGACTAGCAACACACCTGTTTTACCGCGTTTTTTGTGCCCTTCTTCCTTGGATAACCCAGAAAACTTAGCCAAGAGAACTCCTTAAAATTTAATATTGAAATAGATAACCGAAACAAGAATAGCAGTAGCTTTTAATACCTAGCGTACCTTAGCCTCTATTACGCTCAGATACATAAAAAGATCAATTTCTCACAATAAAAAGCTGACAATACAGTATATTGCCAGCTTGACCTTAGCCAAAGATGAATAGCCCTAGTTAGCAGAGCCTAAAACACTGATGCTAATCAAGGTTAAGGGTGACACCATCCATTGATGATGTACTGGTAGCGTCTGAGCCTTGCAACTTGATCATTAATCTCAAATCATTTGGCGAATCAGCATGATGCAGCGCATCCGCATAGCTAATTTCGCCGTCACTATATAATTTTAATAGTGCCTGATCGAATGTTTGCATCCCCTGCTCGTTCGACTTTGACATGGTTTCTTTAAGCGAGTGCAGCTCATTCTTAGCAATCAAACTGGCTACACGTGGGGTGTTAATCAATACTTCAATTGCCGCTCGACGCCCAGTGCCATCGCTCTTAGGCACAAGTTGTTGCGCCACAATACCACGCAAGTTAAGCGACAAGTCGAACAATAACTGATGATGCTTACTCTCGGGCACTAAGTGCATAATACGGTCAAGCGCCTGGTTAGCATTATTGGCGTGTAATGTTGCCATGCAAAGGTGACCCGTTTCAGCGAACGACAAGGCAAACTCCATCGTCTCCTGACTACGGATCTCACCAATCAAGATGACATCCGGTGCTTGACGCAGTGAACTCTTAAGTGCTGCATCAAAAGACTCAGTATCAATGCCCACTTCTCGCTGGGTAATAATACTCTGTCGATGATCATGAACAAATTCAACGGGATCTTCGATGGTCAGAATATGGCCGCGAGCATGGGCATTTCGGTAGCCAACCAGTGCCGCCAGCGATGTCGATTTACCCGTTCCCGTGCCACCAACCATAATGACTAAGCCACGCTTACTCATTACTAAATCTTTCAAGATAGGCGGCAGCATTAAATCGTCAACTTCAGGGATTTGAGTTTCAATACGGCGCATTACGCAACCTGGTGCCTCCCTTTGCCAAAAAGCACTGACACGAAACCGGCCTAAATCTTTAGCCGCAAATGCGAAGTTACACTCACGAGATTCATGAAACTCCTGTTTTTGCACGTCGGTCATAAGTGACTCAACAAAATCGAGTGCTTGTGCAGGGTTAAATGCATTCTCACTAAGTGGGCGCAGTTCACCGTCTATCTTAGCGCTAGGTGGAAACCCTGCAGTGATGAAAAGGTCTGACGCTTTACGATCTATCATCACCTTTAAAAAAGGACGAACATCCATAAGTATTTACCTATTAAAAATTGGTTTGCTTATTTGAACTCTTGAGCAGCGCGTCTTCACGACTAATTTGACCGCGATTAACTAAGTTTTGTAAACATTGATCCAAGGTTTGCATACCATGCGCCATACCCGTTTGAATTGCAGAATACATTTGCGCAACTTTATCTTCTCGGATCAAGTTACGTATTGCTGGTGTGCCCATCATGATCTCATGCGCAGCAACTCGACCACCGCCCACTTTCTTGATCAACGCTTGAGATATTACCGCTTGCAGTGATTCAGATAACATCGTTCTAACCATGCCCTTCTCGCCTTCAGGGAATACATCGACCACACGGTCAATGGTTTTTGCCGCAGAAGTCGTATGTAAGGTACCAAATACCAAATGACCGGTTTCAGCAGCTGTCATTGCTAATCTAATGGTTTCCAAATCTCGCATTTCACCGACGAGAATAACATCTGGATCTTCACGTAATGCACTACGCAAAGCAGCATTAAAGCTATGAGTATGGCGATGCACTTCACGTTGGTTAATCAAACATTGTTTGTTTTGGTGTACAAATTCTATCGGGTCTTCGATCGTTAATATGTGGTCGTGTCTGTTTTCGTTAATGTAATCAACCATTGCTGCCAAGGTGGTACTTTTACCTGAGCCCGTAGGGCCGGTAACCAAAACTAGCCCGCGGGGAAAACTCGATATCTTCTTGAAGATCTCCGGCGCTCCTAACTGCTCTAAACTTAATATATCGCTTGGAATGGTACGAAATACGGCAGCAGAACCTCGAGATTGGTTAAAGGCATTAACACGAAAACGGGCAAGGCCAGGCACTTCAAAAGAGAAATCTATCTCTAGATGTTCTTCATAATCTTTGCGCTGCTTATCATTCATAATATCGTACACAAGACTGTGAACACCTTGATGGTCTAGAGCGGGAAGATTTATCTTCCTCACTTCACCATCAACACGGATCATAGGAGAAACCCCCGCAGAAAGGTGTAGATCTGATGCATTGTGCTTTACACTAAAGGCAAGTAACTCTGTGATTTCCATAGTTTGGGATATCCATTCAACCAAAAATATACAACATGACAACAATAACAGACAGACTAGCGCTCGCCCAGCACAGGATTGAACAAGCGGCACAAAATTCTTCACGAAACTCTGCAGATGTGCAACTGCTGGCAGTGAGTAAAACCAAGCCAAACGAGCAGATCATAGAGGCCTATACTGCTGGCCAAAGGCGCTTTGGTGAAAACTACGTACAAGAGGGTGAAGAAAAGGTAAAAAGCCTAGGTCAAGATTATCCTGATATAGAGTGGCACTTCATTGGCCCTTTGCAATCGAACAAAACCAAAATAATTGCAGGTCTGTTTGATTGGATGCACACCGTTGAGCGAGAGAAAATTGCTAACAGACTAAATGACCAACGACCACAGCACATGGCCCCACTAAATGTCTGCATTCAAGTCAATATCAGTCAAGAAGCCAGTAAGTCAGGAGTGACTGCGGCTGAAATTGCGGCCTTAGCAGAGAAAATCTACTCACTACCTAATTTAAACTTGCGGGGATTAATGGCAATCCCCTCAGCCAACGTTGATAATGTCACTGCAACCGCCGAACTTGCAGAGTTACAAAAGCAATATCAGCATTTGTCAGCTAAATACCCGAGTGTAGACACTTTGTCTGTAGGCATGAGTAATGACCTTGAATTGGCAGTCGCCCATGGCTCAACCATGGTACGGATCGGTAGCGCTATATTTGGCGCACGTGATTACCCCTAAAATGGAATCATCAGTAATTAGGTTCAGCTCTTTAGATAAATAATGTTTAATACTTACAGGGCTTGGTATTGGGCTACCTCACCCAAATATTGAGTCTTAATAACGTGTAATACTAATCAGTTTAAAGATTTACAAATAGTAAAAGTGTCGTCCTAACTAAAATAAAAAGAGAAATCAATGTCACAGAAAAATGTCAGTTTTATTGGCGCTGGTAACATGACCCGCAGCATCGTAAGTGGATTAGTGAAAAGTGGCTATTCCCCCGAGTGCATTACAGCTGCAAATCCAAGTCAACCCAAGCTTGATGCGCTAAAGCAAGACTTTAGCATCAACACGACTAACGATAATATTGAAGCAGTAAAATCTGCTGATGTCATCGTGTTAGGTGTAAAACCCCACCTAATGGCATCAGTTGGTGAGCAGTTAAGTGATTTGGATCTTTCAAATAAGTTAATCATCACCATTGCTGCAGGTGTAACAGCTAAGCGCTATAGTGATTATTTTAAGCAAGAGATCAAATTAATACGCACTATGCCTAATACGCCAACTCAGATAGGTGTAGGCTTAACCGGGTTATTTGCAGGTGATGATATTTCAGCTGAAGATAAAACCTTATGCGAGACACTGATGGCAACAGGTGGTGAAGTTGTATGGGTTGACAGAGAAGAAGAGTTAAATCAGGTCATCGCTCTGGCAGGAAGTTCACCTGCATACTTCTTCCTGTTTTTAGAAGCCATGGTTGAAAGTGCCGTTAAGAGTGGAATGTCTGAAGTTAGTGCAAGAGAGATGGCACAACAAGCGGCATTGGGCGCTGCATTAATGGTTAAACAGAACCCAGATTTGAGCTTAGCGCAGCTACGAAATAACGTCACTTCAAAAGGCGGCACTACAGCGCAGGCTATTGTCACTTTTGAAGAGGGTAATATACGAGGCCTAGTTGATGATGCAATGACAAATTGCATTGCGCGGGCGCAAGAAATGGCAAAGCAATATTAATTTCATTAAACGTAATAAGTAGAGTAAACAGATGAATGCATTTAGTTTTCTAGTAAGTACAGTATTCGATTTATACTTAATGGTGGTCATTTTACGGATCTGGCTACAGCTCGCTCGAGCCGATTTTTATAATCCATTTAGCCAATTTATCGTAAAAGCAACACACCCGATTGTCGGCCCATTAAGACGTGTTATTCCATCATTTGGCAATTTTGATACAGCCTCATTTGTGCTCGCAATTACAGTGGTGGTTGCCAAATTCGTACTGCTCAGTTTGATGGCTGGCGCTGCGATAGATATAACAACAATCTTACTCGTTTCACTAGTATCAGTGCTCAAAGAGGCGGGAGTATTGCTGTTTTGGATGCTTATCCTAAGGGCGATATTGAGCTGGGTGAGCCAAGGCCACAATCCGATCGAAATGGTCATGGGACAATTGACGGAGCCTCTTTTGGCGCCAATACGTCGCATGCTGCCACAAATGGGTGGTTTAGATTTATCACTATTAGTGATGATGATTATTCTGAACTTCGTCAACATCCTACTTGCCCAATATATCCCTTTCTGGGCAAACGTATAGTGGTAGCTGTCTGTATGCAGCAGGGAAACCTGCTGCTTCAGCTTTATATTCAACCTAAAGCTAGTCGAGATCAGATAGTAGGACTGCATGGCAATGAACTAAAAATAGCCATTACTGCACCACCTATTGATGGCAAAGCGAATATTCATCTGACTAAATATCTTTCTAAAGCATTCAAAGTCCCAAAGGGCGACGTTGACATACTTAAAGGTCTTACGGGGCGTCATAAGCAAGTGCTTATCTCCTCGCCAAAGGTTATTCCCGCTGAAATACAAAACCTTTTGTAACCTTATACTTATAAGAAGTATAAGGCGCTTACTACACTTAAGTTCTATACTAATACCAAAGCTAATACCTAAGGAAAGCCAATATGCTCCGCTCACTAATAGCCGTTTTGTTGCTCAGCCTATGCCTAGCCAGTAGCGCATTTGCTGAACAGAAACAAAAAGTCGGCAACTATGATATTCATTATATCGCCCTCAGTAGCACCTTTTTAACTCCCAGCATTGCCAAATCCTACGGCATTAAGCGCAGCAGTTATTCAGGGATCTTAAATATTTCGGTGTTAGATACCAGTGTTGACGGTAACCCAGCGGTACCAGTTGAAATAACTGGCATAGCTAACAACCTGCTCGATGCACGGGTAGAGTTAAAGTTCAGGGAGATCCGCGAAGGCGAATCAATCTATTACATCGCTGAAGTCCCTTACCGTGATGATCAAGAGATAAACTTTAACATTGCTGTTAAACATGGCTCTAAACTCAATACACAGCTTAAGTTCAAACAGAAGTTCTATGTTGAGTAGACTTTCGTTGGGGGAGCAATCCCCCACTCTACCTGTCAAGCTTTCAGCTCAGCATGATTAAGGTATAATCTTCTCTCAGTGAAAATCCAATAACCACATCATCAGTACACAAGAAGTTTTACATCCCCCTTCCTTATAGCCCTTCAGCCTGATATAAGTGATGCATTTAATGGCACGGTTCGTTATTATTGCCGCCATATTTTCAGACAGCTCGAAGGTCCCCCTATGAACCAAATCGTCCTTGCAAGTGGCAACAAAGGTAAACTCAAAGAATTTTCCGAACTGATGGCCGATTATGGTGTGGAGATCCTCGCCCAAAGTGCATTCAACGTCCCAGAAGTCCCAGAGACGGGAACCACCTTTGTCGAGAACGCCATAATAAAAGCGCGACATGCGGCAGAGATAACGGGTCATGCAGCGATTGCTGATGATTCTGGTCTAGAGGTCGATTTTCTGCAAGGCGCACCAGGAATATATTCGGCGCGCTATGCTGGCGAAGGAGCTAAAGATCAGCAAAATTATACCAAGTTGCTAAAGGCTTTAGATAACCAAGCACAACGCAGTGCCCGTTTTCAGTGTGTATTGGTGTATATGCGCCATGCAAAAGACCCGACTCCTATTATTTGCCAAGCATCATGGGAGGGCAGCATAGGCTTTAGCCCACTTGGTGACAATGGTCATGGCTACGATCCTATTTTTATTCCTGCTGAACATAAGTGTAGTGCGGCAGAACTGAGTAGCGATGAGAAGAACTTATTGAGCCACCGAGGTAAAGCGTTGGTTTTACTGATTGAAGCAATGAAGCAACAAGGTATTTTTAGCTAATGTTAACCTTGCCACCATTAAGCTTGTACATTCATATCCCCTGGTGCGTACAGAAGTGCCCATACTGCGACTTTAACTCCCATGGTCAACATGGAAAGCTACCACAGACGGAATATGTCGACGCGCTTATTGCCGACCTAAAACAGGATTTACACTATGTCCAAGGCCGGCAACTACATACCATTTTTATTGGTGGTGGCACCCCCTCTCTGTTTGATGCTGCGCAGATAAAGCGTTTACTCACAGAGGTTGATAAACTGATTAAGTTTAAAGACAACATAGAGATCACCATGGAGGCCAACCCTGGCACCCTAGAACATGATGATTTTGAGGCTTATCAGCGAGCAGGCGTTACACGCTTATCAATTGGAGTTCAGAGTTTTTCCAGTGATAAACTCAACCTGCTTGGTCGTATTCATGATAAAACAGAGGCACAGGTCGCGGCTAAAAAAGCAAAGACATCTGGTTATAACAGCTTTAATCTGGACTTGATGCATGGCCTGCCAAATCAAAGCTTTGATGAGGCGCTCGCCGACATAGAAACCGCTGCAGAACTTGCCCCGCCGCACCTGTCTTGGTATCAACTCACTATCGAGCCTAATACGCTGTTTCACTCCAAACCTCCGCAGCTACCCGATGATGAAAAACTATGGCGAATTTACGAACAAGGGCAGAAAAGGCTTGCTGAACTAGGCTACGTTCAATATGAGATATCGGCTTATTCGAAAGAAGGATTCCAGTGTCAACACAACCTTAATTACTGGCAGTTCGGTGATTACTTAGGTATAGGCTGCGGTGCGCACGGAAAAATAACTCAACTCAAGCACAATAAAATAGTGCGAACGGTAAAAATCAAGCACCCAAAAGGTTACCTAGCAGCAAGTGACTACACCTCTGATACCACTATTGTAGAAGAGGAAGACAGACCGCTGGAATACCTAATGAATCGTTTGAGGTTGATGACTCCAATCCCTAAGGAAGAGTTTGAACAAAGAACAGGCTTGGAGCGAAGTGTTATTTCTCAAGGAATCGAACAAGCTTGTGCTAAAGGGCTTATGACACAAAGCCAAGAGCATTGGCAACTCACCCCTAGAGGGCATATGTTTGTAAATGACTTATTGTCACAATTCTTATAAAGCATTGAATATATTCGTCATTACTAAATAAAACAGCTCAACAGAAACATTTTCTAACACTTAGATCAAAAAATTAACTCTAGGCTTCTTTAGGATAACAATCATAATTCTAAGGAAGTCTAAAAATGCCAATAAAAACAAAAATAACTGTCGTCGCTCTGTCCCTCTCTATTTGCTTAAGTTCAACGGTATATGCCGCGCCAACGTCAGCTCCCTATTTAAGTCCAAGTGAGCCAGTGGCTCAAAAAGCTAATAGTGAATCAGAAAAAGCCAATGCGCTGTTTGAAACCATTTTTATGGAGAATGTGCAGGCAAGCCCAATATCTCAAACCTATCTCGGTATAAAAACCGATTATGACAAATGGGATGAGATGAGTGATGCGGCAACAGATGCAAATTTAGCGCGCACTAAAAAGCATTTAGCCCAACTAAATATGCTCAATGTAGATAAACTCGATAGGCAAACAAAATTGAGTTATCAACTACTGACTCAAAAGCTTGAGCAAGAGATAAAAGATGATCAGTGGCGTTACCATAGCTACCCAGTCAACCAGATGTATGGTGGCCACTCACAAATAGCCTCATTCTTGATCAACCAACATCAGATCAGCGATATTAAAGATGCTAAAGCCTATATTAGTCGTCTAAACGGTGTACCTAAACGCCTTTCACAGCTGCAAACAGCACTTGAAATACGTGCAAATAAGGGCATTATTGCACCAAAATTTGTCTTTCCATATGTCATCTCTGATAGCAAAAACATTGTTAAAGGTGCTCCATTTGATGAGGGGGAAGATAGTGCGCTATGGGCAGACTTTAAACGTAAAGTAAGCGCCTTATCAATCAGTTCAGATGAACAACAGCAATTGCTAACTGCTGCTAAAGAAGCATTAGTTGATGACGTAAAGCCCGCCTATGACAAGCTGATTGGTTACATGGGTAAGCTAGAAGCCAAAGCGGATACTCGCGATGGTGCTTGGAAGTTTCCAAAGGGCGAAACTTATTATAACAATGCACTAGCACGCACAACCACCACTGATATGAGTGCCGGTGAGATCCACGAGCTTGGCCTATCTGAAGTGGCACGAATTCACAGTGAAATGCGCGACATAATGAAAAAGGTCAACTTCGAAGGCAATCTCCAAGAGTTCTTTGCCTTTATGCGAGATGATCAGCAATTTTACTATGCTGATACCGATCAAGGTCGCCAAGCTTATTTACAAGAAGCTATTGCGCTGATTGACACCATGAGTAGCCGTCTTGATGAAGTGTTTAAAGTAAAACCTAAAGCACCGATGATAGTGAAACAGGTGGAAGCTTTTCGGGAAAAGTCAGCAGGTAAAGCCTTTTATAACAATCCATCACCTGATGGAAGTCGCCCAGGAACTTACTACGCCAACCTATATGACATGAAAGCCATGCCTAAATACCAAATGGAGGCGCTGGCATACCATGAAGGTACACCCGGGCACCATATGCAGATAGCGATTGCACAAGAGCTAGAGGGAGTGCCAAAGTTCCGTAAGTATGGCGGTTACACCGCATACATTGAAGGTTGGGGTTTATACAGCGAGTATTTTCCTAAAGAGATGGGCATGTATGCAGACCCATACTCTGACTTCGGTCGTTTAGCAATGGAGCTATGGCGTGCCTGCCGCTTAGTGGTTGATACCGGTATTCATGCCAAAAAATGGACACGTGAACAATCTATTAACTACTACGTATCTAACACGCCTAATGCCGAGTCTGATGCCGTCAAAATGGTAGAGAGACACATTGTCATGCCTTCACAAGCAACTGCTTACAAAGTCGGTATGCTCAAGCTACTTGAGTTGCGAGAAAAAGCACAAACTGCACTAGGCGACAAATTCGATATTAGAGATTTTCATACAATTGTATTGCAAAATGGTCCCGTGCCGTTAGATGTACTAGAGTCTGAAATTGATCTTTGGATTGAAAAAAGCAGCTAATGATACCTAGGCTACTTTATCCAAATAATACCAATCAGTATAAAGTAGCCCTCAAAAAACCAATAAAAAAGCCACTGAATACAGTGGCTTTTTTATTGAACTGATTTTGATAAAAATCTATCTAGGTGTATTCAGGTTTTTACTTATAGTAGTAAATAACCTAAATTGTAGGGTACAGATAAAGTTCAAGCGCTTAACAGAAAAATACCCCGGTAAAAGCCGGGGTAAACCAAAACTAGGATGATGGTTTTAAGGCTAGCATTGTTTTAGTTCTTAAACTTCTGCCAGCATCGAATCAAAACTGCGTAAAGCTGATTTGTACAACACAATAAAGAGGGGTCATTCTGTATTGCGTTATAGGACTCAAATCATTTTGAATCAACTGCATGCATTGTATAAAATTAAGAACAAACTGCAACCTAAACCATAAAAACCTGCATTAGTAGCGCCTAAATTCGCACCGACTAAATAACCAGCAATTCAAAGTAAGCACCTGATAGTACGAACTTTTAACTATCAATGAGTCATAGCGAAAGCTCATTGTTCAATATTTAAAACAATGTTTCCTATTTTTACTTACGTTTTGCATACAATTCTTTATATGGGTCATCCCAATAAGGCGGTGAGCCAATATGATCTTTAATGAAATCAATAAATGCACTAACCTTTGGTGCGAGGTGTTTACGTCGAGGATAAACGGCTTGCAAAGGTAGATGATGAGTTAATTGCCATTCATCAAGAATAGGCACTAACGTCCCTTTAGCTATTTCATCTTCAAGCAAGTAACTCGCTAGATAGACAACTCCTAAACCGCTAACAGCAGCGGATTTAAGTGCAGGGGCATTATCGACTCTAAAATTACCCGAAACTCCAATTTCGCAATAGTCATCACCTTGCTTAAACTGCCAAACACTGTGCTCATGCCACTCACCTTGATATACGAGACAGTTATGATCAACCAGTTGCTCAGGACGGCTTGGCATACCATGTTGTTCGACATACAAGGGAGATGCAGCCAACAAGAACTGACACTTCATTAGCGGCCTAGCTACCATACCTAAAGGTAACTGCTCAGACATAGTCAGCAATAAATCTAACCCTTCGCTGACAACGTCAACTTTGTGATCAAGTAAACTAACTTGTAGCTCAAGTTCAGGATGTTTCGCCATAAACTCTGGTAGAGCGGGAATGATGTGCATAGTACCGAAAGATTGTGAAATACCGACTTTCAATACGCCGCGTGTTGCATCATTTAAATTATGAACGCTAGCAACAGCTTGATCAGCATCTCTTAACAGCTCTTCGCCTTGAGCATAAAGCAACTGCCCTGCTTCGGTAAGGCTTAAGCTACGAGTGGTACGCTGTATAAGTTGAACACCGAGCTTATGTTCAAGATCTGCAACTTGAGTACTAACTTTAGACTTAGATATACCTAACTTTCGTGCTGCAGAGCTAAAACTACCCGCTCGAGCTACATGAGTAAAAATTGCGATTGGTTCTAAAAGTTCTAACATGTAAATCGCCTTAAGGTGTTTACGAGAGTAATAGTACTTCCATCGCTAAGATAAACCTGACACACAAATGTGTTACAGAACAATATCTTAAGTGAATATGCGTACGCTAGAGTAGAGTTGTATTTATTTAACCATTAAATGGTTTTGCTTTTATTTTTAGAAGTATACCAAAAAAACCTTAGATCTCATCATATAAGTACTTTTGTACTAGCATAAGCAAGGCATTTTTATAGGCTTTGATATTTTTGGTCTGAGGTTTCGGTAACTGAAATATAAACCCGCAATCACCATTTAGCGTTGAAAACTAACTAGACAAGTGAAATGGGACATAAACGAAAACCCCTGCATAAAGGTGGGATGCAGGGGCTGTTGCAATTTGGTCAGGCAACACAAGGATTATCTCAAGGATTTTACATTTAACAGTTACTAATATTGCTTATTCAAGCAGCTCTTTGCTTGCCGTTGCCACCAAAGAGTAGTTCGCTAATTCAGGAATTTGAGCATGAAGCTTTTTCTCTAACACAGCTAGAGTCTCAAAGTTGTCACAAAGTCTTTCTCCACGCGCTTCTAAATCTTGTGCTTGCTCTTCCATTTGAAGCTCGATATCTTCGCCAATAGAGTCCATCTTTGTTGAAAATGCATCCATTTTTGCCTCAAAAGAGTCACCATCGCCTGACATCATTTGGCTACCTAAGCTCATCATCATAGTACCTATCGAGTTCTGTACTAGCTGTTCCATCTCTTTTTCAAACTCTTCGCCAAATGCGCTTTCAAGGGAAGACTCGGTCGCCCCAAGATAAAATTTATCACCATTTTGATAAGCGACTTCTTCAATTCGATCTTGTAATCCATCCATCATCTCATCAATTTTAGCTCCGGTTGCATCGCCTAGTAGTGGCGTCAGAGCCATACTCACAGCAGTTGATGCCATAGCTACAGCATCATTCACCAACTCAATAACTTCGGGAACTTGTGATGACACTTCATCAGCATATTGGCTAACAAGCTGCTGTTGTTGCTTGTTCAATGAGATTTGCTCACCATTAACAAATAGCTTATTCATCTCTATGCGGTATTGCTCTTTACCCACTTCACTTACTGTCAGCTTTTTAGGCTCAACGGTGACATCATAGTTAAGTGATACTTCGCATTCATTGCTAAAGTGTTCACCTGACTCGTCATGGGCACTAACCATTTGTAAACTAGAAGCTGACAGTAATACGGCTGAGACGCCAACAGAGGTAAGAAGTTTTTTCATTGCTGTAATCCTTTATCGCTTATAAATATAATTACTCTAGATAAAGCACAGAGCATGCCAACACACATAACCAGCTGTTAACAATAACAAAATATAGAACTTGAGCTTAATGCAGGAGTTCTTGGACAGCATTAAATAGCCAATATTGCGAACTATTGGCTAAATATGACATTACTAAGGTAAGTAAAACAGAGGATACTAAAAAATTGAACGACCTAAGGTCTGACAAAGGTTCTCAAGCGCTGCGGTTCCTGCAAGTGAATTGCCATTAGCATCAAGCTCTGGAGACCAAACACACACCGACATATCACCGGGGATCACAGCAATGATCCCACCACCTACACCGCTTTTTCCGGGCATGCCAACACGATAGGCAAACTCTCCAGCACCATCATATAAGCCTGAAGTTGCTAGCAATGCATTTAGCTGCCTTGTCTGCACTGGTGTTATTAATTGTTTACCTGCCAAGCTCTTGCCACCATTAGCTAGATAGATCATAGCTTTTGACAGATCGGCGCAGCTCATTCTCAAAGAGCAATAATGAAAATAACTCTTAAGGACTGTGTCGACATCATTGTTGAAGTTACCGAATGACTTCATCAGATATGCGATAGCGGCATTACGCGCACTATGTTGATATTCAGATCTGGCAACCGTTTTATCGTAACCAATTCTTTGATTATCACTAAGCCCGCGGACAATCTCCAACATTCTCTGTTTCGGCGCGCCTAAGCGACCTTGCAATAGATCTGCAATAACCAAAGCACCCGCATTAATGAATGGATTACGCGGCAGTCCTTTTTCTAACTCAACTTGCACCAAAGAGTTAAATGACTGGCCCGATGGCTCTTTGCCTACCCGAGACCAAATTTCAGGCTCTTCGTAATGCATTAGTGCCAGCGTTAAACTGAAGACCTTCGAAATACTCTGAATTGAAAAGGGCTCGAGATAATCTCCAGCCCCTATTGTGACACCATCTCTAGTCGTCACGGCGATACCAAGCTTATTGGCATTGACCTCAGCAAGAGCCGGAATATAATCAGCCACTTTACCTTGACCTAAAAGAGGTCGTACTTTTTCAATAACCTCTTCAAGTAATGCCAGCTCAGGCATTAACTCCACCAAATATCGTAAAGCTCACCGATTTCAACATCTGATACAGGCTGTCCTTCAAAGAAGGTTTTAACTGCTGCTCTGTCTTCATCGGTACACTTACCGATAGCTTGAGTAGCAATAATACCTTCCCACTCTTTATGGCCGCCGCCATGGAAACCAAGATCTCTAGGCTCAATAACCTCTTCAATGAACTGATCAACAATTGAGTCAATCTGCTCTTCGGTTACAGAGTCATTGAAAGTCCAGTTTGTATCGAAACCAAACTCTTGAAACTCATCAACGCGTAATTTTTTACGTAAACGACGACTACGATTAGCTGCCATGGTTATTCTCCCAGAAAGGTTATTTTATAAGTATGTCAATTTCAGCAGAGCGCTTAAACACGCTCAAACATGAGATCCCAAACGCCATGCCCTAATCGGTGGCCGCGCGCTTCAAATTTTGTTAGCGGACGATGCTCTGGACGCTCGACTACATCACCAGTCGTAGATTGGTTTTTATAACCAGGCGCAGCATTCATTACTTCTAACATGTGTTCGCTGTAGTTTTCCCAGTCAGTAGCAAGATGGAACACGCCACCTACTTTAAGCTTACTGCGAATAAGTTCAGCAAATGGAGCTTGTACAATTCTGCGTTTGTGGTGACGTTTTTTGTGCCAAGGATCAGGAAAGAACAATTGCACCCGAGCTAAACTACCTTCGGCAATGCTATTTTCAAGCACCTCTAATGCATCATGATGATACACGCGAAGGTTAGTCACGCCAGCTTCTGCTGCAACTGACAAGCATGCACCAACACCAGGCTTATGCACTTCAATACCAATAAAGTTAAGTTCTGGCGACGCCTTAGCCATTTCGACTAATGAACCTCCCATACCGAAGCCAATCTCTAGCACAGTGTCAGCTTCACGGCCAAACACCTCGACTAAATCGATCGCTTCAGGGGTATAATCTAGCCCCATAGATGGCCACTGCTGTTCCATCGCTTGAGCCTGCCCTTTTGTTAGGCGGCCTTCTCTTAATACAAAGCTTCTTACTTTGCGAAGGTATTTACCCTCTTCATTGAATTCAGCGGTTGTTACGTCGCTCATTTTCGCCCTCGCTTAAGACAGCTATTAATTAAAAAGAAAGGCATTATCCAAAGTTAAACCTTTAGTGCAAGCCCTATTGAGGCAAAATTATACCAATAATCTCAGTTTGTGCGAGTTACAAGCACTGTTTTACAAAAAATACTCACCAAGTCAGCTATTTTCCCGCCGTTGAAGCAGGATTAACTGACAATGATCGTTTAAACGAGATAACAACTGCTGCTTGTTAAAGTATTCCTCTGTGGTTACACTGCGCCGATGAAAACTCCAGCCCCCTTTTCTCAACGAATTATCAGTTGGTACGACTTACATGGTCGCAAACAACTTCCTTGGCAACAAAATAAAACCCCATATAAAGTATGGATTTCAGAGATCATGTTGCAACAAACTCAAGTTGCGACTGTTATCCCCTACTTTGAAAAGTTTATTTGCCGTTTTCCAAGCATTGAAGTATTGGCCGCTGCAGAGCAAGATGAAGTGCTCCATCACTGGACTGGTTTAGGTTACTACGCCAGAGCACGTAATCTGCATAAAGCGGCTCAGCAAATTGTTGCCTTGCACCAAGGTAGCTTCCCAGTTGGGTTTGAAGAGGTATTATCTTTACCAGGTATTGGACGTTCTACAGCAGGCGCAGTACTGTCATTGTCGCTTGGGTTAAATCACCCCATTCTTGATGGTAATGTAAAACGCGTACTGGCGAGACATGGAGCTATTGATGGCTGGCCGGGGAAAAAACCTGTAGAAAACCAGCTATGGCAACTCACTGAAGCGTTAACTCCTGCAAAAGATATTCAGAAGTATAACCAAGCGATGATGGATATTGGCGCAACGGTATGTACTCGATCTAAGCCCAACTGTGCAGCATGTCCGGTTGCAATTGACTGCAAGGCACAATTGAGTGGACGCCAACTAGAGTATCCAGGTAAAAAGCCTAAAAAGGTGATCCCAGAAAAATCAGCATGGTTGCTAGTAATAGAACATGATGACCATGTTCATCTACAAAAAAGGCCACCAAGCGGCATTTGGGGAGGACTTTGGTGTTTCCCCCAATTTACCAGCCAAGCTGAACTTGAAGAATACTTAAGTGAACAAGCATTTAGCATCAAGCATCGTGAAGAGCTCATTGGCTTTAGGCATACATTTAGCCACTTTCACCTCGACATTCAACCGGTTTTGGTCTCAGTAAACAAGATTAGCGATAACCAGATCATGGAACAAGACTCCTCGGTCTGGTATAACTTACCTCATCCACCTAAAGTTGGTTTAGCCTCAGCGACTGAGCGCATTCTAGCGAGTTTAGGTTCTGTATTAATTAAGGAGTAATCATGGCTCGCACAGTAAATTGCGTATATTTGAAGAAAGAAGCTGAAGGATTAGGGTTTCAACTCTATCCTGGTGATTTAGGCAAACGTATTTTCGACAATGTGAGTAAAGAGGCATGG
The DNA here is from genome assembly GCF_023284045.1 of Shewanella kaireitica. Taxonomy (GTDB): domain Bacteria; phylum Pseudomonadota; class Gammaproteobacteria; order Enterobacterales; family Shewanellaceae; genus Shewanella; species Shewanella kaireitica. Next base: position 28,806 of record NZ_JAKIKQ010000009.1, read on the forward strand.
GCGCTTTGGCAGTCCAAGCAAACGATGCTTATCAACGAAAATAAACTCAACATGATGAATGTTGATGATCGTAAGTTTCTTGAAGAGCAAATGATTAACTTTCTGTTTGAAGGTAAAGACGTTGAAATTGAGGGTTATGTACCTCAAAAAGACGACGAATAGTCTTCAATAAAAAAGCGCCGCAAGGCGCTTTTTTATTATTCTGAGCTAAGGATTATTTTTTAATCCCTTCAACCACAAGGTTTAGACTTACATGGGAAGAAGCTGGCCCCAAGTCCATCTGTACGTTGTAATCTTTAAGCGCAAATTCTGTGCTACCAGTAAAACCGGCTCTGTAACCGCCCCAAGGGTCACTACCTTCCCCTATCACTTTAGCGTCAATCGCTAGCGGTTTAGTTACACCGTTAAAGGTAAAGTTACCGTTGAGTACAAACTTTCCATCACCTTTGTCATCAACAGAAGTTGATACAAAGGACGCTTCAGGAAACTTAGCCGCGTTTAAAAAATCAGCGCTACGCAGATGCTTATCGCGCTCTGCATGATTTGAATCAACACTTGCAGTATTGATGGTGACATTGACTTTCGAATCAGCGATTTTAGATTCATCAAATGAGAAGTCACCTGCAAAGGTATTAAAGCGGCCAGCGACAAAGCTATAACCTAGATGACTAACCCTAAACTCTATCGATGCATGTGCTCCCTCAGTATCGATAACATAGTCAGCCGCCTGAGCAGAACTTGCCATCATTAAACTTGCTGCTAATGTTGTCGCTAATAAACCTTTTTTCATCTTACTTTCTCCCTTTAAGTGCTAATCTTGTTTAAATGTTAGTCTTGCTGAGTTTTAATCATTCTAAGTAATGTTGAATCTTTATCGATAAAGTGATGTTTCAATGCTCCAATAGCGTGCACAATGGCCAAACCAATCAAACTGTATGCTGCGTACTGATGGATAACTCCAGCAACATCGGCCTGATCATCAATAATGGCTCCAAGGCTAGGTATTTCAAACCAATCAAACACCCATATACCTCGGTCATCAGCCGTTGATATCAAATATCCGCTCAACATGATGATCACTAAAAGCAAGTACAAAACGAAATGGGCAACATGACTACTTTTGACCTCCCAACCTTTATGCGTCGCTAAACTCTCAGGTTTGGGTGTGAAAAGTCGCCATAGTATTCTGCAAAATGTAGCCAAAAGAAGCAGCAGCCCGATACTTTTATGCCAATGCGGCGCAGTTTTGTACCACTCACTGTAATAGGTCAAATCAACCATCCAAAAACCAACAGCAAATAAACCGATTACGGTAAATGCAGAAAGCCAATGCAACAGGATCGCAATTAACCCATAAGAGCTTTTAGTATTTAACAGCATCATGTCCCCTAAATAAGTAATATAGAGTCATCATACATTCTATTTTTGAATCTAAAATCAGTAAATATAGGTCTTTACATTCTACTTTTTAGAATAGAAAGCCATTACAGGGCAATAACTCCAACTCCTTAACTGCTAGTGTTAACTAACTAAACGGTCATTTATTCCCGTTAAAACCTATTTATGAGTCGTTAGCATTGTTCTTTTTTTTGCAACTGCACACAAACTAAGCGAACAGTAAGGCTAAAAACAAAAAGCACTTGCAGGATAAAACTCAGCGCTATAATATACGCGCACTCCAAACGGCACAGGCTTTAACAGCTTGGTTTGAAGTAGCAAATCTAACGCTTATATTTATATAACGATAGTTGCCCGAATAGCTCAGTCGGTAGAGCAGAGGATTGAAAATCCTCGTGTCCCTGGTTCGATTCCGGGTTCGGGCACCAACATTTTATAATGAGTTTTCTGTGTAGACAGTAACTTGTTAGCAAGATAAGCCGGCATAGCTCAGTTGGTAGAGCAACTGACTTGTAATCAGTAGGTCCCGAGTTCGACTCTTGGTGCCGGCACCATAAAAACAAAAAAGCCACTCAATAGAGTGGCTTTTTTGTGCCTAAAATTTACATTCACTCGCTAATTATCTTTGATTTAAACAATAGTTCCCACTCAACTATCCAGCTCAATGACTGGTCAATACTCATGGTGAAAGCCACTGCATTAACTTGAACAGCATTAACTGGGCGTTTTTCTAGGCAAAATAATCGGCAAATAATCAATTATCATCACAATTCAGTTTGTACGGCTATTTGTTAGCCATATATCGAAAAAAGCGCTTGCACCACGCAAAGCATCGCTATAATATACGCGCACTCCAAACGACACAGGCTTTAACAGCTTGGTTTGAAGTAGCAAATCTAACGCTTATATTTATACATTTTATTTATATAACGATAGTTGCCCGAATAGCTCAGTCGGTAGAGCAGAGGATTGAAAATCCTCGTGTCCCTGGTTCGATTCCGGGTTCGGGCACCAACATTTTATAATGAGTTTTCTGTGTAGACAGTAACTTGTTAGCAAGATAAGCCGGCATAGCTCAGTTGGTAGAGCAACTGACTTGTAATCAGTAGGTCCCGAGTTCGACTCTTGGTGCCGGCACCATAAAAACAAAAAAGCCACTCAATAGAGTGGCTTTTTTGTATCTAACGTTCTGACATCGAGATCACTTTAACTTTCTTTCTGGTTAGTGCGGAGCCACTCTGCCCAAAACGTTTTAGTTAACGATTAGTTTTATCAAGTTTCTCTCGAACTAAGTCGTCTCCCTCGCACTAATTCAAAAGAGCCTAACGCTTCCGATGGGGAGTTAGTGTGTTCTGTAAGTTTTTGAAACTAACTTTTGCCCAAAGTTAGTTGGACCTCTATAAGTTTTATCAAGCTACGCTTGATCAAAGTCGTGGCGCTTCGCCCACACCCGAGCAAGGAGGACTGCTCGTCCTTATCCTCCTTGCATCCACCATGACGCCCCTACGGAGTTGTTGCTCCTCATACTCCAATAAAAATGGCCTAACGGCTCAGATGGGACATCCATGTCCCCCCGAGCCTGAACCATCATCCGTGATGGTTCTACGGCATTTTCATCTCCGCACTTCGGCAACTCCGATGGGGAATTTGTGTGCTCTACCAGTTTTGTAACTCAATTCGACTCATTGCAAGTCAGCGGCAACCTTTCCTCGATTTAGTATTGTCCGCTTCGCAATACTTTTCTCTCCAACCGAAAGACAAAATATTCTGTTAAACGATAACTTTTAAGTTAGCCATTACTTGTGGTTTTATACAGTATTATTAGATTTCCTACGAATATCCTTAAAATTATTCCTAATCAGTTCTCGGTTTGCTATTGAGTGAAAATAAAAATCAGAGTAAATTCAATTGACTAAATAGTATGCTTGCTCGGTTTACAGGAGATACGAGGCAAGTTAGCTCGCCATTCTCGTTTTGCCAGCGGCTGTTTTGAGTGTGTTCGTTAAAAACGTCCACAAATTAATTACTTATTGATACACGCGCTGACTGGTCTAACCTGATAAACGCGCAAGGCGTGTATACAAATGTTATCTAGCAAGGAGCATCGGGTGAATCGGATTCTTATTTTTATATTTATTATTTTTTTATCGTTTGCAACGCATGCAAATGAGTTTTCCTTTGCTGATGCGTCCATCAATATTCCGGAAGGGTTTGAAGGGCCAATTGAGCGTAGTATGGGACAAGGTGCGTCAACTATTGCATTCCGAAACTTACATGAAGACGGAAATAACGCGACGCTATTGCAAATAACGATTTGGAATCCAGGCAAACCATTTCCCGAAATGACTGATGATGAGCTTAAAAAAGGGGCCGCTCAATATCTCGAACAATTCCTATCAGGTATAGCTCGAAAACGAAACAAATTTGAAAAAAGTGAGATCGAGTTCATAGAAATATCTGGAGTTCCTGCTGCCAAAATAGAGTGGAGTGGTGAAATCGATTCAAAGCAAGCTCATGGTGTAATGTATTGTTACGTGTTCAATTCAAAGATTATTAGTTTGCATACTCAAGACTTAATTAAGTTTAATGGTCGCTATCTGAATCAAGCTGTTAAGTCATTTGAGTCAATTAAACCAGCTAGATAACAAGTTACTCAAAAGGACGCAAAACGCTTGGCTTGTGCTCCTTCGTCGCTAATTTTAGCCAAGCATTTATGCGCCCATTAGTAAGGCGTTAGGTTTAAATGAATATTCAGTGCCCAAATTGCCAAAGTGTTTTGTTATCTAGAAATGATGTAAATAAGCTTTTACCTCTTAAACGGTTCGGAGTATCTGAAATAAAGTGTAAAAACTGTGGTGAAACATCCGTATCAACGCAAACATCGAGAAGCATTTGGTTTGTCATATTTATGGTTACTCTAATATGTTTAATGCTCACTGGAAAACAAATAGTAGAAGTTACAGGTTATAGCTCTGAGTTAAGTTTTATAGTTTTAGTTGTCGTTTATTTTTTTGTTAATTGGCTCTTTTCGTATATTTGGCCAAAAGTCCTATCAATAAAGTTAAAGGACAGTACGGGGTAAATTAAACCTAACGTATAAGGATAGGCCGAGCGCAGCCGCGTCCTTATCCCAAGTGTTGAACAAGCCCGAGCTTAAAGTGATACCTTTATAGTGTAAATATCAGCGTAAGATCTTACGCTTTTTTGGTGTGTGCTGAGCAGTAACATTTTTTACTAGCCGCATCGATCCCTTAGCATCGCCAGCTAATTTATTTACGTCAAAATATCAATGCCTTAATACCTCCTTGTTCTTATTTTTCTCTGTATGTTAAATCTAGATGTTGTAGTCCTTCCGCTTAAACAGTGGCGTTAGGTTCCCTTGTTTTCTGCATGATAAAACTTGTCAGTCGTGCATGCTTTTTCCCACTCCTTTGTTGCCAGCAGCCCATAAATTTCATCGGCTGCTGGCAGCAGGGGCAAAGTCGTATCGCAACCGCTTTTTTCACCTCAGCGATTATTGGAAACACCGCCCCAGAAACCGCCAGCATGAGCTGTATTTGCAGTCTTAGTTTTCGGCAACTTCCTTGCAGTAATCCATAGTCTCGTACTCGCCGTAATCCCTTCGGTAACACATGCTGGAGCACTAACCACAGAAACTCAACAGCGGGTAAAGTGCGTATTTCGGTGGCTTGGGTTTGGCTGTTTTGATACTCAAAGCTAACTTGGCCATCGATGTTGCTGATGATATTTTTATCAGGCAACACACCGCGATAGAGGTATTTCGACAGGTACTTTAGCGCAGGTAGTCCTTTGCCAACATGCTGGCAGTCGACCACCCACTTCTTTGGGGTAGCAGCTGGCAGTGTGATACCTAGCTTATTTGTCAGGTATTCCAGCAACCTTGCTCGCCACACTGTGGCGAGATTAAAGGCGTTGAACAGATATTTACCCCTGCTTTTTTGCCACTGCTTTTTATCTTTGTTGAAGCTACCAGCAGGAATGATAAAGTGGATATGAGGATGGTAGTCACGCCGCCGATTATGGGTATGCAGCACGCCGGTAAAGCCAATCTCGCCACCGAGGTGCTTTGAGTTTCTGGCAAAGTCCTTCAGCACGCTCGCAGCGACGGTGAACAGAAAAAGTGGGGTCAGTGTCTGACGAATCCCCACAAAAAGACAAATAGAAATAATGAGATAGGCAAAATAATAAGGAACATTCATGGCATTTGGTGATCAAATTTATCGCCAAACAAAAATTACCACGAGTAAATGCCATGAATGCGAAACAAGTTTTATCAAAATGCCTATCCCTTGTCACCCCGTTAATGCACAAAACTCGCCGACAAAGTTTATTCTCATCAATAGAAAGTTCAATGAACGGTGCTTCACTTTCAATCACAGGTCTTGGTCGTGAGATTGAGAGCAAAGCCATGGAAAAACATAAGATTAAACGCGTAGATAGGCTTTGTAGTAACACCTATTTACATCGCGATATCGAGTTCATTTATACCCGTATGACTTACCTGTTAGTGGGGACCATGCAGCAGCCAATTATTCATATCGATTGGTCAGATCTTGATGACCGAAAGCAACATTTTCTAATTAGAGCATCACTTGCTGCTCAAGGGCGATCTTTAACACTTTATGAAGAGATACACCCACTTAATAAGAAAGAGAAACCAAGAACTCACCTATTATTTCTGACAAAATTAAAGGCTATGTTGCCCAATGGCTGCAAGCCTATCATCGTAACTGACGCAGGCTTTCGTATTCCTTGGTTTAAGCAGGTTTTGTCTCTTGGCTGGGATTATGTAGGCCGCTTTAGAAATCGGACACACTGCAGAAAAAGTTCGGTTCATCAGTGGTATCCAGTCAAAAAGCTTTACGCTCAAGCAAGCTCTATAGCCAAAAATCTTGGCGTATATCTTTTAGGTGAGCAGACTTCTTTCAGCTCTCGTTTAGTTATCTTCAAACGCGATCCTAAAGGACGAAAAGATAGAACCGCAACAGGTGATAAAAGCAGGCGTAGTAAGCAGTCTCGTACGAGTGCAGAGCGAGAAAAAGAACCTTGGTTACTAGCGACATCACTTTGTAACTCAAACTTTAAGGCTAAAAGAATCGTTAAGATTTATGCCACAAGAATGCAGATAGAGGAAAGCTTTAGAGATGTTAAAACAGGCCTGAAAATGAATGATAGCGGTACCCGAGTAGTGAGCAGGCTCAGCGTATTGCTACTCATTGCCTGCTTATCTCAATTTGTGCTTTATCTTTTAGGATTAGCGGTGAAAGCAGCTGGTAAACACTGGCAATATCAAGCTAACTCAATAAAGCACCGCAACGTACTCTCAAACCAATTCATAGGCTTGAGAGCATACAAAGATAGGAACTTGAAGCTGTTGAAATTGCATTGGCAGGTAGCAATCAAAACACTACAAGGCTTAGTTCGGGAGCCACAAGCATGCTATTAAATTCGTGGGGATCCGTCAGGGTCAGTGTAAACTTTAATGATACCCATACATTTGCTAATTCCACTACCCATTCTTAGACCCTTTGCACTAACGCGTTCCTGTCCAATAATAAGTTAGCGACTAAAGTGGGCTTACTCGTTATTCATCTGATTTGGGCTGTGCAAGCTTCTAAATCATGGATGATTTAGCAGAGCCTATAGGGATATATTCACGGCGACTTGCAAAAGCTCAATACAGCTGAATTACCATATATTTTCTGAACCCTTATACTGACCTTTAAACTCTTTGTGCTAAGGCATTTCTGTCCAAAAGTGGTTCAGTGGTAGATGCCCTCCTCTGTGTAAAAAAGAGAACCACCATAGGCCTTCTACAGGAGCTCTATAGCTCTAGCCTAGCGACGAATAAAAAAGGGAGCCTATGGCTCCCTTAAATTGATGTCGCCGCTATAAACGACCTAACTACCAGCTACGCATCTTATGGCCTTTAAGCGCATAGAATAGAATGAATAGGTAACAAGGTAGACACACCCAGTAAGCTAGCTGTGTATTGTCAGCAAAGTGAGCAACCTTACCAAAAACTAGCGGTAAGATAGCGCCACCGGAGATCCCCATAATTAACAGTGCAGAACCTTGCGCGGTATACTTACCAAGACCTTCAAGCGCTAGAGGCCAGATTGACGGCCAAACCAATGCATGTGCAAGCCCCATCATCGCCACGAATGTAACCGTATTTGGAATAACAGGAATACCACTCCAGCCCCATAAAACATCCGCTATAAATGTGCTATCAGCAGATGCAGTGGTTGCACCAACAACACATAAAATACCCGCTATCGCCGATCCTAACAGTGCTTTTTCTTGAGTGATAAATCGAGGAATACAGGTGACACCAATAATGTAACCCAGCACCATAAACACCATAGTATACGAGGTTAATGAGGCAAAGTTATTCACCCCGAGGCTCGCGCCATATAAACCAATGGTATCACCGGCGATCACTTCAACACCAACATAAGCAAATAGTGCAACGGCACCTAAAATCACCTGCGGAAAATGAGTAATGCTGCCTTTAGTTTGATGATCATCTGCCGCTTCAAATTCTAATTCAGGCAGTGATGAAAATTTCACTAAGCCAATCAAAAATGTCAGTGCAATAGCCATATAGATATATGGCGCGACAAGACGTGAAGACAATTCACTAATTTGCGCAGTTCGCTCAGCTTCACTCAATGCAGCTAAATGGTCTGCAGTGAAGTTTTCAAAACCTGACAGGACTAATGCTGTAAACAAAATTGGCACGATAACGCCCGCACCTTTGTTAATGAGACCCATAATGCTTATTCGCATCGCAGCACTCTCTTTAGGGCCGATATGCACCACATAAGGGTTAGATGCTGTTTGCAAAATAGTAAGTCCAGTACCTAAAACAAACAGTGCACCTAAGAATAGGATAAAGTTGGCACTTTGAGCTGCAGGAATGAACAGTAAGGAACCGACAACCATGATGGCAAGGCCGATAGCCATCCCATTTTTATAACCGGTTTTCTTGAGTATCGATGACATAGGTAGTGCCATCACGGTATAAGCAATATAAAAAGCAAACGTGACAAATAACGCTTGGAATTCATTCAGTTCACAGATGATTTTAAGGAATGGGATCAAAGAGCCGTTAAGCCATGTCACAAATCCAAAGATAAAAAAGAGCACACCTATTATGGTCATAGGTAGAATACTGCTCTTAGGGCTAGCTTGAGCCTGAGTCGTTGCTGTCATGTATTTAAACCTGCTTCTTATAGTAATTAATTTGATGATAACAGAATCGCCTGTTATCCCATCCTTCCATGTTCTTGACTTATCAACAACAGATTTTTATCTGCTTTTAGTACCCAATACTGGGTTATTGTTTCATTGATGTTAAAACATTACCAGCAAAAAGACAACGCTGTCATTTTAACTTTTAGCGAATTAATTTCATAAACCAACATCGACTTTTCAGTCGCTTTAATGGCGCAACTCAGCAGCTTAATTACAAAGACTTAAACCTTTATGAAAATTGATCGTTTATGCATCCAATAAAGCACCAACCACTGCACTAGCAATAATCCGATTACCGCCATTAAGCTCTGAGCTGGTACAGGAAACCAATTGATAACCCCGCCAAATAGGCTTTCAGCAGTATACTTCCAGTTAACTATACTGGTGGCAAGGTAGATAACTATCGCGTTACAGCCAATCACAATAAACGGAAATGCCCAGCGACTAAGTTTCATAACATCGATAACACAATAAAATAGCGTCAATAACAACAAACTCCAACCGGATGTAACCAGCACAAAACTGCTGGTCCATAATGTCTTATTGACCGGAATAATAGGTGATATCAGCCAGCCCAGAACTAGTAGCCCTAAACCTAACAAACACATTACAGCAAGCTTATACCACTCCCCTTTGGGGTGGGTCTTAACAATAAAGTGACCGACAAAAACACCTAGGAGGCCGTTAACGACTGCGGGAATAGTCGATAAGATCCCTTCAGGGTCAACCGCTGCATTTTGATAAGTGACGCCAGGTAATAGCATGCTATCGATAGCCGCATTAATTGATCCGGTAACTGTAAACGAGCCGGTGCCATCAAGTGTCACGAGTGGAAACAGTTGCAATACCGCATAAGCAACTAAAATAGTAACACTGGTGATCACTTGGGTTCTGAGGCTCGTATGCCAAACGAGTAAGGCACAAAAGAACCAAGCAAAAGCAATACGCCCCAATACACTTGCGTAGCGAATATCTCCCAATGCCATAGGAGCACCAGTGCCCCAACCATGGTTATAAATGACCCCGAGCAATAGCAATAACAGTAATCTTTTTACAGCGTGCTGATAGAGTGGAATTCGCTGATGCATTGGCAGCTTATCTAGCCTTTTTGGTGATAACCCAAGTGCAACACCTGATAAAAATATAAATAGCGGAAAGATTAAATCGTAGAAGGTGAAACCATGCCAAGCGCTATGATGCATCTGTTTATCGAACCAATGTAAGCCGCCCCACCCCGTTAATACGATGAGTGCTGCGAAAATAGCTTCACCACCCAAGATCCAAAACATATCGAACCCACGAAGCGCATCGAGTGACTTAAGTCTTACTTTGTTCTGTTTAGGACTGGGATCTGTCTGTGAATGGGTATCTTTTATTATTGTCATTAGTATCACTCTTTAAACAAATAGCTGCTATGGCTCAATTTCAACGATTTATGTGTATAACAAAAAACCTCGATAGCCTAAGCTACAGAGGTTTAGGTAACATGAATCAAATACCTTTTAACGCGCAGAAAAAATTAACTGTCCGCCGATATAGGTTTGCTGCACTTTATATTCATTGTTGATTAACACTAAATCAGCACGCTTCCCAATCTCTAGTGAACCGAACTGTTTATCTATACCTAAGAATTTAGCCGGGTACAGAGAGGCCATTCTTATCGCCTCCTCTGGTGACAGTTCAAGCATAGAAACGCTATTCTTAACTGCTCCAGCCATATCAAGTACGCAGCCAGCAAGCTCGCCAGTTACCGCATTAAGCCGATCACCAACACGTATGACTTGGGTGCCAAATAGCTCGAAACTCTCTTCGCTATCAAGCCCTACTGGCGGCATAGCGTCAGTGACTAACATGACTTTACCTTGAGGCTTGGCGTTAATAGCCACTTTAGCGGCTGCAGGGTGGACATGATGCCCATCAACAATAAGTCCACACCATGCATCAGCACTCTCAAGCGCTGCGCCAACCATCCCTGGGCTACGTGAGCCAAAAGCAGACATTGCATTAAAGAGATGAGTAAAACCTGTGGCACCGGCATCTAAAGCAGCCTTTACTGTGTCATAGTCAGCATTAGAGTGACCCAAGCAAACCTTTACGCCACTTTCCACCAGCGCCGATATAACTTCAGGGGAAACATTCTCTGGCGCAAGAGTGACAACTCTTACTCCTAAATCTTGACGGCTAAACACCTCAAGCTCGGCATTTGAAATACGCCTAATATGTGGCTGTGGGTGAACGCCCTTTTTCGGTATTGATAAATGTGGTCCTTCAAAATGAACGCCTAAAACACCAGAGCTTTTAGCGGCTATAGCATCAGCTACTGCATCGGCAGCACGCTGCATTACACTCACGTTGTCGGTTATTAATGTTGGTAAGTAGGCTGTCGTTCCAAACTTTGCATGAGCAAGACCTATTGCTTCGATCCCCTGACGAGTAGGGGTTGCATTAAACAGTACTCCGCCGCCGCCATTTACCTGAACATCAATAAATCCGGGGCAAACAGTGCCATTCACTTTAGACTCTTTAGCGCCCTTGACGGTATCAAACGCGATAATATTGCCGTCTTCAAAAGTGATAGGCAGCTCAGAATGAAACTGCTGCCCATCAAAAAGTCGCTCTGCTACTATTGTTTGCTTCATTTGAAACTCACTATCAATTTTTGTCTATGCTAACTGCAAAACAGCAAAAAACTATTTCTGTTGCAGCTTATTATGCTGTTGCTGTGCGTAGAATGCTGCGCCCCACTCTGGAGGCTGCAGCGTCGGTGCTATTTCAGCTATAACATCATCATCTAACCAATTGGCCAGCGGTTCAGCAAGGCCGCCAATCATAGAAAAACGCGGTGGTTCTATTGTGAACAGTTTCCTTGCCAACTCGCTTATATAGCCAGCGCCCTCACGGACAATGTCTTGCGCCACGCCATCTTTTAGTTGGGCAGCTTCAAACACGTTTCTCGCTAACTTGGCATAGGTACTAGACGATTGCCCAGCTAAATTGTCTACGATCCCCATGGCATTGTTAACATTGAAATGAGCGAATAAGCGTTCTGTGAGTATGGTTTTCTCTCCAAAACCATCTAGCGCGAGTAGCACCTGTTCACTGGCTTGTTGTCCAAGCCATGCCCCGCTACCTTTATCACCTAAACCAAAGCCATGACCACCAAGACAAAGCTCTTCACCAGCAACATGTGCGTAGCCACAAGAACCGGTGCCTGTAATGATGACAGCGCCATCACCACCTTCATGAGCGCCGATACATGCAGTATGAAGATCAGTGGTTAGGTACATACAAGCAAACGGATGTTGCCAATTCAATACTTGCTCATAAAGCCTAGAGACATTAACGCCTGCAAGTCCAAGCCCTGCTATTAAGCGTTTACTGTCCGAGCTTTTGAGTCCTGCATCAGTCAACGCCAACTGAGTTGATTCTTCAATAGATTGGAATGTTTGTGCTAAACCATGCAGCGGGTTGGCACGCCCGGCGACGCCAGTTCCCACAATGCTGAAATCACTTGCATATATAGTTGCGCGGCACTTACTACCACCACCATCAATACCTATATACAAGGATGCTTCTTTCGCCTGGCCTATGCCCATGACAAACCTCTTTATTGTTCTAATATTTAATATGGAGCTAATAAACTTAACTGAGAAACCTAATAAGTTAATTGTATGTTACAACAACAATGACAGCGTTGTCATTTGTTTTTTCACATTGCTTTAAGGACAAGAATAGATGCGGTAACACCTGTTAGTTACCGCATCTAATCTAAGTAAATACTCACATCACGACAGCACACTGCCTGATGCTGTTATTATTTCACCAATAATGTTCGACCTTTTCGCACACCGTCAGCGGCAATAGCTCGAACTTCGACGTTGCCCTTAACAAGCGCACCCGCGTTATAAAGCCGCCAATCGCCACCATTGACGCGATACTCTATCGCCAGTCCTGGATAGATAAGGTTAGCGAATAGCTTATTATCTTTTATTACTGCACCAACAGTTGGCACTCGGTAACTAATGCCAGCTTTATCAAGCTTTATCAATTCCTTGTAGCCTAAGGTATTAGCAATCGCCTGCCACTCTAATGCCTGTTGGGCTCGCATATCTTCAGTAAACATTCCACTTTGTTGATTATAAATAGCCCCTTGATATTGGTAAGGCACTTCCCAACTTGGCTTATGCCATGCTCGCTCGGCTAGCATCAATACCCGCGGGAACATCAAGTACTCAGCAATCTCGTCACTGCGAACCGTTTCGCTCCAAAGCTGACCTTGAATACCACTAAATTTAGCCGACTTAGCTAGCGGTCCACTTACAACATTGCCATTTTCATCGCGTTGAACTGTGTCATCAGCTTCGAAAGGCAAGCCCTCAATATCGGTCCATTGTTCAGCATTGGCAGGCAAGTTGTCGGTCATAAAGCTATGTACGTGCTTGCTGTTACTTTGCCTAATGCCCCAGTAATAGCCGTGCTCCTTTGGATCGGCTTCATAGGGAAAATCAAAGTAGAGAACCTCAGGTTGACTCAATACCGCCTGCCAACCCAAGTTAGCTTGTTGATGGGCGCGTTTATGGCCTGCATGTGCAACAATATCCCAAATGTTTGACTGTACCTTTTTTGGCATATTTTCTGGGCGAGTATGGCTCATGCCATCGCTCCAGCCTGCGGCTTCAATGCCTTTTGCTGCTAGTATAGAAGCGGTTCTTTCGATGAAATAAGCCCCAAGTTCACTGCTGTCTTTAACACCTTTATCGTTATTGGCGATAAAGGCTTTACACACTGGAGATTCAAGCCAAGCACCAGCAGTTTCGTCAGCTCCGATATGGTAAAGCGTAAGCGGCACACCTGCCGTTTTATGCAGTTGTGCTATCTCATCAATGACTTTATCGAGAAAAGTAAACGTCGACTCCATACATACATTTAAGGTGTTATCGTCATAGTATTGCACCGATGAATAAACCGTTTTGTCATTACTATCTGATAGCAAATACTGCTCTGCTTCAGCTGTTAAGCCCTGCTCTAGCAGTTTACGGTAACGTGCTTCCATCGACTTAATGGCAGCGCGAGAATGACCCGGCATATCCATTGATGGAATGACTTGGATTTGTCGAGCATTTGCAAACTGCAGGATCTCGATATAGTCAGCTTTACTGTAGTAACCACTAACCTTAGTATTACTAGAGGGGCCGCTGCCGAGTTGTGGCAGTAAACAGTTATCCTCCGTTAAGTCATGGCAGCGTTTACTGCCGATATCTGTAAGCTCGGGAAGCCCTTCAATCTCTAAACGCCAACCTTCATCGTCAGCCATATGCAAATGTAACTTATTGAGCTTATAAGCGGCCATTTGATCCAACAGATCTAATATCAGCTGTTTACTATGGAAGTTGCGAGATACATCGATGTGCATTCCGCGAAAATCATAGCGTGGGGAATCTTCCACCGACATTGCGTTTACGACTAGAGTGTTAACATCAACCAAAGATGTTAACGATGCTAACCCGTAAGAAAAACCAGCATCGTCATTAGCTGAAATAGTAATCTGTTGTGCACTAATATCGAGATGGTAACTGCCTGGCACCGCTTTTACTGATAACGGTAATAAGGTAACCAAGAGCCCTTTATCTGACTCCGTGACACCTAATCTTGCTAGACGTTTAAGTGCAGCCTCAACTGACTGAGGGTTAACCTTGTTATAGTTGACCTTTAGCCCATCTTTCAAAGAAGCTTGCGCAGTATCAGCGGTCAACTCAACCGATGTAGGCGTTGGTATAATGCGGTTTTCAGCCAACTTGGGGTTTGCTTGAGTAGAAAAGTTATTACGGTATAAAACGCCCGATGTCGCCCACTCAACTTTATCATTCTCGGTGCGCTTATACTGCTTTTCGGCATCGGTAAAATCTGCAGAGTAAGGCCGAAGTTCTAGGCCAGTCTCGGTATCAATGGCAACCTTGGTGCTGTCGATGAGTACAGGATCTGAGCCATTGGCAACAATATAATAGTTAGGCATGGCATCAGTTTCAGCTAGCTGCCAATTATCGCCTCTAAAACGAATCGTTTTAGTCTGCCCTTTAAGTATCCCCTTAAAGCCTGTAGACGGTTCAATTTTGTGCAGATCGCCTTTAACACGAGAAATGGTAAATTCATCACCTTCAATCGATTGCACAGGTCTCATCTGAGAGTAGTAAATAGCCCAATCTTTAGCAGCGACATCCACAGGAAAGGTCAAATCTATTTCAGCCACGAAGCACTTGCCACCAGCAGAGTCTTTATCGCAATTATTATCAGCAACATTAGTCACGACTCGGTAGTTCACAGCCAACTGCTGACCAATGAGGCTCAACTTGTCTTGACTCAGTGCAATGGGGGATCCGTCTTGTGCACCTTTAGCCGTTATTTCAACATCCTTTTGAGAACACGCGCTGGTCGCTAATATTAAGCCAACAGCTGCTACAATTAATCTTTTCTTCATTACAATCCTCATTTCCATATTCTTTTTTATAGGTGGAACGATTTAACCAAGTCGCGTAATTTCTCCCCCTGGTGAAATAAACGATCACTTGATTTTGCAAGTTTTTCACTGTCTATTGAAGCCGAACCTGACACAGCCAGTAGATCATCTAAGCTCTTTGAAATCCCGGCTGTAACCTCGGTTTGTTCTTTTGCTGAACTGGCAACATCTAAATTCATATTGCTGATATTAGATACAATTTCTGTCACGTTACCTAGTAAAACTTTAATCTCTTTAGAGTGAGATAGCGCCTCACTAGATAGAAGTTGGCTCGACTGCATTACAGTGACGGTCTCTGTCACTCGATGCTGTACCAGCTGGATCATCTTTTGTATTTCACCAGTGGCCTGTTGCGTTCTGCTCGCTAGCGTTCTCACTTCATCAGCAACTACCGCAAAACCTCTACCCTGCTCTCCTGCTCTGGCAGCTTCAATCGCTGCATTAAGTGCCAGTAAGTTGGTCTGCTCCGCAATGGCATTAATCACCACCACAACTTCATCAATTTTCTGCGTCTCTTGTTGTAACTGCTCAACGGATGATGCAGATAGCGTTAGCTCATTGGCTAAACGGTCAGTAAGTGCTAACCCCGCATCAAATTGTGACTGGCTGTGCTCAACCTCTTGATCGGCGCGAGTAGCCTCATCCGCAGTTGATTTGGCACTATTTGCCACTTCAAAGGCGCTACCACTTAACTGAGTAATCGCGGTTACAGCGGCTTCTGCATCTAGCAGTTGTGACTGTACTCGCTGATTATTGGTATTAGAGAGCGCATCGAGAGCTGTAGCATCGGCTAATATCTGCTCCGACGTTTCACTGACTTTAGTGATAGTTCCATGGATCTGTGCAATAAACTGATTGAAGGCTAAACCTAATCGACCAATCTCATCTTGACTCTCTACCGGCAACTTTCGGCTTAAGTCACCATCACCAATTGCAATCTCATTCATCGCCTCGACAACATGGGCTAGAGGGGCAATCACTAATACTCGTAAAATAAAGAATATAGCGACAACACTGAACACAAGAATAAGCAGCGCCATAACAATGTAAGTCGTCATGAGTTCATTCATTGCGCTATGAATAGGTGCAGCTGAAAACTCAATTGATAATTGCCCTGTCGCTTTGCCATTGTCGGTAAACTTAATGCTGTGAGCTAATAGCTCACTTGCATCAACGGAATAAGGTTGACTGGTTTCAGCCATCAATTTTCCGCGATGGTCGTTTACCGAAATACTGTAGATTTTATTGGATTTTAATGAGGTCGATAGCGCTGCGCTAATTTGCTCAAAATCATAATTAAATATCGGTTGGGCCAAGGTAACTTCAAGATTGGCTAAGGTATTTAACTGGTAATCCTCAAACTGCTGCACTAGCTTAGATTTTTCAAGTAGGTATGCTGAGCTAAAAAGAATGGTGACGACAACAAACAACGCCGAAGCTAGACCGATTAATACTCTTGTAGATAAAGAATTCATTACATAGCTCCTTCAATACTAAATAGGTCCAACCATAGCTCTGATCTTGATATCGGTGTGAGCGGGCTTAACCCCGGGGTTTCTAAACGAATAATCGCTCTTTGTTCAAAGTTAGCTTTAGCATAGAGTTCATCAATCATCAGATGCTGATTAAACAACTTATCAAAACTGCCATCACTAACCATCAGCTCCAATCCCTGCAACAGATCTCTAGCAAGTTCAGGTTGTTGTGGAGAAACGAAGAAATAAGCTGGTGAGCGATACTGCAGTAACACTCGATCATCAACCTTTAAACGAGGATCAGGATGTTTATCTAATTCGCCCCAAATCTCCTGTGCACCAAGGGCTAGATAGTCAAAGCGATCGCCTTCAAGCATCGGGTAAAGATTCTTGTATTTATAGGTGGTAATAATAGGAAGGCCTGCTGCGCGAATAATATCGGCATCTGGCCAATAGTGATTTTGCCCTGCTGTAAATTGCTCAAAGTCTGCTTGATTTCGAACACGATTAAAATCCGCTTGGGACTGCTTGCGAATAATAAGCAATCTATTACCAAGCAAACCTTTAAATATGGGGATCCGAATAGGTAAAACCTGCGACTCAAGCTCAGCTGAAGTCATACTCCAAAACACATCAACATTTCCCGCTAGCGACTCTTCAACTTTCCGCTTTTGGTTCATCTCAGTGGTGATTATTTTAGACTGGTATTGGCTGTTAACTCGCTCAAGAGCAGTTTCCATTAGCGTTAATTGCCAACTCTGAGGAATAGTGGTCACCACGTCCCTTGCAAGCGCATGACTTGCCATAAGCAATGCACTTAATAACAGTATTAGCGTCACAGCTGTTTTGTTCATATTAGTCACTCCATTAATGGCCTAATCGTGACTACGGTAGTCAACGCTAGGTAAGAGCTATTATTTTTATTATCTAATGATTAAAACAGGCCAAGTCTCTTAAGAAAAAAATGGCCGAGCACTCAACAAGCACCCGGCCTACACTAGTTTCTGGGGAGAGACTATAGGAATAACAAACACAATTTGTTTGTTAAAAAAACACGAATTAGGAGACCTCATCCTATCCATGCAGACCTTACAAACAGCTGCCACACAAGCAGATGACAACGCTGTCATTAGAACATACACAAGACCACTTCAAATTTCTACATTTAATTGACATTTAGTATTATTTTTTTAATCGAAGCAATCTAAAGAATAATTCAAACCCATAAATAACAATCGCATAGCTCATCACTGTCGTTAGAAAAACCATATAGCAAAACGCCTCGATTGATAACAAGTTAGATACATGTCAGGATGTAAGCGCATACATAAAGAGGTCTACTTGTTGAAATTTCAATTTTTACGTCGTCACATAATGAGCAAGGCTCTGTTACTTTTCTGCCCTTTAGCAGTATTTTACGTTGTTTGGACGACACAGCAGCAAGGTGTTCTAGATGCAACCCAAGACTACGGTATGTTTTTCTTTGTTGGAGTTATTGGGGCTATCTTTGCTAACTCCACAGGAGCTGGCGGAGGGGTTATATTTATCCCGGTTTTTAGTGGCTTAGGGCTAGAGCCTCTTCAAAGTATTTCTACTTCTTTCGCGATTCAATGTTTTGGCATGACAGCTGGGGCACTTACCTGGTGGCGTTACCGCGAAACACAGGCTAACAACTCATGGCCTCAGTTTTACAAAATTGTATCTGTATGTACTCCATTTTCGATATCGGGGCTTTGGCTATGCCAATGGCTCGGATTCCCCCCACCTCAATCTATGCTTTTTACCTTCGGACTATTCTCAATAATGTTAGGTACAGCCCTAATCTTCAAATTACGCTATCCGGACTCATATTCTGATATGACCTTAATCAATCGCCATGACTTTATAGCATTGGCTGGTATTAGTTTTATTGGTGGCATTATCACAGCTTGGTTATCTGTCGGTGTAGGAGAGCTAATTGCCACTTATCTGCTCTTTAGAAAAGTTAATCCTGTAATGTCTGTTGCTATTGCAGTCATAGTGTCAGCGTTTACTGTTTGGGGGAGTGCCTACATTCATTTTACTGAAGATACTAAGACGCTATTTAATATAGTTATTTTTGCGGGGCCTGGTGCAATTTTGGGTGGACTATTTGCTCGTAAACTGGTGTTACACCTTTCAGCTAAAAAATTAAAAGCCTTCTTTGGGGTATGGATAATTTTATCTGGGCTAACTGTGCTCATCTTTGAATAGCTGCACTTTAGTAGTGCTTTTACTTAACTCCAGCGAGCTTTGCTATAGAAAGGGAAAGCTATTGATAAAGAGTTTTTGAATACTGAGAGTGATGTCATTTCCAAATATATTGTACCTTCACGGCTATTTCCGCTCCGTATCGCAGTTTTCTTTGCAAATAATTTTGAGACAGAATTAATCAGTAAACTCGCCATAACCATAGCCAAGGGTCAGCTAGTTAAAAGCACACAAATATCTATTCGAGTATAACCACTCGAATTGACAGCGCTGTCAAAAAACGTTACAAATAATTCACAAACTATAAACCACCCTAATAATTTAAAATGATACTTTTAGGCACTCGTGTGGGTTTATAGTCATTAGAATGACAAACTATCAGAAATAGTGACAAGGATTAGCAAACAATGAGAAATAGCATTGCCCCATTAAACGCGGATAAACACCTTAATATTGCGATTGAAGAATCAAAAGACTTCCGTCGTTTTGCAGAGCAACACCTCATTCCTGTGGTATTTCATGAATTTCAACATCTAGCCACCGAGTTTCCTTTGGTTTTTGTAAAGAATAGTGAAACAGGACAATTTATCCCAGTTGCTCTTATGGGGATCAAAAATGGTTTAAACCTATACTGCCAACAACAGGAATGGCAGACAATTTTAAGGCCTATGGGGTTTAATAACGCGCCGTTATCGCTCTTCAAAACAGATGAAAAAAGTGACGATGTGATGGTTTGTGTCGATGAAAGTAGTGAGTTAGTCGTAGCAAAAGGTGGACACCGCTTATTTAATGACGATAAAGAGCAATCCGACTATCTTAAAGCACGCACAAAGGCACTGGTTGACATAGCTTCATATAGCCACCAAACAGCTAATATCTGCCAATTCTTAGCTTCAAAAGGGTTATTAACCCCTAAACAGCTTAGTGTTAAACTATTGAAAGATGAGCAAGTCATTAATATAGATGGTGTCTATATTGTCGATGAAAAACAACTGAATAGCTTAAAAAATGATGACTTTTTGACATTAAAAGAAAAAGGCCTACTCCCGCTAATCTATGCTCACTTAACCTCACTACAACAACTGGCAAGGCTCATTGATAAACAAAATCAGTATGACTTAAATCAGTAGAATGAGCGTGTCGCAGTAACAAGATTTACTGCGACGCTTAGCCCTATATAAAGCGACTATATCTTCTGTAATCCATATCGGTTGATTTTATCCAACAATTGCCTATGTTCTGGCAGCTCATCTGCCATTTTATTAGCTATCAGCTCTAACTTTTTATGCTGTTCTAAAGTGGCTTCATTGATTTGAATATCACAAGAGCCTACTTCAGGCATGCTCTCCATGCCATATAAAACATACAGATAATTTTCCAAATCAAAGATTTCGAATTTGCTGAAAAAGTCTTCTCTATTGGGGACAAAACTTTGCCAAAGCGACAGTCGTTTAGTTAATTCGGCAGACATCGTTTCAGGTAGCCGATTATCAATCCAAAACTGCGAATCGGTTCGATCTGATAAACAATAGTGGAGCTTTATAAAGTCGACCACTCGTTCCCAAGCATATTGCATCACATGGTTAAATCGGTCTCTTGTTAGAGACTGTAGCTCAGTGGTTGTTGGGAAACGATCAGCTAAAAAACCAGCGGCAAAGTCGGTTAGCAAAATAGAGGTTGCTTCTAACGGCTCAAGAAACCCTTGAGCTAAACCAAGCGCTACACAGTTCTTTTCCCACGAACGTTCCCTATAGCCCACTGTCATAGGTAAAGTACGGTGCTGATATTGATCTAGCTTACCGCCCAAATACTTATTCAGCTTTTCTTCTGCTGCAACATCGTCCATATACTTTGTTGAATAGACAAAACCAACACCTCTGCGATTACTCAGGGCAATATCCCAGATCCAGCCAGCTTGATGTGCCGTCGCGATAGTAAAAGGAGGGATCGGGGCGTCTGCAGCCGTTGGCACTTGTACCGCAATCGCCTTATCAACAAATAGCTGCTCAGCCTTACTCACAAAAGGAACCTTCAGTGCTTTATCTATTAATAGCGAAGCAAAACCACTGCAATCTATGTAAAAATCAAATTCAAGTGTACCTTTGGTGTCTGTCTCGAGAGATTTTATCTCTCCTTCAGGGCCAAGAATAACTTTACCGACGTTTGCTGTAATATGTTCTACATTGAACTTCTCACACGCGTTCGCCCCCAAGAGTTTGGCAAACTTAGCGGCATTAAGATGATAAGCGTAACCTAGATGACCTCGATACTCTGCATCACGAATGGTTTTAGGTCCTTTGTAGGCCTCACAAACTGCATGCTGGGGAGAAACAGACTGCGCATAGGGTTTGCCCTTTTTTAATAGCCATAGGCGAGTCAGGTCCTCGCCAATAGGGCCTGGCATATCAAACAAGTGATGATAAAAATTATCTTTAGCATGTTTGGTGTTATCGAGCCAATTAGCGAACTTTATCGATTGCTTAAACGTTACATCACAACTGCGAATAAACTCAGTTTCACTGATGCCAAAACTTTGTAATGACTGGCGTATAGCAGGAACGGTACCCTCCCCTACTCCGATCGTTGGGATATCAGGCGACTCGATAAGCGTAACGGATAAATGGTCATGATTGACCGCCATTTTCCCCAAATGGTTCGCGGCTAGCCAACCTGCAGTCCCCCCTCCAACAATCGCTATTTTTTTTATATTCATAAGTCCCCTTCACATGCACTGGCGGAAAATCTAGTAATGACAGCGAAATACTAACGCCCTAATAAGTGCTATTACGCTAGCTTAACTAGAGTATTTATCATGCATATTATCTAACAAAAAGCCCAGCAATTGCTGGGCTTTTATAGAGTTATATTTAGCTTTAGAAGCGTAGAGCAACACCTAGCTTATAACGAGCTTCACCTTCGAAGCTCCATGCTGGGTAACCATTCTTAAGTTCTGGTTTAACTTCTGCAGAATCTGGAGCAACACCAAGTTGAACACTGTCTTCTTCAAGTAAGTTAACCACTTCAAAGGTCACTGATAAGTAATCAGTAATATTGTAGTTAGCGCTTAAATCTACTGTGCCATAAGCTTGGTGCTCACGGTTGCCGTAGAAACCAGGTAATTCACGGATCATGTACTCACTGCGCCAGTTGTATGCAGCACGAGCAGAGAAGTCTTCAAGTTCATAGTAACCAACTAAGTTTACAGTGTGCTTAGAAGAATCAGAGAATACACTCACTTCATCAGGGTAGTTATCAGCAGGAGCATCTGATTCGGCAAATGTATAGTTAGCAGAGTAACCTAAGCCATTTTCAAATGAATCTTGTAACTGAAGTTCAACACCTTGAATTTGGCCGCCTGTGCCATTCTTCTTGGTTGATTTAGTCCAGCTATCTAGACCTGAATCAGGGTCAATAATTCCGATACTTTGATCCAAGATTTGATCTGATGTAATAAACGAGCTGATATCTTTAATAAAGTATGTTGCCGCAACCAATCCATCAGGACTGAAGTACCATTCAACGCCCAAGTCAGCTTGAGTCGCTTTAAATGGCTTAAGAGCAATATTACCGGTGTTTACAACTTCATTGCCTGCAGTACCATCGTTATAACCTGCTAATGCTGATGATGCGAACATATCACCGTAGTTAGGACGTGATATAACCTGCGATGCAGATGTTCTGATAATAACGTCAGGTGCAACATCAAACGCTACGTTAACACTTGGAAGCACATCGCTGTAGCTTTCCTTCATTGTGCTTAGGTCGTCAGCATATGAACCGTCAGCTTGTAGCTTGTAGTAGTCAGATGAAGCATCGGTAGAGATATAACGTAAGCCGAAGTTACCGCGAATACCATCTGATTCAAAATTAGCCATTAAATAAAGCGCTAAATTCTCTTCGTTAATAGTACCGTAACCAGACTTATAAACTGTTCCTGTTTTATCAAAACCACCAACGGCTGCTGCTGCATCTTTTAACATCGCATCCATATTAGGCTTAGGCAATGTAAAGCCTGCGCCAGACGAAATGGTTCCAGAATAGTAAGCAGAAGCATCTTTTGCTACTACATCAGCATTAACAATAGCAGGGTAAGTCTCTTGCTTAACATCATGGTCAGCCCAACGAACACCGGTCTTGAAAGAGGTAATAGCACCTAAATCAACAGGTACTGTTACGTCAAACTGTGCATAGGTTTCTTCGTCAGAGTTAGGTTGTTTCTTTAACGCCCAACCTGCTGGTGATAGTTGACCTTTAAAATCTTCAGCTGTAAATGACTTGTTTGCAATATCGATATTAACAACATCGCCAGTCGCGTCGTATGTACCAGCATAATCAGCAGCGTCACCTAACCAAAAACCATAGTTTGAAGTCAAGTCAGTACCACCTTCAGACTTAGTGTTACCCACTCGGCCTTCTAGGGTGTAGCTATCTGCTTCATACTTGAAATCCAAATCATAAGTATTTGAATCCATGCTAGCTTTACGTGCCCACGTTTGAGCCCATCCAGAGTTAGCTCCCTTGCCATCTCTACGATAGAAAGTACAAGTGCCTGACGAGTTCTTTTTCTCACAAGCAGCTTCTTTATCATCTGGGAACATAGTGAACAAAGAGGTGTTGGCATTGTTCGCTTTC
The DNA here is from genome assembly GCF_023284045.1 of Shewanella kaireitica. Taxonomy (GTDB): domain Bacteria; phylum Pseudomonadota; class Gammaproteobacteria; order Enterobacterales; family Shewanellaceae; genus Shewanella; species Shewanella kaireitica. The sequence goes on from NZ_JAKIKQ010000009.1 coordinate 52,335, forward strand.
ATATCAAGCGACATGATGTTTAAGCCAAACTCTAAATTATCCATTGGACGGAATTGGAATGCACCATTAATTGCAGTGCGCTCACGCTCTTGTTCAAATGTAGTTGGAACAATGTCACCCCAACCCACTAGAGATTCAATTCCATTACGTTGATAAGTCGTCTCAGATGCAGCAGCAGAGACTAAGAAGCCAAATGTTTCCTGTTCGTTTTTCCAGCTATATAGGCCAGAAAGCTCTGGATCTGTTTCTTCAGAAATAGTGCCATAATCGGCTTTAGCACTTACAAAAATTGAATTCGCATCAAGATCTAGTGGCTCACGAGTATTAACAATAACCGTACCACCAATACCGCCTTCAGCAATATCAGCTTGAGATGATTTATAAACTTCAATCGCGCCAACCATTTCAGGTGGAAGAAGTGAATAGTTGAAACTGCGGTCAATAGCTTGTTGATCATACCAACCTGTAGAAGCAACTGAATGTCCATTAAGCAAAGTACGTGTTAACTGGCTAGAAGCGCCACGGATCGAAACTTGCTGGCCTTGACCAAACTGACGGTTTACCGCAACACCCGGTATACGAGCTAATGATTCACCGACATCACCGTCAGGGAACTTACCGATATCTTCAGCAGTAACGGCATCAACAACCGAGTCTGAGAATCTTTTTGCATTAATTGAAGCTTTCATCGATGCACGCATACCGCGTACTTCAATTTTCTCTATATTCTCATCAGCCGCTACGGGAGCATCAGCATCAGCCGCCATAGCAGACATAGAAAAAGCACTACCGAGCAGTAATGCAATGTTTGTAGCTAGTACATTTTTTTTAAAAGTAGATGGTCGCATCTCGTTTCCCTTCCATAACTTATTATCTTTTTTTTATATCCATAACCATTCCCCAACCGGAATGACAACGCTGTCATGTCTAGAGCAAACATTACACAATATTTAACAGCTGCGCCACAACAAAATAACTGGCACGTCAAATATATCTCTTAAAAACAACATAAAGATAAATGGTAAAACATTATTAGTGTTTAAATACAGAAAGTTAAATCGCTAACGCGTATCATAAAAAGATGTAATATTTTTTTTAAATATGGAAAAAAATCTAAAAAACTGCACCTTGATGATTGCTAATTCCAGTAAAAGTTCGCACTATACGGCTAAAATCGATAACAAATACAACTACGCACAGCCTAAATGTTAATGGCGCGTTACTAGTTTAGTACTGTTGTCCAGCTCTCTAATTAATGAGAAAACAGCTTTATGAAAGTCACAATTAATGATGTCGCTAAATATGCTGGCGTATCGATAAAAACTGTCTCGAGGGTTACCAATAACGAACCTTCAGTCAAACAGGCAACGATTGATAAAGTTAATGACGCGATTCAAGCGCTAAATTACCAACCGAATCTTGCAGCAAGAAACCTCGCAGGAACAAGCTCTTATGTAATCGGCTTTATTTATGATAATCCGAATGCCTATTATATTATCGATATGCAAAACGGTATTTTGTCTGCTTGTAAAGATCTTGGCTATGAACTACTCATCCACCCTTGTGACTCCAAGTCTGCAGGTATATGCGAAGAATTAATAAAGCTTGTAAAACACAACCGTTTATCTGGATTAGTGCTTACCCCCCCGTTATCTGAAGATCCGGTTATATTGGCAGCCCTTGATCAGATTGACGCTAGCTATGTCCGCATTATTGCGGGGGAAAAGGTTGAAGATAACAATGGTCTTGCGGTGCTCGTTAACGATAAATCAGGCGCAATCGCCATCACACAACACTTGATCGACCTTGGTCATAAGCGCATTGCTTTCCTAAGTGGTGATGAGCAACATGAATCAACTAAAGAGCGATTAGCTGGGTTTAAGCAGGCGTTAACTGATAATCACATTACTCTCGATGATAGTTTAGTTATTGATGGGCAATATTCTTTTGAATCGGGAGTAGACGGGGCCAAGAAGCTGCTTAATCAGTCAGATAAGCCAACTGCAATCGTTGCATGTAACGATGAAATTGCGGCGGGAGCATTGTTCGCAGCAAGGCTTGAGGGAGTTGATATTCCTGCTGATATTTCAATTGTTGGTTTTGAGGATAGCCCTTTCTCTCGCCAAACTTGGCCTAAACTGACCACCGTACATCAGCCTAACGAGAAAATTGCCCAGATTGCAACCGAGCTGCTAATTGCAAAGCGTCGAGCCCAAACTTCTGAACAGTCTAGAGTATTTGTACCAGAGCCTGTTATACGCGACTCATCAAGCTCACCGAAATAAACTTTTTAAACCGTTTAACCGAATAATAAATACCGCAACTAAGCAAATTATCACATGCTTTATTGGGTTAAAGCATGTGAAAGACTGCTCGCAGTCTTAAACAGCCTCTTCGTTTTCTTCGCCGGTACGAATACGAATAACACGCTCAATATCAGTAACGAATATCTTACCATCGCCTATTTTACCGGTACGGGCAGTATCCACAATCACATCAATCGCCTGGTCAAGTTGTTCATCTTGTATGACCAATTCAATTTTAACTTTCGGTAAAAAATCGACCATATACTCTGCGCCGCGATATAACTCTGTATGGCCTTTTTGACGGCCAAACCCTTTAACTTCTGAAACCGTCATACCGGTAATACCAATATCAGCAAGTGACTCTCGCACATCATCTAACTTAAACGGTTTAATAATGGCTTCGACCTTTTTCATTGTAATACTCCTAAAACTTGCTGAACAGACTAATTCTATGGCGGATAGCTTAGCACGCAGCCCCAAAACTCTGAAGTCTAAAGTGATTTCCTGCTGACCTTAAAAGTAAATGCAGTCTTCTTATAACGGAACAATCTAAATAATCAGCCGAGATTGAGAAAGCATGGTAACTATACTGACGTATGTTACTCAAAAGCTAACTCGTTGCAGGATGCAATTTAGATTATTCAAGGAAGAGGCCGCATGGATATAAACAAACATGGATTTACATTAGTTGAGCTTATCGTCACATTAGCCGTGAGCGCAATATTATTGGCAATCGCATTACCGTCATTTACATCTTTATATGCCTACATTAGAGCAGACACGAATATAAGAAAGATTCAGCAGTCTATTCAACTCGCAAGAAATCATGCTATTACCTACGGCATAAGAGTTACCGTTTGCCCTATTGTATCTCAGCGCTGTTCCACAAATTGGCGTGAAAACATTAGTGTCTTCACTGATACCGGTGAACCTAAATTGTTAGATGGCAATGACCAACTCATTCAATCAGTTGGTCCCTTTCATCAGCAAGATGTCATAGATTTCAATAGAGCAGCGATTAAGTTTCAACCTGACGGCTTAGCAGCAGGCTCCAACGGTACCTTCAAATACTGTGCTGACGCGGCATTAGATTCACACGCTAAAGCTATTGTTATCAACCGCTCAGGAAGAGTAAGGATATCTTCCAAAAAAAATATAGAGTGCTCTTTTTAACGCTCTTTATTAACTCTGCCAAAAAAACAATCATAGCCAATAAATTGGCTATGATTTTACCCGCTAATCTGCTGAAAAATAGTGTAAAGTTAGCTGTATCGACCTGAAGTGAATACAGGAAAAGGGTTATGCTAGCAATTTTTAAGTTAAAGGGTTTCACACTCGTAGAGCTAATGGTCACTATCGCTATTGCAGCAATATTAATTACTGTCGGCATGCCATCTCTAACCTCGCTGTATGAGGCTTATCGCAGTGACAGTGAGATAAGAAAGGCGCAACAGGTGCTTATGTTTGCAAGGAATCAGGCTATTAGCTACGGCTTAGATGTTACCGTATGTCCACTAGGCAGCAGTTCAAATTCTTGTGGTACCAATTGGATAAAGGGAATAACGGTTATCTATGACAACGCCGGAACCAATGAATCACTCAAGGTTATTAATGAGTTTAACTCCCAAGATAGCTTAAGCTTTGCTTCAACCTCCATTGTATTTAGCCCCGACGGACTTGCGTCAACTTCAGGGACCATGACTTACTGCCCAGGAGGCTCCTCTAGCTCAAACTGCAAATCTATTGAGCTATCGTCATCAGGCAGAGTTAACATGCCTGATTAAGTTAACCACGCTTAGCGTACTGTTAATTGATCTTGTTTCTGTGCTTTAGTCGACTGAAACGATTCACTGACCGCTACACACTCCTCGACATCCTGAATAAAGACTTTACGACCTTTTTTGTCGGAGAATTGTTTACTCGGTAAACTCGCCATCTTCAACTCAAACTCTTTAATAGGCCAACTGTAAAACAAAACTTTATTACCGATGGATGAACTAATAAAGCATTTGTAGTCCATTTTATCAGTTCTAGGTAGTGTTTCAGCCGATACAAAACTTGGCAATAGCATTGCTAGCAAGCATAAGTTAATAGTCTTCATTTCCAGCACTCCGCGTTTGGCCCTTTGACTCCAATATCAGTCAAGGTGATTGTCTGACATTTTGAATCTCTTGATTTTTGTGTCCCTTTCGCTGATGCAGTAATGGTAAAGCTCGTTCCTCCGGTTGAAGCCACACTATAGTGGCCATTTTCGGTAACATAGGACGCTGCCAATCCAAGTTTAGTTAAGTCGTTAGTATAAGCTCTGTTATCTAAATAATATTGCTCTTGCAGGTTGGAAATATTCATCACCGCAGTGACCCCTTCAGAGCGACCAGCTTTAGTCACATAATCGATGTATGAAGGGTAAGCGATGGAGGCCAATATACCGATAATGGCAACCACTATCATCACTTCGATGAGGGTAAATCCACGACTTACACTGTGCTCAAGCCTTGTTGAATAGCTCATATTATTACTCATTTATATGGTAGTAGATTTTATTTACGCCAAGCCCAGAGCCAACATTGATTGTCCCAGAATAGTCATCCCCAACTTTTTCACCTTTACCTATACCGATAATATAAATATACGGGTCCTCACCTGACTCAGGGGCTGGAATCACGATTTGTGGCGTATCAGGCACTCGCTCACCCAATTCATAATAGGTGTGTACGTATGTTCGAGTTCCTTTGTGTAGATCAAAGACATATAGTCTCCCCTGTCCTGAAGCTGTACAAACAAGCTCAGAAACTGAATTTACAGCGGGTACAAAAGAGGTGAAATACACTTTCCCGTCAACAATCAAAGCTGCTGTTAAGCTCTTTTCTCCAATGCCAGTGAAGTTATACAGCCAGCCACGCTTTTTACCAAAGCTAATATTCTCTGATTCAGATACCGGCGCGGCTGATGTCACATCATACAAATTGCCAAGAGTAATCGCTGCGGGAGTCTCAGCAGAGGCAAAACTTTTGCTAACAACGTTTCTATCCTGCAAAACAAAAAACATGTCTGTCACATCTTTACTTGTCGGGCTTGGTCTTTTACCACTACCGACCACCACGGCATCATAAGGTATGTTTTGATAAGAAGTAGAGATAGTGCCATTGACGTTAACTTGGGCAATATTACTAAATACGGTTTGCGCAATAGCCACTTCAGCAAAAAAACGTCTATCGTTAGTACCCGTTCCACCTAAGTCTGCAAATTTAAAAGCGGACCACTCGGTTTTAGTACTGCTGGCTAAATCCAGTCGCCAGACATTGCCGCCTACGTCAGTGGCATAAATTCTGTCGGTCTTACCATCATTGTTGCTATCTAAAACAGCGACAGAATTAGGGAAACTATCAGAGAACCCCGATACAGCGGTTCCATTAGATCCACTATTACTAAACGAGTGAATTAACTTGCCTGTCACTGCATCAACAATGTATATCGCTTTACCTTGAGGATCTGACGGGATAACGTCAGTATCATAACGAGTATCGTAACCACCGCCAATAATAAGTACTGGCCCTTCGTGACCAGGAATCGTTGTCACGACAGGATCCGACCAGCTTTGACCAAGCTCAGAAAAGCCTGAAGAGCTAGGTGTAATGGTCCACATTAAACTAGGTGAATCAGGCTTACTCACATTTAAAGCATAGTAAGAACTTCCTCCCCTTCTCATCCCCATATAGACGTATGCTTTTTCGACCTTGCCTGTTGAATCAAGCTCAGTATAAGCGACTGGAGATGCATCCATACCATAAACAGTATGAGCTCCTGATACATTCTTTTGCAGAGTGCCTACGTTTGAAAGCAGCGCTTTAGGTATAAATGCCCAAGACTCAGTAACCTCATTTGAACCATTGCTGTCATAGTCCTTAAACATATGCACTAGTCCCTGGTTAGTCCCCAAAATAATACGTACGTCAGGACTATTTTTACTACCAAAGTTTAATGCTAGTGGTTTTGAGTGCAGTGGGTCCCCCATAATATCGGCGCGAGGATCATTGACTGAACCGCCATTATCTAAATCAACATCATAGCCGTATAACCACTTCACCGTTTTTGCAACATCAACATCATCAATATTCATTAACGGTGAAAGTGTCGAGGCTGCGACATCTTTTAATTGAGCAAACGGGCTAGCGGTATTGGTATAAATAGTACGTAAGCTGACACCATTTGATGGCGTCATGGCCTTTAGTCTTTCTAATACCCCACCTTCGTTAACACTGTTGCCATCCGTTTTTCCTGAGCAGCCACTCCAGAAAGTACAAGCAGTATCCTTAATATTGCCCTGCTCACCGATTGCTACATCGCCGTTTTTATCGACTAACATTCCTTGCGAAGTCACTTTAAGTTTCTTTAAGTTACCACTCCAACGAGGGCCACTGCCCGGCAGAAACATAGCGTAATATGCAGAATCGAAGGTCTGGGTTCTATCGAAGTTATTACTGGCAATACTCGGCGAGGTAAAACTGGCATTGGTTTTCATAATCGTCAACAGCGCATCGCTCAGTGCTTTTTGTAATGACAAACCACTGGTAGCTGCAAAGTAATCTCCACCGCCTCTTTTTGCTGTTTCAGCAAGTAATGGCGCAGCATCCTCTGCCCCTTTACTAAAGCCAATTGTAAAGGTTCTGACCGTTTGCATATGTTCAGTTTTGCTGCCATCAGCCATGGTTTCTGGCGATACAACTAAATCATTATGGTATAGATAACTTGCTAACGCAGGCAGGTAGCTCGCCGTAGAAAGGCCTTCAGAAAAAGAGCTATAATCTGGCGCTGCGGTTTTATCCTCAGCTTGCTCCTTTTCGCCACTTCTCCCAAGCGCGATAACATCATCGTCAGCGTAAGTATCTTGGCTTGGTACACCATCGGTAATGTAGATAACGTAAGCTACATCGGGACAAACCTTAAATGGCGACTCATAGTTATTACCTGTTTCTATAGTTCTATCACGTGGCGGCTTATTACCGTCATACCAATTGCTGTAATCACTATCTTTCTTACCAAAGTTAACCCTGTTACCTGCAAAGTAATTGTAGGCTTCAAATAATGTTTCACACAATGGAGTGTTAGTTTCAGCATTGGTGCCACTGATGGTGTCTAACAAATCATTTTTAGCCGATGGCGTCATGGCTTGTATGCCAGAGACTATTCGGCCGCCATCCCTATAACCTTCAGAAGGATAGTTCATATTAAACAGTGCTAAACCAAAGTCGACAGAAGAGGTAGTGTTAATAACGTTCTCTATCGCATCTTTAGCAATGTCTAATCTCGATTGTGGTACCGTAGGTAATACCCCTGCAACGGCTGCAGCGTGCCACCGAAGGTAATTAGCAGTATATAAGGTAACAACCTCACCTTTGCCTAATTGAGTCTTGCTAGAAGCTTTATTTGCAGTGTATGGCACTGGCGTTTTACCATTTTTAACGCCATCAATCGGATAACCGGAATCGTGGGCATTGCCACTTTTATCAACGGCATTTGTAGGATCACTTTCTACAATATCTTCATAACAGTCAATGGTGTCATAGTTAGCGCCGCTATTGTCTCTAAGATCTCCCCAAGTACCCGTTTGACCTTTAACTAGATATTCACCAACAAAGCCAGTGAAACGACCATATTTTTTTAGTAGTGGCTTACTTTGATTACAGCCGTTAATCTCTTCTAAAAAACGACGAGAATCTGAAGGGCTTAGCGGTATATCAATACCCGCATTATCAATTCCAACCCCTTTAGTGAAATAGACCATGTCATCTTGGTAGGAGTGAGCTGAACTGATCGCTTCATAAGTAATGCTCGAGTCATAGCCGCCAGGCGCGTCCTCCTCAACTGTTTTCATACTTCCAGAGTTATCAAAGATAATCAAAACCTTGGCTGTATTACCGTTACCAATAGAGTAATCGGTCACATAAAGCTCAGTATCATCGCTATAAGATACTCCCGAGAAAGTAACCATCGCGAACAGCGCCCCTAAAGCAGCACGTTTGAATATCATAATAAGCTCCCAAATATACCCAATTTGTAGTTTCGTTTTTGCCATTATTTTTTGGCGGCACTACTTATTTAAATCTTTAGAACTTCTTGTTCTACACCAGCTACCACGGTTAAATTTCCGATATCATTTTTACCGAAGCTGGCACTGCTGGATATTTCAACCCTACGGCAACTAATAAGGTTAGCCGAACTCGCATTACCACTGCGCTGACAACTTACATCTTGTACTGTACCGTTGTCAGGTAACGGTAGCATTGATTGAGTCTCCCCCATCACACTGCTAGTTGTTTCAGCGGTCATATTGGCAAAATTAGTGCCTTTGTTATCATCGATAACCTTATCAAGTGCACCAATGGCGATAATACTAGCTTCAATTCGTTCAGAACCCGCACCTGCCATCTTCATCGACATGTTTGAATTGGTGGCTAATGCAACACCAATCACAGTCATAATAATGAGCACTATTAACGAGAAAAAAAGCACCATCCCTTTTTGTTTTTGCATCATGAGTGGCTCCTTTACATCAATACTGGGTTTTCAAGAACAATGGTTGTCGATAGCACTTTGCGTCTAAAATTATCCTTAAGTGGTCCTATCGATTTATCGCCCAATGTATAGGTTGTCTCATTGGTATAGCTATTGTCTGATTCTGTCGCTCTAACCAGAAGGTGCACCCTCAACGCTACTAAGCGTTGAAACAGTTCGTTGTCCCACATTAAGGAACTCACATCCTCAGCAGGCATAAAGCTATCAGCGGTACTGTCACCATTGCTATCAAACCCATACATGACTCGCATATTTTCAATTCCTTCTACGAGCTGTTCATCATTACCCATTCCGGTAGAGGACAAACTTTTTCGGCGTAAAACAGGGATACCATCGGCATCATCACCAATGTAGTAGATATGGTGCTGATACTCCCAAATACGACTATTATCTAAAACTCCTGCTGAAGCAGTCTTAAAGAAAACGGCTTGGTTAGCATTGGCTTCAATATAAAACGCATCTGTTGTGCCAGTTGCCACTGATGGACCTAATAAACGCTTCATTTGAATCACGTCGGTTTTATCATTTACATTCGATAAACACGCTAAACTCTCCGTGCTGACCCCGTTCTCATAACCCCAAAGTCGTCTAAAATGCGCCGCGATATTAATTGGCAAGGTCGCATTATTGAGCCCAGCGCCAACACAGTCGCCACTTGAGCCTATCGTCGCGCTCGCATCAACTGTAGTATTGGTACCGATAATGAAATCAGTACCGGTAATGTCGCCCATAAATCCAAGCTGACTTAAATCTCGCTCCATCAAAGTCAATGCGATACGGCCATTCTCTTGCAGCTGATTAAATTGGCTAGTGGTGGTGACATTGGTCGATGACATGACAAACATTGAAAATAGTCCCGCAGACAAAAATAGCCCGATAACCATGGCAACCATCAACTCGACTAACGACATACCTTTACTTTTAATCATCCCTTCGCCCTATAAAATCATCGTATTTAGCGCAAATACTCTTCGTCTCTTGCCTAGAGAGTGGCCACAGTCAGCCGACACTTTTGAAGAGGAGCTCATTTCACGGATCCCTCGCCAAGTAATAGTGACAGAAACAGCCCCTGCATTTTCAATAATACAAGCCACTGGAGAGTCTAAACCGCCGACTTTCTGGCTGCCTACCTGCTCAGAAGCACCTATTAAGCTTTGGTCCCACTGATACTGATCCCAGTTAAGTGTTTCTGTTGTAGTGCAGATATTGGTTTCACATGACTTAACAGCTGCCTTAGCGCCAGTGTAAGTATCTGCATAGTTTGATAATTCGCTGCGGTTAAGCTTCATTCTATTAACGATATCGTTGGCAAGATAAGCAGCTTGGGTTTGCTGAAAGGATTCAAAACTACCGCGTTTAGCGATGAGATGGAGATTAAAAATACCAATAAGACCAACAACTAAAATAACTAACGAGACCATTAGTTCAATTAGCGATAGCCCCCGTTGTTGATTTTTCATTGCTGTCAATTCCTTTGCTTTCGTCATATTCTTGACGTTAAATTAAGGTTTTTACTCTTTAAAATCTGTTACTTAGCAAACAAATACCAGCATACAGGTTAAATAAAGTTTAGTCGAATACTTGCTTAGCACAAGTCGTCTTTTAAAGAGTAATTAACAATGATGTGTCTGAATTTTAAGCATAAAAAAAGAGGCTTTAGCCTCTTTAATATTTGATGTTTAGCAGTTATCGTTAGCGTAATTCTGCGGGTACCGCAAATACGGTATCTTCTAATCGCCCTTCCACTTCGGTAATAACGCTAGGTGCCATATCGGCAATAGCATCTACCACCTGCTTTACTAACACCTCTGGTGCAGACGCGCCAGCAGTGACCGCTACTCGCTGAATACCATTGAACCAAGTTGGATCAACATCATCGGCGTTATCCACCAAGTATGAGTTAGTCCCCTTCTTTTGCGCTAACTCGCGCAAACGATTGGAGTTAGAGCTGTTCTTAGAACCAACGACGATAAATAGCTCGACTTCTTCGGCGACATTACGAACAGCATCTTGGCGATTTTGTGTGGCATAGCAAATATCATCTTTACGCGGCCCTTCAATAGCAGGGTACTTCTTTTGCAATGAAGCTATCACGTCCGCAGTATCATCCATCGATAACGTGGTTTGAGTCACAAAGCATAAGTTGTCTGGATCTTTAACCTCAAGCTTAGCCACATCTTCAGGAGACTCAACTAAGTGTACACCGCCTTCGGGATTGTCGTACTGCCCCATAGTGCCTTCGACTTCAGGATGACCAGCGTGACCAATCAAAATACATTCAATACCTTTACGGCTTGCTCGAGTGACTTGTAAATGCACTTTTGTCACCAGTGGGCAGGTAGCATCAAACACTTTTAAGCCACGTGTTTTAGCTTCTGCACGTACTGCTTGAGACACACCGTGGGCACTAAAAATAACGATACTGTCATCAGGGACTTGATCTAACTCTTCAACAAACACCGCCCCACGATCTTTAAGGTTCTGTACCACGTAGCGGTTATGCACCACTTCATGTCGAACATAGATAGGCGGAGAGAATAGCTCTAGTGCACGTTCAACAATACTAATCGCACGATCAACGCCAGCGCAAAAACCTCGTGGGTTTGCCAAAAGAATTTTCATAATTACAGTACCTGTACCACTTCAAGCTCAAATGTTAATACTTGACCTGCGAGCGGATGGTTGAGATCGATAGTCACAGAGTCACCAACAACATCGCGCACCATGCCTGGCACTTCGCTGCCACCAGGGCCAGCAAAGCTGACAATCACACCTGGCTCAAGCGTCATATCCGCCGGAAAACGGCTCTTATCCATATGATGCACAGCATCTGGGTTAGATTCACCAAAAGTATCGCCAGGCTGCAGAGTAAAACTGTGCTTGTCGCCCTCTTTAAGGTTAACAATTTCGGCCTCAAATGCAGGGCTTAAACTTTCATCACCAACATTAAAGCGTGCAGGTTTACCACCTGAACGGGTACTTTCAGCGGTAGAGCCATCTTCAAGTACGATATTCATGTGGCACAAAATTGAATGGTTATCTGACATTCAGATCACTCCTTTATATCATCTGATTTTTTGACATCTTTATCCGATACAAAAGAATCTAAAATAATCAATCCCGCACCAACACAGATTGCTGAGTCAGCAATGTTAAATGCAGGGAAATGGCTGGTTTTCCAATAGAAATCCAAAAAGTCGACCACGAAGCCATGTTGCAAGCGATCGACCAAATTACCTAATGCCCCGCCAATCACTAATGTGTAGGCAAGGTTTAAGCGCCACATTTTAGTCGATTGCTGACGTAACCAGACCGAAAGCAAAATACTAAAACCAACTGCGACGAAGGTAAATAACCAACGTTGCCAGCCGCCTGCATCACTTAAAAAGCTAAAAGCAGCGCCATAGTTACGCACATAGGTAAAGTTAAAGACTGGCAATAACTGTATAGACTCATGTAGTTCAAAGCTCGACAACACCCACTGCTTAGACAGTTGGTCGGCAATAAATACCAACACAACTATCCAATACCAACGTAGGCCACTGTCTTTCCAAGAAGTGGGCATTACAGATCCTTTATGCAAACTGGCGAGTTTCGCCTTCACCTTCAATATTAGTTACACAGCGAGTACATAGAGTTGGATGCGAAGCCACTTGGCCAACATCTTCTCTATGGTGCCAGCAGCGCTCACACTTTTCTGCTTCAGACTTTTTAAGTCCAAGTTTCAGTGATGCAAGTTCAGTTTCAATCGCATCAGCTGGCGCTTCATTTAGTGCGACAACATCCGTTTTAGAAGTTAACAATACAAAGCGTAACTCATCACCAAGTGTGCTTAGCGCTGCAGACAGTGCTTCATCAGCGAACAGGGTAATTTCAGCTTCTAGTGAACCACCAATCTGCTTTTCACGACGGGCATTCTCTATCACTTTGTTGACTTCAGCGCGAACTGCCAGCAATTGATCCCAGTATTCATCACTCAAGTCTGAATCTAAAGTCACTGATTGCAGGCCTTCGTACCAAGTTTCAGTAAAGACAAATTCGCCACGCTCGCCAGGCAGAAGCTTCCAGATTTCATCGGCGGTAAAGCTCAATACTGGCGCGATCCAGCGAACCATAGCCTCAGAGATAAGGTACAGTGCAGATTGGCAGCTACGACGCGCGTTGCTGTCATCTTTTGCGGTGTACTGTCTATCTTTAATGATATCAAGGTAGAAACTACCAAGTTCAACAGAACAGAACTGCATCAACTTCTGTGTAACCAAGTGGAAGTTGTACTGATCGTACGCTTCAAGTAGTTCTTGTTGCAGCGCAGCTGCGCGGCGCACAACCCAACGATCCAGTGCAACCATATCTTCAACGGCAACCATATCTGTCTCAGGGTTAAAGCCATTGATGTTCGCAAGTAAGAATCGAGCAGTGTTACGGATACGACGATAAGCATCAGCACTACGCTTTAGGATTTCGTCAGATACCGTCATTTCACCACTGTAATCTGTCGCAGCAACCCATAAACGTAAAATGTCAGCACCTAGCTTATTGGTTACATGTTGCGGTGCAATCACGTTACCAACAGATTTAGACATCTTGCGGCCTTTACCGTCAACGGTAAAACCATGAGTCAGCACTTGCTTGTATGGCGCTTTGCCATTCATCGCAGTAGAGATCATTAATGATGACATAAACCAACCACGATGCTGATCGCTACCTTCTAGGTAAAGATCGATTTCGTGGCCGTTAAATTCTGGACGTGAAGCAACCACTGACGAGAATGTCGAACCTGAGTCATACCAAACATCTAACGTGTCAGTCACTTTACGGTACTGCTCAGCTTCATCACCTAATAACTCAGCTGCATCTAGATCCCACCAAGCTTGAATACCTTCTTGCTCGATACGATTAGCAACACGCTCCATCAGTGACACACTATCTGGGTGCAGTTCTTCGGTTTCACGATGTACAAACAGCGTAATTGGCACACCCCAAGTACGTTGACGAGAGATACACCAGTCAGGACGGTTCTCAACCATCTTTTCGATACGGCTCTGGCCCCAATCAGGGATCCATTGCGTTTGCTCAATTTCGCTCAACGCTTGCGTACGCAAACCTTTTTGATCCATAGAGATGAACCATTGTGGCGTAGCACGGAAAATAATCGGTGTTTTATGACGCCAGCAATGCGGGTAACTATGATTAATAGCCACATGATTAAGCAGCGCGCCTTTCTCTTCCAATAGTGCAACAACACTCTTGTTAGCTTTAAATACGTGCTGACCTGCAAATATTTCAGTATCGGCTTTATAGACACCGTTATCACCAACAGGATTAGCAACTTCTAAGCCGTATTTTTGACCAACAACAAAATCGTCTTGACCATGTCCAGGAGCGGTATGTACCACACCAGTACCAGAGTCGACCGTAACATGCTCACCAAGAATGACTGGCACATCAAAATCATAGAATGGGTGGTTAAAACGCAGTAGCTCAAGCTCGCTACCTAGCACGTTGGCTAGTACCTTGTGCGATTCGGCACCAAAACGCTCAACACATGATTCAACTAACTCTTGTGCTAACACTAGTGCTTGAGTTTGCCCATCTTTGACCATCTCAACCAAGGTGTATTCTAACTGTCCCGCAACCGACAATGCACGGTTAGCAGGCAGTGTCCAAGGCGTGGTGGTCCAGATAACCATTGAGATAGGATGCGCGTACTCAGTTAAACCAAATTTGGCTAACAGCGCTGGCTTATCAACAACGGTAAATGCAACGTCGATTGCCGGAGACATTTTGTCTTCGTACTCAACTTCAGCTTCAGCTAACGCAGAGCCACAGTCAGTACACCAATGCACGGGCTTAACACCTTTGTGCAAGTGACCACTGTCGATTACTTTTGATAGTGAGCGAACGATATTAGCTTCAGTGTTGTAATCCATCGTTAGGTAAGGGTTTTGCCAATCAGCAAATACACCTAAGCGGATAAAGTCATCGCGCTGACCGTCGACTTGCTTAGCAGCATATTCACGGCACTTTTGACGGAACTCAGAAGCGGTAACCTTATGACCAGGCTTACCCACTTTCTGCTCAACTTTAAGCTCGATAGGAAGACCATGGCAATCCCAACCAGGAATATAAGGTGCGTCAAAGCCAGACATGGTCTTGGACTTAATAATAATATCTTTAAGAATTTTATTAACTGAGTGGCCAATATGGATATCACCGTTTGCATATGGAGGACCATCATGCAAAATAAACGGTTTGCTATCTTTACGGCTTTCACGGATCTGTTGGTACAGTCCTTTCTCGTTCCAGGACTTCAACATCTCTGGCTCACGATTAGCCAAATTACCACGCATCGGAAACTCTGTTTCCGGCAAATTCAAAGTAGATTTATAGTCGCTCATTAACCCTTTACCGTTTTGTTAGCTAAGCTATTAGCCTGCATCGCTGCCAAGCAAAGCTTTCGCTCTGTCAGCATCATTTTTAATTTGTTTTTTCAGCGCATCTAGTGATCCAAATGGCTGCTCGTCTCTTATCTTTGCCACTAACTCAACTTCAACAGTTTTACCATAAAGGTCACCATCAAAATCAAATAAATGGACTTCTAACTGACATACTTGGCCGTTAACTGTTGGTCTAAAACCGACATTAGCTACGCCTTCATATATATCACTATTGTCCCAATAAAGCTTAACGGCAAACACACCTCTTACAGGGGTGACTTTGCGCTTTAATGCAATATTTGCAGTGGGAAAACCGATGGTTCTCCCAATTTTCTGGCCGTGCGCGACCTTGCCACTCAGGATATATGGGTGCCCAAGCAAGCGTCTTGCTTGTTCCATATTGCCCTCTGCAAGTAGTCGTCTGACTTCTGTAGAGCTAACGCGTTTATCACCAAGAACGAAACTTTGGGTACTCACTACCGCAAAGCCGAACTTCTCACCCGCTTTTCTCAGCATATCGAAGTTACCTTGACGCTGTTTGCCAAAGCAGAAATCATCGCCAACCACTAAATACTTTACACCAAGAGCTTTGACCAATAACTGCTCTACAAAATCTTCAGCTGTATAGTTAGCAAACTTCTTATTGAAGTTTATACAGAGCATTCTCTCAATTGATAACTCGTCAAGCAACATCACTTTATCGCGTAATAAGCTCAATCGAGCTGGTGCATTCTCACCGCGAAAAAACTCTTGTGGCTGCGGCTCAAATGTCATAACAACCGCAGGTAAGTCTAGATGCTTTGCCTTCTCTACTAGCCGATTAATCACTTCAGCATGGCCACGATGGACACCGTCAAAGTTGCCTATAGTTAATACGCAACCATGATGCTGAGGTAAAATATTATGAATACCGCGGATCAATTCCATTATCTTACACGACACATGAGAGTAAATGGGCGGATTATATACCAGCTAGCCTTTATAATCAGCACTCAAACTGCAGCTTTCATCTTCCAGGGACGAATTCCCAACAAAACTAAGCAAATAAAGTAGCAAATTGCTGCAATTGCAATCAACTTAACTAACTCAACACCACGTTCAGGCAACGAAAATGCTAACCAAGCAGCAATTGTCGGTTGCAAATAGTAGATGACAGCCACCATAACTAGCCCGGCAATAAATGTCTTAACCGCAAAAATAACCGTCGATGCACTCAACCTGTACACATCAGCTTTATGCAGCCCGCGATATAATAAGCATGCATTTAACAGTGCTGACATCGATGTCGCAATAGCCAAACCGACATAACCAAAAGGGATAGCAAATATTAGGTTGAAAACCATATTACTCACCATCGCGATGATGCCATAACGCACCGGCGTTTTAGTATCTTGGCGTGAGTAATAACCTGGCGCCAAAATCTTAATTAACATAAAACTGAGTAAACCGCTGCCGTATGCCATTAAGCTGTACGAGGCCATTTCTACATCTTCATAGGTAAAGGCACCGCGCATAAACAGCACCATCAACATTGGCTTAGCAAGCATAATCAAGCCACACATTGCAGGCAGTCCAAGTAGAATTATCGCTTTTACTCCCCAATCCATTGTTTGTGAAAAAGCTTGGCTTTCAGCATTTACATGACGTTTTGACAACGCCGGTAAAATGACTGTCGCAATCGCTATACCAAACAGGCCTAGCGGAAATTCAAGTAACCTATCTGAGTAATAGAGCCAACTAATAGAACCCGTCATTAAAAAACTGGCGATAAAGGTATCGAATAACAAGTTGATTTGTGACACTGACACACCGAATAGCGCTGGGATCATCAATGTTCTAATTTTGGTGACTCCCGGATGGCGCCATCCCCAACTTGGTTTTACAATCGCTTTTTCTCGTAATAGAAACGGAATTTGAAACAAAAACTGGATCAAACCACCAAAAAATACACCCCACGCCAAGCCGATTTCAGGCTGTTGTAAATTAGGTGCTAAAAATAGTGCCGCACAAATAATGGCTATATTAAGGAAAACAGGCGTAAACGCAGAGACAGCAAAACGACCGCGGGTGTTCAATATTGAACCAGCCAAAGCAGTAAAGGTGATAAACCAAAGATAAGGAAAGGTGATTTTTAGCATTAAAGAGGCAAGTTCAAACTTTTCTCCGCCGGGAGCATCGTTTAACCACGCAAGAAACCAACCACCACCAAAAAGGGCTGCTAACACTGGTGAAGCGATTACACCAAATAAGGTTACCACGCTAACAAGCACACCCAGTGTACCCGCCACTTTCCCTATAAGTTCCCTGACCTCTTCATCACTATTTTTTTCTTGGTACTCAGTTAACACAGGCACAAATGCTTGTGCAAAGGCACCTTCAG
This sequence comes from Shewanella kaireitica, assembly GCF_023284045.1. Taxonomy (GTDB): domain Bacteria; phylum Pseudomonadota; class Gammaproteobacteria; order Enterobacterales; family Shewanellaceae; genus Shewanella; species Shewanella kaireitica. The sequence continues at coordinate 70,034 of NZ_JAKIKQ010000009.1, forward strand.
CAAAAAGTCGTCTTAAAAAGTTAGGGATCTTATTGGCGAAGAAAAAAACATCTGCACTGCTTCCTGCTCCCATCAAATTCGCGATAACCACATCACGAACCAAACCTAATACGCGCGAAATTAGTGTCATGGCACTGACTATCATGCCAGACCGAAATAGCTTTCTGCTCAAAACGTCCCCTGCTCTTGTTGTTAGAGCTAAAATACTTAGGCGATATCGCGCACAAAATAGCGCTTGCCTCTATTGTCTCAAAGCAATACCTGCTAGAATTGCGCACCATATTACACGAGTTAGGTTGAAGATAGCCAAGCTGGTTGGATTATTTTGAGTTAATCGAACTGATTCAATCATTGTCATTGACAAAGTGACATAAATAGGGCATATTCCTCGACCTTAAAAATACCAAACCCAGTTTTAGGAGTTGCACCTTGGCTAATAGCAAGTCTGCAAAGAAGCGCGCGCTTCAGTCTGAGAAGCGTCGTCAGCACAACGCAAGCCGTAGCTCAATGCTACGTACTTACGTAAAGAAAGTAATCGCTGCAATTAATGCAGGTGATCACGAAGCAGCTAAATCTGCTTTCGTAACAGCACAACCAATTGTTGACCGTATGGCGACTAAAGGTCTTATTCACAAGAATAAGGCTGCTCGTTATAAGTCACGCTTGAATGCTAAAATCAAAGCACTTGCTGCTTAATTTTTAGTTTCAAGTAATTAAAAACCGGCTTCGGCCGGTTTTTTTATGCCTGCAGTTTGTAGTATTCAAAATATCTACTACTCAAATTACAGACAAAAAAATAGAGAGGAACACCTCTCTATTTGTGACAACTTTTACAGCCCACATGAAAAAGAGAGCGGCGGCTCTCTCTTAAAAGGCTATTACGCCACTGTCTGTAAGCTTTCGCTGTAAATATTATTAAGTAGCTTAATAATCTCAGCGACTTCATCACTTTTTAACGAGTAATATACTGTTTGAGCTTCTTTGCGCGTTTCAACTAAATTGTCTTTACGTAACCACGCAAGGTGCTGCGAAAGCGCTGACTGGCTTAATCCCAATTTCTTGTTCATTTCACCAACGCACATCTCCCCTTCATTAAGAAGATAGCACAAGATAAACAGACGACGTTCATTAGCCATCGCCTTCAACAATACAACGGCATGGTCTGCTCGTTGCTGCATTAATTCTATATTCATTACGAGCTATTTCTCCTAAAACAAACCGACGGCCTAATATAGCGTTGCCTTACAGATATAGTCGGGACATGAAGCACACTTTTTGCTAGATTGTTTTCAAAAATGGGACATACGTAATAAAAACAAAGGAAACTCATGAAAAGTATCTATCTCAAAATAACTGCTGCAGTCTTTTTGTTCAGTTTGATTGGTTGCCAAACTCAAAAAATGAATAGCCAAAATGAGACGATTGCCAAGCAACTTCAACAGCAAGCATTAAGCTCAAATCTTGCTTACGAACTCGTCGAGTCATTAACTGTCGAAGTTGGGCCCAGACTCGCTGGCAGTGATAAAGATCTTATTGCGGTGCAGTGGGCAGAGTCTAAACTTAACTCTCTTGGTTTTGATAAAGTCTATAAAGAAGCAGTACAGGTGCCCGTATGGCACCGAGGAGACGCTAAAGCTTCTATCGTAGCCCCTTATCCCCAACCGCTTGTCATCACGGCTCTAGGCGGCAGTGTCTCAACACCTGAAAATGGTGTTGAGGCGAGTATCATTCGTTTCGACAGCTTAGCGGCTCTAAAACTTGCAGAACCTGCAGAGGTACAGGGAAAAATAGTATTTATCGATCACATTACTGAGCGTCACATTACCGGAAAAGGGTATGGTAAAAGTGTAGGCGGTCGCTCTAGAGGGGCTGTGGCGGCAGCAGAAAAAGGCGCTGTAGCCGTAATGATCCGCTCTATTGGCACCGACCATGACCGTATGGCTCATACCGGTATGATGAGATATAAAGAGGGTGTAGCAAAAATCCCAGCAGCCGCAATGTCTAGCCCTGATGCCGATTTGATCAACGCGATGTTAAAGCGTGATAGCAATATTACCGTTAATTTACAGCTTTCATCTCAAAACCAAGGCTTTGCCACTTCTTATAACGTCATAGCTGAAGTGACTGGTTCCAGTAAACCTGAAGAGATAGTATTAATTGGTGCTCATCTAGATTCTTGGGATGAGGGCACGGGCGCCATCGATGATGGAGCTGGTGTGGGTATTGTCACAGCCGCAGGAAAGCTAATTCAAGATCTCCCCACAAAGCCAGCGAGAACCATAAGAGTTGTATTATATGCAGCAGAAGAGGTTGGCCTCGTCGGTGGTAAAGCTTATGCAAAAGCACACCAAGCTGAGCTAGATAAACATTATATTGCCGCAGAGTCTGATTTTGGTGCTGGCCGAATCTATCAAGTTGATTTTAGAGCGAGTGAAAGTGCCTACCCGCAACTATTAGCCCTTTCAACACCAATGACGAACAATGGCGTTGTTTTGGGTACTAATAAAGCCTCAGGTGGCCCAGATGTCTCTATGCTACCTTCACAGGGGGTTCCTGTTGCTTCATTGAGACAAGATGGTACCGATTATTTCGATTACCACCACACACCAAATGATACTTTAGACAAAATTGAACCCGCCGCGCTTAAGCAAAATGTTGCAGCCTATGCACAGTTTGCTTACTTAATGGCACAGTCAACCATCGATTTACGTCCCATTGTGGCTAAATAGCCAACGTTGAATAACTAGGTAGACAAGTGCAAACAAAAAAGCAGCCATAAGGCTGCTTTTTTATTGATATGCGTTAAAAATTACTGCTCTTCTCGCAAGAACACAGGCGCAGTAACCGTTGACTCTGCTTCACTAAAATAATAACCAGCGCTATCAAATTTTATCAGTGCATCCAATGATTCGACATTGTTGTCCAGAATATAGCGCACCATCATCCCCCGAGCTTTCTTAGCAAAGAAGCTGATCACCTTATATTGACCGTTCTTTTTGTCCTTAAAGACTGGCGTCACTAAGTTTGCGGTCAACTGTTTATGTTTAACAGCTTTAAAGTACTCGTTAGAAGCAAGGTTGATTATGAACTCATCGCCTTGAGCTGCAGTTGTCTGGTTAATCTCATCAGTAATAATATCGCCCCAGAACTGATAAAGATTTGTCCCTCTAGCATTGCTTAAGCGCGTGCCCATCTCTAATCGATAAGCTTGCATTAAGTCTAAAGGTTTCAGTAATCCATATAGGCCAGATAGGATCCGTAGCTGCTGCTGCGCTTTCTGTAAGCTAGCTTCTGATAATGTATCAGCATCAAGCCCCGTATAAACATCACCTCTAAAGGCAAATACCGCTTGCTTAGCGTTGTCAGGGGTGAAATCAGGGGTCCAACTACTGAATCTCGCCACATTAAGACCAGCAATTTTATCACTAACCTTCATTAACGAGGCAATATCACTTGGCGTTAGCTTACGGCAGACATCAATCAATTGCTCACTTTGACCCAACAGCGTAGGAATAGAGTAACTCTGAGTCGCAGCCGGGTTTTCGAAGTCTAGTGTTTTTGCAGGTGAAACCAAAATTAGCATGTGATGTCCTATACATAGATATTGTTAAACTGTGACAATCATACTGATCAAAAACAAAAAAACCACGCTTATAAAGCGTGGTTTTTTAGATTGCGCTAATTCAACTTACCGCATCAAGCTTAAACTCTTGTTTAAGACTTGTTGGTCGCGCTCTGTTCATCAGACCATTCACCAGTCTCAACACCTTTTATTTCAGGGAATTGAGTGGCATCAAATGTTGGCACCAAACCTTGCTTGATTTGACGTTCGTAATCTTTAACAACAGCAAATGCGACCTTAGACAGCATCACAATCGCAGCAATATTGACTAGAGCCATAAGTCCCATGGAGACATCAGCGAAGTTCCAAACCAACTGCAACGAAGCCACAGAACCAGTCATTACCATCGCCAATACTAGAGCGCGGAAAATATAAAGAATTTTCTTACTCTTAGTCAGGAACATGATGTTGTTTTCTGCATAGCTATAGTTAGCAATAATAGATGAGAAACAAAATAGTATTATTGCGAATGCAATGAAGTATGCAGACCAACCACCGAGCTCATTGCTAAGCGCTAACTGCAATAGACCAATACCCTTCTGCTCACCTGGATTATCTAACACACCAGATAGTAAGATAATTGCCGCAGATGCACTACAGATAACTATCGTATCAACAAATACGCCAATCATCTGTACAAAGCCTTGTGACGCAGGATGGTTCGGATTTGGCGTTGCAGATGCAGCAATGTTCGCAGCGCTACCCATACCCGCTTCGTTTGAGAACAAGCCACGAGCAATACCCGCCATCATTGCGCCCATCGCACCACCAGCAGCTTCTTCCCAGCCAAATGCACTCTTAACAATTAACGTTAATGCAGCTGGCACCTGGTCAATATTAATAACCAAAACAACCATTGCGATAGCTAAGTATGCGACGGCCATCACTGGCACGATAAGCTCAGAAGCGCGTGCAACCTTTTTCAAGCCACCACAAATAATATAAGCAGAAGCCATAACAATGACTAAGCCAACAAGTGTCTTATCCAAACCGAATGCGTTATTCAATGCATCGGTCATGGTGTTAGCTTGTGCTGCGTTGAAAGCAAAACCAAAAGCAATAATAAGTAGTATGGAGAATAGTATTCCCATCCACTTCTTACCTAGGCCTTTCTCCATGTAATAAGCAGGGCCACCACGATATTGCCCTTCACTGTCTTTAACTTTGTAGACTTGAGCAAGCGTTGACTCGATAAACGCCGTTGCCATACCAAGAAGTGCAATTAGCCACATCCAGAAAATAGCACCTGCGCCACCTACAGTTATCGCAACAGCAACACCAGCCATATTACCGGTACCAACACGAGCAGCCATTGAAGTACAAAATACCTGAAATGAGGAGATACCATTGACTTTTTCGCGTCCCTGGAGCACTAACTTAACCCCATGGCCAAACAATCTAAACTGTATAAAGCCCAAACGAAGTGTAAAGAGTACGCCTGCGGCAACTAGAACATAGATCAGCAAGCTTCCCCACAACACACCATTGACGGCATTGATCGTAGATTCAACTGCATTAATTAACGGTTCGAACATAATTATTATTTATCCCCACGACAAACATAATCGAGCGTTGTGACACTGGATTAGGTTTGGCTTGTGTTTATCCTTCCTAATGTATTTAAATGTCGGCAGATTTTCTTTTTGAATTATCCATACGTGATTAAATTACTGTCACGCCTGCCGCATTCCGCGCTGCAAAATAGCATAGCATTGCTTTAACCCTGAGTGATACAGATCACACATCATCATTTAGCTGACATCCGAATCACAGGAACTATTAAACATATCTAACTAGATTAACTAAAATAACACACCATTTACATCTAGTTTTACTACATTTATCAGTACAAATTACTTTCTATAAATAAGATGTAGGACACGTTTTTGTAATAAAATTACAAATATAGTAGTTCCCATCAAATTTGTTTAACTTTCTGATTACGTAAATGGGGTTATTTATGTCACATCAACAAGAGATCGTTTCCTTAAAGAAGTTCGTTAGAGCAACTAACTTTTTGGCGACATCACAAATTTACCTAAAGCAAAACGTGCTACACAAACGTGCTTTAGCTCACACTGATATTAAGCCAAGACTACTTGGTCACTGGGGAACATGCCCAGGAATTAACTTCGTATACGCGAACGTTAATAGATTGATTACTAAGCATAATCGCTCGTTTGTATACCTTGTTGGCCCTGGTCACGGTTTCCCTGCAGTACAAGCTAACCTCTTCATGGAAGGTTCGCTTAGTCATTTTTATCCTGACACCATCCCATATAATGAAGACGGTATCACTGATATTTGCCAAAAGTTCTCTGCAGCATATGGCTACCCTTCTCATGCAAACCCTGAAGCACCAGGTCAAATCCTAGAGGGTGGTGAACTTGGTTACTCACTTTCAGTTGCGTGGGGCGCCGTACTTGATAACCCTGATTTAATTGCTGCTTGCCTAATTGGTGATGGCGAATCTGAAACAGGCCCTCTTGCCGCTTCTTGGTATGCAAACCGTCTGGTATCACCAAAGAACAACGGTGCAGTACTTCCTATCGTACACATTAATGGCTACAAGATTTCAGGCCCTACTCGTATGGGAAGAATGAGCCATGAAGAACTTGATTTAGAATTCCGTGGTCTTGGTTACCACCCAATCATTGTTGATGATGAGCTAGAACAAGATGTCTATGAGCAGATGACTGCCGCAATGGACTTATCTTATGAGATGATCAACGACATTCAAACTCGCGCTAGAGCGGGCGAAGATGTTGTTAAGCCACGCTGGCCTGTTATTTTAATGCGCACTGCGAAAGGTTGGACTGGTACTGCAGAGTATAATGGTAAGAAGCTTGAAGGTAACTGCGAATCTCACCAAGTTATTGTCAACAAATGTGCAACTGATAAAGGTCATCTTGATGCACTAAACACTTGGCTTGCCAGCTACAAATTTAACGAACTTTACAGCATTAACGAGCAAGGTGAGCTGATTTTCGACAAAGACATTCAGTCTCTTATTCCACCGAAAGAACTATCTTGTGGTCGTCAGCACTTAAGTTATGGCGGTGAAGTGGTTCGTGCTCTTGCGAATCCAGATCTTGAGAAGCTAGCTTACGGTCCTGAGACTCCTCGTGGTCAGCGTGGTCTATCCATGTTCAAGATGGGTGAGTGGATGCGTGACGCATTTAAACTTAACCGTGACCAGCGTAACCTACGTATCTTCTGCCCAGATGAAACCTATTCAAACCAGCTACAAGCTGTATTCGAAGAAACTGACCGCGCATGGCAGTGGCCTATCGAAAGTTGGGACGAGGATATGTCTCGTGATGGTCGTGTCATTGAGCTGTTATCTGAGAACCTACTTTTCGGTATGCTCCATGGTTACACAGTAACTGGCCGTCATGCGATGTTCCCAACTTATGAAGCTTTCTCACAAGTTGTATCGTCTATGGCTGACCAATACTGTAAATACGTTTATGCGAGCCAAGGTGTACATTTCCGTAAACCAGTGCCTGCATGTAATGTAGTGCTTTCGTCACTGCTTGAGCGCCAAGACCACAATGGTTACTCTCATCAGAATCCATCTTTCCTAGGTGCGATGCTAGAAAAACATCCAAAGATTATCTCTGCTTACCTACCTGCAGATGGTAACAGTACTTTGGTTTACACCGAACGCGCATACGCTGATCGTGACAAGCTCAACATACTTGTAGCCGGTAAGAAAGATCTACCACAGTGGCTAACACTTGATGAAGCACGTCAACAAGCTAAAGATGGTGTCATGGTTTGGGATTTCGCTTCTGATGAAAACCCAGACGTGGTACTTGTTGGGTGTGGTGATTACGTGACTCAAGAAGCGATGGCTGCACTGGTACTCATTAGAGAACTATTACCACGTGTACGTATTCGTTTTGTTAGTGTCACAGAACTTACTAGCAGCGGGTTAGGTAGCTTAGACTTCCAAAGCAAGCCATGGTTAATGGACGAAGTATTCACCGCGGATAAAGGCGTAGTATTCAACTACCACGGCTACCCGAATACGATTAAGAAACTAGTGTTTGACTACAAAGGCAGCGACCGTTTCAGAATCAAAGGCTACGAAGAAGAAGGTTCAACAACGACACCATTTGATATGGGCGTTCGTAACGGTACTTCACGCTACCACCTTGTTATTGATATGGCCTACAAACTATTCCAGCAAGGTGTTATTGATGAGACACAACACGTCGCATTAACCACAGATATGCTGCAACGTTTGGTTGACCACAGAAACTACATCAAAGCTAACGGTGTTGACCCTGTAAGTATCGAAAACTGGGTGTGGACGCGATAACGCCTCCTCAAATTAATCCAATTAAAAAGGTGCCTTCTCAAGAAGGCACCTTTTTTTTATTATCAACCCAAGCATTTATATTAACAATAAAGTGGAAAATGTTACATCTACGACGGATAATAGTGTCAGCCAGCTATAAAACCAAAGGATCTCCGTGATAAGTGCTGGCACTACCTAAGTATTAAGTAGACGGAGGAGTTTTATAAATAAAACATAAGGACTACGAATGATGAACAAAACTCTACAAGCAGTATTGCTGACTTCAATGCTACCTTTCGCTGCTAGCGCAGCTGACGGTATGAGCCCTTGGTACGTTGGTGGCGGTGTCGGTATCAATAACTACGAGCCCAATTGCGATCAAAAAACCATGAAAACTTGTGGCGATGATGATCCATATGCATGGGATGTATTTGCTGGTTACCTATTTAACGATTACTTTGGTGTTGAGTTAGGCTATCGCGACTTAGGCCGCGCTGAATGGGTGGACTACTCAAACAAGCTTAATGACGTCGGTGCTCGAGGCATGAACCTAGGTTTAGTCGCATTTTGGCCATTTGCCAACCGCTGGAGCTTATCAGCAGAAGCTGGCGCACTGAACTACCTCATCTCCAACAACAAAAATTACGGCAGCGAATACTATAGTGATAGCGGAGTAGCGCCATACATTGGTGCAGGTATCGGCTACAATATTACCGATAACCTAAAGCTACAAGCTAAGTATCGTCGTTATGAAAACCTAGACGAAGACAAGTGGAAAACACTAGAGATGGAGAGTAACTATTGGGGACTTGAGTTAAGTTACCGTTTCGGCAGCAAATCTAAGCCAATAGTACCTGTAGCAGTTGTGATCGGTGATGCCGATAGTGATGGCGTTAATGACGATATAGACCAATGTCCAGATACCCCAGCCACTCACAAAGTTGATAGTAATGGTTGTACTATCTATCAAGACGCCGAAGATAAATTTGAGATTGAAGCTAAATTCGCCAGTAACTCTGCCACTGTAAAAGAGTCATCTTATAGTGATATTAAGGATCTAGCCGAATACATGAGTAAGCACCCAAATTCAGAAGTCGTCATAGCCGGTCACGCCTCTAATACTGGCGCAGCTGACTACAATATGGCGTTGTCTGAGCGCCGTGCAATTGCTGTTGCTGATATTCTAATCAACAAGTATGGAGTTGCACCGGGTAAAGTGTCATCTAAAGGCTACGGTATCACTCAACCATTAATTGAAGGCCGTTCAATAGAAGCTAACCAAGCAAACCGTCGTATTGAAGCACATGTAAGCGGCACAGAAAAAGTGCCAGTGCTAAAGTAAGAACTATCAATCTACATCACTATACATCTCATTATTTCGATAATATTTGATATAGTATTTGTTGGATGATTTAAACAAGCTCACAGCTTTTAATGGCTGTGAGCTTTTTGTTTAATTGTTGCAGCCACTATACTCAACAGCTAAGGTTTAGCTCATTACTCAATATTTTTGTTTTAGCAGTCTGTGGCACAGGAATTTCATCAGACTGCAAGAATGAAACGTTAACATTAGTAGCAATATTACCAAAAAAAGCTGTTTTACTGATTTTTTGCAACTTTTCTGTAATTTTTTTTCATATTTAGTTGGAATGATCATTAAAATGGCTTTTAATACCTGCTAATTAACCATCAAACTTATGCTGCTCATTGAGAAGGATGTAATTCACATGGCCAACACATTAGAACAACTTAAACCCATCACTACTATCGTGGCGGATACTGGTGATATTGAAGCCATAAAACGTTACCAGCCAGAAGATGCAACTACGAACCCATCACTCATTCTAAAAGCATCACAAATTCCTGAATACAGTGGCCTCATTGAAAACGCCATTACTTGGGCAAAAAGCCAAAGTGACGATCTTGAACAGCAAATTGAAGATGCTGGCGATAAACTTGCGGTAAATATTGGTTTAGAGATCCTTAAAATTGTTCCTGGTCGCATCTCTACTGAAGTCGATGCACGTCTATCTTTCGATAAAACTGCTTCTATCGCAAAAGCACACAAGCTTATCAAGCTGTACAAAGAAGCGGGTATCGACAAGTCACGTATTTTGATCAAGCTTGCCTCTACATGGGAAGGGATCTGCGCAGCGAAAGAGCTTGAACAAGAAGGTATTAACTGTAATCTAACGCTACTATTTAGTTTCGCTCAAGCTCGAGCTTGTGCAGAAGCAGGTGTCTACCTAATCTCTCCATTTGTAGGCCGTATCTTAGATTGGTATAAGAAAGATACAGGTCTAGAGTACTCAGCGGCAGAAGATCCAGGTGTTGTGTCTGTCACAAGTATCTACAACTACTATAAGCGTCATGGCTTTAACACTGTAGTCATGGGCGCGAGTTTCCGTAACACCGGTGAAATCATCGAATTGGCTGGCTGTGATAGACTGACCATTGGCCCAGCGCTGTTAGAAGAGTTATCAAACAGCAGTACGCCTATCGTACAAAAATTGCTACCTGCAACAGAAACGGTTGCGGCCGAGCCTGCGATGTCTGAAGCACAGTTCCGCTGGGAATTTAATGAAGACCCAATGGCGGTAGAAAAGCTAGCTGAAGGGATCCGTAACTTTGCTGTAGACCAAGGTAAACTTGAAGTCATGCTTAAAGCAGAGCTATCGTCTTAAAGGAATAGGACTACTAAAATGACCGAACTGACTCAGCTTGCCAGTTGGCAAGCACTAGAGCTGCACAGTAAAACCGTGCCGCACATGCGCGAGCTATTTAAGCAACAGCCACAGCGATTCGATGATATGTCTACCAAGGCATGCGGCTTGCTTTTAGATTACTCTAAAAATAGAGCTTCAACAGAAACTTTGTCACTGCTTTTTGCATTGGCAAAAGAATCTAAACTTGAAGAAAAAATCAAAGCAATGTTTGCTGGTGACACAATTAATAATACTGAGCAGCGAGCAGTACTGCACACAGCACTTCGAGCGCCAAAAGATAAGGTTATAAACGTTGACGGTGTCAACATTGTTGCTGAAGTTCAGCAAACCTTAGACAAGATGGAAGGCTTTGTTGGCTCGGTAACAACAGGTAACTGGAAAGGCTATACAGGCAAAACCATTACTGACGTTGTGAGTATTGGCATTGGTGGGTCATTTTTAGGTCCTAAAATAGTCTCCCAAGCGCTGCGTCCATATTGGACTGGACAGCTAAATTGTCATTTTGTTGCCAATGTTGATGGCACATCTATTACTGAAAAGCTTAAAGGACTCAATGCAGAGACAACATTGTTTGTCATGTCCTCTAAATCTTTCGGCACCCAAGAGACATTGACCAATACATTAAGTGCTAAAGATTGGTTCTTAGCACAGGGGGCTACCCAGTCAGATGTTGCTAAGCACTTTGTTGCCGTTAGTTCTAATGTGGCTAAAGCCACTGAATTTGGTATTGATGCTAATAACATCTTCCCAATGTGGGACTGGGTTGGTGGACGTTACTCACTATGGTCGGCAATTGGTTTACCTATCGCATTGCTTGTTGGTATGGACAACTTTCGTGAGCTGCTTACTGGCGCCCACGAAATGGATAATCACTTCCTTGAGACCCCGCTCGAAAGCAATATGCCGGTGATCATGGGAATGTTTTCTCTTTGGTACGGTAATTTCTTTAATGCGCAATCTCACGTCGTACTGACATACGATCACTACTTACGTGGCCTGCCCGCATACTTCCAACAGCTTGATATGGAAAGTAACGGAAAATCAGTCACGCTTAATGGCACTGATGTGGATTACAGCACTGGACCTGTGATCTGGGGCGGTGAAGGCACGAATGGACAGCATGCCTACCACCAGCTGTTACACCAAGGTACTGCGCTTATCCCAGCCGATTTTATTATGCCATTGAACAGCCATAATCCAATTGGTGAGCACCATGTTCAGCTAGCCTCAAACTGCTTTGGCCAAACCCAAGCATTAATGCAGGGAAGGACTTTCGACGAAGCATTAGCAGAATTAAGCGCTAGCTCATTGTCAGATAGTGAAAAGCAGCTTATTGCGCAACACAAAGTGATGCCAGGTAATAAACCTAGCAACACACTGCTGATGGACAAGCTTACACCTACAACATTGGGTGCGCTGATTGCACTGTATGAACACAGAACTTTTGTTCAAGGTGCAATATGGCAGATCAACTCTTTTGATCAATGGGGTGTAGAGCTAGGTAAACAGTTGGGTAATGATGTGCTGGACAGATTGACAGCTCAATCTGAGGCAACAGATTTAGATACCTCAAGTAATGCGCTAATTAACCTATTCAAGCAGAATAAAATTTAACCATTCAGTTTAATAGTTAATTACACTAAAAAAGCCAGTTTCGACTGGCTTTTTTGATTTCCATTGTCAACATCCCCAAATAAACATGAATAAAATTCAAGTTTATCCAGATTAACGCCTCCAGCCCAACATTGAAATTTCATAATCAGTTAACATAAATGAAACATTTATGTTGCACCATGCTTGAAAAACATGCTATTTATTTGATGACAAAATAAACAACAGGAGGTTGCCATGAATCGACTAGATTATGGTAGTGCGCTAGATAGTATAGTTGAGAAGCCAAGCCGCTCGAGAAGCTCCAACAAAAAGCGGAAGTGGCGTGAAATTGAAGCTCTAAAGGAAAAGCACCGTTTACTTAAAGAACTTCAAGACATTGACACCAGCTTTGAAGGTGAATTGGACACCCTCCTGATGTAACCATAAAAAAAGAGCGTTTAGGCGCTCTTTTTTTGTCTCTGATATTCGTTAGAGGCATAGCTACTCATCAGACTCAATATACTCTTTCAACTCTTCAAACAACACATTATCGCTTTCACTAAATAACGGGTCATCAATAAGCCTTGCATCACACATCTGCACAACGGTTTGCCAATCCGTTTCCGTTATCACATTCTGCCATTTAGGAAAGACTGTCGATTCCTCAAAATCCATATGCGACTGCTGTATATCAACATAATTTTCTAAGTCATTGACTAGCTGCTCTTTAGAAACCACAACATCGCTTAAAATAAGATTCAGAGTAGCCATTAACGAGGCTGATGCATCAACTAGCTTCTTATGCTCTGATGTGAGCGTTTCGTTAATATGCGCCCTGCCTAACTTGTTCCAATAAAACTCAGAGATCACCTCCTCCAACGGGTGGTGACTGTGTTCAGCGTAGCTCTGCATATATTCAACAATGTCGCGAACCAAGTTGTAATTAATCCCTTCACCCGCCGCTAGCTTAATATGTTTGGTTTTTAAAATCTTAAGCAAAATACCAATATGCTTGTGATCGTGCATGAGTCTGGCTAGCATAGTTTTCTCCACCCGAATTAAGCCCCACTAGATACAATATTAGTAAACCGTACGAATAACACCCAACTATAACAAAATGATAATCAATCTGTTCGTGATTGAGATCAACAAAATTGGATTATGTTACAATCACTTACTCCATTGCTTGAAGTAAACATTAAAAGAATAAGATTCATTTTCATTGCCGTTAAGCCGCAGGCTGCCTTGCAACACAAATACAGGAAAACGCCATAATGCAACCACAACACCTTATTGGCGCCCATGTCAGCGCTTCTGGCGGAATAGCTAATGCGCCAATAAACGCCGCTTCCATCGGTGCCAATGCTTTCGCACTCTTTACCAAAAATCAACGTAGATGGGTAAGCAAACCTTTAGATGAAGCGCAGATAGCACTGTTTCAAAAAAACTGCGCGGAAGCTAATATCTCAATGGATGCCATCCTCCCCCATGACAGTTATCTTATAAACTTAGGCCACCCCGATGATGAGTTGCTTACAAAGTCGAGAGAAGCCTTCTATGACGAAATCGCAAGGTGCGAACAGATAGGTTTAACTCTACTTAACTTTCACCCTGGCAGCCATCTAAGGCAGATAGATACAGACAAGTGCTTATCGCGCATTAGTGAATCGATAAACTTTGCACTATCACAGTCAACTAAAGTCACTGCTGTCATCGAAAATACCGCAGGTCAAGGCTCTAACCTAGGCCATAGCTTTGAACAGCTGGCACAGATAATTGATGGAGTTGAAGATAAGTCACGGGTTGGCATCTGTATCGATACCTGTCATATGTTTGCGGCGGGCTATGATATTCGCAGTCAAGAGAGCTGTCTGTCAGCCTTTAACTTGTTTGATAAAGTTGTCGGTAATCGCTATTTAAAAGCAATGCACCTTAACGACAGCAAAACTAAGCTTAATAGCCGAGTAGATCGCCATGAGTCATTAGGCAAAGGGGAAATAGGTGCTGAGGCATTTTCAACGTTAATGACGCTTGAAGCTGTGAAAGGGATCCCACTGATTTTAGAAACGATAGACGCCGCTCTTTGGCCAGCTGAAATTAACTGGCTACGTAGCTTAGTGCCACAATAGAAAAGTAGGAAGGAGCGGAGCTAAAGTAAACACTTATAGATCACTGCAACAACCCGTGTAGGTTCACCTTGATCGATTTGCAACCACACTATGTGCGTGCCTTGGATCTCCTCACCCTGTTTGATAGCGCTGAGCTTAGCATCGGCCAGCGCATTTTCGCCACGTCCAACGCCGGTAACCATGGCAAAGCTATCGCAGTGAGTCACTTCAAAGTCGTATGCTTCATTTATTCTATGGTAAAGCTGAAACTCTTCGCTAGCGCAACCACTTAATAGAGTCACTAATAATATACTGACAAAGAAACGTAACACCGATATGCACCCACAAGGAAAACTGCGCGCAATAATATAGAATATGTAGAGCAAAAAAAATGGTGCAAATAACAGTAAGAGAGATTTAAACGATACATTTAGAATCACCTGTAAACACGCGAAACCCTCCCAGCATATACATAACAACAGTTACACATAAAAGTACGTAAAAATACAGGCGGCGCACATACCAAACACAATAAAAGAGAAACCATAACAGCTTCCCTTTTATCTTATTTGAGTTTAATCAATAAATTTATTTGTCTAATACGTCAAACAAGTGAGCCTTCAAGACGTCAAAATCGGCTGCCAGTTCTGCCGACAAAATAGTCTTAGGTACAACATTTTCAAGCGCTGGCGGAAGTGCTAACTCTATCTCTAACACTTGCTCGACCACTTCGTTAAACTTAGCAGGATGCGCTGTGCCAAGGAAAATCCCTTTTTCATCTGCAGACATTGTTTGATTCAATGCAAAAGCGGCAATTGCCGCATGAGGTTCAGATAGGTATCCACCATTATGTAGCGCTTTAACAGAATTACAGGTATCAGCTTCAGAGACTCCAACGCCTTTAATCTCGGCCAAAGACCAGTTCATCGCCTTAACAATCGCCTCGACTCTTGGCCAGTTACTTGGCTCTGCCACATCCATTGCATTAGACATAGTTGCCACTGTTAACTGCGGCGACCACTCACCATTATCCAGGTAGCGTGGCACGGTATCATTGCTATTAGTCGCAGCGATAAAGCGCTTAACGGGTAGTCCCATCGCTTTAGCAAACAAACCAGCAGTCAGATTACCAAAGTTACCACTTGGTACTGCAATAACAGGAGCATCATTATTGCTTTGTCTGTATTGCGCAACAGCCTCAAAGTAATAACAAATCTGTGCCAGCAAGCGACTAATGTTAATTGAGTTTGCCGAGTTAAGGTGCAAGCCGTCACGGATATCACTGTCTTCGAATGATTGTTTTACCAAGGTCTGGCATGCATCAAAATCGGCACTTACTGCAACAGTATGAATATTGTCACCTAATGTAGTGAACATCTTCTCCTGCAATAGACTGATTTTGCCTTTGGGGTACAGAACGACAACATTGATATTATCAAGTCCGTAAAATGCATCAGCAACCGCGGCGCCAGTATCCCCTGAGGTCGCTGTTAGAATGTTTATCTTTTCATCTTTAGCTAACTCATTTAGACATTGCGCCATAAAACGGGCGCCAAAATCTTTAAAGGCTAACGTAGGACCATGAAATAGCTCCAAGCTATAGAGGTTTTTATCTGCTTGTACCAAAGGCAGTTCAAAATTGAATGCTTTCTCAACCAATCGATCTACAGTCTCTTGTCCCAGTTCCGACGCAAGCCAAGCTCCAATGATTTTTTTACTGCGTTCAACAAACGGCAAGGCAAGGATACTGTCGATACCTTCTAAGCTAGGGATGCTTTTAGGAAAGAAAAGCCCACGATCTTTTCCAAGCCCAAGTTTGACTGCTTCAGTAAAGCTCACGACTTGTGAGGGATGCTTTAGGTTGTACAATTCCATGACTATTTCCTTTAATTCTTTATATCTATTCGCTAATTGCGCTGCATTAGGCAAAAGCATAAAAATCTATTTAGACGCGACGCGCCCCTAAATCATCAATTTGACATATATGAGAAAAACCCAGTTCAGGATCTATGTAGTGTTCATCGAGCCACAGCTTGGCAGCTTGTGCTGTTTCCGCATCATCTGTAATGGTAAACAGGGTCGGACCACTGCCCGAAATTCCTGTGGTCAACATGCCTAACTCACTCAGTGCAGACTTTGCTTGCTGATATTGTGGGATCTCAGCGGCGCGATATGGCTCAGCAAGTACATCTTTTAGTACCGCAATAGCAAGCTTGTCATCTTGCTTATAGCAAGCATGTACAAACGCACTTAAGTAACGACCAAAATCGATGGTCGTTTGCTTTGAATAATGCTCAGGCATTAAGCCACGCATGCGTGCTGTTGATAATGAAATACCAGGGTAAGCGACCACCCAGTACCACTGCTTAAAAGTCGGTATAGGTTCACAAATGGCTTGCGGGGTATCTAGCATTAACTGCATACCACCTAGAAAACAAGGAGCCACATTGTCGTAATGCACAGAGCCACTAATCTTACCTTCAAAGTCACCCATGAGTTTGAGTACTTGCAGCTCGGAAAATGGTTGCTCAAAATACTCATTGAGTGCCATCAATGCAGCAACAACTGAGCTAGCACTAGAGCCTAAACCACTGCCAACAGGTAGGTTCTTCTCCAGCGTCAGCTTAAGCCCTACATTTTGTCCTAAATGCTCAAGGAAAAAAACAGCACATTGATACACTATATTTTCATCTTGCTTGGCAGGAAGCTTGTTAGCCCAATGACCGACAACAACGAGTTCAAGCCCTTGCTCAGCGCTTTCAACGGTGACCTTATCACCGAGTAAGCTACCATCAACAGGTGCTAACGCGCCGCCGAGTAAGTCAAAACCCACCCCAACATTGCCCATTGAAGCAGGGGCATAGATAGTTACGCTCATACGCCCACCTCACGTGTCCAGTTCAACGTCCTTAAGATATCTGCAAAAGCACCAGCCGCAGTGACATCCGTTCCGGCACCATAACCTCTTAATACAAATGGGATGGGTTGATAGTAGCGACTATAAAATGCCAAGGCATTCTCGCCACCTTTAACGCTATAAAGTGGGTCACTGGCATCCACTTCAGCTATTTTCACTTTACAGCCTTCATCATCAATCTGTCCGACGTA
The DNA here is from genome assembly GCF_023284045.1 of Shewanella kaireitica. Classification (GTDB taxonomy): domain Bacteria; phylum Pseudomonadota; class Gammaproteobacteria; order Enterobacterales; family Shewanellaceae; genus Shewanella; species Shewanella kaireitica. The sequence goes on from NZ_JAKIKQ010000009.1 coordinate 87,497, forward strand.
ACGTAGTACTTTCCCTTCGGCTTTCGCCGCCTCAATGCGTTGTGCAATGGCAGCATCAACAGAGGGTAAATTCGCCATAAATGCGTCAACATCGCCAGATGCATCAAATGACTCAGGCAATACTGATTCCACATTTATGTCTGATAACTCAAGCTCCATACCCACTTCACGAGCCAGTATGAGTACTTTTCGCGCAACGTCCATACCACTTAAATCATCACGAGGGTCTGGTTCTGTAAAGCACTTGTCTCTGGCAATACTAGTGGCCTGAGATAGCGTCATCCCCTCATCTAACATACCAAAGATGTACGATAAACTGCCCGATAAAATGCCATTAAAGCGTAGTAGTTTATCACCGGCAAATAGTAGCTTTTTAAGGTTGTCGATAACAGGCAGCCCCGCACCAACGGTTGTTTCATAAAGGAACTGACGGCGCTGCGTTAACGCTGTTTGACGCAGAGAACGATAGTAATCCATGTCACGAGTATTGGCCTTCTTATTTGGCGTAACAACGTGCAATCCGGCATTCATTACCGCAAGATATTGATCAGAGATAAACTCACTAGAGGTACAATCCACAAGCACTGGGTTTAACAGCTGTTGCTCTTTAGCCCATAGCAGCATCTCTTCAATATTGGCGGTCTGCTTTGTTGCGGCTAATAACCCCTGCCAGTTAGACAAATCGATACCCTGAGCATCCAATAGCATCTGTTTAGAGTTGGCAATACCACAAACACGAACAGCAATATGCTGCTCTTTTAACATTTGACGCTGATGTTTAATCTGCTCAAGTAAACCGGCACCCACATTACCGCAGCCAACAAGGAATACATCTAAATAGTGCTGCACATCAAAGAATGATTGATGACAGGCAGATATCGCATGTTTGGTTTTTCGCTGCTCGACAACTGCAGAAATAGAGCGCTCAGATGAGCCCTGTGCAATAGCAACAATATTGACTGTCGCCTGCGCCAGAGCTTGGAAGAATTTGGCGGCAACGCCCTTATGGGTGCGCATACCATCACCAATTAAAGAGACAATAGCCAATTGATGGCGCATCTCGATAGGTTCCAGTAACTCACTCTTAAGTTCTAAGTCAAACTCCTGCTCTAACGCATATTTCGCTTTAGCAGCATCTTCGGTAGCGACACAGAAGCTAATACTGTATTCAGAGGAACTTTGAGTGATCAGTGATACTGACACGCCAGAACGAGATATAGCGCCTAATGTACGACTTGCCATCCCCACCATGCCTTTCATGCCCGGGCCTGACACATCAAACATGGTTTGATCATCGAGATTTGAGATCGCTTTTACATTGAGTCCGGTTTCATCTGGCTCATTAGACACTAAGGTGCCAACGGCTTGGGGGTTTAACGTGTTTCGGATATAACAAGGAATGTGGTATTGAGCAATTGGCGCTACTGTTTTTGGGTGTAAAACTTTCGCGCCAAAATAGGAAACTTCCATCGCCTCTTGGTAACTCATCTGTGAAAGAAGTTTGGCGTCGCTGACCACTCGCGGGTCCGTATTGTAAACACCATCGACATCGGTCCAGATCTCACAACAGCTTGCTTGTAGGCACGCTGATAGTACCGCTGCAGAATAATCGGAGCCATTCCGACCTAAAGTCACTATCTTACCGTCGCTATCTCCAGCGGTAAAACCTGGCATAACCCACACATGAGCAGCGCTCAGATCTAACTCGCCGAACCGTAGCTTACTCGCTTCAATATCGACCACAGACTCCAACCGCGGACCATATCCTACCAGCAGAGATTCTGGTTCCAATATCGCTGACGAATAGTCAGCCGCCTTCATCACTTCAACCATCAATGCAGAAGACAGTTTCTCACCGCCTACTAACACAGCGGCCTCTACACTCTCTGGACACTCATTGAGTAGGCTCATACCAGCAAGCTTATCGCTCCAAAAGCTCATCTGCTGTTGTAATCGATTAGCTAAGTGTTGATTTTGTTCGTCAGTTAAAGAACTCGCTGCCTCAGCATATAAAGCATTAAACACCTGCTCAACTTTAGCTAATACAACTTTATAGTCGCCGCCCTTTACCGCGACCTCTACCATTTCAATTAAACCATTGGTCACCGTTGCTGGCGCAGATAATACCACCGCAGTACTCTCAGCTTTTGCCGACTGGATTACAATATCGGCTGCAGTTCTAAATCGCTGCCAATTTGCGAGCGAGGTTCCACCAAATTTCATTACTTTCATCGAAAACTCCTTGTGCCGCGCCACGTTAAGAAACAAAAAAGCCCGCTCCTTTGTGGGGAGCGGGCTTGATATTTAACTTATATCAGGTTGTGCTTAGCCCGCCCCCACGTTGGTAATCGTGGTGGTTGTAATAATCGTGGTGATCATTAACTGATGGCTAGACATATAAATTAGGTTTAATCCAATTGGAATAATTTGTGTGCTAACAGAATTGCTTTTTAACCAAGAAGTGTCAACCCCTAAATTATCATTATTGTTATTAATGACCATTTTCTCGAGTAAACAGCAATAAAGCGCTATAAATGGTAATTTTAATAAGTAGTCGTTAATACTCCTTTACAGTCTCAAATGTTACGTTAACGTAAACATAAACAGCGACAACACACATATCATTGTTAATTAAACGATTTTACAGAGTTGAAATACTGCAAAAATTAATACGGATTAACGCTATGGGTAATAGTCAAATCTTATAACTGAGGCTCATTTTTACATTTTAGCCTCAAAGGCCTCTGCAAGAATCCAGCGCAGTTACTGATAAAACTAAAAAGCACTATTTATGATATTTAGCTATAAGTGGTAGCTAATTATATTTACTAAGCCAATTCGATTCCTAATAAAGATGTGGCTTAGGTAGCATAAGTCGATCCAATCTGTCGCAAATTGACACAATCCGAGCTAGAATGCGCGCAAATTACCGATTGGAGCCAATATGAAAATCACCGAAAAATGTGCAGTAAGCATCCATTACCGATTATCAGATGCAAAAGGCCAGCTTGTAGAAAGCTCTTTTGAAGGCGAGCCGATGCTATATTTGCACGGTGCAGAAAACATGATCCCAGGCCTAGAGGCTGCTCTTGAAGGTAAAGAGCAAGGTGACGTACTTGATGTAACTGTCGATGCAGAGCAAGGCTATGGCGCATACCATGATGGTCTATGCCAAGAAGTCCCATTATCAGCTTTTGGTGACATCGAAGATATCGTACCTGGCATGCGTTTCATCGCTGAAACAGAAATGGGACAACGTCCTGTTCAAGTGACAGAAGTTAAAGATGACGTTGTTATCGTAGATGGTAACCACCCTTTAGCAGGTCAAACACTGAGCTTTAACGTTGAAGTTCTTGACGTGCGCACTGCGACAGAAGAAGAAGTCGCTCACGGTCACATTCACGCGGCAGGTTCTAGCTGTGGCGGACACGAACATTCTCATGAAGGTGGATGTTGTGGTGGCGAGCATGAGCACAGCCATGAAGGCGGTTGTTGCAGTGACGACGAAACCAAAGAAGCTAAAGAGGGTTGCGATGGCAACGGTGGCTGTGGTTGCAGACACTAAAACTATCTAGCTCTTTAGACTGATTTAAGGCGCGTTTCATTACAAAAATGAAACGCGCTTTTTTTATGTTCTACACTCAAGAGCATGAATTGCGTGCAAAGGATTTGCCGATGTTATCGAAACCACTTTATGAGGCTTTACCCTACTGCTACATTGCTATTGGAAGCCTCTCACTATTAATTATCGAGCATCCCTTTGCGCAAGGACTTGCGATTATTCTCGTCCTATTAGGTAGCAGAGTTTACGCTCTTCGTTCCAATAACCGCCGCACAGATTCAAAAAAACGTCGTAAAAAAGGCTGGCTGCCCACTCAGGTTTATGAACATGTTCCCGCTCTGTGTTTTCTAGCTGCACTTTTAACCAACAAGTTAGACGCCAAAACAGCCCCTGTTTTCGGTCTTTGTCTGTGCAGTTATAGTATGTACATATTTATTCGACGGCTCAGTTATCGTAAGCACAAAGTTATTCATTCAAGCTACATTTAGCTACAAGGTCAACTGCTTTATCTGCACGCGCTGTGCTTCAGTCATGTGTTTTAAGTAATTAGAACAACGAGTGATGGTTGCGATACTAATTTGATATTCATGGGCGATTTGTCGCTGGCTCATATCCCCATGCAACAATGTCTGAAAAACCTTAAGCCTACCAGCAACAGCACTACGCTCCTCTTCGGTTAATAACAATTCGAACAGTGTCACTAAAGCACTGTGATCCTTTTGAGCCATGACTTTGTCTAAAACTAAATCCCACTCTGCGCGCATTTCAGCCTCAATGGTGTACTAGTGCATCATTACAGCCAGTTTATCAGGATTCAGTTTCCAGTCACGTATTTTGAGAGAAGAAATTTAAGTGCTATATCCAACTTAATTGTAACTAAGCGTAATTTTAATAAAAAACGAATGGAGTCAACTAGCTAAAAATAGGTACAATAGCGCGAAACAAGTCACATAACATAATAAAAACGTGAGAATAGCCATGAAAAAATCATTAAAGATGAGTCTAATCGCACTCGCTGCGACAGCAACTATTACTACTGGTGTGCAAGCTAATAATTTTGATGACGCTGATGACGCCATTCATTATCGTCAATCTGCTTTTGGGATGATTGCCTATAACTTTGGTGACATGGGCGCAATGCTAAAAGGCAAGAAAGATTACGACGCTAGCGTATTCGCCATGCGTGCGACAAATGTTGCTGCTCTTTCTAAGCTGCCACTTGAAGGTTTTATCAGTGGTTCTGATAAAGGTGAAACAGAAGCTCTTGCAAAGATCTGGAGTGATAAAACTGATTTTGATGCCAAGATGAAGACCTTCCAAGAGAATGCAGCTGTGCTTGCTTTAGCTGCAGAGAAAGGTGACAAGAAAGAGATCAAGAAAGCCTTTATGAATACAGGTAAGAGCTGTAAAGGTTGTCACGACGTATACAAGAAAGATTAAGTAACAAGAGAGCCAGCTTAGATTAAGCTGGCTCTTACATTTTACCCTTTACGATTCAAATATTGTCACTACAGCATATCGATAATCGGCAACATCAAATAATTCAACACCAACGCCCCTATCACCAGCAAGATTACAACTGCCTTTAATACCGATGCAAATGCTAAAGACGGCGCTTGAACTTCTGGAAGACGTTTATAGCCACTAAACATCGCCATTATAATTTTATCACCTTTTATCATATGTACACCGACAGCCAAAACATGTATCGCAGCTAATATCAAAATCAGATCAAAGTTCTTTTTGTGCAGCCAAGTTAACCATGCAGCAGTATCACTACTCACACTACTATATAGTGGCCCCTCGGTAAAAATGTCATCCGTTGCGAAAAGTCCACTCACCAGCTGCAAGCAAACAAGCGAGATGAGTGCGACAACCATATAGCCACCAACCGGATTATGCCCAACACTCGCAGAAATCCCATTCTGCTTAGTTTGCTTAAGGTAGTTAAATACCGTTTTCGGAGAGCGAACAAAATGGCTAAACCGTGCAGTATCACTGCCTATAAAGCCCCAAAGCAGTCGCGTGGCAAGTAAAATCATTAAACTGTAAGCCAGTAGTTGGTGCCACTCCATCTCTCCTGACTCAGCAGTCCACCATAATCCACCAAGCAAACACAACATCCCCCAGTGAAAGAGCCTTGTTGGAATATCCCATACTTTAACTTTGACAGTGTTTTGCGTCATGAATGTTCGGTCTCAGAAATTAATTGGTCTTTTGTGAGCATTATATATTGAGCTGAGGGTAAGAGCTATGGGGTTATTTATGCAGAGGATTTTAAAAAAACAGCTAATTGAGCGGGCTCTTATCTATTCAAATATGAACCTGTTTTTCGCGGTTTTCAAGGAAATTTTGGCAGTTATTGACTATATTTGTCTAAGTGATCAAATAAAAAGCGAACGATTTAAAAGACACTGTAAAACGTGATTTAGATCACGACTTTCGTTAGTGAGATTGTTAGTCTGAATTCAAGGAAACAACAAAAGGTTCGACATATGATAAAGATTACTAGCAAGCACTTCGAAGTTACTGAATCTATCCGCGAACGTATTGAAGCAAGATTAGCAAAATTAGCACGACACGATGTGCAGCTTATTAATCCACATGTAATCATACTACAGGAGAAACAAGGTTTTAAGATTGAAGCTTCTGTCGGCATTCCAAGTGCCAAGTTATTTGCCCAGGCGAAACATGAAGACCTATATGCAGCAATCAATGCAATGGGACAAAAGCTGGAGAAACAGCTAAATCGCCTAACACACAAACCAGAAAGCCAACGTCACGCAACACTTAAAAGAGAAGATGATGCCATTGATGAAGGCTTTGACGACAACATAGAGGAGGAATACGCAGCTTGATTTTATTATTAACTTTTGTCCAAAAGCGCACCTCAGGTGCGCTTTTTCTTACAAAATTTTCAAATAGCCCAAGTTTTGATTGACAGTAAACCGACTCCGCTTTAGTTTTAATCCATGAACAAAATCCAAACTGCGTTTTTTACTTTCTTTTTTATGCCCCCCACCCTCGGAGGCGGAATTTCGGTGTAAAAACGAAAGTGAAAATTCCAAAGCCTCCCACACGGGAGGCTTTTTTAATTCTAAGCGCGCTAAATAAGATGTAGAGGCACTAATGAGCAAACCACAACCTTTAAACCACACTCGAGAGCAAATAACGACTCTCGACAATGATCTTTTAGCTCTGCTGGCTAAACGCCGCGAGTTAAGTTTAGATGTTGCTCGTAGTAAAGAAGTGGATGTCAGACCTATACGCGATACAATCCGCGAAAAAGAGTTGCTAGCGCGCCTCGTTAAGCAAGGCCGCGAACAAGGGTTAGATGCGCATTATGTTATCTCGCTTTATCAAAGCATTATTGAAGATTCGGTACTAAACCAGCAAGCCTACTTACATGGCCGCGCTAATCCACAAACTCAACAGCAGCAGTATTGTGTTGCTTATCTCGGTGCTAGAGGCTCATATTCCTATTTAGCAGCAAGTCGCTACTGCGACAGACGCCAAGTTGAAATGCAGGATTTAGGCTGCCAAAGTTTTGATGAGATAGTGCAAGCGGTTGAATCTGGTCATGCAGATTATGGTTTCCTGCCGATAGAGAACACCTCTTCAGGTTCAATCAACGAAGTATACGATGTACTGCAACACACAAGTTTAGCCATTGTCGGCGAAACAACCATTGAAGTTGGACACTGCCTGCTAGCGAAAAGCGGCACCAACATCAATGATGTAAAAACAGTGTACGCGCACCCACAACCTATTAGTCAGTGCAGTCGTTATCTAAGTCAACATGGTGACTTCAAGCTAGAGTATTGCTCTAGTAGCGCTGAAGCAATGGATATGGTCTGTAACGCTCAAGACAACAGCGTTGCAGCTATTGGTAGCAGTGAGGGCGGCGCTTTATATCAGCTTGAAGCTATCGAGACAGGCTTAGCCAATCAAAAAATTAACCAAAGTCGCTTTATTGTTGTCGCCCGTAAAGCCGTTGATGTTCCTGAACAATTACCTGCCAAGTGCACCTTGATTATGGCCACAGGACAAAAACCCGGCGCCTTGGTCGAAGCTTTATTAGTGCTAAAGGCTAGAAACCTAAATATGAGTAAACTCGAATCGCGTCCAATTCCCGGTACACCATGGGAAGAGATGTTCTATTTGGACATCGACGCAAACCTTTCCAGTGAGCCAATGCAAGCAGCATTAAAAGAGCTAGAAAGAACGACGCGCTTTATCAAGGTATTGGGATGTTACCCATGTGAAACGGTCAACCCTACACAACTAACCAACAGCCAATTGATGATTGAACCTAGTACATCAAAAGTAAGCACTTTAGCGAGCACCGCATCGACCAAAGAGAAACGCTATAGCAAAGAGTTTAAAACCCAAGCAACAGAGATAGTTTGTGGCCAACTCAATATAGGTAACAATCATTTGGCCGCCATTGCTCAATTGCACCTGCCTTTTGAAACGACCGAGTTTGAGCAACGCGCGAAAGCATTAAAAGAAGCTGGATTCCAAGCGGTAGTGATCCAAGGTTTAAGTCAACAAAGAGAACTACTTGTATCACTCTCTCAATTTAAAAAGACCTTAGAACAGTTTGGACTCGTGTGTATTTTAATGGTTGAGCATGAAACCGACTTAGCTGTAACCGCTCAGATAGCTGATGCGATTATATTGTCTGGTACGCAAATGTATAACCAAGCAATACTCACTCAGTTAGGCTCATTGTTGCTGCCAGTCATTATAGAACGAAATACCATGGCGAGTATTGATGACTTGTTAGATGCTGCTGAGGTGGTATTGAGTCAAGGCAATCAACAATTGGCGCTATGTGAATCTGGTGTAAGTACACTGAATAATTCAGGCAAACCGTCACTGGATTTAGCGGCGTTAGTACAGCTTAAAACGGCTAGCCACCTACCTGTGCTAGTCAACCCTAGCTACGCTGTAGAAACTGAGCAGCTAGCAGGATTTAGCACAGCGATTAAGCAACTTGGCGGCGACGGCATAGTCGTCAATATCGCCAGCATTGAACAGGCAGGTAATAGCGAGGAGCAACAAACGCTACTTAACGATCTACTCAACAATCTATACCGCTAAAAATAGTTAATAATAACGGCCGTGAGCACTTACGCTCACGGCCATTATTATGTGTTACATCGTGCCTTTATCTTCGGCATTGCTCTTATCAATGAGCCGAGGAATAGTTGTTCCTTGAACCAAGATGGAAAACACGACCACTGCGTAGGTCATCACCATCAATAGCTCCCTCAAATCAATATTACTCCCCGTCGCCAACATCACTCCTGTAGGTAAGCTCATCGCCATCGCTAATGCTAAGCCACCTCTGAGTCCACCCCAGACAAGAATTTTTTCAGCAAAAGAGTTGTAATGCTTTACTCGGCGAAAAGCCAAATATGGCAAGTAAACACTCACTGAACGGCCAAGCAGCACAATCGGAACTGATAGCAGCATGAACCACCAAAGCTCAGCATCGAAATCAATAAGCAGTAACAGTAGACCTAGTAGTAAGAACAGCAGTGAGTTAAAGAACGACTCAATCAGCCCCCAAAAACTCTCTAGAGTGACACATTCGTTCTTTTTCAGTAGTTTAGGAATACTTAAATTGCCAGCGATAATCCCAGCAGTTACCATTGCTAAAGGCCCTGAAACACCAATCATATCTGCCACCACATAACCTGCAGTGGGTAGCAATAGAGTCATCAACAGATACTGGGTTTTATCTTCAGAGAAGCCCAACATAAAATGTAAGCCTGCGGCGAGAATAGCACCATAAATAACGCCACCGACCGCTTCTTGTAAAAATAGACCTGCGATACCCATTACCGTCAACGGTTCAGTGGAAAAGGCAACCTGTGAGATAGCAACAAAAATCACTAAACCTATACCATCATTAAACAATGACTCGCCTTCAACTTGTGTAGCAATGTCTTCAGGCGCACCAAGTTGCTTGATGATAGCCAGCACCGCTATCGGATCGGTTGGTGATATAAGTGCACCAAATAACAAGCAGTAGCTAAGTTGAAGCGATAAGCCTAGAAAGCTAGAAACCCAATAAAGTACACCACCAATAACTGCCGTCGAGATAAGCGTACCCACAAAGGCAAGGGTGAATATCTCCCAGCGCTGCTTTTTAAGTACCTGTAGTTTTATTTGCAGCGCCCCAGCAAACAGTAAAAAACCCAACATACCGTTAAGCAACAAAGCTTTAAAGTCGAGCTGTTCAAGATCAGTTACTAAGCTTGAATAAACTGACACACCGAAGATCTTCCCTGCCGCTAAGATGAGTAAACTCAACAATAAGGCTAATGCTGTGATGGTAATGGTGTCTTGCCATCGATGTAAGCGAGAAGAGATTAACGAAATAACTAAAGAAAGCGCAGATAGCAGGCAGAGAATTTCATAGCTGGTCACAGGTTGTACTCGTAATTAAGGCCTAGAGATAGGCGAAGTTATATACAACGGCCTTCAATGAGGCTCAACCAGCCTTTAAATATACGACCACTAAACCAAACTGAAGCAGCAACATAGAGCATTGCGCTAAGCCAAGGTTGATTACTTAAGTAACCGATGGCCATAACCAGTAACATACAGATAATCGACCATCGCTGCCACCTAAGGTGGGATGCAAGCATAGAACTTAAGGTATTTGGACGTTGGTTTAAGTTAATACATAAGCTTAATACCGCAGGGAGTAACACAATAGGGAAGCATGCCATTAGCCCGTAGAGCATATGAGCAAGACTTTTGTCTTCTAAAGGTAAAGCTTCAGTATGCGTTGTTGATACCATATTCCACTCCACCAAAAAAGAAAAGACAGGCGTAAATTACATTACTGCCTGCCTTTAACCTTACTTTCTCATTGTGAGTTTCGCAACTTTCACTACTGATTTATTTGGAATTACTTAACATTCTTTACTGAGCAAAGTTTAAAGTTCTAGCGTGACGTTAGACTTCAACTTAGTTGAGCAAGCTAATACGTAGCCTTGCGCTATCTCGTCAGCGGTCAATGACATTTGACTGGTTGACTCAGTTTCACCCTCTACCACCTTACATTTGCAGGCACCGCAGACACCTGAGCGGCATGCAGCAATAATAGGTAGGCCTTCGGCCTCAACACCATCGAGCACAGTTTGCTCACTAGAAAGTGCCCGGGTTCTGTCGCCAATTTGCAACATAAAGCCACTCTTTTCATCACTTGCAGCAACCTCTTTTGCCGCTGCAAGCTCACCAAGATCGCCTTTGAACGAACCGAAGCTCTCTTGATGAAACTTACTCATATCAAAATCAATTGATTCAAGCAGTGTTTTTACCGCTGCCATATATGGCTCAGGTCCACAGACAAATACTGTGCGCGAGTGAAAGTCTGCAACTAATCGCTGTAGATTGTCCGCAGACAACCTGCCGGCTTCACTGTCGACATGAGCACAAGTCTCGGAATCGACGTTTTCTAAAATATAGTTAAGTTTAAACTGGTCACTGCGATCAGCCATCTGCTCAAGCGGTTGCTTGAAAATGAGATCCTCTGTTGACTTAGCGCTATGTAAAAAAGCAATATCTGGATTAATCTGAGTATCCGCCAACCATCTAGACATTGAGTACATCGGCGTGATCCCGCAACCAGCGCTCAAAAATAGGTATTTTTCAGCTTCTATATCGATCAGGTTAAAGGCACCATCTGGTCCTAAGGCACGCACAACATGACCAACGTCTAGGTTGTTAGCAAGGTAGTTCGATACCTTACCGCCCTCAATCTGCTTAACGGTCAATACAATTGAAAATGGACGAGATGGTGATGAGCTAATGGTGTAACTGCGGCCGATTTTCTCACCATTTATCTCTAGCAATAATGTAAGGAACTGCCCCGGTTTAAAGTGAAACTTTGCCGGTCTCACACCTTGGAAACGAAAACTGATCACATCATGAGTTTCATGCCATTTTTCCACACAAACCAATTGATGCTCACCCGCTTGCCACTGCTCAGCAGTGAAAGAGCCATTTACAGGTGTATTCGTACTATTCATCATTTCTTTTTACCCTATTACCGACATAAAAATGGCCACATATGAGTGGCCATTTTTACTAACTCATCAGCGCCTAAACGAGCTGTTACGCCACGTTTAGAATGCGATTAAGATCCGCTTCTACAGTTGTTGTAGTGCGTAGTCCAAACTTCTCTTCTAACACGTTAGCTAAGTTTGCAGTTAAGAACGCTGGCGCCGTTGGACCAGTAAGGATGTTCTTCACTCCTAGAGACAGTAACGTAAGCAATACCACAATCGCTTTTTGCTCAAACCAAGACAATACCAAGGTCAAAGGAAGCTCATTGATGTCACACTCAAATGCTTCTGAAAGTGCAATTGCAAGTTGGATTGCTGAGTAAGCATCATTACACTGACCAATATCCAGTAAACGTGGGATACCGTTGATATCACCAAACTCAAGTTTGTTGAACTTGTACTTACCACAACCTAAAGTCAGGATAAGCGAGTCATCAGGCGCTTGAGTGGCTATATCTGTGAAGTATCCACGCTCCTCTTTATCACCGTCACAACCACCAACCAAGAAGAAATGCTTAATAGCACCACTTTTCACATTATCAATCACGGTTGGTGCAGCTGCCATAAGTGCGTTACGAGCAAAGCCTATAGTGATTAGATGGGGGATCTCATCATAAGCAAAACCTTCTAAAGCCTCAGCTTTAGCGATAACAGCACTAAAATCATCACCGATGATGTGACTAACACCAGGCCAGCCAACAATACTACGAGTGAAGATTCGGTCTGAATAATCGCCCACATTAGGGTCGATAATACAGTTAGAAGTCATTACTACAGCACCAGGGAATGTGGCGAACTCTTTCTGTTGGTTCTGCCATGCACTACCGTAGTTACCTACAAGGTGTGGGTATTTTTTCAACTCTGGGTAAGCAAGTGCAGGTAGCATTTCACCGTGAGTGAATACGTTGATGCCCTTACCTTCAGTTTGTTGCAAGATAAGCTCTAGATCTTTCATGTCATGACCAGACACTAAAATAGCTTTACCTTTTACAGATTTGGTGTTCACTTGAGTTGGCTCTGGGTGACCAAATGCGTGTGTCTCGCCTTCATCGAGCATCGCCATGACGCGGTAGTTTAGCTGACCGATTTGCATTGCGGTTTCAAATAGCTTGTCACCATCAACAGAATCTTCACCTAGAAAAGCCATAATTTCGTGGAATTCACCAGCAACTTCATCGTTAGTTTGGTCAAGAACGCGAGCATGCTCCATGTAAGCCGCTGCGCCTTTAAGGCCATATAAGCAAAGTAAACGTAAACCCATGATATCCTCATGAACTTCATCTTTACCGCGGTTAGGCGCAGCTTGAAGAGCTTGTGTTAGCATCTCAGGCTTAGTTGTACCCAAGACTAGCTGCATTGTCGCTGTTGGAGCTTTTGCTTCAACATTTAGCTCAGCACATTTAGCTTCATAAGCTGTTTGTAAACGACTACGGAAAGTGTTTGCTTGCGCTGTGTATTCAATAATACGGTCATCATCGAAGTTAACATTGGTTAGCGTAGCAAAGAATGCCTTTGGCACAAAAGTGTCAATCTCGTGATCGATAACGCCGACTTCACGAGCACGAACAGCGTATGCTGACACCCCTTGAAGAATATAAATCAGAAGATCTTGTAGGTCTGATGTATCAGACGACTTACCACACATACCTTGAGTGTAACTACAGCCATTGCCCGCAGGCGTTCTAATTGTTTGCTCACATTGAATACAAAACACGACACTTACTCCTAATACTTAATACATGCATATAATTTGCATCTTTAAAGCTAAGTTTACGCCGATTAAAAAATTGCAAAAGCACTTTTTATCGACAAAGACTAAAACTATGAAAGAGATCACTTTAAGCGAATGCTAAATTATAAATATTGGCTGATATTTGCCTTATATTGGCCATGGATAAGAATCAACCTGATAACGACTCTCATTTCAGTGTGTTTGAATTAAAGTAAAGACGCTGGAGTCGGCTTTGTAATGGGTTTTGAATTAGTATTTTGAGGACTGGATAAGAATTTTATAAATGCTAGAAAACAAAAAAGGAGCCGTGGCTCCTTTTATCTCTCACAAAAACTCAAATCAGGTTAGCCAGTTTTCATGTCATTCACAGATTGCAGCATTGCGCGGCTTTCACGTTGAAACTGCGGTGCAAAATCACCAAACCACTGCGCAACTTCTTCAAACTGCTTAACAAAAGCCTCTCGATTACCAGATTTTAGGATCTGCAATGCCTGTGAGTAATTATCAAGGTAGTCACTAATAGCAACTAAACTCTCCTCTTGAGCAAAGATGATGTCAGCGTAGAGTTCTGGACTCTGGGCAAACAAGCGCCCTACCATCGCCAGCTCTAAACGGTAAATAGGCGAGCTAAACTGCAACAACGACTCAATATCGGCTTCCTCTTTATAAAGATTAAGCCCATAAACAAATGAGGAGAAATGGCGCATCGCTTGCACCAGCTGCATCGCTTTGTCATGTTTTTCAGGCTCAGCCTCAACAATGCGTGCACCCCAAATTTTTATCTGCTCGATAAGCCATTGGTATTCAGACTCACCGCGACCATGACAAACCACAACAACTTGCTTAGCAAGGCTACCAACGTCAGGGCCAAACATCGGGTGCAATCCCAAAACCGGTCCACAATGGGCCGCTAACATAGCTTCAACTGGCGCACTCTTAATCGAGGTTAAGTCCGCAAGAATACAGTTGCTTGGTAGCTGGGTCAGCTTACTGGCAATCAATTCGCAGGTAATATTGATAGGCACGGTAACAATGACGAGACCAGCGCCGTCAAAAATAGTTTGGCTATTAAGCCAGTCATCTTTATCTAACGACTTAACTTCATATCCAGATAAAGTAAGCATCTGCGAAAATAACCCGCCAAGCTTACCTTCTCCACCGACAATGACCACATGCCCTAAATCAGCTTTAACTTGCTTAAAGCCAACATCCTTTTCATTAAGGTAAGACTCGCGCATTAAACGCCGTAAAATGTCTTCAATAAGTTGCGGTGCAACGTCCATCGCTTGTGCTTCTGCGCGCCTTTTAGCTAGCATCTTCGCTTCACGCTGTGGCGCATAGATTGGAAGCCCTGCACCGTGCTTAACAGCGCCTACTTGCGCCACTAAATCTAAACGCTTTCTGAGTAGGTGCAGTAATTGCTGGTCAACGCCATCAATCAAGCCTCTTAGGTTTTCAAGCTCTGCAGTGGTCTTCTCGTTCATTACTCTCTCTTCCATCAGCCGTTTGCTACTTTCAGCATATCAAACCTTGTTGGTAATACTGAAGCTAAGTCTGCAGCTCCACTGCGTAATAATGTATCGGTTGTCTGCCAATCAATACATGCATCAGTAACAGACACGCCATAAGCGAGTTCACTAACCGGCAAATCACTACTCTGCTTGCCCGCATTAAGGTGGCTTTCAAGCATCACACCAATAATCGACTGGTTGCCGTTAAGAATTTGATTGAATACATCTTCGCATACTGGTGTCTGCTTATTGTGATCTTTTGAAGAGTTACCGTGACTACAATCAACAATCAAGCGTGCATTCAAATTGGCTGCATGTAACTGCTGTTCGCACTCAGCGACACTTGCGGCATCGTAATTTGGCGCTTTACCGCCACGCAAAATCACATGCCCGTCTGGATTACCCGCTGTTTGCAGCAGGGCAACTTGGCCTTTTTGGTTTATCCCCATAAAGCGGTGGCTACTTGCGGCTGATTCTAATGCATTTATTGCTACGCCTAATTTGCCATCGGTACCATTTTTGAAGCCAACTGGCATAGATAGACCCGATGCCATCTCACGGTGAGTTTGTGATTCAGTTGTACGTGCGCCAATAGCTGACCAAGTGATCAACTCTGACATGTACTGGGGGCTAATAGGATCAAGCGCTTCAGTCGCAACCGGCAGCTCAAGCTCAGCAAGCCAAATCATCAGTTCGCGTGCTTTACGTAAGCCTTTATCAACATCAAATGACTCATCCATATCTGGATCGTTGATCATCCCCTTCCAACCTACAGTGGTGCGTGGCTTCTCAAAGTACACCCGCATCAATACGTAAAATTGGTCACCCAACTCATCATGGAGCTTTTTAAGTTTAAGCGCGTACTCTTTAGCGGCATCAATATCATGGATTGAACAAGGTCCAGAGATCACCAACACTCGATTATCTCGTTTGTGGACGATGTCGGATACGGTTTTACGCGCATTAATCACATATTGACTAGCATGAGCAGATAATGGCAAAGCACGCTTTAGCTCCTCTGGAGTCACCAACACTTTCTCTGAACTAATATGTACGTTGTTAATTGTATCTTGCTGCATGCTCATCACCTGATTTAAGTCTTCTACTGTTGCAAACCAATTTGCAGAGTTAACCGTTAGCTAAACTAATTAATCGTAACGCCGTACTGCTACACCATTACATCTTGAGAGCACTATGCCAGCGAGCAAGGCTAAGATCAAGCAGCAAATTTAAATAATGAAAATTATTGTTGTTGGTTTGGCTCTCTATGATGCTTCAGCGTTTGAAACAAGGCACTGGCTATAAGTCTTCAGAATAGGAAAATGAAAGATCATAAATCGCAGCCAACAAAAAACCGCCATATAGGCGGTTTCTCGTGCGAACACTGCATCTTTTTTTAGCCGAACTAATTATTACTAAAAAGTAATTACTTAGTTGAAAGCTTCTCACGGATACGTGCAGACTTACCTGAACGCTCACGTAGGTAGTAAAGCTTAGCACGACGAACACGGCCGCGACGCTTAACTTCGATGCTAGAGATGATTGGGCTGTGAGTCTGGAACGCACGCTCAACACCTTCACCATTAGAGATTTTACGTACTGTGAATGCAGAGTGAACGCCGCGGTTACGCTTAGCGATTACAACGCCTTCAAACGCCTGTAGACGCTCTTTACCGCCTTCTACAACACGTACTTTTACAACTACTGTATCACCGGCACCAAATTCTGGTACGTCGGTTTTCATTTGCTCTTCGTTGAGCATTTTGATGATGTTATTCATTAAATAAACTCCATACTAGTAATAACTGCGCTTCGACTAAGCATCTTGTTTGATGCTGTCAACAAATTCAGCTAAAAGCTGCTCTTGTTCGCCAGTCAGAGCTAGATTTTCAAGTAATTCTGGTCGTCTTAACAAAGTTCTTCCGAGACTTTGTTGCAAACGCCAGCGTCTAATATGTTCGTGGTTGCCACTTAGTAACACGGCTGGAACATCCAGCCCATCCATACTTTCAGGACGCGTATAGTGGGGGCAATCCAGTAAACCGTCAGAGAAGGAGTCCTGCTCTGCTGAAGCCTTCTTTCCTAGCACGCCAGGAACAAGTCTCGATACTGAATCAATCAAAGTCATCGCAGGAAGTTCACCGCCCGAAAGCACGTAATCTCCAATCGACCACTCTTCGTCCACTTCAGTTTGTATAATGCGCTCATCGACACCTTCGTATCGTCCACACACTAAGACCAAACAGGATGATTTTGCTAACTCTTCAACGCCTTGCTGTGTCAGCTTACGGCCTTGAGGAGAAAGGTAGATCACCTTTGCCTCTTTTCCAGCTGCAGCTTTCGCCGCATGGATGGCATCACGTAGAGGTTGCACCATCATTAACATGCCAGGGCCACCACCGTATGGGCGGTCATCCACTGTCTTATGTTTATCATGGGTGAAATCACGAGGATTCCACGTTTGCATCTCTAGTAATCCTTTACTAACTGCACGACCCGTTACACCAAAGTCTGTTACGGCACGAAACATCTCCGGAAACAGGGTTACTACCCCTAACCACATCTGCTCTACCTCGACTTAAAAGTCCGGATCCCAATCCACTAAAATCTGTTTTGCCGTCAAATCCACCTTTTGGATGAACTGTTCGGTAACAAAGGGGATCATTCGTTCCGCTTTGCCAAAGCCATCTTTTGCGTTAGCTTTAACTAGGAGTACGTCATTTGATCCTGTTTCCACGATCTCTTGCACTTTACCCATGTTATAGCCTTTGGTATTCACCACTTCACATCCGATAAGATCTCGCCAGTAGAATTCATCTTCTGGCAAAACTTCCATCTGTTCAGGAGTGACGGCAATCTCACAATTTGTAAGTGCCTGAGCCTGATCCCGTGTTTCTACGCCTTCAAGACAAGCGACTACCGCTTTACCTTGCATACGCCACTGGAGGACTTTAACCTCACGCCATTCACCTTGCTCTTTTAACAACCAAGGAGAATAATCAAAAATACCTTCAACAGAATCGGTATAGGTAGTGATCTTCAACCAACCTTTAATGCCGTGACTTGAACCTAATTTCCCAAGTACGACGGGTTCTTGTTTACTGCTCATCAATCTATACCTTAACGCTATTAAGCAGCTGCTTTACGAGCGTCTTTGATCAATTTTGCTACACGGTCAGATGTAGCAGCACCGTTAGAAACCCAGTGCTCAACACGGTCAAGATCTAAGCGTAGAGCTTCTTCTTGGCCACGAGCTAATGGGTTAAAAAAGCCAACACGCTCAATGAAACGACCGTCACGGGCGTTACGGCTGTCAGCAACAACGATGTTATAAAATGGACGCTTTTTTGCGCCGCCACGAGCTAAACGAATGGTAACCATGCGTTTTGTATCCTCTAATGATTTGCTTTTTATCAAGCAAAAATAAAAACTGAAACTCCGTGTTCGCGGAGAGCCCCAGATAGAAAGCCGGCCGATTTTACCTGACTGACCGGCGAATGCAACCGTAATCGACGTTTATTACGCCAAAAACGATTTACAGGCTAGAATGAAAACTCACTCTAGCCTGTAAAATTTTGTACGGAACGATTAATAATAGACTAGCGGCCTGGCATTTTCATACCCGGTGGTAACATACCGCTCATACCACGCATCATCTTTTTCATGCCGCCTTTAGATGACATTTTCTTCATCATCTTCTGCATCTGAGTAAACTGTTTAAGTAAACGGTTTACATCTTGAATTTGTGTACCAGACCCCATAGCAATACGGCGCTTACGAGAGCCTTTAATAATGTCAGGACGTTGACGTTCACCGGGAGTCATTGAGTTGATAATAGCTTCCATTTGTCCAGTCATCTTACCGTCTTGAACTTGAGCAAGCGCTTCTGGTGGCAGTTGACCAACACCTGGCAGCTTCTCAATCATGTTCATCATGCCGCCCATGTTCTTCATCTGCTGCAGCTGCTCACGGAAATCTTCTAAATCGAAACTACCGCCCTTTTTGACCTTAGAGGCAAGTTTCATCGCCTTTTCTTGGTCAACGCCGCGCTCGACTTCTTCAATCAGCGATAATACATCGCCCATACCAAGAATACGCGAAGCGATTCGGTCTGGGTGGAAAGCTTCTAGTGCGTCAGTTTTCTCACCGACACCCAAGAACTTAATCGGTTTACCCGTAATATTACGAATCGATAACGCTGCACCACCGCGAGCATCACCATCCACTTTTGTCAGTACAACACCCGTTAGTGGTAGCGCTTCATTAAAGGCTTTAGCAGTGTTAGCCGCATCTTGACCCGTCATGGCATCAACCACAAACAAGGTCTCAACAGGGTTTACAGTCGCGTGAAGCTCTTTAATTTCGTCCATCATCGCTTCATCAACATGTAAGCGACCTGCCGTATCGACAATCACTACATCAATGAACTTAAGCTTGGCATGTGCAATCGCAGCATTAGCAATATCAACAGGCTTTTGGCTAACATCTGATGGGAAAAACTCAACTTCAACTTCTTCAGCTAAGGTTTCTAGTTGCTTGATTGCAGCAGGACGGTATACGTCAGCACTGACAACCAATACAGATTTCTTTTCACGCTCTCGCAAAAACTTTGACAGCTTAGCGACACTGGTAGTTTTACCCGCGCCTTGCAGACCCGCCATCATTATCACTGCCGGAGGTTGAGCTGATAGATCCAAAGCCTCGTTGGCTTCGCCCATCGCATTTTCTAGCTCACTCTGGACAATCTTAATAAACGCCTGTCCTGGGCTTAGGCTTTTAGAAACCTCTTGTCCGACAGCACGCTCTTTTACGCTATTAACAAATTCGCGCACAACCGGTAAAGCAACATCGGCCTCAAGTAGGGCCATACGAACTTCGCGCAAAGTTTCCTTAACGTTTTCTTCCGTTAAGCGACCACGGCCACTGATATTCTTCAGCGTACGTGACAATCTGTCAGTTAAGTTCTCAAACATTATCCAGTTCTTTACCGTTTTAAATTGATATTGATGGGCAGTATTATAGCGATGCCCAGATATTATGCTACTCAATGAGCCAAGTAACTTGCCTTACATCAGTCCTATCGACGACATTTTATGAAAAAACTGACCTAAGACATAGATTCAGCCTATTTTTGCAACCAATGTCACTGCCCAAATAACCCAAGCTCATGTTAATCTAACCACTGGGTTTCTGTGATTCAAATCCTATGACTTTAGAATAGAAACTTGGTGGGTTACGATTTGTGATTCAGTAATTTAACTTCTGATTGAATCAAGTTAATATAAGTCTGCTTTGACTTTTGGTTAGGGCCAACAAGCTAATAAAACAATTAGCTCACAACAATAGGTTAATACTCAATGGTTATTTTTTCAGCTTCAGCCATGTTTTTTTACAGTATTGCTTTGGTTCTCGTCGCGACTCGTCTTTTTCACGCAGATGGACCAAACAGGAAATTAGTTGCAGGCGTTGCAGCCATAGGTGTTGTGTTGCATGCAGCCGCCCTATCACAAGCGGTATTTACTGGTGATGGTCAAAACTTTAGCTTGACTAATGTCATCTCTTTGGTGAATTGGATTATCACCTTTAGCTTTACCATATTGCTGTTTCGCCTCAAGGTTATCGTCGTGGTACCAGTGGTCTACGCCTGCTCGGTGATCTCCGTCGCGCTATTATGGCTCGTTCCACCAGAATACATCACTCACTTTGAGATCCACCCAGATGTATTGGTGCATGTCGTATTGTCACTAATGGCATACAGTGCCTTAATGATTGCAGCACTTTATGCAATCCAATTAGCCATCATTCAACATCGACTCAAGAGCAAGAAGCTGGTTATGACGTCAGCGATGCCGCCATTAATGACGGTTGAAAAGCAGCTTTACCACTTAGTGATTGTCGGCGTCATTCTATTAAGTTTAGCACTGGCAACGGGCTTCATATTCCTTGACGATATGTTCGAAGAGGGGAAAGGTCACAAAGCGATTTTGTCCATCCTTGCATGGTGTGTGTATATAGGTATGCTAGCGCAGCAATATTGGGTCGGTTGTAAGATTAGAACAGCCGTTGCATACACCTTGACTGGCGGAGTTTTACTATCACTTGCCTACTTTGGTGCCCGTATTGTTAAAGAGTTAATCCTCGGTTAATCCCACTCTCGTCAGTTGGCTCAATCGATTCAGTATTGAGCCAAACTTGACATGTTTTCGAAATATCTGTAATTACTAATTTTTTACGGTTTTAATTAATCCACAGCGGAGCTCCAACTTTTGGACGAAATATCCACTGGCGTACTATTATCTGTTCTGTTCGTCTTGATTTTACTTTCAGCCTATTTCTCAGGGTCTGAAACAGCCATGATGAGCCTAAATAGATACCGTTTACGTCATTTGGCATCAAGCGGCCATAAAGGCGCTATTCGCGCGACAAAACTACTTGAGCGCCCTGATAGATTGATTGGACTTATCCTGATCGGTAACAACTTGGTCAATATCCTCGCCTCCTCCATAGCCACCATTATCGGTCTGCGCTTATTTGGTGACGTGGGGATTGCGATCTCTACCGGTGTATTGACCATGGTTGTACTGGTTTTTGCCGAAGTGACGCCTAAAACCTTTGCCGCGCTGCACCCGGAACGTATCGCATTTCCGTCTAGCCACATTTTACGTTTACTACTGATAGTACTGCTTCCATTCGTAAAAGCAGTCAATCTTATTACTTCTGCAGTGCTGCGAATGGTTGGTATCCGCTCGACAAAAACTTCAGATGCACTAAGCCAAGAAGAGTTGCGCACAGTAGTACACGAAGCAGGTGCATTGATACCTAGACGTCACCAAGAGATGCTGCTGTCAATTATGGATTTGGAAAAGGTCACTGTTGAAGATGTGATGGTGCCTCGCTCTGAACTTTACGCCATTAATATCAATGACGAGTTCAAGAGTATTAATAAACAGGTGATTCAGAGCCCTCATACTCGAGTGCTGCTATACCGTGATACTGTTGATGACGCAGTTGGTTTTGTTCACCTGCGCGATGCACTACGTCTGCAATCTAAAGGACAATTTAGTAAGTCTTCGCTTCTACGTGCAGTAAAGGAGCTTTACTTCATCCCTGAAGGTACACCACTGAATGTCCAGTTGAGTAACTTCCAGCAAAATAAAGAACGCATTGGTCTAGTGGTAGACGAGTACGGCGATATTCAGGGCTTAGTCACCCTTGAAGATATTCTGGAAGAGATAGTTGGCGATTATACGACCTCGATGATCACCACACCGAGTGAAGATATTAATGAACAACAAGATGGTAGCTTCCTGATTGAAGCAAGTATCAACATTCGAGAACTGAATAAAGAGATGGACTGGCAGTTTCCAATTGATGGTCCTAAGACCCTTAACGGCTTAATATTGGAACATCTTGAAGAGATCCCAACGGTCAAAACCAGTATGCGAATTGCAGGCTACCCCATTGAGGTAATAGAACTAGGCGATAACATGGTGAAAACGGTACGAGTATTACCTCAACACTATGCGCAACCTACAGCTTAAATAAAAAACGCTAACCAATTGGTTAGCGTTTTTTATTATCATTTATTTTCCTTTCTTCGCAGCTTCTAGCGCTCGGCGTTTATCGCGTGCGATTGGCGTAATCTCAGCTAACAGCTCTTTTTCAAAACCAAGCTTAAAATACACTTCCGCCATCAAAAAGAACGGCCCGATCAATAACTGATTTAAGTCATCCACAAAAGCTGGTTTTGCCTTTTCATATTTATGACCGATAAACTGAATGACCCAGCCAACAACAAAAGTAGCTATCGCAAGGTAGCCTGCACCAGCATATTGAGCAACAATGCTAGAGGTATAAAGCACTGGAATAATGAACAAGGTTAGACCGAACGCTAATTTTGCATGCAACATAAAGTAATACCCCAATACCACTACAGCAAAAACAGTCGCCACGTTAAAACTAATGACGGGGTCATCAAATACAGCAAAGTTGATAGGGATAAGATTGAAGCCTACAAATGCCGACCAGATGATCAGCGGTACGCCAAAGAAATGAGTTTTTATATTGCTCGGGTTTAAGTGCACACTTTTATAGGTCGACAGCTGCTCTACGGCGGATTTCATCTATCAGTCTCCTTACTAAACTTAACGCTTATTATGATTATTATTGGGTTATCTGTGCTTAACGCTTAAATGGCTAGGCGTTAGAATTTAACCAATCATTAACCTAATGGATTTTGACGACAATTAATAGAGCAAATATTCAACCTAAATACGCATTTGTATAAAGGAAGTCCACAAAAAGCACTGAATCGCGGTTACTCAAAAATAGGCTTATCGTACTCATAGCCTTCATCGGTATAGGCGGTGACAATTGCATCTTTGACCAGACCACTATCAGCTTTGACTTGAGTCTCAAAAAACTGCTGGATCTGTTTACGACGGCCATGGGCAGACCAAGAATCGGCGTCTTGCCAGATCTCATTAAATACTATCGGATAATCTGTGCGAGAAGCGCTCGGGTGATCAATTTGGCGGGTTAGCATATATTGAATACAGCCTTGTTCACGGTAAGCATCAGGCTCTAGTGCTTTTAGCACCTCAAATAACTCCGACTCTTTACCTTCCTTTGGTTGAAACTGTGCTAATACGTAGACTCTAGTTGTCATAATAACTCCTTCAATAGCTGACTAATAAATGTTGCCCGCGAGTTTAATCTGATTAAATGTACCCTTCTGCAGAGCAATCACAATCCTCAATGTGTTTATGACTCTATGATAACCGTTGCTGTTGCATAGTGTTTCTCATCAGCAATCGATAAATGACCTTTAACGCCACCAAGTAGCGCTAGCCGCTCAGCCGCGCCACCGCTAAAGGTGACTACTGGAGCACCATTGCCGTTATTACTGATCTCAATATGTTGAAATGACACACCGCGACCAATACCTGTACCTAACGCTTTTGCTGCAGCCTCCTTTGCTGCAAAGCGCTTAGCCAAGTAACGGCCAGGATTGGAAGATTTGATAAAAATATCAAGCTCTGACGGTGTTAACACTCTTTTAGCTAAACGATTAGTTTGCAGCCCCTTCTCGCTAGCCACCGGAACTCGAGTCTCTATGCGCGCAATCTCAACAATATCAGTGCCCAAACCAACAATCATAAATTACCTTTTTAACTAAACAAAAGCCGAGCATAACTTAGTGCCATGCTCGGCTCTTTAAATCACATTTGCAAGCGACTTACTCGCCTCGGCGACCTTCAACCATCAACTGTTTCATATCTCGTACCGCGGTAGCTAAACCGTCAATAGCAGCGCGGGCGATAATGGCATGACCAATATTGAGCTCATATAACTCAGGAATAGCAGCTATCGGCTTGACGTTATGGTAATGCAAACCATGACCAGCATTCACAACTAAGCCTTTTCCATGGGCGTATGTCGCCATGGTACTAATGCGGTTAAGTTCAGCTGTAGCTTCAGCGTCAGTTTCGGCGTCAGCATAGCAACCAGTATGGATCTCTATCACTGGCGCTCCAACTGTAACAGCAGCGTCAATTTGCGTTTTATCAGCATCGATGAACAAAGACACCTTAATGCCCTCTTTAGATAAGCGCGTTACAGCAGCTGCTATCTTATCTTGCTGACCAGCAACATCAAGACCACCTTCAGTAGTAAGCTCTTCTCGCTTCTCTGGCACTAGACACACATAAGCAGGCTTAATCTCGCAGGCAATATCAAGCATCTCTTCAGTGACGGCCATCTCAAAATTCATCCGAGTCTTAAGCGTTTTCGCTAAGGTATATACGTCTCTATCGATAATATGGCGACGATCTTCACGCAGATGAATAGTAATGCCTTCAGCGCCAGCATGTTCGGCAACTGCGGCAGCATGAACAGGATCGGGATAGTTAGTACCGCGAGCTTGGCGTAGAGTTGCAATGTGGTCAATGTTAACGCCCAGTAGGATCCGGCTCATGTGTGTTCCTTGATTAAACGAATTTATAAAGCCGCTATTGTACTGCGAGATTTAGTCTATAGCCAGCATCTGAGCTGCTATACCCCATTGAATTATTTGAGTGAAAATCAGTTAGTCACTTGGCGTCGCTTTACTCGAACTGACGTTCTTCTTGATGAACAAACTACGCGAGTGCAGCGGCTTATCGCCCAATGTTGGTGCCAACAATTGTCGCATCAACTTTTTAGCTTCGGCAAAGTGCTCAGCCAACAACGTCTGTTGTTTAAGTGCAAATAGCATCTCGCCAGTGAAGAATTTATGTTGATTATATTGTGTCGCTATCACCGGCATAAAACCATGTTCAAGTTCAAGTCGATAAAAACCACTAGCCGTCATCTCTGCACCTGACGGGTCATACTCTAGCGACGGCATGGTTCCTAATTCTTGTAGCAACGCCAGCTCAAAATAGCGTAACTGACTTTGATTAAATTCCTTTGCCATTGCTATCAATGTTTGATGATAGTTAAAAAACAGCTCTTCAGCGCTATGCTGAACCGTTAAGCACCGAATAAGCAGCTCGTTAAGGTACAGACCTGAATACAAGCAATTACCAGTTAGCGGTACTGCAGGGCTTGCTGCTTCAACTTGCTTTAAGTTCTTAAGGTCTGATTTTCCTTGCAGCTGAAAAATGAGCGGCTGAAATGGCTGCACGATACTGCGAATAGAGTTCTTACTGCTGCCGAGACGAGCAACTGCATCAACGCGCCCTTTGCCATCAACCAAAAGGTTGACCAGCACACTTGATTCACGAAAGGGTCTAGTATGAAGAACGTAGCCACGCTCCATGATTATTTAATTCCGCTGAGTAAATTGATAAAAATAACAGTAACCATCATAAAACCAATTGAGTGCTAATACCAATGCAGCTCAAATAGCCTAAACCGCTTACAAAAACGCCCCTTTCTATTGCTAAAAAGAGGCATTATTACGCGATATGAATGTAACCGTTACTCTTCGCCGTAACCTAAGCTGCGCAGTGCACGCTCATCATCGGCCCAACCTGATTTAACCTTCACCCACATCTCTAAGAAAATCTTATTATCAAACAAGACTTCCATATCAACACGAGCGGCAGAGCTGATCTTTTTGATGCGCTCTCCCTTGTTACCAATCACCATGCGTTTTTGTGTTTCACGCTCAACGAGTACTAACGCATTGATCTGATAGACACCGTTTTCCATCATCTTGAACTGCTCAATCTCAACAGTACAATCGTATGGAAGCTCATCGCCCAAAAAGCGCATTAACTTTTCACGTACGATTTCTGATGCCATGAACTTCTGCGAGCGGTCAGTCACATAATCTTCAGGGAAGAAATGTGGTGACTCAGGTACCGATTCAACGGACATATCTAAAATCCGTTGCACATTGGTGCCCTGTGTTGCAGAAATAGGCAAGATCTCATCAAATTCAAACTTTTTCGATAACTCTTCAAGATGAGGAAATAGTGCTTCTTTATCCTTGATGTTATCGACTTTGTTGATGGCTAGAACCGTTTTGCGACCATCATCACGGCTCTGCAACTTACGCAGTACCATTTCGTCATCAGCTGTCCAGTTCATGCCGTCAACCACAAATATCACCAAGCTGACTTCTGCCAATGAACTAGCAGCGGCTCGGTTCATCAATCGGTTAATCGCACGCTTTTCTTCCATGTGAAGGCCTGGTGTATCGATAAACACCACCTGACGTGGACCGTCAGTATGGATCCCCATAATACGGTGACGAGTCGTCTGCGGTTTTTTAGAGGTAATACTGATTTTCTGGCCTAACAATTTGTTAAGCAGGGTTGATTTACCAACGTTTGGTCGGCCAACAATCGCCACCATACCGCAATAAGTCACCGCGTACTTAACAGCTGATGAAGGGTTATTCATCTGCGCGAGTAAGTCGTCTAGACTAGGTTCATTGCTCTCAGGTAAATCTTTTTCGTTACTCATTTCTTAATTAACTCCAACACTTGAGCGGCTGCACTTTGCTCTGCTTTTCTGCGTGAACTAGCAACCCCGACAACGGCTTGTCTCAAGTCTTCTACAACACATTCAACGGTGAAGGTTTGCTCATGGGCATCTCCTTCAGTATGGACGACTTTATAGATTGGCAGCGGTTTTCTAAACTTCTGCAAATGCTCTTGAAGTAACGTCTTTGGATCTTTCTGGTTAATGGGCTCAATCACTCGCAAGCGCGATGCATACCAGTTCAGCACCAATTTACGGCATTTCTCAATATCTGAGTCAAGATAGATAGCGCCAATGATGGCTTCGACCGCATCGGCCAATATAGACTCACGTCTAAACCCACCGCTTTTTAATTCACCGGGTCCAAGTTTTAGATAATCACCTAATTTGAACTCTATGGCTATTTCAGCCAACATTTTCCCACAGACTAACGTGGCACGCATCCGACTTAAATCACCTTCAGTCGCCTTAGGAAACTGATGATATAACGCGTCGGAAATCACAATAGACAAGATAGAGTCACCCAAAAACTCGAGTCGCTCATTATGCTTATTAGAGGCACTTCTATGTGTTAGCGCCTGATCTAATAATGCTTGCTCAGCAAACTCGTAACCCAAGGTACGACATAGTCTAGGGATATTTTTAATCGGTTCCATATTACACAATTCCGCCTACACGGTTAAAACGCACCCCTGTTGGGATCCAAGCTGGTAAAAAGTCAGCCGGTTTTCTGTCAAACTCAAAGCTTATCCAAATCGCGACGGCTTTGCCGACGAGGTTATGCTCAGGTACAAAGCCCCAAAAACGACTATCGGTACTGTTATCGCGGTTATCACCCATTGCAAAGTATTGACCTTCAGGCACAATAAACTCTGTCAACGGTACATTCTCTTGGCGGTGATAGTAGTTGATCATGTCAGGTCGTGATGGATTGATTAAGATGTCATGCGTCACATCACCAATTTGCTCTTTAAAACGCAGCAATGGCGTACCGTCTTGGGAAAATTCGCCACGGTTAACAGAGACACGTTCTACGGCTTTTAGTTCTGGACAAGGACTTTGCCCTTCCGCGCAAGCAGCTTGGATATAAAGCTGTTTATTGCGGTAAACAATACGGTCGCCCGGCAAGCCTACAATACGCTTAATATAATCAATCTGTGGGTTTTCTGGGTATTTAAAGACAGCCACATCACCACGCTCAGGCTTGCCCGTTTCTTTTAACGTTGTGCGCCAAACAGGATCTTTAATCCCGTAGCTAAACTTTTCAACCAGAATAAAGTCACCAACGAGCAGTGTCGGCATCATTGAGCCTGATGGGATCTGAAAAGGCTCATAAATAAAAGAGCGTAAAATAAGCACGAATGCGATAACAGGAAAGATGGACTTTGACGTTTCAACAAACGCCGACTCACGCAGTATCACTTCTGCATTCTCTTCGCTTAACTCAGCTTCAGCCGCTTGAGCCATTGCCAACTTCTCACGACGCTTAGGGGCGAATACTAGCGCATCTGCCATCCAAACAAGGCCACTGCCTAAGGTGACCAAAACTAAAATTAGCGAAAAATAGGCTGCCATTATTAATTAACTCCTGCCAAACATAATTGGGTTACGACTAACGTGTCGATGTCCCTATGGTTATACGCCAGTAATGAAAGCGCCGCAAACTGCGGCGCAAAGTCTAGCGATATATTAACAAATCTTAACGAACTAACTTAATCGTTAAGCTTCAACACTGCTAAAAACGCTTCTTGTGGAACTTCTACGTTACCCACTTGCTTCATGCGTTTCTTACCGTCTTTTTGCTTCTGCAGTAACTTCTTCTTACGTGATACGTCACCGCCGTAACACTTAGCCGTTACGTCTTTACGCATCGCCTTAATCGAAGAACGCGCAATAATCTGGCTACCTACTGCTGCCTGAACTGCAATATCAAACATCTGACGAGGGATGAGCTCTTTCATCTTATTCACTAATGCTAGACCCTTAGAACGGATCAACCCTTTATGAATAATCATCGCTAACGCATCGACCCTGTCACCGTTAATAAGAATATCGAGGCGCACCATGTCTGCAGGTTCAAAGCGGACAAAGTTATACTCAAGCGATGCATAACCACGACTGGTTGATTTTAGACGATCAAAGAAGTCCATCACCACTTCTGCCATTGGCAATTCGTAAGTAAGTGCAACTTGGTTACCGTGATAAACCAAGTTAGTTTGTACACCACGCTTTTCAACACACAGAGTAATGACGTTACCCAAATACTCTTTAGGTACCAAAATATTAGTCTCTACAATTGGCTCACGCATCTCTTCGATATTATTAATCGCAGGTAGATCCGATGGGTTATCGACATAAATAGTCTCGCCATTGGTCTGGACGATCTCATACACTACGGTAGGTGCTGTAGTAATAAGCTCTAGGTTGTATTCACGCTCTAGACGCTCTTGAATAATCTCCATGTGGAGTAGACCCAAGAAACCAATACGGAAACCAAAACCGAGTGCTGATGAGGTTTCAGGCTCGAAAAACAATGAAGCATCATTCAAGCTTAGCTTGTTAAGCGCATCACGAAAGCTTTCATAGTCATCAGTAGAAATAGGGAATAGACCCGCGTATACCTGTGGTTTAACTTTCTTAAAACCAGGTAGTGGCTCAAGTGCACCATGCTTTGCATGAGTCAACGTATCACCGACTGGTGCGCCGTGGATCTCTTTAATACCCGCGATAACAAAACCCACTTCGCCAGTTTTTAACTCTGGAGTATCAGTTTGTTTCGGGGTAAAGATACCGACACGATCAGCGGTATGAGTCTGACCTGTAGACATAACTTTAAACTTGTCGCCCTTCTTAAATACGCCATTTTTAATACGTACTAAAGATACAACGCCTAAGTAACTATCAAACCAGGAATCAATAATTAGCGCCTGCAGTGGGCCTTCTTCGTCACCTTCTGGTGGCGGGATCTGCTCAACAATCACTTCCAGCACATCTTTAATGCCGACACCGGTTTTAGCTGAGCAACGTACAGCATCAGCCGCTTCAATACCGACAATATCTTCAATCTCTTCTGCTACACGGTCGGGATCTGCCTGAGGGAGATCGATCTTGTTCAGAACTGGAACAACGTCCATATCCATCTCAAGTGCCGTGTAACAGTTGGCTAGAGTTTGCGCTTCGACACCTTGGCCCGCGTCAACCACCAATAGCGCGCCTTCACAAGCAGCTAAAGAACGTGATACCTCATAGGAGAAATCGACATGGCCAGGCGTATCAATAAAGTTAAGTTGGTAAGTCTCACCATCATTAGCTTTATAGTCCAAAGTAACACTTTGCGCTTTAATCGTAATACCGCGCTCACGCTCAATGTCCATTGAGTCGAGAACCTGTGCGGCCATTTCGCGATCAGTTAAGCCACCGCATTCATGAATAAGGCGATCTGAGAGTGTTGATTTGCCGTGGTCAATATGGGCAATAATTGAAAAGTTTCTAATATGCTTCATTATGCTGGGATGACTTAACTCGAAGTTGAAAAGAATTTTTAAGGTGCAGAATTGTACCCGATTGCGGCTTTAATACCAATTTTTATCATGCTTTTGAATTGGAAAGTTACGCTAGAGGCCAAGTATCTACGGTTACTGAGCTATATCGATAGGCTTACCAAGAGATTTTATGATGATTGGTTGTGCCTTTTCCTCTAGCGCCTTCGCAAATTTCTTTCCTAAGGCCCAAAAACCAACACCGCCAACTAATGCAAAGGCAATAGCCAACAAATCTTGATTCACGCCTATATTTGCTGCTAGCAAATTACCACTATAAGCACCGACGAAAAACCCAGCTAGAGGCAGGATATATACCAACATAGCGGCTTTTAGAATAACGCTTTCAGGAAGACCGAGCTTTAAGCGCTCTCCGGTTGCAAAAGCACGTTCAGTTTGGATAGAAAAACGCTGAACCTTTGGTGAAAAGGCTTTTGCAACAGCTGAGGTACCGCATGAATCACTGCTGTCGCAGTGATTACAAGCACTCTTCATCTCAACTTCTACAACAACCCAACCAGAGTTGCTGTTAGCAACAACTTTGGCAACCTCTTCCATCATGGTAATAAACCTTTTACTGCAACATAATACTTTGAGCTATGCGACTTAACGTTTCAGCAGGCACTTTACCTACAGCAACAACCTCTGCATTACCAACACGCTCTGTAGCAAGCGATAACCCATTACGGGTAACCAATTCATCTGGAAGCGGCGAATCACCTGCTTTAGCGACATAAACAGATATACTCGCAAGGCCATCGCTAATCGCAATGTATTCTACAGCTTCTTTACTACCGATTAATCGATGTTGATCTTTTACCAGCACTTTAAAGCCTTTCGGTAACCAACCAAACTTCCAATCTTCACCTGCAGCACGTTCAGATTGCGCCATTACTGCTGGCCACTCCTGCTTGTGCGCCTCTATCAGTATAGAAGGCACCTCTTCTAAAACTAATAATTCGACGACCATAAGCTGCTCTAATAGCTGCTTATCGTTATTAATCATGTCGAATCGGAGCGGCAAAAAGGTATCCATATCAAGCCAAACTTGATAACCATATCGATTATCATCGTTAGGTATGATGCGTACCAATTGTCCTGGTCGTCCTGCAATTCTGCTTCTACCACCTAATACAAACTGGTATCCAGCTTCTAGATTAGAGATATCATCAGCGAAGGCGGCTGGAATAACTCCTTGAATACGTTTTGCGTGAACACTATAAGCTGGTTGATCATGCTCAATGAAGGTCACCGTATTACCAACTCGAACAGCATTCTTAGGCGGCCCATTAAGGTGCTCTAAAAATGCCACCTCTTGATCTTGTACCTTGCCATGAATATAAACCAAAGGACGAATATGATCGGCTTGAATTTGTATTAGGGATATTTTGAATTCTTGTTCGCGCAGTGCTTGGCTCATATTTTCAAGCCAAGCTTTGGCGGGCATATCTTCCCGCGCCATCGCGGGAAAACTCATGGCTAGAATAGCCAGTAGGATTAGACGCAAGCTAACTCCTTGTTACTGATTGACAGGTATCGTATCTACCTCTCTATTGTCCTCTATAACCGCACCATTATTCAATCTTTGTTGTAACATATGATCTTGAATGTAGGAGTTAATACGACGACGCTGATCAACGACTTGTTCATTAGTATAGCTTTGATTTTGCTGTACTGCGCCAGTCTGCAAGCTTACCGGTGATGCACTACCAATCAGAGGTCTAGTGTTCAAAACAGGTAAAGGAGAGTTGTCTAGTAATGTCTCTTGGTTATAATTTTGCACACCAACCACTGCAACCATAGCAACGGTCGCTGCAATAGCATACTGCCCAAATTGCTTAAATAGTGGCACAACTTTACTTGAAGTAGGCTTTGTGGCCGCTTTAACAGCAGTTTGCTTAGGAGCAATAATAGCAGGCTCTTCATCAATCGCAGCCATGATACTAGCACTCAGATCAATAGATACTGCTTGTGGCAGTTCGCCACGCATCGCATCACCAATCATATGATAATCACGCCACTGCTCATGTGAATCTGCATCAGCTGCTAATTCAGCTAACGTTTGCTCGTCGAGTTCACCATCGACAGCAGCAGATACCCATTCCTGACCTAATTTATCCATTGTTCACCTATCTTTGTTCAAGGGTGCTAGCGTTCTAGCAACGGCTTAAGCTTTTTATCAATCGCCTCACGCGCTCTGAAGATCCGTGATCTCACAGTACCTACGGGGCAATCCATGACATTAGCAATCTCTTCGTAACTCATACCATCAAGTTCTCTTAGTGAGATTGCCATCTTCAATTCTTCTGGCAATGTGTCTAAAGTGTCAAAAACGACCTTTTGAATCTCTTCTGACAATACGAGTCGTTCCGGAGATGCAAACTCCTTTAACGCATCGCTGCCATCATAGTATTCAGCTTCTTCAGCATCGACATCATTCGCGGGCGCTCTACGCCCTTGTGCGACCAGATGATTCTTTGCAGTATTAACTGCAATGCGATACAACCATGTGTAAAACGCACTTTCGCCCCTAAAGTTCGGTAACGCTCGATATGCTTTTATAAAAGCTTCTTGCGACACATCTGCAACGTCGGCCTGATTTCGCACATAACGCGATATCAGATTCGCGACCTTGTTTTGATATTTTTGCACTAAAAGGTTAAAAGCGTTCTTATCACCACGCTGTACGCGCTCAACTAACTGTTGATCACTTATTTGTCCACTCATCCGAGCCGACTACTCCTAAATCTAATACTGATTTCTCAGCCGCTCGAATCATATTCACTTATGTAGACTAGCGAGTTTCAAAAAAGTTCTATAAAAATGTGCAAATATGTCATTTTCTTTTTTTTTGGGGAACAAACTTTAAAAAGCTGATCACCTGAAAACATACTTATATAACACACCAAAACGCTGTTCATCTGCGCTAATTTTTTGCTCGTTGAATTGATCAGCACAAAAAATCTCTGAATCTTCCTGTTTTATCACTTTGTATTTAACAATAAAAGCAGGCTTAGGGACTGCAGCGTTTACCAATAACTCTGCACAATATTTAAAGCGAAAATAGATCCAACAAGCAATATGCCAACTTGATAAGTATCCATAAACAGCATCTTGGTTTAACATAGTCCGAATTCCCAGATGACTCTATGATACCTGATGAAACAAGTAGTTGAACACCAATCTGATATTTTGGTTATTGGCAGTGGTGCTGCGGGGCTAACCCTTGCACTGCATCTCGCTGAAAAATCGAAAGTTATTTTACTTTCCAAAGGTCCTTTAAGTGAGGGTTCAACCTATTACGCTCAGGGTGGTATAGCCTCAGTTTTCGACGAAGAGGACACCATTGAGTCCCATGTTGCCGATACATTAGTCGCTGGAGCTGGGCTTTGTGACGAGCCTGTAGTCAAGTTTACGGCTGAAAATGCGCGTGCCTCGATGCAATGGCTGATCGATTGTGGCGTTGCTTTCGACAAAGAAGAAACCGCTGATGGCAGCGTTGAAGAGGCGCCTTATCACTTAACACGTGAAGGTGGCCATAGCCATCGAAGAATTTTGCATGCAGCTGATGCAACGGGTAAAGAGGTACAAGTAACCCTACAAGAGCGAGCCAGCCGCCACCCAAATATCCAAGTGCTAGAACGTTACAATGCTATCGACCTGATTACGACTCGTAAGTTAGACAGACCAGGCAACCGTGTACAAGGTGCCTATGTTTGGAATCGAGATTTAGAGCAAGTCGAAACAGTAAAAGCACGCTTTGTAGCATTAGCAACCGGAGGTAGCTCAAAAGTTTACCAGTACACATCCAATCCAGATGTTGCCTCAGGCGATGGCATCGCCATGGCGTGGCGTTCAGGCTGCCGAGTTGCCAATATGGAGTTTAATCAATTCCACCCAACCTGCTTATATCATGCTGATGCGCGTAATTTTTTGCTGACCGAAGCACTCAGAGGCGAAGGCGCATTTTTACGTCGCCCTGATGGCAGTCGTTTTATGCCAGAGTTTGATGACAGAGCAGAACTGGCACCTCGAGATATCGTCGCTCGAGCAATTGATTATGAGATGAAACGCTTAGGTTCTGACTGTGTCTATTTAGATATCACTCACAAACCTGCAGATTTTATCATTAAGCATTTTCCTACCATTCATAAACGCTGTTTAGAGTTCGGTATTGATATCACCACCGATCCAATCCCAGTCGTGCCTGCTGCTCACTATACCTGTGGCGGAGTCATGACGGACCTGCATGGACAGACCGACCTCAATGGTTTGTACGCTATTGGTGAGGTCGCATACACCGGACTTCACGGTGCTAACCGTTTGGCCAGTAACTCACTACTGGAGTGTTTAGTATTTGCCAGAGCTGCGGCAGAAGATATTGAAAGCCAGCTAGGTAAAATCCCAATGCCAGGAACATTGCCTGCGTGGGATGAAAGCCAAGTTTCAAACTCAGATGAAGAGGTGGTAATCGCCCATAACTGGCACGAATTACGCCTGTTTATGTGGGATTATGTGGGTATTGTTCGTTCTGATAAACGTTTAGAGCGTGCGCTAAGGCGCTGCGTGATGTTACAGCAAGAGATCCAAGAGTATTACAGTAACTTTAGAGTCAGTAATAACCTGC
This sequence comes from Shewanella kaireitica, assembly GCF_023284045.1. Lineage (GTDB taxonomy): Bacteria > Pseudomonadota > Gammaproteobacteria > Enterobacterales > Shewanellaceae > Shewanella > Shewanella kaireitica. The sequence goes on from NZ_JAKIKQ010000009.1 coordinate 122,528, forward strand.
TAGAGCTACGTAACCTGGTGCAAGTCGCAGAGCTCATTATTCGTTGTGCTATGGAGCGTAAAGAGAGTCGCGGGCTGCATTACAACATTGATCACCCAGAGAAAGAAGCATCACCGAAGCCAACAATATTACAACCTCAATAATTGGTTTTAGCTGTTTGAGTTAAGCCTATTTCGATAAGCTAACAACAATAGACGACACAGATGCCGATAATTTGTGTCGTTTAACATATCTGCCCAAACCACCAGTCTTTTTCTCTCACGGCCACAGTGAATATCAAAAACCACCGCAAAAGGTGTCACTATCGGTTTTCCTTTGATCACAAAGCGCTGCTGATTTAACCGTACACTACCATCTGCAAAGAGTATGAACTGACAAGACCAGTATCGAAGCAGCCAAAACTGCCAAATGAAAAAACAACAACATAAGGAAAATGTGACTGCTTTGCTAACGAGGTAAACTAACGATTCGGAGTAAGGCCAAATCAAAAAGGAAGTTAAACAGATTGCAGCAACAACGGTCAACGAAAGCCGTTGACCGAAAGAGCTATAAAGGCTAAAGCTATGCGGCTGGGCGGCCACGAACTCTTATTATCATCTCTGCAAACTCAGGATTTTTACAGACTTCATGCCCCATAAACCAAGCAAACAATTCCGGATCTTCACATTCAAGCAGCTTAACAAAAACGCTTTTGTCCTCATTCGACATCGCTTCATAATGTTTTTCAACAAAAGGCTGAAACAATACATCAAGCTCCAACATGCCTCGGCGACAAGCCCATCGTACTCTTGCTATTTTCATGGGTTCTGGCATTGATTCCGACAAGTTTATTACTCCAATCTTTTACAGTGGCGCTAGTGTATACCCAAATGAGCTTTACTTCCAAAACATGTGATTATAGCTGCTTAACTTTTACGTCATTACCCGCGAAAAGCTCAGAAAAGTCGGTATTCAATAAACGCTTCACCGCCGGGTGTTGGATCATTCGTTCAGCAAACATCACATGATAAACCTCTTTTACCTCGGTCGTTTCTCCAAGCAACATCATTCCACGATCTAAGATATCTTGCTTATAAATAGACGGTGCAACAAATATCCCCTGCTTAAAAAAACCAAATGACTTCATCATTGCCGCATCATCAAACTCACCAAGAATACTGATATTAAGGTTTTTCTCGTCAAACCAACGCACCAACTGTTGCCCCAATGACGTCCCTCGACTGGGGATCAATAACTTTCCTTGCTCTAAGCAATCAGGAAACGGCTTTGAGTAAGTTTCTGACGAGAAGAAAGCAATACCACTCTCTCCCAATTGTTTAGACAAGATCTCGGGATACTTCAGGCTTTCACCAGCACAGTCAGACAAAATCATGTCTAACTTATGCCCACGAAGGCGCTCCATTAAGCTTTCATGAGTTGCCTCATAACATGCCAAATGCATCGAACCATCACTCGGTACTACGGACAATAACACACGGCTGGTGAGTGCCTTTGAAAGTGCTGCAGCAATCCCCACCTCAAACAGAATATTTTCATCTTTTTGGTAGTTAAGCAGATCAAGCATTTCATAGCTTAGACTAAACATCTTGTCTGCATAACGAAATACTAATTCGCCCAGCTCTGTAGGCTCAAGAGAACGGCCGACACGCTTGAATAAACTTCCCTTTAAACTACCTTCCAGCACTCGAATTTGGCCGGTCACGGTTTGTGGCGTTAAGCATAACGCTTCAGCCGCTTTAGCCACTGAGCCTTTTTTTTGGATCATCCAAAAGTAATAGAGATGATTATAATTAAGGTTTGCCATCTAAAAGTGCCGTTGTTGATATTAAAAGGGCTAGCATCAGTGCTAGCCCTTAAGAAAATTACTTCAGACGCTGACAATCCATTAGACTGAACATCGCGGTAGTAAGGTCATCAGTGGTTTCGATTTTGCCGACTTTAAACGCCTCCGCCAAGCCAGATACCAGTGCATCACGGTTAGGGATTCGGTTCTGACAGAAGGTACGATTGGCTTCTTGGAAGCGCTTGCCACCTCGATATTTCAACGCTCGAGACTCATAATCATTCGACTCTAAACGCTCGCCAACGGCAGCACCTTTATACATAAGAGCTCCATCAACAACACCTTCTAGATAGTTCTGACAGTGTGCATCATTCGTATCTAAGTTACATGCTTCAATCTGTGAAGCCGAAGCGCTTGTAGAGAAACCTAATCCAAGTACCAATGCTATTAGTGCAATTCTCATGCTTTCTCTCCTTTTTCAGGCAATACTTTAGACAACCAGAAGTAACCAATGACCGCTGATGCTATCGAGCCCAATAAGATCCCGAGTCGGGCATAGTCACCATACATTGCGCCTTCGCCAAGAAACGCAAGTGATGAAATAAACATAGACATGGTGAAACCAATACCACACATCACAGAGACAGGAATAATCTGCTTCCAACCCACACCATCAGGTAATACAGCAAGCTTAAGCTTTACCGCAAGAAAGCTAAACAACATAATACCTAAAGGCTTACCTACTAATAGTCCTAAAGCGATCCCTAACGGCACTGGCGATAACAATGAACTTAGACTCATACCGCTCAAATCAACACCTGCGTTTGCAAAGGCAAAAATAGGTAAGATGATAAATGTGCTCCAAGGATGCAAGCTATGCTCTAAGCTCTCAGAGGGCGATGAACCATCTTTAGCACGTAGCGGTATACAGAAGGCAATAATCACACCTGCTAACGTTGCATGAACACCAGACTTAAGTACGGCAATCCATAAGATTAGACCTAGCACGCCATAAGGCCCGAGCGCAGTAACACCTTTGCGGTTCAGCCCTATCAAACCGACAATAGCCGCAGCGGCAACCACCAAGCTAACCGTAGATAAATCAGTACTATAAAATAGCGCGATAATAACCACGACACCCAAATCATCAATAATAGCTAGCGCTAATAAGAAGACTTTTAGCGCAACCGGCACACGGCTACCCAGTAATGCCATAATCCCTAAAGCAAATGCAATATCAGTAGCAGCAGGAATAGCCCAGCCCACTTGGGTTATCGGATCGGAATAGTTAAACAACAAGTAGACTGCAGCTGGGAACACCATACCGCCAATCGCAGCAAAAGTTGGTAAAGAGGCTTGAGCTCTGCTCGATAATGCTCCTTCTAAAAGCTCTCGTTTAACCTCTAGACCAATAAGCATGAAGAACAGCGCCATCAGTCCATCATTAATCCAATGGATCAATGTTTTATCTATATCTAAACTACCAACACGCACCTGCATCTCTGTCTCAAGAAAACCTTGATACATTCCTGATAAAGGTGAGTTTGCTAAAATCATTGCTAGCACAACAGCAATCATCAATAGAATGCCGCCTGCAGATTCTTGGCTTAGAAAATTCCTAATTGCCCGTTCCATATTACGCTCCATAAAATCTCAATGTAACGAGTGTAGCCGATTACTCTCAACCTGAATAATCGTTTGCATCAGTGTTAAACATCGGAATATCCGAGGTTTCCAGTATGGGCTTGAGATGACTAAATATCAATCGAAAAAGTGCATAAATAAAAATGAGGACAAAATCTTGGTTTAATCGTTGGTTAATGTCTGTTTTTTGGTCAGCATTTGAACTGGCTGACTATACTCGCTAAAAGAGCAATTAAAATAGATGAGTAATTATTCAATTTTTAAAGCTGACTCGCTTCGAATATCTCGACCAAAGCGAGTCACTAACGGAATTAACTAGACAGAGAACGGGTAGCGGATCCCTTCATGGTGTTCATATCCTGTCACTTCAAAGTCATCCATTGTCACCCAAGTTTCTAAGTCTTCTAATGACTTGATGTCTGGATTAATAGACAACTGAGGCGATGGAAATGGGCTGCGTTTTAATTGCACGCTTTGCATCAGCTCTAGCTGATCTTCGTAAATATGGGCATTTACGATTTTATGATAAGCAGTTCCTGCTTTGTGCCCAGTTATCTGCGCGATTAATGCTAGCAAGGTAAAAACCTGCACTTGATTAAAATTAAGACCTAATGGCACATCACAAGAGCGCTGGAAACTTGTCAGATGTAAAGTATCGCCCAACAACGAAAAATTATGAGTATGCATACAAGGTCTTAGGCACCCCATATGAAACTCACCTGGATTATAAAAGCTTAAGATCTCACCTCTGTCATCAATCCCTTTAGAAAGGTTATCAACAATTTTACGTAATTGGTCAACCGACCCACCGTCAGGCTTACTCCAACCACGGCCCTGTACACCATAAACCCGCCCCATATCATCAGCCCCCTTACGATGCGGGTTATTGAGCCAAGCTTGGTTATCATTAGCATTAGCATCCCATGTCTTGGCACCGATTTTACGAAAATCGGCAGCATTATCGTAACCGCGAATATAGCCAAGCATCTCAGCAATCGCCGCTTTCCAGAAGCTTTTCCGGGTCGTGATCAGCGGGAACTCATTTTTATCTACGTGGTAAACCAAGTCAGCATTAATCACAGTCAAGCAGCGTTTACCGGTACGACTATTCTCAACCCATGTGCCTTCATCAATGATCCTTTGACAAAGCTCTAAATACTGTTTCATTACTATTACCTATAAAAATTAAATCTTAAACCGTATAAATGTCAGTTTAAGGATGATAAAAATGACTCTATTGTTGCAGCCTTAAGTTAATACCAGCTTCAAACCAACAAAGGCGAGGAACACTGCAAATATTTTTTTCAACTTAACCGTAGGCCAATTCGTCGCGGCCTTGGCACCTAACGGCGCAATAAGTATCGATGTGGTAGCTATTCCCACCAATGCAGGTAAGTAAATAAAGCCGATGGTTCCTTCAGGTAACGTGGCAACATTCCAACCAGCTAACGTATATCCAATACTACCAAATAACGCGATCAGCAAACCTGTCGCTGATGAGAAACCAATCGCATAGCGCATCTGTAATCCACACCAAGTCAGAAATGGGATAAGCAACACACCACCGCCAATACCCATCAAGCCCGCAACAATAGCAATGATGACAGCCGCAAAAAATAGACTCACGGTGCTAGGCATTGAGCGATTGCTGTTAGGACGAAATGGGAAAGCCATTTGAATGGCCATTAAGATAACAAATATTGCAAAAATCTGTTGTAAAAAGCTGGCTTCAATTAGCTCAGAGATAAATCCGGAACAGATAGCCCCTAGAACAAAACCCGGCAACATGGATCTAAAAAGCTCCCACGGAATGTTTTCACGTTTGTTATGAGCACGTGCAGAAGATAAAGAGGTAAGAATAATCGCGGCGAGTGACGTTGCAATGGCTACATGAGGTAGATGCTCTGCCGGAATACCAACACTAGGCAAGATATGTAATAGCGCGGGCACCGCAATGAGTCCACCGCCAATGCCTAATAACCCTGCCATAAAGCCAATAACAGCACCGAGCGCCAAACATATGCTAAATACTACCAGCCAAGTTTCCACGCCAACACCCTTAATTTTGTCTGTTAATGCCCAAAGCTTAAAGCAATCGACAACGTTAGAAAACAGCTAATTGGCTTATCGCAAATTAGCAACTAACAAATTAGTTAAGCAGCGCCATTAGGCCACGCTCTTGGCAATATTCGGCCACAAAAGCTTTTACCTCTTCACCAGACGTCAACTTAAGTACATCGTCTAACAACACACTTAGCTCTTTCTTAGACACTCGCCTTAGCAGATAGTTAATTCGCGATAGACTCGCTTGGTTCATACTGAGCTGGTTATAGCCCATGGCCACGAGTAACAACGCCCCCGCAGGTTCACCAGCGAATTCACCACACACACTGATAGGTAACTGATTCGCATCACAACGCTCAACAGCGAACTTAAGCGCCCTTAGCACTCCAGGGTGAAAGCTATCAAAAAGGGCATTCACACTCGGATTATTGCGATCAACAGCCAGCAGATACTGAGTAAGGTCATTTGACCCCACTGAGACAAAGTCGACCCGCTTAGCAACTTCATCTAATTGATATAGCAGTACAGGAACTTCTAACATGATGCCCACTTTAGGCATTAGAATTGATCTTCCAAGTTCGGCAGTGAGCTCTTGGTGAGCTTGTTCAAAGTATACCAGCGCAAGATCAATCTCTTCTAGATTACTGACCATAGGTAATAAAACATGCAACTGGTCGCTATCACTAGCCGCTTGTAGCATCGCCCTTAACTGCACTAAAAAAAGCTCAGGGTGATCTAGACTCAATCGTATTCCGCGCCAACCAAGAAAAGGGTTATCTTCGACAATAGGAAAATAATCGAGGGGTTTGTCACCGCCAACATCTAATGTTCGCATGACCACTGGTTTACCTTTCGCTGCATTCAATACCTTGCGATAAACCTCTAATTGCTCAGCCTCTCCAGGAAAACACTGTTTTAGCATAAACAGGATCTCTGTGCGGTACAATCCAATACCATCTGAGTCGCAACCAGTATCAGAGTCGATACTACTGATTAAGCCACTATTGATATACAGATAGACTCGATGACTATCGAGAGTCACCGTAGACAACGATAACTCGGCAGCATAACGGCGTTGCAAGGCTTTTTCTGCGGCGATTAGGCTTCTATATTCAGATAAAATAGTCGATGAAGGTTCGACTAATAGCTGGCCTCGATTAGCGTTAATAACCACCTGACGCTTATCAAGGTTGGCATTAAGAATACCGTTAACCCCAATAATTGCAGGAACACCTAATGCCCGCGCCAAAATAGCAGCATGGGAGTTTACCCCACCAAGCTCAGTCACAATTCCAGCAAGCTTTTGCCTCGGAAACTCAGCAAGTAAGGCGGTGCTGGCTTCTCGTACAATCAAAATAACAGGCGTTTCAGGCTCTAAGAAGATCTTTTCAGGCTCAATGAGCTGCCTAAGGACACGCAAACCAACATCTTTTATATCACTCGCACGCTCTTTTAAATAGAGATCTTCCATATCATTAAAATGAGCGATATAACGTTTAGATACTCTACATACTGCGGTTTCAGCACTCCAACCTAAACGCACTTCCTTAATATATTCGCCAGCTAAGCTGGCTTTTTCAAGCAACAGTAATAGCGCGGTAAAGATAGAGGCCGCCTCTTCATCTTTCTCTCTATCAAAGCGCTGAGATAAACTGCCAAGGGCATCCTTACAACGGTTCATAGCTAACTTAAGACGAACCTCTTCCTGAGCAAGATTAACGCCCTTGCACTCTTCCAACTCGAAAGAAAGCTGCCCACCAAGCAATAATGCTTCGGCGATTGCGATGCCTTTAGAGGCAGATTTACCTTCGTAATAAAGAGGCTGTAGCGCACCGTGATTAACAAGTCCCCGACGCTTAAGGCCTTTAATTGCCATGGCGAGCTGTGCAGCCAAGGTCATTAAAAAAGCTTCCTCGCCTTCACTGAATTGTCGAGCGCGGGTTTGCTGTACAACGATGACACCAATCACTGTCTTTTGATAAACAATAGGTACGGCGAGAAACGCATTATAGGCTTCTTCAGACACTTCAGGGATTAACTTAAAGCGGGGGTGAGATGATGCATCAGCAAGGTTGACGGCTTCTTCGCGCTGGGCAACTAAGCCTACCAACCCTTGAGTCAGTGGTAATTTAACTCGATTAACAGCGCTAGGCTCTAATCCATCAGTCGCCGATAGGATAAGTTGCTGCTCTTCTAAAACGTAGACAGAGCAACACTCTGTCGACATAGCTTGTTTTGTTTGCGTGACCAGTTGCTCCAATGCGTATTCAAGATCGCTCGCTGAAGCAACAACTTGTGTGATGTCCCTGAGTGTTTTTAGCACTAACGCAAACCTCTCTTAACTAATTTCTGCGCATTCCTCTTCTCTTATGGTGTGACTCTTTTACCTGTAAAGGCAACGTTGTCGGCGCAAACTCTTTCATTACTTTACGGTAGACATCTCGTTTAAATGAAACCACCTGTCTCACTGGATACCAATAGCTGACCCAACGCCAATCATCAAACTCAGGATGACCACACGCGTTGAGATCAATGGCGTTCTCACTACTTTTTAGCTGCAACAAAAACCATTTCTGTTTTTGCCCAATACAAACGGGTTTACTATCTTGTCTGATCAATCGCTTTGGTAACCTATATCGTAGCCAAGACCGTGTTGATGCGAGGATTTGCACGTGTTCTGGCCTTAATCCTACTTCTTCGTATAACTCACGATACATGGCTTCTTCCGCTGACTCACCTTCGTCAACGCCACCTTGAGGAAATTGCCAGGAATGTTGGCCAAATCTTCTAGCCCACATAACCTGCCCAGAGCGATTACAGATAATGATGCCCACATTTGCGCGAAAGCCGTCACTATCAATCACATGGACTCCAAACTATTAAATATTAATGAATTGATTGTTTCATAAAGCTTGCGCCGCAGCAAATCTCTGTTTCGCATATGCGTTGGATAAATCAAAGAAAAACCAAACTTTATCAACAGGCACATAATTATAAACGCGATCATATCCACAGAATCTGTGGATATCTCTGTTGGAAACTCAATAAAACTCTCTAAATCGCCAATATGAGTCTCAATAATAAATTCAAACTACAGATTAAAACTGAACAAATAAGCCATAAAATACAATAAGATAAAAACCTCTTAGTTAGTAAAAAATTAGCCAGCAATTACGATCGCACACAATTTGACCAGCCGATTTAAATTGTAAAACTTACAAGGTTTGATAATGATGTTATTCACAAGTGCAAGTATATAGAGCCAAAAAAAAGCAAATAATCGCCATCAAATAGCATTGACAGATCACATTCATTACAGTAGTCGTGAGAAAAATAGAAGTTATCCAGTAAATCTGTGGATAACTATGTTGGAAAAATAGGGAAACTACAGGTGTAAGTTGAACAACTTGCATGAAGCTGTAAAAGGTAAAAAGATTTTACCTTTTATTTTCATTGCGTTACAGCAACCCTAAGCGCTATAACTATCAAACTGAAATTGACGGTTAAATTTTAACCGCATTTACCAAGCGGTAAAACTTAAGTAAAATCTGCACCATGAAAAAATCAACACTACCTCCAGATACTCTCGAAGAGCTCATGTCTCGTGCTGAAGCCATGGCAGGGCTAACACTCGGACAATTGGCAAATTACCATCAAGTAGAGACCCCAAAGGATCTAAAACGTCATAAAGGTTGGGTTGGACAATTAATAGAACTCGAACTTGGCGCCCTTGCGGGTTCAAAACCTGAACCTGACTTTATTCATTTAGGCGTAGAGTTAAAAACAATACCAGTCAACCAAGTCGGAAAAGTGCTCGAAACGACCTATGTAACCGTCGCTCCACTCACTAACATTCTCGGTTTAACCTGGGAAAATAGTGTTGTTTGCCACAAATTGCAGCAAGTACTTTGGATCCCCGTACAGGGTGCTAGAGAGATCCCATTGAGTGAGCGCCAAATTGGCTCTCCCGTTTTATGGAGCCCTTCTCTTGAAGAGACTGCATTATTGAAGCAAGACTGGGAAGAGATCATGGAGCTAATTGCTATCGGCAAAGTCGAAAGCATTACTGCTCGTCATGGTGAAGTGTTGCAGTTACGACCTAAAGCGGCCAACAGTCAAGTGCTCACCCAGAGTATTGATCACAATGGCGTACAGTCTCAAACTAACCCACGCGGTTTTTATTTGAAGACTCAATTTACCCAAAAGATCCTTTCTGGGCTACTTTGAGTAAATTTCGCTCCAAAACTCGCATTCATTTGACTTAGATCACAAATACTACTGGATATAGTAAGGTGATTTTCTATAAACTAGCCCATCGTAAAAAAGTAGTAGTTGGATACCCCTAAAACCGTGAGAGCACGTATACAAGCGAAGAAGTTAGCCTTCGCTATTTTCGCTTGGACTGTAGCCATGGCGGCATTCGTATTTTTCAGATACGCGCAGACTCCAGAACTTCCACAGTGGGCCATTGGTTCCGCTGATTTAGCGACGCTTTCAATTTATATGGGGATTATTTTTGGCAGCCTGCATTGGATGTCTAACCTCATTGCCGACTTCAGTGCGATTAACCGCCTGCCCTATGTATTTTCAGTCATATTTAAAGGGCTATTTCTTTTACTTGGTGCAACGACGCTCGCGTATATCACGCAATACCTAAATATGTGGGCCATTGAAAACCACATGACAACCCTAAGGCAAATGCTGACTGCGCATATTTTGTACAGCCCTGCATTCCAAGCCTTAATCGCGTATCTTGTTGTTGTTAGGGTAGGCTTGGCGTTTATTGAACAAATGGCTCTACTCGTCGGCCCAAGGGTTCTATTTAATATTGGTCTTGGTAAGTATCATAAACCACGCTATGAGCAGCGCTTATTTCTCTACCTTGATATGGTAGCCTCCACCACTCACGCAGAGTCTTTAGGTGATTATCGGTTCAGCCGATTGATCCAAGATAGTTTTAGTTTATTAGCTGATACCGTGACCAACAACGAAGCTGAGATCTATCGCTATATGGGTGATGCAGTACTCATACATTGGCCATTAAAAGATGGCATCAAACAAGATCGCTGTTTTAATATCTATCACGAATTCTCACAGCAGCTAAGTTGGCAACGACTGTATTTTGAAGAGCAGTATGGTTTTGTGCCTAAATTTAAGGCGGCAGCTCATTGTGGTCAAGTCGTCGCAGCGGTTGTAGGCGTTCAAAAGCAAGAGATCAGCTTCTTTAGCGATGTACTCAATACCTTAGCAAGGCTGCAAGATCAATGTAATCCACTCGGGCAAAGGATGCTGATCTCAGGCTCTTTAAAGTCTCGACTCGATTTTGCCGATACGCGCTATAACCTCAATAACCTTGGACCTATCAAACTAAAAGGTAAGCAGCACTCAATCGAAGTGTTTGGCGTTACCCCTAAAGCGCCTTCATAAAGCTTTTAAATACTTACAAATAAAGAGGCCGATACTTTGTATCGGCCTCTTTATTAACTAACATTTTAATCTGTTACTCTTCCTGCTCAAGCAGCTTTTGGATCTCTAAGCCTAGTGTTCTAAATGTCAGAATACGGCTCGAGGTCTGACGCCAAACAAGGCCGATGTCTCTATACGGCGTATCGCCTGGAGGCGCCATAGTCGTTAGTTCTGTATTGTTTAAGATCCCGGCATCTATCGCCATTTGTGGCAAGAATGTGGTTCCCAATTTGCAATTCACCATCTGTACTAAGGTATGTAAACTTGTTGCTGCAAACGGATTAATCTTGGTACTTTCCCCTAACTGACAAGCACTGATAGCATGACCAGTAATACAGTGCTCAGCCTGCAGTAAAAAGATACTTTCATCAGGCAGATCTTGATAATCAATCGGTTCATGAATCGCATCACTGAGATCTTCATGCACAACCATTTTGAATGGGTCGATGCCCACTTTCATACTGTGGTAACCGCTAGTATCTACAGGCAAGGCAAGTAACAACAGATCTAACTCACCCTTACCAAGCGCATCCACCAACCTATCGGTGGTGTCCTCTTTCAAGAACAGGGTGAGATTTGGATAAACCTCTTTGCAATGCTGAACCACTCGACTGAGAAGAAAAGGCGCGATAGTTGGAATACACCCCAAACGGATTTCGCCAGTCATTGGCTCACCTTGGTGCTTCACAAGCTCCACCAAATCATCCACATCAGTAAGTAACTTGCGTGAACGTAACACCACTTCTTCACCAATAGCGGTAAAGATAAAGGATTTGTGGTCGCGTTCGATCAACTGATGGCCTAATTGTTCTTCGAGGTTTTGAATACCACTAGACAGCGTTGATTGGCTTACATGGCAAATTTTTGCAGCGCGATTAAAATTTTGTTCTTGATGTAAATTAACCAAATAAAACAGGTTTTTTAAACTAGGGAGATGTTTCATAAAGCAGATTACCAATGACATTATTTATCGAATAGTTCAATTTAACCTTACCATAGATTCCTTAAAGCATCCTTGAAAATATCTAGCAGAGTGTGAGCCGCCGCAAACAGTCGCAATAAAGTATTGGCTACCTATTTATTGGGAACATCGATATATAGCTAAGTAGCTAAGTAGCTAAGTAGATAAGTAGATAAGTAGATAAGTAGATAAGTAGATAAGTAGATAAGTAGATAAGTAGATAAGTAGATAAGTAGATAAGTAAAAAAATGGCGCTGTTTAGTGAACTAAACAACGCCATTCCAATATTTAAATTCTCAATTTAAATCAGAGCTTATGCTTTTGATTCAAGATACTGCTTTAACTCTTGCAGATCGCTAGAGCCATAGTTAACAATTTCATTTAACCAAGTAGAATGCTCATCAGCCCAAGCAGCTTCTTCGCCATGTTGAAGGAGTTGCGCAAACTGTTGGATGCGCTTTAGACCTACTGATCCTGCAGCACCCTTAAACTTATGAGCTTCACTGCAAAGAGTATCCTTATCGTTTGCTTCATATGCATTGACTAAGTTACCAACATATTCAGGCATTAACTGTTCAAACAATACGACACTTTTAAGTAGCGTACCTGCGCCAATTGCACTGCAGTACTGCTCCAGTGTATTAAGATCCAAAATTGATTCTAATTCAGCTGTTGCCATTTAGGCACCTCTCAAAATGATTGCCGTGTAATAAAAAGACGATTTTACCACATAATACCCGCTAAAATACTAGGTGCAACAACTAGTGTCATATGTAGTTAAATTCATTGCCAATTTAACCTTATATTAACTTTTTATTAATCAAAAAACATCACTCTGTGCGATATGTCGAGATTTTTGCTAGTGCAGTTCCAACTGCATCACAAGTTGCTTACGCCACTTATACCCGCTCCACTTGAAGATGCACAATTCAGCCAAAGTTAAAATCACTTTAGACAAGTCAGTGTCTTATCGCTAGTAGTTATTCTCGGCTCTGGCATCCTGCTCCGCTCTCGATAATTGCTCTTGCATTATTCTACCTTCGACCATCCTTGGCCTCGTTCCTCCTAAATCTGACTGCCAAGGAGAGCCGGAATGTCTTATTTTGTATGGAACAAAATAGACCATTTAGCCGTATATCGAATGCCACATCCGCTGTATTAGTGATTTCCCTATGCCTTAAATATCAGCCGCACGTTGTGAACGTCTCACAACTTTCACTACTACATTGCATTGTCTCAAAAGGGAATAATCATTTCTTCCACAATGCGCTTTGAATTGAAAGCCCTCAGAATGCTCTAACTGAGCATATCCTTAATGGCATTGCTATTAAGTAAGGTTCGTTTTCAAATAGTGGCCTTGACCGCCTTTTGCAGCTAAATCATCAACAATAGCGACTAAACCATCCCAACGAAAAGCACACCAATCAGGTGCCAATAACATCGGCTTTTTCGCATAGGCGGTGACCCGATGAAAAATAATATCCTCAGGGGTGTGACGTATTAGCTCACCAACACTAAAGGCGTAATCTTCTATCGCTAATAAGTCCATCTTGTTGTTACGCCATGCTTTTGCCATAGTGCTACCCTCTACAATATGTAAAGGGTGTAGCTTCAACCCGTCAACACCAGCATCAAGTACTTTATTAAGTGTTACTAAGTAATCAGCGTGTCCCTCACCCGGTAACCCCAATATCAGATGGGTACAGACCTTAATGCCACGATCGCGAGCACGCTTTACAGTATCAGCGTAGACTTCAAAATCATGGCCACGATTGATTTTCTTTAACGTCTTATTATTAGCTGTCTGCAATCCAAGCTCAAGCCATACATCCAGCCCCTGCTGTTGATATTGTGCCAACAGTTCAATCACTTCATCAGGAACACAATCAGGCCGAGTCCCAACACACAAACCAACGATATCGGTATCTTGAATCGCTTCATCATACTTCTGTTTTAATACTAAGTACTCATCATAAGTACTGGTGTATGCCTGAAAATAAGCAATGTATTTAGACGGTTTAGTTGATAATCGCTCACGGCCTTGGCTTAACTGCGCTTGAATGGACAGCTCAGTTTTGTGCTCGTGGCTAAAAGACGCAACGTTACAATAAGTGCAGCCACCTTTGCCCAAGGTGCCATCTCGGTTTGGGCAGGTAAACTTTGCATCTATCGTCAGCTTGCGGATCCGCTCCCCATACTGCTGCTTACACACACTGCCAAACGTCTTAACGTAACTATCCAAGCCCAAAGCTAATCACCCACCAAAGAATTTGCGCCATTCTATTCATTTCTTTAAATCATTTATTAGCGCTAGCTCAAATAACGGTAATTTCGCTGTTATCTTTATCTGGTAAACATTATTTCATAAGTAACAGTCGCTTCTGCATAAATAGTCAAGAATGAAAGTGACTATCATTTCACTGTATTTGCAATAAAAATCACTTTCTTCAAATCGACAATAATCGCCCCAGTTGTTACAAATTAGTAAACAGCTTCAAGAGGTAAATTTAAAATTCTTTTTATTCATAAGGTTATAGGCAACATTTTACAGTTTACGTAAAGGTAAACCCAGTCATACAAGCGTATGAATTAACTAACAATGCTTAAATGTTATGCAATAAATTGGTTTGACCTTTAGCAAACTTAAGGTTAATTTGATTGATTCGGGTGAATATCTATAGAATATTTTTGCGTTATCTCCCGTGTTGTAGTCAGTTGAGGTTAGGAGTATACCAATGAGCTTATATCATCCAAGTTTTGAACGGGACAATTGTGGGTTTGGGCTTATTGCTCAAATGGACGGTGAAGCGAGTCACCGTATAGTACGTACCGCGATTCACGGATTGGACCGCATGAAGCACCGTGGTGGTATTGCCGCAGATGGACGCACAGGTGATGGTTGCGGATTATTAATGCAACTACCTACTGAATTTTTTAAAGCGATTGCAGCTGAAAATGACTGGCACCTAAGCCGTCGCTTTGCTGTAGGCATGCTTTTTCTTAGCCAAGATGAAGAGCTAGCGGCACAGACTAAGCACCTGCTAGAGCAAGAGTTACAAAAAGAGACCTTAAGTGTCGCTGGCTGGCGTGATGTGCCCGTCAATACCGACGTACTCGGTCCTATTGGCAAAGCGAGCCAACCTCAAATAGTGCAAGTATTGATTAATGCGCCTATTGGCTGGCGCGAAAAAGACCTTGAACGCCGCCTATATATGGCAAGACGCCGAGTAGAGCAGCAACTTCACCACGATAAAGATTTCTATATTGCTAGCCTCTCAGGCCAAGTTATCGTCTATAAAGGCTTAATGATGCCTGCTGACCTGCCCGCTTTTTATAGCGACTTGGCAGATATTCGTTTGCAAAGTGCTATCTGCTTATTCCATCAGCGCTTCTCAACTAACACTTCGCCTAAGTGGCCACTGGCACAACCGTTTAGATATTTAGCCCATAATGGTGAGATCAACACCATTACTGGTAACCGCCAATGGGCTAAAGCCCGTGCTTATAAGTTTCATGCACCGCTGTTACCTGACTTGCAACAAGCGGCGCCGTTCGTTAATGAAACAGGCTCTGACTCATCATCACTCGACAATATGTTAGAGATGCTGCTCGCTGGCGGTATGGATCTTTACCGAGCCATGCGTTTGCTTATTCCACCAGCATGGCAAAGTAATCCAGAGATGGATCCAGAGCTTAAAGCGTTTTACGACTTCAACTCGATGCACATGGAACCTTGGGATGGCCCTGCAGGCATCGTAATGACCAATGGTCGTCACGCTGCTTGTGCCGTTGACCGTAACGGTCTGCGCCCATCGCGATATGTGATCACTAAAGATCGCATTTTAACCCTCGCCTCTGAAGTCGGCATTTGGGACTACGCTCCCGATGAAGTGATAGAAAAAGGTCGCGTCGGCCCCGGTGAACTACTGGTACTTGATACCTTAAACGGTCAGCTATACTCATCGTTTGAAATCGATAACGATCTAAAACGCCGCCACCCATACAAAGAGTGGATGGCTAAAAACAGCAAGATATTAAAACCAGCGGAAGACTTCGGTCCTAACGATCAAGGCAAACGTGAGTTTAACGATGATCAACTGCTGCAGTACCAGAAGCATTTTGGCTATTCACGTGAAGAGTTAGAACAGGTCATTTGGGTACTGGCGCAAAAAGGGGAAGAAGCAACTGGCTCCATGGGCGACGATACACCAATGGCTGTGCTGTCTAAAAAGTCACGCACCATCTATGACTACTTCCGCCAAAAGTTTGCTCAAGTCACCAACCCGCCTATTGACCCATTGCGTGAAAAACACGTGATGTCATTAACGACTTGTGCCGGTCGCGAGCAAAACCTATTTAACGAAACAACCGGTCATGCCTACCGCGTAATGTTCAACTCACCAGTGCTACTCTTTAGCGATTTTAATCAGCTAATGGCATTGGATAGCACCTACTATCGCGCTAATACTGTCGATCTAAACTACGACTTAGCAGAGGGGCTTGAAGCCGCTATTAAGCGTATTTGTGACGAAGCAGAGCGTCTAGCTCGAACAGGTACAACGCTGCTGATCCTGTCAGACCGAGCTACCGCCAAATCTAAACAGGTTATCCCAGCGGCAATGGCAGTAGGCGCAGTACAACAGATTTTGGTCACTAAAAGCCTGCGCTGCGACACCAACATTATTGTAGAAACGGCATCAGCCAGAGATCCGCACCATTTTGCGGTACTACTCGGCTTTGGCGCGACCGCCATCTACCCCTACTTGGTGTATGAGTGCATTTCAGATCTTGCCCAACGCAACGGCGTAGAGAACACTCGAGACTTGATGCTTAACTTCCGTCAAGGTATCGACAAAGGTCTGCGTAAGATCATGTCTAAGATGGGTATTAGTACCGTGGCATCTTACCGTTGTAGCCAGCAGTTTGAAGCTGTAGGTTTAGCTGATGAAGTGGTTGACCTTTGCTTTAACGGCGTGATTAGTCGCATTCAGGGGGCTAATTTTGAGCTTATTGAGAAAGACCAACAGTTGTTACATAAGAATGCCTTTAGAGCGCATCAACAGCTTTCACAAGGCGGGCTACTTAAGTATGTTGAAGGCGGCGAATACCATTGCTTTAACCCTGATGTGGTTAACACCTTGCAAGCCAGCCTGCGCGACCAAGACTATGTAAACTACAAACGCTTTACCGAGTTGGTTGATGACCGCCCTATTGCGACCCTGCGTGATTTAATTAAGGTCGAAGGTGACTTATCTGCAATCGACGTTAAAGACGTTGAAGCTGCTAAAACCCTTTACACTCGCTTTGATAGTGCCGCCATGAGTATTGGTGCATTAAGCCCTGAAGCGCACGAAGCACTCGCTGTTGCCATGAACCGTCTAGGCGGCCGTTCAAACTCAGGTGAAGGCGGAGAAGATCCACGCCGCTTTAACAGCGAAGGTAACTCAGCGATTAAGCAGATAGCCTCTGGTCGCTTTGGCGTCACCGCGCACTACTTGGTCAATGCCGAAGTGCTGCAAATTAAAGTGGCGCAAGGTGCGAAACCCGGTGAAGGTGGACAACTTCCAGGCGATAAAGTTAGCGTTGAGATAGCCGCGCTGCGTAACGCTCGCCCAGGTGTCACGCTTATTTCACCGCCGCCGCACCATGATATCTACTCTATCGAAGATTTAGCACAGCTAATTTTCGACTTAAAACAGATTAACCCGAAGGCGCTAGTTTCAGTCAAGCTGGTATCAGAGCCTGGCGTCGGTACCATTGCTACAGGTGTTGCTAAGGCTTACGCCGATATGATCACCATTTCAGGCTATGACGGCGGTACAGGTGCAAGCCCAATCACCTCGGTTAAATATGCCGGTAGCCCTTGGGAGTTAGGTTTAGCTGAAGTACACCAATCTCTGGTTGCCAATGGTCTGCGCCATAAAATCCGCCTGCAAGTCGATGGCGGTTTAAAAACCGGTAAAGATGTGATTAAAGCTGCGCTACTTGGTGCAGAGAGCTTTGGTTTTGGTACCGTGCCGATGATTGCACTTGGCTGTAAATACCTGCGTATCTGTCATCTAAACAACTGTGCTACAGGTGTCGCGACCCAGAATAAACAGCTGCGTAATGAGCACTACCACGGTCTACCAGAGCGAGTAATGACTTACTTCGAGTTTGTCGCACAAGAGATCCGCGAGTACATGGCAGATCTCGGTGTTACCGAATTTGAGCAACTTGTTGGCCGCAGCGACTGGTTAAGCGCCATTGATGGCGAAACCGCTAAACAGCAAGCACTCGATTTAGCGCCAATTTTGTATAAACCTGAAGTACCTGCTACCTCAGCAGTCACTTGGCGCGAGACTAATCCGCCATCAGATCAAGGCCAACTTAATCAACGCCTAGTTGAAGACTGTAAAGAAGCGGTATTAGCAGGCGTGCCCATTTGTGAAATCTTCAATATTAACAATACCGACCGCTCTGTAGGTGCCAGCCTTTCAGGATTTATTGCCACTCATGTGGGACGAGACGGTGCCAAAGCGCCAATTACGCTTAAGTTTAATGGCAGTGCAGGTCAAAGCTTCGGCGTGTGGAACGCTCCTGGTCTTGAGCTGATGCTCTGCGGTGATGCCAATGATTACGTCGGTAAAGGCATGTCAGGCGGTAAGATTTCAGTTTATCCGCCACTGGGCAGCCCCTTCAAAACCGAACGTTCAACCATTTTGGGTAACACCTGTTTGTACGGTGCATCTGGCGGTAAGTTGTTTGCATCAGGTCAAGCAGGCGAGCGTTTCGCTGTGCGTAACTCCGGCGCAATTGCTGTCGTAGAAGGCCTAGGTGATAACGGCTGTGAATACATGACAGGCGGCATCGTAGTGGTACTTGGCCAAACAGGGGTTAACTTCGGCGCAGGTATGACGGGCGGATTTGCCTATATCTTCGACCAATTTGGTCACTTTAACCGCCGCGTTAACACCGAGATGGTCGACACTCACAAAGTACAATCGCCAATTCAACAGCAACACCTGCGTGAATTGATTGAGCAGCATGTTAAAGAGACCAACAGCGAACATGCCAAGATGATCTTAAATGATTTCGAAAACTGGCTAGATTGCTTCATTTTGGTGAAGCCTAAGAATGTTGCAGTTGACGACCTATTAAAGTTAGCGCAACCAGAACCTGCACTAGCAGTCAGAGCGGGGTAATGAATAATGAGCAATGATTTCCAGTTTATTGAAGTTGGGCGCAAAGACCCAACTAAACACGCAGCCAAACAGCGTGCAACGCAGTTTATAGAAATTTACCAGCCCTTTGCCCAACCACAGGTAAAAGAGCAAGCAGACCGCTGTTTAGACTGCGGTAACCCATATTGTGAGTGGAAGTGCCCACTGCATAACTACATCCCTAACTGGCTGCAACTGGCCAAACAGGGACGTATTATGGAAGCGGCGGACCTTGTCCACGAGACCAATACTCTGCCTGAGATCTGTGGCCGAGTTTGCCCACAAGACAGACTCTGTGAAGGGGCTTGTACCCTTAACGAAGAGTTTGGTGCGGTGACTATTGGTAACGTCGAAAAGTACATCACCGATACCGCTATTTCACAAGGCTGGCGACCGGATATGTCAAAAGTCACCGCCCGTAAAGAGCGAGTGGCAATTATTGGCGCAGGACCTGCAGGTCTTGGCTGCGCCGATATCTTGGCTCGCAACGGAGTACAAGCCGTTGTATATGACAAGAACGTGCAGATTGGTGGCCTACTTACTTACGGTATTCCGTCATTTAAGCTCGACAAAGAGGTGATGCAAATTCGCCGCAACGTGCTTGAGGGCATGGGGATAGAGTTTAAGCTTGGGGTTACCGTTGGCAAAGATGTCGACTTTAAAGAACTAATAGAAAACTACGACGCAGTCTTTTTAGGCATGGGCACCTACACCGCGATGAAAGCCAACCTCGTCGGCGAAGATGCGACCGGTGTACATCAAGCGCTGCCCTACCTTATCGGTAATACCCACAATGTGATGGGCACCGAATGTGTTGATAATCCATACCTAAGCCTTGAAGGAAAGCGTGTCGTGGTTCTCGGTGGTGGTGATACCGCCATGGATTGTGTTCGCACCGCCGTACGTCAAGGTGCCACTCAAGTCACTTGTGCATATCGCCGTGACGAAGAGAACATGCCCGGTTCACGCCGCGAAGTGCAAAATGCCCGTGAAGAGGGGGTTGAGTTTCTCTTTAACCGCCAACCCAGTGAGATCAAAACGGTTGACGGCAAAGTCGTTGGTATCGAGTGCATCGAAACCGAGTTAGGTGACGCCGATGATAGCGGTCGTCGCCGTCCACAGCCTATTGCTGGTAGCGAGCAAGTATTGGACGCCGACGCGATTATTATCGCCTTTGGTTTCCAGCCAAGCCCAGCAAAATGGCTAGGCGATTACAACATTGAGCTCAATGATTGGGGATTAGTCAAAGCGCCAAAAGTGGCTGACAACCCATTTCAGACCAGCAACCCTAAAGTGTTTGCCGGCGGCGATATGGTTCGCGGATCAGATCTTGTGGTCACCGCCATTGCCGAAGGCCGTGACGCCGCCATGGGGATCCTTAATTACCTAGAGGACGAATGATAGCCATTGGTAATAACTAACAAGTGGTTAATGGCAGAGTCAATACGCCCTTAATCAACTAAAAAGTTGTTTGTGATTGGCGCTCCGAATGGAGCGCTTTTTTTTGTTAAAAGCCCAAGCAAATAACAGATTAGCTTAGCTGCAGTTATGCCTTTTAAAATCTAGGATACAGCTATGCGTACTTACCAATAATATCCATTAAGTCTTCTACTTGGTGCGCAATGTAGTCGGGTTGTGTCTGCCAACGGCTTGGCTCAGAGCGACTGTAACCCGCAGCAACTGCTATTACCTGAGTGTCTTCACCCAAGGCAGCTTGCAGGTTACGAGCAAATTGGGTGTCAGCTTCGTGATCGCCGATATACATCAATAGTTGTCCATCAGCACTATCGAGCATTGACTCGACACACTTTATGCCACCAAAAGGATGAGGTTTCTGGTTGCCATTTGACACATCGTCATAACCGACAATAGCCTTAAATGGGTTGTCTATCTCATGGTTCTGCAGCACCCGGCGAATATTGTTTTGTGAATTTTGCGAACAGATCCCATGAGGTAGCTTAGAAAACTGCTGCACTACAGACTTGATACCATCAAACAGCATCACTTCTGTTTGGTTTTTTTCTTGATGCTCAGCCCACATGCCACCAGCCACAATCATTTCATCATGGGTGAGTCCGTAGTAATCAACATACAACTCTTGCCAGTTTTTCGCGCCGTGGTTGGCTACATGATAGGCATCTTCATCACGTAAGTAAGGAGGGAGATTGTCGCCAGTTAAATGCGGTGCAACAACCGATAAAATAGCTTTAGTAATATCAATATTCTTAGGCACTGAATTCACCAAGGTGCCGTCATAATCCCAAAGTATCGCATCAAGCTTCATCATTACCCCACAGCTAAAGAAAACAGCGCAAATCATACCGTTCGCAAGGTATTTTGCATACAGATAAACCGCTACTTTTTAGCCTAGTTAACATTGAGCATGCAATACCGTTAGCAATATGAGTTATCGATAGCGATGACTTAAAGTCTGATTTCTTTATATTTCAGTAACTTCAACCAGGTTGGATGTTCGAATATAGTGATCATATGGATTTGAATGAACCATCCATGCGCAGATGCTGCAGAAGCTCGCTATCAGTACCTCTGAGCTCACAAATCTCTCTGCGCCACACAGTTCACGTTTTAACCACGTGCTATAGCGCACATACTGAGGATACCTTGCTAGTATCCTCAATTATGTTGGTAGTACTCTCTAAGACGTCCATTAGGCATTTATAAGAGAAGTAACCAAATGAACGAGTTATTACTGCAAATAACGACACTCACCAACGGTGATCCTTTGTTGACAGCTGTAATTGTCGGAGTACTGACATTAACGTTAACAGGACTTGTGGCCTATATATTAAAAGATATCCCCTCGAAAATATTAGGCTGGGTCAGCAGCCTGCTGTTCATTCGGCTGACTATCGACGACAGCCAGCAAGCGCGCACAGAGATATTTAATAAGCTGTCCTTTCTGATAAGTAACACTACCGTTCCGCTGTTTTCACGATCTATCTCTGAAGCTGTCTATTTTGACTATAGTGCGAGCTACGACGGTCTTATCAGTGTTAAGTCCATTGGTTACGGCATGCATGTGTTTAAATACGACGGTTGCTTCATGCTGGCTACTCGGTCTAAGGTAGCCAGCACTAAGGCGTACGATACTATTACGGTAGCTGTACCTTGGTGGTCGAAAGATAAACTATATAGCTTTTTAGAAGGTGCTCGTGGAGACATATCTACTGCGCCGAAAGTTAATATTTTCGAGGAAGCTGAGTGGTGTCGCTATGGCACATTAAGGTCATCGGGTTTTAAAGAACTCGTGCTAGATGGCGGCTTTAAGCAGGAGTTACAACGTGAAGTTGGTGACTTTGCCAGTAGAGGTAAATCGGTTATCAGTAAGCTAACCCTGCTGTTACATGGGCAAACAGGTACAGGTAAGACGGGTATAGCGAGAGCCTTAGCCGTTGAGTATGATCGCGATCTATACATACTTAATCTTTCTACTGTAAACGATGTCACTGTTCATAAGGCGATTAGAAAGATACCGCCTGGAGCTATGTTATTAATCGAAGACTGTGATTGTGTAAAGGCTACGGTATCACGCGCTGCAGAAAGTAACGTAGATAACCCACCGCTAACCTTAGCTGGCGTACTTAACGCACTAGACGGCGTCATTCCTCTTGAAGACTGTCTTGTTGTCATGACCACTAACCATCTTGAGAGTCTCGATCCTGCTTTGATCCGTAAAGGCCGTGTAGATGTCAGTATTGAAGTTCCGCTAATAAGTGCCAAACAAATCAATGAAGACTACCAGGAGCGTTTTGGCGCAGTGCTCAACAGAACTGAGCCAATGTTAGGTTGTGAAGTGTATGAACTGCATCGTAGAGCCAGCTTAAGATATGGTGTGTGCTGTAAGCCTCTAGGCCTATTAGGCTGATCAGCTTTGATAAGATAGGACATCAGTGGTTCCAATGAGCTTTGGTCGGCGTATGTGCAGATACAGTACCGAGGTTAAGGGGATATATAGCAAACCAAGCGCAATTCAGCTGCCTTGAGCTTTTGCAAGTCGCCGTAAATATATCCCTATAGGCTCTACTAAATCATCCATGATTTAGCAGGTTGCATAGCTCAACCCAGATGAATACCTAGCAAGCCCATGGTAGTCGTTAACTCGCTTTTGGATGAAAGTGAGTTATCTTCTGACAAAGGTGGTTCCAATGACCTGCGGTCGGCGCATGTGCAGATACTGCAGAGGCTCGCCGTGAACACATCCTTGTGGGCTCAACGAAAACGTCCTGTTTTCGAAGGCCTCAGCCGTATCTACACTCGGTTAGAAAAGCGCAACCATTTAGCATTTGAGCCTTAAGTTAAGCCCAATGTAATTCAGCTGCATTGAGCTTCTACAAGTCGTGAATATATCCCTATAGGCTCTACTAAATCATCCATGATTTAGAAGCTTGCACAGCCCAAGTCGGACGAGTCGCTAGGAAGTAGTCGATAGCTTATTTTTGGACAGAAATGCGTTAGTGCAAAGGGTCTAAAAACCGGAATGGGATAAGTAAATGTATGGATAGCCAATTAAAGTTTACCCTGCCCCCACATATCCTTAACGCCCAATTAAGTTGCAGACCAACGCAAAACTGAACTCAAAGTAACGTGCCGATTACACTCAACCATTTGGAACTGAAAATGCCACGCGTTGGCTGTCAGCTTAAATTGTTTGTTATACATTTTGTATTGATATTACTTAACTCAACAAGTTCAAGCTTTGAATCAAACTCTGAATCATATATAAAGTCCAATAAACGATAACTTCCACAAGATGTCGGTACTACTGGGATTTTAAGTTTGACAATACCTTGGCTAGTATCTTTCTCTATTTCGAATACCCAAGCAAGTGCCCCTGAGTCCACTTGTTCATAACTAGAGACGGATAATGGGCTAAAAAATGAATCATAGATATAATCTAATTCCATAGCCAACCCAACTTCAATAAAATCACCATCGATTGGGAAGTACAACTTTAATCGATTATCCTTTTCAAACGACAGTGTTGTCGAGTTTCGAATAACACCAAAGCTCTCTTTATGAAATTCCTTCAGAATTGGCTCAATAACATCTAATATTGAGACTCGATCTTCTTTGTTTTTAGACCATACTTTATCACCTAGCTGACCTAAATTCGGTGGAGAAGCCTTACCGATAAAGCTACCAGGTCGAACGCAACACTGAATATTGCCAACATTTTTTACTGATACATTTGTATATGAAAACTGAAATGTAACTAAATCAAGGGGAATTGATTCTGGTAAAAGCTTATTGATATTAATCAAAAGCACTCTATTACCTTCAAATGACGCCTTTTCTTTAACACTTTCAGGGAAATCTAACCGAGAAATACAGATCAGGTGGTTAGCTCCCACCTCTTTTAATTTTTCTAACCAGTCGCAAAACGTTCCAATACTAACCTTTGATGTCCGATCTTGAACTTCAACTAATGTAACAGTTTGCCTTGCTTTAAGTCCGCTCCTAATGACCACGTCACATTGCCTAGTTCGAGCAGAAGGAGAGTTCAAAACTGGCAGAAACACATTTTGTTCAATTTCTGAGTCAGGAGATAATGAGCTTTCGATTATTGCCACAATTTTTTCTAAATCATCACCAGCTTTACTCATATTACCTCCAAGTATTATGCCTCAAAAATGTATAACAGTATATTAGGCTGAATTCCGAATAAGAACGGTCTTAATAAGATCAGGTCGCCAGTACTTTAATCACTCAAGACTAACAGTAAACTAGTGTATCAACAATGAGTTATAACATAGAAAGAACTGATTCTCTGTTTCTTTGCCTGAGTGAAACAAAGAACCTCTATCATTGCATAAAGTGCAATGTTCACGCAGGAAGAAAAGTCTCTAGGCTCCGGCCTATATGATAACTCGGGGGCAGGTCTTGTATCTTGCGTCCCACATTAGCTTTTGTAAGTCCAAAGCTCTAATTGTGCTACTTACCATTTTTATCAGTAAAAATGATTATGGGGCAAAAATTAGTTTCAAAAACTCGCAGAGCACACCAACTCCCCATCGGAGTTGCCGAAATACGTTGAAGAAATAGCCGTAATGCCCACACGGATGTGGGCATAGCTTTCGCGGGACAGGATGTCCCATCGGAAGCGTTAGGCTATTTTGAATAAGTGTGAGGGAGACAACTTCGTCTGGGGCGCTGAGGGATTGTCAAGGGGCGCAAGCGCTTTGCCCCTTGGCTCGGGTGTGGGCGAAGCGCCACGACTTTTCTTTTACTTAAAATGGAAGCAAAGCTTCATGAACGTAACTTGGATTTGGGCAAACCAAGTTACAAAACTCGCAGAGCACACCAACTCCCCATCGGAGTTGCCGAAATACGTTGAAGAAATAGCCGTAATGCCCACACGGATGTGGGCATAGTTTTCGCAGGACAGGCCGTTCTTTGGCATCCATGCCATCACGGCATTCGCAAATCCATTTACATCAGATGTCCCATCGGAAGCGTTAGGCTATTTTGAATAAGTGCGAGGAAGAAAACTTCGTCTGGGGCGCTGAGGGATTGTCAAGGGGGACAAGCGCTTTCCCCCTTGACTCTGGTGTGGGCGAAGCGCCACGACTTTTCGGCCGCAAGGCCGCATCCACACCATAGAAAAACTCCCCCCTTACCAAAAAACAAACCATTTGGTTCACTTCCCATGCTAAGCTTTTAGCTTAATCACAACCTCTTTAAACCGCTACGCGTATATTCAACCCTATGAACAAACTCAGCCGAAATGAAAGACTGACAGTGATCTTAAAACTGCTCAGTGAACACAAAACCTTATCCAATGCCCAACTTGCCAAGTTACTGCAAGTCACGCCCAAGACCATTCGTTGCGATCTGGTGTTACTGCAAAACGAGCGACAGGTGATAAGGACTCATGGTGGTGTACAGATCTCAGCGGAGTTCGATGCCGATAAATATTGTCTGGATAACCTATTATCACAGTTAACCAGCAATGCCAGTTTATCGAGTCCATCCGCGCAGACTCCTAGTAAACGTAGAGGTAATGAAATGAATAACAAGGTGTTTATACTCGGCTCTTTTAATGTCGATATCGTCTCTACATTGGAGCGTTTTCCCCAGCCCGGTGAAACGTTACATGCGCTGAGCAATAATATTGGTGCTGGCGGTAAAGGGGCAAACCAAGCTTATGCAGCAGCAAAGGCTGGCGCCAATGTCACCTTTATGACCAAAATCGGTAAAGACCAATTTAGCCACTTCGCAAAAGAGCATCTGGCAACAACGGGGATCAATAACACTATTATCGCCGAATCAGACAGCAGCCCGACTGGCAATGCCCTCATCTATGTCTGTCAGCAAACCGGTGAAAACATGATTGCAGTGCACTCTGGTGCCAATACTGAAATTAGCCAGCAAGAGATCATACAAGCGGAGCAACACATTGTGGGGGCTGATCTGCTGCTGACTCAACTTGAGAACAATATCGATGCGGTTAAACAGGCGATGCAGATAGCGCACGCCCATGGCGTAAATGTGGTGCTTAACCCAGCGCCCTACCATAGCGAGACTCCAAGTTTATTGGAGTATGTGGATATGGTGACCCCAAATGAAACTGAAGCGTCTTTGATGACAGGCATCGAAGTGACCGATCTTAATAGCGCTAAACAAGCCGCGATAAAAATCAGTGAAATGGGGGGAAACAAAGTGGTTATTACCCGCGGCGCTCAAGGTGTACTTTTGTATGAAAACGGCCGTTTCAGCGAAGTTGCCGCCATAAAATGCGTGGTGACTGATACCACGGGTGCGGGGGATGCCTTTAACGGCGCGCTGGTTGCGCAAATAGTAAAAGGCGACAGCCTATTGGATGCGGCAAGATTTGCCAACGCCTATGCCTCATTGGCTGTAGAGCGTGAAGGCGCAGCGAATATGCCAGATGCGAGCTTAGTCGCTGCAAGACTTTAATAGCCCGAGGTTTAACCGTTTTCCTGCTAGCATAAGTCTGTAAGTCACAAAAAAGCCTAGTGTTAAACACTAGGCTTTTTTAGCTATGCGCTCAGCCTAAAAACCGTCCTCAGCTTTCAAGCCCGATAATCACTGCTGCTTTTGGCCGTAATCAATAATGGTTTGGCGGTAAATTTCCAGCAGCTCGGTATCATTCACTGCAACGCCAATACGCTGTGGTGTTTGAGTTTGCCACTCATCATGCATGTATTGACGGCCATCGAATTTCTGAATGGTCATCCCTTCAGCAGGTCCTTCAGTCACCACGCGTACCGGCCCCTCTCTGAGGGTGAACAGCTCTGGCTTAATCACATAAGCAATCGCTGATGGGTCGTGTACATGACAAGCATTTAAGCCCACTTTCTCTTTGTAAAACTTAAGATAGAAGCGACTAACGTCCCAAATAAACTGACCGACTTCAGCGGCATCATCACGCAGCTTGTCTAAATAGTCTGCCGTAAAGAAGCTTTGCTCAGTAACATCAAGCCCAATAATCACTACAGGCCAAGCTGCGCCAAATACAATATCAGCAGCATGAGGATCGTCATGGATATTAGCCTCTGCATATGGGGTCACATTACCGCGGTGATCATTAACCCCAAATGCGCCGCCCATAATCACCACTTCCTTAACCAAATTCACAATATTAGGCTCAGCTTGCAGCGCCAACGCTAAATTCGTCAAAGGTCCAATAGCCACTAACGTGATCTCGTTTGGTTCGGCTGTTACCGCGTCAATGATATATTGGTAAGCTGGGCGACTATCGGCCTTGCCCGCGACATCAGCAGGTACCTGCACATTACCAAAACCACTTTCGCCATGTACCGCTACTGTTGGCCCAACCGGCGGTCTAACAATGGGTTTGCTAGCGCCTTCTGCTACATCGGCCTCAAGGCCGTACTTTTGTTTTAGGTACAGAGCGTTATGCGTCGCGCCCGCAATGGTCACGTTACCGTAAATAGTGGTTATCGCTTTGAGCTCTATCTCAGGGTGCGCCTCAGCGAACAGGATCGCCATGACATCATCAATCCCTGGATCTGTGTCTAATATTATTTTTTTAGCCATTGAATCTATCATCCTGTTTTTGTGATATCGATACCCAGCGGTTGCGCTGTTGCACATTAAGCGCCCTGTGACATAAACATCAATATCAAATGAGTTAAAAGTGAATACGTAAAAAGCTTAGCAGCTTAACAACCCCCTAATATACGGACAGTGTTAAACAAGGAGTGTGATAAAACCAATAACTTCTACAAAAAAGAGAACAACTCGGTTCGTATATCAAACTTGTGCTTTAAAACTACTTTTACTTAGTAGGCATAATGCAGCAATCCCCTTAGCGTCAATGAGCTGATTATGGGCTAATCGCCTCCCCTGAAAACAAAAGCATCGTCATTCAAATAACAACCCCCAAGAGCTATCGAATACTAAAGATTACGGTTGAAACTAATTTTTGTTCAAATTTTATTTTTTGCAAAACAGCTAGGATTGAACACTTATCATTCGCTGATTTAGTCCTATGTTAATCAGCCACTTACAGCCAAACACTCCCAAGCATAAATCCACAAAACGAATCTGTGATTCAAGTCGCAAATTTTAATAAAGGTTGATAGTTACAGCTCTAACCATTAGAGTTGTTATTAATTGAACGTTCAATTAACAATTTACACTACAAAAATACTAACAATAATAGCCATTCAGGATCTTGCCTTTTATGCCGCGCCCGCCAATGAAAACTGTCCGCCAACAACAGCTCATCGACGCCACTTTAGTCTCGGTTGAACAACATGGGTTACACAACACCACCATCAATACGATTAGTGGTTTGGCAGGGTTATCATCAGGGTTAATTAGCCATTACTTTGGTGGCAAGCAAGGGTTAATTGAAGCAACACAAAAATACCTACTCGATCAGCTTAAACAAGCGCTACTGAGCCGCACGGCAGATAAAGAGTTACTGCCACTTGCGAGGTTACACGCCATTGTTGAGGCCAACTTTACCGAGTTGCAACGCTCAAGACCGGCAACCAAAACCTGGTTAAGCTTTTGGTCACAAGCCATGCACGAGCCAGGGCTTGCAAGGCTGCAACATATCAACAGCCAACGCCTATATAGCAATCTTCTGTTCTCTTTCAAAAAACTACTTCCCGATACCAGCGCCATCACTGCAGCTAAACAAACTGCCGCCATGATTGATGGATTTTGGTTGCGTAGTGCCTTGAGCGCTGCACCAGAGAAAGAGTTCGAACAGGCACAAATTTTATGTAAGGCCTTTATCGAGGCAGTGATCATGCAGTACGGAGAAACCCGATGTCACTAGTTGTATATCCAAACTATATCCATGGACAAGCGCTCAAAAACAGTAGCGGCGAAACCTTTGAAGTGATTAACCCAGCAACAGGCAAGGTCAACTATTTAGTTGAAGTTGCCGATGAAAAGATCCAACAAGCAGCAATAGAAAGTGCCAAAGCAGGCTTAGCCGTATGGTCGGCAATGACCACCTTTGAGCGCAGTCGTATTTTACTTAAAGCGGTTGCACTGCTTCGCGAGCGCAACGACGAGCTAGCAGCAATAGAAGTACAAGATACCGGTAAGCCATGGCAAGAAGCCTCAGTAGTTGATGTGGTGACCGGTGCCGATTCAATTGAGTTCTTTGCTGGGCTTGCGCCGAGTATCGAAGGCAACCAACAATCGGTTGGCGATGATTTTTATTACACCCGCCGCGAACCTTTAGGCATTTGTGCCGGGATTGGCGCCTGGAACTATCCGCTACAGATCGCCTGCTGGAAATCAGCCCCCGCACTCGCATGCGGTAATGTGATGATCTTTAAGCCGTCGGAAGAAACGCCCCTTGGTGCATTAAAGCTTGCAGAGATATTTACCGAAGCTGGCGTACCCGATGGTGTATTCAACGTAGTGCAAGGTGATGGCCGCGTGGGCGCTTGGCTAACGCATAATGAAGAGATTGCAAAAGTGTCGTTCACCGGTGAAGTCGGCACAGGCAAAAAAGTCATGGCAGCAGCTGCCAGCTCACTAAAAGAAGTCACTATGGAGCTTGGCGGTAAGTCACCGCTAATCGTCTTCAACGACGCTGATCTCGACAATGCTGTATCAGCGGCGATGTTAGGTAACTTCTATACCCAGGGCGAAATTTGCACCAATGGCACACGAGTGTTTGTGCAGCAAGATATCTACCCTCAATTTATTGAAAAACTCCTTAAACGCACTAAAGAGAATATTGTCTGCGGCGATCCTATGGATCCTGCAACGAACTTTGGCGCGCTCATCTCTAAACCGCACCTGGATAAGGTGATGAGTTACATTGAGATTGGCAAGCAAGAAGGCGCTGAGCTACTTGCAGGCGGCCACACTTTAAGCCCTGATAACTGCCCTAACGGCTATTTTGTTGCGCCGACTATTTTTGGTCAGTGCAATGATGAAATGACCTTAAGCCAACAGGAGATCTTCGGCCCAGTGATGTCGGTACTGCCGTTTAATGATGAAGATGAAGTCATTCGCCGCGCTAATGACACTCGCTTAGGCTTGGCCGCAGGCGTGTTTACTCAAGACATTACCCGCGCTCACCGCGTGATACATCAGATGCAAGCAGGTATTTGCTGGATAAATGCCTATGGCGCCTCACCAGCAGAGATGCCTGTCGGCGGCTATAAGATGTCGGGTATTGGCCGTGAAAACGGCAGCGAAACCCTAAAAGCTTACACTCAAATCAAAGCCGTATACGTGGGTATGCAGCCTCTTGAAAGTCCATTTTAAGGCGCTGACATGACCTCTAAATCAAACGAAAAGTACGACTATATTATTGTTGGTGCAGGTAGTGCAGGCTGTGTACTCGCCAACCGTTTATCTGCCGATGCCAACAACAAAGTGCTGCTACTAGAAACCGGTGGTAGCGACAAGAGCATCTTTATTCAGATGCCAACGGCACTGTCTATTCCAATGAATACCGCTAAGTATGCCTGGCAGTTTGAAACCGAAGCTGAGCCGCATCTTGATAACCGCCGTATGCACTGCCCTCGAGGCAAGGTACTGGGCGGTTCCTCATCAATTAACGGCATGGTCTATGTGCGTGGCCATGCGCGTGATTTTGATGAGTGGCAGCAAGAGGGTGCTAAAGGTTGGGATTATGCCCATTGCCTGCCCTACTTCAAAAAAGCAGAAAGCTGGGCATTTGGTGAAGACGATTACCGCGGCGTAGCCGGACCTCTTGCGGTTAATAACGGCAATGAGATGAAAAACCCGCTCTATAAAGCCTTTGTAGATGCTGGCGTTGACGCTGGTTACTTAGCCACTGATGACTACAACGGCGCACAGCAAGAAGGTTTTGGCGCCATGCACATGACCATTAAAAATGGTGTACGCTGGTCAACCTCTAATGCTTATCTGCGCCCTGCGATGAAGCGCAGCAACCTCACCGTTATCACCCATGCATTGGTGCATAAAGTATTATTTTCGACTAAAGCAGGCGAAAGCAAAAAAGCGGTCGGGGTACACTTTGAGCGCAAAGGTAAGCACATCGAGGTCAACGCCAATAAAGAGGTCATCCTCTCGGCAGGCTCTGTCGGTTCGCCGCACATTCTACAGCTATCAGGTATTGGTGCAGCCGATACTCTAAAACAAGCTGGCATTGAGCAAGTGCATGAACTGCCTGGAGTGGGTGAGAATCTACAAGATCACCTAGAGTTCTATTTCCAATTTAAGTGCCTTAAGCCAATATCGCTTAATGGCAAACTCGACCCGTTGAATAAGTTATTTATCGGTACCCGTTGGATCTTGAATAAATCTGGACTGGGCGCCACTAATCACTTTGAGTCTTGTGGATTTATTCGCTCAAAAGCTGGGCTTGAGTGGCCAGACTTACAATATCACTTCCTGCCAGCAGCAATGCGTTATGACGGCAAAGAAGCTTTTGCTGGCCATGGATTTCAGGTGCACATTGGCCATAACAAACCTAAAAGCCGCGGCAGTATTAAAGTGGTTTCTAGTGATGCGCATGTTGCGCCAAGTATTCAGTTTAATTACCTGTCGCATCAAGATGATATTGAAGGCTTTCGCGCCTGTGTTCGCCTTACTCGCGAGATCATCAATCAGAACGCACTCGATGAATATCGCGGCGAAGAGATCCAGCCAGGTATTAGCGTGCAAACCGATGAGCAGATAGACAGCTTCGTACGAAGCTCAGTTGAGAGTGCTTACCATCCATCTTGCTCATGCAAAATGGGCGAAGACGCGATGGCAGTGGTTGATTCACAGACCCGAGTACGCGGCATGGAAGGCCTTAGAGTGGTTGATTCCTCTATTTTCCCAACCATTCCAAATGGCAATTTGAATTCGCCGACCATTATGGTCGCAGAGCGAGCGGCAGACTTGATTTTAGGTCATACGCCATTAGCGCCGAGCACAGCGCCAGTGATTACTGCCAACAATTGGCAGCAACAACAGCGCAACCAATTACCAAAGAGATAGCGCCACAAGATAGGTCGCTTGGTTTAGCGCAGCATTTAAGCGCTAAGCCAGTCGATGTCCCCAGCGAACTGGAGATGATCCGCAATCAATTTGCGCATTTCAAAATAGCTGGGTATAGGCCTCGGTCAGCCTAAGCTAAGTAGGGCTAAATGGCCATAATCGCCAACTGTAATTTATCAAACCTTAACTTTCGTTAAATCGATAATTAAGGCTTGAGGGATTTTTGCGGCCAAAATTTGGCGCAAGTTAGCATAACAATAATAAACACAAGGATTTAAACCCATGTTTTATAACAACAATAAGTCGGGAGTTCTGTAATGACTACTTGGCTTACTATAGGGATATTATTTACGTTCGCAGCCATCGCTTTTGTGATTTATCGCTGGGGCAATGTTAAGTGTGTCGGAGTCACACCCGTGCGTACTTTCACCTTTATCGCCATTTTGTTTACCTCAGGTTTGGACGTGGGACTGATTATGTTCCCACTGACGGAGTTTGGCGGTTACGCTGACGTCGCGGCGAGCCCTGAATACGGCTTTACCAATCCACTCGCCATTGAGTTTGGCTTCTGGGCATTTCTAATCTGGGCGTTTTACTTTCTGACCTGTTTCTATTTCTGTGTCATAGAGCCAAGAGTCAAGTTCTTCGAAATCCCACTGATTAAGTTCATCAATAACGTGGTGATTATTGGTACTTGTGCGTTTACCGCTTACCTACTACTGACCAACTTACCTTGGTATCTACCAGAGATGGGCGATGGCGAAACGGTTGTTAGCAGCTTCTATCTCATCGTATTTGTGATTATTGCCGCTGCAGTTTACTCAAGCACGAGTATTCGCTACGTACGTAAGTTGAGTTTAGCCAGCACTTGGTTGTTCATGGGCTTAATTGTCTTGATGTGGGCCGGCGCATTCTTATCAAAAGACTCAGGTGTGGGCGAGTTTGTCACTACCTTTGCCATGCTCGGGGACTACTTCGGTAATATCCACCAATTTGTGTTGCCATTAAATGATTACCACGAGTTCTACCTTTTCTGGTGGTTTGCTTGGAGCATCATGATTGGTCAGTTTACTTCTCGCTTTGTCGGCGGCATGAAAACCTATCAGGTATTGATTGCGATGATGGTATTCCCATCACTGCCTATCGCCGTTTGGTTTACGGTGCTGTACTACTACAGTGCCAATGAGATAGCCACCACTGGCTTCTACAACATCGCCATGGTGTTAGTGGGCATTACCTTTGTAGTCAACTCACTCGACTCACTGATCCGCCTATATACCGACAACCTAAACCTTACGGTCGAACGTTTCGGCAAGACCAAATATATCGTCGGCAATATCGTGCTAATGAGTGGTCTGACACTACTGTTCCAGCTTAACTTCCTTGAGATCCAGTGGGTTGGCGCATTAGCTATTGCACTTATTTTGGCGTGCTTTGGTTATATCTTAGCCACCAAATTTAACAAAGTGGCTGCGATTGAGCATTCACCAAAAGAAAACAAAATTGATTTTAGCAAAATTGAATTAGCTAACTAATAAGAAAGAAAGGGAAATGATGAAAACAACAATTAAAAGTCTTGCGCTAGTAGGCCTAATGGCTTTACCTACCTCTGCCTTTGCAGGTGTGAGCTCAACCGTTAACGCAACTTCTGATTACACCTTTAACGGTGTGAGCCAAACAGACAACGGTCCAGCCCTGCAGGCAAGCCTCGACTATGCAGCCGATGCTGGCTGGTATGTTGGAACTTGGGCATCGAACGTTGATTACGGCTCTGGCGATGACACTTGGTTAGAACTAGACTTTTACGGCGGTATGTTTTACCAGCTAAGCGAACGTGTTTCACTAGATGCTGGTATTGCTTACTACACTTACCATGGTGATGACGCTTCTAGCGATTACAAATACCCAGAGGTTTACACCAAATTTGGTTACGCTTCATCAGCTGGTCAAACTGAGCTGAACTTCTGGTATACCTGGGATTACTTTGGTGTTGATGCAGGCCACTACATCATGATGGCCGCGCACACATTTACTGTTGCTGAAGGTCACGATATCCGTATTAGCTTTGATCGTTCTACCTCTACCGATGAAGCTAAATGGTCTTGGGATGGCGATAAGGCGTATAACCATTACCGCGCTGAATACATGACGAGCTGGAAAGGTTTCGACTTTAATCTAGCCGTTGAAGACACCAGCATGGATATCGACACTGCCGATACTCGCGCCGTACTGTCTGTTGCAAGAACCTTTAACTTCTAAGATCGCTTAGCTAAGTTGCACATGCAGTCTAAAATACGGTATAACGCTCTGTCGTTATGCCGTATTTTTATTTTTGGCATTAAATAGCCGTTAAGTCAGTATCACCAGCATGGGAAAGTTATGGAAAAGTACGAAGAATTATTGATCTCATTGCGTCGAGTGATCCGTGCCATTGATATCCATTCTCGGCAGTTGAATAAGCAGTCTGGCCTCACCGGGCCGCAGCTAATGGTAATGCAAAATATCGAGCAACTTGATGCGCCATTGGCCAAAGAGATCGCCAAAGAGGTGTCTTTAAGTCCAGCCACAGTAACCACGATTGTCGATAAATTAGAAAGCCGTCAGTTGGTGGTTAGAACTCGCAGTGAGACTGATAAACGTAAGGTACATTTATCACTGAGTGACTCAGGTAAAGCGCTATTGAGCAATTCGCCAAAGCCGTTACAGGAGCACTTTATTACTCGCTACCAAAATCTAGAGCAGTGGGAACAAAGCCAGCTATTATCGTCAGTTGAACGTATCGCTTCAATGATGGATGCCAACGAGCTAGATGCTGCACCAGTACTTTTGGTTGGACAGATCCAAGCGGATGATGCCGCTAAGGGCTAATCAGTCAGCATATTTCCATAATGCTTCAAGGCTTGATAGCGCCCTTGCAAGCTATTAACCCACTACCAGTATCACTTTGCTCTTTATTTGAGAGGCTTTAATCGGCCCAATCTCGTTAATGCCTACGCTATCCTTATTCTCGCCTTTAAACCAATACCTACCTGTATGGTCAATACCCACTAACGTTTTAACGATGTAACCATATCGAGGGTGAAGAAGTTTGATAATGTCACCCACTTTTAATGCCTGTTTATCAAAGTGTTCTGATAGCAGTACAAAATTGCCACTTTTAAGCCGAGGAAACATGCTGTTTCCAGCGACTTTATTAAGGCTAAAACCAAACATAGCTGTCTATTACGACGCTAGTTTTGGGTAAATGACTCGTTCAGCAGGTGGATACGGACAGTTTGCTGAATAAACCTCTACCCCTTTGCTAAGCCAGAATATCTCTGCGAAGCGATTAACCAGTGTAAGCAGTTCCACCGTTGCAGCCCGATCAATGTGTTGTTTGCTTTTAGACGCTGCCAACATGATGTTATGTGTGAGCGAATGCAACTCAGGAAAAGCATCCAGTTGCGGTTGTTTTATATAATCGCCCCAGATAACTTGAATTTCAGCTTTCACTTTTTTCCCATGCAGCTCTTTCTCCCCCACCAAACGGTTAAACTGTGCCAGTTGAGCAGCCGACATTTCGCTTGCTTTAGGTAGCTCATTAAGCAGATCGACCATGCGGATCATCGTCAACACAGCAAGTTGCGCTGTGATTGGGTCATAGATTTTACACGGAATATCACAGTGGGCAGAGACTGCTTCAAAAGGGAGCTTGCTATCAATTCTGTCGAGTAACTTCGCTAACATTTGAGCTCCTATTTATTGCCATCAAGCGATGATCTTTTTACCAAAGCCGATCTAAGTAATTTGTAAGCCAATACGGCAGCAACAACGACAGGAGCCGCCCAAAGCAAATGAATGAGATTTGAGGACTCGGCACTATGATCATGACCTGGATGGGCCAAAGCAGAGGTTGAAAATATGACCAGCAAGCTTGTCATAGCTGCTATTAGGTTATTTTTATTCATCGATAATCCTTTATATATAAATTGACGCGAAACGTTCAGACACCCAAATTGAGCTATTTAGCAAACGGTCTTTGCACGTTGATGCCCTAATAGATGTGTTCTTGATGACTAATGCAATGCACTACTTTGCCCAGCAAGTTGCTGAGCGGTATGCTCTAGCGCCGACACACAGTCATCGCAAATTGGGTGTCGCTTAGCAAAATCAAGGAGTGGCGGTATGGTTAAACTAAGGCTATTAAATGCAGAGCTTCGCACCTCTGCAATGACAGATTCATCTGCTGATAATGTTTGCACCTGTTTATGAGCGTGCTTCAAATAGTGTAATGCCATTTCGCTTTGCTGCTGAGACTCATACAGATGAGCCAAATTGTGCATACCTGCTATCCAAGCAAACAATAACTCTCGGTCACTTAACTGATGTGACCATTCACTCTCAATCAAAGAAACTGCTTGCTGATAGCAATATTGAGCATCCAGCCAAGCTGCTTCTTTAAAATGCTGATTACCAGAGTTCATGAGTTGCTGCCAATTTTCCATTTCACCACCATTTAGTTGCGCGAGGTTATTCATCCGATATAGTGCCGCCGAGCGATAGCAAAATTACCATCGTTACATTCAACACAACTTAAATACGAATGATTCTCATTAAAATCTAACACAATTAAAAGCGATGCTCAAATGGCACTTTGATAATTTACTTATGTAAAGGCTGGCAGTAGGCAGGAATTAAAATGGGCGCAATCGTGGTTAAAAAAGAGGATACAAGCAGCAAGTGAAAGGCATTGATGTGAACAATGCCAGATGATTACAAGGTTAAGGTCATAAAAGAGCTATAGGGATCAACTTTATAATCGCCAAAAGGTAAGCACTCTTGAAAACCAAACTGCTGATATAATTTTTGTGCAGGCTTAAAAGCATCCATAGAGCCAGTCTCAAGACTTAAGCGCTGATAACCTCGAGTTCTCGCCTCAGCAATCAGATGCGCCAATATTTTATGTGCAACGCCTTGGCGAAGAAATTGAACGCTAGTGCGCATTGATTTAATTTCGCCATGATATTTATCAAGCTGTTTTAGTGCACCAATACCGACTAATTGATCAGCGCACCACAAGCTCCAAAAGGTAACATCAATGGCTTTTAGACCCGATATATCAAGAGCATGCACACTCTCTACAGGTGAGTGCGACAACATGTCTTGATGGTGCTCACTTAACAGCGCTAACACCTGTTTGTTATCTAACTCTCCAACTCGGATCTGCATATTAACCATAGGTAACCTTCTCGTTTAAAGACTATTTACGACCTAATATTCTCAGTATGCGTAAGAACAAGTTAATAATATCCATATATAAGGCCGCCGCACTATCAATTGCATTATCAAAGGTTTTTGGAATTGCGTTCGCTCGCGCCCAATCGTAGCCAATATAGCCACAAAAGATAATCGCAACGATCCAATCTAAGATACCGTGATGAGTGTTAAAAATAAATATTTCAATGAGTTCCACCACAATAACACACAGCAATGCAACGGTAAGGCCACCCGCGATTTTGTTGAAAAAGGCTGGATACATAGACCCTAGAAGCATCATCACAAACGTTACCATGCCGGTGACTCTGATGGCTTCTACTACAATATTGGGATCATATTGGCTTACCACCAAGTTAATGATTAACCCAAAAGGTACCACCACAAAGTTGTAGCCGATGAAACTCACAATCGGGCTATCGGATTTACTGAAAAGATAGATACCAAAAAAACATGATGCAAAATAACCAATAAAGAAAATTATCGGGTTAACGCTACTTATCGATTCAACCGGGATATTGACAACCATCAACCAATTTACGGCAAAGCCCCAAATTAGCGTTAGGCCGATAACAAGGTTATAAATAGAACCACTGATGATCTTATCGTTGGTTTCAGTCCGGTTAAATACTTTCACTTCCATTTTATGTCCCTATAAATTTAATCTTTACCGTTTTTGACGGTAATGAGTAGCAGAGCTAAACACTGCTAACAATTACTTAGGGCGCAAATCTATCATCACTAAGTAATTGTTGTAAATGAGTAATCATTGTTTTTCGTTAGCGAAATACAAACCAATATCTAAAAGTGGGACCAACGTTTCCCCTTTTATCCAGAGTTAGACTGCTGCTAGCAACTAAAGTCGTAGCTATGCCACATATCAAGCTTCGCTTGGCCAAGGTCGTGGCGCTTCGCCCAGTCTTGCAACAAAGAGTCGAGCTAAAGGGCAAAGCGCTTACGCCCAACTCTTGATTTCATAAGAGTCACCCCTCATCGCCCCAAACGAAGTTCTCTTCCTCATGCTTATTCGATGGGGAGTGGGTGTATTGGGTGAGCCTGTAATGGCTGTTAGTCACTAGATATCTGCCCAACGACCAAGCTCATTATTGGACAAAAGGGAGTTAGTGCTAAAGCTCTTAAAGTGATAACTCTCATTAGGGAAAGTATGGCAAGCGGATATACGATAACGCCTCATTAAGAGGCAATAAAATAGTTGGTTAAAATAAGCGAGGCACGAGCAAAAACCAACTGTTTTTTTGTCCTGATTTATTTGCTTGTTAAATTACGGTAGTGATGTCGTTCGTGCCATAAAGTAAAATAATTAGCTTTTAATGCCGACGTAAAACTAGGGTGTTCATTTATTAAGTAGGAAGTGACGTCTTTGTAATTATTGATAACCCCATCAAACCGCCAAGCATATCTAAAATATGTGTTTTGATTTTCTGCAATATTACCTGTGGTCACAAGCAAATCCCCTAAATATGCCATTTGTCCTTGAACCATAGTAAAGTTCATATTACTCAATTTAAGTTCTTTTTTTTCATTCCCTAAACTGTTTGTGTAAATAACTCTCGTAATAGAGTAATTACCGGGAGGTATCTTAGAAAGTATTATGTTGTATTTACTCTCAAACTCAAAATTAAATACATTTCCAGTGTTAATATCTTTTACTTCAATACCGGCACCTAAAGGCTTACTGTTTCCAGACCCTCTTATGTACAAAGCACCATATATATACGATGAGTCTTTAGAAAATTTTTCTAAACCTACCACTTTATTATGATAGGAAACACAGCCTTGTAAGAAAATAATAATTGTAATTAAACTGAACCTGAGTACAAACATTGAAATATCCACAGAGTAATTTAACGCCTCGTTAAGAGGCAATCAAATAGTTGGCTAAAATTAGCGATGAAGGAGCAAAAGCCAACTGTTTTTTGTACTTTTTGAACGACTTGTTATGCATAATTGAACTCCACATGTTTCGCTAGTGTGGGTATTTCAAGGTACTCATATGCGGCATTTACCTTTTTAATAAAATGCTCGTCGTTGGATAAGAGGAAATTACAAAAAGATGCTATTGATGCGTGACTATTATCACTTGTTGCTGCAATGAACCGTCTTTCTTTGTGTACTTTTGAATCGGGATAATACCCTAAAGTGTTTAACATATTATAAATTCCCGTCACTTTTTGGTGTTTAAAATATGGCTGCTCTGGGTAAATGGGATTCTGCTTTAGCTGAAACAAGTCATCTATATCCATATTTGCTTGACTATAAGTTGGAAGTGCTCTTAGTTTATCCCAGATTTTGACAAGTACATTTGGCGGTTCGATATTATTAAGTTGCTTAGGACCAATTCCTACCTGTGAACGGAAATCTTTAATACCATCCCAATTTTTATCATCGTCAATATTCTCAAGCATCATGCTTTCAGTTTTTTCTAATGTTGCTTTGTACTGAGAAGTCATTTCCTTAGTGTAGATTTTTAATTGTCTTTGAGCATCTTCGGGTAACTCGTCAGAGTTTTCCATTATTGAATCCATTAGCTCTGAGAATGCAGCAATTTGTTCTTTATGAATATCATTTAAACTATCACCTTTTCTTCCACCAGAAAATTTGAACAACCATTGTTGCATTGCATGTTCTATGTCAACACCATCATCACTATTTTCACAATACTCTTTATAAACATCAAAAGGGTCACGCACGCTTATTGTCGCTTTATCAGTAATTGTAAAGTGAGGTTGCTCAACAACTAATTTTAAATAGTTAGCATTAAGGTCTTTAAGTACCTTAAGGAAGCTTTCTTCAAACCCTTTAGAACGACGGATTTCTTTAAGCGTTTCATCTGAATAAACTACTTGATAATCTTTTATAAGTAATTGCCCAAACTCACCTAATCCTTGTTTAGTGAAAAAATCTAAAACATTTTGATCAAGATAAACAGTAGGCTTTCCTTCGTATGGTGGAATTGACTCCATTGCTTAATCCTTTATGCATAACAGCTTATTCATTAGTCGCTCGATAACGTTCTTAGCAACTCGCTAAATTTTTAACAAGCTATCACTGCTAAGGCATTGCTGTAAATAGATAATTTCTAAGTTCAGGCGACATAAACGGCCTTGTTGAGTGCGGAGAAAGAGAGCCTAGGGTGTTCAATGGGTCCGTGTATCACTTTTTTATATTTCCCATGAGTCTGATTTTTATAGATTTTGTGAAATGTTAAAAAATTATCGATGCCTAGCAGGACAGTTTTTGGCATCTTTATTTGCGCGATAATGGATCTTTTTAGTCACTTTTAGTTATACCTGTGTAAATATCCAGCTTCATTTCAACCTACATGAGAATACGTAATCCACGTTTAACCTAAAGTTAGCTAACTTTGGGGCAAAACCAAGTTACAAAACTCGCAGAGCACACCAACTCCCCATCGGAGTTGCCGAAATACGTTGAAGAAATAGCCGTAATGCCCACACGGATGTGGGCATAGCTTTCGCGGGACAGGATGTCCCA
>NZ_JAKIKQ010000010.1 GCF_023284045.1 Shewanella kaireitica
GATTGCACATTGGAAAGAGATGCTAGATCAGCCTGGTCACAAGATCAGCCGTCCACGTCAGTTATACACTGGTGATGCAGAACGTAGCTTTGTTGCTAAAGACAAACGCGGTTAATAACCCAATTAGTCGTTGAACTTTAGATAAAATACTAAAAGGCACTCATTGAGTGCCTTTTTTATTGGCTAGCATAGCCATACACACCTCGGTGGAGTGAGTTCAGACGCATTTGAAGCAGCCTCAAAATGAGGCTGTAAAATGTCTAGGGTTCTGGGACCAGTCCAATACTGAGCTACATATAACCCTATGAAGTTGGGCTATATTGACAAAACATTGACCGAATTAATCGCATTACTGTATGTAAAAATACTAATGCCAACCAATTTCCCTTAGTTAAATATCACTTATCTTGCTTCCACTCAGCAAATGAGCTACCAAGAGGAGATGTTGGCTTATCCCAATATGCAGGTGTTTTTGAATATTCTAAAACTGGCTTGAGGTGGGTAATAACACCATAAGGTGTTTCTGTTTTTATTGAGCTTTTACTTTGATTACCACCAGAAACAACTTTATGGATTATCTGCATTATTTTCTCTATATCTTTATTCTGCTCGCGTTGCTTCTGATCTTGGAACCACATGCAGGTGCGCGCCAAAGATACTCTTACGCGCTGTGCTCCACCGATGAATGCGCGATCATGCAGCGCTTTCAGTATACCTATAGATCCCATTAGGCCAGTACCATAATCAGTTAAGAAGCCATAAGGGAAAAGGATTGGCTGTTCTGCCGTTCCGTGGTCAAAGGCAGAGCCAGCTGCCGCTTGTCCAATATTCTCCCAGCCAGCACGATAACCCCAAGGGCCAACTTCCCCAAATGCAGAGCTAGTTACAATAATCAAGTTAGGGTTAAGTGATAAAAGTTTTTCTTCCGTTAAGCCAAACTTTTCCTGCAATCGCCCTGGAGCATAACCATTAACAAACACATCCGCTGCAGAAATCAATTGATGTAATTTATCCAACTCACTTGCGTTATTAAGGTTGAGGTAGGCATTACATTTACCAAAACCAGTATCGAGATAGTTTGACATAATTCTCTCGGCGCTTGGATTGGCAATATGTAAAACTTCAGCTCCTTGCTCAGCCAAAAAAGTCGACATCGAAGGGCCGGCAATGATATGGCTTAGATCTAATACTTTGATATCACTAAGTGGACGCTCACTTGGCAAGAAAGGGACTTTTTTACCTTCATTTAGTGCCGAGACTTGAAAAGGAGGTAGTTGCTCCAGTGCTTTCCCCTGAGGATGTGCTCTAAACTCTTCTCGAGTTCTAACTTTGTTACCACTCAACCCCTGAGCATTGAATATTTCTTCCCATTCATCAGCTGTTTTCGTCATATAGGCCGCTTCAATTGCTGCTTTATTTGGTGGGCAATTGAGTACATTCAGGGTCTCATCATGTAAATGGTTTAAGGCTGTAATGGTTTCAAAAAAGCCATCTTTAGTCTTATGAGTTAGTGATTCAAATCGTTTAAATGCATCTAGCTGCAGTGGCTGATCATTAATATGAATAAAGTTAGGACGGTACAGCATCTCCATGGCCCGTTGATGGTCAACAGTAATGGACTGCACCTCTCCTGTTTTATGCTTCCAAATATTAGCGACAAGTAAGCCATTCATCATTAGCAACGATGAAAAACTGTCGGAAACATTATATGGAGATAGCTCATCACTTTCTGGATGATAATTAATGTCTCTCACGCTAATCAAAGGGTCAATTTCAATAGCGGCGTATTGTTTTAAGTCATTAAGTGCTTTTAACATGGTCATTCCTATAGGGGGTATTTATCTTGCAAGCAAGCTTATATAGGACTAGATTTAAGATAAATGTCTTAAAAAGGAGAATAGTTTTGCTTGGTGGCAATAATGGATTTGACCTAAACTCACTGATGATTTTTAAACATGTCGTTGAACTCAGTTCAATGTCAAAAGCGGCTGAAAAACTTGGAATTAACGCTTCAACAGTCACCAGAAAGCTAACCGAGCTAGAAACGTTTTACGGTGTAAAATTACTTATTCGTACAACCAGAACACTGACATTGACTCAGGAAGGTAAGACATTCTATGAGTCATGCCTCAATGTTGAAGATATTTTGCGATGCTCTGAAGGTGAAATAACACATAATCAAACTGAGCCCACGGGAATTCTAAAAATAGTTTCACCAGTCGACTTTGGCAATTTGGTGCTGATGGACCCTTTGTGTGAATTTGGAAAAAAATACCCAAAAGTAGATCTTGAGATAGAGTTTTCTAATCGACAAGTCGATGTGATTGAGGAGGGTGTTGATATATGGCTTTCTGTTGGCGAAACATTGGCTACCCATTTGATTGCTAAGCGCCTTATCAATATAAATAGGGGCTTAATGGCCTCTCCCTCTTACCTTCAAAAGTATGGCACAATTGCTTCAATTAGTGATATAAACCCGCCTCATAAACAGATTAAAAATACCAGTCCCTTTTCGTACCTGTACAGTAATATATTAAGTGATCTACCAGCACAAGTCTCGGTTAATAGTACTTATGCAGTGCTCAAAGCATGTATGGCAGGGCTGGGGTTA
The DNA here is from genome assembly GCF_023284045.1 of Shewanella kaireitica. Lineage (GTDB taxonomy): Bacteria > Pseudomonadota > Gammaproteobacteria > Enterobacterales > Shewanellaceae > Shewanella > Shewanella kaireitica. Next base: position 2,612 of record NZ_JAKIKQ010000010.1, read on the forward strand.
GCCTTTATATCTAAGCCATTAGCAGATAAGTACACTAAAGATGGCGAGCTAGTAAGGTTACTTGAAGATAAATTAGACTATTCAGTGACAATACAAGTGCTTTATGCGGAAAGAAACCTTAAGCCACTGAGAACCCAAGTTTTCTTGGATTTTATAGCTAATTACTTTACCAATAAATAGTAATGACTCCCTAAGGAAAAGTAGAGTTACTTATCTACTTGAACCTTAGGAGTAGCATTTGATTGAATCAATAATAGTGTTAGAAATAGTAGTTGAACTCTATGCCTCTTACAGCGTCAGAGTAACCCTGTTCAGCATTCCATTCACTACTGTACTGAATATCGAAATGCTTATTGATTTGATAAGTTAGACGAAGCTCGTTATGAAATATATTAGACTCCCCATTATAATAAGTATCAACGTAGCTATCTTTACCACCGATGCTGCTACGCCATTCAGGGTTATACATGAATGTTAACTTGTCTACTAGCTGAACCTCGGCATAGACCCCAACTTCAGCATAAGCTCCAGGCAAAGTGTAACCTTCAACATAACCCGCTGCTGGAGTCATTTCGCCGGTTTCAGGGTTAGGAACCGCACCTATATAGCCATTCTCTATAGTCAAGCCTAAACCAATATATGGCACAATCTTGATACGATCATTTTGATATAACCAGCTTGCGTTCGCTGAAGCGTCTAATGCTTGCGAATTCACATCATAGTTAGCATCGAAATATGACCCGAGACCAGAGCCTTTATCATTATTAAACATACGAATCCTAACGCTATCAATTGAGTTATCAGCTATACCTTGATCTTTGTCTACCCAACCAAGTGAATCACCCGCAACCCCTTTAATTTCGATAATGCTTTTACTGATACTATCAGCGCTTTCTGAGTTGTATTGTACTTTAACTTTAGCGCCGTAATTATCGAAACCAATACCAGTGGCAAGCGTTGATGATTGTGCTACATCAGCGGCAAATGCTGAAGAAGAAACTAAAGATGCTAAAAGGATTAATCTAGTTGTATTGTTTTTCATTGAATTACTCTCTCATTAAATTTGTCAGTATTGTTAGAACGAGACGAATTGTATTAGAGAGAATAATGGTGATAAACACCTTAGATTAACGAATACTGTTGCACTGGTGCAATAATAAAATGTAGAGCTATTTAGGTAAAAGAGGAAACCTAATTGGCGAAGAAATAATAGAGCCTAAAGAGGTCAGGCTAAACAACCCTATTGACTTGTTTAGCCTTGCATCATAGCGAAACTCAGTTGTTAAAATTAAAATCGATAGTTAATACTAGAAATGAATTGATGTTTATCACTATTTTTTTTCCCATACTCCATCGCTATAGACCAATCATGATTGAAAATATAGTTTGCACCTAAGATACCCATCCACTTATCAGTATTACTCTGATGAACTTTATAATTAATAAAAGCATCCGTACCGGGGATCCCTTGTTCTCCTGTAAGTATAAGATCGCTATCTAGGTATCCAGCACCGACAAAAACAGAAATAGATTGCAAACCTGATAACACAAACTGTTTGCCGAATCTGGGTGATGCATTAAAGATATGGCCTTCCGCATCGGTCTTTTGCATATCGGCATAGGTGTAAGATAGAGGAAGTACAAAAAAGTAATCGTCCCAACCTGCAGCAAAAATAGTACCTAAGGTATAACTTGTTCCTTCTAAATGAGCCACGACGGGTACAGTGAGCGCTTTATCCGAAAGGGCATTACACACCGGCTTGTTAACTAACTTGCTGCAATCTACATTTGATTGCTCAAGAAAGCCATTTCCATCTATGGTGAACTGAATGTCAGCTTCCCCTTTAATTTTGCCTACACTGGCAAAAACATTCATAAACGGAAATAGCCATGCATCCAATTTCAACTGTGGTGAGCGAGTACTGTTGGTATTATCATGGAAACTAACAAAGTCTATTGGATAACGTTGCGAACCATTGAAACCAACTTCGAGCTCATTGATATCCATAGCTTGAAAGGTATCGGTGTAAATTACGCTTATACCGTATGGCCGTGGAAGATCATACCCCTTATTGACAACATTCTGTGCGAAAAAGGGCAATGCTCTGTTCCACTCTTTTGCTATCACTTCTTCATCTTCAACTGGCTTATTTGCAAAAAAAGTTGCACCTAGCCCCGTGTCTGTTAAATCGTGATTGATTGAAGATTGGAATAAACTTGCGCTCCCTAAAATAATCGCACCATCTTTAGAAAGAACATAAAAAGGCAGTTGATTGTTGATACGTGTTTTGCTGGTTGAAGCAACTGTTTCATCGATTTGAAAATGCATTTCAGCACTCATAACCGTTTCAAACGACCCAGAGAGAAACTCGTCGATGTCAGCTCGCGAGTTAAATAGCACCAATGCTTCATAGTTGCTGTATCCTAGTCCTAATCCGAAATTAAAGCGCTGGATATCAACATAGATGATTGACCCGTCCTCATTATCGAATAGTGCGCCAATGCCCGTACCGCCACCAACAATAGATAAGCCATAATTACTCATATTTATCGTTACATAAGCTGTTGCATTGGCTAGTTGATTAGGTAATTCAGGGTATGCTTCGGTCAACTCTTTGATAAGAGCTTTTGAGTTTGTTTGGATCTCATTCCTTACTTTCTCGATATCATTATGCGATATAGAAGTACTACAGGCTTGCAGTAACAAGGCGCAAATAGTAACAATGAGTTTATACTGGGGCATATGATGTACTCTTATTGTTTCTAACCCCCTAAATTGTAACTTAAATAAAGCAATCGTGTACTTTCAATTCAACCTAAATGGCAAACCTTTTTAACTTCAGAGTGCATTCTACTCCTTAAACTAGTACTTACCTTACGGCATAAAAAAGAGTAAGAATTAACTTGATTGCTCTTACCACTGTAATCAAAGTGTTTAATGCATAACCTAGCTAAGACTCCTTCACCTAAAGTATAAAATCGGCAATTAATTTGTATCTATTCATAGATAGCTCAGACGGAGCAATTATGAGTTTTACTCTGTTCTCCACTGCCTACTCAATGATGTCCGAACCTTTTTACTATGTAATCAGCACAGCTTATCGTTCTTGCTCTACACTAAAAAGAAAAGGAGACTTTATGAGCAATCGCATAATCATTCTGTTCATCCCTATTTGTCTATTTTTGGGTTGCGGTTCAACCCATACACTAGGTAAGCGTGTCACTAAAGACAATTACCAGTTAGCGCAGGTGGCTAATTTCGACAATACTGATAGCCAAGTTGAGCCGTATCGTTTTTTTGGCGATGAGCACAACCGCTATTTGGAGTTTTTAGAGTCACAAGCTGAAAAAAATAACATCATCGTTACCCCTTACCTTGAAACAAGCAGCTTTAACATATTAGTGCTTTCTGGCGGCGGCGAAAATGGCGCTTTTGGTACTGGTGTGCTCAATGGGCTTAATGACCAAAAATTATTGCCCGACTTTACCATGGTCACAGGAGTCAGTGCGGGTTCACTAATTGCACCTTTTGCCTTTATAGGCGGGGATTATTATCACAAGTTAAAACAGGTTATGCTTGGCTTAACAGACAAAGACCTTCTCGGTAATGTTAGCCTTTTAAGAGGGGTGTTTGGCAACTCTTATTCAGAAGAAAATCGACTTTATAAAAAGGTACAACAAATATATGACGCCGATTTAATTTCAAAAGTAGCCAAACAGCACCAAAAAGGTAAGAGGCTATTAATTGGCACTACACATTTTGATTCTGGTCGACCAATGATCTGGAACCTTGGCTTTATAGCAAACTCAAATGCACCTAATAAATTAGAGTTAATCCACAGTATTTTGACCGCAAGTGCTTCAATTCCTGTGGTGTTTGAACCTCGATTTATCGAGGTTCAACATGCTGGCGAAACATTTGAAGAGATGCATGTTGATGGTGGACTGACCAATCAACTGTTTTTCAATAGTTATGGATTCGACTTTAACAAGCTTGGCCGTTTACTTGGCAGAACTGAAAACCCTAATATTTACATCATTAGAAATGGCCTATTGAGAAATAAGTTTAAGCAGGTCGAAGACAGTTCGACAGCACTCGCTTCTAGAAGTATTGATAGCATGACAATTATGCAGGCCCGTGGCGATATTTATCGTGAAACCTTCATCAATAAATCGATGGGTGACTTTATCTATCTTTGTTATATCGATGACTTCACTTACGAAGCTGTTAGTGATGATTTTTTTGATCATAAGTATATGGAAGCGCTCTACAACTATGGCTATAGTAAATCCAAAAATGGAAATGCTTGGAGTAAGCATTAAATCATTAGCTTTTACTCATTTTAAATTTAGCAAACAACAAAAAATTGGCAAATAGCTGATTTCGAAAATAGTCTACCCACCGCATTCTCAAGGGCAATAAAGGTTATATTTTATACTGGTGTAAATACAGCCATAGTTCAACCCGTAGCTCGCTTCAGAAACAGCTGTATATGCGTTAGCCATGAGCACTAGAAATGCTCAGCATTAGTATTAAAAAGATTATTGTTAAGGTGCAATAGTGTTTGCATTTTTCAAGTATTTATCGACGTTACAGCTATAAATATAATCAGTGCCGAATCTACTGATTATTTATAGGAACACACTATGCTTAACGCACTCGATAACTTAAAAAAGATGGTTAATATTGATATAGATCCATCTATCACTTACCAAGATATTAATTACCAAGGACCTAAAAAATACAATTTGGTCAATTTTGATATTAGCGATGCTTACTCATCATTAATCATGATGCAAGGATTACTCGTTGCCAACATTTGGAAAATGAAAACAGGTCAAGGACAACATATTGAAATTGACCACGAAAGAGCAATGGAGCAGATGTATCGTCCTTTCTTCATTCATATTAATGGACAGCCGCAAAATATATCAGGCTTAGGTCGCCACACTTCCCTCACCCACAAAACAAAAGATGGTCGCTTCATTGAGACCATGAATACTTTTAATCGCCTACATGAGAAAACACTAGAAGTACTCGACTGTTCGCCGGCAAAAGATAAAGTCGATGCAGCTTATGCCAGTAAAACGGCAACGCAGTGGGAAGAACAACTCAATGCAGAAGGGCTCAGTTGTTGTATACACCGTAGCTTTGAAGAGTTTAAAGCGACCAAGCAGGGCCAATACTTGGAGTCTGTAACTCCTTTTGAAGTTACATCACTAGGCACCGGAACTATCGTGCCATTCAAACCATCTGCACGACCATTAAGTGATATCAAAATTGTTGATCTAAGCCACGTATTAGCTGGACCTTCCATGTCTAATTTATTAGCAGAACAAGGCGCCAATGTTATCCATGTATCCAACCCCGGTGCAGAACGAGTACCGCTAAATGTGTTAGATACCGGACATGGTAAAAGAAACGTCGAACTAAGCCTAAATACTGAGTCAGGCTTAGCTAAATTAAAAGAATTAGTCCAAGACGCTGATATTTTTGTAAATGGTTATGCACCTAATAGACTGGCAGATAAATTCGGCCTTAGCTTTGAAACTTTAACAACACTAAACCCTAATCTGATCATTGTCACTGAAAACATGTACGGTGGCGGGCCATGGGGTAATAGACCTGGTTGGGAGAACCTAGGCCAAGCCGTTACAGGTATGATGATGGAGATAGGTACAGAGGAAAGTCCTTTACCTTTCCCCTATGGAGCTCTCAATGATTACAGCACCGGAATAATGGGCGCAATAGGCGTGCTTAAAGCACTGCATATAAGAGCGACAACAGGCGGTAGCCAACATGTTAGTGTCGCACTGGCACGCACCGCAATGTGGTTTCAACAGCAACCTAAAACCAAGCAAGTTAAAAATCTGGAAGCGTTTAAACAATACTTAGGAGGGATATTGAATGGTGGTCATAAAAGTGAGCACTCGATTGAAACGCCCTCTCCATTTGGAGTTATAACGCATTTAAAACCTGTTCTGGAATATTCTGAAACCAAAGCATATTGGGATAGACCAGCCTCACCTTTGGGAAGTTCACTACCGACTTGGGAAGATTAAGCAATGCAATCCATCTAGCTCTGAATTATGCTACCTACTGTTAACAATCATTAACGAATCGAGACAAAACGTAACGACTCACTATGTTGACAGCAAACCGTATGATTTTCTGGATATTAAAATAATCAAAGCCACGAACTTTAATCGGTCGTGGTTTTTTACATCAGCTTTACCAAGGTAATAATAGGTACTATCTATAATTAAACTCATAGCTCAATCTATCAGCTAATCACTAGACGTTCGTTCTAGTTAAAGCTTTATTATTGCTTTGAAGCAAAAGAGATTCACGATATCAAGAGTTTATCACCATACCAGTTCCCAATACAATGAATGCTACTTAATGACAAGCATCAATTATCCATATGCAGTGACCTCACCCGGTTACTATTTACAACTCAAGAGTAAAAAATGATTAAAAGTCGCTCTCTCAACCTAAGCTACTACACCAATAAAATCGTTGCAGTGACAATGATTACTTTCTTATTCAGTGCATTCTGCATGGTGATAAGTGATATTCATGCACCATTTACCACTCATTCGTACTTAAAAAGGCACGTGGTATCAATTTCATCACAAGTCGCAGGTACAATAGACAGTGTACGAGTAAAAAATGGGGACATTGTAAATAAAGGCACTCCTTTATTTAGTGTCGATAAGACTGAGTTAATCGAAAATAGGGATATAGCTTATGCCAACTTAGTGATTAGTGAACAACACATAGCGAATCTTAAAATCGAAGTTGAAATTGCGAAAGATAAAGTGGCACAGCAAAACGAGATCGTGGCTAATAGTTTTAAACATTATAAAAGATATGAAAAACTAATGCTTAATAACAGTATCGGTCAAGAACAATATGATAATGCTAAATTAGAATATAGGGATGAACTAAAAGAGCTAGAACAAAACAAATTAGATCTAAACTCTAAAGAAATAAAACTCGGAGAAAATGGGGAAAATGGCGGTCTAATGTTAGCAATTTCTATTTTGAATCGTTCCGATAACAAGATAAAAAAATCAATAACTTTTTCCCCAATATCAGGACGCGTGACAAATCTAAAATTGGATATAGGCCAGACAATTGATAAAGGTACAGCACAAATAGCTATTGCATCAAACAGCCCAGAAGAACTGATCGCTAACTTCAATGAAAAGTCTTTGGGGATTTTAAGTCGTGCCCGCGTGCTCGTAGTATTTGATGCTATGCCAGGTCAAGTATTCCATGGCGTGGTTGATTCTGTTGATTCAGCAGTATCAAGTGCAACCCAAAAAACAGATGATGCAGGTAAAGAAGCTTACATTGAAAAAGATGATCGTTGGATAAGAAAAAGTCAGCAAATTCGCAGCACTATCATTTTTGAGCAACAGTTTGATAACTTAGTGTCAGGCTCTAAGGCAACTGTAATGGTCATACCTGAAGGGACGCTATTTTGGAAATACTTCTCAACAAGTGTGATGCAGCTAATGGCAATGTTCCGTTATATCTACTAACAAAAGTGACTAAGATGAATGACACACTAATGAATAAAGTCATAATGAACAGAGCTATAACTCGAGTGAGCATATTCTATACTTTGTCAATTGTACTGGGAGAGTGTCTACAGCTCTCTCAAGTTGTATTATGTGTATTACTCGCTCCAGCTATTATTAGTGGTTCTAGCTTTAATTTTAGGGTGATCTTTAAATTTATTACTAGATTACTTGTATTTTTACTGCTGGGGCTGCTCGTAGGTGAGATCTTTATTTCAAATCAATTCTTTATGCTAATGCTAAGCACTATCTCATTGTTCGGTTTAATTTCTATCGTTAAAAAACCATCAGCTTTAATAACTTATAGCACCCCGATATTTCTGTATTGCTATGCCATAATAAATTTGACTCACGGTATAACAGTTGAATCTTCAGTAATGGTTGTATTACAAGCCATCTTTTATATGGTTCCCTTAGGTTGGCTTTGCTTTAAGTTGTTTCCATCGTATAACGAAGCAAGAATACCCGTCATAGAGACAACTGAAGAAAACATATCCGTAGCACACGCAATAGGGATCGTATCACTTATCTCAATAGGTTTACTCATGTTCATAACTATTGACATAATCGATGCCATTTTTTGCCTTTCTGTTGTGATAAATGCATCATTAAGAAGCGGATTGAAGCAAGGTAGAGCGGTCGTAAAAAGCATCATTCCAGTTCAAATATCAGGTTGCATTATTGCATTAGCATTCCATTGGTTGCTTCTAGGGCATCAAAACAGAGTTCTACTATTTGTGGTGTTGCTTTTTACCTTTATCTTCACTATTTATTATTTCTCTTTTAACACAGAGCTTAGACATAAAGAGATCCCTAATTTTGAAGTGAGCTTACTGAATGCAGTCCTAATTCCATTAACTCTCTATACTGGTTCAAACGGGTTTATGTTAGAACCATTCATTCGCCGTTGTGTAGATATGACTTCTGTGTGGTTTATTCTAACACTGCTACTTACCTGTTTAGCATACTGCCTCGCAAAAAGGCATCATCAAGTAATGTCATTAAACTTATAAACCTATCAAGGGTTTCAATATCTAGAAAGGCCAAATTCTCTATTATTTCATAATGAATCTTTAACCTCTCGATTGATTAGATTTGTATCATGGCCGAATAGCCTAGTTTACTAATCATTTTTTCATAAAATCCAAGTGTAGATGCTACTGTGGCCGTTAATGGCTAACGATTGCCTCTGGAGAGTACACTATTAAACCCACATTAGTTTTCGTATGGAAAACTCAAATGATAGTAGCTTGAATATGCTTTACCCCTAAGTGATAAAACGCAAGAGTAAGTTAGCTTATTGCTCTAATAACCAAAAGTCAGCGAGTGCGCAATGACTCCGTGACACATACAATGTAAGAACACTATCGCTTAAAATTTGAATATTAAAAACAACATTCATGTACTAATTTTCGGGTTTTTATCTACACCTTTTGTTAGAATCGCCTGTTATTTTATGGCTACGTTATTCGTTGCCATACTTTGTTTACCATTAAGCATCACGCAAAGTATTCAAGTTTTACTATTTAAAGGCAGGCTATGACCGTTCTTCTAATGACCCCTCCCATGACTCAGCTTAATACGCCTTATCCGGCAACGGCGTATTTAACGGGTTTTTTACGCTCCCAAGGCTATGAGGCGGTGCAGCGAGATCCTGCTATTGAGCTTTTCTTAGAGATGATGACAGCCCCCGCGCTGGAGATTATTCGTCAGCACGTAGAAGAGAACTTTGAGCACTTTGAAGACGACGAACTGCCTGATGCGATATTTAATTTTTTAGCCGAGTTTGACCGCTACCACCTTACTGTTGAGAGTGCGATTCGGTTTTTGCAGGGAAAAGATCCAAGCCTTGCGATGCGAATTAACTCGCGCCGTTTTCTACCCGAAGGCCCAGCATTCGATACCATTACACAAATGGAAGCGGTATCTGGTGATGTATTGCAAGCAGCCTTTGGTAACTTAGGGGTACAAGATAAAGCTAAATATCTAGCCACCTTATTTATTAACGATCTGTCCAGTGTTATCACTCAAGGCGTTGATCCCTATTTTGAAGTGAGCCGCTACGGCGAGCAATTAGCGGCGGCAAACCCAAGTTTCGATAACCTCTACGAGACCTTAATGGGTGAGCCGAGCTTTAGCTCTGAAATATTGGAACAATTAGTTGAGCATTATTTGGAAGAAACTCAACCTAGCGTAGTGGCGCTTACAGTGCCCTTCCCCGGCAATATGTTGGGTGCGCTGCGTATTGCGCAAACCTGTAAAGCCATCAATCCCGATATTCCTATTGTGGTTGGCGGTGGTTTTATTAATACCGAGCTACGCGCCCTTAAAGATCCCCGCGTGTTCGAGTTTATTGATTTTATCTGTCTCGATGACGGTGAACGCCCTTTCATAACCTTGCTGGAGTATTTTCAAGGCCAGCGCGAAGTGGACGATCTTGTACGCACCTATTTCCTCGCCGAAGATGAAAACGGTGAGGCTTATGTCCATTTCAATGAAAATGACCAGCTGCAAGATATCCCACAAACAGAGGTTGGCGCGCCGATATATGATGGCTTGCCATTAGACGATTACCTGTCTTTATGCGAAATGCTTAACCCGATGCACCGTATATGGAGTGATGGTCGTTGGAATAAGCTCACCATTGCCCATGGTTGTTACTGGCGTAAATGTAGTTTCTGCGATGTTAGCCTCGATTATATCGACCGTTTTGACTCAGCGAGTGCGGATGTTCTAGTCGATAGAATTGAGCTGCTTATTGAAGAGACTGGCGAGACAGGTTTCCACTTTGTTGATGAGGCGCTGCCGCCAAAGTTATTATTTACTTTTGCTAAACGACTCATCGAACGTGGCGTAGTAATCAGTTGGTGGGGCAATATCCGTTTTGAACGCACCTTTAGCGAAGCACGTTGCCAATTGTTAGCTGATTCGGGCTGTATTGCGGTCAGTGGAGGTCTAGAAGTCGCATCAGATAGGCTATTAAAGCTGATGAAAAAAGGCGTTAGCGTTGAACGCGTCGCTCAGGTGACGAAAGCCTTCAGCGATGCTGGTATTTTAGTGCACGCCTACCTGATGTATGGCTTCCCCACTCAAACAGAGCAAGAAACCGTTGACTCGCTAGAAATGGTTAGACAGATGATGCAGCAAGGCTGCTTTCAATCCGCCTACTGGCACCGCTTTGTCGCGACCATACATAGCCCAATTGGTTTAAACCCTGAAAGTTTTGGTATTACCCTAGCTGAGAGACCAGAGATTTTATTTGCTGAAAATGATGTCGATTTTACCGACCCAACCGGAACTAATCACGAGATGCTTGGCGAAGGCCTAAGAAAAGCTATCTATAATTATATGCACGGTATTGGTTTTGATCAGCCAATGAGCTTCTGGTTTAATCAAGATGTAAAACCGACCAGCATGAGAAAAGACTTTGTTTCAAGAGCGGTAAGTAACCTCATCACCAGTAATGATGGCTGAGCAGTCGTTACATAAACCAAAACACTAACCATCATCAGGGCCACCTTCTTTATATACATCAGAACGTGGCCTAATTTGATTTCCCCAAAAGCACTTTTTGATATCACTGACTACTAATGTAGCGGCTTATCTTTGTTTTTCACGTCCACTTAGTCTTAGGTACTTTTTATCACGCGCTTATCAACAAGCCCTATTCTTATAACTTGACAATAACAGTCTCTTTTAGTGAATTTTGAGTGCTAGCTTGTTGTTATGAAATGAAATATTAGAAATAATATCAACTCTATGTTTAAGGGAAACCAAATACCTTGGTATCTGTTGGACACAATGACACTTTTTCTAAACGGAATTTCTACAATGAAAAAAGCACTACTGCTCTTAGTCGCAATATCTTCACTAACAGCTTGTACTGACGGTACAACTGGCAAAGCTTGCCTAGGAAAAAACAATGATTCGTTAGTTGAAGGCATGCAAGATCAATGTAAAGCAGGTGATGCGGTTGCAACAAAACACCCAGCCTATTTCTGTGACTTCAATTATGCCATTGCATATAACGACTATAACTCAGCAATGTGTATCTACAACGGCGAGCAAAAAGCAGAACGAACAGCGGATTAACTATATTAGGTGTTTAGTCATTAGATTAAGCACCTCTAATTTCAATCCGTATAAGACTTAACTTCTTCACTTCTCTAAGCTTTCACATCATCTAGTTCATCACTTTTATCGAGCATTCTTTTTTTGCTAAGTTTTGCTGCCACTGTTGCCCACTTAAAAATCATATTGGTGTCATTCTTCAAAAGTTTCCTTGAGCTCCTGTATCGATTGTTAAAAACCGCAACAAATAAACTTTTTCGCTACATTAGTTACAAAAACAACCAACTCAAACTTCACGAGTAAACATAACCACCTGTATTTAAAGCAATATTCACATTGGCACATATAATGCTTTGTAAGGGGTAATGAAACAACTTAAATGGGTTTAAAGACATGGAAGCACTTAATAACAACAAAATTATCCTACCAATTATGCTTGCCGCGCTACTTTCTGCATGTGGTGCAGAAGAAGAGGTAAAGGAAGAAGAAAAATATGCCGTTCCAGTAGAAACTGCAACCGTTATTCAAGGCGATGTATCCTCTTTTTATAGCACTACCGCGACACTTGAAGCACCAGAAGAAGCAAAAGTCGTTACCCGTGTTGCCGGTCTTATCCAATCTATTAGTGTAGAGGAAGGCGATCGCGTCACTAAGGGTCAATTACTTGCGGTAATCGATTCGAAAAGACAGAAATTTGATTTAGACCGTTCACAGGCGGAAGTTGAAATTATTGAGCAAGAACTTAACCGTCTCAAAAAAATCAGCAATAAAGAGTTCTTCAGTGCAGACTCGATGGCTAAACTCGAATACAACCTGCAAGCAGCCATGGCTAAACGCGACTTGGCAGCTTTGTACGTACAAGAAAGCATGATCCGCTCACCGATTGACGGCGTAGTCGCGACCCGCTTTGTTAAGTCTGGCAACATGGCAAAAGAGTTTGATGAGCTATTTTATATCGTTAATCAAGATGAGCTATACGGCATTGTACATCTGCCTGAGCAACAATTGCAGCACCTTCGTTTAGGCCAAGATGCACAGATATTTGCCAACAAACACACTAAAGACACCACTCACGCTACCGTTCTTCGCATTAGCCCTATTGTTGATGCTCAAAGCGGCACCTTTAAAGTGACGCTGTCAGTACCCAATCGAAAAGCCACGCTTAAAGCCGGTATGTTCACTCGTGTAGAACTGCGTTATGACACCCACAATGACGTGATTACCGTTCCTTATAACGCGCTAGTTAATCAAGACAATGAGTTTGCACTGTACGTCATCGATGGTAGCAACGCCAACCGTCGTACTGTGACTTTGGGCTACCGTGAGGCTGATACTGTTGAAGTGGTTGCAGGTATAGAGCCTGGCGAACAAATCGTTATCCGTGGTCATCAAAATCTTAAAGATCAGTCACTGGTTGAAGTGATTGGTTCTTTAGATATTGCATCAGCTAAATAGACTCGGAGCGCGCTATGTCGATAATAAAAACCTCGGTAAACCGTCCTGTCACAGTGTGGATGTTTATGTTTGCCGTGATTCTCTTTGGTATGGTTGGTTTCTCACGTCTCGCGGTGAAACTACTGCCTGATTTAAGTTATCCAACCATTACTATTCGTACTCAATATGTGGGTGCCGCGCCAGTTGAAGTGGAGCAGTTAGTCTCAAAACCCATCGAAGAAGCGGCGGGGATTGTCAAAGGCTTACGTAAAATAAACTCTATCTCTCGTTCAGGGATGTCTGATGTGGTACTCGAATTTGAGTGGGGCACAGACATGGATATGGCAAGTCTCGATGTCAGAGAAAAACTCGATACCATCGAACTGCCACTGGATGTAAAAAAACCGCTATTACTGCGCTTTAATCCAAACCTTGACCCCATAGTTCGCCTCGCGCTTTCAGTTCCAAACGTTGATGGTGATGTGGCTAAATCTGCGAGCGATAGCGAGCTCAAGCAGATGCGTACCTATGCGGAAGAGGAGCTTAAAAGACAGCTTGAATCATTATCAGGTGTCGCCGCAGTACGGCTATCTGGCGGGTTACAGCAAGAGGTCCATATTCAACTTAATCAGCAAAAGCTAACACAGCTTAACTTAAGTGCTGATCTCATTCGTAGCCGTATTGCAGAAGAGAACATTAACCTCTCCGCCGGTAAAGTTATTCAAGGCGATAAAGAGTATTTAGTTAGAACTCTAAACCAATTCAACTCGCTTGATGAATTAGGTCAGATTGTTATTTATCGCGATGCGCAGACCTTAGTCAGACTCTTTGAAGTCGCTGAGATAGTTGATGCCCATAAAGAGCGCAACGATATTACTCGTATTGGTGATAGAGAATCAATTGAGCTCGCCATTTACAAAGAGGGTGACGCCAATACAGTAGCCGTAGCACGCAAAGTCACAGATGAGATAAATAAACTAAACAAAAATAGCCCTAAAGCTGAGCTGCAGGTCATTTACGACCAATCTGAATTTATCGAAAGCGCAGTGAATGAAGTCACCTCGGCAGCGCTTATCGGTAGCTTGCTGTCTATGTTAGTTATCTACCTATTTTTACGAGATATTATACCTACACTGATTATTTCAATTTCTATTCCTTTCTCCGTCATTGCCACCTTTAACATGATGTATTTTGCTGATATCAGCTTAAATATTATGTCGCTTGGCGGAATTGCACTCGCAGTCGGCTTGCTGGTTGATAATGCCATTGTGGTACTGGAAAATATCGACCGCTGTAAGTCACTGGGCATGAATAAACTTGATGCGGCTGTAACGGGTACGAAAGAGGTATCAGGTGCAATTTTCGCATCGACACTCACTACCCTTGCGGTATTTGTGCCTTTAGTATTTGTTGATGGTGTTGCCGGTGCGCTTTTCTCTGACCAAGCTCTGACCGTCACCTTTGCGCTATTGGCATCACTGTTTGTTGCGCTGACCACCATTCCAATGCTTGCATCACGTGAGGGTTTTAAAGCGCTACCGCCGCTTATGGCCAAAACTGAGAAACAAAAGCCACAAACCAAGCTTGATAAGCTTAAGCATTACAGCGCTACCGTGTTCTCGTTCCCATTTGTATTGCTATTTAACTATCTGCCAAGCGCACTGTTAACACTAGCACTGATTATTGGCCGCAGCCTTTCTTGGCTTGTAGGGCTGGTTATGCGTCCATTAAGTAGTGCCTTTAATTGGGTCTATGGTGTGCTTGAAAGTGGTTATCATCGCTTATTGGCTGGCGCGCTTAAATTCAGGGTGTTGACCTTATCCATTGCTATTGCCATTACTGCTGGCGCGGCCCTATTGGTACCAAGACTCGGTATGGAGCTTATACCGCCGATGAATCAGGGCGAGTTCTATGTCGAAGTGTTGCTTCCACCAGGGACTGAAGTATCAGAAACCGATAAAGTACTGCGCACACTGGCACTGTCTATTAAAGACCGAGCAGATGTTAAGCATGCTTATAGTCAAGCCGGAAGCGGCGGACTGATGACATCAGACACCTCTCGAGGCGGCGAGAACTGGGGACGTCTGCAAGTCGTATTGGCAGATCACGACGCGTTTGAAGCTGTCACTCAGAAACTTCGCACCACAGCAATGCGGATCCCGGAGCTTGAAGCTAAAATTCAGCACCCTGAGCTATTTAGCTTTAAAACTCCATTGGAGATAGAGCTGGTTGGTTACGATTTGGCGCAGCTTAAATCCACTGCAGATAATCTAGTGGACGCACTATCTGATTCTGACCGATTTGCAGACATCAACACCAGCCTAAGAGATGGACAGCCTGAACTGAGTATTCGATTTGACCATCAACGCCTCGCGGCTTTAGGCATGGACGCACCATCTGTGGCAAACCGGATTGCACAACGAATTGGCGGCACGATTGCCAGTCAATATACGGTTCGTGACCGTAAGATTGATATTCTAGTGCGCAGCGAACTTGATGAGCGTAACCAAATTAGTGATATCGATTCGATGATCATTAATCCAAACAGTAGTCACCCTATTTCACTCAGTGCTGTCGCAGATGTCAGCCTTAAACTTGGCCCATCGGCGATTAATAGAATTAGTCAGCAGCGAGTCGCGATTGTCTCTGCTAACTTAGCCTATGGTGACTTGAATGACGCAGTATTGACCGCCCGTGAAATTCTCGCTAACCAAACGCTGCCGACTTCTATTCAGGCCCGTTTTGGTGGCCAAAATGAAGAGATGGAGCATTCATTCCAGTCATTACAAATAGCCTTAGTGCTGGCTGTATTTTTGGTTTACCTCGTCATGGCTAGCCAGTTTGAGTCTTTGTTACACCCGCTACTCATTCTTATCGCGGTACCAATGGCGGTAGGTGGCAGTATTTTAGGACTTTACATTACCCAAACACATTTAAGTGTGGTGGTATTTATTGGACTGATTATGCTAGCGGGTATTGTGGTTAACAATGCAATTGTACTCGTCGATAGGATTAATCAGCTACGTCAATCGGGGCAAGATAAGCTAACCGCGATCACCAACGCCGCCGAGTCACGCCTGCGCCCTATCATCATGACCACGATGACAACTGCTTTGGGCCTGTCTCCTATGGCACTGGGATTAGGTGATGGCAGTGAAGTGCGTGCTCCGATGGCCATAACTGTTATTTTTGGCCTATCGCTATCGACACTGCTTACGCTAGTGGTGATCCCTGTGCTCTACGCGCTGTTTGACCGCAAAGATTATGCAAATAATGAAGTAGAGCAAGAAAGTGCTAATGAGCCCGCTATCGAAGGGGGTCAAGCATGAATATCACCCGCCTAGCTATCGCACGGCCAGTCACCACGGCGATGTTCTTTGTCGCTATATTACTGTTCGGTCTCGCTTCTAGTCGCTTGTTGCCGTTAGAGATGTTTCCTGGCATCGATATTCCGCAAGTGATTGTAGAAGTGCCTTATAAAGGCTCAACTCCTTCAGAGGTTGAGCGCGATATAACCAGTGTATTAGAGGAAACATTGGCCACTATGGGTGGCATTGAAGAGCTGCGTTCAAGCTCTTCGCAAAATGGCGCCGAGATAGAGCTCAGAATGAAGTGGGGAGAAAATGTAGCTACTAAAAGCCTAGAAGCACGCGAAAAAGTAGACTCTGTACGTCATCTGCTTCCCAAAGATGTTGAAAGGGTGTTTATCAGACAGTTCAGCACCGCCGATATGCCGGTTCTCAATTTACGAATATCGAGTGATAGAGAGTTATCAGGCGCTTTTGACTTACTTGATAAGCAGCTCAAAAGACCACTTGAACGCGTTGAAGGTGTATCACAAGTTACCCTTTACGGTGTTGAGCAAAAACAGATAGAGATCCGCATTAATGCAGACAAACTGGCGGCCAGTAATATCTCGATTAGAGAGCTGACACGCCGTATGCAACAAGAAAACTTTGTCATTAGTGCCGGTGTGTTAAAGACAGATTCCCGAGTCTATCAAGTCTCGCCTAAAGGTGAATTTAGGAATCTCGATGAAATAAACTCGCTAGTACTGACCCCAGGAATTACCCTCGGTGATATAGCAACAGTGAGTTTCTCGTTACCTGAGCGTTTAGATGGTCGCCACCTAGACCAAAACTATGCAGTAGGACTCGATGTATTTAAAGAGTCCGGCGCAAACCTAGTTGATGTCTCTGCGCGGGTGTTGAAAGTGATTGAAAACGCCAAGCAAGATCCCCAGTTCCAAGGCGTTAAGCTGTTTGTGATGGAAGACCAAGCGTATGGAGTTACCTCATCACTGCGCGACTTGCTAACCGCGGGTTTGATTGGTGCCCTGCTCTCTTTTGTGGTGCTGTATCTGTTCTTGCGTAACCTTAAGATGACCTTGGTGATCGTGTCATCAGTGCCGATTGCGATCTGTATGACGCTGGCTGCGATGTATCTACTCGGTTACAGCTTGAACATCCTTTCTATGATGGGGTTATTACTCGCTGTAGGAATGCTGATTGATAACGCTGTGGTCGTCACCGAAAGTGTACTGCAAGAAAAGCAGCTGCAAAAATCAGATCCTACCGCCAAGAAAACTAAAGCTAGTGATAACAGTTCGATACTAAACGGTGTTGATAAAGTGTCGTTAGCGGTACTAGCAGGTACCTTAACCACCGCTATCGTATTCTTACCCAATATTTTTGGGGTGAAGGTTGAGCTCACTATTTTCCTTGAGCATGTCGCAATTGCTATCTGTATTTCACTGGCAGCATCACTATTAGTGGCCAAGACGCTATTACCACTGATGCTCAGTAAAATGGAGTTTAACCTGCCGGAAAAAGTGCACGAAAGTAAGTTACAACAGCGTTATCTTAATAGTCTTAACTGGATACTATCGAGACCAAAAACCTCCGGTGTTATCGCATTAATTTTGCTTGGCTCTACCGCATTGCCCCTATCAATGGTGAAACAAGATCAATCTGATGGCGAAGGCAACAACCGCCTTTACATCAATTACCAGGTTGAGGGGCGCCATAGCCTAGATGTCACCGAGAAGATGATCGATAAAATGGAGGATTATCTGTACGCCAACCAAGACAAATTCTACATCGACTCGGTTTATAGCTACTTTTCTGCAGACAGAGGTCAATCGACCTTACTGCTAAAAGAAGATATAGAGATTGATATGAAAGCCTTGAAAAAGATGATCCGAGAAGGTTTTCCAAAATTTGCTATCGCAAAACCGCAGTTTGGTTGGGGTGGAGAAAACAACGGCATTCGCATCTCGTTGACTGGCCGTTCTACCTCCGAGCTCATTCATATCAGCGAACAAGTGATCCCATTGCTTAGTGCTGTTAAAGGGCTAACCGATGTCCGTTCAGAGCTTAGCGGCGCTCAACAAGAGGTGGTGATCAGAATTGACCGTGAAATGGCGGCAAGACTGGATCTTAAATTGAATGAAGTGGCATCAAGCATCTCTATGGCACTTAGAGGC
Source organism: Shewanella kaireitica (assembly GCF_023284045.1). Lineage (GTDB taxonomy): Bacteria > Pseudomonadota > Gammaproteobacteria > Enterobacterales > Shewanellaceae > Shewanella > Shewanella kaireitica. Next base: position 21,192 of record NZ_JAKIKQ010000010.1, read on the forward strand.
TCTCAACTGCGCTCATTCCGTCATGATCCAAATGGAGAACTTCGGATAGAGATGGCCTACGAGCAGCAGTGGCGCTTGTCACTGGAAAAACTGAAACAACTGCCGATCATCCGTATCGATAATCGTGTTTATACGCTAGACAGTCTGGCTAATATCAAGATCCAGCCTCGATTTGACACGATTCGCCATTACGACAGACAAACCGCGTTATCGATTGGCGCCAATCTCGATGACCTCACCACCGAAGAAGCGCAAGAGAAGATCACCCAGGTCATGGAGACGATTAACTTTCCTGCAGGCTACGGCTATTCGTTACGCGGAGGATTCCAAAAACAAGATGAAGATGAGGCAGTCATGGCAACTAACATGATTCTAGCTATCGCAATGATCTATATTGTGATGGCAGCATTATTTGAGTCACTGCTGCTACCAACTGCAATTATCACCTCAATCCTATTTTCGATTACCGGGGTATTTTGGGCACTGCTATTTACCGGCACCCCAATGTCGATAATGGCAATGATAGGGATTTTGATTTTGATGGGGATTGTGGTCAACAACGGCATCGTATTAGTCGACCAAATAAACCAGCTTAATCCTGAGCTCGATAAGCTGTCAGAAACCATCAGTCGAGTGTGTAATACCCGACTACGTCCTGTATTAATGACGGTGGGCACCACAGTATTAGGTTTGGTACCTCTGGCGATGGGTGATACTCAGCTCGGTGGCGGCGGCCCTTCATACTCGCCGATGGCAATTGCCATTATTGGGGGGCTGACATTCTCTACCGTAACCAGTTTATATCTGGTACCACTTTGTTATCAGGCGCTATATAGAATGCGTCATCAATCAGCCATTCGCCTTGGCCAAGCAGATCGATTCTCACGTCGCATGTTGCCTTGGATGAACTAGCGAAATAGTAAACTCAGAACTTAAAAACCGAGTCATAAATTGGCTCGGTTTTTTATATTAATTCAAATATAAAATAGAAAGACATCACTTCTGCTATTACACGCCTCTATTTGTATAGAAGCTTAAGCAAAAACACCTATAAAAGTAACGATGGAGAATCTCATCATTAACAAATTCATGTCTCTGCAATACATACCGCACAGTTGTTCCTACCTCCATTTTTAGCCATATAAAGTGCTTTATCCGCGTACTTAAGCAAATCAGTAGCATTGAGTTTGTCGCCTTTCAATGCAGCCACACCGATACTGACCGTCAGGTTATTCATCTTGCTGTGTTGCCCATCTAGCAAGTTTAAATGCTCAACATTAGCGCGAATTCTCTCAGCAATGTCTAAACCTGCATTTATATCTGTTTCTGGCAACAATATCGCGAACTCTTCACCACCATATCTAGCGGCAATGCCTGCTTTCCTTAGCAGTGAAGTATCGATGGTATAAGCTACTTTCTTTAGAACAATATCACCAGTGTCATGACCATATAAGTCGTTATAATGCTTGAACAGATCGATATCTATCATTAAGAGTGACAAGCTTTGCTGGTTTTCCTTAGCCCTAGCAATGTTTTCGCCAATGTATCTATCAAAAGCATGACGATTATATAGCTGCGTTAGAAAGTCTGTTTCAGCTTGCTTAAATAACTGCTTGTTAGCCAACTCCAGTTCAAGAGTACGCTTATACACTTTAGCTTCTAATTCATGATTAAGTTGCTCAAGCTCCTGCCTAGCCAAATTTTGTTTTGTGGTGTCAATTGAAACAATCATCAAGTGATCAATACCATCTCCACTTTCACTTAACGGTGAAATAGTGGAGTGAAACCAGACTTCATTTCCATCCATGTCGACCACTGCAGCTTCCTGCTCAATGATCTTACCTGAATCACGAGCATTGATAATATTTTTCAACATCTCGTCGCGAAAACATTTCGGATAAAAAGAAAAAGGGTATGGTTTACCGTAATAGCTAGTAACATCAGTAATACCAAGGCTATTGATACCTGCAGCACTCATATACTGCAAATTAAAATCAAGGTCGATAATTTTTGTACAGATTGGCGAGTTAGTGATCCAAGCATGGCTCTGCTCTTTAGAAAACAAAAGTCGCTCTTCTTTGATACTAAATTTAGACAATGACATTAACTTGCGCCCTCTTTAGTGGACTAGCCTGAGGTGTAGTAAATGACGAACCAATTAGGTTCAACGTCAAAACCTCTAGCAGCCAGTCTTTTTTACTAACGAAGTGAGCAAGTAGGTTCGACTCAATCCGTGAGTATGTGATTCCTGATAGCTGTTAAAGTTCTATTTCAAGCCTTTAAAATAAATGATAACCAGCCAACATATTGTAGACGTTGAGCTCAATTCTGCTAGTTTGCTGATTGCCCCCAAAATACCTCTCGCCTTTCACTTATCTCTCCAGTAATAAACACAGCACACATAGCGCACCTTCAGCGGCAATAACAAAGAAACACAAAAAAGCCACACTAAACACACCTAAAATCACCACAATCATTACAAACAACACTCTTAACGACTAATAAAACAGCTAACAAATCAGTTACTTTGAGTGTCACAAATTGATACAAGCAAAGCATGCTATAGATCACAAAACTCACATAAATAGTCCTTATAATCACGCTCGTTAATAGTGAGTTATGCCAAAAATAAACCTATTAACAGTTTAAGAAGCGAGCAATCACTTCTTGGGGTCTAAACAAATATAAGAGAATGGATATGTTAAACAAAAAAGTTTTAGCAGTAGTTATCGCAGCATCACTTGGTCTAACGGCTTGTGGCTCAGACGATGATGACAACAAAGTCAGTGAGGTTCAGGTTGATCTTCGAATTCTTGAAACTTCAGATCTGCACACTAACATTATGGATTTTAACTACTACAGTGGTAAAGAAGATCCAACAATCGGTCTAGCAAGAGCAGCTAGCTTGATCAGCCAGGCCCGCGCAGAAAAAGCAAACTCAGTACTGGTCGACAACGGTGATCTACTTCAAGGCAGCCCAATGGGCGATTACATCGCTAGCGCTGGCCTAAACGATACTCATCCTGCTTATAAAGCGATGAACACCCTAGACTACGCTGTTGGTAATATTGGTAACCATGAATTCAACTACGGCTTAGAATTCCTAGAGAAAGCCATTGCCGGTGCAGATTTCCCCTACATTAACGCTAACGTTATCTGTGCCAACAAAGATGGTTGTTGGAATGAAGTCGAATTTGCGGACAACATGTTCACCCCTTATCTCATTACCGACAAAGTAGTTGTCGACAGTAATGGTAATGAGCACACCATTAAGATCGGTTATATCGGTTTTGTTCCACCACAAATTCTACAGTGGGATAAAGCAAACTTAGATGGTGAAGTTGAGGTGCTTGGTATTACTCAGGCTGCGAGAAAATTCATCCCACAAATGAAAGCTGAAGGCGCTGATGTAATTATCGCCATCCCGCATTCAGGTATTGGCTCTAGCGATAACCCAGGTGATGCTTGGGCAGAAAACGCAACTTATGCTTTGACTCATGTAGAAGACATTGACGCTATCATGTTTGGTCACAGCCACTCTATCTTCCCTGATGCTAAGTACGCTGATTTACCTAACACTGACGTTGAAAAGGGTCTATTGAACGGCGTACCTGCTGTTATGCCTGGTCGCTGGGGTGACAACTTAGGTATTGTTGACCTTAAACTTCGCAAAGAAGACGGTAAATGGAATGTTTACCATGAAGAGTCGCAAACTGAAGCGCGCCCTGTTTACGATACAGCAAACAAAGAAGAGTTGGTTACTGGCGAGCAATCAATCCGCGACGCTGTTGAACTTGAACACCAAGGAACTTTAGAGTTTGTAAACCAGCCTATTGGTGTAGCAACAGCTGACATGTACAGCTTCTTAACTCTGGTTCAAGATGATCCTACGGTACAGATTGTTTCTGATGCACAGATTGCTAAAGTGACTCAGCAAATTCAAGCTGGTACTGATGAAGATCTGAAGAAACTACCAGTATTGTCAGCATCTGCACCTTTTAAAGCCGGTGGGCGTTATGAAGAAGGTGATGCTAGCCAATTTGTTATGGTTGAAGCAGGTGAACTGACATACAGTAACGCTGCTGACCTATACTTGTATCCAAACACTATGGTTGCAGTAAAAGCGACCGGTGCTGAGCTACAAGACTGGCTAGAGTGTAGTGCAAATCAATTTAACCAAATTGATCCAACCAGCACTGCGCCACAGAGCCTAATCAACCGTTCAGGTCATCCAACCTATAATTTCGATGTTATCGATGGTCTAACTTACAAAGTTGATGTCACTCAGCCGTCTAAGTATGACCGCAACTGCGCCGTTGTTAATGCTGATGCAAACCGAATTGTTGACCTAGCTTACACCGATGCCGACGGCAAAGTATTTACTGGTGCTGAACTTAGCGAGAAAGAGTTCGTTGTTGCATCAAATAACTACCGTGCCTTTGGTGGTGCATTTGCGGGAACAGGTCCGGATCATGTAGTACTTGAACTTCCTGATGAGAACCGCGAAGCACTATCTCAGTACATTACTGCAGAGTCACAGCCTGACGGTTCAGGTGGATACAACAGCGCTGTTGATCCTTCAGCAGACTACAACTGGGATTTCAAAACCATCACCACTAACGTAACACTTGATGTTCGCTTTGAAACCCAAGACAGCGAACTTGCTGATAGTTTCATTGAAGCAAATCAACAACGCACAATGGTTAAACTTGCTAAAGATGACAGCACAGTTGCAGGTTTTGCAATCTACAGCATCGACTTAACGACAGAGCCCGCTACAAAGTAATCGCTCGCAACTAAGTTTTAATCCACTAAAAAGGCTCCTAAATGGAGCCTTTTCTATTGCACTATATCGATTAACTAACTGGAAAAAGCCATTGGTAAACCCAACGAGCGCCATAAAAACCGGCGGGTAACCCAGCTACAATACCTAGCATTAAGCCAAAGAATTTAAGTCTTTTCCGATTAAGTCGAGACAACATCTCGATATCGTCATCGAAATCAATCTGATCCTGTTGATGGGTCACTTGATTAGTATCCATATTGGTTTCAACTCCCTGCCTTTAACTCTAGATATCCCTACCGCCGAATTATGGCTGGCAATTACCATTAACGCCAATGATTACTTGCTACAAAATGTTTACCCTAAACCAACAAAACAAAAATGACCTTGCTTACATCCTAGTAAACACAAAAAAGCAGACAAAAAACTGCAGATAACAGCATCTTTACAAAGAATATTTCGATGCTCTCTATCCATTACGTTCGTCTGTATCGAAATGACATTGTTTAGCAAAATTTTTAAGGTGAATATTCTGCTTAGCTAAAGCATTAGCCGCCTCTTTTGCCATTTCATCGGTTTTAAGCTGGGCCTTAGCGCTTCTTAGGGATGCGAAAGAATCAAACATAAAAGTAATCGTTAAAGTCTGGTTTACATTGTTGAAATTCACTTTATGAGTCAACCATTCAAACCCAACAACTTGCCCTTTTAACCGCTCACACACTTCAGTCAATACGATCCGGATAGTATTCTCTATTTTTTTGTCACTTTTTCTCACTACAACCTCAATCAGTTCACTGAATTAACCTTGATTTATAACGATCAATTTAGCGATAAACCCTTTTACCGAATCGGCCTTGTCGAAACTAAACGCTAACCCATAGTGAATACCGTTAACACTCTTTTGTACTCGTTTTGGAAACCGCGTCATTTCAGAATAATGGCAATATTGTTCTTTGGCATGAACCCCCTCAAGTGCTGCCAAATCAGCCTTAAACACTTCATAAGCGGGCCTGATCACTAACTGAGCTTGCTTACCATCAACATACAGATAGAAAGGCTCCTTTAGTTTTGGCAACATATATTCAGTCACTTTTTTGAGAGTGAAGTTAGTGCGACACTCAAGCTCGCTCAATACTGCCATCATCTCTTTTTGTTCAATCGCCACGTTATTTCCTCATTCATTATGGCCGTAAACACGGCATAAGATTTAAACTTGATAATAACGCCTTTAACAAAATCTACCTACGACTATCTGGCTGTTTTAATTTAATATACAAGCTATATAGAGTTGTTTTTGGTCCCATAAAAGAGTAAAAATAACGGTTATAAATCAGACTTGCACCGTTATTTCCTATCAGTTTAAATAGCGGCTTGTGACATTGATAAAAAGGATAAATTTGTGAGTTCTCTTCCCTACTCTCAATCATGTGAAAATAATAAGGCGGCAATTGCTGCAATTTTACAGGACAGTTTTAGCCAATCATCACATGTGCTGGAGGTTGGTAGCGGTTCAGGGCAACACGCTGTGCACTTCGCCAAACTACTCCCCCACCTGACATGGCAGACTAGCGATCAGCTGGAGTATCATTCAGGGATCAACGCCTGGCTAGCGGAATCTCCAAGCGCTAATTTACGTAAACCACTTGAACTAGATGTATTGCAACCATGGCCCATCTATCAACTAGAACAGCCACTTATTGATGCCATATTTACCGCAAATACGCTGCACATCATGTCAAAGGAGATGGTTAGACAGTTTTTTATCGGGGTTGGCAGACATCTAAGTGACAATGGACAATTATGTATCTATGGGCCTTTCAATTACCAAGGACAATACAGTAGTGACAGTAATCGAAATTTTGACAGCTGGCTTGCAAACAGAAACCCGCAAAGTGCCATACGCGATTTTGAATGGATAATGCAGCTTGCAGAAGAGCAAAGTTTAAGTTTAATAGCTGACTTTAGCATGCCAGCTAATAACCGTTTACTACACTTTGAAAAACAATGTTAGTTTGCCTTCAACAACTGCTGCAGCTCAGTTAAAGAACCAACCTCGTAATGCGGGGTGATATTGTCAGGTTTATCTTCACCAAGTCGATTAAGCCAACAAGTATCGATCCCAGCATTTATACCTCCCTGTATATCTGAATGCGGGTTATCGCCAACCATTAAAATGGTATCGCGTTTAGGCTGACCCATCTGTGAAAAAGCATGATCAAAAATACCGACATCAGGTTTGGCGACTCCCACTTGCTCAGATATCACCAATGGAGAAAAACGATCCAATAAGCCCACTCGTTCCAACCTCACGGTTTGCAGTTCAGTGAAGCCATTAGTAATGATCCCCATATTAACTCTGCCCGTTAAAGCATCAATCAACTGCTGGGCACCTGGCAACAATGTGCAGATATCTGCCATCGCAGTCAAAAATTCACTATTAAGTCGCTGAGTAGACACTTTAATTTTATCTGCCCACATTTCAAAACGAGTATTTTGCAGCTGCTTAGCCGTTAGCTTTCCATCTTGATAATCAACCCACAAAGGCTTATTCACCAACTGGTATTGCTGAAAATCCTCAGCGGTGAAATCAACATTAAAACGAGAAAACATCAGCTGCAAACCTTTAAAAGCATCAAAGTGGAACAAGGTTTCATCAGCATCAAACAATATCCAATCGTACTTCACGTATCTATCCTTTATATGGTTTTATTGCTTTCTTAATGCTGCGAATTTTACCTTAATAGACAACTAAAAAGCACCTTGTTGATTAGACAAGGTACTTGTTGAGCTGTATTAGTCACTATTTCATGACTTTTTCGTTACGCTATATTTTAAAACGTCTCACTAAATCTGTCAGTTTGTCGGTTTGTATCTCAAGATCGGTACAGCTTTGCATTAAATTGCCCGCTTCACTTTGAGTTTGCTCACCAATATTATTAACCTCTTGCATCATATCTCGAATAGACTGGGAGACTTGATCTTGCTCTTGTGTAATATTTACAATGCCCTGCATATGCTCACTGTTCTCATCCACGACAACGGTAATTTCTGTCAGTTGAGTATGTACAACTTGAGTATCTTCCATGTACTGATTAACTTGCTCACGTGTTGATCGCATACTGCTTTCAGCTGCAACCGCTTTACTTTGCAAGTCATTAATACTGCTTTGGATACTCTCAGTCGATTCTTGCGTTCGTTTGGCTAATTGGCGCACCTCATCTGCAACGACAGCAAACCCGCGACCGTGCTCACCAGCTCTTGCCGACTCAATCGCTGCGTTCAACGCTAATAAATTAGTTTGTTCAGCAATATTGCGGATCACCACCATTACTTCGCCAATCGATTGGCTGCTCATGCGCAGATCTTCAATGGTATGAACGGCACTATCAAAGTTTACATTCAGCGTTGATAGTCCCTCCATTGAGTTACTCAAGACTGATTGACCTTGCTTTGAAGTGTCGCTTGCCACTTCTGCGGATTGGCGAGCGCTTGATACCTGTTCTTTAATCTCGTGGGCTGTCTCGGCCATCATGTTGATAGTATTAACCGCAGAAGCCACCTCTTGCTGTGACGCCTCTATTTTATTAGAGGCAAGCTGACTAATGTCACTCACGTTGGCAGTTGTCTGTTTTAACTCGGCACTGCTATCCTGTACGTGACTCACTATATTTTGTATTTGGCTGACGAAACTATTAAATGCTTCCGATAACTGACCAATTTCATCATTATTTTTAACAGCAATGGTTTTAGATAAGTCTCCATCACCTTCCGCTATTTCGACTAAGGCTTCCTTCACCTGAGAAAGTGGCTTAAGCAGCATAGAGGTCATAAAATAAACCGCCACTAAAGTGACAATCAAAATGAGCAACACTATCAGAGCTGAAGATTGTACAGATTCCTTCACTGGCGCTTCGGCGTATTCTACCGGGATCATGATGGCCAGTTTCCAATCAAGGCTTAACTGAGTAACCTCCACGTTACTAAACTGCACATAGTAATCCTTACCCCGCCACGTGATTTGTGACTTGCCATAACTGTCGCGTTCCATTTGCTTCGCGAGCTGCATAAAGCCTTTATTGCCATTTTGCCGATCTAATGTATCCAGTTTGATGTTTTCCGTTTCGCGATTCTCAACATCGACAATAGCCAGTTGCTCATCAGGAAAAACCACCATATCGCCATTATTGTCTAACAAAAATGCCTGGCCTTGGCCTTTATAATTGATGGCAGAAACAATGTCTTTTACCGATGTAAGATAGAGATCTACGCCTCCCACTCCGATGAAATCTTGCTCAAAATTGTTAATCGGAAAATTAATAGACACATAAAACTCGTTGTACCTTGGCTCAAAGATAATACGGCTAACATTCCACTCCTTAGTGTCTTTAACTTCGTTCCACCAAGGACGTTCAAGCACGTTGTAGCCAGGTATGACAGACACCCCTTCTTCAGCAAAATACTCACCTGTAAACCCTGAACCAAAGAATATCGAGATGATATCGCTACTTTGTTTCACTTCTCGATCTATAATTTTCACGACTCGTTCAAATTCAGGCGTATCCAATCCTTCGCCGCTGACAGTATGACTATCAAACCAATCAATAAGCCCAACGTTTCTAAAGACCGTGTCGACACCATTTGCGTGTTGCTTAAAGTAACTTTCAATCTCGGTCGCATTCAACTTGATTGATGCCGCCATCGAATCATCTAGTTCACTGCTAGCTGATTGAGCGACGTAACGCACGGTAAAAAATGCGGTTAACAATAGGACCAGAGAGACAACAATTGCTGTTGAAACAACTATTTTTGCTGTTATCGAATTTTTAATACTCATAAGATACCCAATTATTACGATTCCAATTCATTTATTGGTTTATTATTCTGATTTATTTTTAAAAAGTGCCAAATTAACATTAACCACTATCGGCTCGCTTACAAAAATCGTTAGCAAAACAAGATGAAAAATATTAAGGATGATAATATCAAAAAATATAGTAATTAAAAGCCTTTGCCAATTAGTCTAAAAAAAATGTGGCGGTAACACATTGCAAAACGATTAAACTGGTTAAATATTGCATTCCAATGGTTCATATTGCGAGCAAAGATTAGTTTTTAGAACTGCTAGCGTGCCGCTTTCCAGCTCATCCTCCACCAATCGTCGGCAAAAGCAAATAATTCTACTTTTATTTATTTAATTTCAAAAGCTAACGATAAGGGTATACAATATCCACGATATCAAGTATCATCCTCTATTGGTAAAAATTGACAAGGTAACATTCCTGAAAAAGGATCCTAAAATAGTATTGTGAGTTGAACAAAACGATAAAACTTATATTGCGAATTTATTATATAAGCACTAAATACTGCTCCATTCATTAATATAATAAATACCGTCACATTGTAAAATATTTGATCTTTATAAGTGGCAACTTAGCATGCTTAGACTAGTTCTAATTAGCTTACGAACAAGAACAATCAACAAGCTCTTATTTTAAACATGCTATTGAGTCGTTGCCATACATTCTAATATTATGGAACTGAATTGTATGAAAAAGAAATTAATATACGTATTAACCTCCGCTATTATTTTAAGCGCTTGTGCACAAAGTACCCCACCGCAGTCAACACCTGGTTCAGATAAACCGGCATCAAGCTATTCTCTTAATATTGTACAAGCGATACCAGTGCCAACGGCAATGAAGGCTGAGGTGATCCATAATGCTAGAACGTCAACTGTTGTCGATATTGATGTGGCTTTTGTTGGTAAGCAAATACCCTTTACATTTAGTGAAGGAAAAGTTGCCAATACAGATGGATTTGACTGGTATGTGAGTAAACACTTTGCATTAAAAACCGACTACCCAGCAGAGCGTGCAAAGTTCTTCTTAGAGTTACTCGAGTTATCCTACCCCTATTATGTCGAATTCTTTGGCCTAGAACCGGCGAATATTAAAAACCAGCGTATAGCCTCCACCTATGCAACCAGTGTTGGTGAATTGCGTTTAGCCATGTTCGATGATGGCTTTAATCGGGGCGTGCATCACTATGCTGGCGGCGAAGCTATGTACTACAACCAAGTCGGTTATAGTTTCCCAACCGAAAGACCTCAGCACCGCCGCTATATTGCTATCCATGAAACCATGCACTCATATCAAATGGCTGTTGGTAATTACCCGTGGACACCATCATGGCATGGCGAAGGCTTAGGTGATTCGTTAGCTAACCATGTGTTTGATAGTGAAAAGAAACAACTAGCCGTATTCGGCCATGATGTGCCTATTTTCGATGTAGTAAGCCAAGGCATCGATGTTTATTCAAAAGAAAGTCCAACATTAGTCGATATTCATAATCGAGCGAAATTTGACCGTGGCCTTAACGTACTGTTTGTACAATTCATGTATAACAATCCAGAATACTCGCAGTACATGAAAATCTATCACCAAGAGATTGTTAATCGTCAAACGGCGAGTAGAGAAGAGTCTTTAGCTCTACTGCAAGAAATTGTTCCAGATTGGAATGGGCTTGAGCATAACTTTAAACTATGGGCTGAGAACATTGTTCAAACTCATGAGGTAGCCACCCGCGGTCAATGGGAAATGGACGGCAATATGTTCTACAAGCGCAAATCCAGCTATGAATATGGACCGCAGCGCCTGGGCTTTAACATGACGCCAGCCCAAGCGCCTAGTTTCACTCCCTTCCAAATTGATTTTCCACAAGCTGCTGCAAGTACATTAACCCTACCCGCAAAGCGTGGTGTTGCTGAGCCAACGCTTGCCTTTGTTATTGACTTCGACAAGACGCAGATAGACCAAGGCAGTATAGGGATGGCACTAGGTGCGCAATCAACCGCTGAAAACACCAAAGCTAAATTAACAAGCTTTTCTGGATGGAAAGGTGCTAATACCGATACAGACCCGCAATTACGAGTCGAAATAGCAACTGGCAACACCTTGGTAATTAATGGTCAATCACTTGGAGCAGATATTAAAGAGATAGCCTTGCCTGCAGACATAGTAAAAAGCATAAATAGCCAAGATAAGCCGCAGCTTGGCGTTTCAATTCAAATTCAGAAAGAGCAAATTGTCTATACCTTAAAAGCTCAAGGTGCAAATACTTTTATTGCAGAACAGCCAATCTCAGACGCAATTTACACAACGTTAATTAATAATCCATTTGGTTTAATCTCAACGGACAACCAACATGGCATTACCCCTTTTATCGATGATGGTCGCGATTTAAACCCCGACAAAGTTGACTACACAGTATCGGCACCAACAAATGCTTGGGCGTTTAAAGGTGATTCTCTGTCGCTTAGATTTGCTAGAGCGATATGGAAAGCAGGTGATAAAGCCCCTAAATCATGGAGAGATGGATTTAACGCACTCAATAGCGCGGCACTAAATCGTCAATCTGCCGATAAAGAGCTCGGGGCAATGGTAAAGCAGTTGCCAGTACTTGCTAAAGCAGGCGCTGGGTTAAATGATGCACTTGCTGAACTTTCAGGCTTAGAGCTAAAGGTTGACTGGATTGGACAAAGTCTAACATCACTCGAAGAGGTGGTTATTTTAACCAACCGTAGCACAGACACGATAGCGTTAAGCCTAACAGTCACAGGCGGTGATAAGTCCTCAGCAGCACAAACTATCACCATAGAACCTGGCCAGCGACTGGAAATCCCCGTAGAGACAAGTTTGCTTAATCAAGCTAGCACAATCACAGCCAATATCAGCTACTTATGGAATGAGCAACAGATCAGTCAATCTGTTACTCAAAAATCCAAACAGTATCGTGGTTTTGAATTACCGCAGATCGCTGCCCAATATGCCGAGGGTGAACTCACCATATCAGGCCAATTAAATGGTCCATTCGCAGGTGCTACGTCAGGACACGTAATTTTTGACCTGTTTCATGGCAATGAGAGTGAACGTCATGTCGAGGCTTTTACAATGCAGCCATATGAAGAAAAACCCTTGAGCAAGAGTTTCGCTATCGATGCTAAGTTAATAAAGCATGATGCGTGGTTTGAAGTCACAGTGATAGCCGATGTTGACGGTGAGCCTATTACGTTACGAAAGCGTTTACCTTTCGTCGCTAAAAAATAAAGCATTAATCCAAAATATCTGCACATCAGTTAGTATTGGAGCTTAGATAACAAAGCCTATTACCCCAATGTAATAGGCTTTTTTTATACTGATTGGTATTAACGATTAAAAATCAGCGCTGTCAAAATCACAAATAATCTGACTGGCCGAGTCTATTTGTTTAACTAAGCCACGTGCTTGTGGTGTCCAGTAGGCGATATAAAACCCCGCTGTTTTTAATTTGTTTTGATAAAAATTGACATCTTCTGCGCCAGAATCGATAGCTACTAACGCTTTGTTAGCCACTCTTGCCCACATCCAAGTTAAAGCAGTAATACCCAAAAGCTGCATATAAGCAAATGAAGCAGCACCAATAGTATCAGGCTTTTGAGCAGCTTCAGTCGCTATCAAACCCGTTGCCTTTTCAAGATCATTTGCCGCACCGATTAAAGCGGAAACAAAAGGTTTCATCGCTTCATTGGCATGATTCATTTGGATAAAGGTTTTGACTTCCTCAGACCACAGCTTTAACGCAGCACCTTTGTCAGCCATTACTTTCCGGCCAACTAAATCCAATGCCTGCACACCATTAGTGCCTTCATAAATCATCGAAATTCGGATGTCTCTAACAAATTGCTCCATGCCCCACTCATGAATATAACCGTGCCCACCAAATACTTGCTGTGCATCAACACAGGCCTTAAAACCTTGGTCAGTTACGAACCCTTTTACAATTGGCGTAAATAACGCTGCAAGTTGAGCCGCCCTCTTCTGTTGCAGTGGGTCGTTATGCCGCTCTGCTTCATCAAGCCAAAGCGCTTGCTGTCCCATTAGCGCTCTAGCACCTTCATTAAAAGATTTTTGTGACAACAACATACGGCGAACGTCGCCATGGACCAAAATAGGATCGGCAGCTAACTCGGCATTTTTAGCACCACTTAACGCTCGACCTTGAATACGGTCCTTAGCGTAAGCCAAAGCATTTTGATAAGCGATATCAGACACACCTAGCCCTTGAATTCCCACTCCCAATCTCGCTTGGTTCATCATGGTAAACATTGCCCGAAGACCTTGATGCGGTGCACCAACAAGCTCACCAATCGCGCCATCAAAATTCATTACGCAAGTCGAGTTACCGTGGATCCCCATTTTATGTTCTAAACTTGCAGCACAAAGGCTGTTGAGTTCACCTAAACTTCCATCTTCATTCACCATCACTTTAGGCACAGCAAACAGAGAGATCCCTTTTACACCTTTTGGAGCATCAGGTAGCCTTGCTAATACTAAATGTATGATGTTGTCAGTTAAGTCATGGTCTCCCGATGAGATAAATATCTTTTCGCCAGTAATAGCAAACGTGTCCTGACCGGCAGGAATGGCTTTGGTACGCAACAGCGCAAGATCGGTGCCCGCATGAGATTCGGTAAGGTTCATGGTTCCGGTCCACTCCCCACTCACCAACTTTTCTAGGTACTTTTGTTTCAATTTATCGCTACCATGCACATGAATAGCAGCGTAAGCACCATGAGTCAGACCTGGATACATAGCAAAAGCCATGTTTGTCGCCGTTTTCATCTCGGTGGCAAAGATCCCAACAACTTCTGGCAATCCTTGACCGCCAAATTCAGGATCACAAGTTAATGTCGCCCAGCCGTTATCAACATACTGTTGATAGGCATCAATAAATCCTTTAGGCGTAATCACTTTCCCATCAATTAACTTACACCCTTCAACATCGCCAGAGCCATTCAATGGCAGCATAATATCAGTGGTAAAGTCCGCAACTCCTTGCAATACCGCATCGATAAGTTCAGGGTCGAACTCATTAAATCCAGCTAAATTATCTTGGTTATAAATATCGAGCAGTTCATTAAGTACAAACTGATAATCACGTAACGGAGCTTGATAAATTGGCATGCGTCATCCCTTTAATTGTTTTATTTGTGGTCAGTGCTCTGACCACCTTAACCAAATTTGGGCAAAAACTCAGCATTATTTTGGCTTTGTTTATCCTTCAGAACAGCGTTACCGCAAAATCATTCTAAATAGCCCTTATTTAACCCTCCAAAACGGGGTAAGCTAAATCTAACTATCGCGTTTACACTCAGAGAGGACATCTCCCAATGGGTTCGGTCACCACTAAAAAGCACACCAATGGTCTTGAATATGTTGAAATAAACACAGCTCAATGTAAGGCTAGAATTTTTCTACAGGGTGCGCAAATTGACTACTTTGAACCAGTAGGAAAAGAACCTCTGTTATGGGTTTCAAGTGCCGATGATTATCAAGTTGGAAGTGGTATTCGCGGCGGAGTACCAGTATGTTGGCCATGGTTTGGTATGAGCCCTAATCCAGGGTTTCCTCAGCACGGATTTGCTCGAACCAGTATATGGACACTCGACTCAGTAAAAATGCTAGATGATGCTGTCGAAGTAAAGTTTACCCTACCTATTTCTGACTCTGATAGGCAATACTGGCCCCACGATACCAGTGTTGAGTTGCTATTTCGCCTTAGCGAAACCTTGTCAGTGAGTCTAACAAATACTAACCATGGTGATTACGAAGTCAGCTTGACCCAAGCGCTGCATAGCTATTTCCCTGTTGAAGATATCCATCAATTAACGGCAACTGGATTTTCAGGTTCAAAGTACATCGAATTTGGCAAAGGTCCTTTTAATCAACCTCAAGATGACGTTGATTTTAACCGTGAAACAGACAGAGTTTATACCAACCTTAGTCCTGTACAACTACTTCATACCACTAAAGGGATTATAGAGGTCAGCCGCGAGAATAGTCATAGCGCGGTATTATGGAACCCTTGGATAGATAAATCACAACGATTATCGCGTTTTAATGATGATGATTACTTGTCTATGGTCTGCCTTGAAGCTGCGAATGTGCTTGAAGACCAAGTGACACTTGCGCCAAGAGGAAGCCATACATTAACAACGCATATTCGCTGGAAGTAATAAATACGAGTAGCGACATCGAAAGCAATTAGGCTCATCGATGTCGATATCATTAGGGGCGATTGATAATTATTGGCTGAAGACTTCCCTTCTCTGCCATCACAACCATCTGTCCACCCGCACCGAAAAAGCGATACCAGCCGTACCAAAGTATATACATCCGAGATGTAATATCGCGGCTATCGCATTTAATATACCAGCTATCATTAGCGTATCTATCACCCTTAAATTGTGTCAGTCCACCTACAATTAGCTAAAACGCAAGATCTATTATACCAATTGCATTAAAAGTTTGACCATTCAGCGGGAATTCAAAACGCTGTAGGCAAGTATTGGGGCTTGAGCTAATAGTTATTCTCGGCTCTGGCATCCTGCTTCGCTCTACCTTCTAAATCCATTTAGTCGTATATCCAAATCCCATAGCGAAGCATACAGCGTTTTGCCAATTTGTTTAACCTCAGCCGCACTACGTGAGCCCCTCAGTCTTTCCACTTCTGCTTTGCATTGGCTTAAAAGGGAATAACCATTTCTTTACCAATGCGCTTTGAATTGAAAAGGCTGAGGGGCTCTGAACTGGTCAAATACTTAATGCAATTGGTATTACGTCTGCTAGCACAAGCCCAAGACTCTATATCGCTACCTTTGAAGACGCTAAATTCAGGTTATCTATCAAGCCATAACGCAGCTAACAAGTCAGAATAGTTCTAAAGACAACGGCTGTCATTTCAATAAATAGCCGCTTAAGTCATTGATAAACTGTTCAGAGCTTTAGATAAGGTGCTAGAATCTGCCCTATAAACCAAAGACACATACCATTTAACAATTCAAATTAAATCAACGTAAGAGAGTGCTATAAGTGCAGGCCGCTACAAAAAAATTTAGCTATAAAGCTCGACGCTTGTTACTGATTTTCTTTGGTATGATGTTGTGCGTACTTATCATCTCGGCGCTTTACATTAGCTTCAATTACCAACGGTTAACGCTTTCGTTGGCAAATCATTTTTTGCAACCCTATCAAATAGAGCTTAAACAACTCAGTGTTAAACCACTTTCCTTGACTCATTTGCTGGTGCCACAAGTATCATTAACTGTTAATGACAGCGACGTTAAAATAACTGAACTAGAGATAACCCTTTTACCAGAAGCAAAGCTATTAGATTTGGGTATTGATGATCTGCAATCCTTGTCGGCCAAAAATGTTGACGTGCAACTAAGCCCTAATATATTGCGCCAATCAACGGCTAATAGTGATACGTCAAACCCGACAATAGCACTCGATTTTGCAGCATTACCTGAGATTGAAATAGATCAAACCCGGTTCACACTAAAAGGAATTGCAGCCGAAAGGCTAACCATGTCATTGGCGAATCTAACACTTGATAAAAGTGGCCGTTTTAACAGCCAAATTGCTCATAACAATGCTTCAGTATTTAGTTTAGATGCGCAACTTTCGTCAAACCTCTGGCAAGCTAAAACCCAAATAAATTTTGACGAATTACAAGCTTTAACGGCAAATATCTACACAGCAGAGTCTCAGCTGTTCCCAATAAATAGCGATATAGTGACTGAAAATGACAAACACACCAGCAGTTTGCTAGGTCCTTTATATCAACTTCAAGAGATGTTGCACTCACAGCAGATTAACCTCAGTGGACGTTTAGATTCAACCATGAGTCTGGCCTTAAAATCAGGACAATTACAATCTACACATCAGTTGAACCAATTTAGTGTTGAGCTAAAAAGCCTTGCAGATCTCACTTTAGCACCTTCTACTTTGCCAATTAGAGCATCTCTGGTAAATAACCAACCAAAACCGCTCAACTTACAAGCAACAAATAGTGATTCAACTCAATCGTTGGTTTTTGCTTTAAACGGACACATTGCGGATCTGCAGCTAACCGTTCAACCTTTTGAGTTAGTTGCCGCGCCTTCTAAGCAGCAACTAACAGATATATTGCACCGTCTTAATGATGCGCCTTTCGAAAAGGCATTGAGCAATCTTTATAATGTAATGTCGATTGAAGATAAGCAAGCAAACGTCATCGCGCCACAGCTGCGCATCGCGGTTAACACGCCAATAAACTATAAACTGCAAGACAAATCTATATCGACCAAACTCATGTCGATTAATTTATTGCAGAGCAAACTTGCTGTAAATGTGGATATATCAGAGTTCAGTTACTCTGTTAGCCCTCAAAATATCCAACAAAAAAATGATTTTAAAGTCGCCTTTAATTGGCAAGTGCAGGCAAACCACCAGCAAAATATTCTGCTTAATTCCCTATGGCCAACATTAACGACACTGCCCTATGACATCGCTATAGATAATGCCGCAATTGAACTTCAGGGGATATTTACCGCTGCAGTTACCGATGGAAAACCAAGCTACAGTGTCAATATTGCTCCTCAAGCATTGCAATTGACTCAGGGAGTCACTCTGTCTAACAATGCTTACAACATAAATGCTGTAATGCCTCGAGTTAACGCCAGCATAAAGAAAACTGAACTAGAACTAGTGACTGCAGCCGAGTACCATTTAGAACAGGGAAAAACGACACTAATCATTCCTGAAATTCGCTACAAGCTTGAGGATGGTCTTCTGACCCAGCAATATAGTGATTCGCAGAAAACTCATTATCAATTAGAAGTAGCCTCAGCCCTCGTGGCGCTACAAAATCCTACGACATTGACAATGTCGTCTTCTAAATCACCAACCTTTACCACCCAATTATTGCATCAAACACTGTCAAATGGGCTCAATTGGTCACTAGTTCAAGTCGAACTAGATAAGTCTACAGTAGTGCTCTCAGGTAAAAAGAAACGCAAGATAGATAAAAAACTGTTGCACTTAGAGCAAGTAAATTTGACGCAAGCTATACAGCTTAAATCGGCAGAACTCTACACTCAGGAGGATTGGTGGATTAATGATATAAACCTTTCCAGCCAGCATTCTTATTCACCTCGACATAGTCAGTTTAATCGCTTTAACCTCAAAGGAGATTGGCAATTTAACAGTGAATTTGAACCTATTATCGCTTTTTTAAGTCAGACGGAGTCACTCCCAGAATCGATTATTCTTAATGGCAATACTGCTCTTGATGTGCAATATCAGCTTAAACGCGATAACGATACGCAATTCTTACTAACATTTGAGCCAAATGTTACCAATATAGAAGGTAGCTTTGCCAACTTACCCTTTGAAGGCGGCGCTATAAATACTCAGTGTCACTATCAATGGCAGCAGACACGGAATAAAAATAGCAGTAGTAACTTTAAGTGCGACAATATAGAACTGGTTTTGCAGGCGTTTAATCCAGGTGTGTTAATCACTGACATTGCAGCAGAAGCCACATTATCATTTAGTACTGACTCAAGTTTATCATCGCCTCATATAACCACTGATGAAGCCAATAATTTAGCCTTACCAGCTGAAATTTTCGGCGTTAAACAAGCCTCTGTGAGGCTGACTGCCAAAGGCGATCTACTTGACGGGCAATTATTGATCCCACAGTTTAAATTAAGTTTGAAAAAGCCCTCTTCTGCGTACTTCGTCCTGCAGCACATTAACTTGGAAAAGCTACTGGAAATCCAACCACAAGTAGGTATCTACGCGGATGGGATCTTTGATGGCGTTTTACCCATTACGATTGAAAATGGGAAAGCAGAGGTTAAAGGCGGGCAATTAGCAGCGAGATCGCCAGGAGGGGTGATTGCCGTCTCAGGTAACCCTGCTGTAGATCAAATGCGCTTGAGCCAGCCTTACTTGGAATTCGCCTTTTCGGCGTTGGAGCATTTAGAATATTCACAACTTTCAAGTAGTTTTGATATGGACACTCTCGGTGATGCCATACTTAAGGTCAATGTAAAAGGTCGAAGCAAAGGCATCGAACGTCCAATTCATCTAAACTATTCTCAAGAGGAGAACATGCTGCAACTTCTAAGAAGCCTACAAATTGGTGACAACTTACAAAACCAAATTGAAAACTCTATACAACAGTAATAAATTGATTGGCGAAATAGCTAAACCTGTTTACTCTAGGCTTCTATATACACTGCCATTATCACAAAGTAAGGATAAGTCATTGAAGATATTTAATATCCCGAAAAAAACTCTGAGCATGCTCATTGCACTATATGCCCTAATGGGTTGTAGCCCTACGGTCAAAATAGAGCCACCGGATAAGCCTATCGTGATAAACCTCAATGTAAAAATTGAGCATGAAATCAAGATTAAAGTAGACAAAGAACTCGACGAACTTCTCGCCGATGATGAGTTATTTTAACCCAAGGATAAGAAGGAGCGATTAATGAAATCAAAAATACTAGTTCTGTTTGCTGGGCTGCTACTTAGCTTCAATGCCTTGGCTATTTCTCTACAAGATGCTAAAGCACAAGGGTTAGTCGGAGAGCAAACTAATGGATATCTTGGTCTGGTTAAATCCTCAGCAGAGGCAAAGACGCTGGTCAGTTCGGTTAACGCTAAGCGTAAATCTCACTATCAGAAAATAGCCAAGAAAAACAATATTTCACTGAATGATGTCGCCAAATTAGCTGCAGAGAAAGCGATTAAGGGCACCAAAAAAGGCCAATACATTCAAACAGCCAGTGGTAAGTGGGTCAAGAAGTAACGTTATGACTTCGGTTATCATATAACCGTCATTAAAAAGCCCGTTACATACGGGCTTTTTAATGCATTTTTTGGGTGACTACTCGTCAGCACCGCTGTGAGCTGGCGCACTCACTAAGGGTTTCGTTTCGCCCTTAGCTTCATAGCTACCAATGCTTATGGCTTCTTTATCTCGACCGTCTTCGCTTTTAAGCCAAGTAATAAACAGCTCATACCAAATAGCGAGAACCACAGCACCTAGAAATAAGCCGATTATCCCTGCGGTGATCATACCGCCGATAGCACCAATCAAAATAACAGGCATAGGCACATCAACACCGCGTCCCATTAACATTGGCTTTAAGAAGCTGTCAGAGACCCCGGCAATTAATACCCAAACGGTAAATATTGTCGCTGGCGTAGAGTCATGCGTTGAGAAAACATAAAATATCAATGGTAAGACGACCAATAACGGTGGCAGTTGCGCAATGCCCAAAATGAACACAATAAAGGTAAATAAACCGGCAGCAGGAATACTAAAGGTAAATAGTGCAGAACCTATTAATATAGCTTGGATAAACGCTACACCGACAACACCTAGTAATACACTTCGAATTGTCGCTGCTGTTAACGTTGCCCACTCTTCACCATGCTTGCCAACGACTTTAACAGCCACAGTGCCCACTGCGGCAGCAGATTTCTCAGCATGTGCCATAAAGCCACCAGCTATTGCTAACGAAACGATGAACATCACTAATGTACCTACACCGCTGCCTAAAACCCCAGCCATTGTGCCTACCGCTGATTTAATTTGTGGTAAAAAGTGCATGACTGCTTTTTCAAGATTGGTTGAAAAAAGTGCCCAGGCATCAAACAGCTTATCGCCGACCAAAGGGATATCTGCAATCTTTTGCGTTGGCCCCGGGATTCTAATCTCACCTGATTGCAAAACCGCAATAGTGTGGCTAACGCCCTCAAATATTGAGCTAGATACTAATATAAACGGCGTAATGAGCAGAATAATACTGCCCAATGCCAAAATAGTCGCCGCGAGTCCCCGCCGTCCTTTCAACGTCCGCTCGAGTTTTTGAGTCAAGGGCATCAGTGCCACCGCAATAATCGCTCCCCATAAAACGGGAATAACGAAAGGCTTAATAATGTCATAAGTCCAAACGATTAAAATAAACAACAAACCAATACGAATGGCTGACTCCATCATATTGGTTATAAAAAGCTTGCTTTGACTGTGCTGCATTGGATTTTCCATATTAACGGTCCTGTTCTGAGACTTTTTGAGCCAGTCCAGCGCTCACCAAACTTGCAACCACAATTGCCATATAAAACACACCTGCAATTGCTTCTAAATATACAACAACCTGCGCAAAAGGCGTATTAGGGCTAATATCGCCATAGCCCAAAGTCGTTAGTGTTACAAAACTAAAATAAGCCATCTGTGAAAAGTTTTGGCCCCAAGCCCCTTGGTCTATTCCGCCAAATGCGCTTGGAGAAAAAGCTAAGATCAACAAATAGACTAAAGCCCACTGTAATCCAAGTAATAGAAATAGCGCTATCGAACCCACCACCTTGTTACTATCGACTGAGCCAGAAAACAAAATTTGCCTGCAAATAGAGCTAAATGTGCCCCAAAAAAAAGCAAACATTAGCAGTAACATCATTAAGTTGAGGTGGGGAATGAACACTAATTTTTTAAGTACAACCAAAGCAATCCAAATGACGATCAATATCTGCATAAAGCGCTTCCAGCTCTTATCAACCCCTAAACTCACCACACAGACTAAAAAGGTCACCGCAATGATCCCCTCAAGGATAGACTCCACCATCCCCGCTGCCACACTTTTAATTAGCGAAGCGCTCAGCAGCATGATCACCAGCGCAGCGGTCATATAGTAAAAATTGTTATCTTTACTTATCTTTCGTTCAATCAATCGATACGGTCCTTAAATGCATTGGTTCTAGGTATTCGCTTACCTTTAAACATCGCACAAATTTCTTATAGGTCAATGTTTAATCTGACATAAATGCGGAGTTAAATTTAACGCACCTACAGCTAGCCACGGAAATAATTAACAGAATACTTTTACAAGCCTCAACTTTGTGAAAACAGCACAAAGACAATTTTGTCAAAGCTCTCAAGGCAATGAGGCTAATTCTAAGTCATTGTGTTCAATAAAAATAAAGGCCTAAGGTGAAAACCTTAGGCCTTTATTTTTTCTAACTTTAAACAAGTTCGTCATTAATTTTTATCTTCTACAACAGACTCCAGCTGGCTTTGCAGCTTGAGTCTCATTTTGCTCAAATCACTATAAAACAACAGACTTTCTGCAATATCCAACACTCTGGGTGTACCTGATTCATGCAAGGCTTGATAGTAGAACTCCTCAGCCGATGCTGGGTTACCAAAGGACTCTGCCAATTTAGCCCTCAAAATAAACGTCATAATTGTATTGTGTGTATGAGGGATTTGATTCAGGTATTGCACCGCTTCGATGGGCAGATCTTTAGATAATGCATATAGAGCCATCGCTTCGTAGACTTTAAAAGATTCGGGTGAATCCGTAAGCAACGGTAAAACCTTCTCAAAATCACTGTTAAGCGCATTAATACTATCAATTGATAAGTTTGACTTTCCTAAATACGCTATTGCCATGTTGTAGGTATAATTCATAGATAACAGGTAATGGCTTGTAGGGTCCATTTCTAACGCTTTCGCCAATAAATCAATCGCATCAAACTGCTTATCATAACTATGTAAAGTACCAATCACCTCAAGTGACAAGGCTAATGCCTTTGGATCAGATGGCATTTCGCGTAAAACCAGATCTATTTCAGATTTGGCAATATCAATATTAAAAGCATCGAGCACATCATCTATCATCAACTTTATGCTGTGTTTTAAATGCTCTTCACTGATAGGGTACTTTCTATCTAGATGTTGGTAATTAGATATTTTGTTAAAGTATTCAATATTCACATAATCGATACCGTTTTCCCGAGTGACAATAAAAGACAACTTTTTGGCTGCTATCGAATGATCTTTTGGATTAAAGGAAACTCGATAATTAACATTATATTTAAGATATTCAATAACCTTAAAAATAATTCCATTCTGTAAAGAAGCGTTATCAAGCGAATTATCAATCGATGCCTCAATAAATCTAGGCTCTAAAGCGCCATAAACAACCGTTTCTACTGATGGCTGTTTGGCAATATCTGCACGATTGAAAAACACCACCACAACAACCATAGCAATCAAAGCTCCGACCATCGCCAGTAAGCTAGTAAAGCGTAAACTCTTTGCTGGTTTTACAGCAGTATCGGGGTTTTCATCTTCATTAATTTGCTTGGGGGGAACTTTTTCCTTAGCCGTAACGTTGCTCTTTTGCTCAGTATTGACCTCTAATATCTTAGGCGTAGCGCTTTGGATTGTTGGCGCAGGCTTATCTTCATTGATCACCTCGACGTCAGTATCAAGCTTATAGCCACGCTTAGGAACCGTGATTATATACCCTTGTAAATGTTGATTATTAGTCTTAAGTATTTTTCGAAGCTCGAAAATGGCTTGGGTAATGACTTGATCGGTAAGGATAGAGCCTTTCCATACATGGTCGATGATTTCATCACGACTCAGTGTTGTTCTAGGGTTGTCACAAAGAAAAAGTAGCAGGTTGGACAAACGATTGTCGATTAGGATCTCTTGCTCATCGAGAACAAGCCTATTTTCATGGGGTACAAAAAACCAATTATCTATCCTATAACTTTGCTTTTGCATCTAATGCCCTAACATCCTGTCTCTTTAGGATTATACTAGGCCGTTTTGAGCAAAAATCAACAACCTAACTAAGCCCCAGGAATATTGTTCATTCAAACTTTTCTTAGGGCAAAGCCTGCATGCTCACTATTAAACGTTACCGATTAACCAATACCTTTGATGAAAACCACTTCATTGCCTTTATCAACCACATCAACTTTGCCAGCTTCTATCAGTTTAGTTTCAACCACAATAGACTCTTTTCCCTCAACTTTAGGCTGCCCAGTTGCAGCATCAATGACTATAGCAGCGCCTACAACGGCACTAAAAGCAGCCCAAGGGTTCGCATGATAGCTAGGCGCAACGACTACAGCATGACGATGATTATTAACGACAACGGTATTGTTATTGCCACAGTACCTGCTGCCATTAACCCAGCGACATCCAGCAAAACTTGATGAACTAAAGACAATAAGTAAAACACTGCAAATAAAAATTGATTTTTTCATAATGGTTCCAAAATAAAATAGGTGCAGTATTCAGAAATTTAAGTATGAATACTGCGAATACCTTGATGGCGATTAAAGGCTATACTCAGTGACCTTGGCAATATACTCACTAAAACCATGATAGTATTTATCGCCTTTTAGCAGCGTTGTTGAAAAATATGTAGGATGATTAGTATCTAGATGTTTTTCAACATTATCAGTCAAGTCTTTCAATCCATTAATGCTGTATATGTAATAGGACTTAGTTTCATACAAGCCTAATTCAACAGCCTCTTTATCAGTAATTCTTTTTATAGTTGTATACTCGGACATATACTCAGTCTCTTCAGTAATATCGTCAAAAGAGTCAGATACTGTAGCGACATAAATATTATCGTTTATTTCAACCTGTTCAAGTTGGTTCATCTCTTTATTGAAAATCTTTATATCACCTTTATCATTATCAATACTTGCAGCATTAGCAGACAAAGAAGTTATAGCAACTAATAGTAATGCAGCACTTTTTAATGTAAAAGTGCGTGAGTTGATTTTTCTCATAATGTTTCCTGTTAAAGTAAGTGACTAACCAGTTGTTAGCTTGGCGACAATTCTACGCGGCTAACGTTTTAATACATCAAAGAAGCATAATGAAAAAATAAAAAAAACCAACTTTATATATCAAGCTATTGATATGTAACAGATAAAACCAAGTATACCTCAAGTAAGTTCAAGATATACAAAGCAAGATCCAACTCACAAAAACAGCATAAAACCGAGTCAATATATCTTTTATGAAACCGTTATTTTTTACTGATTTCTTTATTCTTCAATGCCATTAATCTAGCGCCAAGTTATGAGTTCTGACAATGAACAGAATCATTATAAACACCTTTATATAAGCGAGAACATAATGTCTAAGAAAGCTACCCTCATCGCCGCAACATCAATGGTAACTATTGTTGTAGTTGTATTTGGTTTTAACTCATTCAAGCAAAATATGATTAAAACTAAACTTACAGCATATAAGCCAGCTCCAGCAGCGGTAACGTCTACTATTGTTAATAACAGCAACTGGAAAGAAACAATTAGTGCAGTTGGCCATATATCAGCTGATCAACAAGTTAATATTACGCCGCAACTATCAGGACAGGTTCGCAGTATATCATTTAAGTCTGGTGATATTGTGGAACAGGGTAGCATGCTCGTTCAATTAGATGACCGATTACTCCAAGCTAATAAAAAAACTAGCGTGGCTAATTTAAAACTTTCACAAATTGAATATCAACGCCAATTAAAGCTATTGAAAACACACAGCACATCACAAGATTCTGTTGATACGGCTGCAGCAACATTAGCAACCAGTCAAGCTGACGTTGAATATATTAAAACTCAAATTGACTTTATGCAGGTAAAAGCACCTTTTTCAGGAAAAGTGGGCATAAGAAAGGTTAACAAGGGGGACTTTATCCAACCAGGTACCACTGTTGTTGAATTACAGAACCTGAGTGAGCAGTACATTGACTTCTCTATCCCAGAGATACAGTTAGCCAATGTCGCTTTAGCGCAAACAGTGACTTTTACAACTGATACTTACAAAGGACAAAGTTTTATTGCCCACATTACAGCAATTCAACCCTCTGTTGATAGCCAGTCGCATAACCTGGATATTCGCGCCAAGGTGGACCAAAGCTCTACAACAAACAAAGCCTCATTTATTTCAGGTATGTATGTAGAAGCGAAGATTGATACTGCTAACAAGTTAGCCCTTATTCCTGTGCCTAATATTGCGGTTAATTATTCGCTATATGGAGATTCTGTTTACGTTCTAAAAGCAGATTCTAAAGTCGCCAGTAAGGATAACAGCAAGTTATTTCTATATAACGTAGAACGTCGCGCAGTAACGACCGGTGAAGAAAGAGACGGTCTAGTCGGTGTTACGTCAGGACTTAAAGCCGGTGATCAGATAATCACCTCGAATACTCAGAGCTTAAAAGATGGCGCACAGGTATTGGTAAACAACACTCGTCCATTTACCCACACAGCATCAGTTACAACCAACAAAGGTGAGAAATAATCCAATGAATTTTACCGACTTATTTATTAAACGCCCAGTACTTGCAACTGTGCTAAGTCTCATGCTGTTGGTGTTAGGCCTTAAAGCTTTTGGCATGATGCAAGTGCGTCAATACCCAGAGCTAGAAACGGGTGTGATTACCATCACCACACAATACCCTGGTGCCAGTGCATCAAGTGTACAAGGTTATGTAACTCAACCACTGCAGGCGCAAATCGCTCAGACTGCCGGTATCGACTATATGACATCAGACAGTAGCTTAGGTAAGTCACTGATTACTGTCTATCTAAAGTTAGATTACCCGTCAGACAAAGCTCTGACAGAAATTTTGTCACTCGTGCAACAGGTTAAATACCGTTTACCAGCTGGTGTATTAGATCCGAGTATTTTGAAATCAACATCGCAATCGCCGATCTTATACCTGTCATTTTCGAGTGACACCTTAGCAACGGAGCAGATCTCTGATTATATTAGCCGTGTGGTTAAGCCAACGATATCTACAGTTAGCGGTGTGTCTAAAACTGACATTTTAGGCCAGCGTGACTTTGCAATGCGCATATGGTTAAACCCAACTAAAATGGCAGCATTTGGGATCACAGCATCTGATGTGCAAAATGCTATCAAAGGCAACAATGCAGTAAGTGCTGCAGGTAAAGTAAAAGACCAATATATTGAAGTTGATATTAATGCTCACACTGATGCAGCATCCGTTGCCGAGTTTAAAAATATCACCCTTAAAGCAAGCGATGGTCACCTCATCCATATGCAAGATGTCGCGACAGTTGAACTCGGTGCTAATACTTATGACTCTGTGGTTAACTTCAACGAAAAACCCGCTGTACTGACTGCAATAAGCAATACATCAAACTCTAACCCGCTCAACGTGGCTGCTGATGTTTACACGGTTTTGCCAAGTATTATCGATAGCTTACCTGCGGGAATGGAAGCAAATGTTGTTTATGACTCAACCAAATATATTCAAACTTCAATCGATGAAGTGGCTAAGACACTGATAGAAGCTGCACTTATTGTTGTTATTGTTATTTTTGCCTTCTTAGGTTCTATGCGCGCAATGATGATCCCATTAGTGACCATTCCACTGTCTCTAATTGGCTCTATGTTTTTCATGCTTGCAATGGGTTTCAGCATTAACATTTTGACCCTGTTAGCAATGGTGCTTGCTATTTCACTGGTCGTCGATGATGCGATTGTAGTGGTTGAAAACACCTTCCGCCACTTAGAAGATGGAACCGATCCGGTAAAAGCTGCCATTATCAGTGCCCGCGAAATAGCAGGCCCGGTATTTGCGATGACCATTACTTTGGCTGCAGTTTATGCCCCTATTGGTTTTATGGGCGGTCTAACAGGTAAATTATTTACCGAGTTTGCGTTTACCTTAGTAGGTGCCGTACTTATTTCTGGTTTCCTAGCACTGACACTGACACCTATGATGTGTTCAAAAGTACTGTCACAAAAGACGCTTGAAGGTAAGCTCGTTAAGAAAATCGACGGCATTATCGAAATCGTCACTCAGTACTACACCCGTATGCTGAATGTCGTCGTTGATAACAGAAAATTAGTATGGCCTTTCGCTGGCACAATATTAGTTGCGTTGGTATTTATGTTTACTCATACCGCTTCAGAACTTGCGCCACAAGAAGATCAGGGTGTAATGATCATGATGGGTAAGGGTCCAACAACAGCGAATACTGATTATCTTAATCACTTTACTCAGCCATTAACCGAAATTGTAAACTCTTATCCAGAGAAAGATATGGATATGATGGTCAACGGTTATCAGAACGACCAAACTTTCTTTGGCCTTGCGGTACTAAAAGATTGGAGTGAGCGAGACGCTTCAGCTAAAGACATCATGAACCGATTCCAAAAGGATGTTAGTACAGTTCCTGGAGTGCAAGTTTACACTTTCTCACCACCAGACTTACCTGGTACTGCGCAAGGTTTGCCGTTCCAAATGATCTTAAAAACACCGACAGGGAGTTATGAAGACCTATACAAGTACGCCGAGAAAATGAAAGATTACGCCATAAAAAGCGGTAAGTTTCTCTATGTACAGAACGACTTAGACTTTAGCAAACCACAGGTAGAAGTCAGTATTAACCGTGATAAAGCCGCCCTAATGAATGTTGACACACAGCAAATTGGTTTAGTGTTATCACGTTACTTAAGTGAAGGCTTCGTCAACTACTTTGCATTAAATGAGCGCAGCTATCAGGTGATTACTCAAGTGCCACAAGATGACCGTCGTATTGCGAAAGATTTGAAGCAGTACTACGTAAAATCTGCAAATGGACAAATGGTAGCGTTAGCCTCGCTGGTTACCATCACTAAGAGCGTTCAACCATCAGCCGTTGATCAATTTCAGCAGCTTAATAGCGCAATGATTGAAGCTAAAATGATGCCCGGCGTGAGTATTGGTGAAGCTTATACAGTGATGGCCGAGGCAGCTGAGCAGATATTGCCAAAGTCATACAGCACTGATGCATCTGGCCAGTTACGTCAGTTCTTAGAAGAAGGTTCGTCATTAGTAGCGACATTCTTTTTAGCGATTATCATTATTTACTTAGTATTGGCAGCACAGTTCGAAAGCTTTAGAGACCCACTAGTTGTGTTAACCAGTGTGCCATTGTCAATTTTTGGCGCCATGTTACCGCTTTACTTTGGTCTTGATACATTGAATATTTATACCGAAGTAGGCTTGGTTACTTTGATAGGATTGATTAGTAAACACGGTATTCTTATTGTTGAGTTTGCTAACCAACTGCAAGCTGAAAACGGTTACAGTAAACGTGAAGCCGCGGTAAAAGCTGCTGCAGTAAGACTTAGACCAGTACTAATGACAACCGCTGCAATGGTTATTGGTGTAGTACCGTTACTAGTCGCCGTAGGTGCAGGTGCACAAAGCCGTTTCGCTATCGGTTTGGTGATTACAGTCGGTATGTCAATTGGTACTTTGTTTACCTTGTTCGTGTTGCCTACGGTTTATACCTTCTTAGCACAGGACCATAGACAAACCTCAGCGGAATCGGCAAGCACTGCACCTAGCGCGGCATAACGCTTAGTGAAGCCTAGGGTCATTCACCTTCATTTTGCTTAATAAAAAAGCCTAGAGTGCTCCTCTAGGCTTTTTGCTACTGAAAAAAGCAGATGAAATCGTTTGCGATAACCGTTACAGCCAAATCATAAATTGATTTTGACCTGTCAACCCTAAGCGATTATGGTGTTGCTCCAATTAGAATAATAATAAATACAGGACGCCTCAGTTTTACTGAGACCGTAAAATACTATGTCCATTTTTACATCCAAATCCATTTTACTATCAGCCTCACTACTTTTGGTTTCACTGCAGTTGAGCCTTGTTTCATCTGTGCAAGCAGCAGGCTCTTTCTATGCAACTCAAGCGCTACAATCTCAACTGCCCCAAGCATTTGCACTGCAGCCAGAAGCACATGACTTTTTAAAAGCTGCACAAACAAAAACCATTAAAGATGGCGATAAACTGGTTGAGCTTATCCTTGCTGATAAAGATTTAACCACCGCACTTTCAAAGTGGCACACGCTCTCTATCGATGAGCAAATCCCCTTTCTGCGTAAAGTGTTTGCATTAGAATATCGTTCAATGGGCATAAAGCCGCCCAAGCTAATCATTGATAACCACAGTTACCCAAATAAAATGGTCTATTTTGACTTTGATCTAACGTATTTATATCCATTAGCGACCAATGATAGCGTTAATTCAGGTGTTGTTTATCTCAACCCTGACAAATTGGCAGCTCAAGACAAATTTGCCAGCTTAGCCTTTCTTATTCATGAAACAAGACACTCTTATCAATTTCAGCTAAGTCAACAACAGCATAGTAATGTTAAAGATAATCAACTCGCTTCAGGTTACATGGCCGCATTTAGCGCCCAAAAATCACTCACGGGTTTTGGGTTTAGTGACTTTCTGACTCTGCTTAATGAATACGAGGCGTTTCAATACGGCAATTACGTGTTAGGTCGATTAACCCAATGGCAGTTCGATCTTATCAGTATGGGCACCTTTGCCAGTCAGTTTAATAGCGCAGGTAAACTCAAAATCGATCTATTACAGCTCGCTAATCACAACCATCGCGCTGAAACGACGACTGAAACGCTGAGCTTACTCGAGAAATATAACCAAGCAGCAAAGCAACAATACCAACTACGCCAAATAGCTAAAGCGCCATGAATAGCCAGCAACCGCTCGGGTTTATGCTTCTTGCTGTTTTATCAGCAGTGTTAATGGCGACTATTGGCGTGTTCGCTCGCTATACAGCCCTGCCGGCTGAACATATCACCTTCTATCGATTGGTCATTGGCGCTGCATGTATGCTGGTGTTTATGCTAATAAGTGGTAAAGCTAAGCAAGTAAGACATAAACCCAGTAAACGCACAGTCATAAACGGAATAATGCTTGCGGGTTTTATGGTGTTCTACGTACAAGCCATCAGTTATATCAATATGGCTAATGCCGTCATGCTTATCTACCTTGCGCCATTAACCACCGCGGCCTTTGCTCACTTTGTTTATAAAGAAAGACTCAATAGCGCAAACTGCGTCCTGATTATACTCGCGCTAATTGGCTTTGGGCTGATGTTGCCGAGTAGCCTCAACAGCCAAAATCAGCAACAAGCTCTAGGCTACTTCTATGCAACGCTAGCAATGCTTAGCTACAGCGGTTTCATGCTCATCAATCGCAAACCGAGCCTATCAACACCCTACCAAAGCACTTTAGTACAACTTAGCGTTGGCGCGGTTTGTCTACTGCCATTTGTATTACAAGTCCCCATTATGCCGTCTGTAGTCCAATGGGGGTGGTTGGTGGCCATTGGAATATTACCTGGTTTTTTAGCCATACTGTTTGCAGTCAAAGCACTGCGAGCATTACCCGCTATATCATTTGGTACCCTCGCTTACTTTGAACCCGTAGCGGTAGTGATTTTCGCTTGGAGTCTATTTGGTGAATCACTTAATGTCATTCAACTTATTGGCGCATCGATGATTATACTAGCAGGCATCACCCAAGGAATTGTGATGCAAAAGTTACAGCAAAATAAATTAATAAAGTCAGAGCAAAACACTCCTGTATAGAAGTTTTTGGACTAGATTTAAACGAGGGTTTTTAAATTTGTCAGCTGCAACCACTGCAAGAATGGGAGGGATATGCGCCAGATCACCGTCGATTGGTTTAGGCTATTTCGCTACTCATTACTGTTCATCGCCTTTAGTCTGATTGTGACATTCTTTATGCTGATCTACTTTTCAGCTAACCTTGAGGAAGCCTGGCATAAAGGGCTAATGCTTACATTTAAAGAGTTAGAAATATCTTTGGAGTTAAGCTTAACACTGTTCATCTATATCAGTTTTCCAGTGCTTCTATTTCGGTTCATGTATTATTTTTCGAAAATGCTCTATCGTGGCAGGCAGGAAGGGGTAGCAATTATTACTTATAAAACCCTATTTAATCCGTTTAACTTTCTGTTATTTCCCAGCTTACTTAACCCTCAAGGACTGCTATATCGACGACGCTGTATTTTGGCACTGCTACTTCTGGTGCTCATCTACTTGGTGATAATCTTAATCACTTAACCTGCTGCAGAAATTTAACCGCATTATTCAATTCTCGTGTTCTTGCCATTGGTGGCAACGAATTTAAAAATGCTTGGCCGTAGGGACGGTTAACTATTCTATTGTCACATAAGATAAGTACCCCTTTGTCTTTCTCATCGCGAATTAAGCGCCCTACTCCCTGATTGAGTGAGATAACCGCCTGTGGCAGTGAGATCTCAGTAAATGGATCTTTTCCCTCTCTGGCGATACTCTCGCTACGTGCGCGATAAAGATTATCCTCAGGTGAAACAAACGGCAGCTTATCTATGATTACGCAGCTAAGCAGCTTTCCTCGCACGTCTACCCCCTCCCAAAATGCCCCAGTCCCTAGCAGTACTGCATTGCCCAATTGGCGGTATTTTTTCAGTAAGCTTTGCTTGTTAGCTTGACCTTGGACTAACAACGGATATGAAACTCGACGCTGCAGAGCAACTGCGACTTGGTTCAACATTCGATGGCTAGTGAATAGAATAAAAGTTCGTCCCTGAGCCGCTTCAACCGCTTGCACACAAACATCAACAAACTGCGGTAATATCGCACTGTGATTACTGACGCTAGCCAAATGGCGTGGCACACAAAACAGGGCATTGTTGGCATAGTCAAAAGGGCTTTGTAGCAATAGCTGTTTGCAGTTACCTATTCCCAGCTGTTTAGTGAACAGACTCAGATCTTGATTTATCTGCAGCGTAGCCGAAGTGAAAATCCACGCTACTTTTTCGTCAAATAGCTTTTTACACTCTTTAGCGACATCAATTGGCGCAATCCTTAACATCAAGTAACGATGTCCATAGTCAATACTATAGGCAGCTTGATTGTTCTCACACAGAAAAAACAGTTCAAGTTTAGCCGTTTGAGTGTCTAACTTTTCGAGTGCATCATCTAAATTATCGCTGCGACCTACATGCCCCTGTAATACGCTTTTCAGCGTGGTTAACTCTTTTAGCAAAGACCAAGATAGTGCTGATAGCGCTTTGTTACTCAACATTCTTCGCCAATCAGTATCACCCGTGTCGAAAAGTGCTTGCTGCCAATCGTTGAGCAAGGTTAAGCACCGGGCGCTTAGCAGTTCTATCTGCTTGGCGTCGCGAAGTTCTGTGCGATATATATCAGCAAATTGTTGCAGTAAATCCGCAATCACTCTGGTTGAGCATTGCTGACCAAAGTAGGTCACAGCAATATCTGGCAGCAGATGAGCCTCATCAAAAATGACCACATCCGGATCGGGCAACAACTCCGCAAAGCCTGTCTCTTTAATGATTTTATCAGCCAGAAATAAGTGGTGATTCACCACGATAATCTGAGCGTCCATGGCTCGATTACGCGCTTTTCTAGTAAAACAAATATCGTAGTGTTCACAGCGTTGGCCTATGCAGGTTTCCTTAGCACTACTTATTAAAGGCAGCGCCTGCGAGCTTTCTGATACCGCAGTTAGACCACCAAGATCGCCATCGGTTGTTTGACCCGCCCACTGATTAATCCTCAATAGATCGTCAAGAATTTGCGTGTCCATTGAACTGGCGCCCGACAGCTCTTTTTCCATTAAATGTTGACAGAGGTAGTTATTGCGACCTTTCAATAAAGCCACTTTAGGTGACAATCCTAGCATTAACAGTAATGCGGGTAGGTCTTTGTAGAACAGCTGCTCTTGCAGGTTCTTACTGCCGGTACTGACAATAATTTGCTTATGACTAAGTAGCGCAGGAATAAGATAAGCAAAGGTTTTACCCACGCCAGTGCCCGCCTCAACTACAAGGTTTTGACTAGTGGATATCGAGTGACTAACCGCTTCTGCCATTTGCTGCTGTACTAAACGCAGACTAAAGCCTTTAATTGCTTTAGCCAATGCACCATCAGCTGAAAATGCGTCTAAAACCTGCTGTGTTAATCTCTCGTTCAAAAGCAACCGTTCTTAGCGGACATATTGGCCAACATCTTCGTCATTAAAAGGGATACCGCTTGAGTGTAACGTATGCTGCTTTAGGCTTATAGCGCTTCATACTCGAATAACACCAAAAAAAGCCGCAACCTGCTAGCCGCCAATTGTTCTATTTTAGAAACAATGTGCATACTCGTCTTGCCTAAAGTGAATGAGTGACATTTAGATGAACATTACTCATCTGCCGAAATTAATGGTTGCAATCAGTTATAAAACTGATTAATTTAAATGCATCGGCAACGTAGCGTTATCTCAGTTGCAGATATTATGGCCATCAGGCCCAACTGAATATTTAGAGCAGAGAAACAAGAATATGATACAGCTTCTGAACACTATCCATCATCACCACCATATGCGGTAGCCTTCGGAAGCTCACTGCCGAAGGACTCATTCCTTCTGGCGGTTGATTCAAAATATCAAAAACCCCTGGAAGGAATTCCAGGGGTTTTTTGGTTTTAATTTAACAAATTGTTTTATATACATTTTTGAATCAACTTAAAGGAAGTATCCATGTCAGAGTCAAACAGATTAAGAATTGCTATCCAAAAATCAGGTCGTCTATCAAAAGAGTCTCTGAAATTACTTAAGAGCTGTGGCGTAAAGTTCAATATTAATGAGCAACGCCTTATTGCCCACTCTGACAACATGCCAATCGATCTGCTTCGTGTCCGTGATGATGATATTCCAGGTCTCGTGATGGATGGTGTAGTCGACTTAGGTTTTATTGGCGAGAACGTTTTGGAAGAGGAACAGATTGAACGTCAATCACTAAACAAGCCATCTGAGTGCATCAAACTGCGAGAGCTTGATTTCGGCGCTTGTCGTTTATCACTTGCTGTACCAAACGAATTTAATTACCAAGATGCCAGCTCGCTAGAAGGACTGCGCATTGCAACCTCATACCCAAACATTCTACGTCGTTATATGCAGCAAAAAGGCATTAGCTACAATGACTGTATGTTAAAAGGCTCTGTAGAAGTGGCTCCAAGAGCTGGGCTGTCTGATGCCATTTGCGATTTAGTATCTACCGGCGCCACTCTGGAAGCTAACGGCCTGTATGAAACAGAAGTTATATACCAATCTACCGCTTGCCTTATCCAATCAACCAAGAGCCAACCAGATGACAAACAAGCGCTTATTAACAAAATCCTGTCTCGCATCAACGGCGTAGTACGTGCAAAAGAGAGCAAATACATTTTGCTACACGCACCAACTGAAACGCTAGAGCAAATTGTTGCGTTACTTCCTGGCGCTGAAAACCCAACGGTATTACCACTCAATGATGATACCAACCGCGTTGCAATCCACGCCGTCAGCACCGAAGACCTGTTCTGGGACACTATGGAACAGCTCACCCAGCTAGGTGCAAGTTCAATTCTTGTCATGCCTATTGAAAAAATGATGGGGTAAGTTGATGGACATTCTCAATTGGCAAACGTTAACAGCAACAGCTAAACAAGACGCACTGGCAAGATCGCCGCTCATTGGCGACTCAAGCCTTGAGCAAACTGTTGCTAACATTATCGATGAGGTAGTGACTGATGGCGACGGTGCTTTGCGCAGTTTTGCCAAGCAGTTTGATGGCGTTAATATCGATAACCTTAAGCTGTCAAAAGCGCAAATAGCGCAAGCTTGCCAAGCAGTACCGGCAGAGTTAAAACAAGCGATAGCCCAAGCTCAAGCTAATATAGGTAGCTTTCACCAAGCGCAGGTATCTAGCCCTGTTGATGTTGAAACCCAGAAAGGTATTCGCTGTGAGCTAAGAAGTGAGCCAATTGAGAAAGTCGGCCTCTATATTCCTGGCGGCACCGCGCCGTTAATCTCGACGGTTTTAATGTTGGCATTACCCGCCAAAATCGCTGGTTGCAGCAAACGCATTTTAGTCAGTCCTCCACCAATCAATGATGCTATCGTCTATGCAGCAGATGCATGTGGCATTACTGAGATCTATCAAATTGGCGGTGCACAAGCAATTGCAGCCCTCGCCTTTGGCACCGAGTCGGTACCTCAAGTTGATAAAATATTCGGTCCAGGTAACCGCTTTGTGACTGAAGCTAAACGTGCAGTTAGCCAAGATAGCCGAGCAACGGTTAGTATCGATATGCCAGCAGGGCCTTCTGAGGTGTTAGTCATTGCTGATGCAAAAGCTAATGCCAGCTTTGTGGCAGCAGATCTGTTATCACAAGCCGAGCACGGACCTGACTCACAAGTGATGTTAGTGACAGACTCTATAGAAGTCGCCAATAAGGTGAATCAAGCATTAGAGCAGCAACTGTCTGAGCTTTCACGCGCTGAAGTTGCCACAACGGCACTAAGTTGTAGCCGTACCCTCCTGGTCAATGATATGACTGAGGCTGCACGGGTCTCTAACCTTTACGGGCCTGAACACTTGATAATCCAGACCGAGCAACCAAGGGCCGTATTAGCGAATATTCGAGCTGCGGGCTCAGTATTTCTAGGGGCTTATACGCCGGAGTCAGTTGGAGATTACGCCAGTGGAACTAACCACGTATTGCCGACATATGGCTACAGCAAAACGGTGTCAAGTTTGTCGCTAGCAGACTTTAGTCGCCGCTTTACCGTACAAGAGCTAACCGCTGACGGTCTCGCAACCATAGGCAGTGCAGTGATGACACTCGCCGCAGCAGAGCAACTTGATGCTCATAAAAATGCAGTAGCGCTGCGTCTTGAATCACTTAATATCGCTAACAGCGATGCTTCGGAGGCATGATGACCAAGGTAAATACTCTTGCACAACGCTTAGCTAGACCAGAGCTTTTAGATTTGGAAGTTTATCAGTCTGCAAGGCGTATTGGCGGCCAAGGTGATATTTGGATAAATGCTAATGAATCACCATTTAATAATACAAGTTTAGTGGGCGTAAATCGCTACCCAGAATGCCAGCCCCCCGCATTAATCGATGCTTACAGCCGCTATAGCAAGGTACCAAATAACTGTATTTTGACCGGTCGCGGCGCAGATGAAGCGATTGAGATCCTCATTCGTACATTCTGCAGTCCAGGTATCGATGCCATCACTACTTTTGGCCCAACCTATGGCATGTATGCCATTAGTGCCAAAACAGCCAATGTTGCAGTCAATGCTTTACAACTGACGGATGATTTTCAACTACCGACGGATTATACGACGCAGATTGATAAAGGCTTAAGCAGCAAGATTGTGTTCATCTGCAATCCGAATAACCCAACAGGTAGTGTGATTGCAAGAGATGAATTAATTAAAGCCATCGATAGTAATCCCCAGCAGCTAGTGGTAATCGATGAAGCGTATATCGAATTCAGCCCTGAGTATTCTGTGGCTGATTTAGTCGCAAGTAAAAGCAATTTGGTGGTGCTGCGTACCCTGTCAAAAGCATTTGCTCTGGCTGGTGCTCGCTGCGGTTTTTTGTTGGCAAATCCCGACATTATCGATATGTGCATGCGCGTAATCGCCCCCTACCCTGTACCACTGCCTGTGAGTGAACTAGCAGTGCAAGCGCTAAGTCCCAATGGCTTAACAACCATGCAAACTCAGGTCGATGAAATGAAGCTGCAAGGTCAACGACTAGCGCAAGCATTGCAAGCCTTTGGCGCCAAAGTAGTAAAAGCGCACGGTAACTACGTTTTGGCGGAGTTTACAAACAAACAGGCTGTTCAACAAAAGCTAACTCAAGAAGGCGTAATTGCCCGCAGTTATAACGACAAACGCTTAGCAAACTGTATTCGTTTTAGCTTTTCCAATCAGGCGCAAACCGACTACTTGATTAACCTTTTTTCGGCGCCGAATTAATAAGAATAATCATGACTTGGCGAGATAGTTAAAGCTGAGTCTAAAAAATTAAAAAATCTGAAAGGTATTACTGCTATGAAACAGAAAATTCTCTTTATTGACCGTGACGGCACCATTATCGAAGAGCCAGTGACCGATAAACAGGTTGATACGCTAGCTAAATTGGTATTTGAGCCCAATGTCATTCCAGCACTATTAAAACTGCAAGCCGCGGGTTACCGTTTGGTGATGGTCAGTAACCAAGACGGACTAGGCACCCCCTCTTTCCCGAAGGATGATTTTGATGCACCACAAGATATGATGATGCAAATATTGAGTAGCCAAGGGGTTAAATTTGACGATGTCCTTATCTGTCCTCACTTTGATGACGAGAACTGCAGTTGCCGTAAACCAAAGCTGGGATTGGTAAAAGAATACCTGACTACTGGACGCATCGATTTCACCCAATCAGCGGTTATCGGCGACCGTGAAACTGATATGGGACTTGCTGACTCAATGGGCATTCAAGGGCTGCAATACAACCCACAAAGCCTGACTTGGAACGACATAGCTGAAAAACTGCTCAGCAAGAACCGTGTCGCTACCGTCGTACGCACCACTAAAGAGACCGACATTAAAGTCACCATCGACCTCGACTCTGGCGTTAAAGGTTCAATCAATACTGGTATTGGCTTTTTTGATCACATGCTAGAGCAAATATCGACCCACGGTAATTTTAAGATGGACGTTAACGTGGATGGTGATTTAGAGATTGATGACCACCACAGCGTTGAAGATACCGCGCTTGCTATAGGTGATGCACTGCGTCAAGCATTAGGCGATAAACGCGGGATTGCGCGCTTTGGCAATGCTTTTGAGCAAGCTATTCCAATGGATGAAGCCAGCGCCGAGTGCTTACTCGACTTATCAGGGCGACCATTTATTAAGTTTTCCGCCGAATTTGAGCGCGAAATGGTAGGTGCTATGGCCACCGAAATGGTGCCACACTTCTTCCGTTCATTTTCAGATGGGCTTCGCTGTACTTTGCACCTTAAAACCTTAGGCGATAACGATCACCATAAAGTAGAGAGCTTATTTAAGGTGCTTGGCCGTACGCTACGTCAAGCGGTCGCCATTGAAGGTGATGCATTGCCATCGAGTAAAGGTGTGCTATGAGCCCGCTAGAGAGTAATAAGTTAACAAGCGATGCCTCTATCGAAGGCACAACGGTGATTATCGATACTGGTTGTGCCAACCTAAGTTCAGTTCGCTACGCATTTGAGCGCTTAATGTCTGCTGATGAGCGTAAAAAACTCAGTGTTACCGATGACATTGCAGCAATTAAGGCTGCCACTCGCGTGGTGTTGCCCGGTGTTGGCACAGCAGGTGCGGCAATGGCATCGCTGCGAAACAAGCAATTAGTTGAAGTGATTAAATCACTTTCACAACCGGTGCTAGGTGTCTGTTTAGGCATGCAAATGTTAACGCGCTTATCTAATGAGCGCGGCGCGACAACAGAAGATTGTCAGTGTCTTGGGCTGATCCCAACTGATATCGAAGAGCTAGATAGCAAAGGTTTACCCTTGCCACATATGGGCTGGAATCAAATAACCCCATCTGAACATCCAATTTTTGACGGGATCAGCGAAGGCGATTATGTGTATTTTGTCCATAGCTATCGAGCGCCAATAGGTGAATTTACTATCGCCTGTGCAGAACATGGTGAGCAATTTAGTGCAGCGATAGCCAAAGATAACTTTATCGGCTTGCAGTTTCACCCAGAAAAAAGTGCAACGGTAGGCGCAAGAATGCTGAAGAATTTCCTCAACATGTCGACAGATACTTTTTTTCAAAACAACAATTCAAACCAGTGTGAGGCGTAAAGATGATCATACCTGCAATTGATCTTATAGAAGGTCAAGTCGTTCGTCTTTATCAAGGCGACTACAATCAAAAAACAACGTTTGATTTAAGCCCATTAGCGCAGCTAAAAAGCTATCAGGAGCAAGGTGCAGACTTACTGCACATTGTCGATTTAACCGGCGCAAAAGATCCTATGAAACGCCAAACACAGCTTATTGCCAGCTTAGTACAAGGACTAGACACACCGATACAGGTAGGCGGTGGTGTGAGGACCGAAGCGCAGTTAAGTGAGTTACTGGAGATAGGTGTGAGCCGTGTAGTGATTGGCTCTCTCGCCGTCAAAGAGCCAGAGCTCGTCAAAAGTTGGTTTATAAAATATGGTAGCGACGCGATCTGTTTAGCACTCGATGTCAACATTAACGAAATAGGTGAAAAAATAGTAGCTGTATCAGGCTGGCAGTCTGGTGGTGGTAAAACACTGGAATCCTTAGTGGCTGAGTTTACAGAGGTCGGCCTAAAACACGCCCTAGTAACAGATATTAGCCGCGATGGTACTCTGAAAGGCGCCAACACCGAACTTTACCAAGAGATAAGCACTGCATACCCTGAGATTAACTGGCAAGCCTCCGGTGGTATTGCAACCCTTGCGGATGTCAATGCGGTCAAGGAGAGTGGCGCTAATGGCATAATTATAGGAAAAGCACTGCTTATTAATCAGTTTACCGTTGAGGAGGCGATTACATGTTGGCCAAACGCATAGTCCCCTGCCTCGATGTAAAAGAGGGTAAAGTGGTTAAAGGGGTGCAATTTCGTAACCACGAAATTGTCGGTGACATTGTGCCGCTAGCAGCGCGCTACGCCGATGAAGGCGCCGATGAACTGGTGTTCTATGACATCACCGCCAGTGCCCATGACCGTGTTATCGATAAATCATGGGTTAGTCGTGTCGCAGAGCGTATCGATATTCCGTTTTGCGTAGCAGGTGGCATTCGAACCATCGAGCAAGCCCGAGAGAAGCTGGCCTTTGGCGCTGATAAGATTTCGATTAATTCACCAGCTTTAACTGACCCAAGTTTAATTGAACGTTTACAAGACGAGTTCGGCCGCCAATGTATCGTTATCGGAATCG
This sequence comes from Shewanella kaireitica, assembly GCF_023284045.1. GTDB lineage: Bacteria > Pseudomonadota > Gammaproteobacteria > Enterobacterales > Shewanellaceae > Shewanella > Shewanella kaireitica. Next base: position 62,313 of record NZ_JAKIKQ010000010.1, read on the forward strand.
ACTCTTACTACGATCACATTAGTGACAGTTATAAAGTAAAACAGTTTACTGGCGATGAAGCAGCCACAAAAGACACCCAATGGTTTACGCAAGATTGGGTAGAAGAGGTACAAAAGCGTGGCTGTGGTGAAATAGTACTCAATGTAATGAATCAAGACGGGGTGCGTCAAGGTTATGATATCGAACAGTTATCAATGATCCGCTCTCTATGTGACGTACCACTAATTGCTTCCGGCGGCGCGGGCACTATGGCACATTTTAAAGATGTCTTTGCCCTTGCTAAAGTCGATGCTGCACTTGCTGCCAGTGTGTTCCACAAAGGCATTATCGATATCCAAGCGTTAAAGCGTTATCTACGTGACAATCAAATCGCTGTGCGCGTTTAAACTAGCGACACATAAATTAGTTCGAATTAAGGATGTAAAATGACATCGCTTTATCAAACAAATAAGCAAGACCGTGAATTGTTGAGTCAATTAGACTGGGCCAAAACAGACGGTTTAATACCCGCCGTGGTACAGAATCACTTAACCGGCAAAGTGCTGATGCTGGGCTATATGGATCAGGCAGCATTAGATAAGACCCTCACTACAGGACAGGTCACCTTTTTTAGCCGCAGTAAACAGCGCTTATGGACTAAAGGCGAAACTTCGGGCAACACGCTTGACCTAGTTGCGCTGGACATGGATTGTGACAACGACAGTTTATTAGTTCAGGTGCTACCTAATGGTCCAACTTGCCATAAAGGCACGCAGAGTTGCTGGACGGACGGTAAAGCCCATAGCTTCATCGATAACCTCAGTGCATTGATCACTTCTCGCAAGGGGCAAGACCCGAAATCTAGCTACACTGCTTACTTGTTTGAGCGTGGCACTAAACGTATTGCGCAAAAAGTCGGTGAAGAGGGGCTTGAAACTGCGCTAGCAGCCGCAACAAATGACAAGCCTGAACTGATTGATGAAGCATCCGACCTCATATACCACTTACTGGTGTTGCTCGAAGATCAGGAGCTTTCACTTGAAGATGTTACTGCCAACCTAATGAAGCGACATAACGCAGCTCAGTAAACATGCGAGTAAACTCCTGGTTAACTATACCTTTAGTGATCCTCATCATTGTTATAGTTAGCCAGAGTAACGATTTAAGTGATAACCTCAACAATGGAACAATCAATATGAGCGTTAATCATTTTCCCCGCTATTACAGTTACATACCACGGGAAAATCATTATACTCTAAGTAGTTCCAGTCCTAATTCAGTTGGTGAGTATTATCAAACATTTGCTGTTCACTACATTAATAACATATGCACTCACAGTTCAGACTGCAGTGGCTGATAAACTAAACTATTTAATCATCGCCAACCAAGCTGAGCCTTTTCAAATTAATAATCATGCTGCTCAGACTGGCGTAATCACCGATATCATCGCTAGCCTCGCACAAAAAAAACCGTTAGAAATCTCCCCACAAGTCATGCCTTTCAAACGGTACCTTTATGAAATTGAAAAACAAACTTATCTAAACTGGATAAGCTATGGTTCGCCAACATGGCGTTCTGCCGACGGTAATTGGACACAGAATAAACGCCTTTCCAATCAATCATTGTTCAGTGCTAAACATATAATGACCACCTTGAAAGACAACGATCAAATAACAGGGTTTAACAATGCTTTATTAGGTAAAACGGTCATTTTACTTAAAGGTTTTAAATACTCAGGTTTAGAAGCAATGATCGAGCAATACCAAATGAAAGTACTTGAGTCAAATAGTCATAAGAGCGCGTTGCTAGCACTGAAAAACTCGAGAGGGGACCTGTTTATCGAAATGAAGAGCCGAGTACTATATAGCCTTAAACAACAACAGATAGACCCAACCTTATTCAAGTTTACCAGTATCAGCGATACTATCGCGCCCATTGGCATTCATTTTAGTTATGGAGACGGGGTAGCAAACGAGCTAATAGAGTGGATCGATATGCAGATCTTAATGATGAAAGCCAATGGCGAGATCGATGACATTTTAAATCGTTATCAGTAAAACATGGCTAGGGGCTGTTGATCTTTTACGGTTGTTTTTGCCGCAGTTTATTGACTATTTTGACAAAGCAGAGGCTATGTCGTTTAGTCTTTCTCCACAAAGAACCTACAACACAGTAAAAATAGCCAATAAACCCGGCCTTTCGGGTAAGTTTCAATGCTTTTATTCTTTTATGACTAGATTTCGTTACGAGCTTTTCCTAAAACAATTATTCCTTACGGTACATAATCGAACAAAAACTAAGCTCGAAAGATCAACAACCCCTAAACTAGGCTGCTGATTTTCTTTTATTAAGAACACTGTATTTATCTAGGCTAAAACAGCTATGACGATAGTGTTGCCAAATCTAACTTCTGATACAATTTGCGCCACTAAAATTAAGCTTCTCAATAATAAAAGTGTGCCCTATGAATCTTGCAGATAAAGTTTTAGTCGTAAATGACAACCTTCCCATTCGTACCGACAAACCAGTTCATTCTGGTAAAGTTCGCAGTGTTTACTGGTTAACCCCCGAAGACAGTGCTCGCTTAATCAAAGACAAAGGCTATGACGTTCCCGCTGACGCACCATTAGCAATAATGGTTATCAGTGATCGTATCTCAGCGTTTGACTGTGTGTGGCAAGGTGAGAACGGTTTAAATGGTGTTCCTGGCAAAGGAACAGCACTTAACGCAATCTCTAATCACTGGTTTAAACTATTCAAAGAAAAAGGCTTAGCTGATAGCCATATTTTGGACATACCACATCCTTTGGTATGGATAGTGCAAAAAGCCCGCCCAGTGATGATTGAAGCGATTGCTCGTCAGTATATAACTGGCTCTATGTGGCGCTCATACACTAAAGGTGAACGTGAATTCTGTGGTATCACCATTCCTGAAGGCCTGGAAAAAGATCAAAAGCTCCCTGAGCTACTTATTACTCCTTCAACTAAGGGTGTGCTAACGGGTCTTGAAGGTGTACCAGAAGCTGATGATGTCAACGTATCGCGCAGCGACATTGAACGTCATGTCGATGGCTTTAATTTCAGCAGTCTTAGCGATATTGATCTTTACGAGAAGCTTCTAAAAGAAGGCTTTGATGTGATTAGCGATGCATTAGCAGAGCATGACCAGATTTTTGTCGATACCAAATTTGAATTTGGCTATGTTAATGATGCTGCCGGTAAAGAAAAACTCATCTATATGGATGAAGTCGGCACCCCTGATAGCTCTCGTATATGGGATGGAAGTTCTCATCGCGACGGTAAAATCATTGAGCAATCAAAAGAAGGTTTCAGACAGTGGTTACTGAATCACTTCCCAGATGCGGATATCTTACTCAATAAGAACCGTATGGAGGAACGCTTTGCTTTAGCAAAAGACAATAAGCTCCCTGAATCAGTGATGATGGACATCTCTAACACTTATGTGGGCATTGCTGAAAAAGTGATTGGCGAAAAGCTACACATTAGCGAGAACCCTAAGCAAGAGATCATCGATATTTTACGCAGTGAATATCAACTGATCGTTTAAGATGACCCATTGCTAGTAAAAAGCCGCAATGAATATTGCGGCTTTTTTAGTTTAGCTGATCCAGTCTCTCTGCAGCTCTCTATTTATAGATTGACGCTTCGCCCTCTGGACGCGTCTTCAATACTCTAAGAAACCACATATACTGCTCAGGATAAGCCAAAATAACCTGCTCTACAGCCTTGTTCAGAGCGATCGCTTCATTTTCTTTACCCTGCATATCTTCAGGGGCAATAGCAGGCATTACTGTTAGCTGATATTGACGCTTCACTTGGTCATAACCGATTTTGACAGGCATCACTTGCGCATTGCCAGCTTGGGCAAGTCGGCCTACCACAGGCAGTGTCGCTTTGGTCGTGCCTAGAAAGGGGGCAAAAACACTTTTATCCGGCCCTAAATCTTCATCGGGTAGATAGAAAAAACTATTGTCTTGCTTAAGTTCCGCCAGCAAAGCTCTAATCCCCGCTTCGCGCATATAGATATTGCCACCTTGGGAGCTGCGCATACGGTTATTAAACCAATTAAACAGGTTATTTTTGTGCGCTTTTGCCATTGATACCATTGGCAGATCTAAGTTTAATCGTAGACCAGCATATTCTATTCCCCAAACATGGGGCATGATAAATATCACCGGCTGACCTGCTGCTCTGGCCTGCTCAACATGCTCAAATCCTGCAAGATGCACTCTGTTACGAATGTTCTGTCTCGACTTCACTAGCAGCTCAGATTGCGCCAGTAAAATCATCACAAAATTTTCAACGTTGTCGCGGATCAAAGCCTCTATGTCGGCATTCGATTTGTCAGGGAAGCACGTAGTTAGGTTAGCTCTAGCAACAGCGATAGGTTTAGCGGCAATCTTAAGCACTAGTTTTGATAACTGGCGAGCAATAGGATCCCTAAGCCAAGCCGGCATAAGACCAAACAGCACCAATATTAAAATAGCAAACCATGTCAGCCAATATTTAGGATGTAATAACGATAGCGTAAAGCGACGGTCAAAATACTTCGGTTTTCTAGACAAGCGCAACCTCTTTAGCAGATGAATAACAGAAAAAGCCACTCTATTGAGTGGCCTCTTCATCACGATGCTAGTGCAATTACTTCTTTGCGTTAGCTTCTTCGACGCGACTTTTCAGCTTCTGTCCTGGACGAAATGTCACAACACGTCTCGCTGAAATAGGGATATCTTCTCCCGTCTTTGGGTTCCTTCCCGGTCTTTGATTCTTATCTCTCAGGTCAAAGTTGCCAAAGCCAGATAGCTTGACCTGCTCACCACTTTCAAGAGCTTGACGAATTTCTTCGAAAAACGTCTCTACCATCTCTTTCGCTACTCTCTTATTGATACCTAGCGTTTCAAAAAGATGTTCTGCCATTTCGGCTTTGGTAAGTGCCATACTTTTAGTCCCTCAACGATGCGTTGAACTCGTCTTTCAGAGCAGAAACCACTACATCAACCATCTCGGCGATCTCTTTCTCTTCAAGTGTACGAGCGTTGTCTTGTAATAAGAGTGCGATAGCAAGGCTCTTTTTGCCTTCCTCTACACCTTTACCTTGGTATACGTCGAACAAGTTTATGCCAACCAACTGATTTTCGCCAACTTTTCTTATCAATTTTACAACATCATCGGCAGCAACAGCTTCATCAACTACGATGGCAATGTCACGACGGTTAGCTGGAAACTTAGATACAGTCTGGGCTTGCGGTAATTCAGCACGTAACAAAGCGTCTAATTCAAGCTCAAAAATAATTGTTTTGCCATTGAGGCCAAATGGCTTCTCAAGGCTCGGATGTACCGTACCTATGATACCAATTACACGATCATTTCTTAATATTTCAGCACATTGCCCCGGATGAAGCGCTGGGTGAGATGCTGCTCTAAAGCTAAATTCGTTGTCTGCGACGGTTAATCCTATGACCGCTTCGAGATCACCTTTCAGATCGAAGAAATCAACAGTATTTGACTCCATTGACCAGTGCTCATCGTTCTGGTTACCGGCAATAACCGCTGCCAACATTGGCTCTTGAGCAACACCTGAGTCTGCAGATTCGTTTGGCACAAAACGCAGCCCTGTTTCAAACAATCTAACCCGGTTTTGCTGACGACTTTGGTTGTACCCTACAGCCGATAATAAACCGGTAAACATAGACAAACGCATTGCTGACATCTCAACCGAAATTGGATTAGGCAAGATCATCGCTTCTGCGTTTGGATGAATTAGGTTTTGCTGCTTAGGATCAACAAAGCTATAAGTTACCGCTTCTTGGAATCCACGCGCTACTAACATGCTACGAACACGCTTGAGACTAATATCAGACTCATTGTGATCAGACATGCTTAGCTGAGCTACTGGCGCAATATTGGGAATGTTGTTATAACCGTAAATACGGGCAACTTCTTCAATTAGGTCTTCTTCAATTGCCATATCAAAGCGATAAGTCGCAGTTGTAACACTCCACTGCCCTTCACTCACTTCAACTGCAAAACCAAGACGCTCTAGAATTTCAGTGACATCATTATCTTCGATATGATGACCTAAAGTACGATCTAACTTACTGCGACGTAATACAATTTGTACTGCTTTTGGTAGATTGTCTTCAGACTTAGCTTCAACAACAGGCCCCGCTTCACCACCACAGATATCAAGCACAAGGCGACTCGCGCGATCCATCACTTTATGTTGCAGTTCTGGATCAACGCCACGCTCGAAACGATGTGAAGCATCGGTATGCAGACCAATTTTTCGAGCTTTACCCAAAATAGCCAGTGGTGCGAAGAACGCACACTCAAGCATGATATCAGTCGTTTCAGTGGTCACGCCTGAATGCTCGCCACCAAATACGCCTGCTAGCGCCAGCGGTTTAACGTTGTCAGCGATGATCAACATACCTTCAGGGATAGTGATTTCATTGCCATCAAGCAATGTTAGCTTCTCTTCACCATTAGGTTTGCGAACCTGAATACCACCTTCCAATTTCGCATTATCAAATGCGTGCATTGGCTGACCAAATTCAATCAATACATAGTTGGTAATATCAACAATCGGGTCGATTGAACGAATACCACTACGACGCAATTTCTCTTGCATCCAAAGTGGTGTTGCCGCTTTTACGTCTACATTCTTAATTACACGACCCAGGTATCGTCCGCATTCTTGTTCTGCTTGTAGCTCAATACTGACTTCATCACTGATAGTGGCAGTAACAGCTTCCCATGAAGGCTCTGTAACTGCTTGGCGATTCAAGACACCCACTTCACGAGCAAGACCCGCCATACCAAGACAATCGGCACGGTTAGCAGTCAAGTCAACATCAATGACAGCATCATCAAGGTCAAGATATTCACGCACATCTAGGCCAATTGGTGCATCAGTCGGAAGCTCGATAATACCATCGCTTTCAATGTCGATACCGAGTTCACCGTATGAACAAAGCATACCGAATGATGGTTGACCACGCAGCTTAGCTTTCTTTATTTTAAAATCACCTGGTAGCACTGCGCCAACCATAGCAACTGCAACTTTAAGGCCTAGACGGCAGTTTGGTGCACCACAAACAATGTCGATTAGCTCATCGCCACCCACATTAATTTTTGTCACGCGCAGTTTGTCAGCATCTGGGTGCTGACCGCACTCAACAACTTCACCAACAATCACACCGCTAAAGTCTGCTGCAACGCCATCAATGCCGTCTACTTCCAAACCAGCCATAGTAATTTGGTGTGCTAATTCTTCACGGTTAACACTTGGGTTAACCCACTCACGAAGCCAAGATTCGCTAAATTTCATGCTATACAGCTCCGTTTATTTAAATTGCTTAAGGAAGCGAAGATCATTTTCAAAGAAAGAACGTAAATCGTTAACGCCATAACGCAACATAGATAGACGTTCAACACCCATACCGAATGCAAAACCAGAGTACTTTTCAGGGTCGATACCCACGCTACGCAGCACATTTGGGTGAACCATGCCGCAACCTAGTACTTCTAACCACTTGCCATTTTTACCCATTACGTCAACTTCAGCTGAAGGCTCAGTGAATGGGAAGTATGATGGGCGGAAGCGAACCTCAAGGTCCTCTTCAAAGAAGTTGCGCAAGAAGTCATGCAATATGCCTTTAAGCTCTGCAAAGTTAACATTTTCTGCAACAAGCAAGCCTTCGACTTGGTGGAACATTGGCGTATGTGTTTGGTCGTAGTCATTACGGTAAACACGGCCCGGAGAGATGATACGTAGTGGAGGCTTTTCATGCTCCATGGTACGAATTTGTACACCCGAGGTTTGGGTACGCAGCATCACTTTCGGGTTGAAGTAGAAAGTGTCATGATCAGCACGGGCTGGATGATGTTCTGAGATGTTTAACGCATCGAAGTTATGAAAGTCATCTTCAATTTCAGGGCCATCTTTAACGGTAAAGCCTAGCTCACCAAAGAAACTCTCAATACGTTCGATTGTACGAGTCACTGGGTGCAATCCACCATTTTCGATACGACGCCCAGGTAGGCTCACGTCGATGCTCTCAGCTTTCAACTGCGCTTCAAGTTCTGCCGCTTTCAATCCATCGATGCGTATAGATAGCTGCTGTTGAACCGCTTGTTTAGCTTGGTTTACAGCTTGGCCAAAGGCCGGCTTCTCTTCAGGAGGCAGTTTCCCCATCATCTTCATCATGTCGGTAATTTTACCTTTTTTACCAAGGTAATCGACACGGAGGTCATCAAGCGCTTTCAAATCTGTAGCGTCTTTGATGGCGGCTAAGGCCTGTTCTACGATCTCTGTTAACTGTGACATCATCTCTTCCAGTGCATGTAGGACAAACCTACGAGTCTTCGGGCTTACATATTTTCTTAGGCGAAAATAGAAAAAGACACAAATTTTACGTGAGCAAACCCCATTTGACTAGGGTTAATTGCACCTTTTTACAAGCTAACTGCTTATTTTGTTTAGTCCTTGTTCAAGAACAATACACTCAACCATTCTCTACCTGCAAAATATGTATCTTGATACGTTAAATATTAAATGGTTATTCATCTATATGATATGTACTATCCCGCTAATCGGTAAAATACTTCAAACTAAGCTACATAAGGGTTTCAAGTACTTAACCGACATTACGAACAAAAAAAACACAAACAGATATAAATCTGTAACTAATTGGTTAAGAAAAATGATTTTTTACCGATAAATAATAGGGTCGCAGTTCTAGGGTTGAGAGATAATTATGAAAGAAGTTAAATTTCGCTGGGTTGATAAATACCTTATCCATATGACGCTAAAGTCAAAATTTGCTGTGATGGCAATAATTCCCATATTAACCTTAATAGGGTTAACACTGGTATTAACCAATCATTTCGATAAAAACTTGCAGCAATCACAGCTCATTCAAGCTGAGCAATATAATCAAAAAATGAATGAGACGCTGGCGACTGCCTATCGTTTCATTGCCGATGAGCAGAAACAAGAATTCATCAACTCGCTAAATGGTGATGTCACCCTCTATGAAGAAAATAGCGCCAGTCGAGATATCCAAAGCTCTGCTATTGCCGGCGGCGAGTCCTATCTTCAAGTAGATCGCATTGAGAGTGTTAGCCGAAGTCAAAATGGCTTGATCACCGTTTCTAATATTCAAATGAAATCAGAAAGTAGTAACGAATACTTTGTCTACGGCACATTACTCGCACTGATAATGGTCATTTTTATCACTAGTTACTATATTTCAAGCTTTGTCGGTGGTGCGCTTTACACCAATGTAATGGCTTTAAAGAAAGCAGCAGAAGGCGATCTCACTGGTCGACTAAACTTTTTTGAGGTTAAAGATGAATTTAGTATTTTGGCTATTAGCATCGATACCTTGGTTGATAGACAACATAAACTCGTCACCCAAATGACCAATGCTAATGAGCAAATTCGTAATGTAGTTCAATCATTTAGAGATACAGCTCAAGAAGGCCAATCTCTAGCGATGAACCAAAGACAGCATCTAGACTCATTAGCGACCGCTATGGAAGAGATGACGGCTGCAGTAAAAGAGGTTGCTCGCAATGCTGAGCAGTCCTCTACAGAAACTCAAGAAGCCAACAATCAAGTTGACGCTGGCTCTCGAGACATTGCTGTAACAGTAGATGCAATTGGCGGTTTGAGTAATGAGATTGCTGACGCCTCAGATGCGGTCAATAACCTCAATGAGAATGCTGCAAAAATTGACGAAGTCGTCACCACCATTAATGCCATTTCTGAGCAAACTAACTTGCTTGCGCTTAACGCTGCTATCGAAGCTGCAAGAGCCGGCGAACAAGGCCGCGGGTTCGCTGTCGTCGCAGATGAAGTCAGAACCCTTGCAGGACGAACACAAGCTGCTACCGTTGAAATCAAATCAATGATTGAAGCGCTCCAAGCAGGATCAAGAAATCTTAAGCACGTGATGAGCCGCACTGTTGAAAAGGCTGAGGAAGGTAAAAAGCATGTACTCGACACGGGTAACGATCTTAAAGGCATTGCCCATCATAGTGCAAAGGTCTACGAGATGAGTGTACTGATTGCGACTTCTGCAGATGAACAATCTGCAGTCGCTAATGAAATCGCCACTAATCTCATGGAGATCCGTAATCAATCTCATGATGTCGAACAGTCAGCCAATCAATCGGTTTCTGGTTGTGACGAACTGCATGCAACTGCTGAGCAATTAGATACTTTACTATTAGGCCTGAAAATATAATATTCTAGCTACGCACTTTACAAAGGGTAGCACTTAAGTGCTACCCTTTTTTATGTCAGTACCTTAATTGTTACAATGCCAGTAGCGTATTGTTTTACAAAAATTTAACTAGGCTTGTATACTTAAGCTATCGTTTCAATTTTATCCTTAAACAGTATGGATGCTAATTAGGGCAGCTACTCACTATTCGAGCATAACTTTAGCATGATGAAAGGCAAGAACCGTCCACCAAAGCTGACCGACTGGCGCAAAAGTTTACCGATGAAATTCATGTTCATCCAACTTGCTGTGGCCACAATCATCATTCTAACGAGTGTTTGGTTTATTAAGTCTATCGAAATTAATCGACTAATAGACAACCAGCAAACTCTGAATGTAAATGTAGGCAAAGCGATCACCGCAAGCTTACAGCAAAAAACCAATAAAATTGAAAACCTTGCAGTATCCATTAGTTCCCTTGGAGAGTTGTATCAACACTCCCCCTCTCTTCTTAATGGAAGCATACCCGCGCTACTTGACCAGTTGGGGCAAGAAGAGGTTATTCTTGGTGGAGGAGTTTGGCCAGAACCTAAACTCACGAACAAAAAAGGTAGCCATTTTTGGGCTCGTAATGCCAGTGGTAAATTGCATAAAGTCAACGGCTATAATCAAGATGGTGTGCAAGGTTATTCCCAAGAGAGCTGGTATATTCCAACAAAATATTACCCTGCTGATACGAGTTATTGGTCTAAGTCCTATATAGACCCAATCACACAAGACCCAATGATCACCGCCTCTGTTCCTATGTGGTCGCATCATGAATTCATCGGTGTTGCTACGGTTGATGTAGCACTTGCTAGTATTAATGAGTTTTTTAGAACTGCCCTTTCAGGACAAAGAGGTTACGTTTTTGCACTTGATCAACAGAACCGAATGCTTTCCTACCCTGAACTTCCGCAAAACATTGCTGATGATGAAGCTAGAGGAGAGTTATTTAAGCCCTTCTCCGACTTTAGTCAGCAACATGCTGCCTTTGAACCGCTGCTACAAGTCATTGAAACAATCGATGCAGAGTTTATTAAACAAGCCAATATTGATAGTGCCTATACCCCAGAGCAACTTAGCAGTGTTACCGCTAATGTACCTTCGCAGGAGCGCGCAAAGCTGACTGCATTAATCAACCAGAATGCCAAAAGCAAATTAAAAGAGGTACAACTGCTTAGCAGCCTTGAATTGATAAGCGATCCACAATTTGAAGAACCAGTCATCGTCAGTGTCTTTTTGATGCCTGGAACCTACTGGAAAGTAATTTTGGTGACGCCACTGACGACAATAGAAAGCAGTGCAAAATCGATAGCCAGTACAGTGGGCCTTTATTTAGTGAGTATTCAAATAGCCGCGCTCATGCTGCTATTTATTATCCAAAATAAGCTATTTATCTCTCCGATAAGTCGAATGGTTAATGCGTTGAATAACAGCAATTCAGCAATGATTGAACTTGAGAGTAATAACAGAAAAGATGAGATTGGCATGTTAGCGAAAGCATTTAGCAGCCGCACACATCAGTTAGAGATCGCACTGGCCAGCTTAGATGCCACAAATCTAGCATTAGAAAAACAGTTAGAAGTACAACAAATTGCCCAAGCTGATTTAAGGGAGAGTAAGGAGCACCTTAATCTTATTCTTAATTCTGCACATAACCTTATTTTCATCAAAAGCATATCCGGTGAACTTACACTCGTTAACGACCAGTTCTGCAAAACTGTTGCCTTGGAACGTGAAAATATAATCGGTGTAAGAGATCATTTGGTACTGGCCAGAGACGTTGCCAAAGTAAATAGCGACAACGACCGAATCGTAATAGACAGAAAACAGGAACTTAGTTATGAGCAAACATTTCCAAGTGAAGGTAAATTGCATACATACTTAGTCACCAAATTCCCTATTTTGGATAACGAACAGCAAGTGGTATCAGTTGGCACCATTGCATTCGATATCAGCAAGACTAAGAGCTTAGAACTGAAGAAGAAAGCCCAGTTTGAGATCCTTAGACAAGAAAAATCAAAGAATATTCGATTCATTGAAAAGCTTGAAGAGACAAATAAGCGATTGGAGTTTGAGTCTTTACAGGCCAGAGTTCAAATCAACAAAGAGTATAACTACGAAAAGGTTAAATTAGATAATCAAGCTCTTTACCCCACACTAGTGGCCAATTTAGTGCGACCTATATTCAGACAACAGGATGAGCTTGCGGCCAAAGCTTATCGTCTATCGAATGGTAGCCTTAATGCCGCCGATTTTGGTGTAGAATTAACCGCACAAACTGAACGATTAAGACATCTAGAGTACCTACTATCAGCGCAAGATTACGGAGCAAAACCCATTGACCTAGTACAATTGTTAGAACATATTATTGCGCTTTTACGCCCAAAGTTTGTCGACTCAGATATCGACATCATGATCCAAAGTGACGACCGTCTTATTGTCGATGGGATCCATTGGCACTACTTGGTTCTGTTTTATAGAATTATCAACAACACCTTGACGGACGCTTTTGAACACCATCAAACGAATAAAAGCATAAAACTTATTTTGGCAAAACAGCAAAAGCAGTTGATCATAACCGTTTATGATAATGGTAAAGGGTTTACTACTAATCAGTTAGATATGTTGCAACAGCAGATAAACGAGAGTGAGATCAACGGTGCTATTACAACGTTGTCAGTGTGGTTACAAAGTGAGTTTAACGGTAAAGTTCAGATCAGAAGCTTACAACCTGAAGCGCAATATAAAACTCAGATAAGTTATTCTTTATCTCTTGTTTAGAGGCCTATACAGCTTTTGTCGCCGTTTTGAGCACGGTTGTCTAATGGCGTCAGTCACGAAGAAGGCACTCCTCATGAGTGCCTTTAGTGGCTATAAATGTATTTTCATTAGGCTACATTGATACATCGACAATATAGTGCCCTTGTAGCCAGTTGCGGCCAATTAGCAACTTATAAGTCATCTTGCTTCTATCTCGTAAATTAACTTTTACTTTATACTCTTTACCAGCCTCACCAATATTGAGTTCAACCATATAGCGGACCTCACTACCTTGGGCATTGCGTATAAGTGATGTTTCGACAATGCGAGACTTGACGACTTTAGACTCACCTTTCTCATTCTCTGTTGTAAAATGAATCACCTTGCCGACATTTTTCTCCATATCGGTGTCTTCATTGTCAATTTTAAAGTCCACTGCATGTAGTGAGTTTTCTACTGCACCAGTGTCTATGCGGGTCTTAAACATCATTCCGCTTTCAACAATGCTAATTGGAGCAACTGGGCCAATGTATTTTTTATCTGATACATCGACTACGTAACGCCCTTTTAGCCAGTTACGTCCAATCAACAACTTATAGTCCATATGACTTCTATCACGAAGGTTTACTCGTACCTTGCGCTCTTTGCCTTTAAAACCGACATCAAGGTCAACCATATAACGTGTCTCGGTGCCCTGAGAGTTACTGACAGTTGATGTTTTAACGATCTTGGCCTGCAAACGTTTAGTCTGACCTTGACCGTTTTCAGTGGTAAATGACAGCATTTTACCAATGTTATCTTTCATGTTTTGAGCACTGCCACCTTCAACTTTAAGATCAATTGCGTGCAAAGAAGTGTTAACCGCGCCCGTGTCTATCCTTGCGACATAGGGCAATTCAGCATGCCCGACATACATATCGGCAGTCGATCCAATAACCGCTTTATCATTAGCTTGTACTGATAATGAAGTCATCAGGGTCAACAGGCACCATCCCATTTTTTTTAGCATTACAATTCCTAAGTATAGTTACGTCAATATTTAGCTTGTTAGAGTTATCATAGCAAGAAACATCAGTCTTTGAAGCGACACTCTTTATTTTGAGAAATAAAACAGCCTAAACCGCTCTGGCTACTAGATTTTTACAGTAGAACAGTACGCGAATTAAACTTAGCAGTTCAACACTGACAGTTACCTGAACAGAGAATGATATCAATACCCGTTAAGTTGTTATTAATTTAGCGGGGATCAAAAGAAATGAAGGACATAAAGAGCAAATAATATAGCCGTACAAGCGCAGTGACCAGCATACCATCGTTTATGGTAGCTCTGCTTATAGAGATTGAGGTTTCGGAAAAACTGTACCCCTAACCATACAAGGATAAATGGCACAAAAGGCAATGAGATGACGAGCGGGAAAAAACCCCAGCCTAAGTCGAAAGCATTTTGACTAAACAAACGAAGGAAAAACCAAAAAACAAACAGGCAAATATAAGCCACTAAGTGTTGCTTGTTAATTGAGCTCTTAACGTTTGAAAACATCGAATTCCCCATATTCATTATTGAACACTAGGCCTTATTACTACCATCAACAAGAACCAATGGGGATAATTCTGTAACGAAATATAAAAACAACTTTTATCACGCCGCCATTAGCTTGGCGATCTCTTGATCAAACAAGTTTTTAATTAAACATGAAAACTCTGTAATAAACAGCGTTTGCTCAGCGGTAGCTTTATGATCAGCAATTCGTGCCAGGATCTCTTCAAGATCATACACAATTGAGTCAACCTCCCTGATAACTAAATTCCGTTGAGCAAAACTTAGCGAAGGATTCTGACCACAAACCATAATAATTTGAGCCGCGAGTTGTTCTTCAAATAGTTCCATCACCGTATCTTCTGATACAGCTTGTTGTTGCGAGTTTTCAAATATACCTAAATGCTCAGTTAAATACTGAACGAGGTGCATATACCCGTCTTTGTCGGTAACCATATCACATCCGAAATATGCAATTAGCATAAATGACAGAGCGGCTCAAAGGAGCCGCAAAATTCTTTGAATAAGAATATTATCTGAGTTTAAAGCTAAATGATATCGACTATCTCTATTTCTTAAGATTCAAAATGAATGAAACTGGCACTGCTTTACTAATTGCCGACAATCCAGCTATCTCACGTAGTTTTTCAACACCTTGCGTCAAGCCAAAACTGTCTGAGTTAACAATAACAGGCACTGCACTAGCAACTAATAGGTTGCTATCAGATAGCTTAGCAATACTCACCATAAAGGGAAGCTTCACTTTTTTTCCATGCAAGTCCACCAGCCCTTCTACTGTGGTTATAGTAGAATCTCCGACACTAAGACTAGCAAGCAGTTTAGTGTCAACTTGAGCCGTCAAAGTTAGCTTTGGAAACTTATCTACCTCAAACAATAGCGAGCCCATGCGCTCATCTCTTATCTCAATACTGGTATCAACACTCGCTAGCGATACCGTTAACTTAAATTCACCTTTTTCATTGAGCATGCCTGAAATGGTTTTAAAATGATGAACCTCGGCAATGTCGCCTTTTTTAATTGATACAAAATTTACCTTCGACTCATCATTGGCGACGTTCCAATCAGCGGCTGACGTTACAAACGATAACGGAATAAGCAATAATCCAGCAATGGCACTTTTCATGTGTAGCTCCCTCTAGAGAAAATAGTGATAGATATCAACGAGCAAAACAGCAATCAACGCTAATTTAGCACAAGCTACTATCCAGTAGCAGCAATATCTATTTCATATGACATGAAATTATTCTAGTACAAAGGTTAGGTTTGCCTAATTTAAAACAACAATGCCACTGTTTTAAAGTGGCATTGTTAACAAAACAAACGATTTCACGGCGCTAAGCGGCTTTTAATCCATTGCTCACCAGCTGACCTTTCATAGATAAATCGGTCATGCAATCGGTTCTCACCACCTTGCCAAAACTCGATACTTGTAGGCTTAACAAGGTACCCTCCCCAAAACTTTGGTAGTGGCACATCACCTTTAGCAAACTTCGCTTTCATCTCGGCAAATTTTGTCTCTAACGCCTTTCTAGCAGAGATAGGACTAGATTGCTTAGATACCCAAGCAGCTATCTGGCTATCTTTAGGTCGAGACATAAAATATTTCAGCACTTCAGTTTTTGACAAAGGCTCAGCGACACCGGTTATCGCAACTTGTTTCTCTAAAGTATGCCATGGGAACAACAAGCTAACTTGCGAATTAATGGCGATATGTTGAGCTTTTCGGCTTTCTAGGTTTGTAAAGAAAACAAAACCATCATCGCCAAACCTTTTGAGCAGCACAATGCGCTGAAAAGGTTGGCCATGCTCATCGACAGTAGCCACGGACATGGCAGTAGGATCTTTTATCTCTGAGTCTTTTACCACTTCAAGCCAAGAGTTAAAAAGCTCCATCGGATCATCAGGAACATTCTCACTATGCATCTCCCCTAAAGAGTACTCTCGCCTGATATCACTTAACTCTGACATTGACCAATCCTTAAATATTACCTGTAAAAAAGCTGTTCAGTTACTTGCGGTAAGTTTACTTAACTTTACCATTAGAATCAGCCCAAACATGCAATAACTCCAAGCCTAATGTTGCACCAGCTAAAGCAGTGATCTCTGCACTATCGTATGCAGGAGCCACTTCAACAACATCCATACCGACTATGTTCATGCCATTCAAGCCACGAATAATTTTCATCGCTTTATCGCTGGTTAACCCGCCACATACTGGGGTGCCTGTTCCTGGAGCAAAAGCAGGATCTAAGCAATCTATATCAAACGTGACATACAAAGGCATATCACCAACTCGCTCTTTAATCTGAGCAATTATTTGAGCAGCACTTTGTTCGTTGGCGGCTGCGGCATCAATGACTTGAAACAGATGATTGGATTGATCGTACTCAGTTCTTATCCCAACTTGTATTGAATTTTCAGCAGCAATAATGCCCTCTTTCGGCGCATGGTAAAACATTGTCCCGTGGTCATACTTACTACCTTGGCTATAAGTATCAGTGTGGGCATCAAAATGAAGCAACGCCATTTTACCGTGCTTCTTATAGTGAGCTCGTAGCAGTGGTAAGGTAACGAAATGATCACCACCAAAACTGAGCATCGCTTTGCCTGAATCGACGATTGCAGTCGCGAAGTCTTCAACTCGTTGGGTAAAATCAGCTGAGTCTCCACAGTCATAAACAAGATCGCCGGCATCAACAACTTTAATATGGTCACTCAGTTTAAACGGCCATGGCCAACGTAACTCTTCCCAAGCAAGGTTCACTGATGCTTGACGGATAGCGCCAGGCCCCATACGGCCACCGGAACGCCCGGTTGTAGCCATATCAAAAGGCAAACCTAACACGACTACATCAGCATCACTCTCTAACGGGCTAAAATTTAAAGGCAGCCTTAAGTAGCCAAATGCATTTGAGTAAAGCGAATAATCGGGTTTATCTGCGATAGTGGTCATAGAAGCTCCGTAAAAGGTCAAACTTAAATTACTGCAGCCGTTAGTTCTTCGCTAACAGGCTGAATATAATGTTTATAATTAAAAGAATTAGCCGCATTAAGCGCAAGTTCGCAACACGCCACTTCGATATGTACAGGGTAGCTGTCTGCCGATAATTGTTGATTGACGCTAATGATATCCCAGCTACAAGGGTTCAATATGTTTAACATACTGGCGAATATATTGAACGAGTATTGTTCAAAATTCAAGTTCGTTTCTATGCTGACATAGGCGCTATGTTCTTGTGGGGTAATATGCATAGTCAAGAATTGCCCACCATATAAACCGTTTATTGAATAACCACACGGTTCAAACAAGTGATCATCAAACACAAACTCCGGCAGCAACTGTGGTAACTGCAACAGCGCTAATATTTGCGCCTTAGTTTGATTCGGTTGCCTTAAGTAGTCTGCTATATCACCCTTTATATGGTACATCAGTAAGCTAGTGCTGCGACTTAGCGTATCGGCTTTCTCACTGCAGAAAAGATAATGATGATGACCATCTAAATGACCAACACGATACGCTGTGCCACTCAATCTCGTTCTTAACTGCTGACAATCATCTTCAAATCGGGTTGTCTGCAGGTGAGACAGAAATTCACTTTTTCGTTGGTAAGTAAACGAAGCGATGCTGTCGACGTTAACCTCGTCAATCAAGAACACAGCCGCCTCGACCAGATTCGTATTGCCACAGGTAATTAGCAGTATTTTGTTATCCCAAACGAAAAGGCTAGACTCACTCAACACATAAGCGTCACAGTCGTTATTCGATAAGACCGACAGAATGTCTGCGCCCGCAAGTGCCAAGCCTTGCTCCCAAAAGTCACGACTAAAACGGCGAAGCGAAGCGTTGCCTTGCTTGACTCGAAGTTCTATTTTCTTTTCTGAACCTTCAAAAAACATCTAACCACTCTGCTCAGGATAAAAAATAAGACCAGCGCTGAGTATGATCAACACTGGTCTAGCAACACTCAATCATACGCTATGCTAGGAGAAATCTTCTAGATAGGTATAGCCTTTTAGTCCTAGCTGAAGCTCTTCAAGTATATTACTTCGTTCATCTTCAACGATATGCTTATTAACGAGCTCTTCATAGGTTCTCATAAATGACACCGCTTCCAAGTTCACATATCTAAGCACATCAGCGACGGTGTCACCTTCAAGTACCGAATCAATATTACGACGGCCATTATCATCCACTCGTACCACAGCAGAATTAGTGTCACCAAACAGGTTATGCATATCACCCAAAATCTCTTGATAGGCTCCTACGAGGAAAAACCCAATAAGATAAGGACTCTCTTGGGTCCAGGCAGGTACCGGCAGTGTTGTTTCAATGCCTTGTCCATCAACATATTGATCAACAATACCATCTGAATCACAAGTAATATCAAGCATCACCGCGCGGCGTTCAGGTGCTTTATCTAACCCGGATAAAGGCATTACCGGGAATACCTGATCAATCCCCCAAGCATCGGGTAGTGATTGAAACAGCGAAAAATTAACAAAAAACTTATCGGCTAACTTCTCATTAAGTTCGTCAATGATTGGTCTGTGGTAACGATATTTTGAGCTCATGCTGCCTTGCAGTTCATGACAGACTCGTAAATTAATTTGTTCAGCCCACGCTCTGTCTGCCAAGCTTAACTGTCCAAGCGCGAAAAGAGAGTGCACCTCGGTTAAGTCACTTTGGCAATCATGGAATATTTCAATCAGTGCTCTTTGATCAGCCTTTCCACTCACTTCAGTCCAAGACTGCCACATATTCTGCAGCAATAGCGGCGCATCTTCGCTTGGCGGTAAAATGGTTTCAGGCTTATATGACTCAGTGCCAATAACATCGGTCAGTAGCACGGCATGATGCGCAGTTAAGTAACGACCCGATTCAGAGATGATTCTCGGCATCGGTTGCTCATACTCTTTACACATATCAGTTAGCACGCTAACGATGTTATTTGCATACTCAGTTAAGCCATAGTTCATAGAGTTATTGCTTTGGCTGCGCGTGCCATCGTAATCGACTGCGAGTCCACCACCTACATCAAAGCATTTTACATTGGCACCAAGTTTCATTAGTTCACAGTAAAAACGTCCAGCTTCGCTCACGCCTTGGCGAATATCTCGAATATTGGCGATTTGAGAGCCTAAATGGAAATGCAGCAACTCCAATGAATCCAACATGTCTTCATGTTGTAACTGGTCTATTACTTTGAGTACCTGCGCAGCGGATAGTCCAAACTTAGACTTTTCACCACCACTTGCTTGCCACTTGCCTTTACCTTGAAATGCGAGCCTTACCCGCAAACCAAGTCTTGGAGTTACACCTAGTTCTTTAGCTTGCTCCAGTACTACCTTAAGCTCCGACATTTTCTCTAGGACAATATAAACCTTATGCCCTAGCTTCTCACCAATCAATGCTAAACGAATGTACTCTTTATCTTTGTAACCATTACAAATAATGACCGAACTGGCTTTTTGAGCCATCGCCAATACTGCAAGCAATTCAGGTTTACTGCCCGCTTCTAGCCCAAGCTGCGGCACCTCTTTTTCCACCTGACTGGCTAAGATTTCTTCAACAACAGTTTGCTGTTGATTCACTTTAATTGGGTAAACCAACAGGTAATCAGCTTCATATTGATACTTTTGAATGGCCTGATTAAACGCCTGACACAGACTATTGACTCTGTGATGCAGTATTTGTGGGAATCGAACTAAAACAGGTAGAGCAACACCTGCCTTAACCATATCTTTAGCAAGTTCATTTAAACCAATCTTGCAATCTGGGCGGTTCGGATCGGGTGAAACGGTAACCTCACCTTCGTCACTAATCCCATAAAGGCCTTGGCTCCAGTAGTTTACATTGTAACTTGCTCGTGCATCATCAATAGACCAATTGCTCATATTTTTCCTAACCTGTCTATCTAAATTATGAAATACTAAATGAAGCTAACCGCTGCATTTAACCATCTTATGATTTTGTGTCATTCAATGAATCCAATGACCACGTTTTATTAGCGACTACAGCGCGCTTTGTCTTCAGACGCACTTTGGCTTAGTTTACCTGCCAATAAACATAGCATGTATATACACATGTTTAAAATTAACCGTCGCATTCTGTCCGCCGATACGGCTGACAGGCCCCAGTAAAACCACACTGTATATCAGTCTATTAACACCAAGTTTTAGGGCGCGCAATTAAACCTTGAGACGCACAAGAAATCAAGCTTAACATTGAGAATATTAGCGATGTAATTGCTATTGCATCAAACTATCCCCAATACTTCAAAACACTACCTTTAAGGGTTACTTTCATTTAACCAAATTCAAACCTTCTCTTTATTATCGCTATGTGGCTAAAGCATATTTAAGTTAATTCCACTATAATCGCTGCAGAAGTTAGTCGTCCCAGTAAAAAGTAGAGATAAACATGATTGAGATAGGAAAAAACTGCAGGCTTGAAGTCGTCAAAGAAGTTGAATTTGGCGTTTATTTAGATGCACAAGACTTAGGCCAAGTGTTGCTGCCAAGCAAAGTAGTCCCAAAGGAGTGTCATGTTGGGGACATGGTTAGTGTATTTCTCTATCTAGATTCACAAGACATGATTATTGCCACGACTCGTCGACCGCTTGGCCAAGTTGGCCAATTTGCCTTTTTAGAAGCTAAAGTTAATGGGCCGTACGGTGCATTTTTAGATTGGGGGTTAGACAAAGATCTGCTATTGCCATTTGGTGAGCAGCATAGAGAGATTGAGGAAGGAAAGTCTTACTTAGTTCATATCTATACCAGTCACGTTGATGATCGCATTGTAGCCTCTTCTAAAATTGACCGTTTTTTAGACTTAGAAGAGCCTAAATACACCGAAGGCGAAGAAGTTAGCCTTATCATTGGTGGTACAACTGATCTTGGCTACAAAGCAATTGTTAATAATAGCCATTGGGGCGTTTTGTATAAGAATGAAGTTTTTACTCGCTTAAGCTTTGGGCAAAAGATTAAAGGCTTTATCAAACGAGTAAGAAGCGATGGAAAAATAGATCTTTCGCTACAAAAAGGCGTTAAAGAAGAGTTAGATAAACACTCTATGACCATCATGTTTAAACTAAAACAAGCTGGCGGCTTTTTACCTCTCAATGATAAAACCGATGCTGAAGTTATCTACGCCAAACTTTCAATGAGTAAAAAAGCGTTTAAAAAGAGTATTGGCGGTTTATATAAGAAACAGCAAATCACTATCGCTCCCGATGGGATCCGTTTAGTCGAGTAACTTTTCGTTTGCCTAAACGGCTATAAATACCGCAGTTATAGGTAACCGAAGCTCAACCCCTTTGCATTGAAGCATGGCTCTGTTATAACAAAGTCATGCTTTTTTATTAAGGGATCAATATGGAACTCACGCAACATGAAGCACGTGTTATCGGTGTTTTGTTGGAAAAAGAACTCACTACACCCGAACAGTACCCTTTATCTCTCAATAGTTTGACCTCTGGCTGTAATCAAAAAACCAGTAGAGAACCCGTGCTTAGCTTAAGCGAATCGGAAGTACAAAATACACTCGATAGCCTTGCTAAAAAGCGTCTTATTTCAGAGCAATCAGGCTTTGGCAGCCGCGTAGTAAAATATAAGCACCGTTTCTGCAATACAGAATTTAGCGACCTACAATTAAATCCTGCACAACTAGCCATCATTTGCCTACTGCTATTACGCGGTCCACAAACACCAGGCGAACTAAGAACTCGAAGTAATCGACTGCATGAGTTTAACGATGTCAGTGAAGTTGAGCATGCACTTATTGAACTCGCCCGCAGGGACTCTCCTCTCGTCGCACTCTTAGCAAAAGAACCCGGTAAGCGAGAAGCACGCTACAGCCAATTGTTCACAACCGAAGAGTTAGAACTCAACACGAATCCAATAGTAAACAAGGATACAACACCGCAAACTTCTTCTCCAACAGCGCTCGAAGGTAGGGTGTCTAAACTCGAAGCAGAAGTCGGTGAACTAAAGGCTCTTATTCAACAGTTTCTAAATAAATAGCCAATAAAAACCTAAATAATATTTAATCCATAAGCACTAACTAATGGTTAACGCCTGCCCATTGAGGTGTTAACCTGTTAGCCATTGAAAAATCCATTGATTAAGGGATTCGTTTGGAAAATAGTAAGCAAAGCAGTAACATGAGGAACATGTTGTTACTCGCACAATTCGAAGTAAAAAAAATGCTTTTCAACCCTCGAGGAGTGATAGCCCTCGCTGCATTCTCCTTAGTTTGGTTACTTATATTACTCTACCCTATCCGCGGAGCCTCTGAGTTTCTCATCAGTCCTGACTACAAAGCCTTAATAGAAGGCTTGTTTGGACCAGAGGTGGTCAGTGAATTATTTAAATGGTCAGTAGCTGAACTTGCGATCTACTGGATTGCAGCGCTATACCTATTTCCGTTGTTCAGTATCTTTATTGCCGCCGATCAATTTTCATCCGATAAAGCCCGTGGTACCTTTCGCTTTCTAACTCTCAGAGCGAGTAGAGAGAGTATTTTCTTCGGCCGCTTCATTGGTCATATGACCATTCAAACCATTTTGGTATCTCTGACGGTATTAGCCACGATTGTTTTAGCAGTTAGTCGAGAGGCGACACTGTTAATGCCAGCTATCGGCAGTGGTGCTTTAGTTATAGTGAACTTAGTCATTGTACTGCTTCCTTATACAGCATTAATGGCGATACTATCTCTCTATGCCAACTCTGCAAGACAAGCAACCATCTATGCCATTCTCATCTGGGCGGCGATGTCGATAACAATCGCAATCATCAACAATTACCTACCCATAATTAGTGAGCTGAAATGGATCTTACCTGGTTCACAGATTTCACTGATGATTAATACCCAAGGCTTAGGTAGCTTTGCTTATGCGCCAGTCGCGTTATTACAAACATTAGTGCTTCTGTTACTTGGTCGTATTTATATTAAACGGAGCGCGATATGAGACTCATTGAATGTAAAGATTTGTCTAAATCATACGGCAGCAAGCAAGCTCTAAAGCAAGTCGATTTAACCTTAGATGCAGGCGCTCCCATTGCATTAGTTGGTCCTAACGGTGCTGGTAAAACGACGCTGTTTAGCTTATTGTGCGGCTATATTACACCTACCACTGGAGAGGTGAGCCTGCTAGGACATAAGCCTGGTGACGCAGCCCTCCTCGGCCGTGTGGCTTCGTTACCTCAAGATGCCACCCTTGATCCTAACTTTGATATTCTCACTCAGCTGATATTATTTGGTACTTTACAAGGCTTCTCCAAGAAAGAAGCTAAATCAGAAGCTTTGCGAGTTTTATCATTGGTGGATTTAGCGGGCAGTGCTTCTCAAAAACCAAAATCGTTAAGCCATGGTATGGCAAAACGAGTCGCTATCGCTCAATCACTGATAGGTTCACCAGAGATAGTATTGCTCGACGAACCTACCGCGGGGTTGGATCCTGCAAATGCAAAGAAGATCCGCGAATTAGTCAGAGAGCTTTCAAGCAAGACTACATTCATCATCAGTTCTCACAACTTAGATGAGCTTGAAAAGCTTTGTGGCCAAGTGCTCTATTTAGAGCTTGGGCAACTGACACAGTCTGTGTCCATGGATGACAGCCAACAAAGTCAGTACCTAACGTTAACGATGCAGCAATGTGATAGCGAAAAATTACTAAACGGGGTTATGGAGCTAGCAGATATAAGTTCAATAGAAAAAAAGCAGCATAATGAGTTTTTAATCAAGCACAATAGTGAAGAAGATTATGCTATAGAAAGTGCATTATTTACCTTGTTCAAACAAAACAGTTGGCAATACAAAGCCATACTTAAAGGTCGCACTTTAGAAGATAAACTATTCTCTTAAATAAACCCCACCGTAGCGCTGGTTCTCTGGGCCAGCGATGTTCTCTCACCAGTAATCCTCTTTATTGAATCAATCTAAAACGCCTGTAGAGCGCTGAACAGTCTAGAGCTGTTACATAGGTCCGCAATGCCTATTTCATTTAGCGCAGCGTGTGTTAACCATCTAGTCACCCCGAATAGATAGACTTCTTATGCTGATTGGTATAACTGGTATGTAACTCTGCAGGCTAAAGGTTATAAGGATGAAAGCTATAGCTGATAAGTAAAGAGATTAGAAGCGACTTTGGGAGAGTGTTAGTAAAAACAGCTAAATAAACCGCCAAGGCCTAGCGTGGCGAATGAAATAGTTTAAAAATAACACAAAGAAAAAAGAGCCGTAGTAAACTACGGCTCTTCGAAATCTTTTTGCGATTAGCTAGATGCTAATCAAGCTGGTAACTTAAACTACAGTTACGTTCTCAGCTTGTGGGCCTTTTTGACCTTGAGTAACAGTAAACTGAACTTTTTGACCTTCGTCAAGAGTTTTGAAACCGTCAGAGTTGATAGCGCGGAAGTGTACGAATACATCTGGGCCAGACTCTTGCTCGATAAATCCGAAACCTTTATCAGAGTTGAACCACTTAACAACGCCAGTAACTTGAGACATAATATTGAATCCTGTAAATATAAATTAAAGCCTTAACGGCGGTAAAGCTGGAAAATGCCGGTTTACTTAATGTTAACAGGACGAACATTGTCGTATTGAACACATAAAAATAAGCCCTAACCTTCAAGCTGCAAACACTATAAACCATTCTCAGGAGATGTCAACACACATTCTAGACATTATTTTTAGTGTTTTTACTTAAATATCGGGCGCTTGTAGATTTAGTGATTAAATATTTTCTTCAAGCTCGACATACAAACACAACAAAGGCGTTAAAAACCATCACATATACGCATATGGCCGCTATAAAGCTCTAAAAACCTCTATTTTAAAATCGAGTTCACACTCAAAGCCTGTGGCCGATAGCGTTTGTTTTTGTTCATCGGTTAGCTTCCAGTTATAGGGTGTCATCTGCAAAAAATGACGAATATCATTTTCGTTTGGCAAATGTAACGTACTTTCCAGTCGCTTTTGGTCGATTAGCTCAAACCCATCAATCTTGGATGCATCTTGGGTATGTTCCTTTGGCGTATCATAAATCAATTCTTTTAAAGCAAAATGGTGTCGTGGGCCTGCACACACGGTAATAAGTATTCCACCAGGCTTTATGACTCGCTTCAGCTCAGTCTCTAACGACGGCGCATAGATCCTTAACATAAAGTCGAAACTATCATCAGCGTATGGCATATCGAAGGAGCTTGCGACACTGAACGCAATATCAGGATAGCGTTTTGCAGCATATTTAAGTGCAGACTTACTAATGTCTAACCCAAACAAAGAAAAATCATCACCCAACTCTTTTGCTAAACGACTTGAGTAATATCCTTCTCCACAACCTATATCGAGGCCATACTGTGCTTCTTTTAGATAGGTTTTGGCCAGTTTGTTAACATTATCACTGAGCGCTTGATAGTATCCTTTATTGAGAAACTCTCTTCGAGCAAACATCATCTCTTTATTATCACCTGGATCATTCGACTTTTTCTTCTGCACCGGCAATAGGTTTACATAACCCTCTTTTGCTCTATCAAATCGATGATTCGCTGCACAAAACCACGTTTTGTCTTGTAGTGTTAATGCTTGTTCACATATAGGGCAACGGTAAATCATTGTTTATTCTCCAATGCAAAGGAACCGTTTGTTCCGTCTGTCATAAGTTGTTCTACTATTTCATTCAGTTCAATTGGGGCAAGTACTTGATAATATGCCAACTGCCTAATTAACTGTTCCTGCTCTATAGATTGGTTAGCAGCCTGGCTTAGACTTGGCCGTTCCAATAACTGCGAATACTGACGGCTCAACAATTGCCTTTTTCTAACAAGTTCAGCATCGAGCTTACTGAATTCTTGTTGTTCCTTCTCTTTATTTGCCCGAGTGAGCTCAAATCGAACACTTTCCAATTCGCTAATTTCAACCAACAGACTTTCAGCGCTATGCTCAACATCTACAGAGCGAGCAATGATATGTTTGGCTAACAAGATCTCTTTAGCGATATGTCCAATTCTAAAATCGGCTTCCAAAGCCACAAGGTTCCATTTCACCGCCTCTACAATATTAAAATGGCATATGTCGCTAAATTTAACAGCAACTGTCAACCCTGCTCCAAGTTGCGCAGCGCAAAGTTTTGGCGAGGTACCTAGGGCTGAAAACAGCCTCCAGCCCTGACCTACTGAACGAGTAAGGCAATCTGTAGCTTCAACTGCAATATCCAGCTCACGAACCGATAATGACAAGTAAGGGTGTATTCTAACCATCAACGAGGCTTTCGTTGCAGATACCGCCACAACCACAACTTCGACTATCGGACCCGACTGCAATTGCAGCGCGCTAAAGTCGCCAAATTGTTTGGAGAGAGAAAAGACTAATTTAGATTGATGACTAATTTCGATAATTTGCGGTTGGATTAACAGCGGTTCAAACATACAGCACCTCATAGACCAGTGCTTATTGTACTTGCTTTAACTTTTCGGTGCTAGTTATCAAACTGACGTTAATTCAAGCAAGTAAAGCACTCTAATGCTGAAGTTAAGACAACCACACTAACACGGTGCTATGATGAATCCACTTAATAGAAGTTGATAGCCACTATTTTATGCCTTCGAAAAAACAAAACACCCTCTTCTGGCACGATTATGAAACATTCGGCGCGAACCCAGCCAAAGACAGGCCATCGCAATTTGCTGGCGTTAGAACAGATATGGATCTCAACATCATTGAAGAACCTGTCACTTTCTATTGTAAGCTCGCGAACGACTATCTTCCCTCCCCTGAAGCCATTTTGATTACCGGGATCACCCCGCAATTAGCGAATCAAAAAGGGACACCTGAAGCCGAGTTTATGGCGAAAGTGCATCAACAGTTTAGTCAAGAGAATACCTGCGTGGTTGGTTATAACTCGATCCGGTTTGATGATGAGGTCTCTCGCTATGGCTTTTATCGTAACTTTTTTGACCCCTATGCAAGGGAGTGGCAAAACGGTAATAGTCGCTGGGATATTATCGATTTAGTCCGCGCTTGTTATGCTTTCAGACCTGATGGAATTCATTGGCCACAAAAAGAAGATGGCTCGCCAAGCTTTAAGTTAGAACAATTGACTGTTGCGAATGGTCTTAGCCATGAAAAAGCCCATGATGCGATGTCTGATGTTTATGCCACGATTGGCATGGCTAAACTGATAAAATCAGTGCAACCTAAACTGTTCGATTACTACTTTAACCTGCGCAAAAAGCAAGAAGTGTCTAAGTTAATCGATGTACTGGAGATGAAGCCTTTAGTGCATGTCAGTTCTAAAATCAGTGCACTAAATGGCTGTACAACGCTAATAGCTCCTCTGGCCTATCACTCCACCAATAAGAATGCGGTTATTTGCGTAAACTTAGCGATGGACGTCACGCCATTGATAGAGCTAACCGCTGAGCAGATCCGTGAGCGCATGTATACACGACGTGATGACTTAGCGGAAGATGAACTGCCTATCGGTTTAAAGCAGATCCATATCAACAAGAGTCCTTTTCTAGCTGGAGCCAAAACACTCACCGATGACAATGCTGCTCGATTAGATATCGATAAAGCATTTGCCAGAGAGCAATACAAAAAATTAAGGCTGCACCCGGAAATCCGCGAAAAACTGGTCGCAGTGTTTGATCAGCAGTCTGATCGCGAAATAACCGATCCTGATCTTCAACTCTACAGCGGTGGCTTCTTTAGTCACGCTGACAAAGCGAAGATGGAGATGATCCGTAATACTAAACCGATGAACCTAGCGGCATTGGAGTTAACGTTTGATGATGAACGCTTACCTGAGATGCTATTTAGGTATCGTGCTCGTAATTACCCAGAAACCTTAAATGACTCTGAGCTATTACGCTGGAGAGAGTTTTGCCAACCAAGACTCAATGATCCTGATTACATGATCAGATTGGAAAATATCATTGAAGAAACAGAGCAAAATGAATCAAAACAAAAATTACTCCAAGCTTTATGTCATTATCTTAGAAGCATTTAGGGTTTTCAGGTGATAAAGTGCGATCTCTGTCGCATTCTAGATGTAACAAGCTTACTAGAATGACATTTCATTAGCGTTAAATAAAAGGAAGTAGCATATGCAAGACCGTTTTCTAAAAAGCATAGCTAATTTACCAGAAGCTTTAGCGAAGGCTATCGTGC
This sequence comes from Shewanella kaireitica, assembly GCF_023284045.1. Classification (GTDB taxonomy): domain Bacteria; phylum Pseudomonadota; class Gammaproteobacteria; order Enterobacterales; family Shewanellaceae; genus Shewanella; species Shewanella kaireitica. The sequence goes on from NZ_JAKIKQ010000010.1 coordinate 91,084, forward strand.
CTATGCTAGATAAAGACTTTGCCGGACATCTCGATGCACAGCAAATTGAAGAGCTTAAAACGGCATCACAGTTAGCAGAGCAAGATTTGTTACTAGCACTGCTACCAATAGCAGCAGCACTTGCAAGGGTACCTATCAGTGAATTTTATGTAGGCGCCATTGCTAAAGGCAAGAGTGGCGACATCTACATGGGAGCCAATCTTGAACTTGCCGGTGAAGCACTGTTTCATTCCGTTCATGCAGAACAAAGTGCGATTAGCCATGCTTGGTTAAGTGGCGAACGTCAGATTGAAGATGTCATCGTTAACTTTTCACCCTGTGGTCACTGCCGCCAATTTATGAATGAGCTGGTTGAAGGCCAGAAGGTGAACATCCATCTTCCCGAACAAAAAACTCAACCACTATCGCATTATCTACCCTATGCCTTTGGTCCTACAGATCTGAATATCACAGAGCCCTTGCTAACCAAGCAGCAGCATGAGTTGAGCTTTGATAGCTCAGATCCGATGATAATTGAAGCTGTCGATCATGCGGGGTTAAGCTACGCACCTTACACTAAGAACTATGCCGCTGTGGTTTTAGAGACTAAAGACGGTGTAACCTACTCAGGCCGTTACGCTGAAAATGCAGCGTTTAATCCATCGATGTTGCCAATGCAAATGGCATTATCCAATATGGCTCGCCATAACCGTGATTTCAGCGAGATAAACCGCGCTGTGTTAATCGAATCCTCAAAAGGCAGCGTTTCTTTAGTGGGTGCGACTATGGATGCATTACATGCAGTTGCCGCAGTTGAACTCGAACATATCGTTGTAGAACCTGAATAGGTGCTTATTGAAGTTTACAACTGAAAATGGACTGCCTAGGCAGTCCATTTTTATATCAAGCTAAAAGCTAACGTCTATTTTTCTCTAGCTTTGCAAGTAAGCTAGAGGTGTCCCAGCGATTGCCTCCCATCGCCTGCACTTCGGAGTAGAATTGATCGACCAACGCAGTAAGCGGAAGATGTGAACCGTTACGACGCGCTTCTTCCAGCGCAATGCCTAAGTCCTTGCGCATCCAGTCGATAGCAAAACCGAAATTGTATTCGCCCTGCCACATGGTTTGGTAGCGATTTTCCATCTGCCATGATTGGGCGGCACCTTTACTTATCACTTCGACCACTTTCTCGCCATCAAGTCCTGCACTGCGCGCAAAATGCAGCCCTTCAGAAAGCCCCTGCACCACTCCTGCGATACAGATTTGATTAACCATTTTGGTTAGCTGTCCAGCCCCTACATCTCCAAGAAGCTCAGCGCAGCGAGCATAGGAATCGATTACAGGCTTTACCTTTTCGAATATTTCAATATTGCCACCTGCCATCACGGTTAGTACACCGTTTTCAGCGCCGGCTTGACCACCCGAAACTGGCGCATCAATAAAACCAATTTTCATGTCGCTAGCGGCTGCACCTATCTCCCTGGCAACATCGGCAGAAGCTGTAGTGTGATCAACTAAAATAGCACCAGCACTCATACCCGCCAATGCGCCATCTTCAGTCAATGTGACTTGCCTCAAATCGTCATCATTGCCAACACAAACAAATACAATATCTTGCCCCTGCGCTGCCGCTTTTGGGGTTGAATGATATTGTCCAGAAAACTCTTCGCTCCAAGCCTTAGCTTTAGCTTCGGTTCGATTATATACCGTTACTTGGTGGCCATTCTTAACGAGATGTCCAGCCATGGGATAACCCATGACACCTAAACCGATAAATGCAACTTTAGCCATTGGTGTTCCTATTTGTAGGGAGTTAGATTTAGATTTATATTTCTAGTTATATATTGTTTTAAAGTATTCTACTGTGGTTGGCTTAAACAAAAAAGTCTCTAAACAATAATAAAAAAAGCCAGCGATACGCTAGCTTTTATTATTTAGTCAGACTGAGCAAAGTCTATAAAGTGACGTGAGCTTCCATTTCTGCACCTATCTTCTTGCGCATTTCCATTAATCGTACTGCGGATTCACGTAGCTCTATGTCAGCTGCAGTAGTGGGAACCCACTCAGGCACTTGCGTAGGTTGTCCTTCATCGTCAACGGCAACCATAATCAAAACACAGTGTGTTGTAAGGTGTCGCTCAGCACCTTTAGGGTCGCCGGCTTTAACATCAATTCCAAGATGCATTGACGATCTACCAGTATAAATCACCTTAGCAGTGACCTCGACTATGTTTCCGACATAGATAGGTTTTACGAATCGAATACCGCCCGCATAAGCAGTGATACAGTACTTACCACTCCAGCCAGCCGCACAGGCGTAACCCGCGAGATCGATCCACTTCATGACCGCCCCGCCGTGGACTTTACCGCCAAAATTTACATCTGCAGGTTCAGCCAAAAATCGTAATGTGAGCAGTCTATCAGTTCCAGCCATATCGACCTCATAGGGAAGTAATTTAAGCAGTCAGTTTACACCCTTTTTCCTAGCAACACATTAATGGGACTCTATAATATTATCGCCACTCTTATATGCTGAGTAGTTCGTTGAACCTGCAACGCTCCGACTCGCTATGAAAACCCAGAACCAAAACTAGTATAGAAATGGTGCTAAAACTAACCAAGCTGAGCGACCAAATAACAGCCTATTGCCATAATTGGTACCGATAATCGGTAAAGCCATAATTGCGCCTTACTGCCTATGAATTTGGCACCTTTAATCAGCCCATAAGCTAAAATGCCTGCTAGAAATAACCCCAGCACAAGCACGCCAGATGCCACACTATATTCATCGCTAATAGAAATAGCGGTAATTAGCAATCCAAACCAAATAAAAGCAAAGCCAGCAGCTGCTGCATTGAAAGTTTTTACGCCAATAACAAGCTTGGGGTGCCAATGAGCGCTCTCGCCCCTGACGAGTTCATTAAGGTTTGCAGTCATCATTCCCAATATCGACATGACTGGGAGTACAAGTGGGTTTATCAATTTGAGTCCTTAAATACTGTATGGCTATCTATGTGCGCAGTATCTACCTAGACAACTGGTTATACCAGTAACAAATTGAAAGGTTAAGTAAGGTTAATCTGCAATATACTCCCTGTTAATCTCACCGCTTTAATTGCAGTTTACGGGAGAGATTTAGGCATAAAAAAAGCGCCTAAAAGGCGCTTTCTAACGAAAGAGTTTTGACTAAACTTTTTTGAATAGCAGTGAGCCGTTAGTGCCACCAAAACCAAAAGAGTTACACAGGCCATAGTCAAACTTAAGATCTCGCGCCGTATGCGGTACAAAATCTAAATCGCAACCTTCATCTGGATTGTCTAAGTTCAAAGTAGGCGGAATGACTTGGTCTTTAAGGGCTAATAGCGTCACAATGGCCTCTAGCGAGCCTGCAGCCCCTAGAAGGTGCCCTGTCATTGATTTAGTCGAGCTAACCACTAAATCATAAGCATGGTCGCCAAAGGTTGATTTAACCGCTGCAGCTTCTGCCTTGTCACCCGCGGGAGTCGACGTGCCGTGGGCATTAATGTAGCCGACGGCTTCACGAGCAATTTTTGCATCATTAATGGCATTGACCATAGCAGCTGCAGCGCCCGCTCCGTCACTTGGTGGCGACGTCATATGAAATGCATCACCGCTCATACCAAAACCAACGAGCTCACCATAAATGGTCGCTCCACGTGCTTTAGCATGCTCATACTCTTCCATGACCATCACACCAGCACCGTCGCCAATCACAAAACCATCGCGGTCTTTATCCCACGGACGGCTCGCTGCTTGTGGATCATCGTTGCGAGTTGATAGTGCCTTTGCAGAACCAAAACCCGCAACGGCTAATGGGCAAGTCACATCTTCTGCACCGCCTGCAACCATGACGTCTGCATCACCATAAGCGATAGTACGCGCTGCAAATCCAATATTGTGTACACCTGTCGTACAAGCTGTAGTCACCGCAAAGTTAGGTCCAGTCATGCCGTATTTAATCGACAGGTGACCTGAAATCATATTGATAATGGTACTCGGCACAAAAAATGGTGACACTTTACGTGGGCCGCCTTTCAATAATGCTGCGTGGTTCTGTTCTATCAACGGCATTCCGCCCATACCCGCACCAATGGCGGTTCCGACGCGAGTAGGGTCCAGTTTATCCATCTCTAGACCAGAGTCATCCATTGCTTGGATCCCCGCAGCCATGCCATATTGAATAAAAAGATCCATCTTACGAGCGTCTTTACGTGACATGTATTGCTCGACATCGAAGTCTTTAACAGAACCGCTAAAACGAGTTGTGAACTCGCTAGCATCAAATTTGGTAATGGGTGCGATCCCACTTTTACCTGAAACAAGAGACTTCCAGGTAGAATCTACTGTATTGCCCACAGGGCTAACTAAGCCTAAGCCAGTTACGACGACACGACGTTTAGACACGCTATCACCTTTATCTTATTAAAAATGAATTGTTATGATAGTACTTATCGAATTGAACTACCAACAGCTTCATGAGCCTAGTCTGATTGGTATATTGTAGCGGAAGCGAGGAGAATATTGCTTTAAGACTTACATCAACCAGCGGCTTTCAGAAACAAAAACAGGCGGCATAAATGCCGCCTGTTTTCAGAAATTCTAGATTACTGATTCTTAGAAACGTAATCGATCGCTGCTTGAACAGTAGTGATCTTTTCTGCTTCTTCATCAGGGATCTCGGTATCAAACTCTTCTTCTAGAGCCATAACCAATTCAACAGTGTCTAGAGAATCTGCACCTAAATCGTCAACGAAAGATGCTGCTGATTTAACGTCTTCTTCTTTAACACCTAGTTGCTCGATGATGATTTTCTTTACACGTTCTTCGATGTTGCTCATTGTTTTCTTTCCTATTCAAATTACGCACTTGCGCAAGATTTCGAGTAGTTTATTGAATTTGACAGACATTGCAAGCTTAACCTTTGTGGTCTAACCACAAAATTGGCTCACTATTGATGCAGATCACCTCCCTAAGGAGGCAATAGCCTGTCGTTCCCTTTAAACCATGTACATGCCGCCATTCACATGAAGAGTCTCTCCAGTGATGTAAGCGGCAGAGTCTGACGCTAAAAAGAGGACTGCGTTAGCAATTTCCTGCGCCTGACCAAGCCTTTCCATTGGCACCTGCGACATGATAGCTTGTTGCTGGTCTTCTGTCAGCTCATCTGTCATATCTGTCTGGATAAATCCAGGAGCAATAGCATTCACTGTTATTTGACGAGATGCAACCTCTCTTGCAAGAGATTTTGTAAATCCTATCAAACCAGCTTTAGCAGCCGCATAGTTAGTTTGGCCTGCATTGCCCATGGTGCCTACCACAGAGCCTATATTGATGATGCGTCCGTGACGTTTTTTCATCATAGGTCTCATGACCGCTTTTGAAGTACGGAACAATGATGTCAGGTTCGTGTCAACAATATCTTGCCATTCATCATCTTTCATTCGCATCAACAAATTGTCACGAGTTATACCGGCGTTATTAACTAAAATGTCAACATCACCTGCTTTTTCTTTAATCGTTGCGAACAAGGCTTTAACAGAGTCACCATCGGTCACGTTTAAAACAAGACCATGGCCATTATCACCCAAGTAAGCTTGGATCGCTTCTGCGCCGCGCTCACTGGTTGCAGTACCAATAACTACAGCACCAGCAGACACTAATGTTTCTGCAACTGCTCGGCCAATACCACGGCTAGCGCCTGTTACAAGGGCTACTTTACCTGTCAAATCAAAACTTATGCTCATCAGATTTCCTTATTCGGTCAATGCAGCGAAAGACGCAGCATCGTTAATTGCTTTTGCTGTTAGTGAACGATTAATACGCTTACTGAGCCCTGTTAATACCTTTCCAGGTCCAATTTCAAACAAATCAGTAATACCTTGCGATGCCATCAGTTCAACAGTTTCAGACCATCTTACTGGGCAGTAAAGTTGACGAACTAACGCTTCTTTAATCTCTTGCGCAGCAATTGGGCTGGCAACATCAACATTATTGATCACTGTTACTGAAGGAGCGCTGAACTCAATATCATTAAGTGCGATCGCAAGTTTGTCTGCAGCAGGTTTCATTAACTGGCAGTGAGACGGTACGCTGACTGGCAAAGCAACCGCCATTTTTGCACCGTTTTCTTTACATAATGCCGCAGCGCGTTCTACTGCTGCTTTTTCACCAGCGATGACAACTTGGCCAGGGCTGTTGTAATTGACAGGGCTGACCACGTCGCCTTGTGAAGCTTCTTCACACGCTTTAGCAATAGCATCATTGTCTAAACCGATGATTGCAAACATGGCACCTGTACCCGCTGGTACCGCCTGCTGCATGAGCTGACCACGAAGCTCTACCAATTTAATTGCCGCTTCAAAGTCAATCACACCCGCACACACTAACGCAGAGTACTCGCCTAAGCTATGTCCTGCCATTACTCTCGGTAATGTCTTACCAGAAGCGATATAAGCACGATAAATAGCGACACTTGCCGCGAGTAGAGCGGGTTGTGTCTTATCGGTTTCGTTAAGCGTCTCAACGGGGCCTTGTTGTACTAATTCCCATAAATCATAACCGAGAACCTGACTAGCTTGAGCAAATGTCTCAGCAACAACAGGTTGGGACTCAGCCAATTCAGCTAACATGCCTATAGCTTGGGAGCCTTGCCCTGGGAATACAAAAGCGGTGTTTTCCATATTCAAATACCTTCCAATTTACGTCTTGCCGTTAATACGGCTGTTAAAACTTTACCAAAGCGCTTCCCCAGGCAAATCCTGCACCAAAGGCTTCGAGTAATATCATTTGACCACGCTGGATCCGACCATCTCTAACAGCTTCATCAAGTGCAATCGGCACAGAGGCTGCGGACGTATTACCATGCTTAGCTAAAGTCAGTACAACTTTATCAAGACTCATGTCTAATTTCTTTGCGGTAGCTTTAATAATTCTAAAGTTAGCTTGATGTGGCACTAACCAATCAATATCAGACTTTTCTATGTTATTTTGACGTAATGTTTCAGTCACGACGTGAGATAATTGCGTAACCGCAACTTTAAACACATCATTACCTTTCATTGTCATATAGCCCACAGCTTCAGAGGTTTCCCCTTTACGCGGCGGTATAGAACACTTAAGCAAATCGCCTTGGCGGCCATCAGCATAAATATGCGTAGAAATAATACCCGGCTCAGTCGCTGCCCCAACAACTGCAGCGCCAGCTCCATCACCAAACAATATAATTGTCGATCGGTCTTCTGGCTCACATAAACGTGATAACACATCAGCGCCAATCACTAGTACATTACGCGCGGCACCTGATTTTACATATTGATCAGCAACAGATAGTGCATAAACAAAACCAGAGCAAGCCGCTGCAATATCAAACGCTGGGATGGTATGAATACCTAACATAGCTTGAATTTCACAAGCGGCTGCAGGGAAAGCATTACTTGCACTGGTTGTGCCGCAAACAATCATATCGATTTCAGTTGCATCAATACCGGCCATTTCAATAGCTTTGACTGCTGCTTGATAACCCATTGTTGCCACAGTTTCATCTGATGCGGCAATGCGGCGCTCAGAAATACCTGTACGCTCGACTATCCACTGATCGGTGGTTTCCACCATTTTTTCAAGATCTTGATTACTGCGCACTTGTACCGGTAGATAACTACCAGTACCGAGAATTTTTGTATGCATAAGGAATTTATCAGCTATTAATGTCTAAAAGAATCGACTCAAGACGGTCTTCGATCATCTGTGGGAGTCGACGTTGTGCTTCTGTCACTGCCAAGCTTATCGCTTGTAAAAAAGCAGCTTCGTCTGCACACCCATGACTTTTTACTACAATTCCGCGCAATCCTATCAGACTTGCTCCATTATAGTGGTCGGGGTTCATCTGATTTAGCAAAGAATGGATACGTGGCGCTATTATTTTGGCAAGGATCCGAACAAAGAAGCCTTCCGTCAGACCTTTTTTCAATTGGTGGGTAAGCAGTCTTGCAATACCTTCTGACGTTTTAAGGGTAATATTACCAACAAAGCCATCACAGACAATAACGTCAACATTACCAGAATAGATCTCATCGCCTTCAATAAAACCAGTGTAGTTTACTTGGGGAATTTGTTGCAATAATTGTCCCGCTTGTTGAACTTGGTCATTACCTTTTATCTCTTCAATGCCCACGTTTAGCAAAGCGACTTTTGGAGATACCGTTTTATCAACCGTTTCGCTCAGTACCGAGCCCATCACCGCAAACTGAAATAACGTTTCAGAATCACAAGAGACGTTTGCCCCCAAATCGAGCAGATAAACAGGCGTATTGTTAACAGCAGGTAAGCAGCTAACGAGCGCGGGGCGGTCTATACCAGGTAATGTCTTAAGCAATACTTTAGACATTGCCATTAACGCACCTGTATTGCCTGCACTTAAGCAAGCTTGTGCTTTACCGTCTCGAACTAACTCTATTGCAATACGCATTGAGCTTTGCTTTCGATTTCTTAAGGCATGCACAGGCCGATCAGACATAGTCACCACTTCGGTTGTATGTTTAATCTCAATTCGGCGTTTGATTTCTGGTTCAGCAGGATCTAGATATTCGTCGATCTGGACTTGATCGCCCACAAGAATAACTTTTAAGAGGGGATTTAAGCGAAGTGCCTGCAAAGTTGCAGGCACTGTGATGCGGGGACCAAAATCGCCCCCCATCGCATCTAACGCAAGCGTCAGATTTGTCATCAGGGTCTCAACAAATTACTTGTTGATAACCTTTTGACCACGGTAGAAACCGTCCGCAGTCACGTTGTGACGACGGTGAAGTTCACCACTCGTTGCATCCACTGATAATTGAGCTGTGCTCAAAGAATCGTGTGAACGACGCATGCCGCGCTTTGAACGAGATTTTTTGTTCTGTTGTACTGCCATGGGACCTGTCTCCTAGATTACTTGCTCTTCAGTTTTTCTAACACTGCAAACGGATTTGGACGCTCCTCTTGAGCGGGTTCAATCACGCCAACTACTACGTCTTGTTTACCTTGATGACAATCTTCATTCTCATGCATGGCAATCAAAGGCATAGCAACTATCAATTCATCTTCGATCAATTGATGTAGACGGACTTCGCCAATTTCATTGCACTCAATTGGCTCATACGCATCCGGGAGCTCATCGATTTCAGCTTCAGTCTTACAAAGACCAAAACTAAACTCGACCGTAACCTCAGTGGTAAATAGTGTCATACAACGTTGACAATTCAGAGTGAGCTCCGTCACAGCCTTCCCGCTAAGGTAGACTATCCCCTGTATATCTACGCCACATTCAAGCGACACTGCCACATCAGAACAGTCGCCGGCACTTAATTCATTTAATCGCTTTAACTGCTTACCGGGCACCAAGCCTTCATAAGAAAGTTGGCTGGCGGAAGCGCGAACGGGATCAATTGAAACCGGTATCTTTACTGTTTGCATAAGGCGCGCATTTTAGGTGAATTTTAGCAGAAGTCAACACCCTTATACTTCCAAGGTGATGAACCGCTGTTAGATTCAGCTAACGTGAGTTGTTAGGTAACCACATTGTACAAGAAACCCGAGGCCCATGACATTAAATTTCAGCGGGAAGTGAGTTTAAGTGTTCGTAAATTCGTCGGCGGCGCAATTTTTGTGATAACAATGGCGGTATTAAGCCGAGTTAAGCTATTTACTCAACTGCGTAGACTTCGTTAAAGCTATCAGCCATACGATTTAATCAACCAATCAGCAGTGGTTGCCTAACGCAAACTAACGCGACCAAATCAGGATAGATACAACGGGCATTTAAATACCGTCGTTAAACTACGCTCCGCTCATCTTTACCTGCATTAGATACCCAATTAACAATTGTATGATCAAGCTTGGCAATCCCCTCTCTAGCCACAGCTCCCAACACCATTGCGAATAAGATGGTCGGATAGAACGGTCTGCTAACCTCTCCACTTAAGTGAACCACAACGCTGAGCATGATTAAAATAGCAACCCATAACTTAAACATATTGATCTCCACAGTAACTGTTGAATACCGCCACACAATAGCGTGTGCAAACTGTACAACAGCTGACGATGACACCAATACATCATTAATCAGCACAAATCGATACAACTAAACCAACACTAACCATTAAAGTGACCGTGTACTTCTGGTGTAAGTTTCTATTTGTCGTAATAACGCTTGCATATACTTGCTGTTTTTAGCGAAAATCCCAATTAACTTTTACAACGTATTTATATAAAGGCAAATTCATGTCAAAGCCGCTTATATTGGCTTCAACTTCACCATTTAGAAAACAACTGCTAGAAAAGCTCAATTTGACTTTTAGTTGCTGCTCGCCCGAAGTTGATGAAACGCCTTTAGAAAATGAAGCTCCTGCCGACTTAGTCCTTAGGCTGGCAAAACTTAAAGCCGCCGCGGGTGCCGATAAATACCAAAAAGGTGTTGTGATTGGTTCAGACCAAGTTGCCGTAATTAACAATAAGATTATTGGTAAGCCACTCAATCGAGAAACTGCAATAGAACAACTTAGCCAAGCCAGTGGCCAGGCAATAACCTTTTATACAGGTCTCGCCGTGCATAATGTTGAAAACGGTGAAGTCGAGGCTATAGTCGAGCCGTTTATCGTCCACTTTAGAACGCTTAGCCAACAGGCTATTAGCCATTATATCGATATAGAACAGCCTTTTTATTGCGCTGGTAGTTTTAAGAGTGAAGGTTTAGGAATTGCGCTTTTTGAAAAACTAGAAGGAAAGGATCCGAATACACTAGTCGGTCTGCCGCTAATTTCACTTATCGACCTGCTGCAGCGACAAGGAATCGCAGTGCTGTAATACTTCATACTCACTTTTCAAACCTAGTATGTAGTAGCCGCTAATAAGTCGAAGCATCTGTTTTTTAGCCAGTGCTTCGATATACAGCTTTAATTTCGCACTGAGATAATAAGGCCCACTACTTCAGTAGAGTCAGTAGTCCCAATGGCTCTGTAATAATGGCTTTAGGCTTGGCAGTGATTAGCTTTTCAGCGCTATGTGCTCCATAGCTTACCCCTACTGCATCAATTCCCGCATTATTAGCCATGTTTAGGTCATGTAGCGAATCCCCGACCATCACTGCTCGTTCTGGTGCAACTTTTAGTTGTTCTAAAAGCTCATGTAGCATATCTGGATTGGGTTTACTTTTTGATTCGTCTGCACAGCGGCTAGATTCAAAATGATGACCCAAGCCAGTTTCTGTTAGCACACGATTTAAACCGTTTCGGCCTTTGCCTGTCGCTACCGCCATGCGGTAGTTTCTTGCAGCTAGCTCAGTGAGCAGCTTCTCGCTACCATCAAATAACGGGCTAGGCGTGGTATTGAGCGTTAAATAATGATCTTTGTATGATGCAATCATTGGAACAAAATCAGCTTTATTCAAAAAAGGATAAAGTGTCTTAAGGGCTTCATCCATGGACAAACCAATAATGTCTCGCACCGCTTGCTCGCTTGGAACACTCATCGATAATGAGTCAGCCATCTGCTGCATGCAGGTAACAATTTTACTGACAGAATCCATTAGGGTTCCGTCCCAATCAAAAATAACTAACTCGTAGGGTTTCATACTTTTTTAAGCTTACTCAAGGTTGATTCTAAGATAGGGTCTAGAGGTGCTTTTACTTGCATGACTTCATCAGTGTCAGGATGAATAAACCTTAGCTGAGCCGCATGCAAGAACAAACGGTTTAATCCATGCGCGCGCATAGAGTCATCAAATTTCTGCTCACTGTACTTCTCGTCACAAGCAATAGGATGGCCTGCATATTGACAATGCACGCGAATTTGGTGAGTACGACCGGTAATAGGACTTGCTTGTACCAGCGTTGCATCACTATAGCGCTGCATGATCTTAAAGCGGGTTTCAGATTCTTTACCCTCTTTATTTACTCTAACAATACGTTCGCCAGACTTAAGTGTTAACTTTAATAGTGGCGCTTTGACAGCCTTGTCATGCTTTTGCCATTCACCTCTCACAAGCGCAAGGTAATCCTTTTGCATTTTCTTATATCGAAGCTGGTCATGGAGGTGCTTAAGTGCACTGCGTTTCTTGGCAATCAATAAAAGACCAGATGTATCTTTGTCCAAGCGATGTACCAGTTCTAAAAATTTTTGCTGGGTTCGTAGCGAGCGCATTGCTTCAATCACACCGAAATCAACACCACTTCCACCGTGCACCGCAATTCCTGATGGTTTATTCAGTACGATAATGAATTTATCTTCGTAGATAATTCGGTTTTCAAGCTGAGAGACTTTAGTTAATTTTGCTGACGGCCCAGGTCGACCTTCAGACTCAGAGACTCGCACAGGCGGGATTCGAACGACATCTCCATCTTGTAATTTGTACTCAGGTTTGATGCGCTTTTTATTAACCCTAACCTCCCCTTTTCGTACAATCCGGTAGATCATACTTTTAGGGACGCCTTTCAATTTAGTTAATAGAAAATTATCTATACGTTGTCCAGTATGGTCCTCATCAATGGTAACCATTCGAACTTCTACTTTTGGAGATGGAGTATTCATGCTGCGCCGCTATGTATTTCGTTGCGACGTATTGTACAACAAGTGAAAAGAATTGTGCCTTTTCAATTGCTGATTTTATCTATTATTGCTATATTTCTCCGGCTAGCTGGGATAATTAGTGGATAAAGTGTTCACAAGTCCCCCAAGCATTACGTTAAAGCATGAGACTAAAAATGTTTACTGTTTGATAGTAAATAATTGATTTACAGGTCGTTGTATCAATCAAAAAGTCAATAAGTGGACTTTCACGACTAAATCAAAACGTAAACCCAACTTACAACTGGTTTCTCTGCTCTAAACGCCCCAATTTCGAAGAATAATTTTAACTCGTCGTCAGACGCTACCATTTCGAATTGGCATTACTGGAAAGTATTTTAAGAATTTATGGGGTTGGTTGACGTTTTTACAACGAATTCCTTGTTTTTGTAAACATTAAAAAATAAGCCATAAATAGGATGCGACACGCAGAGAATGCGTCTAACAGCAAATGCGCACCTTGCCTAGAGACCGACCGTGAGGTCCTGTTTTTTAATCCTAGGCCCGTAATGCAGTGAAAGAAGTATCGTTTGATGACCTTTATAAAGAAGAATTAAGTCATCATGAAACGGATGTTAATCAATGCAACTCAATCTGAAGAGTTGCGCGTAGCCCTTGTTGATGGGCAACAATTATACGATCTAGATATTGAAAGCCCAGGTCACGAACAAAAGAAAGCAAATATTTATAAAGGGACGATCACTCGTGTTGAGCCGTCTTTAGAAGCTGCTTTTGTTGACTATGGCGCTGATCGCCATGGTTTCCTACCGCTTAAAGAGATCGCTCGCGAATATTTCCCAAAAGGTTACTCTTTCCAAGGCCGTCCTAACATTAAGGAAGTGGTTAAAGAAGGCCAAGAAGTCATCATTCAAATTGATAAGGAAGAGCGCGGCAACAAAGGAGCTGCACTAACAACCTTTATTAGTCTTGCTGGCTCTTACTTAGTCTTAATGCCAAATAACCCGCGTGCAGGCGGGATTTCTCGTCGCATCGAAGGTGATGAGCGTACAGAACTAAAAGCGGCACTCTCTGAGCTTGATATACCACAAGGTATGGGCCTTATCGTTCGTACCGCTGGTGTTGGTAAAGATCCTGCAGAGCTAAAGTGGGACTTAAAAGTTCTACAACATCACTGGGCGGCAATTAAAGAAGCCGCTGAAAGTGCACCAGCGCCATTCTTAATCCACCAAGAAAGTAACGTGATTGTTCGCGCTATCCGCGACTATTTACGTCGTGATGTTGGCGAGATCCTTATTGATCACCCTCGTATATATGAGCAAGCCAAAGAGCACGTTTCATTAGTACGTCCAGACTTTGTTGAACGTATTAAGCGTTATGATGCTGAAGTTCCACTATTTACTCATTTCCAAATTGAAACGCAGATTGAATCAGCATTCCAACGTGAAGTGCGTTTACCTTCTGGCGGTTCAATTGTTATCGACCCAACAGAAGCACTAACTTCTATCGATATTAACTCTGCCCGAGCAACTAAAGGCGGAGATATTGAAGAAACGGCACTAAACACAAACTTAGAAGCTGCTGATGAGATTGCACGTCAATTACGTCTGCGCGACCTAGGTGGTTTAGTCGTTATCGATTTCATCGACATGACACCCGTTCGCCATCAACGTGAAGTTGAGAAGCGTATGCAAGATGCCGTACATCACGACAGAGCTCGCGTTCAATTAGGCCGTATCTCACGCTTTGGTTTGATGGAGATGTCACGTCAGCGTCTACGCCCTTCTTTAGAAGAGTCTGCCGCTCACCTTTGTCCTCGCTGTCATGGACAAGGCACGATTCGTGGTACTGAGTCACTTGCTCTTTCCATCTTACGCTTGATGGAAGAGGAAGCAATTAAAGAGAATACATCGCAAATTGAAGCGATAGTACCTGTTGATGTAGCAGCCTTCCTATTGAACGAAAAGCGTAAAGCGATTCGTATCACTGAAGAGCGCCACAATGTTGAAGTATATGTGATCCCAGATCCGAACATGACAACACCAGATTATCGTGTTGTTCGTCATCGTAAAGATGATCAGATCAGCGAGTCTAGCTATAAGCTACTAGAGCAAGAAGAGGCTAAGCTATACGAACCTCGTAAGCTTGAGCGCGCAGCGCCGCCGCAACCAGCTCTTAAAGGTTTCTCTTCACCTAAAAAAGTCGCTCCCGTTGAAGTCGAAACAAAACCTGCACCAGCTAAACCTGCTGAGCCGGGTCTGTTTGCTAAGATAGCTGCAGCGATCAGTTCGCTATTTTCTAGCAACGAAGAGCCTAAAGTTGAGCCTAAACAGCAAGACAAAGGAAGCCGTAACGGTCAGTCTCGTAACAATAACCGTCGTAACAATAATCGTCGTAATGACCCTCGTCGCAACCGCAACGAAGGCCGCAACGAAAATCGTAATGGCAACGAGCAAAATAAAGACAAGCGTAATAAGAGCAATCGTAATGACGCTAATGACAACCGTTCAAAAGCTCAAGATGATAATAAACGTCCACAACGCAATGAGAAACCTCGTAAGCAAGCAGAGGCTAACAACGAAAATGCTGAGCCTAAGCAAGAAGCAGCACGGGAGCGTCGTCAACGCCGCAACATGCGTCGTAAAGTGCGTGTAAGCAATGAGCAGGAAGAAGTAAAAGAAGTTGTAGCGAATACTGAAGCACCTGTGCAAGTGAAGGCTGACGATAAGCCAGCACGCCCTAAGCGCCAGCCTCGTAAGCCAAGAGCGAAGGTTGAGTCGGTTGAAAGCACTGAAGTCACTGCAGAGGTTTCAGCTAATGTCGAAACCGTCGCAAATGATAAAGCTGCTAATACAGAAACAAGTGCAGTAAAACAAGCAGCGCCTAAAGCAGAGTCAGTATCGACGCCGGTCGAAGCAACTGAGTCAGCTGATGTTGAACAAGCGTCTACCGATGATAAGTCACGTGAGCCTCGTGAAGGCCAACGTAGAAGTCGTCGTAGTCCTCGTCATCTTCGTGCTGCGGGTCAACGTCGTCGTCGTGATGAAGACACTCAGCAAGGTGATGAGAATGCCTCTGAAGCTGTATTTACGCCAAACGAAGACATTGAATCTATTCAAGCGATAGAAACTCATGTTGAAGCGCCGGTGACACCAGCCGTTGAAGCTAAAGTTGAAGCAACTGCAACAGCCGAAGTTGTTAAAGCTGATAACGTAGAACCTGTTGTTGAAGCTAAAGTAGAAAAACCACAGCCAGCAAAAGCAAGCTCTGTTGCAAGTTCATCTGCGATGAACACTTCACCAGCTTTTAAGCCAACAGTTAACGTTGAGCCTAAGCCGGTTGATGTCCCAGAGGTTAAAGCTGTTGAAGCCGCTGTAGTGTCTGAGCCTGCTGTTGAAGTTGTTGTTGAGACACCGACTCCAGTAGCCGCAGCTCCTGTTAAAGCTGAAGCAGTGAAAGCTGAGCCAGTAGCTAAAGCGCCAGTTAAAGCAGAAGCTGTGAAGGCTGAGCCAGTAGCAGAAGTTAAAGCTGAGCCAGTAGCAGAAATTAAAGCTGAAGCAGTGAAAGCTGAGCTGGCAGCTGAAGTTAAAGCCAAGCCTGTAGAAACAGTGGCTAGCTCAAAGGCGGTATCTGCACCGATGGCAAAACCAGCTGCAATTAAGCCTACCGAAGCAAAAACTATCGAAAAGGTTGTTGCGGAGCCTGCTGCAGAAGCAAAACCGGCTACTAAAGCTAAACCAGCGAGTCGATTCGGCTCTATGGTGATGTCAGAAATGACAAAACCTGTTGTTAAAGTCAGAGAAAATATTGAAACACCTACAGGTCGTCAATATGAAGCATCTGAAAAAAATAACGACGTGAAACCACGTGTTGCAAATAGCGCTAACTCAGATATGTCTCGTACCTAATCTAGAGTAAAGCAGTATCGAAAAAGCCATGCTGAAGAGCATGGCTTTTTTTATGTTAAAATTAGCTTAATTTTGGTAGTATGCGCGCCCAGACATATATCAATCAACAAATAATTAACAGAGGCTAAATGTTCGATCTCATTCGTCACAAAACTGCCAGTTCAAGAGCTGACTTACTTTCAGGCTTAACCGTTGCCCTTGCTTTAGTGCCAGAGGCTGTTGCATTTGCATTCGTTGCAGGTGTTGAGCCTATGGTTGGCTTATATGCCGCCTTTATCATGGGATTAATTACCGCACTCATTGGTGGTCGCCCAGGCATGATTTCAGGTGCTACTGGTGCGATGGCAGTGGTGATGGTCGCCCTAGTTGCTGAACATGGCGTACAGTATCTTTTTGCTGCTGTAGTGCTAGCGGGTCTTATACAAGTCTCTGCTGGTGTATTAAAGCTCGGTAAATTTATCCGAATAGTGCCCTACCCAGTAATGATAGGTTTTGTAAACGGTTTAGCTATTGTTATCTTCTTAGCGCAGTTAGGACAGTTTCAAACTCCTGATGCAAACGGTGTTATGAGTTGGCTACCACAAGATCAGTTATTACTGATGTTAGGGCTTGTAGCGCTGACTATGGCTATTATTCAATTCTTGCCAAAGCTCACCACGACAATACCATCATCTTTAGCGGCTATTTTAACAGTAACCTTATTAGTCACATTCTTGAATCTAGATACGCGTACCGTATTAGATTTCTTGAAATCAATGAGTGGTGATGAGCACGCAACCATTGCTGGTAGCTTACCTACATTCTCAATTCCAGCGGTTGAATTTAGCCTGGCAACACTTTACATCATCTTGCCTTACTCACTAATCCTTGCAGCTGTAGGCCTTATTGAGTCATTACTAACGTTAACCGTTATTGATGAGATGACAGGTACTCGTGGCCGTGGTAATAAAGAGTGTATTGGTCAAGGCGTAGGTAACATCACGAGTGGCTTCTTTGGCGCTATGGGTGGTTGTGCGATGATTGGTCAGTCGATGATTAACATTAACTCTGGCGGACGTGGTCGTTTATCGGGGATAACCGCTGCAGTTGCGCTACTTGCGTTTATTTTATTTGGTTCTTCACTGATTGAAATGATCCCACTGGCAGCGCTTGTAGGCGTAATGTTTATGGTGGTATTGGGTACGTTTGAATGGGCTAGCTTTAAAGTGATGCGCAAAGTACCTAAGCACGATGCATTTGTGATTATCCTAGTGACAATCGTAACCGTATTTACCGATCTGGCCTTTGCGGTATTTGTTGGGGTAATTGTTTCAGCACTTGTGTTCGCATGGGAACATGCAAAACATATCAACGTTGAGATCAGTGAAGATAAAAATGGCTGGAAGGTATATAAACTTAATGGCCCATTATTCTTCGGTTCAGTTGCTGAGTTTTTAGAGCTGTTTCACGCTAAGACTGATCCTGAAGATGTGATTGTTGATTTCCAAAACTCACGTGTATGTGACCACTCAGCACTTGATGCTATTGATACCCTAGCAGAACGTTATGTGAGCGCAGGTAAAAAACTGCACCTTCGTCACCTAAGTAATGACTGTAAAGAGTTGCTACATAAAGCTGGTGACTTAGTGGAAGTGAACTTAATCGAAGATCCACATTACAAAGTAGCTGACGACAAACTCGATTCGTAAAAATTGAGTTTGTTAGTCACACAAAAAAGACGAGCTTAGGGCTCGTCTTTTTTATCTTTAAATTTGTAGTAATCAATTACTTTTAAGTAACTCAGCAAACAAAGCCTTCACTTTATCCACTTTGGGTTTCACCACTATTTTGCAATAGGGCTGCTCGCCATTAAGTTCAAAATAGTCATTGTGGTAATCTTCTGCAGGATAAAAACCATCGAAAGCTGAGACCTCAGTGACGATAGGGTTTTGCCAGACACAAGCTTTGGTCAATGTATTAATCATCCCATTTACTGTCTCAGCTTGCTTATCGCTGTGAATAAACACAACCGAGCGATATTGTGGCCCGCTGTCATTCCCTTGCCTGTTTAGGGTGGTGGGATCATGACTTTGCCAAAATACTTCCAGTAGACTTTCATAACTAATAACATCAGGGTCGAACTCGATATGCACCACCTCAGCATGACTTGTCATGCCACTGCACACAGCACGGTAATTAGCGTCTGCAGCACTCCCACCCGCATAACCTGAAACGACGCTTTTTACACCTTCTAGGGCGCTAAAAACGGCTTCTGTACACCAAAAACATCCGCCACCGAATGTTGCCAGTTCAGTCTTTTCAACCGATGAAACTATCTCTAAAGCTGACTTAAAAACCATCGATACAGAGTTAACACAGTGTCTTACGTTTTTAGGGGTAAGGTACTCTCCTTCAAAAACATGCCCAAGGTGCCCTTCGCACTCAGCGCATACAATCTCAATTCGACGGCCATCAGCATCAATATTACGCTTTACAGCACCGCTAATCTCGTCATCAAAGGCTGGCCAACCACAGTGAGCATTAAACTTGCTCTCAGAGCGGTATAAAGGAGCATCACATTTTTTACAACAGTACACCCCTTGTACATCATGCTGATAAAACTCGCCGCTATAGGGTCTTTCAGTGCCCTTTTGTTCTATTACCTGTTTTTCAAAATCTGTTAGTTTACGCATGAGAACTACTCTATCTATACCGAATGACTTGATCATATAGACCTTAGATAAAACAAATTACATTCATCCATCGCTAAATTAGTTTATTGGCCCGACTAACTTTAGCGAGCAGATAACATAAAGATGAACTATTTCGGTCAATAATGCTAAAAAACAATATGTTTACTATCCATTAATTAAAAAACTTCAAATTATTTGGCAGTATAATACTAGGGGCTGTTGATTGCTAACGCACTAATATCTAATGTAATAACCTTTTCCGACGAGTCACTTTTCATTGTGCTAAACAATAGTAAGTGTGATCTAGCTCACTGATGATTGCGTCAAAATAACAGCGCCGCTAAACTTGCCTCGGGTTAACTAAAAATAAGAATAGAGAATATGAAACTAGAGACAATTGATTACAGAGCGGCAGACAGTGCTGAAAAATTTGTAAAATCACTGCGTGACACTGGGTTCGGCGTGTTAAGTAACCACCCCATCGACAAACAATTGGTTGAGGATATCTACAGTGAGTGGCAAGCCTTCTTCAATACTGAAGAAAAAAGAGCGTTTTTATTTAAGCCAGAAACTCAAGATGGTTTCTTCCCTGCTGAAATATCAGAAACAGCCAAAGGCCACACGGTGAAAGATATTAAAGAGTACTATCATGTCTATCCATGGGGCCGTATTCCAGAACAGCTAAAAGCCAATATATTGAAGTACTACGATAGTGCCAATAGCCTCGCTTCTGAGCTGCTCGATTGGGTTGAGCAGCACTCGCCACAAGAGGTAAAAGATAAGTTTTCAATGGCTTTACCGAAGATGATAGAAGACAGTCATAAAACACTGTTACGTGTTCTGCATTACCCGCCAATGTCTGGCGATGAAGAAGTCGGTGCTATCCGCGCCGCAGCGCATGAGGACATCAACCTACTCACCGTGCTGCCTGCAGCCAATGAGCCTGGACTGCAAGTACAGCTTAAAGATGACTCTTGGATTGATGTGCCTAGTGACTTTGGTAATATCATCATCAACATTGGTGATATGTTGCAAGAGGCTTCTGGCGGCTACTTTCCGTCAACCAGCCATAGAGTGATAAACCCTGAAGGCAGCGATATGACCAAAGCACGCGTCTCTTTACCGCTGTTTTTGCATCCTAAACCTGAGGTTAAGCTATCGGAAAACTACACTGCCGATAGTTATTTGATGGAACGCTTACGTGAATTAGGTGTTATTTAACGCTTAAACGGCTAATAAAGCGCTTTAGGGCGCTTTTTATTTGTTAAAATTAACCGCAACAAGGTAAAATCCCCTCCATATCGTTATTCGAACAAAGAGCAAGCAGATGGCAATTCAGTGGTACCCCGGGCACATGCATAAGGCACAAAAAGAGATCGCAGAGGTTATGCCTCAAGTGGATCTGGTCATTGAAGTGCTAGATGCTCGTATTCCATACAGCAGCGAAAATCCCATGGTGTCCTCACTGCGGGGTGATAAACCATGTATTAAACTACTGAATAAATCTGACTTAGCCGATCCTATCGTTACACAGCAATGGATTGAATACCTTGAGCAAGAGCAAGGGGTAAAAGCCATGGCTATCACCACGTTGCAAGCAGCGCAGGTAAAGAAGATCCCTGATCTTTGTCGCAAGTTTGTCCCTAGCCGCGACAAAATTGAAAAAGATATCCGCACCATGATTATGGGGATCCCCAACGTAGGGAAATCAACCATCATCAATACCTTAGCGGGTCGTACCATAGCAAAAACGGGTAATGAGCCAGCAGTCACAAAAACCCAGCAGCGTATTAACTTGCGCAACGGTATTGTGCTATCTGACACCCCCGGTATTTTATGGCCAAAGGTCGACAACGATAAAAGCAGTTACCGCCTAGCGGTTACAGGTGCAATTAAAGACACCGCAATGGATTATGAAGATGTCGCTATGTTTGCGGCAGAGTACTTCTTAGCGGCATACCCTGAAGCCATTAAAGAACGTTATAAGTTAAAAGAGTTGCCCGATACCGATATCGAGCTGCTTGAAGCCATTGGGCGTCAACGCGGCGCTATGCGTCCTGGTGGACGTATCGATCTGCACAAAGCATCAGAGTTAGTATTACATGAGTTCCGCTCAGGAAAAATGGGCTTACTATCGCTTGAAACCCCTGCGATGGCAGAGATTGAAAAAGTCGAAGTTGCTAAAATCATGGCAGAGAAAGAAGCTAAAAAGAAGGCGCGTAAAGAAAATGAAGCGCTTAAGCGTGCGGGTAAACGCCACAAATAATGGGTTCGGCATTCTTATAAAAAGCGCCCTCTTGGCGCTTTTTTATTAGCCATTATTTAGCACCGACAGTGCCAACCACGATACCTCTCGCAAAAATAGGCGTTCTAACCTCATACCCATCAATGTGAGTAACACTCCCTAATACCAATTGCATTAAGTATTTGACCAGTTCAGAGCCCCTCAGCCTTTTCAATTCAAAGCGCATTGGTAAAGAAATGGTTATTCCCTTTTAAGCCAATGCAAAGCAGAAGTGGAAAGACTGAGGGGCTCACGTAGTGCGGGTTTCAAAACGCTGTATGCTTCGCTATGGGATTTGGATATAGAATAACTATTAGCTCAAATTCCACTACTTGCCTACAGCGTTTTGAATTCACGCTGAATGGTCAAACTTTTAATGCAATTGGTATAACATGTCATTAAAGCATGCACTATGTTTGCCAAGTTATTGATGCATATCAATTTATATCTCATAAATGTGGTGTAGATTGCAGCTGTCTTTCTCAGTCCATCATATAAAGGATTATTATGATAATGCGTTTTATAACTTTGTTTTTCCTTACACTTTTCTTTGCTCTACCTGCACAAGCCCATGAGGTTCATGCTGGCGGCGGTTTTATCTCTGGATTTAATCATCCGGTTCTCGGTTTTGATCACATGCTAGCGATGATATGTGTTGGGATCCTGAGTACTAAACTTGGCGGTAAAGCAATCTGGACTGTACCTGCAGTTTTTGTGTTATTCATGCTTTGTGGCGGGATCATAGGCCTACTTTCACTTCCTATTCCATTGGTAGAGTTTGGAATTGCAGTATCTGTTTTACTTTTAGGTCTTGCTTTAGCAATCGATAAAAGATTACCTCAGTGGCTAGTAATGGCCTTTGTCGCTACTTTCGCCATATTTCATGGTCATGCTCATGGAGTAGAAATGCCGCAACTTGCCGAACCAGCACTTTATGTTCTAGGGTTTATCTGTGGAACATCGGCAATACATGTTGTTGGGGTGTTACTTGGTATTGCTATGCAGAACAAAGATCCACGAAACCGATTTGTTCGTTCGTCTGGTGGAGTGATAGCAATTGTTGGTGGATATCTGCTGTTAAGTGTTTAAAGCGTCACTGAATCAAATACCTGTGAACCACAAGAGATTAGGTTACCAACGGCAAAATAGGCGTTTTTAACAGCTAATGACGATGTTTATTATCTTTCGAATGTTGATGCTCAGCAACCTTTTCAACACTATCGGATTTTGTTAATACACCGTCGAAAATATCACTCAAGTTAATGGTTTTAGGCGCCTCCAGATTTGACTGTGCAGCCGCAAGCAGTAGCGCTTCTGGATCATGGATATGTGGTGTAGAGAAATCAACGTGATTACCGCATGACCATGTAAAAGTGCTGATTAAAAGCGTAATGACTAAAACGAAAGCCTGTCTCATAGTGCTGCCCTATAAATACTAAAATACCTAAAAAAATGCCACTCTTAATGAGTGGCATTATTCAATCTAACAATTAGCGTAACGTCACCTTTGGATTCTCGCTTGGCTTATCAAACAAACCAAAGAATTCAGGTACGGCTTTCGCATCGCCATCTAGCTTAATGTAACCTTCTTTAACCGCTTTAGTAAAGTCAACTTTACCCACTAGCATTCCTAAGAATACTGTTTTGGTTAGTTTAACGGTTGCTTTAGCTTCACCTTCAAAGTCTTTGTGGAACTGGGCAACACTGCGACGGATTTCAACTGCATGAGTCTCATCTGTGTCAGTAAACTCGAATGCTACGGTGAAATGCTTATCTTGGCTACGGTCAGCATTTAGGCCAAAACGAAGTGCATTAACCAGTTGATCAGGCTTGAACTCAGCCATTAGATCAGGTGCTTGAAGGTTAATTTTCTTCGAGTAATCAATAGTACCGTCAAGTTCTTGAGCAGAAGTTAGGTACCAGTTACGCCAGTTATTGTTAGTCTCGCGGTAACCTAGTTCACGTAAAGCTTTAGCTTTAAGTAGTCTAGGTTCCATATCCTCAAGGTCGATTCGGATTGCATGTGTAGCAAGTTCAGCACACCACTGATAATCAGAGCTATCACAGGCATCCATAGCAAACTTCATCATTTGCTCTTTACCACCAACCATCGCAACATAGCGCTTTGAAGCTTCTACAGAGTAGGTCGCATTAAGTGTCGTTGGATCACCATCGAACCAGCCCATTTCACCAACGAAGATCTCTTTCGCTGCATGACGGATTGAACCGTAAAAGTCACCTAGGAACGGATGGTTAACAAGATGCTTAGGCAATTTGATTTGACGGATCAAATCTTCTTGCGTCGCGCCATTATTGATTAACTTAATTGATTGGTCATAAGTAAATTGAATCGCATCACGGTAAGCCGTTAATGTGTTAGCTACATACTCAGAACCCACAACTGGACGACCATGAGACAACATCATCGCTTCTGCGTTGTATGTACGGAGAATATCTACACCAGGAAACCATACACTTGGGTCGCGATACTGCGTGCCACGAATGGTGTGTAAGTTGGGGAAACTTTCGCCCTGAATCACTTCAGAACCAAACAACACGCCAGATTCTGGGAAGTATGCAGTAATTTCATCCGATGCTTCGGAAGGAACATGCTTGAATTCAACCTTGATGCCTTCAATTTCAAGATCTAGTTGACCAAACTTGCCTTCGACGAGCGTGTTTGGTGCAATTAAGCTATGCTCGCGAATTTCGAAATCTGGGCCTAAGCCACCATTGATCCTTCCGCCCTCTTCAACATTGATCAGCGTACCCAATGAATAGTCAACACGGAAACCAAGCGCTGGACCCGTTCCGCCCATAGAACCTTTTACGACGTTAGCCATAAAAGTTTCATGTGCGATAATTTTTGCGTTTTCAGCGCCTTCAATACCACGCACACCAGCGTAATGATCTGGATGCCAATGTGAGTACATGATTGCAGCAACAGGCTTAGTGTTACCTGTCATCTTACGGAAATCATCCATCACGTTTTTCATTTTATCTACAGATTCAACTGGGTCAAAAATCAACAGTCCATTGTCACCATCAACAATCATCGGTGATGTTAGCCCGTATCCGTAGACTTGGTAAAAGTTTTCTTTGTAAGTAAAGATCCCCTTATCCATTTTTTTAGAATGGGCTGTTAATTCAGGGTGAACCTTGTCAGACTTAGCATCAAAAGCGTCGTTACCACCAGTAGCTGACCACTGCATGTTCTTTTCAGAACCGTGCCAGTAATGAGTAGCACCTGAATCTTTTCCTAGAAAGTAATCATGCGAAAGTGTTGGAATAGTCACTTCAACATTTTCGAATCGGTTTGCTTCATTGTCATGAGCTATTGCTAGTCCTGTAAAAGACAGTGCACCAGCAACTGATAAAGTAACAAGTGTTTTTTTCATAGTAACCACGCTTAGTTGTTAGGTTAACGACTTTAAGTTGGAGCTAGAATAATTGAATTCACTATAAGTTGGCTGATAGGTGATATAAGATATCTTATTTCAGGCTGACATTATTAGCGCAGGCATAAGAATATGAAACATTCTGACTACAGTTTAATCCCCACTTTTGTGGCTATTTTCGAAGAGAAGAATTTCACTAAAGCAGCCAAAAGGCTGGGAATAACCCAGTCAGCGGTGAGTCAGAGCGTTAACCGATTGCGAGTTATTTTTGAAGACACGTTATTCATCCGCGGTAGCCATGGCATTACCCCTACGCCGTTGGCTATTGACGTTTATCCCACATTGGCAAGTTCGGTTGAAAGCATTGCTTACATGCTACCAGTGCATAAAAATTTTATTCCCGCTGAATGTGAGCGACGTTTTGGGATCAGCGCGTTGAGTGTATTTGGGTTTACCTTACTACCCGAGTTAAGTACCTTAATGAGCTCTGAAGCACCGCTTGCCAGTGTTAAAATTGAACCACTTTTAGGGCGCGATATGACCAATGAATTGCGGGCGCAGCAGTGTGACTTAGTGATTGAAGTGATGACCAACCAACGGTCTAACTTACGCTCTAAAGTTATCATGCAAGATTCTCTGCAACTACTTTGCCGCACAGATCACCCTCGCCTTACAGGTGACAGTATTACCATTGATGAATTCTTAAATGAGAAACATGTTACTCATTCACAATTTGATAAAAATGATGCGTACCTGATTGGCCGCGGGTTACAAGGTGAAGGCATACTCGGTCAACGCAATGTAGCATGGCAAGCCAGCAGTATTATGGAAATGCTCCCAGTGATTATGCGCACCGATTATATCGGCTTGTTACCAAAAACGGCAGTCGCGCAATACACTCAGATCCACAACCTTAAGCCTCTTGAAACCCCATTCTTAACAGATCCGATTGAAGTGGCGATGTTTTGGCACTCATCTCGAACTAATGATCCCAGTCATCGCTGGTTTAGAGGGCTATGCGCTAAAGCGGCGAGCCTATATACAAGGTAAGAGTATTACGGCTTTAATCTGCCACATATTCATATTTCAGGCCCAATTGACCATAATTCTTTTTAATCTAGCATTATACCAATTGCATTAAGTATTTGGCCAGTTCAGAGTCCCTCAGTCTTTTCAATTCAAAGCGCATCGGTAAAGAAATGGTTATTCCCTTTTAAGCCAATGCAAAGCAGAAGTGGAAAGACTGAGGGGCTCACGTAGTGCGGGTTTCAAATCGCTGTATGCTTCGCTATGGGATTTGGATATAGAATAACTATTAGCTCAAATCCCGCTACTTGCCTACAGCGTTTTGAATTCCCGCTGAATGGTCAAACTTTTAATGCAATTGGTATTAGATTGATCATTGCTTGAACTTGTCTAAGTAGAATTAGCCTATCAGCTTAAATCATCCAACATGGTTTTCGACTGAAGCAAGCGTAAAACCGACTCAGCTCATGCCTCTATTGCTCTAGAAAATGGGGTTGACCCTATTGAACGCAAAACAAATCAATATATAAACTTTGTTAGAAGCGAGATACTCAAACGTAAACACGACCTTAAGCAGGCAAAAATCAGACGCCACCAAGGCAATATTACCGTGGCTTTCACATTGACTGCAGACGGAGATATTGAAAATATAGATCTACTGAAAAAGTCACCCAGCAAATATCTCAATAAAAGCGTCCGAAAGTTACTCGCTTGCGCCTACCCGCTGCTGAAGTGCAAATTAGGCCCGCCTTTCCCAAAAAAATCACTGTGACACTTGAGTTTTCATTAGAGACATTGAGTAGTTGAAGTAACATCAACCTTAAACGGCAAACACTGAACTTCGGCTGAAATGTGTCATTTCAGAGCCACTATTTTGACATTCTATTCACATCAACTTAGTTAGTTTACCTGTTATTGAATAATGAGATATATCAAGCTCATTACGTCTGTGCAAATAAGTGCGCTTAACTTAGGTAACATAATGACAGCCAAAAACAATAGCAAAAACCATCAACAACTCGCTTCCCAAATGACAGTTAAAAAGTACCTCCCTCTTTTGGTGGTGACCAGTGGCATAATTGTCGCCTATGTTTTGCAAATGACCTCTCCTTCAGCTGCAGTGAAGCCAGATAGCGACCCCATCATGAACGTCAATGTCATTGATATAAAACAGCAGAAATATACTCCCAGCTACACTGCTTACGGGACGGTTACAGCTAAAAACACCCTCACTTTAACCGCTCAAGTTGAAGGCCTACTCACTCACCTTTCCCACAATATCATTACAGGTGGCGTTATTAATATTGGTGAGAGTGTATTTCAACAAGAAAAATCAGACTTATCCGCAAAGCTTGCTCAACGACAAGCAGAAGTGGCGATTGCCAGTGCGCAACTATCTCTAGAGTTAGGACAACAACGCATCGCTGAGAAAGACTATAAAATGATGCAAAAGGACTTTGATGAAAATGAATGGCAACTGGACTTAGAACTTCTGCTTAGAAAACCACAGCTCGCCCAAGCTAAAGCCCAACTCAGTATTGCAAAAAATGCACTAACGATTGCAGAGCGGGATCTAAAGCGCAGTCAATGGCACAGCGATAAGCGTTACTTTGTTCAATCTAAGAGTGTCTCTTCTGGTGACTACCTAGCCAAAGGTGATGAAATTGCGAAGTTAGTCGATATCAGTGAGCTGAGAGTACCAATTTATTTACCTCGCGAGTTAGCAGCAAAAGTCAGTATTGGTCAAACTATCTCACTCTACCAACCTGACACTCAACGCACAGTAAATGCCAATATCAGTCATATTTTCCCAATGCTGGATAATCAGGTTCAACTGCAAAAAGTGTTTGCACAATATCAGCCTCCAACAAACGATTTAAACCCACTAATTATTGGCGACTTTGTCGAGGCAAAGCTATTCTTTGCCCCTATTGCCAACACATTAACCGTGCCGTTATCAGCCATTGATAATAATCATATTTGGTTAGTCACCTCAAAAAGTACACTCAAGCGTGAGCCTGTAAACATTGTTTACCAAGACGAACACAGTGCCGTGATCGTCAACACTCTCATCGACAGTGAACAGATCATCAGTAATAAGCTCCACGCCCCACAAGCAAACATGAGCGTTAATATTGTGGAGGTACTCTAATGAGTCACCCTTCTCTCACCGAACAAGCCTTGGGTTCAAAAATGTCGTATTCACTTATCAATCGACTCATCTACTGGATGATTGATAATCCCGTCGCAGTTAATTTGCTTACAGTGGCAATACTCATATTAGGGATTTACAGCTTTGGCGATATAAGACAAGAAACATCGCCTTCATTTAAAGTTGATGAAATAGAAATTACAGCCAGCTTTCCAGGAGCGACACCACGAGAAATCGAACAAGGTATCGTGCTGCCCATCGAGCACAGCCTCAGAGAAAACGTCCAGATTGATCGACTCTCTGCGAGCGCCATGGAGGGAGGAGCAAGAGTGGTACTCACACTGAACGATGGCGTCGATGCTAACAGTGTTATAGCTGATGTTAAAAATGATCTTGATGCCATCAACAGCTTTCCAGCCAGCATGGAGCCATTACAAATATCTTTAGTTGAAGAGCTCGATTCCTTAATTGAGTTTGGCATTTATGGCGACCTTACAGAGACTGAATTACGTAGGCAGGGAAGTACACTTAAAGATGCCTTGTTAGCGCAGTTCGATATAGCAAAAATCGCAATCGCTGGTGTCAGAGAACCAGAGATAATTATTGAGATCACCCAAGATAAGCTATACCAGTATCAACTAACGTTAGCCGACATCACCCAAAAAATTGCCACTGAAGTTAATGATATCTCCGCTGGTAATATCAGCACCGATGCCGGCGATGTACTCATTCGTACGCTGGGACGGAAAGATCAAGTTAGCCAATTTAAGCAGATAGCTATTAAAGCCCAAGCTGATGGAGCTGAGATAAAACTGGGGCAAATTGCCGATGTTAGCTTTAGCTATTCTCAGCAAGAAGCACCGTTCTTAATTAATGGTAAACAAGGCGTTATGCTGGTTATTTACCAAAGTAAGAATGCCAAGCCTATTGAGCTGAGTGGTGCAATACAAAATTTTGTCAGTCAGTATCAACAAACCCTTGCTGCAAATACGAAGATCACTGTACTCGATGACCAAGCGCATTCATTTCAAACTCGTATTGATCTGTTACTAGATAATGGCTTAATAGGGATGATTTTAGTCATCATTGCATTGTCGTTATTTTTAGATATGCGCTTGGCGTTTTGGGTCTGTATGGGGGTGCCGATAGCCATTATTGGATCTCTGGCGTTCATGCCGGCCTTAAATATTCCACTGAATATGGTTACGCTTTTTGCGTTCATTATCACTCTCGGGATTTTGGTTGATGATGCGGTGATTGTTGCAGAGAATATTTATCAAAAAGTTCAACAAGGCTGCGAAATCGATATTGCACTTAAGCAAGGTGCTTCAGAGATGAGCGTCCCGGTATGTTTCTCCGTTGTCACCAATATCATTGCCTTTGTGCCATTACTATTTGTCCCCGGAGAGCTTGGGGTAATGTACAAACCGATGACATTGCTAATCTTTGCAATTTTCATCGTCTCTCTCATTGAAGCCTTATTAATATTGCCTCATCACTTAAAGCAACTTAATAAACCGCAAAAGCACAACTATCTCAATAAAATACAACAAAAGAGTTTCACTGCATTCGAAACCCTAAGGGATATTCATTTCAGTAAAGTATTGGGTTACGCGTTACGTCAGCCGTTAACCATTTTGGCTGTTTTTATCTCAATCACTTTAGTGACCTTTAGTTGGGTTAATTCTGGTCGAGTTGATGCAGATTTTGTCCCAAAGGTTGAATCACAGCGTATTGATGCCGAAGTTGAGTTTCCAGCAGGTTCTGCTCTTACTGACAAGAAAAATACCATGGCGCTTATACAAGCAGCTGGAGTACGTGCTTTTGCACGCTTAAATGCCCCAGATAGCTATAAACATATCATGGTCGGCATTAGAGCAAACTCCGCATCAACGACTTTTCAGATTGTTGAAGATAGCAAACGTAACTATACCGCAAGAGAGTTAGTGGATATTTGGCGCAGCGAGATTGGGGAGTTGGCTGGTGTAAAATCACTGTTCTTTGATTTTGAAGTGGGCCCTGGCGGTGGAAAAGAGCTTTCAATAGAATTGGGCGCAAGCGACAGCGAATTATTAAAAAAAGCAAGCTTTGAGCTCATGTCACAACTGAGAAATATAGAGGGCGTTACCGATATTGATAGTGGACTTATTGATGCTCAACGCGAATATACTTTGAACATCAACGCCCGTGGCAGCATGTTAGGCTTTGATAGCGAAAGTTTAGGCGCGTTAGTTCGCAATAGCTTTTATGGTGATGAAGTTAAAAGACAAATCCTAAACAACGAGGAGCTAAAAATACGCGTTATGCGCCACCGTGACGAGCAGTTCAAAGCCAATCAACTCGGGGAACTACTCATCACATCTCCAACTGGCGAACAGGTTTTACTCAAACAAATCGCCACAATAACGCCAATTTTATCAGCAACTCAAATTGACCGAGTCGATGGTATTGTACAAGTCGAAGTTAGTGGCAGTTTTATTCGTAGTATTGCCAATGTTGCGTTAATAACAGCGCAACTTTCGGACTCCATTATTCCTAACTTAATGGAAAAATATCCAACCGTCGAGATTGAATTGGGTGGCAGTGCCCGGACAGAGCGCAAAGTCAATAACCAACTGATGACAGGAATACTGCTAGCTTTGTTTATTGTATTCTCTTTTCTGGCTATCTACTTCAAAAACGTGATTGATGCCGTTTTAATCCTTAGCGTGATCCCGCTGTGCTTAGCCGCTGCGATGCTTGGACACATTATTCTTGGGCAAACTTTTAGTGTGATGAGTCTGTTCGGGATGATAGCTTTGTCAGGCTTAGTACTGAATGGCTCATTTGTGCTCTTACTCGAAATAAAGCAGCACATACGCCAAGGTCTTGATATTGAAACTGCAATAATCAAAAGCAGTTTAAGCCGCTTTAGACCTGTCGTTATTACCGCAATGACCACAACTCTTGGTTTAGCGCCTATGTTATTTGAAACATCGACCCAAGCACTATATTTGATCCCAATGGTGATCAGCTTAAGCTTCGGTACCTTCTTTTCAATGGCGACCATTTTAATTTTTGCACCCGCAGTCTTTTTACTGAGTGAACGTTGGCATAAAAGACAGACTCCTGAACCGTCAAAAGGGCAGCAGCAAGAGCTTAAAGGTAATTTAGCGCAATAAAAGTGGCTGTTAAAAGGTTTATAAATTGCCTATATAATATGAGATGAAGTACTTTTGGTTAACGTACTTGTACCTAAATTACTTCATCTCAGTGTTAATCAATCAACACAGCCACTAAGGCGCACTTAAAAGATTTGGCTTGGCTGAATTAGCGCCACCGAGCCTTACACCTTGGTAGACATACCAAGCTCTAAATGGCGACATGCCATCTTGTAAACAAACCTCTTTAAGAATTTCATCGGCGCGTTTTCTCGCTGATTGCGGCAAAACCTCCTCCCGCATAAGCTGATACAAAGCATCATGTATTAATGAGCCCTGCATAAAGTTTTTACTATCAATTGCTGGACTGCTCGGGCCATCCCAGGCATAACCAGGCTTTATAACCAAGCGCCCACCGGCGCTGAACTCAAGAAAGGAATTGGCAATGGGTGCCTTAACAGATAACCCAGTGTCGTAGACTAACTCTGAATGTAGATTGTATTTGTAACTCCTACGTTGCTTATATTTAATCAAAGCGACTCCTAAGTATTCTGCTTTGCCATTGATGATTTTTGTTGAAAAAGCCGATAAAACAGCTAAATAATAATGCAGCTAACATACTGAAATAAACCCAACATATACATAAATAAACAAAACAACAGCATGGTAAGCAAGCTAAATGGGATCTCTTACCCGCAGGAAACTTGCAAATCGAGGCGTGCCTTTTTGTGTTTCACCATAATACTTAAATGTAATAGTGCTACCCACTTTTGGCGGGTTACGCCGCTCTTCATCACTAAAGCCGCTGCCAATGCTAAATTGTTTGCCCTGCTTAGTTTCCACCAACAAAGCCCCCATCATACCGATGTATTTACCCTTACCCTCTTTATGAGCCAGTACCCTAGCTTCTGCGTCATAGAAGGGTTTTAACTTTACAATATCGCCGGTGCGACCAACCTGATAAAGAGCAGTTTTTCTATGTAACATCAAGCCTTCACCATTATTTTCAATGATATCAGTGAGTCGACGATCTAACGCTAATTTATCTTTAACTGAAAACTGCGGGATAACCTCAATATGAGTACTGATATCAGATAGCTCAGCCAGCGCCTTTTTATATCTTGTGGCAAAATGAGTTGTTTCCGCGGGCAAGTCAAACACCATAAATCTAACCTGCTGCCACTGTGTCTTAGTTGCATTAGTCTTTCGAACAATCGCTGATACCTGATCGAACTGATTACGACCTATCCATAACTCACCATCTACAGGATAATCGGGAAACCCTTTAGTAAACCAATCAGGCAGGTTAATCTTTCGCCCCGATCGAGTTCGCATGCTACTACCATCCCAATAGCCTCTTACGCCATCAAGCTTCTCACTCACTAAAAAGTCATCTAACTGAACTGTACTTTCAGCTTGAAATTCAGTAGCCAGTTGCAAGGGTGGCTTTAATATTTCACTCGCTTTTAATTCAAGGGGTATAGAAACAAAGCTAATGAACAATAGAAATTGCCAATTAAAAAACCGTAAGTGTTTCCTATTTGAACTTCGCTTTCTAACTTTTGTCATATATTGCTCCAAGATGGTGACGATAAATAGTAAAAGACTATTGTTCGTTTTGAAGCCTAGTTCTGAGATTGAAGTTCGCCATCAGTTAAATGACTGACTTATTGAAATTATACGCTTAGTCATTTTTAGTTAAGCCACTCAGTAGCCAAAGCGTGATATGTAATAAGATTGTTGTTTAACTTGCCTGTAATTGACTACATATTTAGTCATATTACGATTATACTAGGCCGCTATTTTGGGGAAGAACCGCAGTAAAACAATAATCAATCATAAGATGGGGATATATGAAACCTGCTAACAATCACGGTATTAAACGCGTCATTAGGGCAACTGGATTTTCGATGCAAGGGCTTAAACTTGCTTGGAAACATGAAGCAGCATTCCGACAAGAACTCATTCTTGCTGCAATTATGTTACCCATTGCCTTACTCGTGGACGTTACAACTGTTGAGCGTATTCTTTTAATTCTAGGGCTTTTTGTAGTCCTTATTGTTGAACTGCTAAACTCAGCGATAGAAGCTGTAGTAGATAGGATCAGTGATGAAATTCACCCTCTTAGCGGCCAAGCTAAGGACATTGCATCTGCAGCGGTA
Source organism: Shewanella kaireitica (assembly GCF_023284045.1). Lineage (GTDB taxonomy): Bacteria > Pseudomonadota > Gammaproteobacteria > Enterobacterales > Shewanellaceae > Shewanella > Shewanella kaireitica. The sequence goes on from NZ_JAKIKQ010000010.1 coordinate 124,381, forward strand.
TTTATGAGCCTATTCTTTTGCGGCTTAACTTGGTTACTTATTCTGTTACCTAAATTTATTTAACCTAAGTGTATTTAACCTAAGTAGCGCACAAACATCCTATTACCGCCTCATCTGAACTTGTCGCTCTGATCCATAGATGACGACAAGTTCCGATGCTCATATAAGCATATTCGCTACACTTCAAACATTTAGAATAATAACTCGCTTTGCTACCCTTTTGGAGCTAGCACAACTCTCTTATCTATACCGCTGGATCAACTACAAATCCCATCAAAAGCAGCGAAAAATACAGTTTGCATGCATTAGATCAAACAATTCAGACATTTTTTGAAACATATCATTCACATTTCCACATATACTGTTATGCTGTTTTCGATGTCCATAGACTGTTGACACGATTCAACAGCTACAAAATAAAAATTATAAGAGATTGCGGAGTTACTTTTAATGTTTAAAAGTTCCACATTTATCACTGCCACGTTATTGGCCCTGATGACTAGCTATAGCGCTTATGCCACGAATGATACTATTATTCGTGTAGGCGGTTTTTACGCTAATACAGATTCAAATATCGATGTAAACGATCCTCTTCTAGGCAATAACTTCTCGTTAGACTTTGAGCAAGACTTAAAGCTTGAAGACTCTCAGTTTTTGCCTTTCTTTGAATTTATTCACCGCTTTAACGATAGACATAATATTTATATCGATTGGAAACAGCTACATCGCAGTGCCCTTAATCAATCTGTTGAAAAGCCATTCCAGTTTACTTGGGACGACACGACATATGATGTCAAAGCAGGTGTTGCGCTTGATACTACCCTCAACATCGATATTGCTCGCATTGGTTACGGCTATGATATTTTTCAAGGTGATCATTATGAGGTCGGTCTGTCAGTAGGCCTGCATGCCATGTTTATCAAAACAGCATTCAAAGGCGATATTGGCATCTGTGAAGTCGAAATTGAAACACGCTGCCCTGACACCATTACCATTCCTAAAGTTGTTGATGAGAAGCTAACTGCACCGTTACCTGATATCGGAGTATATGGCAGTTATGAGCTTTATCCAGGCTTTATGTTTAGCGGCCATGCACAATACTTTTATATCAAACTAGATGATTTAAAAGGTGGTTTAGTTGATATTAGATTAGGCGTTCAGGCCGCAATTACTGAAAACTGGCATATGACAGCTGCATTTAATTACTATGAAGTTGATGTTGAATACACTACCAACATAAAAGATACTGATATAAAGCTGGCTGACTTTAATATGTACTACAGTTTTACAGGTCCAATGCTATCAGTCAGCTATCAGTTTTAGAGCGTTAAATTAAGGCGTTACTCCACATAAAAAAGACACCTAGCGGTGTCTTTTTTATTATCTCTCAGGCTAACTAATTAGCGTCCATCTTGTGCTCGACGGCTTTTAAAGTCTGACTCTTCGAGCCATTTAGGCCAATCTTCGTTATTTGCCAGCGTTGCCAGAATGTCTGAAATAAGGCTAATATCCTGTTTAACACCACCTAAACTCCAGCTTGGATCGTAATCATCAGCTTCCTTATGATATTTATGAGCAATATAATCTGGGTCTGTGTCACCTAAGCTCATAAACAGCAATCCCGGCACGCCTTCTTGCGCTAACGCGAAGTGATCAGAACGGAACATAAGACCATTTTGCGGTAATGGATCGCCTTTCACATAACGCTGCTGATGCTTAGCGGCATTGTTAAGGTAATACTCCATTTCCGATACGCCCTTTCCATAACGCAATATGTAATCAACACTATCGTTAACGTTCATACCGTCGATATTTAAAAAGGAAACAATCTGTTTAGTTGGTATCGGTGGTTGCTTAGCAAAATGCTGCGCGCCAATGAGGCCGGTTTCTTCAGCGGTAAATGAAGTAAACAGAATAGAACGTTTAAATGGCTTTTCTTTAGCATGCAGACTAAACGTACGCGCAAGTTCCAGCACACCAGCGACGCCGCTAGCATTATCAACTGCACCATTGTAAATGTGCTTTACGCCCTTCTCGTCAACTCGAGTACCAAGGTGATCCCAATGCGCGTGCATCACCACCATTTCATCAGCTCTGTCACTGCCAGGCAATAGTGCCATAACATTGTAAGACTCTGCGCGTTCAATGCTATTTTTAAGCTCTAGTGTTGCAGATACTTTCAGCGATACTGGCTTAAAGCTAGATTTAGCCGCCTTTAGCTTTTGCTTTTCATAATCAAGACCCGCTGCAGCAAAAATCTGTTTGGCGTTTTCATGCTGGATCCAGCCCATCACTCCCACTTGATCTTGGTTATTATTGTCATCAACTAAAGTAAATTTGCTGCCAGTATTCGAGTTTTGCACCACACCCCAGCCATAGGCTGCAGGCGCTGTTTCGTGCACGATAAAAACCGCCTTCGCGCCTTGTCTTGCCGCTTCTTCATATTTATAAGTCCAACGCCCATAATAGGTCATAGCGTTGCCTTTAAACACGGCAGGATCTTGAGTGGCAAACCCAGGGTCATTGACCAACACAATAACGGTCTTTCCCTTAACATCAATGCCTTGGTAATCATTCCAGTCATATTCTGGCGCATTAATACCGTAACCAACAAACACAACGTCACTATTTTCAAGCTTGACGCTATCACTAATTCTCTGGGTTCTAGCGGTAAATTCGCTACCGTTAATCAAGTTTAATTCGCCAATTTTAAGCGACATATTCTGATCCGCCGTCACCTTAGCTAATGGCACTGGCTGTAAGTATTTATCGCCAAAACCCGGCTCAAGTCCTATCTTCTTGAACTCTGCCTCTATGTATTTCAGGGTCAGGCCTTCACCAGCTGACAAAGGTGCACGTCCACCATATTCATCACTAGCGAGTGTTTTTACATGACTACGGTATTTATCAAGATCGATACTGATGTCACTTTTTTCTGAATGAGCAATTGCTGGGAAGGCTAATGCCGACACCACGCTTGCAAGTATGAGTTTATTCACTGCCAGTCCTTTATTGTTATTATTTCGTTCTTTATAGTATTAATTCGACAACTTTGTGGCTGATTTTCATTAAACAGATGTATTCACAAAGGCAAATCATAATAGAATGGCGTAGTGAAATGTACAATGATGCCACCACTCATTTGCATAAAAATTACAAAGTGGCTCCATAGATAAAACCAAGGCTAATAAATGTCGAATGAATTGCTCAGGGAAGCTGCTGCTAAATTAAAAAAAGCGGTACCTTTAATGCTCAAACACCAAATACCAACCACCCCTACCAATTACGCTTTATGGTATGCGTACGTTGGTCAAAGCAGCCCAGAGCTTAATCGACAGCTAGATGAAGTCGTGAACCAATACAGCACTTGCCCTCCGAGCCAGGGGGAACGACTCTATCAAACGTATTTGTCTGATCCCATCGAGCTAGACGTGATTGAACTACGACAGAATCTCGACGCTATGGTGACAGACCTATCCCAGTCAGTTAAAGATACCAACGTTGATGCTAACCAATTTCAAAGCAAAATAAACAACAATGTTGAGCGCTTAAACAAGATAGAAAATGAAGGGTTTTCCATTGATGAGGTATTGTCATTGGTAAAAAACCTCGTCAGTGATGCTGCCGATATAAAAAACAGTACGCTTCACTTTACCGAACAGCTAGCTCATGCGCAGTCAGAGATTAACCAGCTTAAGATTCAGCTTAAAAAATCTGAACATGACATGCATTTTGATGCTCTGACTGGCGCATTAAACCGCAGAGCATTTAATAAAGATATCAAAGGTTTAGTGGAACAAAACCCACAAGGCTTATGCCTAATCATCACCGATATTGATCACTTTAAACTGTTTAACGACACCTATGGCCACCAGCTGGGCGATCAAGTATTGAAAGCCGTTTCCAGAAGACTTGGCGAGAGCTGTCATGAGGGGAGCAAACTGTATCGTTTTGGCGGTGAAGAATTTGCACTTTTAGTCCCGAAAAGCCAACTGGGTAGAGCGAGACAACTGGCAGAATCTATGCGTCGAAGCCTCGAAAAACTAGTCTTAAAAGATAAACGTAAAGATCAACGGGTCGATAATGTCAGAGCATCTTTTGGCGTAGCTCAGTACCAAGATAAAGACAGTGATTCAACATTAATCGAGCGGGCGGATAAACAGCTCTATGAAGCTAAAAGACTGGGGCGTAACCGAGTAATGCCCATTACTTAACAAATAATTAAGTGAGCAGTAATGGTGTCTCTGCTGCTCAATTATTTCAGCTAAATCGCTTCAACTTTGTCTACCGGCACCGCAGTCACAATATAGCGTAATGCCCCACCAGAGACAGGGCTATTAAACGGGTAACAAGTCACCAAAGTCAATTGCTTTTCGCCAATATCCGCCATCACCGAAGTATCGGTTTCATGAACCACTTGAGTGTTAATCACTTTATAGAGGACCTCTAGCCCTTGGCTGTTTTGCAAGGTTAACAACTGGCCCACTTTTACTCCTTTTAACAGTGAGAAATGGGTGTCTCTGTGGCCGGCAATCACTGTATTTCCCTTGCCATTAACCGCAGTAGATGACAACACTTGCGCAGGACCAAACGCTAAATTGCGACCCGAAGCTCCAGCCAGCACGTATAAACTCGGGTTTTCAGCTGAGCTTTTCGCGCTATTCACTTTTCTATCAGCTGCATCGCTCGCTTCATGAGCTGCACTGATAAATTTCAGTTTAGCAACAGGGTGTGTATCTGCCCATGACCAAGGCTTGTGCTGCTGTTGATCATCTAAAGTTTTTTGCCATGCTTGTTGTATTAAAAACTGTGCAAAATACGCTTTAGCCTGCATATATCCTCCTTGAATCACAAAAGATAAACCAACAATGAACAGTAAACTCGTAAGTATGAGATGAAAACGTCGTTGACCATTCGGCCTCGCAGTCTTTCCATCAACACTATCAGTTGAGGTTTTTGAGTAAAGAGCGCTCATAGCGCGGCCTTTTTTGCTCTGCGGCCAACACCACTAAATGACCCCCAGTAAAGTAGCGACAATAGTATTAACATGCCGCCAAAAATCAGCATGGCATAGCTACTCGTCGCGGTTTGCGGTAAACGTTGCCAACCTTTAGGTGTATGCGGTAACACACGGCCATTAACCGATTTATCTCCAACAGGCCTAACTGGGGTTTTATCTATCGCGACCAAGCTGGTATATGCACTCATCACATGGTAATTGAGCGAAATAGCGGTGACCTGCTTCTCTATTCTGTCTCGATTTGCAGGCTCTTTTGATAGCTCAAGCGCGGCAATCTGTTTTCTGGCCCATATTAGATCCAAACCTTTAGCTTCGGCGCTATTTTCAACTGCGAGTGATTGCTGCCAAAACTGCCCAGCTAGTTGTCCACTGACCACTAGCTCTTTGTCACTAAAACTCGGCAGTTTCATCGCCACCATTATCGGCTCGTGGGCATATAGATCAGGAATACTTGCAGGCCAGTAATCTGGGACACTGCCATCGGCAAAGTGAATTTCAATATCTGTAACTGCCGGCTTCTCTAGCTTATCTAGCATCGCCACCATTTTACTTTTGACTTCAGATTGCTTACCGATATAGGTATAGGTACCGCGACCAAGCTCTGCCGCTCTTTGCATAAAATGCGCATTAGGCGCAGCGCCGATACCTATGGTAAATAGCCTGCTTTGTTGCAGCTGATTACGTATTTGAGTAAATAGCTGTGGCTCATTACCTATCGCACCATCGGTGATAAATAGCACCTGCCGTAACCGCTCACTATTCAGATCCTGCTGAGACAGCGCTTTATCGAGAGCTAATGACATTTCGGTGCCACCGTTTGCTTGCAAACGTTGCACATAAGCCTGGGCTCTGCCGATGTTTTTCGCACTGGCGTTCAATGGCGTGTCAGACAATGCATAAACGTTGGAATTAAACTGCAAAATATTAAAACTGTCCTGCGCTGACAGACCCGATAATGCGTAAATGATGGATGCTTTGGCCTGCTCAATTGCCTCGCCTGACATAGACCCAGAGGTATCTATCACCAAAATAAGCTCTCTTGGCGCTATCGCTGACAAACGCATTTTGTCTTGTGGTGGTAGCAACATCACTAATGAATATTGCGACTGTGCGGCAGTGGCTTTGTTCTCGTGATCACTAACGTGGGTTTTTCCTTGCTGGCTAAAAATGGCTGCCTTCGGCGCACTGCCAACAATCGGCCGCCAGTTAAGTACAAAGTCACTATTAGCCTTTGCAGCAGTTAACTGGATCTGCGCTTGAGAATCGGCATTACTACTAACTTCTATCTGATGGTAAGGACTGCTTATTTCGCCAATAGGCATACCGGCATCAAGCGTCACCTCAATGTCCACTAGATTTACACGCTTTGTTGCAGATCCTTGCTGATAACCCAAAGTGGAGAGCCCATAGCTATTAACCTCTGCAGCCATATATGAAAACGCTGACTTTTCTGCATTAGACTTGTATCGCGGAGCGGCTACCATTGGGAAGCGTAAGCTAAACTCCCCCTTGTCATAGTGCACTAGCTCTTGATAATTAAGCTCCACAATGAGGGTTTCACCGGGTGCCAAGTTGGCCACATCGGCACTAAATATATTGGGCCTTTTCTGTTGCAGTAAACTCGCTTTTTTACCCTGCTGCTTAGCTTCATTAAATAGCGCCTTGGCTTTTGCTTTCGGTTTAATCTCCCCCTCTATGACCCGTTCACCGATGAACATTCTTAGACCATCAACCGCCGCTTCATTCGGCAGTGGAAACAGATACTCGCCATTAACCCAAACAAGTTGTTCGTTACTGAATTCATGACGCAGTGAAACCCTATTAACCCAACCTGAAACTTGCATATTCACAGTGGTTTTCATTGGCAAAGATACGCTTGCCTTTCCGGCTGCATCATAAGTAATCAAACTGCCTTGCGCTATGGCATTAACCATTTCAACTCGGCTCTCAACACTTTCAGTTGCTGACATTGGCACTGCGGCGGTTGCACTGGTATACATCGGCAAGAACGCTGTACTCAACAGCAGCAAAGCTTTATAGCAATGCCTAATTAAACCTTTGGCTGGATCTTGTTGGCTCACCATCTTTATCTCCTTATAAACAACTTGCGGTCTGGCTAACAGCAGACCGCAAGGCTGAGTGGTACTCGTTATAGATGCATTACTGCGCAGGATTTGCTGCAAGTGCGCTGTCGTGAGATTGCAACTTTAAGGTCACGCGGCGATCAAAGAAGTCATTTTCAAAGTTTTGCTCTGCCGTTAGTGGCGAGCTCGCGCCATAGGCCTGATAGTTTAAGCGCTCACTAGCAACGCCTTGCTCTACTAAGTAATTAGTCACTTCAACTACCCGTTGCTCAGATAATGCTTGGTTGTAATCACCGTCACCGCGTCGGTCGGCGTAACCCGTCAAGTCCAACGTTAACTCAGGAGAGAGCGACATCGCATAGGCCACATCGTCTAGTTGCTGTTGAAAGTGAGGTGCAATGGTCGATGAACCTGTTTTAAACTGTACGTTTAATCCTAGTGCGAGCTCGGTGAGCTTTTGCTCTTGCGCCATTTTAAGGCTGTTAAGTTGCTGCTGTGCATCTTCATATTGGCTAGAAAGTGCGATTAATGACTGATTCTCTTCATTTAATGCTGCAAGTTCACTTTGCTTGCTCTCCAGCATTACCTGCTGCGTTTTGATCTCATCATCATCGCCAACAGATTTCCCTAATAAGCTACCTGCAAATGCACCAATGATTGCGCCGACAGGGCCACCCACAACGGCGCCAACCACAATGCCTGAGCTCAAACCAATTAACTCCTCATTGTGGCTACGTTCAGTGTTCTCGACATGTTCTGCAGCGCTGGCATTTGACGAAAGAGTGATAGATGCGATAACCAGTGATGCGATAAGGTGCTTTCTCATAATATTTCCCTTTAATTACTCATTTAAACTAAGTTGCCGAAGTCCGGCGTCATTTCAATAACGCTATTAAACCTCAGCCAAATGTCTGTAAAAGGGAGCAAACGTGGCAATTTAAATATCAAATGTGGCAACAAAATGGCAATCGCTGTCAGCACCTTTAAACACAGGTAAAATCCTGTATAGTCACAATCAATTACCGAGATAACGCTAAAATTAATCAACCATGAAACGAATCGCGATAGTAGAAGATGAAGCCGCCATTAGAGAAAATTACAAAGACGTTTTGCAGCAGCAAGGCTATAGCGTGCAGGCTTATGCAAATCGATTAGAAGCGATGTGCGCTTTCAACAGCCGTTTGCCAGATTTAGCGATTATCGATATCGGCTTAGAAAATGAGATCGACGGCGGCTTTACGCTGTGCCAGTCACTTAGAGCTATGTCCAGCACACTACCCATCATCTTTTTAACCGCCAGAGACAGCGACTTTGATACGGTTTGTGGGCTACGCTTAGGCGCCGATGATTACCTCAGTAAAGAGGTGAGTTTCCCCCATCTTATTGCTCGATTAGCCGCGTTATTTAGACGCTCAGAGCTCAAAGATGCCAGCAGCGATAACAGTCCGTTGATTGAACATGGATTACTTTCTATTGATATTAATCGGATGCAGGTTTACTGGAACAAACGTCATATCGAACTGACCGTGACTGAGTTTTGGATGGTACACGCACTTGCCAGGCGACCAGGACACGTACGCCAACGTCAAGAACTGATGCAAGAGGCAAAGATATTCGTTGATGACTCAACGATTACCTCTCATGTTAAGCGGATCAGGAAGAAATTCCTCGCTCAAGACCCACAGTTTGATTGTATCGATACCGTTTACGGCATGGGCTACCGCTGGGACGCTCAAAGTTAATGTTTAATCTTCCAATTGGCCTGCGCGCAAAAGTCGCGGTTTTATCGCTGTTTTTACTCTGCCTTCCTTGGCTTGGGTACCAATATGTATGGGAGATGGAAAAGTATCTCAGGTTGGGGCAGGAAAAAACGCTCGAAGGCACCACCCAAGCGCTAGCAACTGCGCTGCACGAACGACCAAGATTATTCGATAGCCAAGCCAGCTTTTTAACGCAAGTTGAACAAGGTCGTGACCTCTATGCTTACCCTCTTGCAGGCCCCATTCAACTTGATGGTAAATTAGGTGACTGGCAACCCTATCGCCACCGCGCGTTGCACTATGGTGAAGATTATCAGATCTATAAACGCGACCAAGCAACGCCACTCGCTATCGACTTTACCCACATGGTGGGGAAATATGCCGGTTACCTATACGGTTTTTTTGAAGTCACCGACCCACAAGTGATCTACCGCGGAAAGAACAGCTTAAGCATCGATCGTAACGACCATATCGCTATTGCAACACTGGCGCCTGACGGCCAGTTTCGCCGCTATATAGTCGCCACCACTAAAGACGGTTGGATAAGTGCCTTTGAGCTACCAGAAGATCCAGCGCTGACCACTCCAGTTACCCCTGAAGTAAAAATCCAAGGTAAATGGCTGAAAACCGCTAAAGGCTATAATGTCGAACTGCGGATCCCACTTAGCATGGTGGGCAGTAAACTGGGCTTTGCCATCTATGATGTTAACGACCGTAACACTCGGCAGTTAGATGCCATCGTCGGCACATCGGCTATTGACGATGTTAACAAGCTTGGTACTGTACTGGTGCCATCACCAGAAATTGAAAGTATTATCAAAGGCATGGCCCATAATAGCTCGCGCATTTGGGTGGTCGATAAACATGGCCGTGTGTTGGCAAAATCCGGTGATATACGCTCCGATAATAGCGTGTGGTCGCGCTCCACCATTGAAAAAGAGGGTAAAAGCAGCTGGGATCGATTTAAGCAGCAATACCTGTACCCGCTCTACTATAAAATACTCACCACGCCGCCGAAGGATTTTGTCGACTCCTTGCAAGACTCCACTGTGTTACAAGGAAGTCATATCAGTAAAGCACTGCAGGGCAAACAAGGTTCAACGTGGCGACTGACTCCCGACAGTAAAGCCGTCGTGTTAGCCGCAGCTAGCCCTATCTGGATCGATGATAAAGTGATGGGTGTGGTGATTGCTGAAGAGACCACACACGGGATCCGTACGCTACGCAATAAAGCCCTAGAGAAACTGTTTAATGTGATCCTTACCATTATGAGTATGGGCACATTAGCACTATTCTTCTTTGCCTCTAATATTTCCAGTAGAATCCGTAAACTGCGCGATGAAGCTGAAGAAGCCATTGATAACCAAGGCCGAATTAAAAAGTCGATCCAAGGCTCAAAAGTACGTGATGAAATTGGCGATCTCTCCCGCAGCTTTGCCAGTATTGTGAGTCGACTCGGCCAATATACTCATTACTTAGAGAACATGTCATCGCGTCTGTCCCATGAACTGCGCACTCCAGTCGCCGTAGTACGTTCATCCTTAGAGCACTTAAGCCTGCAAACCCTTAACCCTGATAGTCGCAAATATGTTGACCGGGCACAGGAAGGCGTTAACCGCCTAAACATGATCCTCAGTAATATGAGCGAAGCCACTCGTCTGGAAGAGAGCCTAACCCATGCAGAAAAATCGCTGTTTCCGTTAGATAAAGTGGTGAGTGGCTGTATGCAAGGCTACCAGATGACCTACCCTAATCAGCGGTTCAATACCGATATTGAGCCGCAAACCATCCTCGTTGAAGGTGTACCTGAGTATATCGCCCAGCTAATGGATAAATTAATTGCTAACGCACTGGAGTTTAGCCATGCGGACAGCGCGATTGAAGTGGGTTTAGTGGTGCAAAGCAAATCAGCGTTGTTGACCGTAGCCAACTACGGCACACCGTTACCGGATAATATGTCAGAGCAGATATTTGAATCTATGGTTTCTGTGCGAACTCAAAAGGCGCAAGATAAACCGCATTTGGGGCTCGGGCTTTATATCGCTCGTTTAATTAGTCTGTTTCATAAAGGAAAAATTAGTGCGCAGAACAGAGTCAATGATCAAGGTGCTGTTTCTGGCGTTGAAATTGCCATCCAGCTACCTATTAGTAAAGAAAAGTCCGTTTAAGACAACCTTGAATATATTGACGCTTCACTTTAGCCGTTTAGATGTTAAGATGGCTAAAACCAAAGATGCCTAATTGTGGAATAATAGCCCTATGAAAAAAGAAACGCAGATAATTAGTCTTGGCCGTGACAAGAAATGGACTCAAGGAGTGATCAATCCACCGGTTTACCGGGCATCAACCATGGTGTTCGATACCATGGAGGATCTGCGTTTTGCTGCAAAAAACAAAGCCAATGGCGAGATGTTTTATGGCCGTCGTGGCGGCCCGACTCACTTTGCCTTTCAAGCTGCAATTGCTGAACTTGAAGGCGGTGTCGGCACTGCACTTTACCCGTCTGGTAGTGCCGCTATTAGCAACAGCTTACTGTCATTTTTAAAAGCGGGCGATCACCTATTAATGGTAGACAGTGCCTATGAGCCTACTCGTGACCTGTGTAATAAGTTACTGGCCGGATACGGCATCGAAACCACCTATTACGACCCAATGGTTGGTGAAGGCATACGTGAACTTATTCGCCCCAACACCAAGGTGCTATTTTTAGAATCTCCAGGCTCTATCACTATGGAAATTCAAGATGTGCCAACACTAAGCCGCATCGCTCATGAAAATGATGTTGTTGTTATGCTGGACAATACTTGGGCGTCGCCAATCAATTCACGCCCGTTTGAAATGGGCGTCGATATCTCAATTCAAGCCGCGACTAAGTACATTGTCGGCCACTCTGACGTCATGATGGGCACTGCTACCGCCAATGAGAAACATTGGGAACAGCTACGAGAAAATAGCTATCTGCTAGGTCAGTGCACCTCACCAGACGATGTTTACCTTGCCAGCCGCGGGCTGCGTACACTGGGTATTCGTTTAGCCCAGCACGAACAAAACGCCCTAAAAGTCGCTAACTGGCTCAATAGCCGCCCAGAGGTCGATCATCTGCGTCACCCAGCCTTTGAAACTTGCCCTGGGCATGAGTTCTTTAAACGCGACTTTAGTGCATCAAATGGCTTATTCTCGTTTGTGTTAAAACAAGGCGATCAAAAAGCGGTCACCGCTTTTGTGGAAAACATGCAGCACTTTAAAATGGGCTTCTCATGGGGTGGTTTTGAAAGTCTAATCCTAGGCGTGTTCGGCATTGATAAACTGCGCACTGCCACTAAATGGGATAGCAGCAAGCCGCTGATCAGACTGCATATTGGTCTTGAAAACGTCGACGATCTGATTGCCGATCTTGATGCCGCCTTTGCTCGCTTTAATGCCGAGCTAAAGTTAACGGCAAAATAACCGACGTTAGCAACCAGCCATAAAAAATCCGAACCTAGTAATAGGCTCGGATTTTTAGTTTTAACGTATAACTAAAGTCGCTACAGAGTTAATCAAACAGCTGATCAGCAACAAATGGGTTTTGCGCGCGCTCTTCACCAAAGGTCGATAGCGGTCCATGACCCGGAATGAACTGTACCTCTTTACCTAAAGGCCACAACTTTTTAGTGATCGAGTCGATGAGATCTTGATGGTTAGACTGCGGGAAATCAGTGCGGCCAATTGAGCCTCTAAAGAGCACATCGCCGACCCAGGCAATAGCCGCCTCTTTAGCAAAAAACACCACGTGGCCCGGCGTATGTCCCGGGCAGTGCAACACTGATAACACCTGCTCACCCACTGTCACTTCATCACCCTCTTGCAGAAAGCGGTTTGGTGTAAACGGATCACAATGTACAAAACCAAAATGTTGGCTCTGCTTAGGTAAACTTTCTAACCAAAAACTATCAGCTAAGTGAGGTCCCACAATAGGAACATTGAGCTGCTCAGCAAGAGTTTGCGCCGCACCGACATGGTCAATATGGCCGTGGGTCAATAACACTTGTTCTATCTGGACATTATTTTTAGCAGCTTCTTCCAAAATGCGCTCAAGGTTTCCACCAGGATCAACCACAGCCCCTTTCAAGCTTTGCTCACACCAGATTAAACTACAATTTTGCTGAAATGGTGTGACCGGTATTAACTGATACTTCATCGAAACTCACCTAAAGATTATTTAGCAGTGCAATGATTAAAGATTACGCCAACTTACGCATTTCCTCTATAAATAATTGGTAGAACATGAACTAACGCTCACAAAAACGGCATATTATACCAATTGCATTAAGTATTTGGCCAGTTCAGAACCCCTCAGTCTTTTCAATTCAAAGCGCATCGGTAAAGAAATGGTTATTCCCTTTTAAGCCAATGCAAAGCAGAAGTGGAAAGGCTGAGGGGCTCACGTAGTGCGGCTGAGGTTAAACAAATTGGCAAAACGCTGTATGCTTCGCTATGGGATTTGGATATACGACTAAATGGTCTATTTTGTTCCATACAAAATAAGACATTCCGGCCCTCCTTGGCGGTCAGATTTAGGAGGTACGAGACCAAGGATGGTCGAAGGTAGAATAATGCAGGAGCAATTATCGAGAGCGAAGCAGGACGCCAGAGCCGAGAATAACTATTAGCTCAAATCCCGCTACTTGCCTACAGCGTTTTGAATTCCCGCTGAATGGTCAAACTTTTAATGCAATTGGTATTAAAAGCAGCTAATAGAAAAATGAGTCTTTATTCTGTTATCAAGTCGCTATTTTTGACTGGGATCTGCAGTTAAAAATGGATAGAGTTTAAAAGCAATTGCTAGCGGAAAGACAAGCAAAGTGGCACTTGTCGGCACGACATAAAAGACAGGCTATGTCTAATTTCAATGCTAAAGATAGCTACTTGATAGTAACAAAAAAGATTGATAATAGCTTGATAATAAACAAATACAGGTATTTATTAAAACAGATTAGCTAGCACATAAAGCAAGTAGAGAACTGAATAAACACCCAGCTCTCTGCGAGTTTTATCTGTGACTAACAGCCTTTTGGAAATATCCAAACTTCAACAGCACCATTTTTACTGCCAAAGTCATCACCTGATGATCCCGGCGTTGAAGGTGCAGTCTCTTTAGTCGGAGCGCTATTACAAGTCGTGGCAGGAATAATCGACCAGCTTCCGCCACCCGCTCCTGCAGCATCATCGCCAGCACCACCGCCGCCATAGCCACCACCACCGCCGCCACCGCCAGCACCGCTAAAGCTATCATCGGCATTGCCACCCCTACCGTTAGAACCAACCCCAGGATCGCCATTAACCCATTCACTGTTAGCCCCTAAAAACCCTTGTCCACCTTGACCACCAATGCCGTCTTTACCGTCATCAGCGCCGCTTCCTCCATCTCCCCATTCATCCGTGCTGCCGCCATCGGCTCCACTGTCAAAGCTTTGTCCTACACCAATGGTTCCCTGACCTATAATCGATGAAGCCGCAACGCCACCATCAGCGCCATCAGTGCCATCATTAATCCATCCAGATGAATCACCACCACCGCCACCGCCGGCAATAAGTATGACATCGTCTTCAAGTGAAGTAGGGCTACTTTCTGCAATCATGACCAGTGTAGAAGAGCCACCGTCACCATAAATATTACTTAGTGTGCCATTTTCGCCGATGAAGAAGTTGAATGAAGTTTGTCCATAACTGTCTAGGAAATGAGATAGAGTAGTGACGGTTGATGCAAACCCAGCCTTACCGCCATCGCCACCAGAGGTCCAAAGTCCGCCACTAGAACCTATGCCACCTTCTCCCCCCCAAGCTAAAATAGCCATAGGAGTGTCGTTGTCCAGAGTGGTATCAAAAGATGAGCTAACCTGACTAAAGATATCAACTAGATTGACAGACGTAACCAGCTCTGAAGAGTCAATGGCTTCGCAGCTTGTTATTGGCGTTGCACCATCAACCCCACCATACTCAGTGGTACACACTTGCTTGTCAACGGCTGGCAATAAGCACTTATAAACGGTGTTGCCATCATCGGTAACATCTTGCTTAACTGAATCACACGGGTCTGACTCGGCAACGGCTGTTGAATTACAAAAGCCAACAGAGGTGATATCGCAAATGCCTCCGTCAGTCCAAGTCGCACCAACCAGATTGGCGTTATCAAAATCCGTATCCGTGACGGTCGCATTATGAAGGTCAGCTGGAGACAGTTGCGCGCTGGAAAAATAAGCTCCAGTTAGGTTGGCGTCACTGAGATCGGCATAAGTCATTTCTGAACCTCGAAAGTCACCCTTGCTCATATCTGCACCACTAAAGTTGGTTCCGGTGAGCGTTGATTCGAAAAGATCGACATTGGTTAATATGGCATCAGTTAAATCAGCGCCAGAAAGATCAGCAAATGTGAGTGTTGCATTATCCAAATTTGCATCTGATAAATCACAATTTTTGCAGGCGTTAGTAGAAATAAGCGTAGTCACATTGTCATCTGTAGTCTCAGCATGAGCAGAGCTTATCAGCAGATTACCTATGTGACTTAGTAGCCTGGAAACAATGGAATAGTGAGTGCTATTTATTGCAGACAAGGAACCAATATTGGGCTGTGTCACTAAGAAGGTTAGATCTGTGCTTTCTACATGTTCACCGTGAGTCAGTACCAATTGAAATTCACCAGCAGGCATTATTGCCGAGACACACTCGTCATTGGCTGACATGCTAAGCACTTCTTCGCCTTCGCTATTGTTAAGCACCATAGAGTGATTGGAGTCGCTATTACCATCCTCATAGCAAAACGTATGATTGAGGGTACGAGAATATAGGTAAGGTATAAGATCAGTACCTGATTCACCATTGGAGTCATCCGCTGCAGTTGCCGTGGCTGGCTCAAGAAATAATGCAACCACTCCTTGTTCAGGGTTGGCACGCAAGCGACTGTTATCTGCAAAGTCCTTTTCGAGTAAAAAGTCTGATTGCATTTCCGTATCATCGTTGCTATCGCAAGCAGTCACGAAAATGAGAGAAAACACTAATGTCAACAATACGTTAAACTTGCTGCGGTAATCACTGATAGTCTGCACGTTACTTTCCTTATAATGGAACAGATTTTTTGAAGTTGTTAATGGCTATTCATACCTTACCTATTAGTTCCATACCGAATAATTAGGTGGCAGCCATTATTAATCAATAGCATAGCGATCCTCATGTTTATTAACAACTACAAGTACTAACCAAAGCAGGAACTTGAGCTATATTCAACAGGGGATAGCGGATAAACACTGGATATTAAGCGAAAAGACAGTAAAACTGAGAGCGGTTGAACCTGCTTAGTTAGCAAGTATGACGCCGGCATAACTTGGTAAATGTAAATATGCTCAACGGATTTTAAAGCAGTAACAAGGTAGCTTCAGTGCAAAGTGGTTTCTATTAACTTAGGGCTGTATATCAGCTCTTTTGACTGAAACTCGCCGCTTTTCAATTTCAGTATGCCAAATTTACAACTCGCCATTAATAATATGCCTATTTAGCAAAATATCAGCCTTCTCGTATATAACGTGTAGGGCTTTCGTAGTAGAGATAATTTTCATTGTGAGCACTTAATAGAAACGATACTGCTTTACGAACATGCTGATTATCGACGCTTTTATTCACATAAATTTTCAGCTCGCTAGTATATTTTTTCAATAAAGTAGAACCTTCATGGGTATGCATCCCAACGACAAATGCGATGTTCAATAAGACTGTAAGCAAAAATATTAACCGAAAACTTTTCTTTTTACTCTTATGACGCAGCTTTTGCTGTGCAACTATAGCGCCTGGCCAACCAAACAAAAGTGAATATATATGGAGTTTGCTCTCAGATACGCGCCATTCATTGTTTTGAGCAGCCTTTTTATCTTTTGCGTAGATTAGGAAAGTTAAAAAGCTCGCAATAATGAATATCAAGAAGATGATTGGCGGTAAATAACCTAAGTAGAATGATGTAGATAAAGCAATTAATAATCCATAGATGGGCAAATAGTGATAATTCATTTTTATCTCTGAAAGCTAACAGCTTATTCAACAGCAGTAGGATAACTGACAAGGCAATCTAATTATTACTTGTCACTCTATCACTGACAAGTAATTGCTGCAAAAGGATTTTTCAAATACTTTATGCTGCGGTCAATTAGTTATTTGCTAGAAATTTACAGCACAGCTGCCCGATTTCGGTATACAATCTCCAACCTCATTGCCCCAATAATAGTTAACAACAAACAAGGCGAACAACATGATCCCACAACTCACCTTTGCAGGCATGGTTGCCCGTAAACATACCTTCACCCTGCCCCTTGATTATCAACAGCCTAAAGGTGAGACAATTGAAGTCTTCGCTCGCGAATTAGTCAGCCCTGAGAACCAACACAAACAACTGCCTTTTATTGTATTTTTTCAAGGTGGACCAGGGTTTGGAGCGGTAAGGCCCGCTGCGACAGGTGGCTGGATAAAACGCGCTTTACAAGAATTTAGAGTGTTGTTGCTCGATCAACGTGGTACCGGGCTGTCGACTCCAGTAAGCTCTGCAAGCCTGACACACTTGAATTCAGACCAGCAAAGCGAATACTTGAGCCACTTTCGCGCCGACAATATTATCCGCGATGCCGAGTCTATTCGTCAGCAATTGGTTGGCGATGACAAATGGTCAATTCTAGGGCAAAGCTTTGGTGGTTTCTGTGTTTTAAAATACCTTAACGATGCGCCAGATGGCGTCGAAGAAGCTTATATTACTGGCGGTATTCCGTCACTTAACCGCAGTGCCGATGAAGTCTACCAAGCCACATACCTGCGGGTTATCACTAAGAACAATGACTTTTTTGCCCGTTTTACTGATGCGCAAGACCTAGTCAAAGCGCTAGCACAGCATATTAGCGAAAACGAGGTAAGGCTGGCTACAGGCGAGCAGCTTACCGTTGAGATGTTACAACTACTGGGCATAAACATAGGCATGGAGCAAGGCCCAGAGAGCGTCTACTACCTACTGGAGCATGCGCTAATCACAACGGCAAGCGGTACCATTGTAAACCCGCTATTTTTGGCACATTTCTGCCAGTTACTCGATTACAACACCAACCCCATTTTTGCCTTGCTGCATGAATCCATCTATTGTCAGAACAGTGCGTCAAACTGGGCAGCCCATAGAGTAAGGCAGCAGTACCCACAGTTTAACTACAGCGTAGATAAGCCGTTTCTTTTCACCGGAGAGATGATCTATCCGTGGATGTTTGAGCAGTTCAATAACCTTAAGCCGTTAAAAGAGGCTGCGGCTATGCTAGCTGAAAAAAGCGATTGGCCGATGCTATATCAACCAACAAAATTAGCAGAGAACAAGGTGCCTGTTGCCGCAGCGATATATAGCGAAGATATGTTTGTTGAGATGCGTTATAGCTTAGAAACCGCAGCGAAAGTAGGCAACTTAAAGTACTGGTTAACCTCTGAATATGAGCACAACGGTATTCGTATGAATGGCGAGCATATTCTGGACAGATTAATTGCAATTAACCGTGGGGAAAACTTACGTTAATTAAGAAACACTTAAGCTTACATCGACATAATGTAATCAGTTCCTCACCTGTATCACCTTTGGCAAGCCTTATTTAGGCTTGCTTTTTTTTGCCTCAAAAACCATATTTAAAGCCTCTCTCATATTGAGGTTAACTCTGATGGACATCACTCATCTGGAACAGCTTAGCTCTGCAACATTGCTTGGGATCGTTAACGAAAAACTCAGATTGACCTGCAGCGACCAAGCCGCGCTTTTTTATGAGATGGATATTGATAAGCAATTGCTAGACTCTAAGCTTGCCGATATCGGTTACCACTATGACCCGCTCAGTAATCAATATAAAAACCTAAAATAGACGATAAAGGCGCTGCCTTTATCGTCTTTATATTTCACGGATTAACTTCGTTGTTACTTGCTACAGCTTAACTCGTTGCTGAGCGCTGTTTACGACTAAAGCGATAAACCAATGAGTACAGCACTGGCAAGATCACTAACGTCAGCAGTGTTGACGAGATAATACCGCCTATCACTACTGTAGCCAGTGGCCGTTGCACTTCAGCGCCAGTACCGATATTGAGCGCCATCGGTACAAAGCCTAAACTTGCCACTAATGCCGTCATCATCACTGGGCGTAAACGTTGGCTTGCGCCCTGCTTAATCGCCTCAATAAGCTCTAGCCCCTGCAGTTTAAGCTCTTTAATAAAGCTCAGCATCACCACGCCATTTAGCACCGCAATGCCTGATAGTGCAATAAAGCCAATCGCCGCTGAGATCGACAATGGCATATCACGCAATACCAAAGCCAATACGCCGCCCGTAAGCGCTAACGGTACGCAGCTAAAGATAATGAGTGAGTCGCGCACTGAGCCAAAGGCGCTATATAGCAAGCCAAAAATCAATAGAAGTGTCAATGGCACCAAAATCATCAAACGGTTCGATGCCGATTCTAGCTGCTCGAAGGTGCCGCCGTATTCACTCCAGTAACCACTTGGCAAAGCTAAATCATCAGCCATCACTTTTTGAGTGTCTTGGATGAACGAGCCTAAATCACGGCCATCTACATTCGCAGTGACCACAACATGGCGCTTACCACTTTGACGATTGATTTGATTAGGCCCCACTTTAAAGTGCAGCTCAGCCACTTCGCCCAAAGGCACATAGCTTAAATCGGGGTTTAGCTCGCTTGACAGTGCTATCGGGATATTGGCTAGTTTGTCAAGATCTTGGCTAATATCATCCGCCATTCTCACAACCAGCTTAAAACGTCTATCACCTTCATAGATAAGCCCGACAGGTATGCCCGAAACAGCTGTTTGTAGAGCTTGTTGCACGTCAACAATCGTCAGACCCAACAAGGCTAAATGATCGCGGTTAGGCTCGACCGATAACGTTGGCAGACCAGACATCTGTTCAACGCGCACATCGGTTGCGCCCTGTATGCCTTGGAACAACCTGACAGCGCGGTCGCCCGCATCTTTTAAGGTATCGAGGTCATCACCATAGATCCGCAGTGCCACATCAGCGCGCACACCAGCGATTAACTCGTTAAAGCGCATCTCAATGGGCTGGGTAAACTCATAGTTATTACCCGGTACTTGCTCAACATGCTCACGAAGTTCATCAACAAACTGCGCTTTTGTCTTAGTCGGATCTGCCCACTCTGAGCGTGGTTTGATGATCAAGATGGTATCGGCAACACTTGGCGACATAGGATCGGTTGCCACTTCTGGTGTTCCCACCTTTGAAAATACCCGCTCAACTTCATCAAGCTCACTAATCACTACTTCGAGCTTTTTTTGCATCTCAATCGATTGCTCAAGCCCGGTGCCAGTGATCCGCATGGCATGCATGGCGATATCCCCTTCATCGAGTTTTGGCAAGAATTCAGAACCCAGACGACTAAGCTGAACACTGGTCACCACCATCAGCACGATAGCGCCAGCAATGATAATAAAAGGACGCTTGAGCGAGAAAAATAGCACTGGCTCATAGGCTTTACGCGCACCAGCCATCAGCCAGTTTTCTTTCTCGTTCACTTTACCTTTTACAAATAGCGCTATGGCTGCTGGCACAAACGTTACCGAAAACAACAATGCACCGATAAGTGCAGCTACGACCGTAAAGGCCATCGGGTGGAACATTTTGCCTTCGACACCGCTTAGGGCAAATATCGGCAGATAGACCAACATAATGATCAATACACCAAACACTGCCGGGCGAAATACCTCTTTAGTTGCCTCTGCAACGACTTTAATACGCTCTTCAAGTACCAACAATCGACCGTACTGATGTTGCGCCATACCTAGGCGGCGTAGGGCATTTTCAACAATGATCACTGCGCCATCGACAATAATGCCGAAATCAATTGCGCCAAGACTCATCAAGTTACCCGACACGCGATTTGCGGTCATACCGGTAATGGCAAATAACATACTCAGAGGGATAACGAGCGCTGCAATCAATGCCGCGCGGAAATTACCCAGTAACGCAAACAGCACCACAATAACCAGTACAGCACCCTCAAATAGATTTTTCTGTACCGTTTCAATCGCTTTATCGACTAAGGTTGTACGGTCATAAACGGCTTCCGCCACTATGCCTTCAGGCAAGCTGGCATTAATCAGCTTGAGTCTCTCCCCAACCTCTTTGGCAACAATGCGACTGTTCTCGCCCAGTAACATAAACGCAGTGCCCAGCACGGTCTCTTCACCGTTTTGACTGGCGGCGCCAGTACGCAGCTGTTTACCATAAAACACATCAGCAACATCGCCTATTCGCACAGGTGCGTCATCACGCTTGGTGACGACAACTTGGCGAATTGACTCTAGATCTTTAAGTTGCCCTGGCGAACGGACTAGCCATTGCTCGCCGCTGCGCTCGATATAACCGGCACCTGCATTGCGATTATTACGCTCAAGCGCGGTGATAACATCATCAACAGTCACCTTAAATGCCAATAACTTCGCTGGCACTGGCGCGACTTGATATTCGCGCTCATAACCACCCAAGCTATTGATTTCTGTAACGCCATTAACTTTTACCAGCTGCGGGCGGATGATCCAGTCTTGAATCGTACGCAGATCTTCAGCGTTATAAGGCGTGCCATCTTCTTTTACCGCTCCATCAAGGGCGCGAATGGAGTAAGTAAATACTTCGCCTAAACCACTACTAACAGGGCCAAGCGCAGGTTCGGCTTCTGTAGGTAGCTCACTGCGAACGCCTTGTAAGCGTTCACTTATCTGTTGCCGCGCCCAGTAGATATCAGTGCCCTCTTCGAAAATGACAGTCACCTGTGACAAGCCATAACGCGAGATCGAGCGGGTATAATCTAAACTTGGGATCCCCGCCATGGCATTTTCAATCACATAGGTCAGCCTTTGCTCCGACTCAAGCGGTGAATAGCCAGCAATCGCGGTGTTGATCTGCACTTGCACATTGGTAATGTCTGGCACAGCATCAATAGGTAGCTTGAGGGTGTTATAACCCCCTAATAGCGCAATGAGCAGTGTAATCGCTAGTACCAATAATCGCCGTTTAAGGGCGAATGAGATAATAGTATCCATATGGTTTCGTCCTTAGTGTACGTGCTTAGCCGCGTTTTTCATGATGTCTGCTTTTAGCAAGTAGCTGTTTTCAGTCACGTACTCAGCGTTTGGCTCAAGTCCTTCTAGCACTTCAACAAACTCGCCATCAGACTCACCCAGTGTCAGCATACGGGCTTCGAAGGTATTACCGTGTTTAACAAAAACAGTTGGCTTGTCATTGAAGGTTTGAAGTGCATCTTCGCGAACCGCGAGAGTCACCTTCTTTGAACGTGTTTCGATATTAGCTTGTACATGCATACCTGGACGCCAGTGACCGTCTGGGTTTGCAATAACGGCGCGTACTCGGGCAATATGACCTCCGGTCATCACAGGTGCAATATAGCTTATAGTGCTAACGGCTTTACCTTCGCTGTGAGTTTGTTCGCTATTTCCGTGGTCATCATCACCAATCGTCACTTTTTGACCAAGCGAAACTCGCCCTAAGTTTTTTGGAAACGCCGACATATCAATCCACACATTGGAAAGATCGCTAACTCGCAATAAAGCTTGGTTAAAGGTGCTATCACCTACCGACAGCATCTGTTCAGTCACCTGACCCTTTGCAGGGCTTTTAACTGTATAGCGCTGCAAAGTTGATGAATTCCTGACAGTGGCAATCACTTGACCTTTCTCGACGCTGTCACCCACTGTGACATTAAGCTGCTCGATAACGCCAGTATAGGGCGCAGATACACTAAACTGCTTGTCAGTAATGGCGCTAACAACGCCGAATAACCTATCAACAAAGTGCAGCTCTTGTGGGCCACTCTTTGCCGTTTCAACGCCAGATAATGCCAGTAAGCGATCATTAATCGTTACTCGACCATTGTGGTTTTCGTAGTGCCAATCATAATCGTGATCTTTAAATGCAGCATGAACCTCGACATCGAAAGAGTGCGGTTCGCGTACACTGGTTTGACTGACTAAATATTGCTCTTCAGCGCTAAAGTGAACCTTATCGATAGCGCCGTCTAGGCGGGTAAAAGTCACTGATAGCTCGACTTCATTGGGGTTAACTGGCTCACCTTTATAAAAAGCGTATATACGCATTTCAGGTGGGATCCCAGACTCTGCCATAGTGATCTCCAGTGAGAAATCTTCATGTTCCACAAGTCGGCCACCATGTGGCCCCTCCTCTTGGTGCTCTTCCTCTTCCTCATGGCCATGTCCGTGGTCACCACTGGCATTTGCAACACCAACAGGCGCCAATGTACCAGCAGTCAATAAAGAGAGAGACAAAAGAGTGGCTGCCAGCTGTGCAGATAAAATATTAAAATTAAGTTTCATTATCGAATTTCCATTGCCACAACAGGCTTTATGTTGGTGTTAGCGACAGTCATTGACTGCCCAGTAATGCGCTCAATGGCAAGCAATGCCAAATATACTGCCGTTTTGGCTTCAATCAGTTCGCGTTCAACGCTAAAAAGTTCTGATTGTGCATCGGCAAGTTGCAGCACATTAGCTTGACCTGTTTGGTAAGCAGATTGAGTATGTTGTTGAAGTTGCTTGGCTAGCGGTAATACTTGTGCGTTTAACAACTGCGCTTGTTTAGCATTGTTGAGCATAGATTGGTGCAACTCTAACAAGGTCAACTTAAGTTGCTCACGAGCAAATCGCTGTTGTTCATGGGCTTTATCCTCTTGTGCCTTAGCAGCAAGGATATTGCCTTGATTTGGATTAGAAAACTGCAGCGGCATTGAAAAGTTAAACATTAATGCGCCGTCATCAAAGCCATCAAAACTCTTGACGCCCACCCCTAAGGTAATATCAGCCTTGGCTTTAGACTCTTCCATTCGACGCTTGGCGATAAGCAAGCGCTCGACACTGAGTAGTTGTAAATACTGCGGCGCTGTTTCAATCGCATTGAGTACACTTGCAGCTGTTGGCAACACCACTAATGGCTTGAGTTTATCGTTAGCAGCGGTGAATTTAACCTCACTTGACCACATAGCCGATAACTTCTGCTTAGCCACATTAAAGTCGCCATCAATACGCTGCTTTAATACCTTCGAGCGCACTAAACGCAACTGCATTTTGCTAACATCAGCTTGGATGACCGCGCCAGCATTAGCACGAGTTTTAATCGCCACTAACGAGGCTTGCTCAAGTTCAATACGTCTGTCGATCCAAGCTTGTAGTGCCTGTAAACGCAGTAGCTGATAATAGCGCTCGGTAGTTTGCGCTAGCACTTGTAAGCGGATCGACTCATAGTCACTAAGCTGCTGTTTTTGGCCTGCTTGGGCATAGTCGATGCGATGCTGACGTTTTTCGCCTAGCTCTATGAGCTGGCTTAACACTAATTTGATTTCAGCGTTATCAACACCCTGCATATCACCTGTGCCAAGAATATTTTCGACACTCACCGACAGCTCAGGGTTAGGTGTAATACCTGCTTGCAAAACCATTGCTTCACTTGATCGTAAAGAGTAGGGAAACGATTTCAGCGCGATATTGTTAAGCAATGCTTGCTCTAATGCCCAAGATAGGCTGATACCAGCATTCGTTGTTGCTGCTAAGCCTTGCTGCTGTGATGAGGCTAATTGTGCTTTTTGTGCAGCTATACTCTTGGTGCAATACAATGCGGCCATGCAGATAGCCACTGTGATCAATGCCCGTTGACACGCCACCAAGTAGATATTTTTATCTCTTATCACGAGACGAAACTCCTGTTAGTTAAGTCTTTGCTTGTTTTAACTGCAGTAAAAACTGAAATATAAACAATGCATTGACTCATTGATTCGAGCTTAGACTTTGCACGTCAAACGGACCTTAAATCTGCAATATAATCAATAACTGGCAATAACTGGCAGTTACAGATGTTGAAATGCTTAAGATTCAGTGTTTTAACTAATCTAATGACTCAAAAATAATTCAATTAAACGAAACAGGGATTAACGATATGGAGGGGGAATAGGTGGCGCATAACTGCGGTTTTGATAGCTAATCGCAAACAAGGTGCGATCTTCTACACCAGTCGATTTAGCCACTGTGCCTAGCTCAACAGGCGGATGACAAGCGGTATGGAAATCATCGCTATGCTCATCTTGCTCACTAACATCAACCATGTGGCTACAGGCATGCACAGCGTTATCGCAACAGTCTTGTTGCAGTTCAGTTGGTAAGCTATTCTCAAAGTGATGAGTCTGACTCATGCTTTGATCAACATGATGAATATCTGCAGCCACACATGTTGGGAAAATCTGCGACACAAAAACCACCAGCAATAACGCCAGTGTCAAATTAGATTGGAACATCTGCATTGATTTTCGTGAATTAAACAACAACTTTCCTAAAAGCGTAAACTGGCACCAGCCAAACTATCACAAATGATAACCGCTTTTATCTTAGCGAAATAGCCCTACACTCAAAATGATTTGCGAAACATGATAGAGATCGACAAGCAAGCCTACTTTTACAAGTTATTGGTTATCATTAAATTCTAATCGCTAACTTTTAACTGCCCTTGGCTTCCGAGCAGGTTTCTTTACTGTTGATTGCCCTTTTCCACCTTTACGTGCATAGCTTTTTTTCTTAAACGGTGTCGGGCTTTTCACCCCTTGCAATGCAGTGGGCAAAGTCGAGCCCGCTTGGGTAATTAGCTCATCAATTTTGCTGATCAGTGGCTGCATAAAAGCTTGATATTGGGTTTCTTTGCGGCTCATCGAGTCCAAATTATTTTCCCAAAGCGCGGTCATATCAGGAGTGGTAGCGCTATGGGGTAAGCTGTTGATCAACCCTTTTCCGACATCAGTAGCAACGATGGTCTTGCCTTTCCGTACTAAAAAGCCTCGCTTAAACAACAACTCGATAATACCTGCACGGGTTGCTTCAGTGCCCAGCCCATCGGTATCTTTTAGAATTTTACGGATCTCAACATCAGTAACAAAACGGCTAATGCCTGTCATTGCGCTTAAAAGCGTCGCGTCAGTAAAATGCTTGGGCGGCTGTGTTTGCTTCTCTAATAACTCTCCGTGGTCACAAAAAAGGGTTTGCCCTTTAGTTAATGGCGGTATGGTTGCTAACTCGTCATCCTGTCCTTGCCCGGCTGGATCAGTATTGTTGCTCGCTTTACTCTGTTTTAGCAGCAGCTTCCAACCTTTCGCTATTTCCTGTTTGGCTTTGGTTTTAAATAAGCCGCCAGCAATAATGATTTCAACCTGCGTTTCTTTGTATTGGTAAGCATTATAAAACTGCATCAGATATTGCCGAGCCACCTGCAGATAAATTTGCTTCTCTGCTGGGCTCAAACTGCTTAAGTTAGCCACTTTTTCCGTTGGGATAATCGCATGGTGAGCATCGACTTTTTTATCATTCCAGGCTTTTGATTTAAGCTTGGCATTGGGTGCGTCAATGCCTTGTGTTAGTTCGGGAGCGCCTTTATTAACTGTGTTGATCACACTCGGCGCCATGCCATGCTGCTCTTGTGGCAAATATCGGCTATCAGAGCGCGGGTAAGTGATAAGCTTGTGACGCTCGTATAATGACTGACAAGTATCTAATACGGTTTTTGCACTCATGCCGAAGCGTTTAGCGGCATCTATTTGCAAGCTTGATAAATTGTAGGGTAATGGTGCATTTTGTTTCTTGTCTTGCGCATCCACTTTTTCTACTGTTGCTGGCTGACCCGTAATACGGCCGACTACATTTTGCGCGAGTCCTTTAGACAATACTCGCCCATCTTCGTCCATATAGGGCTGACAGGCTTCACTAGGTTGCCATTTGGCGGTGAATGTTTGCTGTTGCTCCGCAGTTAAATGCGCCAATACTTCGAAAAAAGGCTTAGAGACAAAATTAGCGATCTCTTCATCTCTGCGCACCACTAAACCGAGTATGGGGGTTTGCACTCGGCCTACTGACAGCACCCCTTGATAACCGACTTTTCGGCCTTGGATGGTATAAGCACGAGTCATGTTCATGCCATAAAGCCAGTCAGCGCGTGAGCGTGCTAATGCAGAAGTTGATAGCGGAATAAATTCTCGGTTAAGTCGCAGTTGCCCCAAGGCGCGCTTTACCGCTTGAGGGTTTAAATCACTTATCAGCAATCTTTTAGCTTGTGTTAATTTGTTACCTTTAACACCTAAGTGAGCAATGATCTCATCGACTAACAACTGCCCTTCTCTATCCGGATCGCCCGCGTTGACCAGCTGTGTAGCTTCTTTAACTAAGCCTCTAAGCACCGAGATCTGGCCACGCATCTTATATTTGGGCTTCATCTTCCACACATCAGGCACTATTGGCAGATGTTCAAATTTCCACGATTTATACTCAGGCGAGTATGCATCGGGCTCAGCTTGCTCTAATAGGTGCCCCACACACCAAGAAACACAATCGCCATTAGCTGCGCGTATAAACCCTTCACCCTTTTTTAGTGGTTTAGGCAATACGTCGGCAATGGCTCTACCTAAACTGGGTTTCTCGGCAATATATAAGATCATCGATGCAGATTCTTATCACTGTATAAATTAACAGTAACTGTAACCTGAGGCGAGATTCAGCGCAATGAAAAGGCGTTTAACTGCTCAAAGATTGTAAATTTTGTTGAGAACTATTCTCATTTAGTGATTAAATTAGCCATCGTTAAAGGAGGACTTTAGTACCGTTAAAGGAGAACCACTATGCTAACCACAATGACAACCCCTGGCGTCAGGCTCGATAGGTTATTACTATTCCACTTTTTACTTATCACCGCCTGGGTCATTCTTGCCGCGCCGCTATTATCGCAGAATAGAACAATCGAGCCCTTGGTCCTTGCCAGCCTGACCATCAGCCTCAGCTGTGTTAGCACCTTAATAGGTTTGAAGTTAGGACATGGTTTTACGCGAGTGGCCTATACACTGCTGTTCGCCAGTTGGATGGCTGTATGGGCACAGCAGTTGTTTAGTCTTTAGCTTATTACAGATACAAAAAAGCCGAGTTCTCACTCGGCTTTTTGAGTATTTAAGCTATACCTACGGATGACAAACGTTATGCATCTCTAGGTTAGTACCGATATCTTTGCTGCGGTTAGCTTTAGCATCATCATTACGCAATTGAGTAATATGATCTAAGTACGCTTGGTCAACATCATTCGTGACGTACTTGCCGTCAAAGACTGATGTTTCAAAACGCTTAATCGCTGGGTTTTCTTTACGTACAGCTTCAATGAGATCTGGCAGTGATTGGAAAATCATGCCATCAGCACCAATAAGTTTGGTGATCTCTTCTACGTCACGACCATGGGCAATAAGCTCATTAGTCGTTGGCATATCGATACCGTAAACGTTCGGGAAACGAATTTCTGGAGCCGCTGAAGCAAAGTACACTTTCTTAGCGCCAGCATCACGTGCCATTTCGATGATCTGTTCTGAAGTCGTGCCACGAACAATCGAATCATCAACCAGTAAGACGTTCTTACCTTTAAACTCAGCGCCGATGGCATTGAGCTTACGACGCACCGATTTCTTACGCTCTTGTTGACCAGGCATAATAAAGGTACGACCGATATAACGGTTTTTAACGAAACCTTGACGGTATGGCAAGTCCATATGACGGGCAATTTCAAGGGCGATATCACACGAAGTTTCAGGAATAGGAATAACCACATCGATATCGTGATCTTCCCATTCTCTCTTGATCTTCTCGCCTAGCATCGTGCCCATGTTTACACGGCTGCTATAAACAGAGACATTATCGATAGTTGAGTCTGGGCGAGCAAAATAAACGAATTCGAAGATACACGGTGCGTAGCTTGGAGTATGAGCACACTGGCGAGTGAAAAGCTCACCTTCAAGTGTGATATAAACCGCTTCACCCGGGGCGACATCACGCATAAACTCAAAACCAACAGCATCCAGCGCAACACTTTCAGAGGCTACCATGTACTCAGTGCCCGTTTCAGTTTCGTGCTTACCAATAACTAGTGGACGAATACCGAACGGATCTCTAAATGCCATTAAGCCATGGCCGATGACCATAGCCGCAACCGCATAAGCACCACGAGCAATTTCGTGTACTTTGCTGATAGCTTTAAACACATCATCAGAAGACAGGTGTTGAGTGGTAGTATGTTGCAATTCATCTGCAAGTAGGTTTAACAATACTTCAGAGTCAGAGGTCGTGCTAACGTGACGACGCTGCTTATGCAAGCGCTCATGCAAATCAACCGTGTTGGTTAAGTTGCCGTTGTGCGCTAATGAGATCCCAAAAGGTGAGTTAACATAAAACGGCTGAGCTTCTGAAGCACTTGAACTTCCGGCCGTTGGGTAACGCACGTGACCAATACCTGAATTACCTTGCAGGCGTTGCATATGCTTGGCTTCGAAAACGTCTTTTACTAAGCCATTGGCTTTACGTAATCTAAACGCATATCCGTCTACGGTCACAATGCCAGCAGCATCCTGTCCACGATGCTGAAGCACAGTCAATGCATCATAAATGGTTTGATTAACCGATGACTGACCAACTATTCCGACAATACCACACATGGGTAAGCTTCCTCATTGTAAGATGTTCTATTATTTAAATATTTTTGCTTCAGCCAAGTTAATTCTTGGCCGAAGTCCAAATAATGCTTTAGTGCATTTTATATTTTGGGTACAAAGCTTGAGGTGTTTTCCAAGTAGTCAAAGAACCACTGAATAACAACTCCAAATTCGGGCACGAGTGTTGAACTCTGCCACCAATCTGTATTTGGCGCTCCAGTAAAAGCGTCCAAGAAAAATAGTATTGCGCTCACGATTAGTGCGCCTCTAAGCGCACCGAAGCATAAACCGAGCACTCTGTCGGTGCCGGACAATCCAGTTTTAGAAACCAGTTGGCCAATTATATAGTTAACCAAAGCGCCTAAAATAAGCGTAGAAATAAAGAGAATAGCGACGGCTACGCCGTTACGAACCATTTCATCTTGCATCTGGGTAAGATGAGTCGCGAGTTTGAGGTAAAACTGACTAGCGATGAAAAATGCGGCGAACCACACGACAAGTGACATCGCTTCTTTAACAAAGCCTCGTACCAAACTTATCAGTGTTGATAGTCCAATAACGATGATGATAGCGTAATCAATCCAAACCATTGAAGAGTATATCCGGCATAGGGTTTAAGACGGCGCGATTCTATCAGAGACAGGATTATTTCACACGCTTTGTAGACGAAATAACGATTTCTCAGAATAGGACAATCACACCTTGTTATTTTTCGACGGGGTTGTATGCCACAATGCGGCCTTTCAACTTCTCCAACTTTTCAATATCTGACTGCATAGCAGTCAATTTATCTTTGGAGATGTTTGGCCCGACAAACACTTTCGTCAGCTGACCATCAACAGGCCTTGTTGGTAACGTGTAAGCGCTAAAGCCTTTAGCTCTTAACCGTTTCACTAAAGCTTGTACATTTGCAGCGTTTTTAAAGCTACCAAGCTGAATAGTCCATGCTTTTGAATTGGCAACTGCCGGCTTTTTATTAGCGGCAACCACTGTACTTTCTGCACTAACAGCAACCTCTTTAACTTTAGGCTCAGTGTTTACCACAGCTGCGGCTTTTTCTTCTTCTATGGTAGGCTCTATTTCCCAGCTATCATCACCTACAGCAGTGTTAGACACTTCAGTGTCTAGCTCTAGCGTTTCTATCGCCTGCTGAGGTAACTGTGCTTGCTCTACTTCCGGTCTTAGTGGGATCTCGGCAAACTGCTCCTCTTGGCGCTGCTTTTTACCATCAAGAATATCGGGTAAAAAAATCACTCCTAGCGCGACAATAACAATCACACCGACTAGACGATTTTGAAAATGACTAGACAAAACTCTCTCCCTTAAGCAACGCTTTAAATCCTGCGACGGTATAAAATGAGCCAAAAACGATGATCACATCGTCGGCATTTGCTTGCTGTTTTACCGCTTTCCAAGCTGATTCTATGTTATCAAAACAACTCGCACTACTCTGTAACGGCAATAACGCTTTTAATGAAGCTGCACTCGCTCCCCTTGGAACGTCTAAATCAGTAAGATACCAATGTGTTACATCGATTGACAGCTCTGCTAACACAGCAGTTGCATCTTTATCTTTTAACATGCCACAAATCGCAAACAGGCGTGTTTTGTTAAGCTTACTTAAGCGCGATTTTAGATAACGAGCGGCGTGAGGATTGTGAGCAACATCGACCATCACGCAAGGCTTATCACCAAGCTGTTCTAAGCGGCCTGCCAGCTGTGTATTTCCCACCACGTCAGCAAGCAAATTAGAGCTAATATTTGGACATAAGTGCTCTAATACCGCGATAGCCGTTGCTGCGTTGGGTTGGGGTAATTTAGGTAGAGGTAATGGGTCTAAATCAAAAGATCGCCCGTGATAATTCCAGCTTGTATCGCTGCAGGAATAGTTAAACTCTTGTCCGACTCGATATAAGTTAGCGCCAATACTTTGCGCATAATCAATAAGCGGCTGTGGGCAGTCAGGCTCGCCAACAATGGCTGGGCGACCCGCTCTGAAAATGCCTGCTTTTTCAGCTGCCACTAATTCGCGGGTATCACCTAAATACTCTTGATGATCCAGATCGATTGAGGTGACCACACTGATGTCAGCGTCAATAATATTGGTAGCATCAAGACGGCCACCTAGACCGACTTCAAGCAAAATAACATCAAGTTGCTCTCGCTTAAACAGCACTAATCCTGCCAATGTTGCATACTCAAAAAAGCTCAACGATATCTCAGCTCTTGCAGCTTCAATGGCTTCAAATGCACTGACTAACGCTGCATCCGTAGCATCTACACCATTAATTCTCACCCGCTCGTTATACTTAAGCAGATGTGGAGAGCTATAAACGCCAACCGTTCTATCTGTGAGCTTGAGCGCTGCTTCTATCATGGCGCAGGTTGTTCCTTTGCCATTTGTGCCAGCCACCGTGACCACTTTGGTATCGCCCAGTGCAGTTAATGATAAACGTTTGGCAACTTCAGAGACTCGCGCCAGCCCCATATCGATTTCTGTTGGGTGAATAGCCAACAAATAGTCGAGCCAAATGCTCAAAGGAGAGTTCGTTGCAGGCGCAATATGCTTCATCGATTCCATCACTGGATTAATCCAACATAAACAGTGGACCTAAAGCTAGCTTAGGCAATTGAAAATGCTCAGGGTAAGTAACATCAACCAAGTACAAACCATTGGGCTGCGCCGTAGCGGCTGCTTTTGATCTGTCTTTAAGTGCTAATAATGTATTAACCCATTCCTTTGGCTGATTACCCTTACCGATTTCAAGTAAGGTGCCGACAATATTACGCACCATATGATGTAGAAAGGCATTGGCTTTTATATCAACACAGATATACATTCCCTGACGCGTGACATTAACTTCATGTATTTCACGAAAAGGCGTTTTAGACTGACATTGCAATGCTCTAAAGCTGGTAAAGTCGTGCTCGCCAACAAATAGCTGCGCAGCTTGATGCATTTTATTTTCATCAATATCGCCGCGATAATGGCTTACGCCACTACGCAAAATGCCTGGGCGTAATTGATGATTATAGATCATATAACGGTAGCGTCTCGCGGTCGCTGAAAAACGCGCATGAAACTCGTCATCGACGACTTTAACCCAACGAACGGCAATATCATCAGGCAAATTGACATTGACGCCAAGTGTCCAAGCTGTCTCTTTACGAATCGCATTGGTATCGAAGTGAACCACTTGCCCAGTGCCATGCACACCAGTATCGGTTCTGCCAGCACATTGCACAGTGATTGGCTCATTGGCAACTTTAGAGAGGGCTTTTTCCAACTGCCCTTGCACAGAGTCGACATCGAGCTGGCGCTGCCAACCATAATAGCGACTTCCATCGTACTCTATACCTAACGCAACCCGCATCA
Source organism: Shewanella kaireitica (assembly GCF_023284045.1). Classification (GTDB taxonomy): domain Bacteria; phylum Pseudomonadota; class Gammaproteobacteria; order Enterobacterales; family Shewanellaceae; genus Shewanella; species Shewanella kaireitica. The sequence goes on from NZ_JAKIKQ010000010.1 coordinate 157,212, forward strand.
CACACCTCTTAACTCTGTACAAACATGTTTGCCACCGCGACATTTGCTTAAAACGCAGCTATCGGCAATCAATAATATTTAATAGCCGGCGATTCTAGCATATTCATACCGAACGATAAGCATAAAAAAGGCGCCTTAGGCGCCGTTTTTAACTGAATATTTTACACCAACTCTTTTATCAAACCTGACGCTTCTTCTTGCTGTCTCTCATTACCGTCAAGTTCCACCTCTTTGAGTAATGCGCGAGCACTATCATTGTCATCAATTTCAATATACGCACGGGCTAAATCAAGCTTGGCATTGATTGAATTTTCAGCATCATCCACATCAACCATAGATGTATTACCCATCAAAGAGTCGAGCTCGCCCATATCGACATCTAACTCTTGGTAAAGATCTGTCTCTACGTTCTCTTCTTCGGCTTCATTCAATAATCTATCGATATCGATAAAACCGTTATCTTTTTGGAAAGTGGTTAAATCGTGCTCTGGAATATCGTTAGATGGGTCACTGCTTTCATTAGCATCAAGCGCAGCTAATGCTTGATCGACTGTTAATTTACTATCATCTTCAATAATAAATGCGTCGAGCTCTTCATCTTCTGCTGCGACATTCGAACCGCCGCTAGCAGCTAACTCGCTAAGCAGTTCATCATCAGAAAGTGCTGCTGAATCCACTTCAGAGGTGACAGAATTCCAATCTAGCGCAGTGGGTTCTGGTTTTTTTGTCCCTTTTAAGTCATCAAAAAAGCCGCTGTCTTTGTCAGCTTTAACACTTGGCTCTATTGGCTCGGAGCTAAACTCAAGCATATTGTCATCAGCTAGTTTAGTATCAACACGTTCTGCGACTGGATCTAACTCAATACTGACATCTTCACTAATTTCATCTGAAGTGATATCAGAGTCGCTGAGATCGAAATCTAAGCTAAAGTCACTCTCAGTAGTTTCCGGCGTTTCAGTGTTAGCCTCTTCGCTAACGTTAAGCTCACTTAGCACTTCGTCTGCGGGGGTATCCGACAAATTGAACTCAGCTAATAAGCTATCTAGTTCACCCTCTTCGACCACTTCTTTTGGTAGCTCAGTTTCTAGCTCTGCTGCAATATCATCAATGAGTGCAATCGACTCTTGTGGGAATTTTGCAGCATTTTCATCAACAGGCGCTTCGAGATTAGCAAGTAATGTGTCTAGCTCTTGATCAAGCTCTGCCTCGTCTGTACTCACATCTTCAACGTTAAGATCTAACTCTGCTGCGATCTCTAGCGGCAATTCTAACTCTGCAGCAACTTCATCTGAAAGCGCATCGATATCACTACCATCTGCTTTTATCTCTGTTTCATCAGCCTTAATTTCGAATTCTGCAAGTAGTGAATCGAGTTCATCAGCATCACTTACATCTTCATAGCCTGCTGAGCTGCTTGTAGCTAAAAGTGAATCTAAGTCATCTTCCGCTACGGTGTTGTTAGTAGCTTCAGGTGCTTTGTCAAAACCTGATAATTGTGCATCTAAATCATCTTCCTCTGATGTTTTATCTGCTGCTGGTACTTCGTCAAAGCCAGATAACAGTGCATCTAAATCGTCTTCCTCTGATGTTTTATCTGCTGCAGGTACTTCGTCAAAGCCAGATAACAGTGCATCTAAATCATCTTCCTCTGATGTTTTGTCAGCTGCAGGTACTTCGTCAAAACCTGATAACAGTGCATCTAAATCGTCTTCCTCTGATGCTTTGTCAGCTTCAGGTGCCTCATCAAAACCTGATAGTAGTGCATCTAAGTCATCATCTGCAGCGGCTTTATTGGTTTTAGGTTCTTCATCGATTCCAGTTAATAACGTATCAAGATCATCGCTTTCAGCTGCGAATGATGCTAAATCATCGGTAGCCTCTATTTCGCCATCTTGCTCGCCCATCGCTTCAGCCCACAAATCATCTAAAGATTGGCCCTCATCTGCGGCTTCTTCAACCACAAGGTCTACATCGTCGGACTCTGGAGCAGTAATCACATTGATACCGCTGGCATCATCAGTTTGATCAGTATCCAAATGCACTGCGAGGCTAAGATCGTCTTCATCTAAATTGTCAGCGGCTGTGACGTTCTCATCAGAATCGACCGGAACGTCATTTAACTCTTTGTCATCCATTGACTCTGCAGACGCTTCATTTTCATTACGGCGTCGGATAAACAGCCAGAATAAAACAAGAGCCAGTAATGCAGGAACCACGGCACCAAGAACAAGTAATAATGGATTGTCCATTAAGGAGCGCCAGATTGTCGAAGTCGGCTGCTCTTTTGGCTGATTTAATTGATCTATCACTTTCTGTTTGGCTGCAATGTCACTCTTTAGTGCTTCATTTTCGATCGTACGATCTTGCAACGCTTGTTTTAACAGTGCATTTTCGGCTTGTAATTCTGCTATCTCTTCTTGAAAAGATTCAGTATCAGTTGAACCTATGGTTATTTCATCGCTCGCACGCGCTAACTCATCAGTGAGTGACAGATTTAACGCTTCTGCTTGCTCAAGCTTTTCTGTAAGTAGTTTGATTTCAGCAGGTGACGCTTTGGACGCCACCTCGGGTTGAATTACGGCCTTAGGTTTGTCAACTGGTTGAGTGACTCTTGCGGGCGCTACTGTTTGGTTTGAATTATTCCAGCCACGATCGTTATTTTCAGCTCGTTTTTTAGCACTGCTTTTGGAGACCTGTTGCATGACGTCTTTTGACGGCACTAACAAAATCATACCGCGCTCTAAGCTATTATAATTCTTGCCGCTGAAAGCATGGGGATTGGCATCATATAAGGCTGACATTACTTGATAAACGGTTACGCTATTATCAGGTTTAACCGCTTGCGCGATACTCCAGAACGTATCGGATGATGTTGTTGGCCCATATTGTCGCTTAACTGTTTTAGTTTGACCTTCAGGACCAGTAATTTTTAATGGTTCTGCAGTCGCCAGGTTAATCGAAGGAGCAACAGCAAAAACAGTTAAAGCAGCGGCAATGATGCCAGCAAAATGCGAAGTGCGAAAGTTCATCAATCCTTCCCTTTGAAGCGTAGAAGTCACTCTTTAGCGACCAGCTTTAGGCAATTGTATTTATTGAGATTACTATAAACTAGATTAAGTTGCCCTGCTACTGTTCACAAGTCTAAAACATAAAAAGCCCGCATTGTGCGGGCTTTTTAAGCAATTAATCGAGTACTAAATCAGTTTAGTAATAATCTCGGATTAACACTTCAGCTATCTGTACGCTATTTAATGCAGCGCCTTTACGAATATTATCTGATACGACCCATAGGTTTATGCCATTGTCATGGGAAATATCTTTTCTAACTCGACCAACATAAACTGGATCTGTTCCTGCACCATCGTCAACGGCAGTCGGATACTCTTCATCTGACTCAAACAGCTCAACACCCGGTGCCCCACGCAACACGGATTTAACATCTTCAGCGTCGACAGGTTGCAGAGTTTCAAGGTGAATAGCTTCTGAATGGCCATAGAACACAGGTACACGCACTGCGGTAGGGTTCACGACAATATTTTCATCACCGAAGATTTTCTGTGTTTCCCACACCATCTTCATCTCTTCTTTGGTGTAGCCATTGTCCATAAACTTATCAATTTGCGGTAACACATTAAACGCAATTTGTTTTGAATAAGTTTTTGGCTCAACAGGTAAACCTTGAAGCAACTTAGAGCACTGTGTGGCTAACTCTTCAACTGACTGTTTACCAGAACCTGATACAGACTGATATGTTGCAACGTTAATACGCGAGATCCCGTAAGCATCATGGATAGGCTTTAACGCTACCAACATTTGAATCGTTGAACAGTTAGGATTGGCTATGATATTACGATTTCTAAAGTCAGCAATCGCTTCAGGGTTCACTTCTGGTACCACTAGTGGTACGTCAATGTCATATCTGAAATGCGAAGTGTTATCGATAACAACACAACCTTGCTCAGCGGCAATAGGCGCCCACTTTTCAGACACATCCCCACCCGCAGAAAAGAAACCAATTTGAGCTTGTGACCAGTCAAAGGTATCTACGTCTAAAATCTCGACCTGTTTACCATGGAAGCTTACCGTATTACCGGCGCTACGACTGCTGGCTAAAGGGTACAAATTTGCAATCGGAAAATTACGCTCTTCAAGGATCTCAATCATTGTTTGACCCACAGCGCCCGATGCACCTAATACGACAACATTATATTCCTGCGACATAATTACAGCTCGACTCCTGAAAACCCTAAATTGGACAACCAATTTACATCAGTTTGGCCTATATTGCCTACCTTTAATGCACTAAATTCACGCCTATGCTTGTGATTTTTTCTCATATGATCAAACCCATGGTTATTAAGAAAGTTATTTCGAAATAACTCGTCGTCATCGCGCAGATCATAAACAAATCGAGCCAGCTGTAATAATGCTCTTTCATCGGCTATTTCGATAACTGCAACTTGCTCACTCCATAGCGGCGGCAGTAGCGATTCCATCTGCTTATCGCCTTTTATTGCCAGCACTTTAGCCAGTTGCTGATACAACATAAAAGTACCGCGGGCTTTGCCTTCTAATGAGTAACCAGCGATATGCGGCGTACAAAACTCGATGTAAGGTACCAGTTCAGGCATCGGATTGGGTTCCCCCTCCCATACGTCGAGTACCACTTTGACATCTTCTCGTTGCTGTTTAAACCTAAGCAGTGCATGATTATCAATCACCTCACCACGGCAACAATTCAGTAGCCAAGTGTTTTCACGCAAGCTATTTAAGCGCGCTTCATCAAATAGATACCAGGTTTTATGCTCGCCTTTTTTTGTAATTGGCACATGTAAACTAACCACATCGCATTTTTCAATCAGGGTACTTAAAGCAACAAAACTCCTGTTGTCACCCCTTTCCTCTAGTACTGGGTCGCAAAGTAGCACTTCAATGCCATAAGCCTTTAAACACTTTGCCACTGCGGTACCTGTATTGCCAGCACCAACAATGCCAACAACCTTGCCCTTTAAAGGACTTTTAAAACGTTGCGCAAGTTCAAGCATGGCGATAAAAGCAAATTCGCCAACAGCAGTGGCATTGCAACCTGGCGCATTAGAAAATGGGATATTACGACTGGCAAGATAGTCTAAATCAATATGGTCGGTACCTATGGTTGCACTGCCGACAAACTTAAGTTTGTCATTGCTTGCAAGTAATGCTTGGTTCACCTTAGTCACGGAGCGCACTAACAGCACATCAGCGTCTTTGGCTTGAGAAGAGGTTAGCTCCCTTCCATTTACGAATTCAATCGCGCCTAAATCACCAAACAACTGCTGCACGTAAGGCATGTTTTCATCGGCAAGGATCTTCATTGTGGTTCCAAAAAAGTGTTTTGTAGGCGTAGGAAATGTATTCTAGCAAGATGACCGCGAGTTGAATATCCGGCTGGAGAAATTTTCAATTAGCTACCCCGTGTGTGAAAGCGCATAGTTTTAACACTCTCTTAACTAACGCCGACTTAAAGATCTATTAGTGGTTAGTGTATACCTAATTTGGCTTGGCCAAAAAAACGACCAACAATATCCACATCACAGCCCCATTATAGGTTACAATAGCAGCGCAAAATTCTACATTTCCACGTTTCCACATTTCCACATTTCCACATTTCCACATTTCCACATTTCCACGTTTCCACGTTTCCACATTTCCACATTTCCACATTTCCACATTTCCACATTTCCACATTTCCACATTTCCACATTTCCACATTTCCACATTTCCACATTTCCACATTTCCACATTTCCACATTTCCAC
>NZ_JAKIKQ010000011.1 GCF_023284045.1 Shewanella kaireitica
AGCTCAGTTTTGTCCATTTGAGTAGAATGGCAGTTGGCTTGCTCTTTTTTACAAGCAATTGGTCGAAGGTTCGAATCCTTCACGACCCACCACTTCTTATAGATTTTGAAACACTCCCTTAGATAGAATCTTTGCAATAACAATTCATACCGTCAGCTCAGTTTTGTCCATTTGAGTAGAATGGCAGTTGGCTTGCTCTTTTTTACAAGCAATTGGTCGAAGGTTCGAATCCTTCACGACCCACCACTTCTTATAGATTTTGAAAGACTTCCTTAGATAAAATCTTTGCAATAACAATTCATAACGTCAGCTCAGTTTTGTCCATTTGAGTAGAATGGCAGTTGGCTTGCTCTTTTTTACAAGCAATTGGTAGAAGGTTCGAATCCTTCACGACCCACCACTTCTTATAGATTTTGAAACACTCCCTTAGATAGAATCTTTGCAATAACAATTCATAACGTCAGCTCAGTTTTGTCTATTTGAGTAGAATGGCAGTTAGCTTGCTCTTTATATAGTCACAACTTGAATGGTTGCGTCATTTTAGGCGTTATCGCCTCTATTTATGATTTCAATATCCGCTTCTTTTAACTCAGTATGTAATCACTTCTTATACTGATTGGTATTATTTTAAATCTTTTCTGCATTAGCCAATTCACCATTAAAGCCAATCCATAGAGATAGTTTTTGATCTAGAGATAGATTATTCATCCTTATTTTTGGTCATATTCCGCTATCGCATCTCAAGGTGTTTGTTGTAGATGAAACGCATTTTTGGTGATATGACTAATAAAGATGAGTCTTCATAAAATTAAAGCTTAAATAATAGGTTAGCTTTTATTTGGTTAGTGACAGTTGTGTTACAAATTTTTTTCACTGCTTTCTTGATTGTGCGGAATACTCATAAGTAGTTGTATTTAATCATTAATTGATTTTTGTTTTTAGTCGATTTATTTTGATCATTTATTTTTTAAGGCTGCACTCTAAAAGAATAGTTACATCTCGCTCTTAAAATTATCGCGACTTATTAACACTTTGTAATTTTCTTTACTAACATTAGCGGCGATGGATGCGAAAGTGATTAATTAGTAAAGAGTGTTCTACCTTTGTCTGATAGACCTATTGCTAATGTTGCCTTGATGTTAAGTCGGTCATATTTCGTAAGGATAATAAAAAAATATGGGAGAAAGGGAATGAAACAAGCAAAATTAAGTATCTTGTGTGCTTCGCTTATCGCTGCAACGAGTGTGAGTGTACAGGCAGATACAGATTTTAAATTTGGTGGTTATGTAAAAGCTGATGTGATGTTCAGTGATTACAGCAATGGCGCACCTGATTCTGGAAGTCTATCACGACAGTTTTATGTACCAGGTACTATTTATGGTGATCCAAGTAACGGTAAGCAAGTTGTTGATTTCCAAGCAAGAGAATCACGCTTTAACTTTAAGTCGTCTACCGATATTGATGGACATAAACTAGTTGGTTTTATCGAGCTAGACTTTATGACTCACACCGACGGCAACGAGCGAGTGTCAAACAGTTACTCGCCACGTATTCGCCAAGCTTTTGTTAGTTTTGATAATTGGGCTGCTGGTCAAATGTGGACCACATTCCAAAATCCAGGCGCATTACCTGAAAACCTAGATTTTATAGGTGCTGCTGAAGGTACGCCTTTTGTGCGTCAAACCATGGTTCGCTACACAAACGGTGGTTTTCAATTCTCCGCAGAGAACCCAGAAACAACACTTAATGCCTATCGTGATCCAACAGGTAGCCGTATAACCAGTGGCAGCGGCATGGTGCCAGATTTTGTAGCTCGATATAATATGAAAACTGAAAGTGGTATGGCATTCACGTTTGCAGGCCTTGCACGTCAGCTTAACGTTGAGCAAGATGATTTAGACGCCTCAACGTTCGGTTACGGCTTAAGTTTTACAGGTGTGATCCCAGTTGGACAGGATGATATTAAAATGTCTGCCACCTATGGTGACGGCTTAGGGCGCTACATGGCACTTAACTACGCTAATGCAGGTGTATTGGACGTAAATGGTGACATTGAAGCGATTACCTCATACGGTGGTTATATTTCGTATCGCCATTGGTGGAATGATAAGTGGCGTACCAGTATCACGGGTTCAGGCTTTAAAGCAGATAACAATATTGACTTGATTGGCAATAACGTAAATAAAGACTCTTATTCTGGTTATATCAACTTATTGTATTCTCCGGTTAAGCCGCTTACGGTTGGCGTAGAGTATATGTATGCCAAGAACACCAAAGAGAATGGTTTTGATGGTGAGCTGAATCGAGTCATCTTTTCAATGAAGTATGTACTCTAGTTGATAAAAGGCTATTATTAGTAAGGTAATTTAGAGAACAAAAAAGGAGGCCGTAGCCTCCTTTTTTATTGAGCTGTTAAACTTATGCCGCTGGCATTAAGTCATTATCTCGTACATATTGTTCAAACTCAGTACAACCGCCAACATGATCTTTATCGACAAAAATCTGCGGTACTGTTTCAACTGGCTTACCCACTGTTTTTTCTAGATCGGCTTTGCTGATCCCTTCAGCATGAATATCTACATATTTGAACTTAAAATCTTCACGTTTTTCAGTAAGTTGCTCTGCAACTTGAACTGCACGTACACAATAAGGACAACCAGGACGACCGAAAATAACTACAAACATATTTATTCCTCAAAAATAGCTTGAGCACTTTATAACATACGCTACGGATTAGTTCTAATCGATATTTTTAGTTGTGTTAATCGCATTGCTGCATTTTCGGCTATATATTTAAGGAACTGCTGATTAGTCGTTCTGCACGGAACCGTTGAGAAATGACCAAGTTTGCTCAAACTGCGTTTCTATAATGGTGTATATTTCAAACTGATCAATCTCTAAGCTGATAGTTACAGTTCGATATCGCTCGGCTCGATTTGATAGCGGCCTTGGTAGTCAAAAATGGACTCAAGCAGATCCCAGCCTTTTTTGCCTTTCTTAAGTAGTAATAGATCTGGCTTTCTAAAGCTGTCGGCATCGTTAGCAAGCTCTTGAGCAGAGCGATACTTTTTATGTTTCATGCCCGGTGTTTTGCTGTGGGGGAAAATAAACAAAGCAAATACGGCTCTTATTTGCGCAGGCGTTTGCATCTTAAAATAGCGGCAAAAATCATTGCCTTCAATATCGATGTAGCGCACGATTAAGCGATCACCATCGGGCTCAAGCAACATAGTTTGGCATTTAAACAAATGGTGATGTTTCTGCTGTAATACTTCTTTAAGGCGCTTATCGGGGTCGACCAACACAGCTTGGCAATGGTTACAGACTTTTGCGGCTATATCGTTCTCTTCTCCGCAATTTGGACAGGCTTTAGAGCGAAACCTAAAGTCACACTGTTGCTTACCGTTGGTAGTGTCTATTAGTGCTTGGCAGCGCCTGCCAAAGTGCTCAATAATGTCACCATCGTCATCAGTTAACCCCCAGAAAATATTGGCGAAGTCGCATACCGGGCAATGAACTTGTACTGGTTTACATTTACTATTGGGTTTGGGCTGACCTACCTCTGGATAGAACAGGTCATAACCATTAGCTGCATAATCAATAATGAGACATTCTGTTTTAGCTGCATCGATACGTAAACCACGTCCCACCATCTGCTGAAACAGGCTGACTGAGGCCGTGGGTCGCATGATGGCTATTAAGTCGACGTGAGGCGCATCAAAGCCCGTAGTGAGCACTGCCACATTAACTAAGAATTTAATCTGCTTCGCTTTAAAGGCTGCAATTAGTAAGTCCCTGTCTTCGCGAGAGGTCTTGGCTGTGACTAGTGCTGGCTCATACCCGTCAAGTTTTGCCATTATCTCTTCGGCGTGCTTAACGGTCGCTGCAAAAATGATCACACCTTGGCGATGCTTTGCTAGCGCAATGAGTTGCTTGACGATAGCGGTGGTGGCTCGTCCGCAATGATTGAGCAGTGAATTAACCTCTGATTCGTTGTATTGCCCAGTAGGCGACGCTGTTAGCTCACTAAAGTCATATTGCGCACTAAGCCCATCAAACATTTTTGGTTGGCTTAAAAAGCCTTGTTTGATCAACGGGCGCATGGGCAGTTCAAAGATGCACTTTTCGAAAACGGGTTTGTCGGTATTGCCGATTTTACCATGATAATGATGACGATAAATCCAACCTAGATCTAAACGGTAGGGGGTAGCAGTTAATCCTAATAGCCTAATCTTGCTATTTTTTGATTTAAGATGAGCGAGCAACTGCTGATATTGGCTGTCTTTTTCTGGGCTGACTCGATGGCACTCATCAATAATGACTAGGCTATAAGGTTCGTTAAACTGTGTTGGCTGTTTAACCGCCGACTGGATACTGGCTACTACTGTTTTCCCACTGGTTGATTTCTGATTTAAGCCTGCAGAATAAATGGAGGCTTTCTGGGTGAGTAGGCCGACTTTTTCTGCGTTTTGCGCCACTAACTCTTTAACGTGGGTGAGCACCAGAACGCGACCTTTGGCGATTCTAGCTAATTCAGCGATTACAATACTTTTACCCGCTCCGGTGGGAAGTACCAATACGGCAGAGTCGCTCGTTGACTTAAAGTGGCTGATGGCGGCATCAACCGATTGTTGCTGGTAGTCTCGAAGTTGCACGTGAGTTTCCGTTTGGCAGGTAAATACAAAAACTGATAGCGAAATCATCACATAAATACGCTGTGACGGTAAGCAAAATGTGGATTTGTTTATTTAAAGGCATAAAAAAAGCCCCTCATAGAGGGGCTGGGAAGGTAAAGCGAGTATTTCTGCTTAACAATTATTCACTGCGGTTAAGACGAGATTCAATCAGGGTATCAATCACGGCAGGATCAGCCAGCGTTGAAGAGTCACCTAAGTTTGTCACTTCATTTGCGGCAATCTTACGTAGGAATCGACGCATAATCTTTCCTGAACGTGTCTTAGGTAAGCCGCCAGCCCACTGAATGAGATCTGGAGTTGCTAATGCGCCAATCTCTTTTCTAACCCATTGGCGAAGCTCTTGACGTAGCTCTTCAGTTTCTACCGTACCCCTCGTCAGCGTCACATAAGCGTAGATCCCTTGCCCTTTAATATCATGCGGGTAACCAACAACTGCGGCTTCAGCAACTTGCTCATGGGCAACTAAGGCACTTTCAACTTCTGCTGTGCCCAGTCTATGACCTGATACGTTAATCACGTCATCAACACGCCCCGTGATCCAGTAGTAACCATCTTCGTCACGTTTTGCACCGTCGCCAGTGAAATACATGCCTCTAAAGGTTTTAAAGTAGGTCAGTACAAAGCGATCATGGTCGCCAAACACGGTTCGCATCTGTCCTGGCCATGAATCAAGGATCACTAAGTTTCCTTCATTCGCGCCTTCTACGATATTACCCATGTTGTCAACAAGTGCTGGTTGTACACCAAAGAATGGGCGAGTTGCAGAACCTGGTTTGGTGTCTGTAGCACCAGGTAGTGGACTAATCAAAATACCACCAGTTTCTGTTTGCCACCACGTATCGACGATAGGGCACTTCTCATGACCAATGACATCGTTGTACCAGCGCCACGCTTCTGGGTTTATCGGTTCACCGACAGAGCCCATTATGCGCAGTGAACTGCCATCGAAACCATCGAACTGCTCTTTACCTTCGGCCATTAACGCACGAATAAGCGTGGGAGCGGTGTAAAGGATATTGACATTATGTCGGTCAATCATTTCACCTAAGCGGGCTGGGCTTGGGTAGTTAGGCACACCTTCGTGGATTAATACGGTAGCGCCATTGGCAAGTGGGCCGTAGACCATGTATGAATGACCAGTGATCCAGCCTACATCGGCAGTACACCAATACACTTCACCGTCTTTATAATCGAACACATATTCGTGAGTCATCGCAGCGTAAACCATGTAACCACCAGTGGTGTGTAGCACACCTTTAGGGTTACCGGTTGAGCCAGAGGTATAGAGTAAAAATAGCGGATCTTCAGCGCCCATCTCTTCAGGAACACAATGCTCGGAGGCAGTTTCCATTAAAGATTCCCACCAGATATCACGGCCATCAACCCAATTAATATCACCGCCAGTGCGCTTCATAACAATGACTTTTTCAATACAATCAACATCAGGGTGGGATAGTGCTTCATCGATATTAGCTTTAAGCGGGATAATACGACCTGCGCGAACACCTTCATCAGCAGTAATAACCACTTTCGAGTTGCCATCAATGACGCGTGATGCGATAGAATCAGGCGAGAATCCACCAAATACCACAGAGTGAATAGCACCAATGCGGGCACAGGCAAGCATGGCAACTGCGGCTTCTGGCACCATCGGCATATAAACTGTTACTACGTCACCGCGTCTTACGCCTTGGCTGCGAAGTGCGTTTGCAAACTTACATACGTCAGCATGCAGTTCACCATAGGTGATTGTACGCTGATCTTTTGCATCATCGCCTTCCCAGATAATAGCCACTTTGTCGGCGTTATTTTCTAAATGTCTGTCGAGGCAGTTGGCTGACGCGTTAAGCGTGCCATCATAGAACCATTTTATGAACAAATTATGGTCATCGAACGACGTTTTCTTTACTTTAGTAAAGGGTTTCATCCAATCGATACGGTTGCCGTGTTCTCTCCAGAAACCTTCAGGGTTTACAATCGACTCCTGATACATTTTTTTATATTGTTCGTCATTTACAAGTGCATTGGCTGCGATTTCACTTGGAACTTTGTAGAGAGACTGCATGCTCATTGGGCTTCCCTTATCTAATTTGCGTGAGATGAGTATGGATTGTGTGAGGGTTATATCTCTATTAGACCTTGGTCTAGTAAAAAAATATCCTTATTTTTTAAAAGGTTGTAATTTATTTTTGGCTAGATTTCATTTGGTTTTTACCGCAAAATAGGTAAAAAAAAGAGAATCCTATGAATTTGACTGTTCTGGTTGGCACTATTGCCATCATATATGTATGTATTTTGTTCCTCATTGCTTGGGGAGCTGAGCGCTGGTTCAGTCGTATCACAAAGCGGATCCAAACTTGGATCTATGGTTTAAGCCTTGCTGTGTATTGTTCATCATGGAGTTTTCTCGGCACGGTTGGTCAATCTGCCGATGATCTTTGGTCATTTCTCCCCATTTTTATTGGCCCTATCTTAATATTTACCGTTGGCTTTGGCCTGCTGAGAAAGATGGTAATTGTGTCAAAGGCGCAAAACATTACCTCTGTAGCTGACTTTATTGCAGCAAGATATGGTAAATCTCAAGTTCTCGCGGCAATCGTCACCTTAATCGCTCTGTTTGGCATCATGCCTTATATTGCGTTGCAACTTAAAGCTATGGTCTTTAGCTTGAATCTTTTTCAGCCTGAGGGCGCATTGTTCGACGGTACAAAAGTCTCACTGGTTATAACAGGCCTATTAGCCATTTTTGCCATTTTATTTGGTACACGAAAGCTTGATGCTACCGAGCATAACCCCGGTATGATGTTGGCGATTGCATTTGAGTCTTTGGTCAAACTCGGAGCATTTTTACTTGTTGGTATTGTCATTAGTTTTGGAGTCTTTGATGGCTTTGGTGACATCTGGCAGCAAGCCAGTGCCAAGGATTTGATCAATGAACCAAATCTTCGTATTGAATCACTGATGCCTGAGCTGCTGGTGGGTATGGCTGCCTTTTTGTGTATGCCTAGGCAGTTCCACGTCATGATGGTTGAGTGCACCAATGAAAAAACCATGGTTAAAGCTAAGTGGATGTTCCCAGTTTATCTACTGTTGTTTGGCCTGTTTGTGGCGCCACTTGCTTTGGCTGGTAAGTTATTACTCGGCGATGCGGTAGCCGCTGACACTTACGTGATTAATCTACCATTAGCACTTGATAAACCTTGGTTAGCTGTTGTGGCGCTGCTCGGTACACTGTCAGCTGCAACAGGAATGGTCATTGTTGCTGTTGTAACCATTAGCGTGATGGTGAGTAACGAGTGGCTGGTACCGCTAATGCTTCGAACTGGGCAAATAAAAGCCAGAAATTTTAGCCAGTTTTCGCAACTACTGCTTAATGCTCGCCGTCTTGCCATTATGCTTATTCTAGGCCTAGGGTATTTTAGCTATCTAACATTTATGGACAACGATTCGTTATCCTCCTTAGGGATGCTGTCATTTGGTGCTTTTGCTCAATTGGCCCCGGCATTAATCGGTGGTATGTATTGGAAACACGGTAATCGCAGTGGTGTTTTCTTAGGGCTGGCGGTTGGCTTTGGTTGCTGGTGTTACATCTTGCTACAGGGAGCAGCTACTCATTCAGGCATTGTTGCGACCGATATCGCTTTACTCGATTCTATTAAGCCCAACGTGCGCGATATTCTCATCGCATTACTGGCGAACTGCGGCTGTTATATGCTTGGTTCCATCTGGTTTCGCGCCGGAGTAGCCGAGCGCATACAAGCCAGCGCTTTTGTAACGCCTGGACGATTGAAAAAGGATACTAACCGCAAGAGTGCACCTGTTTCTCAGCAAGATCTACTCATACTAGCAAGTCGTTTTGTTAGTCCTACACGCGCCTATGAGAGTTTTTCAGGTTTTTCTGAGGATGCTGTTAAAAGCGATAGTTGGCATAAGGTTGCACCGCCTGAACTCATCGCGCATACCGAACATATGCTTGCTGGGGTTCTGGGGGCTTCAAGTGCATCTCTGGTGATGGACTCAGTCATGCAAGGGCGGGATTTGGCACTTGATGAAGTGTTTAGTTTGGTTGATGAAGCTTCTTCTAAAATTATCTTGAGCCAAGATATGCTTAGAGGTGCCATAGAGCACGCCTATGAAGGTATGAGCGTGGTCGATAAGGATCTGAATTTGGTTGCTTGGAATTTTAAGTATGCTGAGCTTTATGACTACCCAGACAATTTTTTACAGGCAGGCATGCCTATCAGTGATGTGGTTCGCTTTAATGCTGAACGCGGCTATTGTGGTATTGGCGATATTGAAGAGCAAGTGGACAAGCGTGTACAGCATATGCGCAATGGCACTCAGCATGTCTCAGAGCGGCAGCGCAAAGATGGCAAAGTCATAAAAATTCAGGGTAACCCCATGCCCGGCGGTGGCTTTGTGATGACTTTTACTGATATTACTCAATACCGCTTGCAAGCAAAAGCCCTGCAAGAATCAAACGAAACCCTTGAGGCTAGAGTAAAAGAGCGTACCTACGAGTTATCCATGCTTAATAGCAAACTGCTTGAGTCGAAGGCGCAAGAGGAGATGGCGAATGCATCTAAAAGTCAGTTTCTTGCAGCTGTTGGCCACGATCTAATGCAACCGCTAAACGCAGCTCGACTTTTCACTGCTTCACTTTCACAATACCCAAACTTAGATCTAGAAGCTAAAACTACCCTCAATCATGTTAACAGCTCACTGAAAATTGCCGGTGAATTACTGACCGACTTACTCGATATTTCCAAATTGGATTCAGGCATGGTTGATGTTAATCGGCGAGATTTTGCCATTGCAGATCTACTCGATGGCTTGGCGGTTGAGTTTGAGGCGATGGCTAAAGATTGTTCAATTAGTTTTAGCGCTATTCCTTGTTCGGCGACCATTAATTCAGATCCAAGCCTTTTAAGGCGGGTGTTACAAAACTTCTTAACTAATGCATATCGTTACGCCAAGGGAAGCCGTGTTTTGTTAGGTTGTCGTTATCGTGGCAGCGAACTTGAAATTCAAGTGCTTGATACCGGCTGTGGTATTGATGAAAGTGAAACCAAAGAGATTTTTAAAGAGTTTAAGCGACTGGATAACCCTGAGAGTAAAAGTGCCAGTGGCTTGGGTTTAGGCTTAGCCATTGCAGACAGGATTAGTCGTGTTCTAGAGCATGAAATCAACGTCAGTTCAACATTAGGGCAGGGCTCAGTATTTTCGATTAAAGTGCCACTTGGTAAGAAGATGACTGCGCCTACACCGAAAAAAGTCGCTTCTCTATTGCAACCTTTAGCAGGCGTGAAAGTATTATGTATTGATAATGAAGAGGCCATCTTAGCGGGGCTGGAAAGTCTATTAACGCGTTGGCAGTGTGAGGTTATCTGCGCCAGCGACTTTGCCGATGCTCGAATTAAGCTTGGGCTTAAAGGCGTTGCTCCTGATATCGTACTTGCAGACTATCATCTCGATAATGATCAAAATGGCGTCGATGCGATGGATGGAGTCAGAAACCTTTATGGTGAAAACCTTCCAGGTATATTGATTACCGCTAATACTCGTAAAGATTTAATTGATGACATTCAGCTTCGAGGTTACCACTACATGGCCAAAATGGTGAAACCTGCTGCGCTTAGAGCATTGATCTCCAGCTTGGTCAGAAAGGACTAATTACTGAAAACAAAAAAGGCACATCGCTTGTGCCTTTTTTAATTAAATGTGGTTTGAATTATTCAACTTTTACTGGAGTTAAACCTTTATCTCTTGATTCAACGGCACTGTCTACATCGAAGCCACCAGTCTTCCAATTTTTCGCTTCTTCAGCATCAAAAGATTGTCCTTTCCAACTTGTGGCACTGCTAAGGTTAAAGCCTTGTTTTGACCAACTCTCCGATTGCTCAGGGGTAAATCCGCCGCCTTTCCATGCTTGAGCTTGCTCAGCATTAAAGCCAATCTCCTTCCATGCAGCTATATCTCTTTCTGACATGCCTTTCCATGTAGCGGGCGCAGATGCACAGGCACTGAGCGCGAGGATAACCATTACTAAACCGAGTTTTTTCATTTCACAGTCCTTATTCTGATCGTGACTTAATATGCCGAATCTACCCAGAGCTATGCCTGTACGCCTCTCGACAACATATGTTCTATCATTTGCGGCAATACTCTCTCCTCATGGATAAGTTAAGAAGAGTGAAACAGAGGACGACGCGTACGACTTATCAACGTAAAAGGTATTTACCGTTCACTATTGAAGATAGTCGCTGAAATATCACTCGACAAGTTATTGCTTCAAATGGAGTAAACCGCCTTGGTATAAAGTTATCGGATGAAAAGTAGCAAATTTTTTGTCTTCGCGATTCAGATTTATGATGACTTGACCCAGCATTAAAGATGGATATACTGAACGACGTGTAAAAAATATAAAACAAGAAGTAATCAATTACTCAAAAGGAAATTGTTATGTCACAACCACGTTGCAACTCATACTACAACGCTACCATCAATACTGAAACTGACTACCCTGAGTTAGAGGGTGATATACGTGTTGATGTAGTGATTGTTGGTGGTGGATTTACTGGCGTAGCGACGGCCGTTGAGCTTAGTGAGAAGGGCTATAAGGTTGCGATTGTCGAAGCCAATAAGATTGGTTGGGGAGCGACAGGCCGTAATGGTGGACAGGTGACAGGCAGTTTGTCAGGTGATACAGCCATGACCAAGCAGTTGCGAAACAAATTAGGCACTGATGCTGAACAGTTCGTTTGGAATATGCGCTGGCGTGGACATGAAATTATTAAAACACGAGTAAAAAAGTACGGTATTGAGTGCGATCTTAAGCATGGCCATTTGCATACAGCCTATAAAGCGAGTCACATAGACGAGTTGCAACAGACCTATGATGAGGCTTGTAGACATGGCATGGAAACTGAACTTGAGTTGCTGACTAAAGAGCAGTTACCTGAGTATATTGATACACCTTTGTATTACGGTGGCCTATTAAATAAACGCAATATGCATCTGCACTCAGTCAATCTTTGTATTGGTGAGGCGAGGGCGGCGGAGAGTTTAGGGGCACAAATTTTTGAGCATTCCGCGGTTGTTGATATTGAGGATGGCGTACTTGCTACAGTGACGACCGCAAAGGGAAAGATCACTGCTAACAGTGTTGTGCTCGCGGGAAATGCCTATCATAAACTGGCGAGAAAAAAATTAAGAGGCATGTTGTTTCCTGCATCACTTGGGAATTGCGCCACTGCACAACTTACTTCTGAGCAGGCGCAAAGCTTGATCCCCAAAAATGTAGCTGTATATGACACCCGTTTTGTACTGGATTACTACCGACTAACCGCTGATAATCGCTTAATGTTTGGTGGTGGCACTAACTATTCAGGGCGGGATTCAAAAAATGTTGCCAATGAACTAAGGCCTGCTCTGGAGCGTACTTTCCCACAACTGAAAGGGATCAATATAGAGTATGAGTGGACGGGGATGGCTGGCATAGTACTCAATCGAATTCCACAGTTAGGCAAAGTTTCAAAAAATGTATTTTATTGCCAAGGATACTCGGGTCATGGGGTTGCAACCTCTCACATTATGGGAGAGATAATGGCTAATGCCATTATTGGAGATCAACAAGAGTTTGGTCTCTTTGCTGAGATGTCGCATTTAAGGATCCCACTCAACGAGTGGTTTGGAAATCAGGCATTGGCACTAGGTATGATGTACTACAAGGTCATGGAGAACTTTAGGTAGTAACAGGTTCTTGAACGTCATAAAAAAGCCGCATTAAAATGCGGCTTTATCGTAACAGATGTTTGTCCCGTCCTGAGTTAAATATCGACTTTTTCCATCTCTAACTGCTGCAGTGCAATGACAGCTTGAGTGCGATTTCTAACGCCCAGTTTTCTAAATATAGCAGTGGCATGCGCTTTAATTGTCGCTTCTGAAACGCCTAAATCATAGGCAATTTGTTTGTTAAGTAAGCCTTCAGCAAACATCTGCAGCACTTTATATTGCTGCGGGGTCAGGTCTGAAAGTTTACTGGCCATCTGATCAGTACCATCATCGCTGACTTCTTGCAGTTCAACACCTTCTGGTAACCATACATCACCAAATAAAACCGCCTCTAGTGCCGTAGCAAGGGTTTCCATAGATGATGATTTAGGGATAAACCCGGAGCTACCATAATGAATAGCACGACTAATCGTTGTATTGTCTTCGTGAGCTGAGATAACAACGACGGGGAGTTCTTGATAGTGAGTTCTAAGATGGATCAATGTCGAATAGCCGTGAGAGCCTGGCATCTGTAGATCCAGCAATACAACATCATATTCAATGTCGCTATTGTCTAAGAGATTTTGCAGTGCATCAGCGCTATCAGCTTCAAACCATTGAGTATTGGTAAACGCTGTGGCTAATGCTTGTCTTAAGGCGTTTCTAAATAGAGGATGGTCATCCGCTATTATTATATTTAAGTTTTCAGGCTTCATGGCTTTATAGGGTTATTTTGGTTGCTCGTGAAGATACTTTCAATGTAACAGATAAATGACAAGCTATTCTATGGCTTTATCCGACAAACGTTATTATTTGGTAAATTTTTGCATGGAGTTAGACTTTGGTCTAAAGGTTTGTACCTTTTATTTATAGGTTAATCAAAAGTTCGAAACAAATTAAAGAGGTTTTAACTAAACCTCTTTAATGTATACGTTTACCCTTGGGTCCAAACTGTAGTTGGCTTTCTATCATCGTCTACTGCGACAAAGGTAAAGACACCGCGTATCGCATGTTCACGAAGGTCTTGGTACATATCCTCTACAAAAATATTAACTTCAACTTTGATTGAGGTATTACCCACATGAATCACTCTGGCAATAATCTCCGCTAAAGAACCGGCGGGAATAGCTTTATTGAAATCAATTCTATCTGAACTGACGGTAACGAGTGTTTTGCGACAAAAACGAGTTGCAGCGATGAACGCTGTCTCATCCATCCAAGCCAAGGCTTCCCCACCAAACAGTGTATTGTGGTGATTAGTAATTGATGGAAACACAGCTTTAATTACGCGAGCTTCAGACTGCTCAATTCTCAGTGACATTGCTTCACTAAATTGAGTCGGAGTTTGAGTTAAGGGCATACGGCAACCTAAGGTTATGCACAAGAGAGGCGCGACTATACCTGTTTCACTTGCATTAGAATAGTGACTCTAACTTATTATTTGGAGATTTTTCCAGCTGTACACTGGTGTTTGTTATTATTGTAACGCATAGAAATTGAGTTGATACGGAGTTGGGCTGAATGAGACATAAATATTTAAAGTGCGTAGTTATGACTGTAATAGCCTTAGTTTTATTGGGATGTCAAAGCAGCAACGAGAAGCTTGCTGTCACTGAATTTGAAGGCTTTATCGGTTTTAAACAGAACAAGCCTTGGGCGATCACTTTTAACGACTGCACAGTCTATCGGTTTGCTGAAGCCAAGGTTTATTATTGGTTTGATAGAAACTTAGATAAGCTGAGCTGCTATAAATTTTCTGAGGCGGATAAAACGGCATTGCTTGGTTTTTTTAACAAGGTATACCAAATGCCAAGTTTAACAGCACCTTCCAAGGGCTTTATTCGTTTCGAGCAATTGAATGTATCGCCATCTGGTTGGGGCACATTTCCAAAGGTTTTTGCTAGGCAAGGTGCCAATTGGTTTCTCGTGCAGGAAGGCTGGATCTATCTACAAGATGCAGACTTTGAATTGGTTGAAATCTATCAAGGACTGCAGGATATGAGCTTAAAAGCCACTCATGACAGTTATTACAAGAATCATTAGATACATTTAGCTAACACATAAAAAAACGCATCGACGGACTTCAGTGGATGCGTTTTCGTAGCGAGATGAATTTACTTTAGTAAGTTCATTCTGGCTCTAGATGCTTTAGCAAGATCACTCAGTAACTTTTCTGAATCTTCCCAATGAATACAAGCATCGGTAATACTCTTGCCGTATACAAGTTCTTCACCAGCAACGACTTTCTGATTGCCTTCTTCGATAAAGCTTTCTGCCATTATGCCTGCAATGGCGGTAGAGCCTTGGCTCATCTGCTGCATAATTGAATCAGCAACATTAAACTGTTGCTTATGCTTTTTCTGACTATTACCGTGACTAAAATCGACAACCATACGTTGAGTCACACCTACACTCTCGAGTTGAGTGGCTGCTTTTTCGATATCTTCGCTATGATAGTTTGGTTGCTTGCCGCCGCGTAAGATAATGTGGCCATAAGGGTTACCATGAGTACGATAAACGGCCATTGCACCATCTTTATCTGGCGAGTAGAAGATATGCGGAGCCTGCGCTGCACGCACCGCATCGACTGCAATATCGATGTTACCGTCAGTACCATTTTTAAAACCTACAGGGCATGAAAGTGCTGACGCCATCTCACGGTGTATTTGGCTTTCTGTAGTACGTGCGCCAATCGCGCCCCAAGTGATCAAGTCTGCAATATACTGACCATTAACCATATCGAGGAATTCGGTTGCGATAGGTAGTTTTAGTTCAGTGATCTGCTGCAAAAGGTGGCGCGCTTTGCGCAAACCTTTGTTAGGACTAAAGCTACCATCTAAGTCGGGATCTGAAATAAGTCCTTTCCAGCCGACCGTAGTACGTGGCTTTTCAAAATAGACACGCATAAGGATGCAAAGATCATCCTTATATTGCTGATGCAGCTTTGCTAAGCGCTGAGCGTAATCGAGTGCAGCTTCTGTATCATGTATTGAGCATGGGCCGATGATGACAAGTAGTCGTTGATCATCGCCATTGATAATAGCCTCTACTTCACGGCGCTGCTCTACGAGATAGTCAGCTGCATCTTGAGTTAAAGGGTATTCAGAAGCGAGTTGTGCAGGTGAAATTACCTTACATAAAAGTGAGGTGCGTAGTTCGTCTGTTTTAATGGTCATTCACAATACCGAGCGTTCGTATGGGCTTTTTGCCTGATTACTTCGGATTATAACTAATCATAGCGTTATGCACAGTGGCAAATAACGGAAATTTAGCGCTAATTTGCCTCTTATTAGCAACTATTTGATTTATGTTATGCATTAGTAGTGGTGAAATGCATGATTCGCTTTAAATAGTTGTTGTGTTGGTAAAGACTGGTTAACGCGCATAGGAAGTAGGAAAATAAGCAGCTGTTATGTGTTATTCATTCAAAAAAGACACTGTGGATAGTTATTTTTAATGAACAAAAACACAGCGCATGGCGGAATGTTCTGCTGTTTCAATAAATGAAGGCTTTAAAAAGCCTTCATTTATTCATGAGGATTAGAACATATGACGCTCTAGGCTGGTTGCTTCTAAGATCTTGGTCGCAATCTCTTCAACCGAATGGTTGGTGGTGTTTACAAACGGAATACGCTCCCTTTTATACATCATTTCTACTTCTTTGACTTCAGTCCTACATTGGCGCAGTGAAGAGTAACGACTATTCGACATGCGACTTTGACGGATCTCATGCAAACGAACGGGATCAATGGTGAGCCCAAACAGTTTATCTTTGTTGCGTTTCAGTGCATCCGGAAGTTTCAAATTATCCATATCATCTTCGGTGAAAGGGTAGTTTGCTGCCTTTATACCAAACTGCATTGAAAGGTATAGGCTCGATGGAGTTTTACCACAGCGAGATACACCCAATAAAATAAGGTCCGCTTTATCCATGTGTTTCATAGTTTGGCCGTCATCATTTTCCATTGCGTAGTTAATTGCTTCTATTCGAGCTTCATAACTGTCGTTGGTTTTACCATGAGTTCGGTGTAAAGCTGGCGTTGCAGGCATGCCTAATTGCTTCTCTAAAGGTGCAACGAATGTGTTCAAAAAGTCGTAATCGAGTCCTTCGCTGCTATAGATGATGTCTCTAATCTCTGGTTTGACGATAGAATGGAAAACCAGTGGTCGCTCACCTGTTGTAATAAAACAATCATTAATTTGTGCCTTAACGGCTTCAGCTTTTTTTTCTGTTTCAACGAACGGAATAGTAAGTGCATCAAATTCAAGGGGAAATTGACTTAGTACTGCATGGCCAAACACTTCCGCCGTGATCGCCGTCCCATCTGAGATATAAAATACTTTACGCAACATTTTGACCTCTTGTAGTAATAAAATTACAAATAAAATTATACATTTACGCTTGTTGTTGGGGAGTGTAAAATGCCGCTGCTCTCGTGTGAAGAGCCACACTAAAATATACTTGCGGAGATTAGAACTGTGCAGCAATACGTACTCTGGTATCAAGAATTAGGCATGGGTGACGTCAACAAGGTCGGCGGTAAAAACGCTTCTCTTGGTGAGATGATTAGCAATCTTTCAAATGCAGGTGTTCAAGTGCCTGGTGGATTTGCGACAACGTCTTTTGCGTTCAATGAATTTCTTGAACAAAGCGGACTTAACCAGAAGATATACGAAATTCTAGAAACTCTAGATGTAGATGACGTGAACGCACTCGCTACAGCAGGTGCACAGATTAGACAGTGGGTTATCGATACCCCGTTCCATCCAGAATTTGAGCAAGTGGTTCGTGAGTCTTACGACAAACTTGCCGCTGAAACAAGCGACGCATCTTTTGCGGTTCGCTCTTCAGCTACTGCAGAAGATATGCCGGATGCATCTTTTGCGGGACAACAAGAAACATTCCTAAACGTGAAGGGCTATGAAGCGGTACTGGTAGCAACTAAGCATGTATTTGCTTCGTTGTTTAACGACCGAGCGATTTCATACCGAGTTCACCAAGGGTATGACCATAAAGGTGTTGCACTTTCTGCTGGTGTTCAGCGTATGGTGCGCTCTGACAAGGCATCTTCAGGTGTCATGTTCACTATGGACACTGAGTCTGGCAACAATGATGTGGTATTTATTACCTCTTCATTCGGTCTAGGTGAAATGGTTGTTCAAGGTGCGGTTAACCCTGATGAATTTTATGTTCATAAGCCAAGTTTAGTTGCTGGCCATAAAGCGGTTGTTCGTCGCAATATTGGTAGCAAGCTTATTCAGATGGTGTATTCAGATGATGAATCCCACGGTAAGCAAGTTAAGATTGAAGATATCGCCGCTGATAAGCGTCGTGAATTCTCAATCAATGACGCAGAAGTACAAGAGCTTGCTAAGCAGGCGATGACTATCGAGAAGCACTACGGTCGTCCAATGGATATCGAGTGGGCAAAAGACGGTAACGACGGTAAGTTGTATATTGTTCAAGCTCGCCCTGAAACTGTTCGTTCTCGTGAAGATGTGCAGCTTATTGAGCGTTACCACCTTAAGACTCAAGGTGACGTTGTTTGTGAAGGCCGTGCAATCGGACACAAGATTGGTAAAGGTGTTGCTAAAGTCCTTAAGTCAATTGACGATATGGACCAGATCCAACCTGGCGATGTACTGGTAACAGACATGACTGACCCTGATTGGGAACCAATCATGAAGCGCGCAAGTGCTATTGTTACTAACCGTGGTGGACGCACTTGTCACGCAGCAATTATTGCTCGTGAATTAGGTGTTCCTGCAGTTGTTGGTTGTGGCGATGTAACTGAACGTATTGAGAATGGTCAGGAAGTAACTGTTTCTTGTGCTGAAGGTGACACAGGCTTTATCTACAATGGTCTGCAAGATTTCGAAGTGATTTCATCACGTGTTGATTCAATGCCTGATCTTCCTATGAAGATTATGATGAATGTGGGTAATCCTGACAGAGCATTTGATTTCGCTCGTCTGCCTAACGAAGGTGTTGGACTTGCGCGTCTTGAGTTCATCATTAACCGTATGATCGGTATTCATCCAAAGGCACTACTTGAGTTTAACCAGCAAACGGCTGAACTTCAGGAAGAGATCCACGAGATGATCGCAGGTTACGACTCGCCAGTTGAGTATTATGTTGCTCGCTTGGTTGAAGGTATCGCGACTATCGGTTCTGCATTCCATCCTAAAAAGGTGATTGTGCGTATGTCTGACTTTAAGTCAAACGAATATGCAAACCTTGTTGGTGGTGACCGTTACGAGCCTGAAGAAGAGAACCCAATGTTGGGCTTCCGTGGTGCTAGCCGTTATATCTCTGAATCGTTCCGTGACTGTTTTGCGCTTGAGTGTGAAGCGATTAAACGTGTACGTAATGATATGGGTCTTAAGAACGTTGAGATTATGATCCCATTCGTTCGGACAGTAAGCGAAGCTGAACAAGTCATCCAGTTGCTTAAAGAGGAAGGTCTTGAGCGCGGTAAAGATGGTCTACGCGTTATCATGATGTGTGAGCTTCCATCAAACGCACTGCTTGCTGACCAGTTCCTTGAGCATTTCGATGGGTTCTCAATCGGTTCAAATGACTTAACTCAGCTTACACTCGGTCTAGATCGTGACTCAGGTATTATTAGCCATCTGTTTGATGAGCGAAACGATGCAGTTAAAGCCTTACTTGCCATGGCCATTAAAGCGGCTAAAGCAAAAGGTGCATACGTAGGTATTTGTGGTCAAGGTCCTTCAGATCACAATGACTTTGCTGCTTGGTTGGTTGAACAAGGCATTGATACTGTGTCACTAAATCCCGATACTGTGATTGATACTTGGTTATACCTTGCCGAAGCACATGGTTAACGTAAACCACTAAAAATGGGATGTTAGATCTGCGTGATTTAACATTTCGTTAAAAACATTAAAAAAGCCGCTTTTTAGCGGCTTTTTTTTGTTTATAATGTTCGGCATAAACTTAAGAATAATAATTGACAGAAGCCGCCATGTTACCGAAGTTATCTCATCAACAAACGCTTGAACCTGTTTACCTTTCCTTTTTGTCTACGCTAGAGGATGGTCAGTTTAGTGGCGATATAGACACCCGCTATAGTGCTCGATTAGCTCAAGCTACCGATAACTCGGTCTATCAGTTCTTACCGCAAGCAGTTATCTATCCTAAGACCGCTGATGATGTACAAGTAGCATTAACACTTGCCAATCAAGCAGAGTTTAGCAAAGTGGTCTTTAGCGCAAGAGGTGGCGGCACCGGTACCAATGGTCAGTCGTTAACCCATGGCATTATTGTCGATATGTCGCGCTATATGAATCAGGTTTTAGAGGTGAACGCAGCGGAAGGTTGGGTCAAAGTGCAGGCTGGCGTGGTAAAAGATGCACTAAACGATGCTTTGCGCGGCCATGGATTTTTCTTTAGCCCTGATTTATCAACGTCAAATCGTGCCACGTTAGGCGGTATGATTAACACTGACGCGTCAGGCGCGGGATCATTAGTTTACGGTAAAACATCAGATCACGTGCTTGGCTTAACCAGCATACTTTTCGATGGCAGTAAGCTTGAGACTCAATCTATCACTCAAGCTGAATTGGATGATGTCACTAAGGTTACCGACAATGCTCTAGGTCAGCAGTTGATTACAACGATTGCAGAAATGTGCAGAGGCAATCGTGAGCAGATTGAACAACGTTTTCCCAAGTTGAACCGCTTTTTGACTGGCTATGATCTGAAAAATGTTTGGGATGACAACTTAGAGAATTTCGACTTGTCACGTATTTTGACAGGTTCTGAAGGCACATTGGCGGTGATCACCGAAGCCAAGTTAAATATTACGCCGCTACCGACTTGTCGGATGATGGTTAACATTAAATATGACTCGTTTGAGTCAGCGCTGCGTCACGCGCCTGACTTAGTTAAAGCCAATGCAACCGTAGTTGAAACCGTTGACTCAAAGGTGCTTAACCTTGCCAAAGAGGACATCATTTGGCATTCAGTGTCATCACTCATTACCGAGGTACCTGGTAAAGAGATCGATGGACTTAACATGGTTGAGTTTGCGGGTGAACAAGCCGATGTTGAAGCCAGACTCACTCTGCTTGAAACCATGCTAACTAAACAGCTTGAGCAAAAAGAGGCAGGGCTTTTAGGGTATCAAGTCACTTCTGACAGAAATAGCATTAACACCATATACGCGATGCGTAAAAAGGCTGTTGGTCTTTTAGGCGCCGCTAAAGGCTCGCGTAAGCCACTGGCCTTCGCTGAAGATACTGCTGTGCCACCAGAGAAACTCGCCGACTTTATTATTGAGTTTAGAGCGCTGCTAGATAGCCATGAGCTGCAATATGGTATGTTTGGTCATGTCGATGCCGGTGTTTTGCATGTGCGTCCAGCACTGGATATGTGTGATGTAGATGATGAAAAGCTACTGAAGACGATTTCAGATCAGGTGGCAGACTTAACACTTAAATACGGCGGGTTGATGTGGGGCGAGCATGGTAAAGGTGTTCGCGGTGAGTATGGCCCTGCGGTTTTTGGTGAGCACTTATATGGCTTACTTGAAGAGGTTAAAGGATTATTTGATCCAAGCAATAAACTTAACCCAGGTAAGTTGGTAGCTCCTAAAAATAGTGGACCGATGCTCTACAATGTGGACAGTGTTAAGCGCGGTAGCTTTGACAGACAGATCCCTATTCAGACTCGTAACGCCTTTCCTGATGTGATGAATTGCAATGGTAACGGCCTGTGTTTTAACTACAGCCATTATTCACCAATGTGCCCATCTTTTAAGGTGACCGGTGATAGAGTTCAATCTCCGAAAGGACGCGCAGGATTAATGCGCGAGTGGCTACGTTTACTTGAAGCAGAAGGTATTGATGTCAATGAGCTGGCGCGTGCTAAGCCTTTAGGCTGGCTCCAAAGAGCGCAAAATAGCTTAAAAATAGATAAAGAGTACGATTACTCCCATGAAGTGATGGAGTCTCTCAAGGGCTGTTTAGCGTGTAAGGCATGCTCTAGTCAATGTCCAGTCAAAGTGGATGTACCAAAATTTAGAGCGCAATTCTTTGATATTTATTATCAGCGCTATTTGCGTCCTGCTAAAGATTATTTGGTTGCAGGCATCGAAGAGTCACTGCCATTAATGGCGTCAGCACCAAAACTGGTTAATGCAGTATCGCAAAATAGCTTGAGTAAGTGGGTGATAAAAAAGTCGCTCGGTTATGTAGATTCTCCAGCACTGTCGGTACCGACTTTAAAGCAGCGCTTAGAAGGCCATGCTAGTCGAGGCTATGATTTGGCTGCATTACAGCAAATACCTGAATCTGAGCGCAGTGATTATGTACTTGTAGTACAAGATCCTTTCAATAGCTTTTATGAAGCCGGCACCGTACTGCATTTTATAAAGCTGATTGAGAAACTAGGCCTTAAACCAATATTGTTACCATTCAAACCAAATGGTAAACCCATCCATATTAAAGGCTTTTTAGATAAATTTGCCCGAACGGCAAAGTCGACTGCTGATTTCTTAAATGAAGTTGCTAAGCTAGATATGCCAATGGTGGGTATCGATCCTGCATTGGTGCTTTGCTACCGTGACGAATACGCTGAAGTGCTTGGTGGTGCGAGAGGCGACTTCCATGTGCAACTCGCCAATGAGTGGCTGCTTGATGTGATAAAGCAGCGGCCTCGAGTTGAAGTAACCGATAGCGTCAACGAGGACAATGAGTTTACTTGGTTTAGCCATTGCACTGAATCAACCGCCAAGCCAAATACAGCTAATGAGTGGAAAGGGATTTTTGAACACTTTGGCGCTAAACTGAATACGGTTAGTCTGGGGTGTTGTGGTATGGCGGGCACCTATGGTCACGAGGCAGAAAATCTCGAACGCTCTAAAACGCTTTATGCGATGTCTTGGGAGCAAACCCTTGCTAAGTTACCGCAATCACAAGTGCTTATTTCTGGCTACTCCTGCAGAAGTCAGGTGAAGCGCTTTAGTGGCTTTAAGCCTAAGCACCCGATAGAAGCCTTACTAAAATTACTGTAAAGCCGATAAAAACTAGCCAATGGCTAGTTTTTGTTTTTAGCAGCGCCTAACGAGCGATAGTACTGAAAGGAAGCGATGTATGACCTCAAAAATAACAACCGCGACAGAAGCACTCAATACGCTGAATCAAGGTGCGCCCTTATGTGATGCTGGTGCTATTTTTGAAATCGCAGACAATGGCGACTGGTATTATCGAGGTGGCAAATTACCGCTTAAGTTCAGTAAACTTTTTGCCAGTATTTTACATAGGATTGAAGGTCAATATTATCTAATTACGCCTGTTGAAAAACTGAAAGTAAACGTGCTGAGTGAAGCGCTCGTTATTGTTGATTATGATGCAAAGCAAGCGGGCTCTTTTGAGGTTACAACAAGTATTGGTACTGAGCATGAGCTTGCAAGTTTTGATGGTTTTACTGTAATGGACGACAAAATTACGCTGCAGCTAGAAAAGGGGCTTGTTGCTAAGTTAAACCGAGCCTGTTTCTATCGATTTATAAATGAATTCATAGCCTAAAATGGTTGCTTGAGCATGAACTCGAATTAACTATTTCAAGATTATGATTTATAAGCTTTTTGATTGATAATCAACAATTAGCTATCGCTAAGGCTAGTTTCTTTTAGCGTAAGTGATAAGATTAAATGAACCGCTAAGCTGCTTAGGAGGTGCTGATTGAATCGATTTGAAAGTTTAAGTTACTTGGTCTCCCATCTAAATGTTGACCTACAAAATGCGTTAGATCAGAGGCTTAAACGCTATGATCTGGACATTAAACTTTGGCCAGTGCTGTTTTCGCTTTGGCAGGAAGAGGGTGTGACTCAAACTGAGCTGTCAAAGCGTTGTGATGTCGCTAACTACACCATGACCAGACTGCTGGATCAACTGCAACAGCAGCAACTCATTACCCGTCAACAAGATCTCGATAACCGCCGCGCATTCAATATATTTCTCACCAATAATGGTAAAGCGTTAGAGCAAGATCTTATTCGAGAGGCCGAGCGGGTCAACGAACTGTTTTTGGAAAACCTAACTGTTGAAGAGCAAGCCAAGTTCTTAACCTTAATCAATAAGATTAATCGTTTCTGCGATTAGCATCTGTCGAAAGTCTGGTTGCCTGTTGGCGACTCTTTTTAAAAGGAATTATCATGTATCGTATTTTCGTCGTATTCATTGTAGCTTTCACAGTCACAGCGTGTTCAGTCAATATTAATAAGTCGAAAACAAAGCCTGCAGTAAAGCCCGTTGAGCAAGTCAGTCAAAGCGCTGGGTTTATTCAATCAATAGCACTGGCGAATGGGGCAACTTTAGTCGTGGAAGAGGGACGATTAGAGCCTCGATCTATTGGTAGCATTAGCGTTAAGCTTTATAAAGATCTTAACGTAGGTGATTTTGTTGCTGCTGTTAATTTTGTTCGTGACGGTACGATTGTAAAGGCTGTTTTAATTGAGAATGGTGACGATAAGCAAAAGCTTTCGATTACAACAGTGACGGCGGGCAGCGGCAATTATCAAGCAAGCCAGTTGATTTGCGTTACATCTAATGAGATTAAGCTTTGCTGATTGTAACTTGATACCTTTAATTGGCAGTTTTACTAGCTCACCATGAGTAGGAATACTGCCAATAACCCTAAAGCTAGAATGCTCTGTTGGCTCATTAATCGGCTTCGATATAACTCTCTTTTCCCCTGCTTTAAACTAGCGACCAAATTATTTTGTTTATAGATCCTACATATGAGCTGTTCGGTGGCAGGATCAAAAAATAGGTGCAGCCTTGCAGGTTTACCATCTTTAAGCACAACTTGATGTTCGCTATTGTGGCCGAAGTTTAGTTTTCTAGAGACTCGCTTGCCATTGACATAGGCTTCTTCCAAGCCACACCAATTACTTGCTTGTAGCTCAATGTTTTCTTGGTTGAGATCATATTTAAAACAAACCATATACGGACCCACAATTTCCCTAGGGCTTTTAATTCAAGCAGAGGAATATGACGTTTGCCAGTCTGGAAAAATGAAAGTTGTATGAAAAGGGGTTATGTAGTTGGAAGTATGCAGATAAAAATTCAAAAAAAAGCCAAGCAACTGCTTGGCTTTTTTTAACTCAAACATTATTTAGCAGCGTTGATGATCTCGCGTGCCATTTCATCAGCAACATCACCAGTAGTACGGTTTTGTTCATCTGACTGCTTAAAGATTGTGAGTAGTGTGTTGTAGATCTCTTCAACTTTCGCTGTAGCAGCAGCAGGATCGTAGTCTTTTTCAAAAGAGACATTAATAATGCCGCCAGCATTTATCACATAATCTGGAGCGTAAAGAATGTTTTGCTCTTTCAACAACTCACCGTGGCGAACCTCTGCAAGTTGGTTATTGGCACAACCAGCAACAATTGTCGCTTTAAGCATAGGAATGGTGATGTCATTGATCGTTGCACCCAATGCACATGGCGCATAAACGTCAACATCTTGATGATAAATGTCTTGCGGGGCAACAACAATAGCACCAAATTCAGAGGCGACTCTATCTAATGACTCTTGGTGGATATCGGTAACAATTAACTCAGCACCTTCTTCATGCAGATGGCGACATAAGTAGTAACCGACATGGCCAACACCCTGTACAGAGATCTTAAGCCCTTTAAGGCTGTCTAGGCCACGCTGATGCTTTACCGCAGCTTTAATGCCCAAATAGGTGCCAAGAGCAGTATAAGGCGATGGGTCGCCACTCTTGCCTTCTAAACCAGCCATATAAGGGGTTTCTTCATGGGCGATCATAATATCGGCGGTTGATACACCAACATCTTCAGCTGAATAGTACTTGCCACCTAAGGTATCAATACAGCGGCCGAACGCTCTAAAGAGTGCTTCGCGGTCTGTTATTTTTGGATCGGCAATGATAACGGACTTACCGCCACCCATAGTCAGTCCTGCTAGTGCGTTTTTGTAGGTCATGCCACGAGAAAGACGCAGGACGTCGGTTATTGCTTCATCGTCTGATTCATAATTCCACATACGACAGCCGCCTACAGCTGGACCTAAGTTTGTGTTATGAATTGCAATAATGGCTTTAAGGCCGCTTTCTTTGTCCTGACAAAAAACAACTTGTTCATGGTCGTCAAAAGAGATGTGATTGAATACTGCCACTTGTTGATCTCCGCTATAAGCATCGAAAATGCCGCTACTGCTAGATTACAGTGCGATCTGTTTGTTATATTTATTGCAGAACGATAGCATTTAGCGATACTCTCAACAAAGTAAAGATTCGGATTATTTGTGATCCATGTGGCAATTCTGCTTTCCACTTTACGTTAACGTAAAGTTTTAAGCGTTATTTAAGCGAGTTAGGCGTGTAAAATTATTAGAGAGTTGCATAGCTATGGACTCAAAAGAACAATAAGAAAGGATGAAAGAGATGGCTGAACAAGAAGTCGATCAAGCTCAAGACCAAGAAGCATTAAGACAAGAGTGGATCAGAACGCAATTTCAAAAAGCGAACAAGTTTCTTGCTGAAAAAGGTATTATGCCAAATAAGGTGTATGCGGATGAAAGTCGCTACTTAGCGCCATTTGTCGCCATTTGGAAAATGGATTCTAAAAAACCAGCTAAGCAAACATTTTGGGTAATGTCAGGCGACTTACCTGCTGATTATGTTGATGTTAATGTCGCGGCAACCGCTCGTGATGCTATCCGTCATTTTTCTATGATGTGGCAAATGAAAGCTGAGAATATTCAGCGTTCAGGTCTGACTAAAGATCCTGCACAAGCTCAGTTTGCTGAGCTACTTATCTCGCGTGCAGAAGGCTTATACAAAATGCAGGCTGATGATAAAATTTGGGGACCTGCTGCATAAGTAATATTTTTTAATTAGCTTTTAAACGCCAGAATAAGTCACTTATTCTGGCGTTTTTGTTTAAAGTCCTTAAGCTCAGTCTTTAAATTGATAGCTCAGCCTAAGTAAAAATAACCACGATTGAGTAGTGTTAAAATCATCGTTAAGGTGTCTTTGTTTTGCGTCAACTCTTGGGTCTGCTGCGAGTCAAAGCTAAACTGGTTAGCTAACAAAGCGATATCTGTAGTTATGTTTGTAGAATGCTCGAAGGCTTCACCGTTAATAAATACTCTGTCAATGCTGTCATTTTCTAACTGCAACAATTTCAAACCACCAATGCGATTTAGCTCTGCACCTTGTTCAATGTCTTCGATTAGCATTTCTGCAGTATAGGGCACGTCAGGTTCACATAAATCCAGTTCAAAACGGTTCTGACTTAGAATGCAGCCTAACATTGTTTGATAACTGTGAGGGTCGCTGGCGAGGTCAGTGATAAGCGCCATCATATCTTGCTGGTGGCTGAGGCTCACTTGGTTAGCTATTGAAGGCTCAGAGGTTGAAGTAAAGCGCTTTAAGCCTGTATTACTATCAATAAGCCCATCGGCGAGCCCGCTGAATAACTCTTGCTGACTCGGAGCGCGGAAACCAATGGAGTAGCTCATCGCTGTGGTTAAGGTTTGGCCCTGGTGAGGGTAGCCAGGTGGAATGTATAACATGTCTCCCTTCTCCAGTACCACATCGATAATAGGTTCAAACCCTTCTATTAATGGTGTGGTTGGATCATTGTTTTTAGCAGCATATTGGCCTTTTTCACCGACAGTCCAATGTCGTTGACCTTCACCTTGAATAATAAACACATCATAGTTATCAATGTGCGCACCGACGCCGCCGTGCGGGGTCGCAAAAGAAGCCATTAAGTCATCAAAACGCCAGTCGGGTATAAAACGGAATGCGTTAATAAAATCTGCTGAATCTGGGTGCCAATGGTTGAGTGCCTGTACTAATAATTGCCAATGGCTATCACCAAATTTATCGTAATCTTCAAAAGGTCCCTGGCAGATCTGCCAGTCATTGTTCTTAGTGATTACTACTCGAGAAGAGATTTCCTCTTCACACGCTAAACCTGCAAGTTCATCTGGGCTGATGATCTCTTCAAAGTTAGGGAATGCATTTCTGATAAGTAACGGCTTTTTCTGCCAATAGTCGGTAAGAAAAGCATTGGTGTCTAAATTAAGACTGTACATGTTTGGCAGCACTCATAAAAAGGATAAAAATAAAGGCGATAAGCCTAAGCTTACCGCCTTATTTACAACATTAGTAGTTTAAAAACTAATGATTAAAGCTCGTCAACAAAAGTTTCTGCACGACCAATATAGTTGGCTGGTGTCATCTTCTTAAGTTCAACTTTCACATCTTCTGGTAGTTCTAGACCATCGATAAAGACGGCTAGTTGCTCACCATCGATACGCTTACCGCGCGTGAGCTCTTTAAGTTTCTCATATGGCTTTTCGATACCATAACGACGCATAACGGTTTGAACTGGCTCAGCCAGTACTTCCCAATTACCATCTAACTCTTTGCGAAGTTGCTCTTCGTTCACTTGTAGCTTACTGATCCCTTTTAATGTCGCTTGATAAGCGATAAGAGAGTGAGCCATACCAACACCTAAGTTACGTAGAACGGTAGAGTCAGTTAAGTCACGCTGCCAGCGAGATACAGGAAGCTTAGCGGCTAAGTGCTGCATCAGTGCGTTAGCAATACCTAAGTTACCTTCAGAGTTTTCAAAGTCGATTGGATTAACTTTATGTGGCATGGTTGAAGAACCAATTTCACCAGCAATAGTGCGCTGCTTAAAGTGACCCAGTGCAATATAACCCCAAATATCACGATCGAAATCGATAAGAATGGTGTTGAAACGTGCTAACGCGTCGAATAGCTCCGCGATGTAATCGTGCGGTTCAATCTGCGTTGTGTAAGGGTTCCAGTTGATACCAAGGCTAGTGACAAAGCGCTGTGAAAGAGCGTGCCAGTCAACTTCTGGGTAAGCAGATAGGTGAGCATTGTAGTTACCTACAGCACCATTGATTTTACCCATGATCTCAACATTAGAGACTTGAGTTAGTTGACGCTCTAAACGGACTGCAACGTTCGCCATCTCTTTACCTAAAGTAGATGGAGAGGCTGGTTGACCGTGTGTGCGTGACATTAATGGTACGGTTTTGTACTCTTTTGCTAATGCTTTAACCGCATCAACAATTTTTTGGCAATACGGCACAACCACTTGATCACGAGCTTCAGTTAACATCAACGCGTGAGAAAGGTTGTTGATATCTTCTGAAGTACAAGCAAAGTGAACAAATTCATCGATTGCAACAAGTTCAGCGTTATCTGCAATGCGCTCTTTGATGAAGTATTCAACCGCTTTTACATCGTGGTTGGTTGTTGCTTCAATATCTTTAACACGCTGGGCATCAGCTTCGCTAAAGTTATCTTTAATTTGATCAAGTAAAGCAAGTGCTGCTTCACTAAAAGGTGGAACTTCTTCAATTTCTGGGCAGCTAGATAGCAGCTTTAGCCAGTTAATTTCGACTTGAACACGGTATTTGGTCAGGCCGTACTCGCTGAAAATCCCTCTTAATGAGGCGGTTTTACTACCATAACGACCGTCTACCGGAGAGATAGCAGTTAGTGCGGAAAGTTCCATTAGAAGCTCCTTGATGAACTTGTCTTATATTATAGGGTGAGGCTTTTCATAGCTGTGTCGACTATTGTTTTTCTTGCGAAGACAAGGTGCCTACGCTTGCCTCCTAATTGACGCCATAACACTGCACTGCGCATGGCAGACAGTAAAAGAGCGCGAATTTTTTGTTGGGTTTGAGTGCGTTTCAAAAACTCTGGGTTACCCGAAATTTGTAATTTGGGGCCAAGTTCACTGACGATGTCGCTGTATATACCGGCAAAGTTAGCAATAACCTGTTCGTCAGTGATTTCAAAATGGCTAAGTTGGCGGTGGATCTGGTTGATCCGCTCAGACAACATTCCCATGGCGTTAGCCGAGCGAGTGAGCTTTCGCTCTAATGCTAAAATGCCCACTAAGTAGCGGGTCACTTCAACATCTTTTTGCTTACCGTCACCCAATTGGGCAACGATCATTTGATAGCCTTTTTTCAGCGCATCTTTATCAGCGTAAACCTCTGACGTTGAGTCAGGGTTAGTCACCAATACTGAATTTAAGCTTGCCGCGAGGGCATCTTTATCTGAGTCGCCGTGTCTGGCTATATACTGCACTTGGGCTACAGCTTGCAAAATGCCTGCAAAAGCCATTGTGCGTTCAAACAACTGATCGCTCATTGATTAATCTCTTATTAGTACGTCGATGATCCCGCCACCAAGACAAATTTCGCCATCGTAAAAAACAGCTGATTGTCCTGGCGTTACCGCAGCAACAGGCTCGTCAAATATTACCCGTATTTGGTCATCGCTGTCATAGGTTACAGTGCAGGGTACATCCTGTTGACGGTAACGTGTTTTCAAGGTGATTTTGGCGCCATCAGCAGGGCCTTTTCTATCGACCCAATGCAACTGGTTAGCCAGTAAACCGTTAGACATTAGGCGTGGGTGGTTACCCCCTTGGCCAACAACTAATACATTGCGGACTAAGTCTTTTTCAACTACATACCAAGGATCTTCACTGCTGTTCTTTAAGCCACCAATGCCTAAGCCTTTGCGCTGGCCTAAGGTGTGATACATCAAACCTTGATGTTGACCAATCACTTCACCTTCGCTGGTTTCGATGTTACCCGGTTGAGCGGGTAAGAAGGTGGATAGGAAATCAGTAAATTTACGTTCGCCAATAAAGCAGATGCCAGTGCTGTCTTTTTTATCGTGGGTGATGAGTCCCATCTCTTTAGCAATATCACGTACTTCGCTTTTTTCTAGCTCGCCAACAGGGAAGAGTGAGCGTGCAACTTGCTCGTGGCTAAGTGTGTATAAGAAGTAGCTTTGATCTTTATTACCATCAACACCACGCAGCATTTGGCTGGTGCCATCAATGTCGCGGCGGCGCACGTAGTGTCCCATCGCAATATAGTCAGCATCTAGAATTTCATCAGCAAACTCGAGAAAAGCTTTAAACTTAATCTCTTTGTTGCACATGATATCAGGGTTTGGCGTTCGGCCCGCTTTGTATTCTGCAAGGAAATACTCAAACACATTATCCCAGTACTCTGAGGCAAAGTTTACTGTATGCAGCTTAATA
The DNA here is from genome assembly GCF_023284045.1 of Shewanella kaireitica. Lineage (GTDB taxonomy): Bacteria > Pseudomonadota > Gammaproteobacteria > Enterobacterales > Shewanellaceae > Shewanella > Shewanella kaireitica. The sequence goes on from NZ_JAKIKQ010000011.1 coordinate 30,587, forward strand.
CCAAGCTTATCGCAGACAGCTTGGGCATCTTTTAAATCATCTGCCGCCGCACAATATTCATCCGTGTCATCCTCTTCCCAGTTCTTCATGAAAAGGCCTTCTACTTGGTAGCCTTGCTTCATCAACAAGTAAGCAGATACAGATGAGTCAACACCACCGGACATGCCGACGATGACTTTTTTATCTAGATGGGTGGGGGCGATTGATGTCATAAATCCTAATAAAACCTTTGTGTTTGACGAGCGTTGCAGCCATATATCAGTTAAATATATGGGTTAAAAACCGAATTACAAGGGAGCCTAAAACTCACCTCTTTCTGCGGGGGCGTATTCTATCACGCATTGGGGGACTGATACCAATCAGTATCGGAAGTTGATCAACTTAGCGTGCTTTTAGCAAGTGAATTAAAGCCATTGATCATTGAGTATTTCGAGCGGATAGCGCTTGTCGTTTTGATAATCTTCAATTGATTTGAGTACCAATGGACTTCGCAGCTGAGATTTGAGGCTTGTTATTTCAGACAATGTCAGCCACTTTGTGCAGTTAATCGCGGGATCGATTGGTTTAGAATCAAGGCTGTTATCCAGTGAAGCACAAAAGGTATAGCGCACAAAGGCCAGCTCCTCGGTTGCAGTAAACTGATAGATTGATACCAGTGCTTGCGGCTCTATCTCAAGGCCTGTTTCCTCTTTCACTTCGCGAATACATGCATCAACAATCGACTCATTGGCTTCAAGATGGCCTGCTGGCTGATTATATTTAATTTTGCCTTCAATCAACTCCTCGACTAGCAAGTATTTACCATTAGCCTCAATTACACAGGCGACAGTTGTGTTGGGTTTATACCGTTCAGCCATTCTTACCACCCATATCTAGCTGTCGATACTGACCGTTAGGGAGATCGTCTAGACTCCATTGGCCTATTTTATAGCGGATTAATCTTAGAGTGGGAAAACCGATATTGGCGGTCATCCTTCTCACTTGACGGTTTCTGCCTTCACAGATCTCAATAGTGAGCCAAGTTGTTGGAATTTTTGCTCGCTCACGAATCGGTGGGTTACGTGGCCATACAGAGGGGCTACTCATGATATTAACTCTGGCGGGTAAGGTTAAACCATCTTTCAATTCGACGCCTTTACGCAGCTTATCGAGATCGGTTTCGCTGGGGGCGCCTTCGACTTGCACCCAGTAGGTTTTAAAGGTTTTCTTTTTCGGTTCAGTAATTTGCGCCTGTAACTTTCCGTCATTAGTCAGCAGTAATAAACCTTCACTGTCTCGGTCTAATCTACCTGCTGCATAAACCTCTTGTATTGGAATAAAATCTTTGAGAGTTTTACGGCCCTGCTCATCAGTAAATTGGCAAAGAACATCAAAAGGTTTGTTAAACAATACAATAACAGGATTGTTTACTTCTTTAGGCTTACTAGCCACTCTAGATGGACGCTGTGGTTTTTTCCCTGGTTTTGCAGAGAAACCATGGGGTTTAGCAGGCTTTCTAGCTGGTTTTTTTTTCGAAAATGGCTGAGTCACGCAAATTAACTTTTAAAAAAGGGGCTAATTTGTCTATTGTACTGCTCATTGGCCGTTAGTGGAATTTGAATCTTGCGCGGAATGTTTTATGATGTCGGCCATAAAAGTGTGATCCGCAACTAAATTTGAGTGTTAATGGGATCTTTATTAACCTCGCAGTGGTAAACAAAATAAAAAGTTATCGCACAGTGTTAGTGACGATAAATAATCGAAAGTGACTGAATTTTTTACCTTTTCATCATAAAAATAGACATAATTATTATAAAAATCTTAAATTTAAAATAATGTAGGACGAAAAATGAACGATAAATCATCAACGATCATCTATACCGAAACTGACGAAGCTCCAGCACTGGCAACTCTTTCTTTATTACCCATTATCCAAAAGTTTACCCAAAGTGCAGGTGTTGACGTTGAGACTCGTGACATTTCATTGTCAGGTCGAATCATCTCAATTTTCCCTGAAAATTTAACAGCAGAACAAAAAATCAGTGATGCATTAGCGGAACTTGGCGAGCTGGCGAAGACGCCAGAAGCTAACATTATTAAGCTGCCAAACATTAGTGCGTCAATCCCACAATTAAAAGCATGTATTTTAGAGTTGCAAAATAAAGGGTATGACATTCCTAACTACCCTGATGAGCCTGCAAATGATGTCGAAAAAGACATTCAAGCGCGTTACGACAAAATTAAAGGCAGCGCGGTAAACCCTGTATTACGTGAAGGTAACTCTGATCGCCGCGCACCGGGTTCAGTTAAAAAGTTTGCTCAGAAAAACCCACACTCAATGGGCAAATGGTCGACTGACTCTAAGTCTCATGTTGCTCATATGAGTGAAGGCGATTTTTACGGTAGTGAGAAATCTGTCACGCTCGATGATGCCGGTAGTGTTTCAATTGTACTGAGCAAAACAGATGGTTCAGAGCAAGTGCTTCGTAATGCTATAGCATTGCAAGCTGGAGAAGTTATCGATTCTGCAGTGATGAGCAAAGCTGCATTGGTTAGCTTTTATGAGCGTGAAACGTTAAGTGCTAAAGAGCAGGATGTATTATTGTCGCTGCACTTGAAAGCCACCATGATGAAAGTCTCTGATCCAATTTTATTCGGCCATGCCGTTAAAGTTTACTACAAAGACGTTTTTGCTAAGCACGGTCAACTATTTGAAGAACTCGGTGTTGATGTTAATAATGGTGTCGGTGATGTGTACGCAAAAATCGCTTCACTACCTGCAGAGCAAAAAGCGGCTATTGAAGCAGATATTGCCGCGGTATACGCAAGCAGTGCTGAGCTCGCAATGGTTGACTCTGATAAAGGGATCACCAACTTGCACGTACCAAGTGATGTGATTATTGATGCCTCTATGCCAGCAGCGATTCGTACTTCTGGGCAGATGTGGGGGCCTGATGGCCAGCTAAAAGACATGAAAGCGATGATCCCAGATCGTTGCTATGCCGGTGTTTACCAAGAAACAATTGATTTTTGCATTAAAAATGGTGCATTTGATCCAAGCACCATGGGTAGCGTACCAAACGTAGGCCTTATGGCTCAAAAGGCGGAAGAGTACGGTAGCCACGACAAGACTTTTGAAATTGCCGAAGCCGGTACTGTTAACGTTGTTGATCAAAATGGTGTTGTGCTTATGTCGCACAATGTTGAAGCCGGTGACATCTTCAGAATGTGTCAGGTTAAAGACGCGCCAATTCGTGACTGGGTTAAACTTGCCGTTAACCGTTCACGTTTATCAGCAACTCCAGCTGTGTTCTGGTTAGATGCCGCGCGTGCTCACGATGCTGAAATCATCAAGAAGGTTGAGTTATACCTGAAAGATCACGATACCAATGGTCTTGAGCTTCATATCATGTCGCCAGTTGAAGCAACACGCTTTACCTTAGCGCGTGTTAAAGCTGGCCAAGATACTATTTCTGTAACGGGTAACGTTTTACGTGACTACCTTACCGATCTATTCCCAATTCTAGAGCTGGGCACAAGTGCTAAAATGCTTTCAATTGTACCGCTAATGAATGGTGGTGGATTGTTTGAAACAGGTGCAGGTGGTAGTGCGCCTAAGCACGTGCAGCAGGTTGAGAAAGAGGGGCATTTACGTTGGGATTCATTGGGTGAGTTCCTCGCGCTCGGTGCCTCTTTAGAGCACCTTAGCCAAACAACCAACAATGCCAGAGCACAGGTATTAGCTGACACGCTAGATTTGGCAATCGGTCAGTTCCTCGATACAAACAAGTCTCCTTCACGCCGAGTGGGTGAACTTGATAACCGTGGAAGCCATTTCTACCTTGCTATGTATTGGGCTCAGGCTGTTGCAGCGCAAACGCAAGATAGTGAGTTACAAGCACAATTCACAGCTTTTGCAGAAGCACTGACGAGTAACGAAGAAACAATCGTTGCCGAGTTAAATGGTGTTCAAGGGCCAGCAGTGGACTTAGGCGGTTACTATCGTCTAGACGCGGCAAAGGCATCTGATGCAATGCGCCCAAGTGCAACGCTTAATGCACTGATTAACGGCTAGTTATTAACGGTCTGTGTCTTACAGGCCTGTTAAAAAGCCAATAAAAAAGCAGAGTAGATAACTACTCTGCTTTTTTTATTTCTTATCACATACTAAACTAGTTAGTGGGTGATATTGCTGACGCGTGCATACCTTTTGGACCTGCTTCTACTTCGAAACTGACGGGTTGACCCGCTTTTAGAGTTCGATAGCCTTCCATTTCGATGGTAGAATAGTGCGCAAAAACGTCTTCACCGCCAGCATCAGGGCAAATAAACCCGAATCCTTTGGCGTTGTTGAACCATTTAACAGTTCCGCTTGCCATACTTCCACTTCCTTCTGTTGTTCACTTCCCAGTAAGATAGTAAAACTTATCAGCGAGGAAAGTCCTTCGCTTACTGAACAGAATGAAAGCAGAAAAGCGTGTTGTCAAGTATATTTTAACATCCGAGTAACATTTTACGAACAAAGTGGTACACACTATTTAGTAGGATTTATGTTATTAAATAGATAGAGTTGGATAATCAATTGGAACAAGCCAAGACTAGAGGCTAGTATTGAAGCATGAGCAGAACAGAAAATATTGAACATGTAGAAGAGAGTGTTGAGTCAGAGTTAAAACAGCCTTCTATGTATAAAGTTATTTTAAATAACGATGATTACACTCCGATGGACTTCGTTATTGAGATTTTACAGCTATTTTTTAGAAAGGATGAAGCACAAGCCACTGAAATCATGCTTGCGATTCATCATAAGGGGAAGGGGATTTGCGGTATTTACCCTTTTGGTATTGCTGAAACTAAGGTCGCTCAGGTAAATCAGTTTGCAAGACAAAACGAACATCCGTTATTGTGTTCTTTAGAGGAGGCCTAATTTGGTTGAATCTGTTTTTAATTTTTGGGGGTGCTTATGCTAAATAAAGATCTTGAAGTCACCTTAAATCTGGCTTTTCAGCAAGCCAGAGATGCACGTCATGAATATATGACGGTTGAGCATCTACTGTTGGCATTAATCGATAACCCGGCCGCACAAGAGGCGTTAGTTGCTTGCGGAGCAAATCTCGATAAGCTCAGAGGCGAAGTCTCGAGCTTTATTCAACAAACCACGCCTATCATTGCCGATCCTGAAGAAGAGAAAGAGACGCAGCCGACACTTGGCTTTCAACGTGTGCTGCAAAGAGCGGTATTCCATGTCCAATCATCTGGGCGAAACGAAGTTACTGGCGCCAATGTCTTAGTCGCCATTTTTAGTGAGCAAGAGTCTCAAGCTGTTTATCTATTACGCTCTGGTGAAGTCACTCGTCTTGATGTGGTCAACTTTATTTCACACGGTTTTTCCAAGGACGATATTGACACCGACGCTGAACCAAACCGCATCGAAGATCAAACTGAGACAGAAGAAGAGCGCAGCATTTTGTCGCAATTTACCTCTAACTTAAATGAGTTAGCTAAAAAAGGTGAAATTGACCCACTTATCGGCCGAAGTGAAGAGATAGAACGCTCTATTCAAACTTTGTGCCGTCGTCGTAAGAATAACCCGTTATTAGTGGGTGAAGCTGGCGTCGGTAAAACGGCAATAGCTGAAGGGCTTGCCTACCGTATCGTTAAAGAAGAAGTGCCAGAGGTGATGAGTGAGGCTACGGTCTACTCACTTGATCTTGGCGCATTGCTGGCTGGTACTAAGTATCGTGGTGACTTTGAAAAACGCTTTAAAGGTTTACTCAAAGAACTCGCAAATGATGAGCATGCGATTTTGTTTATTGATGAGATCCATACCATTATCGGCGCGGGCTCAGCCTCTGGTGGCGTCATGGATGCGTCAAACTTATTAAAGCCATTATTGTCGAGCGGCAATTTGCGCTGTATGGGATCTACAACCTTCCAAGAATACCAAAGTATTTTTGAGAAAGACCGTGCACTGGCTCGTCGTTTCCAGAAAGTGGATATCAATGAACCGTCTGTCGCTGAGACGACTAAAATCCTTCAAGGGTTAAAGTCGACCTACGAGGACTACCACAATGTTCGCTACACCATGGCGGCATTGAGTATTGCAGCGAAACTATCAGACAAGCACATTAATGATAGACATCTGCCCGATAAAGCCATTGACGTTATCGATGAAGCGGGCGCGCGCATGGCTATGTTGCCAGCCAGCAAACGCAAAAAGACCATTGGCCAAAGCGAAATTGAAATTATCATCGCCAAAATGGCACGTATTCCTGAGAAGTCGGTATCGAGCTCTGACAAGGATATGCTTAAGAATCTAGAGCGTAACCTTAAGATGGTTGTGTTCGGTCAGGATATGGCGATTGAGGGGCTTAGTTCAGCGATTCGTTTATCTCGAAGTGGTCTTGGTGGCGAAAATAAGCCTGTAGGTAGCTTCTTGTTTGCAGGCCCTACGGGGGTCGGTAAAACTGAGGTCACGAGTCAGTTGGCAAAATGCCTCGGACTGAGTCTAGTGAGATTTGACATGTCTGAGTACATGGAAAGTCATACCGTGTCGCGTCTTATTGGTGCGCCTCCAGGATATGTGGGTTATGACCAAGGTGGCTTGTTAACCGATGCCGTGATTAAGAACCCTCATTGTGTGGTGCTACTCGATGAGATAGAGAAAGCGCATCCCGATGTTTATAATTTGCTACTACAAGTGATGGATCACGGTACATTAACGGATAATAACGGCCGTAAGGCAGACTTTAGGCATGTGACCTTGGTGATGACCACTAATGCTGGTGTACAGGAGACTATTCGTAAATCGATAGGCTTTAAGCAGCAAGATCACACTCAAGACGCGCTGTCGGAAATCAACAAGGTGTTTTCACCTGAGTTCCGTAACCGTTTAGATTCTATTATCTGGTTTAATCACCTTGATATGACTGTTATCGCTAAAGTGGTTGATAAGTTCCTGGTTGAGCTACAAGCACAGTTAGATGATAAGTCTGTAACACTTGAGGTTAGTGATGAGGCGAGAACGCTTCTGGCTGAAAAGGGTTACGACAAGTCGATGGGGGCAAGACCAATGTCACGCGTTGTGACGGACCTAATTAAACGTCCGCTTGCAGATGCAATACTATTTGGCGATCTAGAGAAAGGCGGTATCGCTCGTGTTGATGTGAAGGGCGATGAGATTGTCATTAAAGCGCAATCACAAGAGAAAGCCGTGCATTAATGCTGCGATAGGAGTGAAGTCGATAATGATACACAGGCTTCACTCTTTAGCTGCTATTATCTTGATTAGTGTTACTCAAATAACAGACAACAAAAAGCCGGCGCAAGCCGGCTTTTTAAATACGTTATAGGCTAATAATAACTTAGCGTGAACGGAAGACGATGCGTCCTTTGCTCAAATCGTAAGGGGTCAGCTGAACCGTTACCTTGTCACCCGTAAGAATACGGATATAGTTTTTACGCATTTTTCCTGAAATGTGTGCCGTTACGACATGACCATTTTCAAGTTCTACACGAAACATTGTATTTGGCAAGGTTTCAAGGATTGTGCCTTGCATTTCAATGTTGTCTTCTTTCGCCATTAATCAGTTATCCTGTTTAGCCTTCAAATATTAAAAACGGGCGTATCATGCCGCAAATTCACCTCGCTGTAAAGAAAAGGTTGAGTGAATCACGGCTGTAGAGGCGTTATAGTTTATTTGCTTATGTTTTTGATCTCAATCTCAGTAACCCAGCCTGAGTGGGTGAGAATTTGATGAGGTCGGTAGTCTCGCTTGTAATTCATCTTTCTCGATTCATCAATTTGATAACCCAAGTACAAAAATTGCTTTTGCATCATCTTAGCTATCTTGGTCTGCAATAAGATTAGCAGACTCCCCAAGGAGCGCTTATGTTCATCGGGATCAAAATAACTGTAGATAGCAGATAAGCTATTTGGCAGTACGTCAGTGACCGCTACACCGATCAGTTTGTTATCAATCGACAGTTCGATAAACAGTGGTTGCGTCCAGCTTGCAGTTGCAAAACTATCATATTGCTCAGGCGTTGCTGGAAACATAGCGCCATCAGCGTGGCGTGTATTAACGTAGCGCTCATAGAGGGCATACTGCTCATCTGTTTTATGGTCGACTATTTTCCAGCTTAAATCTTGGTTATTTTTTAGAGTACGTTTCTGTCTTTTTGACAGTTTGAACTCGTCAATTTCGAGCCTAATCGGTAAGCAAGCTGTGCAATGAGGGCATTGGGGCTTATAGATCATGCTACTACTGCGGCGAAACCCTAAGGCCAGCAGTTGTTCAAATAATCCAGCATCAATGATCTCCTCTTGTAGTACCAAGAGTTGCTCTTGCTGCTCATCTAAATAGCTACAAGGAAAGGTTTTGGTTCTGCCGACCGTAATCGGTCTTGATTTAGAGTTCAATCGGTACCTCTGCAGTTAACCAGCTATCAGGGTTTACGTCGCCGTCTCTTAGGTGCTTGAGTAATGTGAGAAAGTCTTTACGCTTTATTGATTTAGCCCCCAAGCTGTCTAAATGGGGATTTTCAACCTGCGCATCAATAAGTTTAAAGCCACATCGCAAAAGGTGCTGCTGTAATACGATCATAGCAGCTTTGGAGGCGTTAGTGCGAAGATGAAACATTGATTCGCCGCAAAAGACCTGCCCAATAGCGAGCCCATAAAGGCCTCCTATGAGGACATCGTCTTCCCACACCTCAATCGAATGTGCATGACCTTGCTGATGTAAACTCAGATACGCCTGTTGGATGTCAGCAGAAATCCAAGTTTCCTCTTGCTTGGCTCTAGGTGCCGCGCAGCCTTGAATTACAGCAGTAAACTGTTTATTGATGCTAAAAGTCCATGGTTGTTTTTTTAGGTATTTGACTAAACTACGGCTAACTCTCAAATTTCCTGGTGCAAAAACAGCGCGAGGATCGGGTGACCACCATAGTATGGGATCATCTTGGTTGAACCATGGGAAAATTCCGTTGTAATAAGCGTTTAATAGCCTTTCTGGCTGCAGATCGCCACCCACTGCAAGTAACCCGTTAGGGTCGCTCAGTGCTTGCTCAGGTGGCGGAAAACCTTGTTGATCTTGATTTAAATAGGACAGTGAGTTCACAATTGAGTAAAATTAGGCAATGTACATACCTTTAAGTTAGCGGAAAAAAGCCTATGTTGAAACCTCATCTTATTGTTTTTATGGTTCTCAGTTTGTTTTTGAGCATACCTCAACTCAGCGCAGCGCCTTATGATCGCAATCAAGCTGTTCCTGTTGAAAAAGTTGAATTTGGTCAAGTCGCATCAGTCAGAAATATCACTGAAAAGCAACTGGTTGAAGACCAAAATACTGGCTGGAAAACGTTTGGCGGTGCACTCATCGGTGGCGTGATAGGACATCAATTTGGTGGTGGTTCAGGCCAAGATGTCGCAACGGTGCTTGGCGCACTCTTAGGCGCTGGCATCGGTAATCGTTACGGTGATAGTTCATATTACCAAGAGCTTAAATTAGTCGAAATGATGATTACTTTGGACAGTGGCGAGCAAGTTATGGTTATTCAAGATTTAGATCAAGGAATGATTTTTAACGTCAATGATGAGGTTCGAGTGGTTTACCTCAAAGGTTATGTCAGAGTTGACCAACAGATGTAATCGGCAACGCTTCAGTTGATTGAAATTTAAGCGCAGTCAAGTAAAACTGCGCTTTTTTATTGTTTAAAATGTTACTAAGACATTCTTATTGCGGGATTTAAACAAACGAATAGCTACTTTGGCTTAGTTTCAAAATCGTAGATTCAATCAACTCGAGCTGCTTTTGAAACTCTATTTCGTCGCATGTGCCACCAATACTGAGCCGAATATGATTATGATGATTATCAAAGTCATCACCATCACGAATGAGTATACCTTCGGCGGCTAGCGCTGCGACAACATGATGAGATTTAAGTGGCAGAGCAAGCTTCAACCAGCCATTAAGGCCACGCCATGTCTGAGTTAACTTTAAACGTTCCCCCATGGCGATACATAGTTGCTGTCTTTGTGCTATTTGTAGCTCTCTATCTCCCATGTACGCCTTATTACTAATAATGCGGCAGGCAAGCTCGGTGTTAAGGGGCGATACCATCCAGCATTGGCTATAAAGTGCCTGTTTAATTTTAGCCAGTAACGGCAGTGGACAAAGCAGGAAACCTTGACGTAGCCCACCACAAAACAGCTTCGATAAACTAGATAGGTAAACCACCTTGTGCTGCTGCTCATCATCAGTGGATGCTTGATCTAGGCACCACATCGGCGTGTGCCATTCTTTAGGCAAACAGTAGTTCACATCGTCTTCAATAATGACCACATCATATTGGCGTGCTAGAGCAATAATGGTTTGCCTTTGTTGCAGATTGTATTGAATGCATGTTGGATTCTGATTGTTAGGGGTTAGATAAACAGCTTTTGGTTTATAGCGCACTATTTGACGTTCTAACTCAGCAAGGTTTAGTCCCTCTTGGGTCAAGGACACTCTCTCAATATTGAGCCCGAGTTGCTGCGCAGCGACTTTTATTCCGGGATAGCAGTTTTCTTCACACAGCAGGTGGTCACCCGCATTCATCAATCCATTTAAGACTGCAAAAATACCTTGCTGGGCGCCGTGACTAAAAACAATTTGCTCTGCAGTTTGAGGTATTTGACGCCTGTGTAGCCACTGGCTGAAATTGAGCTGATGTTGTGGCAGCGGGTCCGCATGGTATTGCATCAGTTGGCTAATCGTATGTGGCTCTTTAGCAAGCTCGCTTAAAGCATCACTAATAATACCGATTTGATTGGTTAGCGGTTGTTCGCAAGTAGCAAAGTTAGCCTGTTGCGGTTTTGAGTGATATCGAGTGCCTTTTACAAAGGTGCCAGCGCCCACTTTTGCATACACATAACCGCGTTGTTCAAGCAACGCATAAGCCCGGGTTACCGTGCCTACCGTAACAGCGACTTTATCCGCGAGTTGTCGCTGCGGTGGGAGCTTTGTGTCTGCTGGCAGTTGGCCATTTTTAATTGCTGCTTCAGCGGCCTCTGCAAGGCGAACATACAAAGGGCCTTGGTAGTTTTTAAGTGTTGGAACCCAAATTGTACCCATGACAATAAAACCATTGATCTGCTATTTGTATCGATTATTATGCGTCTAATGATTTGAGTGTGTCAATTATTGTATGCGTACAATTAGGGGGTGGAGATGAATATGGATTCACTATTTACGTTAATGGTGTCGGCGGCAATATTTTGCGCAACAATGACCATGACGCCTGGGCCCAACAATATTTTGCTCGCGACATCAGGCGCTAATTTCGGTGTGAAACAAACATTGCCGCATATTATCGGCATCCGAGTTGGCCAAACAATGTTGCATATCGCGATTTTGTTGGGACTTGGTGGCTTATTTCAGTCATGGCCGCTATTGCACTCAGTGTTGAAGACGGCATCGGTCATGTATTTATTGTTTCTTGCATATAGAGTGATGACTTTGCCAGTAGACGATGATTTTGACGTGCAGGATAGAAAACCTATGTCAATGAAAGAGGCTGCATTGTTTCAATGGATAAACCCAAAAAGCTGGATGGCAACGATAACGCTTTGTACCGCATTTACGGTAGGTGGTGATGGTTACTGGGCAAGTGCGTTACTAGGCTTATTAGTGTTTAATATTGTCGGCTTTCCAGCTTCGTTCACGTGGGTGGTGTTAGGCGCTGCAATAAAAGACAGACTCAATTCAACTAAGCGTCGACGTTATTTCAACTGGAGTATGGGGGGCTTACTGGTGGTAACGATCCCTTTAATCACCATATGAAGTCGCAGTAACTGATAGCCACCAACTAGCAATTTGTCCTACTGATTGATGGATTGAAACCAATATTAAAGCAAAAGCTAACAGCCTGAAATGGATGTTAGCTTTTTGCAAGGGAGTGTAAATGCAAAAAAAGCATTAGCTTTTAGGCTGTTGATATTTATCAAACCACCACAGAATATGAGCAACTTTAGACATCAAGTTGCTTGGGCGTTTGTATATACCATGAGGCGCATCCGGAATTCTCACCATCGCGGTATCAATATTACGCAGTTTTAGTGCTTGGTAGAACTGCTCTGTTTCTGCGATAGGTGTTCGCTTATCAGCTTCACCTGTTAACAACATCGTTGGAGTCGAGACATTACCAACATAGCTAATAGGAGAGAGCTTCATATAGTGCAGAGGATCTTCCCAAGGCATTTTCTCAAACCAATTTTTAATCACGAAAGGATAAATGTCAGTCGTTAATGCAAAACTAAACCAATTAATTACTGGTTTTGCCACCACAGCTGCTTTGAAGCGGTCAGTATGACCGACTATCCAAGCAGTTAGTACGCCGCCGCCTGAACCACCCGTTACAAATAGGGCTTGTTGATCAATTGATTCCTCTGCAATGACTCCGTCAACGACTGACATAAGATCATCGTAGTCTTGACTTGGGTAATTGTTATAGATGCTTTGGGCAAACTCTTTTCCGTAGCTATCACTGCCCCTAGGGTTAGCATAAACAACAACATAGCCACTAGCGGCCATTAACTGAATCTCGGCCGAAAAATGTGGTCCATAGTTGGTGACAGGGCCACCATGGATTTCAAGAATGAGTGGAAACTTTTTACCAGCCTTTTTCTCTGCGGCATAACCTGGCGGGTAAGCAACCCAGGCTTGAATATTACGTCCATCGAAAGACGATTTCACATTGAGTTCGCGAATATTTGCTAAGGTTTTATGATCGAGAGCATCACTATTGAGGTTTGTTAGCTGGGTGGTTCTCCCTTTTCGATTAATGGAGATATCTGCCGGACGCTGCGGATCTGAATAAGTGAAAGCGATCGTCCCATTTTGGGCGACGTCAAATTCACTGCCAGTATAAGGGCGTCCAAATGACAAACCGCCTAAATTTTTTGCAACGACACTTTTTTTACCTTTAAGGGGTTGATAGGCCACATAAGTTTCACCTCTATCGTGGTAACTCATGTAAACGGCTTTACTGTTATTAGCCCACTGAATGCTATTGACGGAACGATCAAAGTTAGCGGTTAAAGAGCGTTTATCTGAACCGTCGAGGTTCATTACATATAACTCAGTATTTTCGTAATTCTTATGATTCTGATCAGAGCCCAAATAGGCAATCATTTTGCCATTGGGAGAGACGGTAGGGTGATTATCAGGTCCATTGCGGGTTGTTAGTGGTGTACTTTGCAAGTTTGCAATATTAAGCGCATAGATGTTGCTGTCAGTCCATTCTAACTCGCTCTCATCGCGGGTATTCGCTGAGTAGATGATTTGCTGACCATCTTTGCTCCAGCTCAAATGGCTACGGTGGTCAATGGTACCATATGTCAGTTGCCGAGCAGCGCCACCATCGGCGGACATGACAAATATTTGGCTATTACCAGGCTTAGTGAAGCCCGTTCCATCAAAGCGATAGTACATTTCATCAACGTATACCGCGGGTTTAGCCCATTTGGCATTTTTAGGCTTGCCGGGCAGAGTAACTACCGATTTTGCCTGTGTATCTACGAAGCGAGTAAATGCTAGGTATTTACCATCGGGCGACCAAGAGATATTTGATGGGGCATGATCTAAATGACTCATTTGGCCTGATGCACCTGTCTCTAGCCACTGCATATGAATTTGTGCTGAGCCACTCGCTGTTGAGATATATGCAAGCTTAGTATTATCGGGTGAAAGGACGGGGGAAAAGTCGGAGTGCAAGCCGTTGGTTACTGGTGTTAGGTTTTTATCCTTGTCGACTTTCCAAATGTTGCCCAGTTTTTTGTCTGTGAGTATGTCCATATAATTGCGAACAAAAAAGACCTCATCACCTTTATTATTGATTTCAAGATCAGATGCATACTCAAGGTTAAACACATCTTCTAACTGCAAAATTTTAGGTGGTTGTGACAAAAGCGATGAATTAGATTGAGCATTGGATTCTGCTGCAATGACCATTGTTGTAGAAAGTGGTGCGATCATCAGTGCTATATAGATGCCGATCTTCATTGTTATCCCTTAAAATTAGCGGTGCTTTATTTTGCCAAAGTCTGTTATTTCTCTGTGCTTGGCATTCATATTCTTGAGTGTTCCTTGTGCTATCTGTCAAATTAGCACATGTAATATAAATGGTGAAACTATGTGAACTTACATTTACATTAAACTGTATTTAGGTATATTCATAACGATTGAATGTAACTAAAGATGATAATTCCAATGAAAAAAACTGAGCCGAAACTGTCTAAACTTTCAAACCGAATAAGCGTTCTTACATTGTTGATATCAGCCTCAATAAGTCAGGCAGCGCTAGCTCAGACTCAGGTTATACATGCCGGAGAGTTATTATCTATTCCAGGTAATGCACCGTTAAAAAATTATACTGTGGTGGTTGAAGAGGGAGCGATTACTGCCGTTAAAAAAGGTTTTCTTCCTGCCAATGAATTTGCTAGCGACGCCAAGCTTATCGACTTAAGTGATAGCTTCGTGATGCCGGGCTTAATGGATATGCATGTGCATTTGCAGATGGAACTAGGGCCTGACAATATCGCCGATACGGTTAAATTGTCTGATGCAGATGTGGCGATGAAAAGTGTTCATTATGCTAAAACAACATTAATGTCAGGCTTCACGACTGTGCGTGATCTATTGAGTGAACCCGAACAAATGTACGCCCTTCGTGACGGTGTAGAGAAAGGCTGGATTGATGGGCCGAGAATTATTGCAGCAGCAGGGATCTCGATAACTGGCGGGCATTTAGATGTTGACGGAATGGCGCCAGATCTATTGGCAATGAAGTCATCGAAAATGCTCTGCGATGGTCCTTTTGAATGTAGAAAAATGACCCGTAATGCGATTAAGTATGGCGCTGATGCAATTAAAGTTGCCTCAACAGGAGGCGTGTTATCTAACACAAATACAGGAACGGGTCAGCAGATGACCAACAATGAACTCAAAGAGATCGTTGAGACTGCCCATGCTTTGGGGCGCAAAGTTGCCAGTCATGCCCATGCCGCTGAAGGGATAAATGCTGCCTTACGTGCAGGGGTTGACAGTATTGAACATGGCAGTTACTCCGATGAAGAGTCGATAAAGCTGTTTAAAAAGTCGGGTGCCTATCTAGTTCCGACTTTACTTGCAGGCGCTACCGTTGTGGAAATGGCGAATACCTCAGACTTTATGGCTGCGCCAGTTAAAGCAAAAGCGATTAGAGTGGGCGCAGATATGCTCGATAACTTTAATACTTCCTATAAAGCAGGCGTAAAAATAGCTTTTGGCACCGATAGTGGTGTGTCTAAACATGGAATTAATGCCCAAGAAGCGGTGTTGATGTATCAGGGCGGAATGACCACGGCAGATATCTTAAAATCGGCAACGGTAAACGGCGCAGATCTTATCGGCATGAGCGACAAATTAGGCACCATAGAGGTGGGCAAGTACGCTGATATTATTGCTACAGATGCAAGCCCATTAAATGATATTGAGCAGCTGCTTGATGTAGATTTTGTGATGAAAGGTGGTAAAGTTTACAAGCAATAACGGTGTTACATGCCATTAAAAGGAGCTAATGCTCCTTTTAAACGTTTAATCGACCTACTTTTCTCCGCCAAAAATAAACTCTTGCTCGCTTTCAAGCCAAGTGGGAAATTTTTGCATGATTGTCGTAAACGCTTCGCTTTGTAAATGGTTTGCTAACCATTGCTGTACGTTTTTGTAGTCTGTTTGCTCGAACCAAGCTTTATCAACATGTGCAAATTGTCTGATGAAGGGGTAGATGGCGTAATCTGCAATGCAGGGTCCTTGACCGAACAGCTGCGGGTGCTTATCAAGTAAGGTTTCTAATTGCTGTACAAATAACTCACCTTGTTGACGGTAATACTGCTGACTGTGCTCAGGAAAACGGTCTGCGTATTTGTATTTATCCAACCAAGACTTAAAGACCTGATCGTTATACTCAATTAACGCTTTGGCTGCCTCTTGCTTCGCGCTGTTGTTTGTCAGTAACAGATCGTTCGGGTCATTTTGTGAAAGCGCCCAGCACATGATCTCAAAGCTCTCCTCTATTACAGCACCATTTTGCAATATTAATACAGGCACCGTGCCCTTTGGCGACAGGGCAAGCATTGCTTCAGGTTTATGCTTCAATACTATTTCGCGTAAGCTAACAGCTCTATTTGCCAGGTATATTCCAAGTCTAGCGCGCATTGCGTAAGGGCAGCGTCTAAATGAGTACAATGTCGGTAAGGTCATATTATTTATTTTAGATAAACTATTTTGAATAAAACGATGTCCCTATTTTTAACCGCCTACAAGGAAATAACAATCAATATTAACTGATTTAGCTGTCGCCTAAGTAAAGAGGATTTAGCCAGTATTCACTTATTAATATACAGACAATAGCTATCTGAATTCATCGAACCATAAAGGCCTTACTTTTTATACCTGTTTGTAGTGGTGTGATTCAGGTAGAATCCGCGGTTAATTTTGAGTGGTGGCTCACATTTTTGCCGCTGCTATCGTCAATGCACTGAAGATTAAGCTTCAGCTAGCAGTAAATGAGGTTTGTATGTCAAAAGTTGTTGTGTGTGCTATGTATAAGTTTGTCTCTCTGCCAGACTTTGAACGGTTCCAAAAGCCATTACTGAGTGTCATGGAAGAATCTGGCATTAAGGGAACGTTACTGCTTGCGAAAGAGGGGATTAACGGCACAGTGGCGGGCTCACAAAGCGCAATTGATGCATTACTCGTATGGTTAGCGACTCAGCCTGGGCTTGATAACATCGTACATAAACTGTCTTTTGACGAGGAGATGCCTTTTTATCGCACCAAGGTTAAACTCAAAAAAGAGATTGTGACCATGGGCGTTGAAGGGATTGACCCCAATGAAGTGGTGGGTACTTATGTTAAGCCAAAAGATTGGAATGAATTGATTTCTGATCCTGAAGTACTGCTAGTCGATACTCGCAATGACTACGAAGTCAAAATCGGCACTTTTAAAAATGCACTTGATCCACAAACTGCAACGTTTAGAGAGTTTCCTGAATACGTTAAGCAGAACCTAGATCCTGCAAAGCATAAGAAAGTTGCTATGTTTTGTACCGGTGGTATCCGCTGCGAAAAATCAACAGCTTACCTGAAAGAGCAGGGCTTTGAGGACGTATATCATCTTGAAGGTGGCATTTTAAAGTACCTTGAGGAAGTTAAACAGGAAGAGAGCATGTGGGAGGGGGAATGCTTTGTATTTGATAATCGTGTTGCAGTTAATCATGATCTTGAAAAAGGGCAGTATGACCAATGTAATGCTTGCCGCATGCCTATCACTGAAGCCGAAAAAGTATCACCGCAGTTTGAACAAGGGGTTAGTTGCCCTCACTGCATCGATAAAGTTACCGATAAACAGCGAGAGCGATTTTTAGAGCGTGAACGTCAAGTCCAGCTGTCAAAACAGCGTGGCGAAGCTCATATCGGTAGCGATGTCAGTGCCGTGATTGAGTCTCGTAGAGCTAAGAAAGAGCAGTTGAAAAAATCCCAAAATGAAAAACGTGCATAGTTTACACTTCCGTTAATTAGAGGCAGCAATTAGGCTGCCTTTATACTGCTTACTGCTTACTGCTTACTGCTTACTGCTTGTTACTCGTTTCAACAGCTTTCTTTTTGGCAAGCACTGCTGACTTTTCATCAGTATTCATCACGCCATTAAGCAGGTCCATCGGCAGAGGGAACAGAATGGTTGAATTTTTCTCTCCGGCAATTTCAGTTAAAGTTTGCAGGTATCTCAATAAGATTGCATTGGGTTCTGTGGCCAATGTTGTCGCCGCTTCAACCAGTTTACTGGATGCTTCCATCTCGCCAGACGCGTGGATCACCTTCGCGCGACGTGTTCTTTCTGCCTCAGCTTGACGGGCTATGGCTCTTATCATTGTCTCGTTAAGATCAACATGCTTTATCTCGACGTTAGAGACTTTAATGCCCCAATCATCTGTTCGACTATCTAAAATGCCTTGAATGTCGGCGTTGAGCATCTCGCGGTTAGCGAGCATTTCATCAAGCTCATGCTGACCCAAGACAGATCGCAATGTGGTTTGTGCCAGTTGCGATGTTGCTTGTAGAAAGTCTTCGACATTTATAATTGCCTTTTGGGAGTCAATGACTCGAAAATACAATACAGCATTGACTCTTACGGAGACATTGTCGCGGCTGATTACATCCTGACTTGGCACATCCATCACCACCGTTCTTAAATCAACTCTTACCATCTGTTGAATAAATGGAATGACAATGACTAATCCTGGGCCTTTTACTTGCTGGAAGCGACCTAAAAGGAAAATAACGCCTCTTTCGTATTCTCTTAAGATCCTAAATACACTGAGAAGCAGCGAGATAATAATAAACAGCATTACCCCAGTGAATATCGTGCCGTTAGTGATGAGTGGTTCCATTAGAAGTCTCCTTAGGGTCAACTATCGATACCTGCAACGACAGACCGTTGATGTCGTTAACAGTAACGCGCTGACCTTTGCTGAGTGCTTGCGAGCTAATCGCATGCCAACGTTCACCGTTTAGCAATACAAAACCTTGGTCTTCAAAGTCGTCGATAACAGCCGCAGTGGCACCGATAATCGCCTCTTGTCCTGTTACCACGGCGTTTTTTCTCATACGTAATATAAAGCCCAATGCGAACACGAAAAACAGTAAGCTAATGAAAGCAATAGTACCGATCAGAATTGGGGAGACTTGGAATTGTGGTTGCGGTGTATCAAACAGAAATATAGAACCGACCACAAATGCTGCAATGCCTCCCACACCAAATATGCCAAAGCTTGGCACCATAGATTCGGTTATGAGCAACACGATTCCTAACATCAATAACGCTAGCCCCGCGTAGCTCAATGGCAACATTTGGAATGCATAAAGGGCAATAATCAGTGAAATGGCCCCTGTTATCCCAGCGACACCGATACCTGGACTATAAAACTCCAGTAACAGACCGTAGACACCAATGATCATTAAAATATAAGCAATATTAGGGTTAGTGATGGTGGCGATAAATTGATTTTGCCAGCTCGGCTGTTTATTCACTAAGGCAGCACCTTTTAGATTTAAAGTCATTTTTACATCGCCTAACTCAATCACCTTGCCATCTAGGTTCCTGGCCAGTTGCTGAGGTGACTCTGCGATCAAATCAATCACATTTAGCGCTAAGGCTTCTGTTGCGGTTAATGTGGCAGCTTCTGTTACTGCGAGCTCTGCCCATTCTTGGTTTCTGCCGCGTAGCTGTGCTAACGAGCGTATATAGGCGATGGCATCGTTAAGGATTTTCTTCTCCATGGCAGAGGGACTTGGCTTTTCAGGTGTGTTATCTCCCTCTTTATCTGCTGGATTGATTTTATCGGGGGAGGGGGCGCTGGGCCCCATTTGCACGGGCGTTGCAGCCCCTAAGGTTGTAGCCGTTGCCATCGCTGCGACATGACACGCGTATAACATGTAAGTACCAGCACTCGCGGCTCTGGCGCCTTTAGGGTATACCAAACATGCAACGGGAATATTGGAGGTCAAAATCGTTTGATTGATAGCTCGTAGACTAGAGACTAAGCCGCCAGGTGTATCTAAAGTGATAATGATCAATGGCACATTTTGCTGTTGGTTGGCGGCATTAATTTCAGTGGTTAGTTGCTTACCAACCGCAGGCCCAATTGCCCCTTTAATGCTAACTACAGGTATTTCAATACCAAGCGTATTTTCATCCGCACTTTGCACTCCCACGCAAAGTAGGGCTGTGAAAATCACTAATAGGGCTAGCTTCCAGCGATGCATAATTAAACCTTAATGAATGCTTTAGTCGAATTCCTATGTCGGCTAAGGGGAGTCATTTAAGTTTAGTCTATTTTTGTCAAGAACACTGGGTTGTCTGGGCTTGAATTGTGAAACGTTTGCTAGCTGATTGCTGAGTAAAAGGGGGGCTGGATATGATCTGTTTTATCTGTTTCTGCTTATGAACTTGTTAGGCCTGAGTAGAAATTGCTCTTAGAAATAATTTTTAAAAATAACGCTTTTTGCATCCGATTAACTGTGCTATTTTTCACGGCTTTTTTACGATTAACGGGATAGACTCATGTTTGTTGGATTTGACTATGGTAGTGCCAATTGCGCGATTGGTATTATGCAAGGTGAAGAGGTCTGTTTAGTCCCGCTTAGTGGTGATGCTAAGTATTTAACTTCAACGTTATATGCGATGGACAGAGAGCTAATTGCCGAAGAAGTACTGAAGCAACTACCTGCAGATCAAAAGGCTGAATATACCCGTTTACGCTCGGCTCAATTGAGCCGCGCCGCATCCATGCGCCGCGAGCTAGATCTGTTACCCCATGAGCAAGCAGTATTCGTTGGCGAAGCCGCTGTAGAAGCTTACCTCGAGATGCCTGATGAAGGCTTTTATGTTCGCTCGCCTAAATCATTCCTCGGTGCGACAGGGCTAAGGGACAATCAAATCGCATTGTTTGAAGATATCGTCACCTTAATGATGATGCATATTAAAACAGTTGCTGAAAAAAATATGTTTGGAAACGGCGTGATCACTCACGCGGTCATTGGCCGTCCTGTTAATTTTCAAGGTATAGGCGGTGAGCAAAGCAATCTACAAGCAGAAGCTATTTTATCTTTAGCGGCTAAACGTGCAGGCTTTATCGATGTGGACTTCCTCTTTGAACCCCTCGCAGCCGGAATGGACTATGAAGCCTCATTAGATGAAGATGTTACTGTGCTGGTGGTCGATGTGGGCGGTGGCACTACAGATTGCTCTATGGTTAAAATGGGGCCTAGTCATATTGATAGTGCAAATCGAAGCCAGGACTTTCTAGGCCATAGTGGCCAGCGTATCGGCGGTAATGACCTTGATATTGCACTGTCAATGGCCGCATTCATGCCGCATCTAGGTTTAGGCAGCTTAATGGTCAATAAGCTACCAGTGCCAAGTAAACCATTTTGGAATGCTGTAGCTGTCAATGACATTAGCGCGCAACGAGATTTCGCTGCTTTGAACTCCAAAAAGCTCATCGAAGAGTTAATTAAAGATGCACAACAACCAGAGCTAATCACGCGTTTGCTAAAAGTGCAAAAAGAGCAGTTAGGCTATAAATTGGTTCGTAGTGCAGAGCAAAGTAAAATAGCGCTTTCTAGCGAAGACAGCATTGATACACCACTGAGCTTTATCCATGCAGGTTTGCATGCCAAGGTGACAGAAGTTGATTTTGAAAATGCGATTACCATGCCACTGAGTAAAGTAGAGTCGCTGATGCGAGAAGCATTAGAGACCTCAGGGGTTAAGCCCGACAGAATTTACGTCACAGGCGGCACGGCTCGTAGCCCAGCTATATACCGCAGGATCTCAGGTTTATTCCCTGATATTCCGATTGTCGTTGGCGATCACTTTGGTAGTGTGACGGCTGGATTAACCCGTTGGGCGCAAAGAGTATTTTCGTAGCGCTTTGTTATTCTAATTGGTTTGAAGATAAGCTAAATGCTCAGCGATTTGCTTTCGAATGAGTATGCAATTTTAATAAGGAAAAGTGATGAAAAAGTTAGCGTTATTAAAAGCGGGATTGCTTGGGGTTATTGCCAGCGCTACTTTAGTGGGATGCGGTGATGATGTTGGCAAGGTCAGCCTAGGCTTGTTTACCACCAAAGATGTGATAATTGATGCCCGTCATGATCCCAAAGTGGCTGGCGTAACATGTCATATTAGCCGCATAGAAGCTAATCTCAGCTTGGCTGACCCGTCTGATATGAGCATCTCTTGTCGTCAGACTGGGCCAATCTCTGCCGCTGATATCGCGGATATTGATAAGAGTAAAAATGGCGAAGTGGTGTTCAAAGCGTCACTGAGCGTTTTATTCAAGACACTTAAAGTAAGGCGTATTTACGATGCTGAGAATCAAACCTTACTTTACTTGTCATATTCGACCAAAGAGACTAATGGTAGTCATAAGCATGCCTTGTCTACAGTGCCGTTATACGGCACTCAAGCTTGGGTTGAACCTGTTACCATGCCCGCTAATTAGATTAAACGGCGTTATTTAACTGCTTTAGGTTACAGATAAATGGCGCCTGTTTGATTGGATCTCATCGATTAAACTTTAATTACTGTTAATGACACTATTAGCGGTACCGGCAACTGAGTCATAAACTATTTTTATTTCTGCTGTTTCACGGCCAGCGGTGTCATTGAGTGTGCGTAGCACATAACTACATTCGGTTAGCCCTGTAGGATTGCTATCAGCTTGGTGGCGGTAGGCTTGAAAGTTACTGCCATTGTCGACACTGGATAGTGATACGCTAGCGGGATCTTCAATTAAAGTATTCCACAAATCAACACAGCCTTGCTCTCCTTGGCCAATATTGGTTGGTTGTCCCATTGGTTCGCCCTTATCAATACCCAAAGGGAAGCCATTAGCATTCATATCAAGTTCATCACCAGCATAGCCAGGCAGATTATTCATAGGGTCATTGCCACCGACTATTTGCCAGCGAGTGTGACTGAAGGTGATAGCCTGTTGAAATGAGGCTGCTATCGCTTTTACGCGGCTGATCTCAGCGTCACGTTTAAAATCAACAAACTTTGGCGCAGCGATCACTGCCAAAATGCCCAATACGATAATGACTACAACTAACTCAATCAGTGTAAATCCTTTAACTTTATTCTTTGCGGCCATGCAATGTTTTCTTCCAACTAAGATGTGGTAATGAGCTTAATAGTAATTGATTTGTTAATAAACAAAAATAAAAAACCGCCACAGTGGCGGTTTAATCTTAGCTTCCTACATGATTGTTCTGTTTACTTAATACTGAAGCTGCCCTGCATAATTGCCCAATGACCTGGGAAAGAGCAGAAGAAACGGTAGTCATCTTTTGGATCTAAATCTGTGATACTAAAAGTAATGCTGGTTGATTCGCCACCGCCAATAATGTCGGTATGAGCGATGACTCTAGTATCTTCAGGTTTTACATAGCTATTGCCTGCGCCAGCGGCCATGCCTTCATTTGCAATTGCTTGCATATCAGCAGCTTTACTAAGCACCCAGTTATGCCCCATTGCAGATTTAGGCAATTGGCCGCTATGAGTTAACGTGAGAGTAACTTCTTTGCAGCTAGCAGGTACAGATAGCTGCTTTTTATCGAACTGCATCGTATCTGTTGCTGAAATAGATAATCCACACTCGTTTGCGAAACTTGTGTTGCTAAATAACATGAGTGCCATAGCGGTGATAAACGTAGTGATAGAACGCATAGTTTTTCCTTAGTTGATTAAGTTAAAAGCCGAAGCATATTAGAACAAAAGCACCTTAATGAGAATGATAAGTAATAGTAAATAAGTTAAAGACCGTTATGCAGCTATGTTGGTGGTTATAAAAGGGTGGGTAATTTGTCGTTTTTATTCAATCATCCGGTCTCGATGGTTGTTATTGTTTGATCACAGGAAAAGCGAAGCTTTAGGGCTGAGCGCGAAATATGTATTTTCGATTACAATCGACATACTATTGAACTTGAACGACTTTAGATATTTGGAATGGAGAATGGCGTTGGAACAGCAGACTATCACGCTAACACAGCTCGGTTGGCGACCTTTTTTTCAACAGCAGCTTAGCCTAGAGGAGCTAACTGAGCTCAGTATTGGCCGAGTGGTTGAGCAACATCGTAGTCATATCGTGGTGTTGAGTGAAGCTGGGAATTTACAGCTAACGCTGCCTCCGCAGTCTGAACGTGTCTGTGTGGGAGATTGGGCACTATTCGACGATTCAAACAGGCTCGTGCGTCATTTAGAGCGTCAGTCATTGTTTCAGCGTAAAGCGCCTGGCAGTAAAGTGGCCACCCAGCTAATTGCAGCTAATGTCGACAGCGTGATGATTGTTTGTTCGCTTAATCACGATTTTAACCTTAGCCGCATTGAGCGCTATCTTGCACTTGCAAAAGAGGCGCAAGTTGAGCCTGTGGTGGTACTGACTAAAAGCGACTTGTGCAGTGATGTAGATGATAAACGTCAGCAAGTACAGCAGCTTGATCCCTTTATGATGGTACATGCAGTTAATGCATTAGATGATGAAAGCCTGCAAGGTCTAGCGGCTTACTGTCAAACGGGCAAAACCGTGGCGTTTTTAGGCTCTTCTGGTGTGGGTAAGTCAACGCTTGTTAATGGGCTAATGGGGTTCGAGGCTCAACTCACCAGTGGCGTACGTGAAGATGATAGTAAAGGTCGTCACACTACCACCTCAAGAGCGCTTAAGTGGCTCCCACAAGGAGGATTGCTGATGGATACTCCTGGTATGCGAGAGCTGCAACTTAGCGATTGTGAGCAGGGGGTTAATGATACCTTTAGTGAAATTGTCGACTTAGCACAGCAATGCAGATTTGGTGACTGTAGTCATGAAAGTGAGCCAGGTTGCGCAGTTCAGGCTGCACTGAATGATGGTCAACTTGATGAACGCCGTTTAAACAGCTATCGAAAGCTAATGCGTGAGCAAGCTTTAAATAGCGCAACCTTAGCGGAAAAACGCGCTAAAGATAAAGCACTCGGAAAAATGATCCAAGGTGTACAAACTGCTTCTAGAAAATTAAAGAAGAATTATTAAATCTGTTCATGGAGCTTGAGCGAATAGCCATTAAGGCTATTGTTTGCCAGTTTTTGGTTGAGTGTTCAAATCTTAATTTCAAAGGCCTATTTAAATAGCCGCTATTCTTATCTAGCTGTATTTCACTCTTTAGATCTACTCAAAGACCCCGCCAATAGCCAATGCGGTTGTGGGGTCTGCTTTTGGCTGTTTTAACTCAAATTAGGTAATTTTGTTACATCACTGTTCATTTTGTGCGCTAAAACACCTTCAATGACAATTTATTTGTCACAGATCGTGTTTTTTAGCATTCAAAAAGGTTAATTTAGCGTCCTTAATATAAAACACTGTGTTCTTTTATAGTAAAAGTATATGTGTCGTTAAAGAGAGGGCTTTATGGAACATCGTTGGCAAATAGCTATTTCTGCAGGATTACTTGCCGCTGTATGGGCTGGGTTCGCTGATGTATTTCAACTTGTTACTTGGATAGGTTTTCTTGGCTGCAGTACCTTTTTTGCACAAACAGAGTCAGGTGCGAAGGGAATGCTAATGGCAATGACCACTAATCTCTCTGGTGTTTTCTGGGGCTGGCTCATTATTTCTGGTAGCAGTTTCTTTGTCTCTCCTCTGTTTGGATATGCCTTCACTGGGATTGCGACTGCAGCAATGTGTTTACAAGCCAGTTATCAAAAACTGGCTTTTATACCTGGAGCCTTTATCGGTTGCTGCATCACTTTTGCTATGGGTGGCGATATCGCTGCCATTTTACCGCCATTGCTGCTTGGTGCGATGCTTGGTTACAGCATGAGTTTGTTCACTGCCCAGCTAATCTCTCTTACTCAGAAGTTACAAACCATGCTTGCACAAAACACTGCGAAAGAGTCGTAAGGTTATCTTAAATAGAGCACTTCTGGGCCTTGCACCCTAAAGAGTGCATGAATTATTTAATGCTTATAAATGGTCGAAGGTTAAGGCCAAGGGAACTTCACGATGAAGCAAATTAGTTTTCGAACTGTCGATGCTGTATTAATCAAGCTCAGCCTTAATGGTAAATTTTGGGCAATCTGCACTATGGTAACCCTTATCACTCTAGGGGTTGCAGTCACCAATTATTTTAATAGCACACAACAGATAGAGGCCGCATCAATTGAGCGGGCTCAAGCGACTGTCGATGCTTATGCGTCTGTTGCTAATAGTCTTAATCTGGACGATGCTGCACTTGCTGATTTTGCCGCTGAAAATGGCTTAACTGTTGGTTACCTTCAAAAATCAAATCGAGTTAACAACAAGGTTACCGTGAGTGCTAACCTTGTATCAGAGCAGCTTGTTTATAGCGCCAATGTCGCTAAGTGGGAGCAAGACGCGCTGTCACAAGCTAATATGATGTTGTTACTTTCATTATTAGGCTTGCTGCCTTTGTACCTGGTGAGTTACTGGGTGTCTACCTCGTTAGGTGGGGGCTTATGGGATATGTATCAAGCGATAAAAAGGTTGGCGGACGGTGACTTAAGCTTTAGGCTCAACTTTTTTGGCAAAGACGATTTTAGTTTAATCGCCCGTGAAATTGACCGCAGTGCCGACAACATGAGTGAAATGGTGTCGGCCATAGCTAAAAATGCAGAAACACTTGCTCATGCAGCGAACGAGTTTCAGCAACAAGCAGGTCAAAATGAGCAGCTTACTCATGCTCAGCATCAATTTCTTGATACTGTTGCGGTGGCTATGTCACAAATGACGGCCGCTGTTGAAGAAGTATCAGCAAATGCATCAAGCACTTCAGAGCAAACTGAAATTAACTCCTCTCAGGCGGCTAACAGTAAAGTACAGTTAACTGAGGCTGTTGCGAGCATAGGTATATTAACCGAGAGGATCTCAGAAGCTTCTATTTCTGTTGAAGATCTCTCCCATGCTGCGACTCAAATTGGTGAGGTCGTGACTACCATTAATGGTATTTCTGAACAAACAAACCTATTGGCGCTTAACGCGGCAATTGAAGCGGCGAGAGCCGGTGAGCAGGGACGAGGTTTTGCTGTCGTTGCTGATGAAGTTAGAACCCTTGCTAGCCGCACACAGCAAGCGACAGTGGAAATTCAATCTATGATTGAAGGCCTACAAACTGGCACCCAAAAACTCAGCACCATTACAGGCGATATCGTATCCCAAGCAGATAAAGGCCGCGAAGCGATTATTTCCGTTAGCAATGATGTTGACAGCATGGCGTTATCAATTAGTACGGTATTTGATATGAGTGCACAAATCGCGGCGTCATCAGAGGAGCAAAGCGTAGCC
The DNA here is from genome assembly GCF_023284045.1 of Shewanella kaireitica. GTDB lineage: Bacteria > Pseudomonadota > Gammaproteobacteria > Enterobacterales > Shewanellaceae > Shewanella > Shewanella kaireitica. The sequence goes on from NZ_JAKIKQ010000011.1 coordinate 57,489, forward strand.
TCAAGAGAGATCGCATCACAGCTAAATGATATTCGCGGACAAGCTGAAACAATAAAAGAAACCACAGGTCATTCTATTAGCTTAGCCGCTGACTTGAATGATGCATCAAATGGTTTAGATCAGCTTTTAGGGCAATATACCTTAGCAAAGACGAAGCTCGAAAGATCAACAGCCGCTAACTAATGCATACTCGCTTGGGTTGAAGCATACAAAAAAGCAGAGTAATACCAATCAGTATAAAGATTTGATCGCTCAGCGAGAGTAGATCAACTTCTTATACTGATTGGTATAAGGCTCTGCTTTTTTGTGGCTGTATTTCGTTCAAGCTATTCTTTTTCTAAAATAATTTGTAATATTTTTGTTGTTTTGCCTTTCTCTTTCCCAGATCAGCTTATTTATCACTATCGCTTGAAATGGAATAGAAACAATATGGATGTCATCACTCGGATTTTCGCCGTTGCACTGTTTGCATTGTGCTCTTTAGGTGTGCTGTTAATGCAGACTTCAACAGAGGTATTTGCTGCAGAAACAGCCTCTGTTCCGTTAAGCAAAAAAGTACTTATAAAGGTGATGGATGGGAACGCGCGCGCTATGGACAACATGGTTGTTTATCTGCAAGCAAAAGACGTAGATAGCACTAATAACTTGTTAAAAGGCGCGCAAGGGGTGGCAGAGCCAGTTGAAGTTCATCAAAAAGATAAACAATTCACTCCCTATATTACTGTGGTTCAAAAAGGTCATGAGCTGCAGTTTGTTAACGATGATGATATAACCCACCATATTTATTCTGCAATTGGACCCAAGCGGTTTTCGTTTAAATTACGCCAAGATGATGCCACCAAAACCATGGTTTTTGACAAAACAGGCCAGATCTCGATGGGATGTAATATCCACGACTGGATGAGCGGTCATATCTTGGTGGTTGATACGCCATATTTCTCCGCAACAAGCGTAAATGGCACTGCAGAGCTCAATAATATTCCTGCTGGAGAGTATGAACTGTTTGTTTGGCACCCGCAGCTCAATAGCCCAAACCATCGACAAGTTTTTAAGATCCACAAAAATGATAAGCCGTTAGTTTTTACTGCAACGCTCAATGCTGAAATGGGCCAAATCCCTGAGCAAAAAAGCCTTGATGACTTTGAGTTTTTGGAAGGCTACGAATGAAATACGGCTTCTTTAAGCAAATGAATCGATTGCAGATCCGTATTTTCGCTTTTTTTATGTTGCTGTTATTCGCGGTGCAGATGATTTCGTTTGTGGTCACTTACAACAATAATCAACGCCTAGCAGCACAGCAGCTTACAAATCAGCTAGAAGTGGCGCAATTAGTCTTTAAATCAGAATACGATAACCGTAACTACTATTTATCAGCTTTCGCTGAAACCGCGGCGAAAGACTTTGGCTTGAAAGATATTTTTATTGATGGTGATAGCCGTAGCTTTTTAGTGGCACTCAATAATCACCGCAAACGCATTAATGCTGACTTGGCCATAGCGGTTGCAGCCGATGGCAAAGTTATCGGGCAGTTGATAAACCAATACAACAAAGCGGGTGTGAAAAAGGTGAGCTTAGGTCCGGAGCAAAACCAAACTTTTCGTTATTCACTAGACAGTGCTTTTCAGCAAATAGATTCGCTATACGCGTTAGAAAGCAGCGTTTACCAAATTAAGTTTGCGCCGCTAACCAGTGGTGGCAACACAGTGATAGGTTGGGTCGGCTTTGGTTTTGTCATTGATGAAGCACTTGCGGGTACCTTGCAGCAATTGACTGGGCTTAATACGGGTTTTTTGTTAACAGAAAAAGGCGCTCCAAGCCGATTTTTAGTCAGTGGTCAATCGACAATGGCTGCGAAGGATAGCGCAGCAGTATTACGGTTTGTTGAAAGTAACTTAGACAACACCGATTACCTGTTATGGCAGCAATACCTTGGCAGTATGGCTGAGCAAGATCTACATGCATACATGTACCAACCGAGATCTGATCTTTTACAATCCTTTCAAAAACAGTGGCTATGGCAGCTTGGGCTCATATTACTGATGCTGCCTTTATCAATGTTACTGGCCTTTATGATCTCTGGCAGCGTCACTAAACCGATTAAAAAACTGGTGGAGCAGGCGAGGTATATTGCTAAAGGCAACTACCACAGCAAGGTCTCAGTCGGCAGCAGTGTCGAGATGATGCAACTCGCCGAAGAGTTTACTGTGATGCAACAAGCGATCCTTAGTCGAGAAAGCAAGATTGCTTTTCAAGCCTACCATGACCCGTTGACAAACCTTGCCAATCGTAATGAACTTGAGCGAGTCACTGCGGGCTGGTTTGAGTCGCAGCAGAATGTGGCGATCTGCTTGATAAATATTCGCCGTATTACTGAAGTCAATGTCACCTTAGGCCACGTGGTTGGTGATGAAGTGATTAAAGAGGTAGGGCGCCGATTAACTGCCATGACAGGTATCGATTTAGTGTGTCGCTTATCGGGCGATGAGTATGTGTTGGCTTTTAAAAATCTCGACGCCAATTCGCTTAAAGACGTACTGCAGCAACTACAACGTAATATTGAGCGAGAGTACCTTTACCAAGATATTAACTTGCACCTGCAAGTCACCGTAGGCACTGCATTTTATTATCCGCCAGCGGATTTAGTCACCTTACTCAGACAAGCCGATACTGCATTACATCATGCTAAAAAGCATAAACTTGACGACCAAGTGTATGACTCACGAATTGACATTAATACTTTGGAGCGTTTACAACTGATCAATGAGTTAAAATCGGCCATTGAGCATAATGAATTGGTGCTTTTTTACCAACCTAAGCTCGATCTCGGTTTAGGTAAAGTCACCCATGTTGAAGCCCTCGTTCGTTGGCAGCATCCCGTTAGAGGCTTAATTCCGCCCGATACATTTATTCCCATAGCAGAGAAAACAGGCCAAATGAATGCCTTAACTCGTTGGGTTATGGTCGAGGCGATAGCGCAGTATCATCGCTGGAAACGTCAGGATATTGAGCTGGCAATTGCGATAAATATTTCAGCAGAAAACCTAAAAGATGAGTCTTTCTGCCAATGGGTACTAGACATTATTGCCGATCAGAACATGCCTATTGAAGCGTTAACCTTAGAGATCACAGAAGACGCAGTGGTAGCCGATCCTGCCACAGCCATCAAACAGTTAAGCGTTTTGCGCCAATACGGTCTTAAGTTATCGATTGATGATTATGGAACCGGCTATTCTTCACTCGCACAGCTTAAACAGCTACCAGTCGATGAACTCAAAATAGATCGCTCTTTCATTCAGCAGTTGATGATCAATGGTGATGATAGAACCATCGTCAATTCGACCCTGCAGCTAGCTCATAGTTTAGGCTTAACGGTTGTTGCTGAGGGGATTGAGGATAAGGCGACGTTATCTTGGTTAAAGCAACGAGGTTGCGAAATGGCACAAGGTTATTATCTATCGCGGCCAATAGATGCGGATGCACTCAGTCAGTGGCTCGCTGAATTTCCAACTCACGAATAAGAAGAACAGATGAATACTACAGTATGGATACTCGGAGTATTAAGCCTATGTTTAACTCAAGGCGTCTACGCCGTTGAGCAGAAGGTATCGGGGATAGTTGATGTACGTGCAACCACAACTGACGGGCTGCGCTCCTTTGTTGACGGTGGCTTAGGCAAATTTAGGTTCAACCCCGAAACACAAGTGTCACTAGCTCAAGGTGGATTAAGTTATCAAGCGACTTGGGATAATGGCATAGGGGCACATGTTGTCGCTAACGCTTATTGGGATGGGGTGAAAGACAATGCAGGCATCACAGAGGCCTACATCAGTTATAAAAGCTTACCTTGGGACAATGGATTTAGAGTTACCGCAAAAACGGGCATTATTTATCCTCACATTTCACTGGAAAACATCGCCACTGCATGGTCATCCCCTTATACCTTAAGTTACTCAGCAATCAATAGTTGGTTGGCCGAAGAGGTGCGGCATATTGGCGCAAACATAGGTTTGCAACGTCTCGGTAAGTTCTCCCAATCGGCACATGACGTTGGTTTCAATCTAGAGACTTTTATCAATAATGACACCACCGGAGCCATGCTGGCGTGGCACGGCTGGACACTCAGTTCCAGGCAGACGCTTTGGCAAGAACAGATCCCTTTAAGTGCTATTCCTGCACGTAACAACGGCGGCATGCTAGCAGGTCAAGCTGCAGAGTCTGATCCGTTTATTGAACTTGATAACCGACTAGGATATCACGTCAGTGGCAATTGGCAGTGGCGAGGCAAGGGCAAAGTAAATGCTGGATACTATAACAATAATGCCGATACCCGCGTGGTAAAACAGGGGCAATATGCATGGTTAACTCGTTTTGCCTATGTGGGCTCCAAGTGGCGCTTACCGAACGGTATTGATTTTATCGGTCAATACCTGCAGGGCGATACCATGATGCGATCACCTACAGGCATGGTGGTGGTTGATAACGACTACCACAGTGCTTATTTATTGTTTAGCAAGCGCTGGCAAGCCCATAGACTAACAGTGCGTTTGGAAGATTTTGCTGTAATAGATAACGATAATACACTTGATGACCACAACAGTGAAAGTGGCCAAACCTATAGCGTTTCATATGCTTATCAGCTACGAAAAGGCTGGTTTTTACAGGGCGAATATAACCTTATCGATTCCGAGCGTCCAGCACGGGTAGCGCAGGGCGCGAGTGCTGAGTTGTTGGAGCAGCAGTGGCAACTGGCTAGTCGTTACTATTTTTAGTTGGGTTAAAGACAGGTACAAAAATGCCAGCATTAAAGCTGGCATCCTTTTAGTTTAAAAGCGGCTTAAACTAGCTAAAGCTGCTCCAAATCGGCGCATGATCTGATGGCTTTTCAATACCACGTAGATCGTAATCAACATCTGATTCTACCAAACGTGCTGCCAGTGATTTTGTCGCTAAAACCACGTCTATACGCAGGCCTCGGTTATCAACAAAACCTTTACTGCGGTAATCAAACCACGAGTAACGCTCACTGCGAGTAGGGTGCAATTGACGGAAGGTGTCAACTAAGCCCCAGTCCATCAATGTCTTAAGCCATTCACGCTCTTCTGGTTGAAAGCTACACTTACCCGTTTTCAACCAGCGTTTAGCGTTAGGTTCACCAATGCCAATGTCTAAATCGACTGGAGAGATGTTGATATCACCAATAATGGCAATATCTTCATCAGCGCTATGATGTTCATTTAAATAAAGCATTAAGTCTTTATAGAACTTACGCTTAGCCGGGTACTTTGTTTCATGGCTGATATTGTCGCCTTGAGGGAAGTAACCATTTAGCACGGTCAACTGACGGCCGTTTTCCTGCATAAAGGTGCCCATAATCATTCGGCGCTGGGCATCTTCATCATCGGTTGGAAAGCCTTTTTGAACTTTTAACGGCTCAGCCTTAGACAGCATAGCCACACCGTAATGCGCTTTTCCGCCGTGATAATGCACTTTATACCCCATGGCTTCGACATCAGCGAGTGGAAAAGCCTCATCGTGTACTTTGGTTTCTTGTAAACCAATCACATCTGGCTGGTGGCTATCAATTAAGGCTTGCAGCTGATGCAATCTTGCACGCAATCCATTGATATTAAATGAAACAATCTTCACAGTTGAGTCCTTTTATTTACGGCAACACTAACTTGTATGGTTTAACGATAACACTTTGGTAAACGCCAGCAGCAATGTAAGGGTCGGCATCAGCCCAGCGCTGCGCGTCTTCAAGAGAGGGGAAGTCAGCAACGACCAATGAACCAGTAAAGCCCGCTTCGCCTGGATTCTCGCTATCAATCGCTGGATGTGGACCTGCAATCAATAACTTGCCTTCATCAGCTAATAATTGCAGACGAGCAAGGTGATCTGCACGAACAGATAGACGTTTTTCTAAGCTATTTTCAATATCTTGCGACGAAATCATGTACCACATTATTTGAGTTCCTTCTTATCTTCTTCAGACATGCTTTTAAATAGATAAAATACAGTGAGCACGGTATTAATAAGGGTTAGGGCGGTTAGGCCAAATACTTTAAAGTTAACCCAAGTCTCTTGCGACAAACTAAAGGCAACATAGATATTAACTAAGCCACAGACGACAAAAAACAGTACCCAATACCAAGTGACATGCGCCCAAATTTTGTCTTCTACAACCAGTTCTTTGCCCAACATGCTTTTCAAAATTGGCTTGTTCATAAACTGACTGACAGCTAATGCAATAGCAAACAAGGCGTATACGATAGTGACTTTCCACTTGATAAAGGAATCATCATGCAAAATGAGGGTTAATGAACCAAATACAGTGACCATCGCAAAGGTAATGAGGTGCATCTTTTCTAACTTCTTATATAGCATGTAGCTAATAATAAGTTGTAATGCGGTGGCGGCAATTAAAGCGCCGCTGGCGATGTAGATATCGAAAAATTTATATACGGCAAAAAAGATAACCAGAGGCAAAAAGTCGAGCAACTGTTTCATAGGGTAATATCAATTATCAATTCATAAAAGTGAGGCTGAGTGTAGCATGCAAGCTAACAACGCAAAAGTTTAACCGCTTAACTTGAGCGCCGCGGTAAACTGCTGTTCAGTTAGGCGACATTAGGGTTACAAAATTGCCGCGAAGCTGCACATTTTAAGATGACTATTTGTTATGAATTGTGGGGGAGTTGAGCTAAAACTGGGGGGAGAGGTCACCCCCGATTGTAATTCACTGTTAAAACCAGCCATCAATAGTAATCAATAGTCACCGATTTCTTTCCGTAGGCACTTTGTAAAACTGGTACGCCTAGTTTTAGTACGCCATAAAAAATAAAGCATTAGGCTACTCATCAGTATTTGAAATGATCCAAGTTTTAGCTAAATCGAGCTCATGGTACTTAAAAGCTTTTACCTTCGCGGATATAAAATGACTCGCGATATCTTCAGCAATTGAGCTAAGCGAAGAGTCTGTCACCAAAGCGATATTTTTGATCTCTTTATGGTGATTTTTTACAAAAGTTAAGTGGGATAAAAGGCCGCCAAAAGAGTCCCAGCCAGGAAAGCTCTCTACAGAGATGATCAGCCCGTTCAGTTTGCCATGTTGCTCAATGAAGGGATCAATGACTTTAGTCGCCTTTTTAAAATCAGCTTCAGAGAGGCTTGAGTCTGGGGAAAGCATGGCAATGGCGTTCGGTACATCAATCTCAATGTTCAGCATAAAATTAACTCCTGTATGTTTAGCTAACAGCTTAGAATAGTGCTCTGTTCCATCAAGATAAAGCATAGCAGCTAAATGTTAATTTACAGCTGAAATCGCTTTGTTGATTAATCATCGGAGGCTAATGTGGGGGCCTCTGATTTCAGAGAACAACTGAAGTTTGCCGTGTAATATGCTTAGAGCGTTAACTTAAGTCTCTGGCGGCGTAACCCAATAAATCTCCCGCTTTTCCCAAAGTTATTTAACTGGTATAATGCGCCATGTATAATGTATGCAAAATAATTTTTAAGTAAAAGGTAATAAGATGGAAACGAATAGTTCAGATTGGCGATACACCGTTATGCCGGCCGTGTTTACATGGCTAAAAGAGTCAGAATCTGGTGCCCTTGAAATTGACTTTGATGCAACACAAAAATACGCTGCAGATATTTTAAAAGTTCAAGGCAAAGGCGGAAGCCGAATGGGTGGACTTGTCGGTTCTGGTACTCTAGGTGAGAATAGCTACCTAAGCTCAGAGCAGCGTCTATCTGCACTTAAAGCCCTTTCTGAAGTAGCTAAAGAATACAATGTCCCGTTGATCAGTGGCGCAGCGGCAGAAACTAAAGAAGAGCTTGCCGAAATCGTTAGAGAACTAGCGACGGTTGGAGTGGATACCGTAATGGTGATGCCACCAAAAACTAAGGAAGTTCCTTCTGACGAAGAGATGTATGCGTACTATGAGCTGTCTGCCATAGCTGCAAAAGAGGCTGGCGTAACCATTATGCCTTATAACAACCCTGATGCAGCCGGATATCACGCACTTTCAACAGATATTCTTAGAAGACTTGCTGCTCTGCCTGAAGTAACAGCTCTCAAAATTTCGACTACAGATGTTTCGACTATTGAAACGCTGATGTTAGAGAACAAAGAGTTAAAAATCTTGGCAGGTGTTGACACTGTAACTGTACACGCTGGACTTGCGGGGGCATGCGGTGGAATTACAGGCGTAGGTTGTATATTCCCAAAAGCGAGTGTCACTATGCAGGAGTATGTTAATAATGGCGAATGGGCTGAGGCAAACAAAATTTCTCAGGCTATGAATTCCATATCATATCTTGATGCACAGCCGTTGCTTATGGAATACCTTAAGTTTGCTTTTGGTATTCACCATAATGACGCTACTGGAGGCCTTCGTACCTTTGGTAAGACATTAACTCAACAGCAAATTGATGATGTTCGCGCAAGATATATTCTAGCAAAAGAAAGACTTGAAGCTTTGGATTTAATAGGCTAATTCTTTCAAATTTTCAAAAAAAGAAAGCTCCGTTTTGCCGGGGCTTTTTTGTGGCTGTCTTCGGATTTTCACTTGAAGAAAAACATCGAGACAGCCATAAAAAACATCGAGACAGCCATGGTTAATGGCCTAAATGATGACCTGCTACTATGCTTGATTTGAGCATTTAACAAGGAGGTTGCATGCCAAGGCCAAGACGAACCCTCATTAGTTTGGAAGATACCGCTTATTATCATTGTTGCAGTCGTGTAGTGCGGCGGGCCTTTCTGTGTGGTTATGACAAATATACAGGTAAGGACTATGATCACCGCCGTGATTGGGTTGAAAAGCAAATATTGAAGCTAACGGAGGTATTTTCGATAGATGTTGCCGCCTATGCTGTGATGAGTAATCACCTTCATCTTGTGCTGCACGTTGACGTAGGACAGGTTAATGCCTGGTCAGATAGAGATGTGGTGTTGCAATGGCATAAGCTATTTAATGGCACAGGGCTAACACAGAAATTTGCCAAGGGCGAAGTGATTGAAGAGTATGCTGTTGCCCAGCTTAAACATCTAATAGCTACCTATCGCTCAAGGCTAAGTGATATTAGTTGGTTTATGCGGTGCCTCAATGAGCCTATTGCGAGACAAGCCAACTTAGAAGACAATTGCACAGGCCATTTCTGGGAAGGGCGGTTTAAGTCTCAAGCTTTACTGGATGAAGCAGCAGTATTGGCTTGCATGGCCTATGTGGAGCTCAACCCGATTCGAGCCCAAATAGCTAGTACACCCGAGCAATCAGATTTCACTAGTATCAAGCTCAGAGTGAAAGCAGCACTATTAGGTGAGCAACCCAAAAGTCTTTTATCGTTTGTTGGTAATGAACGCGCTAATCAACCCAAAGGTATAGCTTTCTCACTGCAAGACTACCTTGTATTGGTAGATGAGACAGGCCGAGCCATTCGAGATGACAAACGTGGGGCCATCGATTCAAAGGCTAGTGACATACTTGACCGGCTAAATATCCCGACAGCAAACTGGATAAAAATCGTCACTGAATTTGGCCAACTGTTTCATGGTCCTGTAGGCACATTGCAAGAGTTTAGTCACTACTGTGAGCATTTGAATAAACGAAGGCGACACTTCTCAAGTAGTTGTCGGTATATTCCCACCAGCTAAATTCAAATCGTCACTTACCACATCGTTCCTCAGTCAAATTGACAGAGTTAACCTTCCTTACCGAAAAACTAACTATACGTGTCTGTTTTACGTTCTTAGGGTCTACTTCGCGTAGCCTATTAGTGTGTTGGGCGAAGATTAGAGGCGAGGAATCAAGCCGTCTTCGATATGCTTGGTGAGTGTCTGCTATGTTGTTGATTAATAATGGCTGGCTAATGTATTTAGCCAACTGTTTTTTGTCCTTATTAATTAGCTTGTTATATGTACTTTACCACTGACATTATTGTATTAAAAGGCTCAGTTTTTAAACCTTTAAAGTCGCCATAAAACATAGCTGAATGATATGCATCATAGCCAAGTTGATCTTTAAGTGTGAGATCTGCACCGTTTGAAACGAGAAAATTAACTATATCAAGGTGACCAGCCATACTTGCAGCATTTAGAGCTGAGATTCCGTTAGCATCAATAATATTGATATCGGAGCCACTATTGATAGCATTTTGGACACCAGATAAATTACCGCTCATAGAGCAGCGAATTAAATCGATATTTTGTTCAGGTGGATTGGGCTTCAAAATCGGGAGCGATCTCATTGACTATCCTTGTACCGCTTGAACAGCTTGTTATATTTTCATTACTCTGACTCTGCATTATTGAAAAATGCTTCAGGATTATTTACATACTTCGCTGCGCTAGATTGTAAAATATACTTTTTTAACTCAAATATATTAGGTCTAATTATTACGTGTTGCCCTGGTATAAATAAGGCGCAATTTAGTGATATAGCCGAATCGACGAGGGAACTAATTAGGCTTACATTGTTTTCACGTAAGTCTAATCTGAAGTCTATTGAGGAAACATTAGCATCATCACGCCAAACACTAATATCATTAGTTTTAGTATCGCCCCAAAGAGTTAAGTCTTTTGACCAAGATTCGTATCTAGGTAATATAGCGTCGAAAACTTTTTCGAAGTTATCTCTAGGTTGTTGATCTATCCAAGTGCAAGATGGATCAAAACCATCGTCACCATATAATTCTTCAGTTTTGAATCCGTTTTGTACTACCCATTGGAGGGGAATAAAATCGATTGTTACTTGCCAGACAGCCACCGAACCCTCCTGAAAATATAACGCCCCAATAAGAGGCTAAAAATGGTTGGCTAAAATAGTGAGGCACGAACGGTAGCCAACTTTTTTTAGTCCTTTTGATTGCCTTGTTAGGTGTTTTTACGTCGAGGTAGTTTTCCATTAATCGTGATATAACCTGAGATATACACCCAAATAGAAAACATGAGTAAACCTGATAATCCAGATAAAATAACAGAAAAGACAACAGAAAAACTGAATCCTAAAGTAGTTATCATTGAATATTGAGTGACGAAAGTTAAATAAAGACCATAAAGGCCAAGCAAACAAAGAGAGCCAGTGAGAAGCCTGAAGATCGGCCTTACACAGTTTTGATTACCTTTTTCTAAATCATTATCAACCATTTGAACTCATACCCATTAAACACCTAACGCCTCGTTAAGGGGCGAGAAATAGTTGGCTAAAATGTGAAGCGAAGCGAAACCGAGCCAACTGTTACGAGTCCCGCTTGAACGACTTGTTAGGTATCACTTTTCGCTTTAATTAATTCTAGTGCATCGATTAAAAGCTCGTGCTCTTCAGTACCTCTTTTAATATCCCATGCTTTCCTTAAGCTAAGACCAGCTAAAATAGCAAATGCAGTTGAAATTATGTGGTAACTATTGCCATTTAAAAATGGCACAATGCTTGGAAAAAAAGCAAAAGCGATTAAAACTATCCCCCAAATAAAATGTTCCCATTTAGATCTGATTTGTTTTTTTTGATATTTCTCTAATTTTTCGGCAAATTCCAATTTTGTCACAAAACTTCCTTTGATACCTAACAGCTTATTCATTAGTCGCTCGATAACGTTCTCGGCAACTCGTTTAATTTGTAACAAACTATCACTGCTAAGACATTGCTGTAAATAGATAATTTCTACAATGAAGTGATAGAAATTGCCTTGTTGGCTGCGTAGAAAGAGAGCCTAGGTTGTTCAATGGGTCCGTGTATCACTTTTTTACATTTCCTATGGTTTTGATTTTTATCGGTTTTGTTAAATGTTAAATAATTATCGATGCCTAGCAGTACTGTTTTTGGCATCTTTATTTGCGTGATAATTGGTATTTTGGGTCACTTTCAATTATACCTGTATATATATACAGTTGTTTTTTGAGGTGACTATTAAAGAGTCCGGTTACATTAGTGCTATTAGAACTGAAATAAGAGTTCGTCATTACAGCTATCAAACTGAGAAGTCATATCTGTACTGGAATCGATATTTCATTAATTACTGTCAGATCAGCCATGGTTCAGAGATTTCAGCCTCAAAAATTGGTCAGTTCTTATGTTATATCGCTGAGCAATGCAATGTTTCGGCAAGCACACAAAAACAAGCATTATGTGCCATTGTTTTTGCGTGTCGTTATGTACTGAAGATGGATACGTCCGGGTTAGATTTCCCCTATGCAAAAGCCCCAAAGCGGATACCTCAAGTCCTTTCTACAGAGGAAGCTAAACAAATTATTGGTCAGATGTCGGGGGATCATTTTCTCATTGCTGCTATCTTGTTTGGAGCAGGACTAAGGTTAAAGGAAGCACTGCGGATACGAGTAAAAGATATTGATCTAAACAATAAGTCAATTTTTATACACCAAGGTAAGGGCAAAAAAGATAGGGTTTGTATTCTGCCAAATGAACTTATATCGCCACTAGAATTGCAAATTGAGAAAGTAAGGAAAATACACAATAAGGATTATAAAGCTGGGTTTGGTATGGCCGCGTTGCCAATTTCTCTAATTAAAAAGTATGGAGCAAGTGCTAGAAAATTCCATTGGCAATTTTTTTTCCCTGCAACAAGACGGTGTATTCACCCTAGCGATGGATATATTTGTCGGCATCATATTCACCCTACGGCATTTTCAAAGGCGTTACGTCTCGCGACGAAGAAAGCGGCCATTGATAAGCGCGTAACGGCGCATACGTTTAGGCATTCTTTTGCAACAGCATTATTGAGAAAGGGCTATGATCTTCGGACAATACAAGAGTTAATGGGGCATACAGATATTAAAACAACACAAATTTATACTCATGTTATTGGTACTCATACCAGTGGTGTAGTGAGTCCGTTCGACTCTTGAAAAATTTTGGAAATTAAACATTAAAAAGCACGGCAGCTATTGAGTTGCCGTGCTTTTGGTATTGTGAGGAGCTAGGCGTTCGCCTTTACCTTGCCGTCGCGGCCTTCATATTGCGAGTAAATTCAGCAAGTGCGGCTAGCAACTGCGCTTCATTGTCTTTGTTGGCATCAATGATTTTAACGACCGCTGAGCCTGAAATCGCGCCTGCTGCTCCTGCATCAATGGCGGCTTTCACTTGTGCTGGCTCTGCAATACCAAAGCCCAGTAGCGGCGGTGCGCCATTAAACTCTTTCAGGCGGTTTAGAATATCAGTGATTGGCATGCCGGCTTTTGATTCTGTTCCGGTCACACCTGCGCGCGATAACAGATAGGTATAACCTTCACCTTTATCGCTCACAAGTTGTAGTGTTTCACTGTCAGCATTGGGTGGTGCGATAAATATCGGCGCGACGTTATGCGCTTTTGCCGATGTAATGAATGGCTCGGCTTCTTCTACTGGCACATCGGCGATAAGCACGGAATCAACGCCCGCGGCTTGCGCTTTGGCATAAAAAACGTCAACGCCATTGGCGTAAACCAGGTTGGCGTATAGCAGCAAACCAATTGGTAAGTCTGGGTATTTAGCGCGCACAGCGCTTAGCATGTCAAAGCATTGCGACGGCGTTGTACCTGCGGCGAGTGAGCGCAGGTTAGCACCTTGGATCACCGGGCCATCGGCCAGAGGATCAGAAAATGGGAAGCCAAGCTCTAGCGCATCAGCGCCATTCTCTACTAAGGTATCGATTATCTTTAAAGACAATTCAGGTGATGGGTCGCCTAAAGTGACAAAGGGGACAAATGCACCTTGGTTTTTCTTATCTAGTGCGGCAAAGGCTGCCTGATAACGATTACTCATTGCCACTCTCCTCAGTTGTTGAGCTGTCTGCTTGTTGCTTTTCTAAAATGTCAGCCACGGTGAAAATGTCTTTGTCGCCACGACCGGATAAGTTGACGACTAGTAAGGTCTCTTTGGTGGCCGCTTTGGCAAGCTTGACGGCATAAGCAAGTGCATGCGCTGACTCTAGCGCAGGAATAATTCCTTCACTACGGGCGAGTAGTTGGAATGTCTCTAATGCTTCATCATCAGTTGCTGACTCGTAAGTTGCACGGCCCGTTGCGGCAAGGTGTGCATGCTGCGGCCCAACAGATGGGAAGTCGAGACCAGCTGATACAGAGTAAGACTCTTCAATTTGACCTTCGCTGTCTTGCATCAATGGTGCTTTCATACCAAAGAATATGCCGGTTTTGCCGTGCTTTAACGGTGCGCCATGCATTGGGGTATCGATACCTTTACCTGCGGGTTCAACCCCAATTAATGCCACTTCCTCTTCATCGATGAAGTCGGCGAACATACCAATAGCATTTGAGCCTCCGCCGACACAGGCGATAACGGCGTCGGGCAGACGACCTTCACGTTCGAGGATCTGCTGTTTAGTTTCTGCACCAATCATGCGCTGAAATTCACGCACAATAGTTGGGAACGGGTGTGGTCCCGCTGCTGTGCCTAACAGGTAGTGTGCTTTGTCGTAACTGGCAGACCAGTCACGCATTGCTTCGTTACAGGCATCTTTTAGGGTGGCAGAACCTGAAGTAACAGGAATAACTTCTGCGCCCATTAGCTTCATTCTAAATACGTTAGGTGACTGGCGCTCAACATCTTTTGCGCCCATATACACTTTGCATTTTAAGTCGAGTAGTGCACAAGCAAGCGCGGTGGCAACACCATGTTGGCCTGCGCCTGTTTCGGCGATGATCTCTTTCTTACCCATACGTTTTGCGAGCAAGGCTTGCCCCAAAACTTGGTTAGTTTTGTGCGCGCCACCGTGGAGCAAGTCTTCACGTTTTAGGTAGATCTTAGCCAGTGGGTTAGGGCTGAGATTACGGGTAAGCGTGAGCGCTGTTGGACGACCTGCGTAGTTTTTAAGCAGATCGGTAAACTCTTTTTGAAACGCTTCATCTTCTTGCGCTTCGATAAAGGCTGTTTCTAGCTGTTTTAGTGCAGGCATTAAAATCTGTGGTACGTACATGCCGCCGTATTCCCCAAAGTAGGGGTTTAACTTACTCATAATATGGTCCTTTATCTTTCATTTCTAACGCGATGCTAATAACGTTAGCATCGCGTGGGATTCGATTTATTCGCACCGTAACTAGTACTGTCGTTAGTGGTGGCTCTAGTATTGACGTAACTTGGCAAAAGTTTGGCTGATCAGTTGATGATCTTTTATACCTGGGCTTTGCTCGAGGCCGCTGTTAAAGTCGAGCCCGTAGAACCCTTGGCTAGCAGCTTGTTCTGCATTATCTGCACTTAAACCGCCAGCGAGCAGCGCGTCGCTGCGATTAGGGAGTGACTGTTGCCAGTCAAAGGCTTGGCCTGTACCGCCAAATTGACCATCGCTTTTACTGTCGAACAAGATGCGGTCGGCGTTACTGGGTACATTGACCTCGGCACTGTTATTGTTACTATCAATAGCCACTGCTTTCCAAACTTGGCATTGGCTGTTTTGTTTTACCAGTGCCTGTTTTAGTGCGTCAATTTCAAGCGAGGTTTCTGCGCCGTGCAGTTGCACCGCATAAAGACCTAAGTGCTTTGCAATAGCGGCAATTTCATCACTATTTTCGTTAACAAAAACACCCACTAAATTGAGTTTATAAGTCGTGGCATTTAATGCTGTAACCAATTCAAGTGCTTGTGCCTTAGTCACTGCTCGTGGCGACTTTTGTGCAAAGATAAGTCCGCCGTACACCGCGCCATTTTTGGCCACTTCGATTAAGTCTTCGATACGAGTTAATCCGCACACTTTATTGTGGCCTAAGGTTAATGTTCTGCAGGCTAAATCTAAGTCATCTTCAGCCATTAATGAACTGCCCACTAAAAAGCCGTCAACTAATGGTGCTAACCGACGCACTTGTGCTTGGTTGTAGATCCCCGATTCGCTGATCACCACGCGGTCTGCAGGAATATGCGGCGCTAGCGCTTCGGTGGTGGCGAGATCGGTCGACAAGTCGCGCAGGTTACGGTTATTGATGCCGATGATGGCAGCATTTAGCGCAATGGCACGGGTCAATTCAGCTTCGTTGCTGACTTCGGTTAAAATATCTAACTGATACTTTGCCGCTTCTGCTGCGAGTGTTTGGTACTGGTTATCGTCAAGTACTGAAAGCATGAGCAAAATGGCGTCGGCACCTTGGTGCGCCGCGAGTTTGATTTGGTATGTATCGACAAAGAAGTCTTTACACAAAATAGGCTGCTTAACTCGGGCACGTACTCTTGGAATATAATCCATATCACCTTGGAAAAACTGCTCATCGGTGAGCACTGAGATCCCTGCAGCGTATTGGTTGTATACATCGGCGATGGCATCGACATCAAATACGTCTCTGATTAACCCTTTTGATGGGCTGGCTTTTTTACACTCTAAGATAAAGCCTGCGTTGGGGACTTTCAGTGCATCATACAAACTTCTGTCTGACTGCTTTGGTGATAAGCTCTCTTCGGGAAACCGCAGCTTTAGGGCTGCCATATGAGCGGCTTTAGTATCAACAATTTTAGTGAGCACATTGCTCTCTTTCGCTTGGGTGTCACTGGCCATGGGGGTGTCTCTTACATCGCTATCGTTGTTTATGTTCGTTAGTTGGCTCACGCTAAACTCCTTTTGCTGCTTGGCTAGCATCGGCGAGCGCTGTTAGCAATTGGAAGGCTTTACCACTTTCAATGGTTGCCAGCGCTAATGCTGTGCCGGCTTTGACTGAATCACAAACACCAGCAACATACAGGGCGCAACCTGCGTTAATGGCAACGGCATTCATGTGCGCCGTGCGGCCTTTACCTTGCAGTATAGCGCGTGTAAATTCGGCATTTTCCTCTGGCGCGCCGCCCTCTAAATCACTCAACTTTGCCTCGGGGACCCCTAAATCTGCTGGTGTGATACGGTACTCGCTAATTTCACCATCTTTTAGCTCGTGCACTAAAGTATCGCCATGCAGGGCGACTTCATCGAGTCCGCTGCCATGTACCACCATGGCGCGTGTTATGCCAAGCGCTTTTACGACTTGTGCGATAGGCGCAACAAGCTCTGGGCTGTAAACGCCTAATAGCATAAATTCGGGGTGTGATGGGTTGATAAGCGGCCCCAGTACATTGAACAGAGTGCGTGTTTTTAGTGCTTGGCGCACAGGGACTGCGTGAGCCACGCCGCCATGGTAGTGGGGCGCGAATAAAAAGCACAAACCTAAGTCATCAAGGCAGTCACGGGCGGTTTCGGGTGCCATGGTTAAATCGATACCAAACTGCGCCAGCAGATCGGATGAGCCCGATTTACTCGACACGCTACGATTACCATGTTTAGCGACTTTTGCGCCTGCTGCTGCGGCAACAAAGGCTGCAGTGGTAGAGATATTAATGGTGTTATGGCCGTCGCCGCCGGTGCCAACAATATCGACAATCCCTTGGGCGACAGTTGTTTCACTTGGAGCCGGAAACGGTTTTGCAGCGGCTCTAAGTGCATCTGCAGCACCTGATATCTCATCGATAGTCTCACCGCGCATTTTCATCGCAACCAACATTCCAGCCATGGTGACTTCATTCATTTCGCCTTGAATGATAGTACTAAACAGCGTTTTAGCATCTTGGCGGCTTAAGCTTTCACCACGGTAAAGTGACTCTAGCAGTTGGGCATTGTCGATTAGTTGGCTCATGATGTTTGTCCTTTTACGTCAAGTGTTGCTTCTTTTGTGGTCGCTGTCTGCGCTAAAGATTGTGCCAAGTATTCCAGTGATTGCACTAATAACTGGCTGCCTAGGGTGGTGAGAATTGATTCTGGGTGAAACTGAAAGCCGACCGCTTTGTCTTGGCGGTGTATTATCGCCATTGGCATATCTTCAGTGGTGGCAATCACTTCTAAACACGCTGGAACATGCGTTGCCACTAAGCTGTGATAGCGAGCAACCGGCAAGGGCGAGGGCAGATCAGCGAAAATATCTTGTCCATTGTGAGTAGTAGGACTGGCTTTGCCATGTACCACTTGCTGGGCACGCTCCACTTTACCGCCATAATGTTCAACTAATGCTTGATGGCCTAAACAGATCCCTAGCATGGGGACTTTTCCTGCCACTTTGCTGATCAATGTCATTAGCGATCCCGCTTCGTGGGGTGCGCCGGGTCCTGGTGATAACACCAAGGCGGCTGGCGTAGTTTCGTTGAGTAACTTGCCTGCAATAAAGTCTGCATCTACATCGTTGCGGTAGATGATAACTTCATAGCCAAGGCTACGAAATTGGTCGACAAGGTTATAGGTAAATGAATCGAAATTATCGAGTAAATAGATCTTCATAATCCACCTCCCATTTTAATGGCTGAAATGACGGCTTGGGCTTTTTGTCTGGTTTCATCGGCTTCGGCTTGTGGATCTGAGTCAAACACCACTCCAGCGCCTGCTTGAATAAAAGCGGTGCCATCTTTGACAAAAGCGGAGCGAATAACAATACAGGTATCCATATCGCCTAAACCGTTGAGGTAACCCACCGCGCCACCGTAACTACCACGGCGAGTTTTTTCGGCGCCGCGTATTAACTGCGCTGCGCTAACTTTAGGTGCGCCGGTTAGTGTGCCCATGTTCATACAAGCTTGATAAGCATGTAGCGCATCTAAATCGTTTCTCAGTTGACCTGTGACCCGGCTAACGAGGTGCATCACGTGGGAGTAACGGTCTACTTTGAGTAGTTCTGGCACTTTGCGAGTGCCGCTTTGGCTGATGCGGGCAACATCATTACGGGCTAAATCAACTAACATGATGTGCTCTGATAGCTCTTTTTTATCAAGCCGAAGTTCGAGCTCGTTACGGCTATCAAGGTCAAAATCTATTTCACCATTGGCTGTTTTACCGCGTTTACGGGTGCCTGCGATAGGGTAGATCTCAACTTGATTGGTACTGGCTTCATATTTAAGTGCACTTTCAGGTGAGGCGCCAAAGAGGGTGAAACCTTCGCCTCTAAAGTAAAACATGTAAGGGCTTGGGTTGGTCAGTCTAAGTGCACGATAGGCGCCGAGTGTATTGGGGCAGGGCAGACTGAAGCTACGTGATGGCACTACTTGGAAGATATCGCCTGCAACAATGTGCTGCTTTAAATCATTAACGGTTTGCTTAAATTCGCTATCGGAGATATTAACTTGAGTGTCAGCATCAATGGTTTTGAGCTCTGCGATAGCGGTGAGTGTGGTGCAGCTTTGTTGTAACTCATCCATGCGCGTAGCAAGCGTGTTTGTTATTGCTGCATTGGCTACTGCAAACTGATGGGTAATGATGTCGGCACTTTGTTGCTGGTGATCAACTAAAATCAGCGTTTCAGCGAGATAGAACAGGTAGTCAGGGCAACTGTTATCGCCTTCTGGGACAGACGGCAGTGGCTCGACAGTATCGATTAAATCGTAGGATAACACCCCCCCTAAAAACAGGTCTTCGAAAGCGGGAGTATCGCTGCAACGAATGTGCTGCACCAGCATACGCAGGCCATCGAGCGGCGAGGTGGCTTTTAAGCGGGCATCTTCATCCAGTTGTGTACTGTCTTTACAAAGCTTAACGGTTAACGCTGTTGTGGAGGCTTGTTCGATTTCTACCGCGGCAAAGTGCTTGGTAAAAAAGGCTTTAATTGGTGTCAGTAGCGTTTGGCCATTATCGGTGAAAGCAGTAAAAGTTAATTGGTAGCCATCACAGCGGATCATCATTGCTGCGTGGGTCAAAATAATACTTTTTAGATGGTCTTTACTTTCTATCTCTGCTGACTCAAGCAACATCGTATGTGGCGCGTCATTGGTCACATGCTGATACAAGCGCAGCGGGTCGTCATGGTAAGCGAGTGACTGTTTATTAGTCATGACTTTCGCGATATCTTTTACTGTCATGCTAAGCTCCTGCCGTAGGGAATAATGGGTTATTCATTGTTATATCTCTTTTTAATACTTAAAAATCAAGAGCCTGCTGCTTGTGGGTTTTGTATAAAACGTTACCGCTGTTGTTTAGATACAAAAAAGCCCGCAATTGTGCGGGCTTTTTTGTTGAATCTTGTCTCAAACTGATTGAGCACAGAATTTCACACCACCCGCTAATTTGGGAAGTGCCACCACCAATTAATGTTTTGGAAAGTTGTAAACTGTGTCATTTAAAATTCAATCTAGTTTGTTGTCGTGGCTATATAAAAACATTTGCAGACAAAGGCTGTCAATTGAATATTGCTCTTTTTGAGAAAAGATAATGAAAAAAGCAGATCTGACCGATATCGCAGGCGGTTAGCGTAAAATTTATGTGAATTCATCATGCTTTATTCACAAAGTGCAGCAAAGTGTGTCGCTTTCTATAAAAGTGATAGTTAAAAAAGCAATTCAAGAGGCAGACAAAACTCTGTGTTGGACCGCTTTGTTGTTGGAGAGTATCACTGCTATTGATAACATCTAACTCAGCTTTGTTGGCATTATTAACCAAGCTGATTACAAAATGGCTATTTAAATCCCCTTTCAAGGTTAAACTCAAGTATTATAAGGGGATGAAAGATGAAAATATTAATGAAGTAAAACTGGTTGATCTGCATAGCCATACCACTGCATCAGATGGCCAACTTACCCCTTCAGAATTGATCGAACGCGCTATCAGCAAAGGTGTGCAAGTTTTTGCTATTACCGACCATGATACAACCGATGGCTTGGCTGAAGCCCACCAATACAACAATAACCATGAAACCCCGTTGGAGCTAATTAATGGGGTTGAAATTTCAACCCGTTGGAACAGCTTCGACATACATATCGTTGCGCTTAATGTCGATATTGAAAACCAAACGATGGTCGACTTTCTTTCGCACCAGCGTGAATTAAGAGCGACCCGAGCATTTGAAATTGGTGAACGTCTCGCCAAAGCGGGTATAGAGGGCGCATATGAAGGCGCAAAATTCTATGCTGGCGATGCCGCGATTAGCCGTGGCCATTATGCTCGTTGGTTGGCAGAAAAGGGTTATGCCACCACCACAGCCAATGTGTTTAAGAAGTATTTAGCACGCGGCAAAACGGGATACGCGCCCAATAATTGGGGCGATATGGCCAGCGCAATTGATATTATCCACCAAGCAGGTGGCGTTGCTGTGCTGGCTCATCCAAGCGGTTACAAGCTATCGGCTAAATGGCTTAAGCGTTTAGTGCGAGAGTTTAAAGAAGCAAATGGTGATGCCATTGAGGTTGTGTTAGGTCAACAGACCATTGACGATCGAAATAATCTGATCGCACTCACCGTGGTGAATAATTTGATGTGCTCACTAGGAAGTGATTTTCATTTTCCGGGAAGCTGGATAGAGCTTGGTAAAAATATGTTCCAACCCCAAGGTGTTAACTGGGTTTGGCAGTCAGATAAATGGAAGGAAGCACAATGAGTCAGTTTTTTTATGTGCATGAGGAAAACCCTCAAGCACGCTTAATAAGCCAAGCGGTAAATGTTATTCAACAGGGTGGCGTTATTGTTTACCCTACAGATTCAGGTTATGCCTTAGGTTGTTTATTGGGCGACAAAGATGCAATGAGCAGAATTGCACGAATTAGACAGATAGATAACGACCATAACTTTTCTTTGATGTGTCGAGATCAATCTGAGCTTGCGACTTATGCTCGAGTGGATAACCAAGCTTATCGGGTGCTAAAGCACAATACGCCTGGGCCGTATACGTTTATCTTTAAAGCCTCGAAAGAGGTGCCTAAGCGTTTGCAAAACCCGAAAAAGAAAACCATAGGTATTCGTGTACCTGACAACGTGATTGCGCTAGCGCTGTTAGAAGCCCTTGATGCCCCACTTATGTCGACCAGTTTGATCTTGCCGGGTGAAGAGTTTACTGAGTCTGATCCTGAGCATATTCGTGATGTTTTGGAACATCAGGTTGATTTGATTATTCACGGCGGTTATTTAGGTGAGAAACCGACCACGGTTATTGATATGTCAGAAGGTGACATTGAGGTGATACGAGAAGGCGCTGGGGATGTGAGCCCTTTTCTGTAGGGATATCGGTTGACGATAATCACTTTAAACAATAGCTGTTTACGGGTATAATCGCGCGTTTGCGAAATAGAGTGGGTAGAAGGATGGAGGGAATTGTACAAGAATTGCCTTTAGCCATGGTGCAAGGTGAGCCTGTAAAGGTGATGCCGAAGGATCTTTTTATTCCCCCCGAAGCGTTGGAAGTATTTCTTGAGTCCTTTGAAGGGCCGCTGGATCTGCTGCTTTACCTCATTCGTAAACAAAAGCTTGATGTGGTTGACCTACCAATATTTGCGATAACGCAACAGTATTTAGAGTACGTCAATCTGCTTCAAGGTGCCAAAGTTGAATTAGCGGCTGATTATTTGGTCATGGCAGCAACCTTAGCTGAGATTAAGTCGCGGTTATTACTGCCAAAACCTGATGTAGAACATGAGGATGAAGAAGATCCTCGTGCGCAGTTAATCCGTCAGTTAAAAGCGTATGAAGTGATTAAAGATGCGCAGGAAAAGTTAGATGTTCTGCCGAGAATGGAGCGGGACATATTTCAAGCAAAAGCGGTTCCAGCAGCCAATATAAAGCCTGAATTATTACCTCCTGAAGTTTCATTAACTGAAATTGCACGTGCTTTCTCTTCAGTGCTTAAACGTATTGAAGCGACTGAAAGTCATCATGTTGTTCGAGAAGTGCTTTCGACACGAGAGCGAATGACACAAATTTTGGCCAAGCTAAACGCGCAAACCTATTTACCTTTTGAAGCTTTATTTGATTTTGAAGAGGGACGCAGTGGCGTGGTGGTTAGTTTCTTAGCGTTAATGGAATTGGTAAAAGAATTGTTGGTGGAACTGGTACAAGCTGAACCTTTTTCGACTATACATGTTAGAGCGTACTAAGGATCTATTTCGTTGTCACAGATTAATCCAGAGCAGCTAAAGCAATTAATTGAAGCGAGCCTTTTCGTGTTGGCAAAGCCAATGACGATTAAGGCGCTTAAAGAGACAGTTCTCGCAGAGTTTACTGTATCTCGAGCTAAAATTAAGGCGACCATTGAAGAGTTGCAGCAAGATTATGAAGGGCGCGGGGTACAATTGATTAAAGTGGCTGGTGGTTATCGTTTTCAGACTATCTCTGAACTAAGCCAGTATTTGCAGCCATTATGGCAAGAAAAAGCGCCTAAATACTCGCGCGCAACCATTGAAACATTGGCGGTAATAGCCTATCGACAACCTGTCACTAGAGGTGATATCGAATTTGTTCGAGGCGTTGCTATCAGTAGTCAAATTATTAAGAGTTTAAACGATAGAAACTGGATCAAAGTCGTGGGGCATAAAGAGGTACCGGGAAGACCGGCACTTTATGCAACGACCACAGAGTTTTTGTCATACTTCGGGTTGGACAGCATCACGGATCTACCGTCGCTGTCAGATCCCGAATCATTGGATGCACTTTTTTCGACAGTGAAAAGTGCGCCAGAAAAAATAGAAGAGTCTACTAATGAGTGAAAAATTGCAGAAAGTCTTGGCCCGAGCAGGCCATGGCTCCCGTCGTGAGATGGAGGCATGGATTGCTGCAGGTCGAATTAGTGTTGACGGTGAAATCGCAAGTCTTGGCGATCGCGTTGAATCAGATGTCAAAGTGCGTATCGATGGACGCGCCATTTCGATAAAGTCTGAAGAAGATGTGGTTTGTCGTGTTATTGCTTACCATAAGCCAGAAGGTGAGATCTGTAGCCGTAAAGACCCTGAAGGTCGACCTACAGTATTTGACCGCTTACCTAAAACCCGAGATTCACGTTGGGTTGCGGTAGGGCGTTTGGATATCAACACCTCTGGTCTGTTGTTATTCACCTCTGATGGTGAATTAGCCAACCGCTTAATGCACCCTTCAAATGAAGTTGAGCGTGAATACGCGGTGCGCACCTTTGGTGAAGTGAATGATGCGTGTATCCAGCGTTTACGTATGGGTGTGACTCTGGAAGATGGCCCAGCTAGCTTTGATAAAGTCAAAGCAGCTGGTGGCGAAGGAATGAACAAGTGGTGGCATGTCAGTTTAGCTGAAGGCCGTAACCGCGAAGTACGTCGTCTTTGGGAGTCTCAAGAGGTGCAAGTTAGCCGCCTTATCCGTATCCGCTATGGCATGATTGAGTTACCAAAATCTTTGCCTCGTGGTGGCTGGATAGAGTTGCCTATTGAACAGGTTAACTACTTACGTCAAACCGCAGGCATGGATGAAGAAACTCGCAGTATTTTAGGCACTGATAAACACAGTGTTGCCCGTGCAAAAGTACGCGGTGCTAAAATACGCCGTGCAGTACGTAAGCATAAAGCCACAGCAACGCCTAATAAGCCGAGCCGTAGCCGTTCATAAGCAAGAGTAACGCTTACGAGTATTGTGACATCAAAAAAGGCCGCTAATTAGCGGCCTTTTTTATGGCTTTATTTATGAACTTATACCAATTGCATTAAGTATTTGGCCAGTTCAGAGCCCCTCAGCCTTTTCAATTCAAAGCGCATCGGTAAAGAAATGGTTATTCCCTTTTAAGCCAATGCAAAGCAGAAGTGGAAAGACTGAGGGGCTCACGTAGTGCGGCTGAGGTTAAACAAAACTGGCAAAACGCTGTATGCTTCGCTATGGGATTTGGATATAGAATAACTATTAGCTCAAATTCCACTACTTGCCTACAGCGTTTTGAATTCCCGCTGAATGGTCAAACTTGTAATGCAATTGGTATTAATGATTATTGTGCATTAAGCTGCTGGCCATTGATGTCTGCCGAGTCTTTACCCATTAGGTAAAGGTACGTTGGCATGATCTCTTCAGGCTTTTTGAGTAACTGCGGGTTTTCTGCAGGGTAAGCATTGGCACGCATACCGGTGCGAGTCGCCCCTGGATTTATGCTATTAGTGCGTATATTGCTGCCTTCATACTCGTGAGCAATCGCCTGCATCATGCCTTCCGTTGCAAATTTAGACATTGCATATTCGCCCCAGAATGAGCGGGCTTGGCGACCAACACTGCTTGAAGTGAAAACAAGAGAAGCACTTTCAGATTTGCGCATCACTGGTAATAGCGCTTTTGTTAACATAATTTCAGCAATAACGTTAACTTTGAATACCTCTTCAACTGAACTCATGGTGATATGTTCAAACGGCCCAAGCACACCTAGCATGCTGGCGTTATGCAGTAATCCATCTAAATGACCAAACTGCTCTTCAATGGTTTCTGCCATATCGAGGTAATTTTGTTCTGTTGCCCCCTTCAAATCGAGCGGGACAATAGCAGGTTTCGGGTAACCAGCTTGTTCAATTTGGTCGTAGACGGCTTCAAGTTTTTTTACTGTCTTACCTAAAAGAATGACCGTTGCACCGTGCTGCGCGTATGTTAGCGCCGCAGTCTTTCCTATGCCATCGCCGGCACCGGTTACCAATATAACTTTACCATTTAGTAAATCTTTTGCAGCTTGATATTCCAACATGAGTTAATACTTCCTCTGAGCTCAAACGCCCGTCACTTCTAGAGTCGCTGATATGGTAAACAGCTGTTTTAAACAAACGATTAATTTTTGCTCAGCTATTCGCTAACGCAATGTGACAAAAATGTAGCTAAGTCAATAATTTTGCGTTAACTTGAACTGAGTTAAGGGCTAACAATAAGCCCTATTGGTCATACATTGCTGACTATTGTGACCAATTTCTAAGAGAAAACAAAATTATTACAACAAGATTTGGGGAAAAAAGATGAAAAAGCTCTTTTTAGGTGTCGCAATCACATCTGCATTGGGTCTCACCGCCTGTAGTGAAGACAGTTATAACGAATTAGTCGACAAAACGGAACCATTGGTCCCTCAATCAGTTATGGTCTTTGATCCTGGTAACGGTGAACTACCATTACCCAATGACATTCTTTTTAGTGGCACGCTCGATGGCACATTGAATATTCCTGATGAAGCGGCTGATGGCAGCAGTGACTACACTGACCCCTCTATGGCGCTTGGTGCATTAGACGGTTGGTCAACAACAGCGCCAATTTCTATTGCGGTTGCCCCCGCTACCGATAATGACGGTACGGTATTAACTTTGAGTAAGTCATCGGTTGAACAGCCTGGCGCGGTGAGAATGTTTGAAGCCACTGTCGGTGGCGCGTTATCATCAGATCCTGAGTGTACCAGTGCACCAGATGTTTCCGCTTGTAAAGTGGGTGAAGAGCTACAATTTGGCGTTGACTTTATTACCACAACCTCTGGAAATAGCGTCGTTATCGTACCGCTTAAACCTTTAAAGGCTAAGCAATCTTATATTTATGCGACAACCAACCTTGTCCAAGATTCAGCTGGTCGCGCAATTGCACCATCTGCGACCTATTCATTGTTAAAATTGGATATTGACACTAAACCGTTAGAAACACCTGAGCAATTATTGTTGCAAGCGGCTGTCAATAGCTATGAAAAAGGTATGGCTGCAGCGGGTGGGCCGGATGCTGAATCAGTAAGTTATTCTGGTTTATTTACCACGCAGTCAGTTGCCGATGTTTATGAAGTTTCAAAGTTGCTAATTGCAGGGCAGCCTGGCTACCAACCAGAGTTTACAATGCCACCTACAGATACTGGGTACACTTTGGCGCAGGCATTAATGATGCCGCCAGAGCATCCTGCTTTTGAAGGTGCGAGTAAAGTTAACCTTTGGAAGGCAGAACTTAAATTACCCGTTTACGGTGATTGTTCGTCTACCCAGTGTTTAGATGCAGATCTAAACCCAACGATTAATGGAATGTGGAAAGCGGCTTACGATAGCCCTGTATCGGTATTGCTTGCATTACAAATGGGTACCTTGAGTCAAGAAAACTACTTTGCTCAAGCGATTGCAAATGGCATTGAAGATCCAGTTGCAGCATTGAGCGACCCAACCATGCTTGCAGGGAAATTGTGGAATTTAGATGATGGTACTCCTGCTGATAAGGCGCGTCATTTAACTAAGTTTAACCCTATCCCACAGATTAAAAATTATGAGTTAGTTCCTGTACAGATGACTGTACCTAACTTTGCACCTGCACCCGCAACGGGTTGGCCAACAACTATGGCTATGCATGGTCTCGGTGGCGGTAAAGAGATGGCCTTTGCGTACGCGGGGACTTATGGTGAGTTAGGTGTGGCAACGGTTGCTATCGATATGCCACTACACGGTGCACGTTCATTTGGGAAGGACTTAATTGTTCCTGGGGCATATACTGTTTCGGCTTCAGATCCTGCTTACGGTGCGGTTGTTGGCGATGAAACACTGTTCTCACTGGGTAATCCATTAGCTTTTATTAACATTGCTAGTACGTTGAGTGTACGTGATAACTTCCGTCAAGCGACGTTTGATCATTTAGCCGTACGTGCTGCGCTTACTGGTTATGCTGGACAATTGGCTGCAGCTGGTGCTCCACAGGTATTTGATAATAACCAAATTAGTGCACAAGGCCTAAGTCTTGGCGCAATTGTCGGTACTGATTTTGCAACTTATGCAAGCACTGGCCTTACGCATCCAAGCGGTGCTGACTTGAGTTCTGTTTATGCGCTCAATGCTGCGTCACTTGTCGCACCATCAGGCGGCTTTGCAGGAACCTTTATTGGTTCAGCGACTTTTGGTCCATTGTTATTTGACAACATCGTCACGACGGATGCTTTCCTTGAGTTAGTTGAAGAAGCAAATAAAGATCTTGGCTACGAAGTCGGAACGCCTGAGTACGATGCACTGGTTAAGTCGGTTTATGATGCTTTCTTACCAACGTTTGCCTTTGCTGTGCAAACTGCGGTTGATAGCGCAGACCCGATTAACCATGCTGCGATGCTTAAAGCTACGGGGTTGCCTATTCACTTAATTGAAGTGGTTGGCGATGGTGCTAACAGCTTGCCTGACCAAGTTTTGCCTAACCGTGTACCTGGCTACCCAATTTCTGGTACTGAGCCGCTAATTGAAAACTTAGGTCTTGCCTGTGTAGATAGAACCACTGTAGGCTCTGGTGTAGTGAGGTTTACTAAAGGGCATCACAGTTCAATTATTGACCCTAGCCCAATTGACGGGGTTACAGATGGACTTGAAGATGTAGCTACGGTTGAGATGCAAACACAAGCAGCATTCTTCTCATACAGTGCTGGTTTACCTGATGCGGTTAGCCCAACTATCTACTTAGGTTTGGTTGTTGGCACCGATGCAGCGAAAATGGTAGTACAACCTTGTATGTAATATTGACTGTTTAACAGCTTAAAAAACCCAGCTTTTGCTGGGTTTTTTATTGGCAATTTTAATTACACTTTTAATTGCGACATAGGCTGCTAGAATAGCGGGCAATAATACCAATTGCATTAAAAGTTTGACCATTCAGCGGGAATTCAAAACGTTGTAGGTAAGTAGTGGGATTTGAGCTAATAGTTATTCTATACCCAAATCCATAGCGAAGCATACAGCGTTTTGAAACCCGCACTACGCGGGGCCCTCAGTCTTTCCACTTCTGCTTTGCATTGGCTTAAAAGGGAATAACCATTTCTTTACCAATGCGCTTTGAATTGAAAAGACTGAGGGACTCTGAACTGGCCAAATACTTAATGCAATTGGTATAAATGAGAACAACAATCGATTTAGTTGGAGAATATTTTGGAATTTTTGTACGAATACGGCTTGTTTTTAGCCAAAGCGGTGACGATAGTCGTGTCAATTCTGGCTGTTGTGATTGTGGTTTTAGCATCAACGATTAAACACAAAACTGAGAAAGGTGAACTGAAAATTACCAATATCAGTGATGACTTAAAAACACTGAAACATGATCTCAAAGAAGAGTTGCTGTCTAAGAAGGCGTTTAAAGCCTATGAGAAAAAAGTAAAAGCAGACGAAAAAGACAAAGAGAAAGCGCAAAAAGACACTAAAGAGCCTGCGAGTGAACCTAAAGTCTTTGTTATCGATTTCAAGGGCAGCATTGATGCCGGAGAAGTAGCCTCTCTTCGTGAAGAGATAAGTGCAATTTTAACTATTGCCGACAAAGGCGATGAAGTCATTGTTAATGTTGAAAGTGGCGGCGGTATGGTGCATGGCTATGGTTTGGCAGCGAGCCAGCTCGATCGATTAAGAAAAGCCGAAATTCCATTATCAATCTGTGTTGATAAAGTGGCGGCTAGTGGCGGTTACATGATGGCTTGTGTGGCTAACAAGGTGTACGCAGCGCCGTTTGCTATCGTTGGTTCTATAGGGGTGGTTGCCCAAGTGCCTAACTTTAATCGTTTGCTTAAAAAGCATGATATTGATTATGAGCAGCATACTGCAGGTGACTTCAAACGCACTCTGACCATTTTTGGTGAAAATACTGATGAAGGGCGTGAAAAGTTTCAAAAAGAGCTTGAAGAGACACATGTGCTGTTTAAAGAGTTCATTTCTAAGTACAGACCAGAACTTGATATTGCTAAAGTGGCTACTGGCGAGCATTGGTATGGTCAGCAAGCAATTGAGCTTGGCCTGATTGATGAAGTGGCAACCAGTGATGACGTGATCCTAAAGCTTGCCAACGAGCGCACTGTCGTTAAAGTGAGTTATCAGCTTAAGAAGAAACTGTCTGATAAGATTGCCCATGGTGCATCTTTGTCTTTCAATGCCATTTTTAACAAATTTGCAGAAAAGAACCAACCACTTAAATAATCATTAGTGGCAGTTGAATAAAAAAACCTGCAGAAGCAGGTTTTTTTATGGCTAAAAACAGCTGATGGGCTGTTAATTCGTATTCAAATCCGCTAAAACTAGCTTTAGTTCTTCATTATTAAGCGGAGTCAAATGCATAAAGTTTGCAGCTACAAACCACACCTGATGGTGGGCGATCAGTCTTATCCTGCTTATGAATTAAGAAACCTGCTCAGCTACTTGAAGAAACAATTTGGTATAGAGGTTGTAGAACAACTGTACCAAGAGATAGGCGTTGGTGAAAATGAGTTGGTTCATAGTCAATTTGTCTATGTGTGGCAAGTCGACTACGCCATGACGTTTTTGCAGAACTTAAGTCAAGATCCAGAGGTCGGCGCTAAAGCGGCCAGTGACTACCAAGTAAAAGATTTGGGTTTTTTATTGGGTTATCTCACTGAGTTTACGACCTTAGGAGAATGCCTTGAGTTTGTCATTGCACACCCGGAACTTGTGGGGAGCTTTTCTGATACCTTAATCCGTAACGAAGAGGGTTTACTTAAGGTTAGGTGGCTTAATACTAACAAGCTCAACGTTGAGAAATACAGCTGCCAGTTTCAGCACAGTATTGCCTCTTTGATGACCTTTGCGCGACAGTTGACTGGCATTGAGGTGAATGTCAAAGAGATCGCTTTGGCTGAACCTAAACGCTGTGCCGACTTTTTAGCCTCATGCACAGGCGCGTCAGTTGGTTTTGATGCCGAATTTTTTGAATGGTCTATTGAGCATCAGTTGTTGAGTTTACCCATTACATTCTCTTTCGCTGCCGCAGAGCCCGGTATTACTGTCGACCCTAGTCATTCCTATATTTCTTCGCTCTTAACAGAGTTAAGAGAAAGTGCACCTGAACTGCCGAGCATGGATACAATGGCTTTGTCGCAAAATATCAGCAGCCGCACATTAAGACGCCGGTTATCGAACGCTGGTACAAGTTATCAGAAGTTGGTTGATCAAGTTCGTTGCCAAATGGCAATCGATCTTATTTTGTCGAGTGAACGCTCAATTGAGTCGATAGCAGATCTGATGGGTTTTGGTGATGTTAGCCATTTTAGACAGAGTTTTAAGCATTGGATAGGGCATCCTCCCGGGCATTTTCATCGCCTTAATCGAGGTAAAGACAGAGCGAGCGGCTCTTTGAATTGAGTCGCTCTGTTGTTAATCACTGCTTTACTGTTAGGTTTCATAAATGCTGACAATTACCAATATTAGCTGGCATTGCGTCAATCCACTCTTTAATAACAGCAACTGCTTCGGTATGCACTATGGCGCGTCCAAGTGGCGGCATTCTGTCTTTGGCTTGATTAAGCTCTTGGCGATAGACCACGATGGAATGTTCACCGTCACTTGGAATAATGTCATAAGATAAGCCCTTGCTTCCACCATCCCAACCAGGGGGCTGTTTACAGATCCCATATTGATAACTGGTATGATCAACATAAAAGCCAAGACGTAACCCCGATATGCTGGCAAATCCATCTGCGTTATGACAATGAGCGCAGTTTATATCCAGATAGCCCTTAGCTCGCGATGTTAATGAAGCGCTTTGATCGTTTATCTCTGCCGTTTTCCCCACGTCACTAAGAGCGGGTAAGCCGTTTAATAAGTTGAGTTGTTGCCATAGTTGCAGCTGATTGATGCTTTGACCTTGATAATTGATATCACGATTAAGTAGATGGGCCTTTATGCCTATGGGCCTGATAAGTGCGGTTTGATTGTCACTGCCAAGCGTAGATTGATGGCATATTTTACACTCGGCTCGACTAGGAACATGATAATCGAATACCTCTCTCACACCTTGATGATTCAAGCTGTGGGGCACATCTAAACCTGCTAGCTGCAGTGTCGCCTCTGCACCATTCCAAACATAAGGCAGGGTAGTCCAGCCAGCTTCTCGATGAATGAGTAGCCGAGTTTCTATTTGTACTTCATTGTTGGCGCCGCCAACTTGAGTATCGAAAGGTAAGGAGAACGTTTTCACCAGTACGGTACCTACTGGGAGCTCAAAGGTCGCTGTAGGGTGGTAGCTAATTTGTTTGCTTTGAGGCAGGAAAATAAAGCGGTGTTTGTTGGCGTAATTAGAAAATAGCTGCGTCGATAGCTGGTACGCCATTCCTGGCGTTACTGGATCGGATGTCGGTACACTCGGATCTACAAATAGTCCATATTGGGAGAGGCTTTGGCAGTCCTCAGTCATTAAGGCATCCCAGTTAACTTCGCTCGTCGTATTGTCACAGACTGATACTGGAGGCTCTGTGATTGGCACATCTGGCGTTGTTGGTGTTTGTTCAACAACTTGCTCAGTTGAATCATCTGAGCCACCGCACGCGCTTAACGACAAGATTAAAATGAATATTGCTATTTTATCCATAAGCTACCCAATCAATTTACTTGATAATACTCACATGAAAAACTCGCTGAATTGATGGAATAAAAAAGGCCGGGATTAACCGGCCTTCTTAAGTCATTCCATTTAGCTTGAGCAAGATGCGCTTGGTAGGCGCTTAATCCACTCATTGATTAACGCAACACCTTCTGCGTGCGAGAGACTACGACCAATCTCAGGCATTCTGTCACCTGGATTGTTGGTTTCCATACGGAAATGTAAGATAGACTCTTCAGGGCTGCCCGGAACAATATCAAAGCCAAGAGAACCACCACCATAAGCAACGGGTGACTTACAAGTACCGTGCGATAAACCCGCATCTTCAGCATATGCTCTCCAGTACTCCAGCTTTAAGCCGGTATTAGAGGCATTACCTTCAGGGCGATGACAGTGAGCACAGTTAATGTCTAAGTAACCTTTAGCTGTCTTCATTAACGCATCATCGCTAAGGCTGCTCACACTCGATTCATCGCCATCATTGTATGCTGGAACAGTATCGATAGTGGCGACATCTGGTACGCCTTGCAGAATGCCCGCTGATTGCCACTTCAATAACTGGTTCATGCTGCCGTCGCTGTAGGCAAAATCCTTGTTAAGTAAGCGAGCTTTTGGCCCGATAGGGACAAACTTAGCAGGACTATCAGCGTCGGGTTTAAACTGATGACACTGTTTACATTGGTTCATGCTTGGTACGACATAATCAAAGTCCATTGACTCACCGTTATGCATGACTTTTTTAGCTTGAATTGCGCCTGCTTTTGCAAGTACAGCATCTGCTTTTTCTGCATTCCATACGTAAGGAAGTGCAGTCCAACCTGTTTCACGGTGGATGAGTAATCGAGTTTCTACTAAATCTTCGTTGTCTAAGCCACGCTTGCTGGTATCTGCGGGAAGGGCAAAGGTTTTTACCAGAACGGTTCCTACTGGAAAATCCAGTGACTCCATTGCCGAGTAGTCTGCTTTTTCGCCTTCAGGTACAAACACATAACGATACTTGCTTGAATAATCGGTAAACAGCGGCGTATTTAAGTCATAAGGTAAACCGCCAGAGTTAGGCGCATCGTCAGGGTTCTTTGCATCAGCAAAAAGATTGTAGTCTGATAGATTAGGGCAGTTAGCTTTTAGAAGCGCATCCCAAGAGGCATTACTACCTTCTGCTTTACACAGAGCTAAATCACCGTCACCGACTAATCCGCCTTCGTCCTCTCCTATTGAGCCGCCACCGCCTACTAAGTTACCACCGTCACAGCCTTCAACATCGTCATCGACGCCACAACCAAAGATTTGATCACCAAAGGTGACGGTATGCACGGGCAAGCTTACCTGAGCACAGTTCATGAGTTTATCTTGAGTCTTTTCATACAGAACTTCAGGAATTGAAATATCGGTATTTTCATTGGCATATAGTCGACCAAAAGAGACATCGCCATTGTCGCTGGCACAGACATTGTCACTGCCGTCAGCCGCAAATGGCATCTCCTGTAATCCTAGATAAGCCG
Organism: Shewanella kaireitica; assembly: GCF_023284045.1. GTDB lineage: Bacteria > Pseudomonadota > Gammaproteobacteria > Enterobacterales > Shewanellaceae > Shewanella > Shewanella kaireitica. The sequence continues at coordinate 90,980 of NZ_JAKIKQ010000011.1, forward strand.
CAGTCCCATTATTAGAGAGCATTTCGCCTAAGCCATCGTATAACACCCCCGGAAAAGCCCCGTGAGTGAATAGGTAAGCTTTAATGATGTCATCAATGAGGTAGCCATTTGGCTTTTGGCCGTACCCTGTGATGACGTTATCATGGATATAGATATTACGTGGGGTTGGGCGCCAGCCATCTTCAATCGGCTGCCCCGGTTGACCATAGTTACCGACAAATGCATTCATATCAGGCTCGGCAATAAAGAAGCTCGAAATGGTGATCCCCATCGTGTCATGGTTGTTGACTTCATTATTAAATATTTCAACATCGTCAGTTGAAAGGATAATCATACCCGTGCCCGGTGGCACGATGTGAACACCTGCGGGGTTGGCGGAAGCATTGGCAAAATTCTTGGTATTGTTATCGTAGACCTTGTTATTGAAAATACGAACGCTAGAGCCGTATCTATGGTTGTTGATTGGTAGATCGAATACCAAAATACCGCCGGTATTGCCCATCGCTTCGTTATCGTATACGTCTGCATACTTTGAGTTTTCTATCTCAATACCTGCAACGTTCTCTTTAGCGATGTTACGTCTTACAACAATGTACTGCGATTGACCGACGTAAATACCCGCATCGGCACTACCACGCACATAAGTGTCTTCAATGAGAATGTTTTCACATTCTACAGGGTAGAGACCATAAGCGCCGTTGCCTTCATCAAGCTCACCTTCCCAGATTGTTGCCAAACGGCGTAAGATGATACCGTTGGTATTTTTAAGCTTGATGCCATTATTCTTCGCTTCATTGACCGAAAGGTCTTGAATAATAATATTGACTGCATTTTGAACGAATATACCGTCGCCTGAGTTGGCTTTAGAGAAATCGAGCACGGTTTCGTCTTGGCCATAGCCCATAATAGTGATGTTTTTGGCAAAGCTGCCATCACCGTCGACATCGCCATCAAAGAGTAATGTTGATTCAATTTCAAATGTGCCCTTTGGCAGAACGATAACGTCGTTACTTTGGGCATTAATGAGTGCTTCTTGAATGCGGATAGTGAGGTTTTCACCATCTTCAATCATTATTGCCCCTTCAGGAAATGAAGGCCCTTCAGGCTCAGGGGTCACAACCGGTGGGGTTTCGATTTTTGTGATGGTGTCGTCATCGTCAGAAGAACAAGCCCCCAAGCTTATTGCGACTGCAGTGGCGATTAATGATGGCATTAGCCATGAAGGTTTCTTGTTGAGCATAGCGTCTCCAGAATTATTTTTATTATGCGCCTCTTAGATTGCACTGACGTACCAGATAAGCAATGTGAAATTCGGACAACAAGTTTGCAACATTGTGTTATCAAATGCTTTTTAAACCACAGTTAAACGTAAAGCATGTTGTTAGCTATTGAAAATTAATATGAAGAGCTTGTAATTCAAACGACTGTATTATTTTTGTGCTGATAATTTTTCAGTGATTTTATTTTACCGTGCAGAATGTTGTTAAATTAATACAGAAACAGAGGGTTATGAAAATGAAGTTAACAAATGACATCTTCGCAGGGGGTCATAACGGTAGGGAGGTCTAAATATCCAGCTTAGCAAGTAGCAGGGGGTATCGTGATGCAACTTTTTTGATCGATAACTCTTAAGCCGGTTTTACAATGGCGCCATGATGGTGCTGGATATCGTTATCTTTGCATGTCGGGCCCAGTGATAGCGGGTTTAGCTATCCAACATGTTTTTATGACAACATTACAAATCGATACCAAATCCAATAATAAACTGATAGTCATTGGGCTCTGGAGTTTGTCCGCTAGCGTCTGGCTGAGGGTTATTGGTGCGATCCCACACGAGTGACAGGTCAAGGTCGAACATATCTGTTAGTTCTATCTCTAACGTTGCAATAGCATGGTGGGTATAGCCGCCTGAGGTTTCGTTACCGTATTGCAATCGATAGAGTGCGTTAAAATCGATGTCAGATGATATTTCTGTGTCATATAGACTTTCAATTACTAAGGTTGCACTGCTATCTCTTTGATCTTCATTAACTTCAACGGTATCGAATCGAGTTAACGTATAAGCGGGGCCGCCACTGACGCTCCACTCTGTTTTTGAGGTGTCGACAATATTATAACCAAGACCAGAACCTATAGTGATTCGGTAGTCAGTATTTAAAAATGGATCAATGTAGATTTCAGCGAATACAGGGCGAAGATAAAACTGTTTAGAGATAAACCAGTCAAAGTTACTGTTGATACGATGGTTGTTGATATTGTTTTCGCCATCAGTCTCTGAATAATTGCCAATATAATCTAGATTAAACCTTGATTGGGTTGTACGGCGTTTTGTTTTAGCGATCGCGCTATAATCTATTTGATCGGTATTACCTTTGCGAAAATTGGCGCCTAAGCTAATTTTACTGGACCAATAGTTAGCTTCGGTTTGTTCTCCAGCAATGATGGTCATTATTTTTGAACTATCAAACTCTTCACCGTTAATGTAGGACTTTCCATCTTTAATCAACAGTCTGCCTGATTTAGTAGTGAGGTCGGTAAAGCCGATACTGACAATGCTACTGCTTTGCAGTATTTTTACGTCTTCCCAATCGATAAACACACTATCAAGTTCGTCGCTATCAAATTCAAGTTTGTCATCATAGAGATTAACAATCTCGCCCTTAAGTAGCTCCAAAGATGTCAGTTGCAGCCAGTCATACTGAGTATCAACGGGGAGGGTTATCTGTTCGGGCGTGATCTGAGGTAAGGACTCTGCGGCTAAAACAGGTATCGTTAAACAAAAAAGTGTAACACTACCGGTTGCTATTGCAGCCAAATTGAGTTTTTTGCTCATCGAGATCCCTTGCCGTTCATATATCCAAAAATATGATAGATTACAGATTATTCTGATAGATTAATAATTTACAAACTTGCTCTGTTCGCTTCAACTATTTTATTGTTTTTTATGTCATTTAGTGTGGTTTTCCGTTGCTTGTTGTAACCATGGCTGCATAAACTCTGCGATTTGTGGTTGGGCCTTTGCATTTGGATGGATCCCATCTCTTTGCATCAACGTACTGTCAGTGACAATAAACTCCATAAAGAACGGCATTAAGGTAACATCATGCTCTGTAGCGAGTTCTTTATAAACGGTTGATATCTGAGATGCATAGCGTGGGCCGTAGTTAGGCGGTACCATAATTTCACTCAGTAGCACTTTTATCTGTTTATCTTGGGCAAGCTCGATGATTTTTGTAAGATTATTTTTCAGCTGCTTAGGCGGAAAACCACGAAGACCGTCGTTGCCGCCAAGTTCAATTAGCAGTACATCAGGGCTTGCAGAGTCAAGCAGGGCGGGCAGTCTGCGTAATCCACCCGCAGAGGTTTCGCCACTAACAGAGCCATTGATGATGGTATGTTCGGGCATTTTTTTACGTAGTAGATGCACCCAACCTTCATTTTCTGGCATGCCATAACTTGCACTTAGGCTGTCACCTAGGATTAATATAGGGGCAGCACTTAGCGGGAAACTGCTGAAAATAAATAATAAGACAAAACCGAGTCGTCGGTTTTTAAGGTCTAAGAAGGGTTTTATGTCTGAAAAAAGCGCCATATCAGTAAGCCACCTAGTTAAATCAGTTAATACTCAAGAGGGGGAACTGACTATCCTCAACGGCATTAATATGGATGTCAAGCAGGGAGAGAGTGTTGCGATACTTGGGCCGTCTGGTTCAGGTAAATCAACACTACTAGGCTTGCTCGCAGCACTCGACTCTCCGAGTCAAGGCTCCATTTTGCTTGATGGTGTGGCATTGGAGACTCTGAATGAGGAATCTAAGGCTGCACTTCGAAAGCAAAAAGTAAGCTTTATTTTCCAATCTTTTATGTTGGTCGATACCTTAAATGCGCTTGAGAACGTTATGTTACCCGCAGAACTTGCTGGGATCCCAAATGCGAAAGATAAATCTCAGGCGATGCTAGAGCGTGTTGGATTAAGCCATAGATTGAACCACTTTCCTAACCAATTATCAGGTGGCGAGCAACAGCGTGTGGCGATTGCCCGAGCTTTCATCTGCGAGCCCAAAGTGTTGTTTGCTGATGAACCGACAGGCAATTTAGATTCAGCTAATAGTGATAAAATTGCCGACATGCTGTTTGAACTCAACCGAGAGAGTGATACCACGTTAGTGTTAGTGACTCACGACATGGTTTTAGCAAGCCGTTGTCAACGTCAGTTTATGATGGATTCAGGTAATTTAACGGAGAAATTGTCGGCGTCAGCTGATGATGTGCTAGATGAAACAATCGCTGAAGAGGCAAGTTCATGGAGCTAAAATTAGCATGGCGGCTTTTTAAGCGGGAACTGTCCCAAGGACAGTTGCTGCTCATTATCTTGGCTATCACCCTGGCAGTATTGTCGGTAACAGGCCTAGCGTCTGTGAGTGAGCGGTTGCAGCTTGCTATTAATGGGCAAGCCTCAAAGTTTATTGCTGCAGACAGAATCATAAACTCTCCAAAGAAGATCGATCCTGCAGTGCTTGCTATTGCCGATGATATTGGTTTATCGCGCGTCACCAGCATGCAGTTTAACTCTATGGTTTATGCCGGTGACGAGTTTCAACTTGTCACCGTTAGAGCGGTTGAAGAAGGGTACCCGCTTAAGGGCAATATTGAGCTAAGCACTGGTGTGACACAAGGGCTACCTAGTGCCGACAGTATATGGTTTGAAACCCGCCTTGGTGGTTTGCTTGGCTACCCAAAGCAAATTGAAATTGGCAACGCTAGTTTTGGCTTGTCAAAAGAGATTGTCCGTTTACCCGATGCTGGTTTCAACCCATTCGCTTCATCGCCAGTGGTCCTGATGCGTATTGAAGATGTGGATAAAACGCAAGTGATCCAACCTGGCAGTCGGGTTACTTACCTGTATCAATTTAGCGGCGATAGCGCGAAACTCGATACCTTTGAGCAACAAGCGAAACCACTGCTCAATACCAGTCAGCGTTGGGTTGATGTGCAATCGGGTGATTCGCCTATTGCTAGTGCGGTGAAGCGGGCAGAGCGTTTTCTGTTGTTAGCGAGCTTACTGGGTATTGCTTTGGCCTGCGCCGCGATAGGTATCGCTGCGCAACGTTACTGCCAGCGTCATTATGATGTGGTGGCCATGCTCAAAACATTTGGCGCCTCTGCTAAACAGATAAGAGTATTATTTGGCACTCATCTATTGCTGGTTACTGCTGTTGGTGTGGTGCTTGGACTTGTCGGTGGTTTTGGATTAGACCGTGCTATTACCTCTTTTTTACCTGCAGAAATAGCGGCCTATAGCCCACCAGTCAGTCGACCTATCTTATTGGGTATTGGTACTGGTTTTATCAGCGCCTTTATGTTTTCAGCCTATCCATTAATGCGCTTATTAGCTATCCCACCACTTAGGGTATTGCAGGGACATCTTGAAGGGTTACAGTTAGGTATGTGGCTGCACTTACTGCTTAGCTTAACTGCAATGGCGATATTGGGTTATTTGTACTCTCAGAGCCTACCATTAACACTGACCGTCGTTGCTGCTGTTTTATTGTTAGGGCTTTTGCTCAGTGTGTTAGGCTTCTTCATGATCCGTTTAGGTCATAGTGTCGGTATGAAGACCACCAATCCATTGCAACTCGCATTAGCTGGACTTCGACGCCGAGCAAGACAAAATGCAGTGCAATTAGTTGGTTTTAGCAGTGCGTTAGTATTGTTATTGACCATATTTGCGCTCAGGCAAGATATCCTAAATGAGTGGCAGAAACAGCTACCAGAGAATGCTCCTAATTACTTTTTGGTTAACATTGCTCCGGAAGAAACCAATGCCATTGCCGATTTCTTAAAGCCACATGTTAAAGTCCCGCCAGTGATTTATCCGGTGATCAGAGGCCGATTGACAGCGATTAATGATGAGGTGCTCATCTCATCAGAGCAAAAGAAAGCGGGCGAAGAGGGGCGGGTTGGGATCTCTCGTGAGCTTAATTTAACCTATCGCGATAGCATGCCCGAAAATAACGAAATAATATCAGGCAGCTTTAACCAAGATATTAATGATGTTTCAGTTGAATCTGGAGTGGCTGAACGACTTGGTTTAGCACTCGGCGATAGTTTAACGTACACCATCGATAACCAGACTTTAACGGTGAAAGTGGCCAGTATTCGTGAAGTGCACTGGGAAACACTGCAGCCTAATTTCTTTATGATCTTCACCAAAGAAGCCTTAGCGCCGTTTGCTTATACTTCAATGTCGAGTTTCCACCTTGAGGATTCTCAGCGGTCAGTTATTTTATCCTTGATAAAACAGTTTCCAACCGTATCAATTATTGATGTTGGTGCGATGGTGATGCAACTGCGACAAATCATTGAGCAAGTATCATTGTCGCTGACACTAGTGATGGTGCTGGTGCTACTGGCAAGTGCGTTAGTGATGATAGCGCAGACGGAAGCTGGAATGGCGAGTCGTCAGCGAGAGTTGGCAGTGCTTAGAACATTTGGCGCATCAGGTTGGCTGCTTCGAGCTGCAACGGGTCTAGAGTTTGCTTTGCTGGGAACGATTGCCGGGGTATTAGCGGTTATTGTGGCTGAATTTACTTTGTATCTACTAAAGACCCAAGTATTTGAGCTTAATGTCTATATGCATTGGCCTTGGTGGGCAATTGCGCCACTATGTGGTGGACTAGTTGTGGCTTCATTGGGGTTGTGGCGTTGTCGCCAACTGCTGAATAAGTCTTGTGGAGAGCTGCTTAAAGCACATTAATAGTGGCTATATATCAAAAAGGGATGCCGGTAGTGTATCCCTTTTTCCTTTATGATTTAAAAATTTCACTAAAGGCATCATCAATAGTTGCATAGCTAAATTCAAATCCATCTGCGAGTGCTTTTTGCGGTACGACATATTGCCCATCAATGAGTAGCGTCGACATCTCGCCTAATGCCAGCCTCAGCCCGAATGCTGGAGCTGGAATACAAGTTGGGCGTTTTAAGGCTGTGCCCATTGCATGAGTAAACACCTTATTGCTTACCGGAGCAGGTGCGCAGCCGTTATAAATACCGCTGCACTGCTTATTGTTAAGCATAAACTCAATCAAGCGGATGAGATCGGTTTGGTGGATCCAGCTCATCCCCTGTTTACCGTTTGCAATCGGCCCCCCTAAGCCGAGTTTGAATGCCGGCAGCATCTTAGCTAATGCACCGCCGTGAGCGCCAAGTACCAGTCCGATACGCACAATACAAACGCGGGTTGAATCGCTTACAGCATTTAGTGCCGCTTTTTCCCACTGTGAACATACTTTATGGGTAAATTCACTTTTACTTTCTTGGCTTAAATTAAAGTCTTCATTGATATGCTGCTCGCCTTGGCGACCATAAAAACCTACCGCAGATGCACTAACAAAAGTGCTTGGAGGGTTTTGACTGGCTTTAATGAGTGCAGAAATTTTGTTTGTGATCTGCCAACGGCTCTGACAAATGGCCTCTTTTTGAACACTAGACCAACGTTTACCTGCAATGGGTTCGCCCGCTAAATTGATGACAGCATCAAAACTGTCCAAGTTTGCTAGGTTGTCGAGATCCGCTAAATAACGGTGAGCTGCACCTAATTTAGCGGCAGCACTTCCTGGTGACCTGGTGAGTAGAGTCAGTCGATGCTGAGGGCTTAGCAACTTAACTAATTGACTGCCGACAAATCCACTCGCGCCGGTAATTAATATTTTCATAGGCTTTTGTTTTTAAGGGGTCTTAATAGAGTTTACGCCAAATATGGCAAATAGGATCTCTCTAACTTTATTCTTATTATAAACGTTGCCGAGTTGACTCTGCTTTGTATACTAAAACGCCTTGTATTGTAACGGAGTAGAGCTTGATTTTATGGCGCTGTGATTGCTATCTACTTGAGTTGAAACTAAAGCGGTGATTTCTATAAAATCATGCGATAATTCAAGCTATTATTTATTTTTAGTCAGTAGATGAATTTATCAACTGTCTATAAATGGCGAGTATACCAGTTAGACTTGGCATTTTAGCTGTGGAACCTTAGGATAGGGTTCTTATCTATATTCATTGCAGTAAATTGTAATTTAATTCTGAATCAACAAGGATTTATTAATGGGCCGATTTGAGAGTCAAGGCGTGGCATTTAAAGGCTTTGCCATCTCTGCATTCATTGTAGTGATTTTGGCAGGTATAAAAACAGCAAGCCCTATTGTGGTTCCTTTTGTATTGTCGGTGTTTATAGCGGTGATCTGTAATCCAGTTATTAGCTGGCTTACTCGCCATAAAGCCCCTAGAGGACTTGCGGTATTAATGCTAATGGCTTTTATTGTGCTGATGGGATTGTGGTTAGCGTCAATAGTGGGAACTTCAATCAACGAGTTTTCTAAACAACTGCCATTTTATAGAGATCAGCTGATAGAACAGTTTTCTTGGATTGTAGAAAAGCTAGCCGCGTTTAATATTCAGATCTCCAAAGATCAGATTTTGGCTTATTTTGATCCTGGTGTTGCGTTATCTATGACCACTAACATGCTAACCGGTGTGGGTAGTGTGATGGCTAATCTATTTTTAATCATTTTGACTGTTGTGTTTATGCTGTTTGAGTCCAACGGCTTTTCAAGGAAGATGCATTTAGCCCTCGACGATCCGGATATGCGACTACAGCAAATCGATCGTTTTTTAAATTCAGTCAACCAATACATGGTGATTAAGACTTTAGTGAGCCTTGGTACTGGCCTAATCGTGGGGGTTGGCTTGTACATTATTGGTGTGGATTACGCATTATTGTGGGGCGTTATTGCCTTCTTGTTTAATTATATCCCTAATATTGGCTCTATTATTGCTGCAATTCCCTCGGTGTTACTCGCATTTATACAGATAGGTCCTGGCGCTGCTGGTGCCGTCGCTCTGCTTTATTTAGGTACGAATACGATTATGGGTAACGTGGTAGAGCCGCGTTATATGGGCCGTGGTCTCGGCTTGTCGACTCTAGTAGTTTTTTTATCATTAATATTTTGGGGATGGTTGTTGGGCTCAGTAGGTATGCTGCTATCTGTCCCTCTAACTATGATAGTTAAAATAGCGTTAGAGTCGAGTCAAGGTGGGCGTTGGTTAGCGGTGTTACTTGGTGATGATGTTACTGAGGATAAAGATGAGCCTGATGACAGTTTAAAGATTGAAGAAAGTAAAAAGTGAGTTAAATGCAGTTATTTATTGAAGCAATAAAAGACCTTACCTTTGGTGAAGATGTCGGCCGTTTATTTCACGGTCGTGGTGGGTGTTATCAAGGTGCTGAGCATCTTTGTTTGGATTGGTTTGCGCCCGTTATATTATTAACCAGTTTTAAACCATTGACTGATGATGAGCTTTCAGTGATTACCGAGGCTTTAGAGCAACGTTGGTGCGAGCTAAAAGGTGATACACCGATTAACTTGGTATTTCAGTATCGGGCTGGTGGCGAAACACATACTGACATCCTTAAAGGCGAAGTACCGGATAAGCACGTAGTCACTGAAAATGGTGCTCAATTTCAGGTGCACTTATTGAAAGGTCAAAATCACGGCTTATTCTTGGATATGAGCAATGGTCGGCAGTGGGTTCGTGACAACAGTGCTGGTAAAAAGATACTGAACTTGTTTGCCTATACTTGTGGCTTCTCTGTTGCTGCGCTGCAAGGAAAGGCTGCAGAAGTGGTTAATATTGATATGAGTAAAGGCTCGTTATCGATAGGTAAGCAAAACCATCTGTTAAACGGCTTTGGCTCTGGTGCGCGTTTCTTAGGCCACGATATTTTTAAATCTTGGGGCAAGCTCACAAAACTAGGGCCTTATGATTTGATTATTGCCGATCCGCCTAGTAATCAAAAAGGCAGTTTCGTGGCAACTAAAGACTATGCTCGATTGTTGAAACGTTTGCCAAGTTTACTTGCGGCAGATGGTGATATTCTTTTGTGCCTCAATGCGCCTGAACTTACTATCGATTTTTTAAAGGGGCAGGTGGCAGAGTACAGCCCTAGTTTAACGTTAGAGCAGCAGTTGCAGAATCCACAGGTGTTTAAAGATATTGACCCCAATAAGGCACTGAAAGTGTTGCGTTACAAACAACAGAGCGATTAAGTCGTTTGATAAAGGTTTACAGAGTGAAAAGGTCAAACAGCATGTTTGGCCTTTTTTGTTCCTGAAATAGGCTGTTTAAGCGTTCGATAAGGACTGATTGCCTATGGCGGGATCTTATACCAATTGCATTAAAAGTTTGACCATTCAGCGGGAATTCAAAACGCTGTAGGAAAGTAATGGGATTTGAGCTAATAGTTATTCTCGGCTCTGGCATCCTGCTCCGCTCTCGATAATTGCTCCTGCATTATTCTACCTTCGACCATCCTTGGTCTCGTATCTCCTAAATCTGACTGCCAAGGAGGGCCGGAATGTCTTATTTTGTATGGAACACAATAGAGCATTTAGTCGTATATCGAATGCCACATGTGCTGTATTAAGTGATTTCCCCATGCCTTAAATATCAGCCGCACGTTGTGAGCGTCTCACGACTTTCACTGCTACGTTGCGTTGTTTCAAAAGGGGATAACCATTTTTTCCACAGTGCGCCTTGAATTGAAAGCCCTGAGAAAGCTCTGAACTGAGTATATCCCTAATGGAATTGGTATTAGCTTGGTAAAATTCCCGTATACGACAGATAATTCAATGGGGATGATTAAGATATAGCAGTGGGTGTTGCCATCTTGTATACTTTTTAGGCTTATTAAAGTGACTGTTTAGTGTGAAAGTGAATAAAAAAATGAAAGACTTTCAGTTTTAATGACGTTAATTAAGCTTTTAAAGGTGAAATATAGAGTTTTAGACTGTTTTTTCATTTTAAACTGAAAGTTTTCTGTAAGTGTCTCGGTAATGCTGTTATAATCTGCGATAGAAACACTGCAGAGTTGGCATGTTTTAAGAAAGGCAAAATGTCACACTATTGATGACATGCTTTTGTACCCTACACCTAAATCAAAGATCCGGAGTCGTTATGGAAGTTCAGGAATATGAAGGCGCATATTATCAACTACAAGATGAGATGTTAGAGTCTCTGCCAGTTGAGATGGATGAAGAAGCATTTTTGGATTAGGACAGCCGTAGATAAAACTATCTGATGTCAGTTTTATTTAGAAGAAATAGCAACCAGTAGGTTGCTATTTTTGTTTGCAAGTTTTGTCATTACCTAGCCTCTAGCCTCTAGCCTCTAGCCTCTAGCCTCTAGCCTCTAGCCTCTAGCCTCTAGCCTCTAGTCTCTAGTCTCTAGCCTCTAGCCTCTAGCCTCTAGCCTCTAGCCATTTACATTTCTTTTTTCAGGGACCACTTCAGTAATTATCCACTTCCCTTTGCGTTTATTTAAGCGCAATGTTCTATCATCGACCCAAAACTGCCCACCACGCAATCCCATAATCTTTACGATGACGGTGACATCTTCAGTCGTTTTTCGAAAAAAATCGATATCCACCTCATCGACTTCCATCTCAACGTCGGTTAACGACAGATTAAGTACATGCCGTTGTACTGAAGCGGCAATGTAATAGTGTGACAATATATCCTTCATTGAGTCATCGACGAACAACTTGGCTTTCTCGACATCACGTTCGACATAAATAGCATTTAGAAAACCGAGAGAGGAGAGTTCGGGCGTACGCATAGAGGGAATTGACGGGTCTGCTAATACAGACTGGCCTGCGGTATTGTCGCAAGCAGAAATGCTAAACAGTGACACAATAAGAATAAGGTATTTCAACATAAGTTTTTATTATTGGATTTTTTAGCAGTATTACGATATTCCAGCACTAACGCAAGATTTTACTGTTAGATCTCACGCAAAGCTTGACCTAGATAAAGATCTAAGGCATATCTGTATAGATAACTTATAAAGGTTATCCACAGAATCTGTGGACAAGTGTGTTGAAGACTATTTTTAGTGTGGTTAAGTTATTAATATATCAGCATTAAATTTACTGGTTATTTTTTGACGCATTCTCATCGTGTTTAATATTTAGGCTGTAAAAACTCAGCAAGAATCCCAAATTAGCCACAATTTCGATCGCAACGATCCTTATTAGTTGAAATTGGTATCGCTTAACTCTCTAGTCAAAAAAAAAGCCTGCATGAGCAGGCTTTTTTAGTTTTATCGTATTCTGAATAAGTATAACAATTTCATCGCTCAGTGAATGTATAGCGCCTCTGAGCCGAACAACCTCTTATACTTATTAGCTTTCGTTTTGCGAAGCCTGAATAGCGGTAAGTGCGATGGTGTAAACAATATCATCGACAAGTGCGCCGCGTGATAAGTCGTTTACAGGTTTACGCATACCTTGCAGCATTGGACCAATAGAGATCAGGTCTGCACTTCTCTGAACCGCCTTGTATGTAGTATTACCGGTATTTAGGTCCGGGAATACAAATACAGTTGCTTGACCTGCAACAGGGCTATCAGGCGCTTTAGAGCGAGCAACGTTCGGCATAACTGCGGCGTCGTACTGTAAAGGACCATCAATCACTAGATCTGGGCGTTTCTCTTTAGCAATGCGAGTCGCTTCACGAACTTTATCTACGTCAGAACCTGTTCCTGAACTACCAGTAGAGTAACTGATCATTGCTACGCGTGGATCAATGCCAAAAGCGATTGCCGATTCTGCTGACTGGATAGCAATATCTGCTAATTGCTCTGCATTTGGATCTGGGTTAATAGCACAATCACCGTAGACTAAGACTTGATCTGGCATCAACATGAAAAAGATAGAGGAAACTAAGCTTGAGCCAGGCGCAGTTTTGATTAACTGTAACGGTGGACGGATAGTATTGGCCGTGGTATTAACCGCGCCAGATACGATACCGTCGACTTCACCTTGAGCAAGCATCATAGTACCCAGTACCATGTTGTCTTCTAATTGCTCTTTAGCTACGACCTCGGTTAAGCCTTTATTACGGCGAAGTTCAACCATAGGTTCAACATAACGACTGCGAGCGGCTTCTGGTTCAACGATTTCGACGCCTTCACCTAAAGTTACGCCCTGTAACGTCGCAATACGTTCAATCTCTTCACGGTTACCCAGTAACACACAACGAGCAATACCGCGCTCAGCACAGATGCTGGCAGCTTCGATTGTTCTTGGTTCATCACCTTCAGGTAAAACAACCGTTTTACGAGCGGCGCGAGCAAGTTCTGTTAATTTGTAACGGAATGCTGGTGGTGACAAGCGATGTTCACGTGGTGAGTTTTTAGTAATGCTCTCAACCCAGCTTTGATCAATATGTCCGGCGACAAACTCTTGAACCTGCTCAATACGCACGGCATCGTCTACCGGAACCTCATGGTCAAAGCGTTGAATGTTAAGCGAGGTTTGCCATGTATTGGTATCGATTAAGAATACGGGTAAGCCAGTTTCAAAAGCTTGCTCACAGAGTTCCATAATTTGGGGCTCTGGCTCGTAACCACCAGTTAGCAGCAATGCACCAACTTTGATACCGTTCATTGAAGCAAGACAAGCTGATACGATTACGTCACTGCGGTCGCCAGAGGTCACGAGTAGTGAATCTGTCTTAATATGAGTAACCATATTTGGAATACTACGGGCGCAGAACGTCACTTTACGCATGCGGCGAGTGTTCATTTCGCCTGCGTTGATAATCTTAGCGCTGAGGTGCTTAGCAAGATCTGAAGCACGAGGTGCCACTAAATCTAGGTTATAAGGCACGCTGCCTAAAATACGTAGTTTGCTCTTACCTGGTAGCTGGAACATGTTTGCTGCATCAGTGCGCTGAACACTGTCGTGATCAAACACTTCTGAGAGGTCAGGGCGAGCGCGGCCTTCGTCATCAACTGGAGCACCAATTTTATTGATAATCGCGCCAATAAGACGTTTGTTTTTATTTCCGCCCCATGAGTTATGCGAGATCTCTAAACGGTTCATTAATGCAGTAGGACTTTCATTACCTGGCGTGGCGACAAAAATCACATCAGCATCTAAGGCTTTAGCAATCGCATGGTTTACATCACTTGAGAACGGATGATTACGCGTTTGGACCAAACCTTCAACAATCAGTGTTTCCGTATCATCTGCAAACTCAGTTGCACGGGCAATAATCTGCTCCATCAATACATCTGTCTTGTCTGCACGGATCAGGTTTTCTGCGTGGTCCATCTCAAACGGTTCGAGTGGATTAACAGTCGGTGATTTGCTTAAAATTGTGGTTGAACGCTCAGGTCCACGATCATTTGGCCGCTGTTGGGCAATAGGCTTGAAAAACCTAACCTTAACACCGTGGCGCTCTAGCGCACGAACCATACCTAAACTAATTGATGTTAACCCTACACCAGTCCCTACAGGGATGAGCATAATGTTGCGAGACATAAATACCTCTTAAAAACTCGAGTACGCCACAAAAGTATGGCTTTAAAAATGTGTTTTTGAGCTGCTAGGATATCTAGCTAGCAGCTCAAAATAGACAGGTTTGACTATTTAATTAGTGCGACAGCATCTTGGGCAATAACCCACTCTTCATTAGTCGGGATAACCATTGCCACTGGACCTTCGTCTTTAGTAATTTTACCTTGCTTACCAAAACGTGCCGCAGTGTTACGTTCTTTGTCGACTTTAAAGTTAAAGATCGCTAATGAGTTCAGCACTTTTTCACGGATAACATCAGAGTTTTCACCGATACCACCAGTAAATACGACGGCATCAAGGCGCTCTAAAGGTACTGTGTATGATGCGATGTATTTTGCTAGTCGGTAACAGAAGATCTCTAGTGCAAGGGTGGCACCTTTGTGACCTTTTTCGTATCCTTCTTCAATACCGCGGCAATCATTAGTTAGCTCAGAAATACCCAACAGACCACTTTGCTTGTTGAGTAGGTTGTTAACTTCATCCAATGTATAACCAAGACGATTAACTAAGTGGTAGATAATAGATGGGTCCATATCACCGCAACGAGTGCCCATAACTAGACCTTCAAGCGGCGTTAAGCCCATAGAAGTATCCACACTCTTACCGCCTTTAATTGCAGTAACAGATGCCCCGTTCCCTAAGTGAGCACAAATAACATTGGTGTCAGCTTCATCTTTACCTAAAGCAGCTGCTGTTTCACGGCTGATGAATAGATGGCTAGTACCGTGCATGCCATAGCGGCGAATCGCATTTTCTCGGTAAAGCTTGTACGGCAGGGCGTAGATAAAGGCTTTCTCTGGCATCGTCTGATGGAAAGCAGTATCAAACACGGCTACTTGTGGCAATTCTGGGAATGATGCTTGTGCAGCACGAATACCAATTAGGTGAGCAGGGTTATGCAATGGCGCTAATGTGGCACAATCTTCGATACCTTGAACCACGGATTCATCAATGATCACTGAGTGAGTAAACTTTTCTCCGCCGTGTACAACACGGTGGCCAATGGCTTGGATCTGTTCGGCAATTTGAGGATGCGCGCCTAAGATGTTGTTTACGATATATTCAACAGCTTCTCTGTGAGCAGTAAATGCGCCTAAACTCGCATCGTGCTTAGCACCGTTAACTTTCCACTTAATCCGTGAGTCTTCAAGACCAAAACACTCGGCTAGACCTGAAATTTGGTCATCACCAGTTAGCGCATCAATAATCGCAAACTTAAGAGATGAACTACCGCAGTTAAGCACCAATACCAGTTTGTTTGACATGTTTAAACCTTTCGCAATAAGTAATGAAATCGTTTGATTCACTGAATAATAGCAATCGGTATAAGTAGTGGGTCTACTCAGAGTGTTTTTGGCGAACTAATTCAAGGCGGATAATTGCCATAATGGTTGTTCCCATTTGCCTTTATCCAACACCGAAGTAGGAAGCCAAAAACACTCCTTACAGGCGAGTTTTAGCGACTCTGATGCTGCGTTAATGAGCTTGAGCGTAGAATAACTATGCGCTTCACTCATTGCAAACCACATGGATGTGGTGAATGTCATTCATGCAGGAGCATTTAATGACCTTGCCTCAAAATCGCTAAACTCTCGCTGAGCGACCAAATCTTTATACCGACTGCTATAACAATAACTTCTATGGCAACTATAGGCCGAAGTCGTAAAATGTGCCCTGTAAAAGAGCGAAAATCTGTTGCTTACCGGGCACAGAGCCTTGGGGCAAGCCGAGTGTTTGTGCTAGAGTTAGGCTTGTTATTGATTTTTAATAGGTGCCATTCTTGAGCATTCAAGTTCTCAAAACCTTAGGTGAAGGCCGTCGTTATATGAAGACTTGGCCTATGGTTAGACAACTGAGTTTTTATTTTCCTGAGTACCGCGTTATGCGCGCGACTCAAATTGCTTTGCCTTTAATGCCGCTGTTAGCGGTGTTGGCTGGTGCCAGTCAGTTGTATCTGCATGGCTGGGACTACTTACCACAAGCAATCACTATTGCATTATTCTTTATCAGCTTACCTATTCAAGGCTTGCTATGGTTAGGTTGGCGATCCGCTCACCCTTTACCGTTAACTTTGTTGGACTGGGGTAATCAGTTATCAACTAAACTGTCTCAAATGGGTGTAAACTGTCGGCCTTTAGGTGCTAAAGCTTGCTATTACGATATGGCGCTTATATTGAAAGCGGCATTCGAACGTTTAGATGCAAGTTATTGGGAAGAGCTTTAGCACGGCAAATGTCTAATAAATCGCATTAATACCCATATCGATAAAGACTTGCTTTATCTGTTCCATCGTTTCGGTAGTTGGAGGAGAGATTTGATTGAGTTCATACTCTTCACCCATCGCTTCCCACTTATGTTTACCTAATTCGTGATAGGGCAGTAACTCTACTTTTTCTACGTTGGTCATTGGTTTGATAAATTCGGCCAATGCTTGTGCCGATGGAATATCATCGGTAAATCCACCTACAACAACATACCGAATCCAAGTCTTTTGGTTTCGCTTATGCAAATGTTCGGCAAATTGTAATGTACGTTGGTTGCTGACTTTGGTTAAATCGATATGTTTTTCATCGTTTATCTGTTTAATGTCAAGCAACACCAAATCGGTGCTATCAAGTAACTTATCAATAATTGGGGTATATTTGCGGACAAAACCATTGGTGTCTAAGCAGGTATGAATACCTTCTTTTTTACAAGCTCTAAAAAGCTCTTCGACAAACTCTGGTTGTAATACCGCCTCACCACCACTGGCTGTAACGCCGCCACCACTGGCTTCTAGAAAAGGTCGATAGCTAATGATTTGGCTCATTAGCTCATCGACTTTGATTTCTCTACCGCCGTGTAGATCCCAAGTGTCGCGATTATGACAGTACTGACATCGCATCAAGCAACCTTGCATGAAGGTGATAAACCTTATGCCTGGACCGTCTACTGTGCCAAAGGACTCTAATGAATGAATCCGACCTGTTACTGCCATTATTACTCCTTGTGAGGCTAGTGCAGCACCTTGCTACGCTAGCCGAATCAACACATTAAACCGACGTTATAGACCTTTAGTAAAGGTACGAGTAATAACGTCTTGCTGCTGCTCAGGTGTTAGTGAGTTGAAGCGTACCGCATAACCTGAAACACGAATGGTTAGCTGTGGGTACTTATCAGGGTTAACCACGGCATCTTCAAGCATTTCACGGTTCATTACGTTCACGTTTAGGTGTTGGCCACCTTCACGACTGTCGTTATGAGCAAAGTAACCATCCATTAATGCTGCAAGGTTAGCTTTACGGCCATCTTCATCTTTACCTAACGCATTAGGAACGATAGAGAAGGTGTAAGAGATACCGTCTTGTGCATGAGCAAAAGGTAGTTTAGCAACTGATGTTAAAGAAGCAATGGCTCCTTTTTCATCACGACCATGCATAGGGTTTGCACCCGGTGCGAAAGGCGCGCCTGCTTGACGTCCGTCAGGTGTGTTACCTGTTTTCTTACCGTAAACCACGTTAGAGGTAATGGTTAGGATAGACTGTGTAGGAATCGCATCACGGTACATCTTCATGCTACGGATCTTAGCCATAAAGCGCTCTACAAGTTCTGTCGCTAATTCATCAACACGTGCATCGTTGTTACCAAACTTTGGATAATCACCGCTGATATCGAAATCAACAGCAATGCCATTTTCGTCACGAATTGGCTTAACTGTGCCGTATTTAATTGCAGAAAGTGAATCTGCTGCAATTGATAGACCGGCGATACCACATGCCATTGTACGACGAACATCTCTGTCGTGAAGCGCCATAAGTGCGGCTTCGTAAGAGTACTTGTCGTGCATGAAGTGAATAGCGTTCAATGCTGAGACATATTGCGTTGCCAGCCAGTCCATCATGGTGTCTAAGCGACCCATAACGTCATCGAAATCTAAAACTTCATCTGTGATTGGCGCAAACTTAGGGCCAATTTGAGTCTTAAGTTTCTCATCAACACCACCGTTGATGGCATAAAGCATCGTTTTAGCGAGGTTGGCACGGGCTCCGAAGAACTGCATGTGTTTACCAACAACCATTGGGCTTACACAACATGCGATAGCATAATCGTCAGATTCAAAATCTGGACGCATTAGGTCATCGTTCTCGTACTGAATAGAGCTAGTATCGATAGAAACTTTAGCTGCATACTTTTTAAAGTTAAGCGGTAACTGCTCAGACCAAAGTACAGTGATGTTTGGCTCTGGGCTTGGGCCCATGTTGTACAAAGTGTGCAAGAAACGGAAGCTAGACTTAGTCACTAAGGTACGGCCATCTAGACCCATACCTGCGATTGACTCTGTTGCCCAGATTGGGTCGCCAGAGAATAGCTCGTCGTACTCAGGAGTACGTAGGAAACGAACCATACGTAACTTCATCACGAAATGGTCAACCATCTCTTGTGCTTCTTGCTCAGTCAATACGCCAGCAGCGATATCACGCTCAATAAAGATATCAAGGAAGCTTGAAGTACGGCCCAATGACATTGCTGCGCCATTTTGGCTCTTAACTGCCGCAAGGTAACCAAAGTAAGTCCACTGAATCGCTTCTTTAGCGTTGGTAGCTGGCTTTGATATGTCGAAGCCGTAGCTTGCTGCCATCTGCTTCATTTGACCCAGTGCTTTATGCTGCTCTGCGATCTCTTCACGAAGCTGCATTGTGTAAGATAGGTTTTCGCCTGTTTCGAAGTCAGCTTGAAGTGAACCAAACTGAGCAAACTTATCTTGCATTAGGTAATCGATACCGTAAAGCGCGATACGACGGTAATCACCAATGATACGACCACGGCCATACGCATCAGGTAAACCTGTCAACACACCCGATTTACGACAACGCATAATTTCAGGTGTATAGATATCGAATACACCTTGGTTATGTGTCTTACGCAACTCTGAGTAAACATACTTGATGTTAGGATCAAGTTCGCGGCCATATGCAGCGCAAGAACCTTCAACCATGCGGATACCACCATTAGGCAGCATTGCACGTTTAAGCGGTGCTTCAGTTTGCAGACCAACGATTGTTTCTAGGTCTTTAGTGATGTAACCCGCTTCATGAGAAGTGATTGTTGAAACTTTGTCTGTATCAAAATCGACAGGGGCGTGGGTACGGTTTTCTTGCTTAACGCCTACCATTACTTTATCCCAAAGCTCAGTAGTCGCTTCGGTTGCATCTGCTAAGAAAGACTCATCGCCTTCATAAGGAGTGTAGTTAGCTTGGATAAAGTCACGCACATTGACTTCAGTTTTCCAATCGCCTGGCGTGAAACCTTCCCACGCGTTTGCAAACTGTTCAGTTTTTTCGGTCATCGTACTAATACCTTCTGTTTGAGATAAAGGTTATTGGCGTTAACAAGGTTTATCGTTTAACCCTAACGACCAATAGCTAATGCTTAAACGTTTCGAGGCCGTAGCCTGTTGTTGAAACGTTTTCGAAGTGATTTCACTTCGCAAGAATTTGTTTGTTGATAACCACAATAGCACTCTACAAAAGTGGTTTATCTAAATTGGTAAGACCAATTTACCGTAAGTATATTACCATAGCCTTACTGAGCCTGCACTTTAATCCGTAGCCAATTGCCGCGTATTTATTGAAACTGTTAACAAGATAGCATTTATTAAACAATTTAATGTTTGCATCTATGTCTGATGTCAGGTATCGACTTGTTGGTCTATTTTTCGCAAGGCAATTTATTGCTGGTTATTCTCTCTCTTAATTCATTGCGAGTGATAAAGCTCGGGTCTGATAGCTTTGCGGTTAGCCTAATATATTAAGTCATAGTGAGTATCAAACTGATTGATAAGAATTATAGATGAGAAAAAGGCGAAGAGAGTGCAGGGCTCTCTTCGCCAGTTCATTTAAAGTAGGGCTGGTATACCCGTTATCATGCCAACCGCTAACATTGCCGCAAGACAAATAACAAATGCGAGTCCAGGGATGACCATACGGTCGGTGAATGATAATGATTTTGCTCGTTCTTTATCACCAATAAGACCATTATTGTCTAGGAACATGGTTAATGCCCATGCAAGCACTGGGTTTGCGACGAATGCGGCAAAGATACATATACCCGCAGATTGGCTATTTTTAGTATCTTTTACCATCTGCATACCTGCTTCAAGTAGTGGTAAAAATACCCCAACCAAAAGCGCAATCGACATAACAGGTCGCCACACGGTAACGTCCATTGGATAACCAATCACTGCCACTAAGATACACATTATTCCGAGTAAAATAGCACCTGCAGGTATTGGACGTTTCGCGATAGCAGCAGGGATCATGTATGTCCCCCAAGATGAGGTAATGTTACCGCCACCAACTGCTGTACCGACAATCTGACGTACCGAGCAGGTTGTCATGGTATCGTCGACATCCATCAATACCTTCTCTGAACCTTTTGGATAGTTAAGCTCTTGGAAGATGCGGTGTCCTAGAAAATCGGGCGACCACATAGCAACCGCTAAGATTGCGAAAGGTAAAGAAGCGATAAAGTGTTCAAGATTTGGTAAGCCTAACTGCCAGCCGTATTCTGTTGAACCCCACCAGTACATAGGATTTAAGTTAGGGATCCCAGGTTCGGTCACAAACTTCAGATCAAGTCCTGCACCGAGTGCAAAAGCGAGCACGATTGCGGCAATGGAACACAATGGAATAGCTAGCCAACGCTTGCCAACTTTAGCAAGATAAGCATATAAGATGACGTTAGCCAGTAGGATGAAGAAAGCCACATAACCTAGGCTGTAATCCAAAGCATGCTTGGCTTCAAGCCCGCCAGCCCAGTCAAACAGCGAAGTAATTTGGCTCTTGGCCCCCATGAAACCTAGGAATACTAACAGTCCGCCGGCAACCCCACTACTGGTCAAATTAACCAGTCGTGATCCACCTTTGAAATAACTGAGGATCAAGCCGAACACACCAAGCAAAATAGCGAGTGCTAGAGGATGAGCTCCTGCTAAGGCAATGGCACCAATAAGCGGGATCATTGGCCCGTGGTTGCCACCAAGGTTAGCGCGAGGATTAATGAATCCAGAGCTGATAATGCAAAAGAGTAGTGCGGGAATCAGCATTTCAACCCGTACGACTTGAATTGCGAACTCAGCACCTAAATTGACATGCTCCCAGCGTTCAGAGAGACCCGATGCCCATGCAGCCATAACGGCTGAATACATCACGGTTATACCTATGGTACCAGCGATAGCGGGGACTAAGTCTTCCCATTCAAAGCGAAAGTCTCTACCAGGGAGGTTAAGGCCCCAGCGTTTAGGCTTCATGATTTTTAATTCATTATCCAAATACTCTTCGCGGGTATTGAACTCTGATGCGGGGCGGTGAAGTGCTTGGTAGCTCTGATCTGAGCTTTCTTCTGCTTCATTCTTTACTGTTTCAGGCATAATTTCTCATTCTCCGAAAAGAACTTAGGTTATTCATCGGGATTTATGACAGTTATTTAGTTGTTCCCTGTTAATTAACAACTTGCATCGCTATAAGTGTAGTCGACTTCAAGTCTTTGTTAACGCTTCTGTAACGGCAAATTCTCAGCATCAATCGTGCTAAATGCAGGTTACATGGGTAATCCGTTACTCACGCTAAATTGGTAAGACCAATTTACCTCAAAGATCTTAACATAGTAACCTAGGTACAACATCAAGTATCAAAGTTATTGAATGTGGTGTTTGATTAAATTGAGAGCGACTTAACAACTTATACAGTGATGGCTAAATAATCTAATAATAGGCATGTAACTTGCCTTAGTGTCTAGATCAATAAAACCCTCTTTTCTGTATCATTAATAACCACTAGTAAACTTTCTTTGTTTGTGGCAATCCTAGATCACAAGAACCGGGCATTTATCACACCAAATTAAACCCAAGTTGTGATCTGTGTCGCCTTTGGGTTTCGCAACCGTTTATATCAAGCAATAACCGTATGGGGACGGGCATTAGCTTTATCTTTAAATCAGCTATCGATAATCTTCTACGACACGTTGCTGGCTTATTAAAAGTACACTGTCGAGTTTTGCTCACACTGTTAATGCTTACCTAGTTACTTCCCAAAAATTCAGTCGCCGCATGTAAGTCAAATTTTAAAATGCGCCTAAAAATCAACGATATAATTGTGATTATGTGTTCTGGTAACACAATTAACATCTTCAGGTGGCCTTTTACTTGTATCAAAATTAATGATTGTGTCCATCATTATTATCAAATTTTATTGTGTCATTGCTTCGGGTAATTTGTGCTTAGAACAAGAGTACGTTTTGAATAACTGGAGTGTGGGATGAGTGTAGATCTAGTGACTTACTGTTACGTCACAGTAAGGGGGCAGCATGGCAGCAAATAGCCATACAAAGCAGATGCCAATAATTGAGCAAGTAGAAAGCCCTCTATCGCAAAAGAGTGCGTTAAAGCCGAGTATGTATCAGCAAGCAGAGCGCTATGGCGCGGATAAAGTGGTAAAGGCCCATTGGCAGTCTTTCGGTTTGGCAGTATTTGCCGGCGCATTTATCGCATTAGCATTTGTGTTTTATATCACTGTCACTACTGGCAGTACCGGGCCTTGGGGCTTAATGAGGCTCGCTGGAGGCTTAGCGTTTAGTCTTGGGTTAATGCTGGTAGTGATCTGTGGTGGTGAGCTATTCACCAGTACAGTGTTAAGCAGCGTCGCTTGGGCACAAAAACAAGTTACAACGCAGTCACTGCTTAAATGCTGGGGGCGAGTTTATGTCGGTAACTTTATTGGTGCAATGCTAATGCTGTTATTGATTATTGTCGCCGGGATGCAGAATTTAAATGATAGTCATTGGGGACTCAATGCACTTAACATCGCCCAACATAAGTTGCATCACGGTTGGTGGCAAGCTTTCGTGCTGGGAATGCTCTGTAATATGTTGGTATGCCTTGGTGTTTGGATGACTTTTTCCAGTAAAGACGCATTAACCAAAGCGATATTACTTATGCTACCTGTGGCGATGTTTGTTAGCAGCGGCTTTGAACACAGTATCGCCAACCTATTCATGGTGCCTTTAGGCATAGTGCTGGCGAATATTTCAGACCCAGCTTGGTTTGCTGCGCTAAATGTCACTCAAGAACAATTTAGCGACTTAACAGTGACTAATTTTATTTTCAATAACTTAATACCGGTGACACTCGGCAATATTGTCGGTGGGGGGCTGTTTGTTGGCTTAGGCTACTGGTTAATTGAAAAAGCTAACCCAAGTCCATCTCTGCTTTCAATGACACAACATAAACACTCGAGCTTGGCTGAAGTCATTTCATTGTCAGATCTCGAAAAAAATAACCAAACACATTTTGTAGAACAAACCTTTGCTGAACCTTCACTGGCGCAAAGTCCTAAAAGTGCCTACCTATCTTCTGGAGTAAAAAATATGCCTAAAACAATACAAAAACTAAATGTTAGCGACCTAATGAATCCTGCCCCATTTACACTGACAGCTGACATTTCCGTATACGAAGGGTTAAAGCGTCTTACTGAAAGTGCGAGCCGAGGCGCGCCTGTTATTAACGAGCAGCAACAGTTACTTGGTTTTGTTTCACAACAAGACCTTTTACGCAGCTTATGGTCAGAAGAGTTCGCCCGTGGTGTAAGTTTTAAAGTCGCAGATCTGATGCAAACTCAAGTATTGACGGTATCGCCGTCAGATGCGGTTGCTGATTTGATAGAGCTTATGGTTGTAGATAGAAAAAAATTATTTCCGGTTAATGACAGTGGAATGCTGATTGGCAACACATTCAAAAGCTACGAAGAGCGCCTAAGAGGGGCTAATGCTAGTAAACCTAGTGTGTTCCCTGTGGTTGAAGGCGGCATATTATGTGGTGTTATTACACGGGAAGATATCGCGCAAAAAGTCTGTGAAGTCTATAAATTCTAAATAGATCAGAGTTTAAGAAAGGACAAAGAGGAGGGAACTCCTCTTTGTGTTATCGCTAGTTTAGCGGTTTTTTTTAACAGCGACTCTATTACGGCTCAAACGTCTGGCCTCGGTAATAACACAATCTCTAAGTGGATTCTCACCTGCATCATTGCGCCAGACAAATGAAAGATGGCGTTGCATGTTTAGCTCTGGGGTCGATAACACTATTAACTCCCCATTGGCTATCTCTTTCTCTACATCTAAATAGGGCAAACTGCTTAAGTAAGGTCCATTCTTGACAAGGGCCTTAAGCAGCGATACATATTCATACTCTTTCCACACGTGCAGTTTTTCAATGATGCCATGAATCGCACCTTCAAAAATGCGTCTTGTGCCTGCTCCTTGCTCTCGAAGCACCCATTTTGCTTGTTCTAGTTGCGCTAAACTTGCTGATTTTGATTTAGCATAAGGGTGGTGAGGTGATGAGACCACTACAAGGTGATCATCGAGCCACTGCTCTTGATGCAGCCGGCTATCGTCGTTGCGTCCTTCGATTATACCAAAATCGTATTCATAATTAAGTAAGCCCTCAATCACGTTTTCAGTATTTTCTACCATCAAGTCAATGCGTAATTCGGGGAAGTCGGTATCAATTTTGCTGATAAGCTCGGGTAGCAGGTGTTCAGCCGCTGTTTGGCTAGAGCAGATCCTAAACCTACCGCTTATAAGATGTTGTTCATGCAGGCCTAATTCAATTTGCTGTGCATCTTGTAACAGACGTCTGGCTTTTGGACGCAGCCAGTTCCCCCAATGGCTCAGGGTTAAACGATTACCCTGACGAATGAAGAGCGGACGCCCAAGTAAATTCTCTAATTGTCCCAACGACATACTTACAGCTGATTGCGTCATCGACAGTTTTCTAGCCGCAGCACTGACACTTTCGAGACTGGCAACAGCGTCGAAAACCATAATTTGTTTAAGAGAATACTTCATTGTACCTACTGTTTTCCTACTCGAAAAATATCTAAAGGGAAACTATCAATTTATTTGATGGTCGTTAAGTATGATTCTAGGTGGTGATCAAGTACCAAACAAGCCAAGTTGACGTTAGCAATGAATAACTTAGATTAGGTTCACTATTCTATATATAGTGTGATGCTGATGCGTTCTTTGTTATATCAATAAGGTAATCTATTTGAGTGAAAATTGTTGCAAATATGCTCTCCTTCCCTGTTAAGCCTGTTTGTACACTTTTTCAACATGACAGCTAGGCCTCCATTTAGCTCATTTTTGTTGAAACGCCTGTTCAGTGGCATCGTTTTAGCCCTTTCCTATAGAGGGATATGGTCATAGCTCCATTTTTTACTGACTGCCGATTAACCACCCATAGATAAAGCACTGACATTGGTTTATATTTGCTGCCAAATAACAACAATACGGCCATCAAATGCACCAAGTTCCCCCTGCTCAGCAACAACCTTCGACCACAGAACCACTAGTCCCTAATAGCAGTAGTTCTCAAACTGTAAATAGGGCATGGCAGATGCCTGATACCTTGGTGATCATTTTCTTTGTGGCACTGCTTGCCGCTGTAATGACCTATTTCATTCCTGTTGGCTCATTTGAAACTCAGCAGGTGAGCTACGTGATTGACGGTGTAGAAAAGAGCCGTAGCGTGGTTGACCCCAACTCCTTTGCTTATCAGTTAAACGATGATGGTCAGCCTATGTTGCAGCCGGTAAGTTTATTTACTGGCGGTGGAGGCATAGGTTTCTTTAACTTTGCTTTTGAAGGGCTCGTATCTGGTTCCAAGTGGGGCAGCGCCATTGGTGTGATCATGTTTATGCTCGTTATTGGCGGCGCCTTTGGCATTGTTATGGCGACAGGAACCATCGATAACGGCATTTTAAAACTTATCGATAAAACTCAAGGCAATGAAACACTTTTTATACCGGTTATCTTTACCTTGTTTTCATTGGGCGGGGCAGTATTTGGGATGGGTGAGGAGGCGATAGCCTTTGCGATTATTATCTGTCCGTTAATGATAAGACTTGGTTACGACGGTATAACCACTGTGATGGTGACCTATGTTGCCACTCAAATAGGTTTTGCGAGTTCATGGATGAATCCATTTAGTGTCGCTATAGCCCAAGGCATTGCCGATGTTCCAGTGTTGTCTGGTTCAAGCGTACGTGTTGCTATGTGGTTAGGTTTCACACTAATGGGGCTTATATTTACTATGCGCTACGCAGCAAAAATAAAAGCTAAGCCAGAGCTCTCATACAGTCATCAAAGCGATCAGTATTTTCGTGATAATGCCAGTGATGCAAAACTCGATAGCCGTTTTAATATTGGCGACATTCTAGTGTTATTAACCATTGTTGCAACTGTTGCCTGGATTATCTGGGGCGTGGTGGTTAATGCTTGGTTTATCCCTGAAATCGCGAGTCAGTTTTTTGCAATGGGCATTGTTGTCGGCATCATCGGTGTTGTTTTTAAGCTCAATAAGCTGACGGTTAATAAAGTCGCCACTAGCTTCAAGCAAGGGGCATCTACAATGCTTGAACCTGCAGTTTTAGTCGGCTGTGCATCGGGAATACTATTATTACTCGGAGGCAGTAATGCCGCTAACCCAAGTGTACTCAATACTATACTGAGTAGCTCTGGTGAATTTATTGGCCAGCTGCCAAGTGTGATGTCAGCTTGGTTTATGTTTGTGTTCCAGGCAGTGTTTAACTTTTTTGTGACCTCAGGTTCGGGTCAAGCCGCGCTGACAATGCCGTTGATGGCACCGCTTGCTGATATTGTTGGAGTCACTAGACAAGTTGCTGTGTTGGCGTTTCAATTAGGGGACGGTTTTACGAATGTATTAGTGCCAACATCAGCTTCATTGATGGCCACACTAGGAGTTTGCCGAGTTGATTGGGGCCAGTGGCTTAAGTTTATTTGGCGCTTTATGTTAGGGCTGTTTTTTGTCTCTAGCGTGATTGTTATTACTGCCCACTATATGGGGTTTAGCTAAGCAAATTGCTCAGTATTTGTGTTAGTTAAGACAATAAAAAATGGCATCCTAGGATGCCATTTTTTTATGTTTGATTAAGCGCTATACAGTGCGCTTAGTTCAACAGAGTTTAGAACTTAACTTCACCTTCAATGAACCACTCTTGTCCACGGGCGTTGTATACGCTACGTGGGTAATGTGGCCATGAAGTGTTTGTTGGGTCAAAGTTAGGACCCGCATCAAACATGTTGATTAGACCTGTTGATACTTTGATGTTGTCAGTAAAGTTGTAACCTGCAGTTAGGTTCCACTTAGTGAGTGATGCTACTTCGTAATCACTTTCTTCGCCTTCACCGCCTTCAGCAAACGACTTGTAAGCAGTACCGTGCATACGCGCAGTGTGGTATGCACCAAGTGTTGCTTCAAAGTCTTCTAGGAAGTAACCCAGTACAAGGTTGGCTCTGTACTGAGGTAGTCCACCGTTGTAGATATCATCATCAATTTCAGCTGTTGGGTCTAATTGACCTTCTGACATTAAGATGTAAGTACCATTAAAGTTTAGTTTAAACTCACCAATGGCATCTAGATCCCAACCATATCCCGCAGTAACGTCTAGACCACGTACTTTTTGGTACGCAAGGTTTTGAGCCACTGAGTTGATGTGAGTGATGGTTCCGTCAGCATCTCGAGTGATCATGTCTTCATATAGGTCATATTCACGAGCGGCTTTTGAAGCGCTGATGTCACTAACCATATCATCAAGCTTCCACTCCCAAAGATCTACAGAAGCATTGAGTGAATCGCCACCCCAAACTGTACCAATGTTTGCTGTGTAACCTGTTTCAGCTTCAAGATCTTTGTTAGCACCCGTTGTAATATCAATGTGCAGCTCGTTACACACTTCATTGATAGTTGGGTTTGAGTTTGGCTCACCTGGAGTTCCGCCCATTGCTGCGCACTGTTTGAAATCGATTACCTGTGTAAAGCCTTGAGTTGGGTCACCATATACTCGGTGCATATCTGGTGCACGGAATACGCTGCTGATAGAACCACGAACGAGTAGTTCATCAAGAGGACGATATTCAACAGTTAGCTGTGGTGAAAGGTTACCGCCAACATCGCTATATTCATCATAACGTAGAGCAACATCGATGGTTAGCTGGTCAAGAACAGGCATGCTTAGCTCTGCATAAGTTGCCCAGAAATCACGCTCACCGTTTCCTGAAGAACCGCCAGTCGTTAAGATATTACCTTTCTTAGATTCAGAATCTGAATCTGTTTGGTAATCTTGTTCAGTGTACTCTGCACCAAATGCAAACATTGCGTCACCAGCTGGTAACTCAAATGCTAAACCTGTGATGTTAGCCTGAATGTTTTTCTGTGTAGATTGCGCTTGCTCAAAAGGTGTGTAAGAAGCGTCTTCTACGTCTGCGCTAGACATATTCTCAAGTAAAGAATTACCATTTTCGCCAGCTGTGATGTAGTCAAACATACCTGCGATAGTCGCATAGCCGCCACGGTAAACATCAACGTTTGTACGACCGTAGTTTACAGAAGCATCCCAGTTATACTCATCAGCGATAGTGCCTTCAAGGCCAGCAGTGAAGAAGTAGTTACGGGTATTGGTCTCGCCAGTACGGTTGCCAAACTCATGTAAACGACGAACGTAGTAGTAATCACCATCTGTCGCATTAGCGAAATCACCGCCGAGTGCAGTAGATTTATCGTTGAAAGTCTTACTTAGTCCACCAGCGCCCGAAACAGTTACGTCATTGCCAGCCACTTTAATGTCGTAGTCATTGATCGCCATTGGCTCAATGTTCGTGGTCGATTTAGCTTGCGCAAAATCTAAACGGCCTAAGAAAGTGATATCGTCAGCCAGTTCATAGTTGAAGTTGGTTGTGCTGATAAAACGGTAGCTTTCAGGCTCAAGATCACGTTGCTTTGAACGATCATAACCACAAATACTGCGTGCTGCATCCCAGAAGAATCCACCAGCTGTACATTCTTCAGCAGTCAGTGCGCGTGCACCACTAGCGCCTTTGCTCGCGCCTGCAATACGTGCACCGTATGAGCTGTACTGTGAGAACTCACTGTGAGGAACTTTATCTGTATCTAAGCCAAAGTTTTCACGATCTGTCGCTCGAAGTACTTCGTTGTTTGTATATTCGATAAATGTCGAAACGTTACCTTTGTCTGAAGATGAACCGATAGAGAAAGCGATTCTATCATTCATGCCACCGCCATTGGTGGTATCACCGTGGCGATACTTAAGTGCAGCACCGTCGAAGTCTTTCTTCAAAATGATGTTAATAACACCACCAATTGCATCAGCGCCGTAAATGGCTGAACCACCTGATTGTAGAACTTCGATTCGAGCAACTGCTTCCATTGGAAGGTTAGCTGTATCAACGAAGTTATCTGTGCCGCCAGCAGGTTTTGGATACTGGTTTAGACGTTTACCATCAATAAGCGTCAATGTACGGTTAGCACCAGCATTACGTAAGCTGATAGATGAAGCAGCAGGAGTAAAACCATGAACTGATTGTGTTGTCATCGCACCAGTTGTAGATGTTAGGCTTTGAAGTGCATCTTGAATATTGGTAAAGCCTTGCTTTGCCATGTCATCGGCACTTAGCACTGTTACAGGCGTTGCCGTTTCCATATCAGTTCGTTTAATACGAGAACCGGTAACTTGAATTCGCTCAACTTTATCTGCACTTTCTGCATCAGCCGCAAGAACTACTGGCGAGCTAAGTGCTGCTGTTGCTGCACCACCCACTAACGCAAAGCGTACTGCTTTGGCCAATCTTGAATTAACTTGCATTGTATTACTCCCTGGAAACTTATATTAATTATATGTTTTATTTTAATTAGAACCACCTTCTTAAGGTAACTTAAATGTAAACAAGAAGATGAATCCCATCCGAATAGAACCATAATTAAATAACTGTGGCAACAATCTAGTTACAGCTGTGATGAGGTTATAAGATTAATTACGGAGTATTTTTTTACTGATTTTTATTAACAATTTACTATCTATGTTGTAACAAGTTGTGGTGTTATTGAATTGTTGTTTATTTTTTGGTTGTTAATTAATCTCGATTCAACCTCGGTGTTGATATTTGGTTGTTTTCTTGTTGTGATTTTGCTTTTAAAAGGTTTTGGTTGTTAACAATGTCGATACAGTTTATGTAGATAAAAAGTATTAATCTCGAATAGATATATTTCAATTTGTGACGCCGGTCACGTTACTGGTGTGGCTAGAAATGGCTTGTTGTTGCGGTCATGTAAGTTTTTGAGGCGAAGATAGAGCAGTTTGGCTTGCTGTATTACACTTTATTCTATCGATTGAGAGTCACTCATTATAATAAGTTAACCTTATTGCGGCATATTAAATGCCGTTTTGTAATGACGCAAATATCTTACTGCTACATAGATCACGATGATGGTTGCAATCACTAGTTCAAATTTTGCGGTTATTAACAAGATCATCGATAAGATGCTTTCTCCATATGTACTTACTATCCAAGTGACAGTTTTAAATAATGCGGTTGCGCCGATAACCATTGGGAAAGTAAATGCTGCATAACCTGGGGTGAACGGTAGTTTTAATAAATTGAAAAAGGCTAAGTAAATAATACTTGTCATTAACAGTGCAACGGTTAATAAAACAGCAACAATAATTAAAGAAGGCTGATTTGATATTGTTAAGTAACCCGCTAATGATAGGCTTGCAGGTGCGGCCAAAATTGCAATTGTTGGTTTTGCAGCTTCAGCAATCGGTTCACAAAATATCAATCTGTAAAGCATAATAGGAAGCATCACTAAATAACTTAACATGCCAAAGTCAACAATGGCGTTGGCAATCCAGTGGTTTTGTACTTGTAATAGTTCTCCATGTGGAAAAGAAACTGCTGCTACTATCATGCCGATAGGTGGAACAAACCAACTCGGAACCATATGGCTTAGCTTGAAATCAATGGCTCTATTATAGATAAACATAAATAGAAAGATGATATGAATGCTAATCGCTGTTAACCATAGTGTTAAAGCGGCACCTTGGCTAAATTGTCCAATCGCTGCGGAAACAACCATTAATCCCATCGCAAAAGTTGGAATAACGCTGCCAATCACTGGGTGAGAGAGCTCTTCGATTAGCACTTTAGGGTGCAAAACGAACTTAGCAACCAACATGGCTAGCAACACTGATGCAATGAGTGCACCGGCTAACTGTGCATTACCACCAAGCTCAGGGAACATGCTCTCCCAAGTCCAACCAAGGCTGGCTATGGCCAGTGCCAAACCAGCCATTGGACTCGGTAAGCGTGATACTCTATGTGTTAGTTTGTTATTTGTAACAGTCATTGTGTTCTCCAAAACCTTATCTCTATGGATGTATTTTAGAATCACCAGTAAATAAAATAAATTGAATTGATGTTAACCTTAGCTTAAGAATTACTTAATTTATTGATGTGCATTTAAATCATGGTTTCAGTTTGCAACGTAGTAGCGTGTGCCCAAGTCCGATATTGTCGATATCTTCATCTACAAAAAGTCCTGCTTGGCTAATAAGGCTGAGTAACGTTTTACTGTGGTACATGCGACTATTGCCATTGGCAATCGCGGTGAAATAGATTGAAGTGGCATTGACACAAAAAGCGCCTGCTTCAAATGGCTGACGATCCCAGAAGGTTTCTAGGATGCATAGTTCGCTGTTTGTTTCCATGACTGAAACGGCACGTTTTAGAATACTGAGAATTTCCGTTTCAGAAAAGCAGTCTAAAAACTGGCTCATCCAGTAGAGGTTGCCTGTTTCACAAAATGGTTTACTTTCATCGAGTAAATCTGTTGCAAAGGCGCTTATCCTATCAGCTACCCCATTATCAGCAGCGTTCTGCATCGCGACTTCTAGCTGCCCGGGAAGATCCATGATGGTAACAGCAACTTCACGATTGAATTTAGTGCAGGCTAATGCCCATTTTCCCGTGTTTCCACCTACATCCACAATATGCTTTGGCTGACCTTTGAAAATGAGTGGTAATAAAGTTTCGAATGCATGATCTGAATAGTAGTGATCAAACTCAAACCAGCTCTTTTTAATATCATCTGGTAATTGACTCAAGCCTGGATAGATTGTTTGCCACTCACCCTGTGAGGCCAGCCCTTTTGGCTTACCTTCGAGTAAAGAAGCTTCCAATTCAAATAACCCTTGATAGCAGACATCATGGGTAAAATTTAAATTGGTTTGTGCCATGTCATCATGCAGTAAAAAATGACCAATCTTATCTAGTACATAGGCTTCTTTATTTAGATATAACAAGCCCATGCTCAGTCCCATATCGACCAGTACACCTAGGGCATAGTCAGAAAGTACTGACTGCTTTGCTAAATCATTTATGCTGCAACCATCTGTGCCACTCTCGGATATTTGATGTAAGACATCAAATTTCAATAAGCAACGAGCAACTTGAAAGCTGATAGGGGCGAAGGCAATTTTCTGAGCTTCAAACTTGGCATCAAATGCGCTGATTGATAGAGGAGAGCGATAGAATGACATAAATTAGACCGATGTAGCTGTTACCGAATTAGGGGAGGCGTATGTTACATGTTACAGTCTGAATATAGTTTGAACTGGATCTTGCTTCGAGTTGTTTTAGATAAGATTAGTTTCCAGTTGCTGTTAATGGGTGGTTCAAGTCAGATTGAATATTCGTGTAAAGGAAGTGCCATGCTCGTACCACTGACCTACGTTGGTCGACAATCAAGCCGAAGTGATGGGCAAGCAAGACGGAAAGCGATTCTAGAGGCGACATTGCGCTTAATCGTTAAAGAGGGGATCCGTGGCGTGCGTCATCGAGCGGTTGCAGCAGAGGCAGGAGTGCCTTTAGCTTCTACTACTTATTACTTTAAAGATATTAAAGATCTCATTAGTGATGCTTTAACGTTTTTCGCTGAAAAAACGCTATGGATGAATAAAGTGTTAGAAGAGCAAAGTTATACCTTGCTCAACAGTATGGCCGAAGTGAGCCAGAACCTAACTAAATCTGAACTGCAAACGTTAGTGGTGGAGCAGTTAACTGAATTTATCTGTGATCATATAGAAGCGCAGTTAACTCAACCTGATGACCGTATTCTAGAGCATGCTTTTCACGAAGAAGCACTACGTAATCCCGAGCTTGCTAAAGCTATTATCTTACTCGAAGAAACATTACTGCAGAGCATAAAATCATTTTTTAGTGCATTTGGTTCAAAAACTGCAACTGAAGATGCCCACCAAATCTTGGCTATTATTCGATTGTTGGAATATCAATTCTTACTGCGTGGTAAGGTGAATAAGGCTGAGCTTAATAACATAGTACACACCACTGTAAGCCATATCATTCAGGCAATAAAAAACCCAAGCTAATGCTTGGGTTTCTGATATATCTGCTTAAGATCTATTGAACGTTTTCAGCGTCGCTAAACTCACCTTGGAACAATACTGAAGATAAGTAACGCTCAGCGGCAGAAGGTAATACAACAACAATATTCTTACCTTCAAACTCAGGTAGCGCTGCAATACGGTTTGCTGCAACTACAGCTGCACCTGAAGAGATCCCGACGAGAATACCTTCTTCTTGCATGAGTCGATGCGCCATTTCGATAGAGTCTTCATTCGATACAGCTTCAACACGGTCGATCAGCTCAAGATCTAGGTTGCCCGGAATAAATCCAGCGCCAATACCTTGAATTTTGTGTGGTCCAGGTTGAACTGTTTGACCTGCAAGTGTTTGTGCAATCACAGGCGAATCAACTGGCTCAACAGCTACAGAAGTAATCGCTTTACCCTGAGTATTCTTTATGTAACGGCTCACACCTGTGATTGTTCCGCCTGTGCCGACACCTGCAACAATGACATCAACTTCGCCGTCAGTATCATTCCATATCTCGGGTCCAGTGGTTTTTTCGTGGATCTCTGGGTTTGCAGGGTTATTAAACTGCTGCAATAACACGTATTTTTCAGGTGCTGACTGACGGATCTCTTCCGCTTTATCAATGGCACCTTTCATGCCTTTTGCGCCTTCAGTTAACACTAAGTTTGCGCCTAATGCTTTAAGCAGTTTTCTACGCTCTAAACTCATAGTATTAGGCATAGTTAACGTTAGCTTATAGCCTCTTGCAGCCGCTACATAAGCAAGTGCTATCCCTGTGTTACCAGAAGTTGGCTCGATAAGCTCTTTATCTTGAGTCAGAACACCTTTTTTCTCAGCGTCCCAGATCATATTCGCGCCAATACGACACTTAATACTGAAACTTGGGTTACGTGCTTCAATCTTGGCAAGAACATTACCTTTGCTAACACGGTTTAAACGGACAAGTGGCGTGTTACCAATTGTTTGTGAATTGTCTTCAAAAATTTTGCTCATGGGCTGCTTGCTCCTTAAAATGCACAGGTAAAGCATAATCCTCTTTCGCTGCTTTAGAAGTGATTGTTTGTTCTTCTTTATTCTTTTTAGTTATTAAAGCATTACCTGTTATACGTAATGAGTGGAATTACCATAAGTTTCAGTTGTTAAGCTTAAGTTAATTGGGTGGTAATATGGTGCATTGACCAATGTAATGCACGCACTATGACTGGATTAAATTAATGAGAAAACAGCAGACTGAATCAACACTTGATCCTAAGTCGTTAGTCACCCCTTATGCATTTGAGATAGCCCCGAATGTTTTATATCAACCATTAGCGAGTCCATTGAAACGCGCCTTAGCAATAACCGTTGATGGTCTTCTAGTAGCGGCTCTTGCTGAAAATGCGGGTTGGATATTTGTATTAATGGTCGCACTTACCGTTTTGGTTCATAAAAGAAGCAAGTCCGTGGGGAGCATTGTTAAGTGGGCGTTATATGCCTTCATGCTCGCAGGTATGGTGTATGCGTTACTTGGTAACGACTGGAACACTAAAGACGATATCTCAGGCACTAGCCAAGTTGAATCTCAATTAAGTGCCGATAAAGCAGATCCTGAAACAATACAAACCATTGCCGAATTAGCAAATTATCTTCCTGAAGTCATTTCAACATCAAGTTGCCAAGATTACTCATGTGCCCAAAAGCGTTTAGCGTCCCTAAAAGATGCGTTAAACCATTCGAGTCTCTCGAGTGCAGAACAAACACGTATGCTAGAAGAGCTTATTGATGAACTTCCACTTACAGTTAAACAGAAAAAGGATTTAAAGATTGAGTATACGGCTGTTGAAACCGCTGTCGCTGATGAGGGCATTAAGCAGATGGTTGAAGCTGAGACTGATGCTGTTAGTCATAATGCTTCAAGCACAAACAAAGTTGACTGGGAGGAGCTACAGGATGACTCTTATTTCGAAGAAGAGGCAAACCCGCAATCGAGCCCGCTAGCGTGGTTGATAGGTTTTTTAAACGATATGGGCTTAGGTTTTGGTTGGGCGGCGTTCTATTTTACGGTGTTTACCGCTTGGTTTGACGGGCAAACATTGGGTAAAAAACTACTTGGAATTAGTGTTATTCAGCTGGATGGTTCTAAGATCACTTTATGGGCCGCTTTTGGACGCTATGGCGGCTACGCTGCAGGTTTTACCACAGGTTTACTCGGTTTCTTACAAATATTCTGGGATGCGAATCGACAAGCGATACAAGATAAAATATCTGCAACTGTTGTTATTGACCTCAGAAAGCCTGAAATCGAAGCACCTATCATACAATTAAATATGAATGCGCTAAATGCATCGGTTGATGCGAAAATTGAAGAGAAGTAGCATAATTGATACCGTTTTTGATGGGTAAGGGTTAAGCTGCGCAGGTATTTTGTAAAATTGCAGCAATAAAGCAGATGAAGTTCTCACTTAGCGTAGGTATTTAATAATTAAAGAGTCTTTCAAAAAGGCCGATTAACGAATGCGCTAAAGGAGTATGGGTTTAAAGGAGAGTTAAGTTGCGGATCTTAGTTGTTGAAGATAGCCAAGTTGTATCACGGGTGATGCGCCATTTATTAACCCAAGAGTTAGATTGTGAAGTCGATGTCGCGCCAGATCTAGCCAGTGCAAAAAAACTGTTAGCTGAAAATGATTATTTTGTGGCCGTTACTGATTTGAATCTTCCGGATGCCCAAGAGGGTGAGATTGTAAAATTAGTACTGGCAAAACAGATCCCTTGTATCGTACTCACCGGAAGTTGGGATCCCCAAGAACGATCACGTTTGCTGCAATTAGGTATTGTTGATTATGTACTTAAAGAAAACCGCTTTAGCTATGAGTATACTGCTAAGTTAGTACGACGTTTGCAACGCAATCAAAGCGTGAAGGTATTGGTTGCCGATGATTCCATGGTGAGCCGAAAGTTTATTCGTAGCCTTTTAGAACAACATTTGTTTCAAGTGATAGAAGCTGATGACGGTATAGCTGCACTTGATACCCTTAAAGAAAATCCAGATATTAAACTGCTTATCACTGATTATAATATGCCGCAACTAGACGGATTTGGCTTAATTATAAAAGTCAGAGAGCAGTTCAGCAGAGAAGAGTTGGCTATTATTGGACTTTCCAGTGATAGTGACGAAAGCCTCTCCGCACGGTTTATTAAAAATGGTGCCAATGACTTTTTACAAAAGCCTTTTGTGCACGAAGAGTTTCATTGTCGAGTACTTAACACCCTAGATGCACTCGATATGATGGCTAAACTATGGGAGCAAGCTAACCTCGATTACTTAACCAATGTATTTAATCGACGTTACTTTTTTAATCTTTATGAAGAGAAACTGCCTACTATTACCCGTAATCAAGGTACGCTTTCACTCGGTTTAATGGACATCG
This sequence comes from Shewanella kaireitica, assembly GCF_023284045.1. Lineage (GTDB taxonomy): Bacteria > Pseudomonadota > Gammaproteobacteria > Enterobacterales > Shewanellaceae > Shewanella > Shewanella kaireitica. Next base: position 128,111 of record NZ_JAKIKQ010000011.1, read on the forward strand.
ATTTCTTCAAAAAGGTGAATGATGGTTATGGCCATGATGTGGGAGATGAGGTGCTGGTTGAATTTGCCAAACGCCTTAAACACTCATTTTCACAGCATTTTACAGTGGCTCGATTTGGCGGTGAAGAATTCGTTGTCGGCTTTAAAGGCTTAAGTGTTGAAAAGTCATTTGCACTATTAGATAGATTTAGAATGCAGATGGAAAGCACACCGATAATGACAACAAAAGGTGAGTTGACCATAACCGTTAGTATTGGTGTGGCTAATTTCAATCACGATGAAAACGTAGACGAGATGCTGCAACGAGCAGATGTTGCACTGTATGAAGCTAAAGAGGGTGGGCGAAACTTAGTGTGCATAGCTTAAGCAACTAATAATAAAAAGGCTTAACCATTACTGGCTAAGCCTGCTTGTTTATAAAATCCAAGCGTAACTCATTTTCATAAAGTAGGTTTCTTCAGTTTTCATCAACGAATCGATGGAATCATTAGACTTTAATCCATCTGAATAGCCAAGATAGAACACACTTTGAGGATTAAGCTTATATCCGTAAAGGATCTCATTGCCTAAATTCTGCTGCTCTTTATTCGGTGATCCATAAAGGTAAAGGCTTGGGTCTCTTTCAATATGGGTGTAGACGCTGGATACACGGATAAAGTTATGAATGTCGATATACCAGCTTAATCTCACATCGCTTAAATTTGCGGTAAATAAACGGCCGTCATCAACATCCATAGTTCGGTAAACGTGCGATACATTTAGCTTTACTGAATCGGTAACATTCCAGCGAACACCAGGATTGAGTAGAAACTTAGTGCCTAATTGATCGTTGGCAAAGTCGATGCTATCGCCGTAATTGACATCCAGTTCAACAAATAGGGTTCGAGTGGGTTTCATATTGGCGTAGAACCAGCCCATGGTTTCGTCAAACATCTGAGTGTTGTTTTCAACTGCCAGACTAGCACTATCATGACGCCTTCCTACACGTTGACGGTTAACAACGCCAAATGCGGTGTAACTTTGCAATAAACCGTCAAAAGCAAGTTTAGCTTCAGCTTCCTGTTCTAGTTTTTCACCAGCCTGGTTATGACTGATATCCCAATCGCCACTGAGCCTTATCTTACTAAAACCACTATTTTCTGGGTACCAAGTATAACCACCACCAACAACAAATTTACTGAAATCGACTTTCTCAATAAAACCTAGATCGGCTCTAAAGTCTTCTGCTACAGACTGATATTGCGCTACAGCATCCCAGTTTCTTGTTTCGTGTTCATATTTAGCCAAATACATGTCACCACGAATAGAGTCTGTGCTATTAGTGCGCAATACACGTTCATTGACGCCGCAGTCATTTAAATCACAGTCGATGTCCGGTAGGCAATCATCGCTACTGCACAGTGTTTGCGAGAAACCTAAAGGGTATTGAGTGTCCGATACTACGTATTGACCTATAAAGGTATCTTGATCGGTTGGCTGATATTTAACATCAACACTCGTGACATAATTATGGTAATCATCGCTGGTTTTAGCGGTGACGAGCGCGCCCATCGATAATTCTTTACCGATGTCGTAGCGATAGCGACCAGCAAAATTCTGACTTTTTTCATTGATACTGGCGATATCAGAACTTAAATTCCCCGGCACTAGAAAGTTAGTATGAGTATCGTTCGTTGCCAGTGTGGCAAACGTGTGGTCACCCACTTTACTGGTTAGCTTAATGCCATAGTCAGGTGAAACGATATTACGGGTATGCAACAGGTTTAGTTGGGTATCAAAATAATCTTTATTATCGAGGAAAAAGGCTCTTTTTTCTGGGTAAAACAGTGCAAAGGTATTATTAATATCGAGTTGACCTGCATCGGCTTCAACCTGCGAAAAATCTGGGTTGATGGTGGCACTCAACAATGTGTTTGGAGTTATTCCCCAGCGGATATCTAAACTTGGCTCTATATCATTTTCGCTATCCCAATCACCATTAAGATCAAGAGGACGTTGACTGTTACGATTAAAAACCACCGATGGCGTGATCTGTAGATCATTGCCTTGCTCTAAGTTAGACATGCCACTCATCACACCGAATTGACACAGTTGGCAACTATTGTTTCTGTCTATCTGATTACTAGACAATCTGTGCTGTTCATTTCGAGGGTAAAACCTGACAAGCTCAACCCCCCACTTTTGCTCGGCGCTATTATCAAAATTAAGCACTCGGTAGGGTAACTCTATTTCAACCTGATAACCCGTTTCTGTGCGCTGGGCTGCGGTATACCAAATGCCGTCCCAAGCATCGCTTTCGCTGCCAGTTAGCTCATTTTCGATTGAGTCCATCTGCACGCCGTAAGCATTTACAAAGAATTGATAGGCGAGTCGGGCATCATTAAAAGTGTCGAGTTTAATACCGACTAAATCATCACCCCAAACACTATCACGATCGCTCAAATTTGCTCTGATCTGCGATGGCGTTGGATCATAAGCTGTAAATGCTAAGAAGAGACTTGTGTCAGTGGAGTATAGTTTTACTTCAGTTCTTACTGGCGCAGTGATGTTTTCACCGGGACTCGTTTCAATCGTTATCTCGGTGGTTGCGGCATTCTTCCATTGTGGTTCATCAAAGTTGCCATCAACTTTGATGCTGCCTGAAAGTGTAGGGATCTCAATATTGAATTGATCCTCCTGTCCGGCATTAGCATGCAAAGAATGACAAGAGATTAACAAGACAACGGAGCTAGCAAGTAGGGTTGCTTTATTCATTTGTTTTTATTATTTAAAGCTGAATAATTGGGTGTGAGGATTGTAATGGAATTAAGTATAAAAAAGGTAGGCTATTTGTTACAAATATTTTCAGAAGAATAACAATTAAGTCGAAAGTGGGTTGGACTCGCTAGGCCATATGGATAATGGCCCAGCATACTCATATTAATCTGGTGCGATGGTGTTATCTTTGTATGCTTCTCGATATTTATCAACCCACATAGAAGTGGCACCACATATGGCAACTGGCATCACTACAAAATTGAGGATTGGGATCATAGAAAACAGTGTCACTGCAGCGCCAAAGCTAAAACTGCTGCCACGGGTCTGGTTAAGTGCAAATTTCATATCTGCAAAGGGAACTTTATGATTATCAAAAGGGTAATCACAGTATTGAATTGCCATCATCCAAGCACTAAAAAGAAACCATAAGATAGGTGCCGCAGTTTGACCTACAAATGGCAGTAAAAATAGCAATAAGAAAATAATGGCACGAGGTAGATAGTATTTCAGTTTGATCCACTCTCGGCCCAATATGCGCGGCAAATCTTTGATTAAATCGATACCGCCACCCGTATTGAGCGGTTTGCCCGTTAATAGTTGTTCGACTTTTTCAGCAAGTAATCCGTTAAAGGGCGCTGCGAGCCAATTCATCACTGAACTAAAGATGAAAGATAGCACTACCAACAAGGTCAATACCGCAAGTGGCCAAAGCAGAAAGTTCAACCAACTTAGGTATTCAGGAAGCTGACCTGAAAGCCAAGCGAAAACCTGCTCTAGCTGACCAATGGCAAAATAGATCAAGCCACCAAAGAGCAATAAGTTAATCGTTAGTGGAATAAACACAAAACGTCTAAGGCCTGGGCGTTTTATCAAACTAAACCCTTCTAAGAAGTAATTTACGCCACTCTTTTTTGTTACTTGATTGGTTTTATTCATAGAAATCTTTGATCGTTAAAGATACGCAATGTCACGATTGTGAGTCAGTAGGCATTTAACCGCAAGTGAAAAGGCATTAATCACCAATAAAAAGCGTTACAAAATGCTGTTAGCTTTGGTAAAGTTACCATAATTATATGCACATCAAACATAGACGCTAAGTATCGCTAGATAACTTAGTGTAGAAGTGATTAAAACGGCATCATGAGACTTAAACAGATAAAACTTGCCGGATTCAAGTCATTCGTCGATCCAACCAAAATTCCCTTACCTAATCCATTGAGCGCCATTATTGGTCCAAACGGTTGTGGTAAATCAAATGTCATTGACGCTGTGCGTTGGGTGCTGGGCGAAAGCTCGGCTAAACATCTGCGTGGCGATTCGATGGCAGATGTTATTTTTAATGGCTCTACCGCCAGAAGACCCGTATCGGTAGCGGGGGTGGAACTGCTATTTGACAACCAAGACAATCGATTAGCAGGTCAGTACGCCAGTTACCAAGAGATAGCGGTTAAGAGGCAAGTTAGTCGTGATGGCGATTCAAGCTATTTTCTAAATAATCAAAAGTGTCGCCGTAAAGATATTACCGATCTATTTATGGGCACAGGACTTGGACCACGAAGCTACGCAATTATTGAACAGGGCACCATTTCTCGGCTTATTGAGTCAAAGCCACAAGAGCTGAGAGTATTCATCGAAGAAGCTGCTGGGATCTCTCGCTATAAAGAGCGCAGGCGTGAAACTGAGAATCGTATAAGGCACACTCGCGAAAATTTATCTCGTCTTGGCGATATTCGCTCAGAGCTGCATAAGCAACTGGAACGGCTTGCCGAGCAGGCAGAAACGGCTAAACAGTATCGTGAGCTCAAACAGTCAGAACGTCAATGTGAGTCTGAGCTGGTGGTGTCTCGTTATCACGAGCTTAATCAGCAAACTGACACATTGACTGTTCAGATCAGTAAGCTTGAGGTGCAACAAGCCAGTTTACTCGCTGAGAAGCAGACACTTGAGCTTAGTTTGACCGAATTGAATTTGAAGTTGAGTGAGCTTGATAGTCAAGAACATCAGCAAGTCGAAGCTTTTTATCTCACCAAAACCCATATTGCTAAACTTGAACAATCACTGAAGCACCGTGAACAACAAGACGACAGTTTGAATCAACGATTGGGCGAAATTAGTGCTCAGATAGCGTTGCAGCAAGCGTCGTTGAAAACAGCGAATGCAAACCAAGAAAAGCTGCTAAAGCAGCAACAAGAGTTAGCGCCTGAGATAAATGCGTGGCAGCAAAAGTCGAGTAGTCAGTCAGCTGAATTAGCCCTCGTAAGTCAACGTCACATAGCTTCAACCGAACAGTTTCAGTTACATAGCGGCGGCGAAGCAAAAGCGCATTTAGCGGTCGAGATGAATCGTACTCAGCTAAATCATTGCTCAAAAGAGCTAACACATAAACAAAAATCGGTAACAAGACTGACCCAAAGAGCGCAAGAGCATAGTGAACAGTTAGCTGAACTCAAGAGCAGTTCCCTAGTGAACCAATGTGATATGTTGTCTATAGAAACTGAGCAGGCGCAAGAGATATACGACGAGCTGAGCTTCAATATTGAAACGCGTCAACAGTCTTGTGATGAGTTAAAAAAAGAGCTTGAGTCAGTAAAAGTAAAACTGGCTGATGAAAAAGGCCGTTTGTCTGTTGTTACTCAGCTGCTACCTGATGACGGCGATGAAGGTGACACACTGCTATGGCAAGTTATCGAGGTTAGCCCTGGGTGGGAAAGCGCCGTCGACTTGTTACTTGCTAATGTGCTTAATTCTCCGGTACTTGCAGAGTTATCGACCGAAGCAAGCATTGGGTTCTCTGCAAACACACTGGCGAGTGGAGTGGTGAATGATGTTATTCAGAGCCCCGTTAATCTTAATCCGTGGTTAAGTCAGGTTAAGTGGCTTGAGACAAAAGATGAAGCTATTCAACGACGTAAAGAGCTTGGTGCAGAGCAAATGTTCGCGACTGCAGATGGCTTTCTTGTTGGCGCTGATTTTATTATCGAAAAAAGTGCAGACTCAGGCTCCCTTGTACAACTTAAAAATGAACACGTTGCGCTGACAGAAGTGGTTTGCGACACCGAAGAGCGTTTGAGCTTGTTAGAGCAAACCTTGTCGGTGCATATTGAGGAGCTTAAGCCGCAATTGATCTTGCAGCAGCAACAGTACCAGCAGATCCAATCTCAAAAAGTGGCATTAGCAGGCATGGTATCGCAAGTTAAAGCAATGCAAACCACTATAAATGATACGGATACACGTTATAAGCAGCTACTGCAGGAGTTAGCGGAAACTGAAACTGAACTGCAACAGTTAACCGCTCAACAAGCACAGTTTGTGCACAGTGAAGCGAGTCTGCAACAAGCCTTTGAGCTATCTTCAAAAAGCCGGCAAGCGGCAGAGTCAGATAAACTATCGGCATTTAAATCGTTAAGTGAGCTCAAAGACCAGCTCAATGGTTCAGAGCTGCGACTTAAAGCTAGCCTTAAAAGCGAACAAGCCATTCAAACCCAAGTGGCATTAATCGAACAAAAAGTGAGTCATCAAAAGCAACGATTAGAAGAGCTCGAATTGAATAAAGAGCAAGTGCGTATACAGTTAGATAATAAAGAAGATGTCGACACTGCTCAAAACTCACAGTCGCTAAAAACACAATTGGCACAAGCCTTAGATGCTCAGCAAGTTAAACAACAAGCGCTAAACCTGCTCAGGCAGGAGCAAGCAGGGTTACAAGAACTGTGCGATAGTGCAGGAACGAATAAAAAACAACAGCTTGCGAAGATAGAAGACTTGACTCAAACCATGAGCGCGTTAAAGTTACGTCGTGAAGGTTTAAAAGGACAAATCGATAGTCAGTTTAGCTTAATAACTGAGCAGGGTATTGATGTTGAACAAGTATTATCTAAGCTTGATGCCAGTCGCAACACTTTATGGCGTCAAAAAGAGCTAGAACGTTTACGGGCCCGGATCGCTCATCTTGGAGCGATAAACCTAGCCGCGATAGAAGAGTTTGAACAGCAAAACCAACGGAAAAGCTATCTAGATAGCCAAGATGAAGACTTAAATTCAGCCTTGGGAAGTTTGGAAGAAGCAATTCGTAAAATAGATACTGAAACAAAAAGCCGATTTAAAGATACCTTCGATAAGGTTAATAAGGATCTAGGCATTTTGTTTCCGAAAGTGTTTGGCGGTGGTAGTGCTTATTTAGCACTGACAGATGATGATCTTCTGGAAACCGGCGTCACCATTATGGCGCGGCCACCGGGTAAGAAAAATAGCACTATCCACCTTCTTTCTGGTGGAGAAAAAGCACTAACCGCATTATCATTAGTTTTTGCTATTTTTAGATTGAATCCAGCACCTTTTTGTATGTTGGACGAAGTTGATGCACCTTTGGATGATGCCAATGTCGAACGATTCTGTCGTTTGGTAAAAGAGATGTCCCAAAGCGTACAATTTATATATATTAGTCATAACAAGATCACCATGGAATTGGCCGATCAACTTATCGGTGTGACTATGCATGAGCCCGGCGTTTCGCGCATTGTGGCGGTAGATATCGATGAAGCGGTAGCGTTAGCTGACGCAGGATGAACATAAAGATTACAGGGTAACCAATGGAAAATTTGCAACTGGTATTGCTTGTTTTAGGAGCGATAGCGATTATTGCCGTACTTGTGCATGGTTTTTGGTCCATACGAAAGCAACAGCCGACAGGGTTCAAACAGAGCCCAATGACAGATATTAATCGAGACCGCAGAGATGCTGATGGTTTCGACAATGACGGAATAGGCGAAGTCAGGGTTGTAAAGGCGAGCGCAGACGAAAGCGCCACAATTGAAATCGAAGAAGAGCCAAAGCATGCGCCATTAGTTGCAGAAGCTGCTGTTGCTGAAAATGTCGACGCAGGTATCTCGGCTGTTGAAGATGAGTCCTTTACATTAAGTGAAGCGCCGAGCCAAAAAGCGGCTCGAGGTGGTAGAGCGACTCGCGTTGAGCCATCATTAACTGATGAAGATGTAACAATACAAACAGAAGCAGCTCCAATTCAGCCATCTTTGTTTGCTGAAGAACCTGCTCTCAAAACCGAAGCTGCGCAAGAAAGTGTTGTTGAGCAAGAAGTTGAAGAGGAAGAGCCTTTAGGCGAACCACAAGATGTATTGGTATTGCACGTTGTAGCCAAAGAGGGTGAAGAGCTTAATGGCGCGGAGCTGTTACCTTGCTTGTTAACACTCAATTTTAAATTCGGTGACATGAATATTTTCCATCGTCATGAAGATAATGCCGGTACTGGTAAAGTATTATTCTCAATGGCTAATATGGTTAAACCAGGTGTGTTTGACCCCGATAGCATGGAGCAGTTCACGACCCAAGGCGTGGTGCTATTTATGACACTACCCTGTTATGGCGATGCCTTGAGAAACTTCTCTACCATGCTCAACTCTGCCCATCAAATCGCTGACGATCTAAACGGTCTTGTACTAGATGGTGGACGCGATGAGTGGCTTGAAACTACCAAACAGAATTATATACAACGAATTAAAGCACAGGCTTAATTCTGAATAAGTGAATCAACTAAACTTGTTTAAAAAGGTCGCTTAGGCGGCCTTTGTTATTATTTGGACGAACCATATGCACGCGAATGAACTCGAGATCTTAGAACTGACTCAGCAGCTGAATCAACATAATTATAACTACTATGTTGATGATAACCCGACGATTCCAGATGCTGAGTACGATAGGTTACTTAAAAGGCTCAAAGAGCTAGAGACCCAAAGTCCAGAGTTTGCTAAAGCTGACTCGCCTACACAGCGAGTCGGTGGTGAGGCATTAGCTAAGTTTGAACAGATCACCCATCTCAAGCCAATGTTAAGCCTTGATAATGTATTTGATGAAACAGAATTTAATGGCTTTCATTCGAGGATCACCGATAAAGTCGGTACAGCGCTGAGCTATTGCTGTGAACCTAAGCTTGACGGTTTGGCAGTGAGTATTGTGTACCGTGATGGCGTATTTGAGCGAGCTGCGACTCGCGGCGATGGTCAAACGGGTGAGAATATAACTGAAAATGTCCGCACGATTAAGTCGATTCCTTTAAAGCTGCGCGGTGATAACTTTCCGCCATTAGTCGAGGTGCGCGGTGAAGTGATTATGCCGCATAAAGCCTTCGATGCGCTTAATGAACGTGCCCGTGCCAAGGGAGAAAAGCTATTTGTTAATCCTCGCAATGCAGCAGCGGGCAGTTTACGTCAGTTAGACAGTAAAATTACTGCTAGCCGAGCTTTGGGGTTCTACGCTTATGCACTCGGTGTCGTTGAGCCTGAATCTTGGGAACTTGCCGATAGCCATTATGGCCAACTAGAGCAACTGCGCTCGTGGGGCGTACCAGTTAGCCAGGAAGTCAAAGTCTGTGAGTCGGTTGCGGATGTCATGGGCTATTACAATGATATTCAGCAGCGCCGTAGTAGTCTAGATTTCGAAATTGATGGTGTCGTGGTGAAAGTTAACCAGATTGCTCATCAGTTGAGTTTAGGTTTTGTGGCTAAAGCACCGCGCTGGGCGACAGCGTTTAAGTTTCCTGCACAAGAGGAGATGACTTTATTAGAAGGGGTTGATTTTCAAGTTGGTCGTACCGGAGCCGTTACACCCGTAGCGCGTCTTAAGCCTGTATTTGTTGGCGGTGTGACAGTTTCAAATGCCACTTTGCATAATGCTGATGAAATTGCCCGTCTTGGGGTAAAAGTCGGAGATACCATCATCATTCGCCGAGCAGGCGATGTTATTCCACAAATTGTTGCGATAGTCGCTGATAAACGTCCTGATGATGCCCAAGATATTGTGTTTCCTGAGCGTTGCCCAGTGTGTGATAGCGAAGTGGAACGCATTGAAGGCGAAGCTGTAGCGCGTTGTAGTGGCGGCTTATTTTGTGAAGCACAGCGTAAAGAAGCAATTAAGCATTTTGCTTCTAGAAAGGCGCTTGATATCGATGGTATGGGCGATAAAGTTGTTGAGCAACTCATTGATAAAGAGCTAGTAGAAAGCCCCGCGGATCTATTTAAGCTAACCGCATCAGCGATGACAATGCTAGAGCGTATGGGGATGAAATCGGCCACTAAATTAGTCGCCGCTATCGAAGTCGCCAAAGAAACAACCTTTGCTCGGTTCCTTTATGCGTTAGGCATAAGAGAAGTGGGAGAAGCCACTGCCGCTAACCTTGCAGCTTATTTTAAAACGCTGGACGCACTAAAAGCCGCGTCAGCAGAAGAGTTTATCAAGGTCGATGATGTTGGCGCGATTGTAGCGGCTCATTTAGCGCACTTCTTGGCACAGCCTCACAATCTTGAAGTGATAGATAAGCTTATTGAGGTAGGGGTATGCTGGCCAGCAATTGAAGAGGTGGCAGAAGAGGATTTATCACTTAAAGGGCAAACCTGGGTATTAACAGGCACGTTAACACTGCTCAATCGAAATGACGCTAAGGCTAAGCTGCAGGCATTGGGGGCAAAAGTGGCTGGTAGTGTGTCAAAAAATACCGATTGTTTAGTCGCTGGCGCAGCCGCCGGCTCGAAGCTGACCAAAGCTCAAGAGCTTGGTGTGAAGGTTATTGATGAAGAAGCATTGATTGCCATTTTGTCATAGAAGTAGCTGATATAAAGCTCCCTAAGGGGAGCTTTATTATTTCTCTTTTACTATTTTTACTTCCGTACAAGCACCTCAAGAAATAACTTTCTGCATTAATAACGTTGAAATTTCTCCAAAAGGCACCATATCTGATTAAACACTAATGCAGTTGCAGACAGCGCTGTTTAGATTCGGACAAAAGGGACGGCTTTGAATTTCAGTAATATAACTTGGCTAGATGATAAGGGGCATATTAAGCCCCCTCTGATGCTGTATTTAATGCTGGTTTTTTTAGCAAGAGGTTGGTGCATATTTATTGCGTCATTAACTCAAGCAAGTGATAGAGCTGGGCTTGTTGCATTAGTTTATCCGCAAAAGTCAGATTTTTTGATGGCGTTAATGGCTGGTGCTGGTGCCCTTGTTGTATATGGTTTAATCATAGCCGAGCGAAAACGTAGCCCTTCGTGGATCCAACCTATCTTTAAATACATGAAATGGTTATTACTGGCGTTGTTATGTATTGACGGTGGACTGCTCATACAGCGTATTCTACATGCTCACTATGTGTATAGCTGGAGTGTAGGGCTAGATGCATTGTTTCTATTCTGGAGTACTTTATATCTGTTTAATTCGAATAGGCTAAAATATTATTTTTTAGATTGGAAAGCAGAAGAATAGATTATACCAATTGCATTAAGTATTTGACCAGTTCAGAGCCCCTCAGCCTTTTCAATTCAAAGCGCATTGGTAAAGAAATGGTTATTCCCTTTTAAGCCAATGCAAAGCAGAAGTGGAAAGACTGAGGGGCTCACGTAGTGCGGCTGAGGTTAAACAAATTGGCAAAACGCTATATGCTTCGCTATGGGATTTGGATATACGACTAAATGGTCTATTTTGTTCCATACAAAATAAGACATTCCGGCCCTCCTTGGCGGTCAGATTTAGGAGGTACGAGACCAAGGATGGTCGAAGGTAGAATAATGCAGGAGCAATTATCGAGAGCGAAGCAGGATGCCAGAGCCGAGAATAACTATTAGCTCAAATTCCACTACTTGCCTACAGCGTTTTGAATTCCCGCTGAATGGTCAAACTTTTAATGCAATTGGTATTAGTCTTTAGCTCATTGGCTTAGCTTGGTGGAGTAGGTAAAAAAATGGCGCTGTATGAATACAGCGCCAAAAAGAATCTGCAGTACCGACAGCATTCGATACTATGATCCAGGGATATTAACAAAAAACCTTTTTTAGTTAAGCAACAAATAATCATTGCTAGCTCTAATCAAAGGACAATTGACAGTTTGCCATTGAGAGTAATAGTTCGGGGCTACCAACTCTAAAGGACGAAGCTAGAATATAGCAATTGAATATTGCATACAATATCCTCCTGTTGATAATTTTATACAAATTGCGACAATAATGGAATAAGTTATAACTAATTCTGAGGCTTATTCCAGGCTATTAGGGGTTCTATTTATGCCTCTCAATAATGAATCTCGGTATTAGCACACGATGAATAATTTGACGCCGTTCTAGTTTAACTTTGAAGCTTCAGTTGATCTGTCTGTTTAGTGTGTGTGAATGTTGTTGTTCTGCTTAAAGTGTCTTAAATTTATGACGTGATTGACTGTTTTCTTGTTGAGTTAACCTTGTGAAAACTGTCATAAAATTGACATTCTTGCTGTTATTCGTGAGAGAAAACTATTATTATCGACTGATAGCTAATGGCGACGTAGCCAAAATTAGTGCCGGTGATATCCTGTAAATGTTTGGCACAATATCTTCTTTCAAGAGCGAGACACTTTTTCTGAACAGTGACTGCCTCTGGAGCCTTTACTAATGTCAAAAGACGTCAGAATTCCCTTGTCTAAGTTATGCATTGGTTTAACCATTAAATTACCACTGTCATGGACCCAACATCCTTTTCTATTTAATCAGTTTGACATTGAAAACCAATCGCAAATCGAACTGATTAAGAGTTTGAATATTGCCTATGTATATTTGATCGCAGGCAAAGCGTTACTTGCATCAACACAAGATCAACAGGTTAAAGTTATCGTGGAGAAATCTGCTGAGGAATTTGCTCAGGAAAGATTAGCTTCATTACGTAAATCTATTCGTATGAGTCAACAACGATTTCAAAAAAACGGTTTAGAATGCCGCAGTGCATTTTCGAAAATAGCAGCTGAACCTGAGGGCGCTTATCGGTCCGCAGCAACGTTAGTCGAATCGATGATGGATCATATTAAAGAAACGGCAACACCGCATCTTTCTTTAGTGAATAGTAACGAGGACGACAGCGGAACAGAGCACGGGATTTCGATAGCAGTATTGTCGATGATGCTCGGATGTTCATTGGGCTGTACGGATTCAGAGCTACGGGATATTGCAATGGGAGCTGTATTTCATGATATTGGTAAGCGAAAAGTACCTGACGTTATCAGACGTAAGAAAAGCAATTTATCTGATCATGAAGTTAACTTTCTTAAGATGCACCCCAAATTTGGTTTTGACATGATGACCAAACAAGATCTGTTTCCAGAAGCGGTACTTGATATTGTCCTACATCACCATGAGTGGGCAGATGGTAGTGGTTATCCTGACGGATTAAAAGGCTCGCAGATCCCATTAACCACACAAATAGTTGCCCTGGCAAATGACTTTGAACAGTTACTTAAATTTGGTCAGGGGCGCTCACCGCAAGTTGCGTTAGGTTATCTTTTTAAAAATAGAGCGGGTAAGCATGCACCTTCGTTAATTTCAGCCTTGGTTAAAGTGCTTGGGATTTATCCCCCCGGCACATTAGTGCAATTATCAAATGGGCAAATCGCTAAGGTTCTGATTACCACTGAAACGGTCAAACAACCGCATGTACTTGCCTGTGACGAAAACGGTAATAACGCGGTGTTACGCTATTTAGTGGAAGAGGGGATATTGATAAGTAAAGTGCTTAAAGTCGATGAGTTAGGCTCTGGCGCATTAAAAACACTGGATCCAAGTGCTGATATAAGCTTCTATTTTAGCTCTATGTAATACCAACTCCATTAAAGAGTTGCTCATTCAGCGGGAGTTAAAATCACCTTAGGCAAGTCAGTGGCTTATCGCTAATAGTTATTCTATATCGAATGCCACATGCGCTGTATTAAGTGATTTCCCCATGCCTTAAAAATCAGCCGCACGTTGTGAGCGTCTCAGGACTATCACTGCTACGTTGCATTGTCTGAAAAGGGAATAACCATTTCTTTCACAACGCGCCTTTAATTGAAAGCTCTGAGCAAGCTTTGAACTGAGTAAATTCTTAATAGAATTGGTATAATATGAATGCCGTCTGGCCTCGTTATTTAAGAATAATCAAAAGGGTGAAAATGATAAATTCAGTTTGTATTGTCGGCTGTGGTTGGTTTGGCTTGCCACTTGCACAAGAACTAGTAGCACGTGGTGTTACGGTAAACGGTAGTAAACGTAACTCTGAGGGTGCAAGTGCATTATCTAAAGATGGCATTAACGGCTTTGCATTAGATCTGGCAGAAGTCGAGCAACAGTCACTCCCAGCGCTAAAAGCCGCGCTTAACACCGATTGTTTAGTTGTCAATATTCCACCAGGATTAAGAAAAGATCCCCATGCTTATCATGCCAAACTAACAAAGTTGATTGCATTAATTAGCGGTATTCGTTACCAGAAAATAGTCTTTGTGAGTACCACTGGGGTGTATCCATCGCTGGATAAAATAATGACTGAGCAAGATGCCGCCGGCCACTCAGAAGTCAGCGAAAAGCTGCTACAAGCTGAAGCGATGTTTTTAGCGCTAGATAACAGCTGCATTGCTCGATTCTCTGGCTTAGTGGGTCCTAAGCGTCATCCTGGACGCTTTTTAGCTGGCAAAACCGAACTAGCAGAGCCACTGGCTCCGGTCAATATCGTTCATCAGCATGACTGTATCGGCGCCGTTGCAAAACTGATTTTTGATGCCAATTCTGCCGGCGTCTACAATGTTTGCGCACCTAAACATCCTACACGGCAGGACTTTTACCGTCAGGCTAGCTTAAAATTGGGGCTCGTTGAACCGCAATTTGTACAAGACAGTACGGCCGGTGGCAAACTCATTAGTAGCAATCGACTCATTAAAGAGCTAAATTTTGAGTATCAGTTCAGTGACCCAATGGATATGCTGGACGCCTGTTAAATATTAAGGATGTATATGAAATCGTTACAAGTATTGTTTACCAGTGGGTTATTGGCGATTGCCTGTTTGATGTTGCCGATACACGCAGCCTATGCTGCGCCGTATGTAGAAGGCATTGATTATGTAAAAATAGCAGGGATCCCAGAAGCTCAAAAGCCAGTGATCAGAGAATTTTTCTCTTATAACTGTGGCCATTGTTACCGTCAAGATCCACTGTTTGAAAAAACTGCCCATCTATTAGATAGTGATGTACAGTTTGAAAGAACACCTGTTGGAGCTGGCCGCACGAGTTGGATTTTAAGTCAAGAAGCCTATTACTTAGCGCAAAAGTTCAGTGTGACTAAGCAAGTTCATGGCAATATTTTTACTCGGATCCATGAGCAAAATGGTGCATTCAACCGACCAGCAGACCTTCAAGCTTACTTTGTAAGTCAAGGAGTCGATGATAAAGCGGTGGCAGACGCGATGAATTCAGCTGATGCTAAACTCGCATTGATGAATTATGACACCCAAGCTCAATTGGCTGGGATTAAAGGTGTGCCATCTCTATTGGTCAACGGAAAGTACTTAATTAAGAAGCAACCTCAGTCCCCTGAAGCGCTTGCTGAGATGATCCGCTACTTGAGCCAACTTGAAGATTAACCGCTAATACAGCAAAAAAAGCCCACTTCAAGTGGGCTTTTTTGTGGCTGAAAAATAAAAACAGATAATACCTTGGTCTAACTCAGCGTTTACTAAATGAACTTACCTTACGTGAGCGTAAACCTGTATCTATCTGAATGTTAGTGATTTTTATGATTTCCGCTTGAAGCCTTCCGTTGACGTTAGACTAAGGTCGCGATTGTTGTTCAGCGTACGCTTGCTAGATTAACTGCTGACTTAATATAAAAATCAGCACAGGGGAGTCGCTATGAGTTTTGAAAGCAACGAGAAGGCAGAAGGTTATTGGCGTGAAAATCTACGTCTAGTATTGGGCTTATTGGCCATATGGGCAGCAGTTTCATTTGGCTGCGGTATTTTATTAGTAGATGTGCTCAATGAGATCCATTTCATGGGGTTCAAGTTGGGGTTCTGGTTTGCACAACAGGGTGCCATGTATGTGTTTGTCGCTCTTATTTTTGTCTATGTCGCTAAAGCGAATGCGTTAGACAAAAAATATGATGTGCACGAAGACTAATAAC
Source organism: Shewanella kaireitica (assembly GCF_023284045.1). Classification (GTDB taxonomy): domain Bacteria; phylum Pseudomonadota; class Gammaproteobacteria; order Enterobacterales; family Shewanellaceae; genus Shewanella; species Shewanella kaireitica. The sequence goes on from NZ_JAKIKQ010000011.1 coordinate 143,821, forward strand.
TAAGAACTTATTTAAAGGAGTCATGAAATGGACGTACAAACATTAACCTATCTGATTGTAGGGATTACATTTGCCCTATATATCGGTATTGCGATCTGGTCTCGTGCTGGTTCGACTAAAGAATTCTATGTTGCTGGTGGCGGCGTACACCCTGTAATGAATGGTATGGCTACAGCAGCCGATTGGATGTCTGCGGCATCATTTATCTCACTGGCGGGTATTGTATCTTTTACTGGTTACGACGGTTCAGTATATTTAATGGGGTGGACCGGCGGTTATGTTCTGCTAGCGCTTTGCATGGCTCCGTATCTTCGTAAATTTGGTAAGTTCACAGTACCCGATTTTATCGGTGACCGTTATTACTCTCAAGCAGCTCGTACCGTTGCGGTAGTCTGTGCCATCTTTATCTGTTTCACCTATATTGCTGGTCAAATGCGTGGTGTAGGCGTTGTATTCTCTAGATTCCTTGAAGTTGAAGTTGAAACTGGGGTTTATATTGGTATGGCAGTGGTATTCTTCTATGCGGTTCTTGGTGGCATGAAGGGAATTACCTACACACAGGTCGCACAGTACTGCGTACTTATTTTCGCTTTCATGGTGCCAGCAATCTTCATCTCAGTGATGATGACAGGCCATGTTCTTCCTCAAATTGGTTTTGGTGCAGAGTTAATTGATGCTGCCGGCAATGGTACGGGAGTTTACTTGTTAGATAAGCTCGATGGATTATCTGCCGAGTTAGGTTTCTCCCAATACACCGAAGGTTCTAAGAGCATGATTGATGTGTTCTTTATTACTGGCGCACTGATGTTCGGTACTGCTGGACTTCCCCATGTTATCGTTCGTTTCTTCACTGTTCCTAAAGTGAAGGATGCACGTATATCAGCAGGTTGGGCACTTGTGTTTATTGCAATTATGTACACAACGATTCCTGCTCTTGCTGCTTTCTCTCGTGTAAATATGATTGAGACCATTAATGGACCAGAGTCGACAGGCGTTGCTTATGAAACTGCACCTGAGTGGATTAAGAATTGGGAGAAAACCGGGTTAATTACCTGGGATGATAAGAACGACGATGGCAAGATTTACTATGCCAAAGGCGCTGAAAGCGAGATGAAGATTGACCGCGATATTATGGTATTAGCTACACCAGAGATTGCCAATCTACCTGCGTGGGTCATTGCGCTTGTGGCAGCTGGTGGCTTAGCAGCTGCGCTATCTACATCAGCGGGTCTACTACTGGTAATTTCGACCTCTGTTTCTCATGACTTATTGAAGAAAAATTTCATGCCTGATATCTCTGACAAAAAAGAGTTGATGTACGCCCGAATTGCAGCTGCTTTGGGCATCGTGATGGCAGGTTACTTCGGTATTAATCCGCCAGGGTTTGTGGCCGCGGTTGTTGCGATTGCATTTGGACTTGCCGCATCATCACTATTTCCTGCAATTATCATGGGGATCTTCTCTAAGACTGTGAATAAAGAGGGCGCTATCGCCGGTATGATCACGGGTCTGTTATTCACTGCTTCTTATATTGTGTACTTTAAGTTTGTAAACCCAAGTGCAAATATGAGCGAGAACTGGTTGTTTGGTGTGTCGCCTGAAGGTATTGGTATGCTCGGCATGGTGATTAACTTTGCAGTGGCCTTCGGTGTGAGTAAGGTTACAACGGCAGTTCCACAAGATGTTGTTGATATGGTTGAATCAATTCGCTTCCCGAAAGGTTCAGGTGAAGCACAAGATCACTAGTATCTAAAGTTAGATAGATTAAAAAGAGCGCTTTAGCGCTCTTTTTCTATTTCTATAGCCATAGACTGGCCTTTAGTCGAATAGTGTTAATGTTGCTCTAGACGATATAGTTGTTGCAGATAAGGTCAGTGGATAGGGAGTTGAGAAATGGATGCTAGCGAATTACAACCCATTGTGCAGTTCTTACAGCAGCGAGTACCGTTTTTGTCGCTGGATGAGGAAGCGTTGTTAAGTGGCTGCCGCTCGCTCACTATCGGCTACTACAGTAAAGCGTCTGCTTTTGTTCCGTTAGATCCTCTGCATCCTCAGCTGTATATTGTGAGAAGTGGAGCATTTGAAGTGCGCGACATTAATGGCGAGCTACTTGATCGATTAGGTGAAGGCGATTACTTTGGATTTCCCTCTTTATTATCAGGAGAGGAGGCGAGTAATCGCGTCGCTATCTTAGAAGATGGTTTGGTGTATCACCTGCCGCCTGAAATGTTCAACTTGCTGCGCACAAAGAGTCGTGAATTTGACCGTTTTTTCAATAAAGCTTTTGCAAAGCGCTTACGGCATCAGGGTAGGTTTAAGGCTAAAGAGCTCACAACCACTAGTCGGATCACAACATTGATGTCTAAATCGCCGTTGACAATAGATATGAAAGCAACGATATCAGATGCAGCACGATTAATGCGAAAGTCACGCGTTTCATCGGTATTAGTCATCGATAATGAAAAGTTAGTGGGGATTTTAACTGACAAAGATCTTCGAAATCGCGTCTTAGCCGAAGGGTTAGATGGTAGCCTTGCTATCCATCAAGCAATGACGACTACACCGATATCGATTGAGTCAAACTCACTCGTGTTTGAAGCTATGCTTTTGATGAGTGAACACAATATTCATCATCTACCAGTGGTAGACAGTGGACAAGCAAAAGGAATTATTACCAGCACCGATATACTGCGTGGACAAAGCTCGCAGCCGCTATTGTTAATAGGTGAGATTGACCGACAAAAAGACCTACCTAGCTTGATCCAGGTGAGTAAACAGATCCCACTTTTATTGCAAAACCTAATCAGTGCTGATGCTCGGGCTGAAGAGATCGGCCGTGTATTAACTTCGGTAACCGACGCACTCACTCGGCGTTTAATTGTGTTGAATCAACAGATCTTGGGCGAGGCTCCGATGGCTTTTTGTTGGTTAGCATTTGGCTCTCAAGGGCGGCAAGATCAAGTCGCCTGTTCAGATCAGGATAATGGGTTACTGCTGGCTCATGAACCGGATGAAGCTGCCGAAGGTTACTTTGAAGCACTGTCAAAAGCAGTGTGTGCAGGACTTGATGAATGTGGTTATATTTACTGCCCTGGCGATATTATGGCGCAAAATCCTAAATGGCGAATGTCTCTCAAAAAGTGGCGTGGAGTTTTCCATCAATGGGTGAATACGCCAGATCCTAAAGCGTTGATGCATTGCAGTATCTTTTTCGATATGCGTTCTGTTTATGGTCCACAATCTTTGTTTAATGGTTTGCAAGATGAGGTGCTTAACAATACCAAAGATAACGATATTTTCCTCGCAGGCTTAACAGGTAACTCATTGACAAGTACACCGCCTTTAGGTTTTTTCAGAAAATTTGTATTGGAGCGTGATGGTTCTGAGGTTAAAGGGATAGATCTCAAACATAAAGGCAGCGCATTAATTAATGATATTGCGCGTGTTTATGCTTTGTCTGCTGGCATTAAAGAGGTCAATACTGCCAAAAGAATTAGGGTGTTAATGGACCAAAATATTATTAACCGTAAAGATGCGCTTAACCTTGCCGATGCTCATGAGTTTATTGCGCATATGCGCCTTTCAAATCAAGGCTATCAATATACTAACGGTAAACCTGTAACCAATTACTTGATGCCAAAAGATGTGTCTTCATTGGTTCGTCATCAGTTAAGAGATGCATTCAAAGTTGTTCATGACGGGCAAGTAGGCCTTAAGCTAAAAATGATGCGGAGCTATTAACTCTTTTGAAGCGTTTTTATTTAAAAAACCAGCTCAGATTAAAGTCGTTTAGAGCTGCTGATGACGTTATTACTGACTACTACCGAGCGCTAGCTTGTGCTATTTCTAAACCTCTTGTGGATATTCCATTAATGGCATTCGATTTGGAAATGACTGGGCTAAATGCTCAGTTTGATCAAATCCTGAGTATCGGTATGGTGCCTATTCAAAATGGTATGCTTCAGTTGAAGGATGCTGATTATAGATTGGTTAGCATAGAAGGAAGTGTAGGTGATAGTGCAGCAATACACGGAATTGTAGATGGTCAGTTGGAAAGCGCCATATCGGCTAAAGAGGCAATGCATTGGTTCTTAGAAAAGACCCAAGGTCATGTATTAATTGCACATCATGCGCCACTTGATCTGTGCTTTTTAAAAGCAGAAATATTTCGTTGTTTTGGTGAAAAAATGACATTCGTATCAATTGATACTATGTCTTTAGAACGAGCTAGGATATTACGGCAGCATGAAGTGATTAAAGAAGGAGCCTTGAGACTCGATGCTTGTCGTAGCCGATATGGTTTACCTATTTATGCCGCTCATAATGCAGCCGTTGACGCGTTATCTTGTGGGGAATTGTTATTGGCCCAGATGGCGAGTATTGCGGGGACTGAAGAGCTTACTTTGTCAGATTTATTACGTTAGCTAGCAATAACAATGGAGATGTTGGTAAAGAAAGTAATGGCTAACGGGTGCTATCAAGTTGTTGTCCCCATTTTATCAATGCAGTCCTAATATCATCTTGCTGGTATGGCTTGTTAATTATTTCATCCATACCGCATTGGTAACATTGTTCAGTTTCGACAGAAGTGGTACTAGCTGTTAATGCAATAATGGGTTTTGTATAGCCCTTTTCACGCAGTAAACTCGTCGCCTTAAAACCATCGACGACAGGCATTCTGCAATCCATAAATACAATATCAACATTATTGACGGCTAAATAGTCGATAGCTTCCTGGCCGTCGTTAGCTATTGTGGGCGTTATTCCAAATTTGGCTAAAATCATCTCAATCAGCATTTGGTTAACTTTGCTATCCTCCACGACAAGGATTTTTAGGTTTTCAATGGGGTAATCTGCTTGAGGCCGTTCAATATCTAAAGCTATTTTCTGCGAGCTATTTAATGGCAGGACAACTTTAAAGCAGCTTCCTTTGTTAAGCACTGAGGTTAAGGAGATTGCGCCATTCATCTCATCAATCAACTGTTTACAAATCGCAAGGCCGAGTCCAGTACCTTCGAAGGAGCGGTTGCTAGAATTATTGACTTGAGTAAAAGGGTCAAATAAAGTGGCGACTTTATCTTCTGGGATCCCACATCCTGTATCTTGCACCGTAAAATGAAGCTTTTCTTGCTCCCAGCTGATATTGACTGTGATTTCACCTTCTTGGGTAAACTTAAGAGCGTTGCCGATAAGGTTAACCAGGATTTGTTTGATCCTATCTGGATCGCCTAGCAAAATTTGAGGAATATTTTGCTGAACATTAAAAGTAAATTTAAGGCCAGACTCTTCTGTACGTTGTTTAAAAATATCAAAAATCATCTGGCACAGTTTAACTGGCGAAAAATCAACCTCTACGATTTGTAGCATACCTGCACTCATCTTACTAAGATCTAATAGGTCATTGATGATGACTCTTAAAAGTTCTCCTGATTGATGCATGGTGTTGAGAAGCTGCTGTTGATAACTAGATAGCTTAGTATCAAGCATAAGCTCTGCTGAGCCCAGTAAGCCGTTAAGTGGGGTTCTTAATTCGTGGTTAATCATAGCGACAAAATCACGGGTCGATTGCTCTGAGGATTCAGCCCTTAACTTTTCCTTGATGGTGTTTTCGAGTAATTCTTGCCGTCGCTGAGCTGCGCTAATCATGTCGCAAAATAGTAGTAGCTGTTTTTCAATGGTATTTTGCCATGAAATAGGAGAATCAAGGACCAGAGTTAAACTACCTAAAACACTGGTTGAAGCTTTTATTAATAGTTTGATTTGTTGATTGTCTTCCGACCAGCACAACAATTCATTGGCCGTTGAAATTGGCTGAATTAGCGACTTGTCACCGGCGGTAAAGGTGTCGAATTGCTCTTCCTTTTTAGGGGATTTAAATCTAATACGACTGGCTTTAATATTTTCAATACCAATGAGATCATCGAGTAACCGTTGCAGTAATATATTTGAAATAGGCTTCTGCAACAGCAACTGATTGTAATCAAGCAAAGTGGATTCTAAGTAGGTTTTAAAGTGAAGTAGGGCTATACCTTGCTTTGACTCCTCTTTAATATTTACTAAGGAATCTTCAACCAGTTGCTTAGCTGTGTATAGTTCTCGACTTTTTTCTTCCAATAAGGCTTCTGCCGCTTTTTTGGCAGCTTTTTCGCGGGCTATTTTTCGGTTTAATAGCTCTATTTTTTCGGTTAGTGATTGGATCTCTTCACTCGGCATAGAATATTTGTTGACCTACTGGCTATACATGCGTGATGGTAAAGCGCACTTCAGAACTGTCTTTAACAAGCGGCTCCATGATAATCTCTACTTTTTCATTGAAATGCTCTGCGCAGCCTTGAATTAAACCTAAACAGACGTGAGACATACAGCGTGCTGAAACGTAATCCATGACTAACTGGCTCTCGGTCGCAGAAATAAAATTAAATGTCGGTGGATTAGCGTTTTGGTAGAGTTTTTTTACTTCAATATGGATGTACTCTTCAACACTTTTAATAAAACTGAAGGTTGAATCAGACTTGCCCTCAAGACCAGGCATACTATTGAATAGTGTGATAAAAACCGATTTACCGTAGATCTCTTGCAGATCTTCTATCGATACACCTGTGAGCTTACTCAAACTCACAATGAGCTTAATCAAATCGTTGTGATCATAAGTGCCAACACTGGTATAAACCCCGTCATTTTGATTGTCATCGAGCATCTTTTGACAAATCTCTAAACCAAAAGAGTCTTCCACCAATTCCAAAAACTCTGCAAAAATGATTCCCTTCATAGATATCTCCTCACTGGACTGCTTCTTATTAAAGTAGTGTATTAATTGATTATATTCAATGCTTCTGTATGTCTAAGCATCTATTAAATTTACATCTTAGTTTAAATATTCTTCTGTTTTAGTTTTGGATAAAGTAATTGCAATTCTAATAGTCGAAACTAAATTGGTTACAGCAATCAGTAATAAGCAAGTTTTGGTTACACTTTTTGACTTCTGCTGACTAGAATTGTTGTATAGCTTACAGAGTATTAGATTTATTTTAGCTAGAGGAAACGGTATGGCATTACCCTTGATATGGTTAGGTGCAGCTGCAATAGGTGCCGCTTTGGTTGCTGAGGAGCGGAAAAATCAAAAGGATATTGCCAGTAAGCGTATTCAGGGCAAGGCTAAGTCTGCTTATACTCATGGTGACAGTGCAGAACTTGCTCCTAGCCTTTGGCATACAGGCGATAAAAAAGTCGCGTTAGAGCCTGGTGCTATTATTTGTTGTTTTGTATTTGGGGTGATTGAGCATACCGGTATTTGGCTTGGTGACGATACTTTAGTCGAACTTCACGGAAGTGGATTAGTCCGCGCGATTTCAATTGAACGGTTTCTTGCAGGAAGAAGCGGCAGTAGAGTTTATCAAGCATGTAACCACCTCCACCAACCATTGGTTGGCACTAATGTATTAGAGAGGGCTAAGGACGCGATATTTAGCTATCGAGAATACGATTTACTCGATAATAATTGCCATCGGTTTGTTTGCTATTGCCTTACGGGCGAAGAAAAATCTTTATCTCGTTTTAGCAAACTCAATAACGAAATTGGTATCTATTTTAAAGAAGCTATCTATTGGGATGAAGCAATTATTTGATACAAAAACACCGACTCAAAAGGTCGGTGTTTTTTGATCTTTGACTAGCAGCTAAAGCTACTTACAAAAATGCTTCACAGCTTTGCTGACTAGTTCAATACCTGTTTTATCACAAGGTGGTAGCTCCGCATCACTGACTTTGATCGGCGTGACTCTGTCGCCCCACTTAATCAAAGCGGCTGCAGAGGTTAAACCAGCACCAAACGCACACGATAAAATCGTTTGATTAGGTTGGATTTTACCTTGTTCCAAAGCATCACAAATAGCGATAGGAATCGTTGCTGCAGAGGTATTGCCATAATTGGCTATATTAACCACGGCCTTTTCTTTTGGAATTTTCATGCGACTAATTAACGTATCAATGATGCGCTCGTTAGCTTGATGCGGAATAACCCAATCGATATCGTCTTTGTCAATGCCACACTTTTCAATGACTTTAGTGCTCAGTTTCCCCATACCCGCAATGGCTCGCTTAAAGATCTCTTGGCCATTAAACTCGATGTAAAAGTCGAGCGAGGATGCTTCGAATCTGTCCATTGCAGTACCAAAGCCAGCTTTGAGAATATCACGACCAGCTGGGTCATTATTAAGCTCATAACCTAGAACACCGATGGCTTCGTCAGTAGCTTCAAGAACAACTGCGCCAGCTCCATCGCCGAATAAAACTGCAGTTTCTCGGCGAGACCAATCTAAGAAAAATGATAATCTTTCTGCGCCAATGACTAAGACTTTTTTGCACTGGCCACTCTTGATTTGTGAGCTACCTAGTCCAATGCCATAAAGAAAGCCACTGCATGCAGCATTGATATCAAATGCGGCGCAACTAGCACCTATGTTTGCTTGTACCGTCGATGCAATATTCGGGATTAAAGTATCTGGCGTAGCAGTTGCTAGAATAATCATATCTAGATCGCTACCTTCAATACCGGCAGCTGCAAGTGCTCGTTGAGCGGCAACTGATGCTAGCTCTGATGTATTGACATGACTAATATGACGCTGGCTTATACCTGTACGAGGTTTAATCCACTCATCGGAAGTCTCGATAAAGGTAGCGAGATCATGGTTGGTCAAAGTTGCAGGAGGTACACATTTGCCCCATCCTGTAATTGTTGCGTACTGCATTTCGGTATTCTCTCAAAAATAAAAAGGCAGAACCTGAGGTCTGCCTTGTCAATCAGTATTAGTAAAGCTTAACAAGTCTTGTCACACTCAACAGTGAGCTACCCCTCTTGTTGAGCAACTAAATCTCTAATTGCGTCAGCGGCCTGAAGGATGTGGGCACGTAAAAGTTTAACTGCGTTATCAACATCACCTTGCTTACAGAGTTCTAGCAATTCTCTGTGGTCTTTTTGGGCTTTAGGGATCCCGCTAGCCAAATAAAGCTCTAGTCGAACATATCTGTCACAGTTGGTATTAAGACCATTGACGACATCAATCGTATGAGGTTTGTCAGCTGCTCGGTATAAACAAATATGGAATTGTGAGTTCAACCCACTCCAGCTTTCAATCTGGTCTTTATCTTTAAAAGCGACATCGAGAGAATCTAAAATGGCTTCAGCTTCAGTGAAGTCATCTTCAGTCATATGAGGAATTGATTTAGCTAATAGATCGGTTTCAATCAGTGCTCGTAAATCAAATAGCTCAGTAACTTGAACTGCTGATAAAGTGGTTGCTGTCGCCCCTTTATGGGCTTCAAACTTAACTAACCCTTCAGCTTCTAATTGCAGTAGTGCCTCTCGTACGGGGATCCTGCTCACATTCATTTCGTCGGCAAGGGCGCTTTGGCGTAATGGCATGCCTGCTGCAATTTCTCCGGATAGGATTTTTTCCCTCAATACTTCGACAACAACTTGAGTGCGTGTTTTATGAACGATAGGAGTTATTCTGCTCATATATCCTGTTTTTTTGTTAGTTGTTCAAGACGATTTTCTTAGATTACCGCTTAAATAAGTATAATGAAAGGGAAACAACTTGTTTCCCTGTACATAATTTGAAATGTTTAGCAGATGGTTATGTTTGATTGCCCCTCTTTTAACTTTTCAGGCAACAATGCTACAGGCATGTTTTGGATGCATAAAGGACGCACAAAACGGAGCATTGCCTGGGTGCCTACTGATGTCGTGCGACTATCAGTGCTGGCAGGGTAGGGACCGCCATGGTTCATTGAGTGACAAACTTCAACCCCTGTTGGCATTTGATTGAAAATCAAGCGACCAACATTGAATGACACCGACTCAATCAATTGCGTGTTTTCAGTGAGTTCAGATTCTAGGCCATGAATCGAAGCGGTTAATTGACCTTCCATCTGCTCAGCAATCAGCTCCATCTGAGCTAAATCATTACAAGCCACAATCACAGCGAATGGACCAAATACTTCCTGTTGCAGCGTTTGAGAAGCTAGATAATCTTCAGCTTCGATTGTTACTGCTGCTGGTCGTGTAAAGTGGTTAGATTGTGAAGCTTTTCCTTGAGAAAGCAGTGAAACAGATGGGTTGCTAAACAGTGCGTTTACCTGTGATTGGTAAGTTGCTGCAATGCCTGCGGTTAGCATGCTCGCAGCGGATTCTAACGCAATTTTTTCAGCCATGGTGGCAAGGTAGCGATTCAGTGCTTCCCCTTTTACCGCTACAACAACACCAGGGCTGGTACAGAACTGACCGTGTCCCATCATCATCGACTGCACTTGAGTTATGGCCAAACTTTCTGCCTGTTCTGTTAACAGCTCACCGAGTAAAAATTGAGGGTTAATAGATCCTAGCTCGCCATAAAAAGGAATAGGTTCAGCTCTAGCTGCGCAAATGTCAGCTAAAATACGACCGACTTTCAAAGAGCCTGTAAAGCCAACCGCTTTTATTGCGTTATGGTTTACAAGTTGAGTTGAAGCTTGAGGTTCTGTCGCCTGAATAAGGTTAAAAACGCCTGTAGGCATATTGCAACGACTAACTGCGCGAGCAATTGCGCGGGTCACTAGTTCACTGGTCGCTGCGTGTGCTGGGTGGCCCTTTACGACTACACTGCAACCTGCTGCTAGTGCAGAAGCTGTATCGCCACCGGCAGTTGAAAATGCTAGCGGGAAATTGGATGCTCCAAAAACGGCTACTGGCCCTACGGGTAAAGTGCCTAAGCGAGTATCTGGCTTTGGCAAAGGTTGTCTTTCAGGGTTAGCAAGATCAATCAGTACATTGTTGATTGGTGAGCGTAGCGTGCTGGCAAATAATTTAAGTTGCCCACATGTTCGACCAGTTTCACCTTGTAAACGTGGCATAGGTAAGCCAGTTTCAATATGAGCCGTTTCTGTTATGGCCGCTATATCAGCTTGGATCTCTTCGGCTATTGCATCTAGGAAGTCAGCGCGTTGCTCATCAGTGGTGCGTCTATAAGATAAAAATGCTTGCTTTGCAGCACTCACTGCAGCTTCAATATTGTTTGTATTAGCGGAAGCGAATTGCCACTGTGTGGATTCATTTAGCACAGGGTTCATACTATTAAATTGCAATGCTTCGTTAGTCCACTTGCCATTGATAAAATGTTGGCCATTAATAGTAACGCTTGTTAAATCTGTCATATCTACTCCTGAGCATGCATGCTCAATAATTTAGTGGTTAGTTACACGACCTGAAAGCCGAAAGCGTATGGGTCATCATCATCAATGGTGATGGCATTGTTGCCTGTTATCCTAGCCCAGCCTTTAATGCTTGGCATAATCCCTGAGAACTCACCGACTTGTGCGGCTTCTTCTATCCGTCCTACAAATTGACTACCGATAATGCTTTCATGGGTATACTCATCGCCCGCTTGCAAAAGCCCTTTCGCATAAAGTTGTGCAAGCCTCGCGCTGGTTCCTGTTCCGCATGGAGAGCGATCTATTGCTTTATCACCGTAAAATACTGCGTTAGCACCATCGGAACCGGAAGTGATAGTTTCGCCCGTCCAAAGTACGTGGGTAACGCCACTTACTGTAGGGTCATTTGGGTGAATACAGGTGAGCTGTTCATGAGCGACCTGTCTAACTATTGGACTCCAGCGTAAAATATCTGCAGCCGTCCAATGACGTAATCCTGGAAAATTATCTTGTGGATCAACAATCACATAGTAATTACCACCGTATGAGACATCCACCTTTAGTGTGCCTAAGCCGGGAATATCTAGTATTACGTCTTGATGGGCGAGATAGGCTGGGACATTATAAATTTTCACCCAATCTATTTTGTTGGCCGTTTCTTGATAATCAATTTTGATTTGACCTGCGGGTACATCAATGATGAGCTTCCCTGGTGTTTTCGCTGTTAATAATCCAGATTCTATGGCTGCAGTGATAGTCCCTATGGTGCCATGACCGCACATTGGCAAGCAGCCGCTTGTTTCAATAAATAGAATCGATGCGTCAGCATTATCTGAACATGGTGGGTAGAGGAAGGCACCTGACATCATGTCGTGGCCTCTAGGCTCAAACATCAGCCCCTTGCGGATCCAATCATATTCGCGAAGAAAATGTTGTCTTTTCTCGCTCATAGTGTCACCGATTAGGTTGGGGTGACCACTGGTCACCAGCCTTACTGGGTTGCCGCAAGTATGTGCATCAATGCAAAAGTAAGTGCCTTTCAGCATGTATATCGCTCCATTTTTATAGTTAGTGTGCTGAGCTTGTTGAATAAGGGGTCAGCGCTTGGAGATATGACTTTGATTTAGTCGATGTTGTATTTATCTGGATCAATGCGGGTCTCTAGTGCTTGAGCGATCACTTGCTCAACGTAAGTCCATTCTTCACCGATTAAAGGTAAGCGAGGCATATGGACATTTTCGCTACCACGACCAAGTATTTGTTCCGTAGTATTTTCGGTACAACCACTCAGTACTAATATACGACCTTTAAACGTTTCAACGGTATGTTTAATAAAATTATGTTTTTCTTCAGGGCCTAGAGAAGCATTTTCTCCAATGGTACCTAGCGCAACAATTCCGTCAATTCCATCTCTTATTAGCTCTTCCAACATGCGAGCATTTGACTCGTAATTGATAGTAGCACCTTCATTAAATTGAGTTGAGATGGCTGGGAAAACACCTTGCCAATTCACTTTCATATTTAGGCCTTGATTACGACATTTTTACGTTTGAAATCCCGCTTGATTGTGGGATATTGTATACGCGAGAGTGAAAAATAAAAGACCCTAAATCGTGAATTAGAGTCACTAACTCACCTCGAATAAGTTGTATACAATATGCAAAAAGAATGAAGGGAAAACTAAAAATGACCGAAATTGATATCAGTCCAGCGCTGGCAGGCACTTATAGAGCGTTCAAAACGATAGATGCACATACAGAAGGTGAGCCGCTGCGAATTATTACCTCTGGCTACCCTGAAATAAAAGGTGAAACTATTTTAGAAAAACGCAAATTTGTTGCTGAAAACTGGGATGTTTATCGTAAATTGCTCATGCATGAGCCACGGGGGCATGCAGATATGTATGGTGCATTGGTGACTGAACCTGTGACAGATGGAGCCGATTTTGGTGTTTTATTTTTACACAATGAAGGCTATAGCTCTATGTGTGGCCATGGCATTTTAGCGCTTGTAAAAGTGATGTGTGAAACAGGTAGCATAATGCTCGAGGATCTTCCTCGAGTGATAAAAATTGACTCGCCAGCGGGGTTAATCACAGCAACAGCTTATCGCAATTTTGAAGGTAAAATTCTCGCTAGCTTTAAAAATGTTGATTCATGGGCTGAAGCAAAAGACTGTGAGGTAATGGTCGATGGCTTTGGGTTAGTACGCTATGACATAGGTTTTGGTGGTGCATATTACGCCTATGTTGATGCTGACGATCATGGCATCAGTTGTTCACATGATAATGTGGCGCAATTAATAGATATTGGAAGGCGTATAAAGCACGCTGTTATAGATGCTCATCCACTTAATCACCCGGTTGAGGAGGATCTCAGTTTTCTGTATGGAACAATTTTCACATCTAAGAAAGTAACCAATAAGGAAGCGCACTCGCGTCATGTGTGTATTTTTGCTGATGGAGAGGTAGATCGTTCGCCCACTGGAACCGGTGTAGCAGGAAGGATTGCATTACTGCATGCAAAAGGAGAGGTTGAGCTGAACGACGAATTGATGATTGAAAGTATTGTCGACGGAAGAATGGTTGTCAGCGCTACCGCTAAGTCTCTTTATTTTGGCAAGCATGCTGTGGTTCCTGAAATATCAGGAAGATCATTTATTACAGGGAAGCATCAGTTCTTTATTGACCCAGATGATGTGTTTCAAAATGGATTTATGTTGCGCTAAACGGCGACTGTTAAGGAATTAACAATGAAAGAATATGACGATGAGCATCGTGCAACGATTACTATAGTTGGTGCGGGGATTGTAGGGCTCGCTGCAGCAATTGAGCTTCAACGAAAAGGATTTGATGTCACTATTATAGATAAAGAAGGAGCAGGGTTAGGGGCATCGAAGGGGAATGCGGGGCACTTTGCTACTGAGCAAGTCTTTCCATTAGCAGATCCCACTATTCTTCCTAAAATACCGGGAATGTTGATGGACCCTTTAGGGCCTTTTAGGATCCAGCCTAGATACTTTGTTAAAGCGTTGCCATGGTTCATGCGGTTTTTGACCAATATGTTACCAAGGCGCCGCGCTAAAAATACACAGGCTATCACAGCACTTAATCAAAGTTCTATTGCCGCGATGAAGGAGTTAGTTAGCTTTTGTGATTGCGAACAGTTATTGACCCTTAACGGCAGTTTGCTTGTTTTTGAAGAGACTCCCATAGATGAAGTGCGAAAAGAACTATCGGTATATGCCAATGCCGGTGTTGCAGTGCAGTTACTCGATGGAAATCAAGTTAGAAAACTTGAGCCTTCTTTAAGCTTGTCGATTACTCATGCTTTGTATTTCACTCAGGTTGGACACACCAGTGATCCTTATCGTTTGTGTAAGGCCCTTGAGTCAAAATTTAACGAGTTAGGCGGGAGGCTTGTTACTGAAGAACTGGTCAAAGTTGCTGTTGCAAAAAACAGTTCGACAATACAGTTGGATATGGCGACAGGAACAAGTCACCAAATCGAAAGGCTAGTTATTGCTGCTGGTGCTTGGTCAAAACCTTTTGCTAAACAGTTAGGTTACTCAGTTCCATTAGAATCAGAGCGAGGTTATCATTTAATGATGCCGCAAATAAGCACGCTCTCGCGTCCTGTAGCTTCCTATAACCGTAAGTTTATTATTACACCTATGACTGATGGAACTCGTCTGGCGGGAATGGTTGAGTTTGGCGGGTTAAAGGCACCTCTAGTTCCTGCAAGAGCTGATTGTTTGTTCGCTCATGGGAAAGCACTACTGCCAACCTTGTTTGAAAGTGCAACGGTTACCGACGGTGAACGCTGGATGGGATTTAGGCCCTCTCTACCTGATAGTTTGCCTATCGTGGGGCGCAGTGTTAATCAGTCGAATGTATTCTTTTCATTTGGTCATCAGCATTTAGGGTTAACATGGTCAGCTTTGACCGCGAAGTTGTTGGCTCAAGAGGTGGTTGGTGAACAAGCAAATATTGACTTGCAACCTTATAGAATAGATAGATTTTATTGATGGAGATTAATATAGAGGCAGCTTCTATATTCCTTGAAGTTTTTTATTTATAAGTGTTGATACATTAATAGGCAATTGGTTACTAAGCGGTGCGTAAAGTATTCAGTTAGTGAGCCAATTGCTATCTATCTCTAAATAGGCATATTAAAATTTGGGTACGCAATACGTAAGTTGTAGATAGAGAAACAGTGATAAATAAACTATTTGATTACTTTAAAAGTGTGCTTGAAAACCCCTGGATTTTACTCGATGACCTGATGACAATCGTAAACTTCATTTTGGGTCTTGGAATTATCTGGATCTTTTTTTCACTTTTTTATGCGCTCGGTGGTGGCACTGCGGCAGATCTGATTAACCCAAATAGTTGGTAGTCATAAAAACGGCAAAGCAAGTGTTTGAAATTTAATTGATGATAGAAAAACAAGCCAACATTCGTTTGGCTTGTAATGCTATACCAGTCAGCATTAAGATTCGAATACTTTGCTATAGTTTACCAGTTCTTGCGTAAGTACTTGAAGTGTATGGTTGCTCTCGTTCTAGTATTGTTGATGCGGCATCAGAACCGCTAAAATTCGTTTGTTAGAAATGTTTTTAGCTTGGTACTTTATCGTTGAACAAACTCGTAACGGGATAACCATTATGTCATTACTCACTATGGATGAGTCTGCTTTGAATTATTTCGCTAAAAACACTCAAAGTGGAGCAACTTCTTATACTGGTTGATATTAATAACGACTTATACTTCCGGCTTGGCCATAAAAGCTTCAATTTCATCAACTGTTCTTGGTATATCTTTAGACAAATTCTCAAAACTGCTATCGGTTACTAATATGTCATCTTCAATGCGAATACCCATACCACGATAACCCTCTGGGATATCTATTGCATCTAGAGGGATATAAATTCCTGGCTCGATAGTAAACACCATACCATTTACAAGTTGGTGCCAATTGCCTGCAGTATCATGATAGGGACCGACATCGTGTACATCCATCCCCAACCAGTGCC
Source organism: Shewanella kaireitica (assembly GCF_023284045.1). Taxonomy (GTDB): domain Bacteria; phylum Pseudomonadota; class Gammaproteobacteria; order Enterobacterales; family Shewanellaceae; genus Shewanella; species Shewanella kaireitica. Next base: position 160,042 of record NZ_JAKIKQ010000011.1, read on the forward strand.
CCGTCTTATGAACCGTAAAGCGTTTATAGCTTTCTGTTGTCATAATGTGCTCGATTGATCCCGTTAGAAGTCCAAGCTCTTTGAGCCCGATAGCCATAACCTTCATGCAAGTCTCATGAATAGAGTTCCACGAAAGCCCCGGCCTAATTATCTCGATAGCGCAGTCTAGTGCGTTTAACACTATCTGATAAATTGCTTTTTGTTCCTTGCTGAATTTGCCGTTAACAGGATAACTGCGGGTAATGTCAGAGGCGTAGTATTGATATTCAGCGCCTGCATCAATCAAGAGCATCTGTCCATCTTCTAACTCACAACAATTTTCTTCGTAGTGTAAACAGCAAGCATTATTACCTGACGCAACTATATTAGGATAGGCCACATCGCTGCAGCCTTTTTTGGCAATACTGAAGTTAAACAATGCCGAGAGTTCGCGTTCATTGATCCCAGGACTGCAAGCTTGCATTACTTTTTTGTGCGCGTAGGTTGACCCTGCAACTGCAAGACGAATGTTATTTATCTCCTCTTCCGATTTAATTAATCTATGCGGGTGTAGTACTTCAACGAGTTGTTTTATTGCAACAAACTGTTTAGGAGTATCAAAAGAACCATTATGCCTATGATGATTAGCCCAGCTAAGGATCTCAGAAGAGAATCGGTTATTTTCGTCACAAATATAAAGATTACTGATGCCATCCATTAGGCATAACAGTTCAGTGGTAAACTCACTAACAGGATAAGCATGGTCAGCATTGTAGTGTTCAATTGCACCGCTAATACCAGCGCGAGTGCCAAAATTGACCTCTTGATCTCTATCTTTGGGTCTCAGAAAAAGATGAAAAGAGGTTGTTTTATTTTTAATTAGCAGCGCAATGGCGTCGGGTTCATCAAAACCGGTTAAATACAAGAAATTATTGTCTTGCCTGAAGTGATACTTAATATTTTTACTGCGCACTTTTTGCTGGTAGCCCGCAAGCAACACTAAACTGTTTTCGGGTAATTGATTAAGTAGTGCTACTCGCCTTTGTTGATAGATATCTATAACCACTTTCTTCACCTCTTACTATTGTATATTTTATTTATTACACTGCATTACTGTTTTTATAGCAAGTTCACGGTGCAATTGTTTCTAATGAATGGAATAATAGCGGCATCAATGAGTAGAGAGATAGAATTGTGAAACGAGCAGTTTTTTTAGACAGAGATGGCGTTATTAATATAGATCATGGCTATGTACATCAGGTCGATGATTTTGAATATGTCGATGGCGTTTTCGAGGCTTGTCTCTCATTAAAGAAAGCAGGCTACCTTCTTGCTGTTGTGACCAATCAATCAGGTATAGCCCGGGGTATGTACACTGAGGAGCATTTTCATACATTAACAGAATGGATGGATTGGAATTTTGCTGATAAAGGTGTAGAGCTAGACGGTATTTATTACTGTCCTCACCATGCAGAAAAGGGAGTGGGGGAGTACAAGATTGATTGTGATTGCCGTAAACCTAAACCTGGAATGATGCTAACTGCTGCTGAGTTCCTGAAAATTGATTTAGGCCAGTCTGTTATGGTTGGTGATAAACGTGATGACATGTTGGCCGCCAAAGCGGCTGGTATTCCGACTCGCGTGTTGGTACGCACTGGTAAATCTGTTACAGATGAAGCTATTGCTGCAGCAACAGTGGTACTCGACTCGGTGGCAGACCTCCCCGCCTATTTAGCGACTGAGGCAAGTAAATAGCATGTAGCCTGATTTGTTATTTAGCTAAGTATATAAAGGTATAACACCAAACTGTCCATTTTGGCGATGTTTTGTTGTAGTGACTAGATTTTTGAGATAGAGAATTCGCGAAAATGGCAGTTTAAAGGGGCTTTTAGCCCCTTTTTTGTGCGTATCGTTTGAGAATTGTCCGCTTAACCATTTTATTTCATTTTTTCTCATTTAGCCCCTTGTGCTCTGTCAGGATTTGCCTATAATGCGCATCCACTGACACGGCACAGCAGGCCAACTAACTTACCGCAAGGTTAGATAGCACGGGACTTGCAGCGGTGTTAGAGAGTTAAAAACCTTCGGGGATTTGATTCAGGTGACAAACGCTTTAAGGGCTTCGGGTAATGCTTCTTTTCACGAGAGTGGTTAAGAAATCATCGCTTGAAAAACTTCTTAAAATAAGCGCTTGACGCCGC
>NZ_JAKIKQ010000012.1 GCF_023284045.1 Shewanella kaireitica
GATTCACTCTTTGCAGAGTCTAATGCAGTCCGGGTCCCCATCGTCTAGAGGCCTAGGACACCGCCCTTTCACGGCGGTAACAGGGGTTCGAATCCCCTTGGGGATACCACTTTTTATTTTATGCTGATACTGTTTGCGTAAAACGGGGCCTTAGCTCAGCTGGGAGAGCGCAACACTGGCAGTGTTGAGGTCAGCGGTTCGATCCCGCTAGGCTCCACCATATTTATCAATAATTTGATGAATACTGTAAACCACCGTAAGGTGGTTTTTTTGTCTCTATAGTTCACTCCCTGATAATGGTGTCATCTATTTTCGCTTATACCGATCGGTATAAGACGTTGATCTACTCAGAGTGTTTTTCCGAATAAATTCAAAGGAGTGAATGACGTAATGGTTATTCCCTTATGAATTGATTTAATGTTGAAGCTGCAAGACCAAAACACGCTATGCTGGCGAGTTTTTAGTGGCTCGAATGCTACGTTAATCAGCTTAAGCTTAGAATAATGATGCTCTTCACACCTTGTACGCAACATGATCTTGCATGACCCAAATATACTTTAGATACTCCCTCCATTCATGGAGGTCAGATACTGTGAATGTCATAAATGCACGACTAGTATGGATATAGGAGCTAGGTAACTTTATTAGGTCGTGGTTGTATCTATCACTGAGCTGTTAATAATAGCCTCAAGCCTCAGTCAAGGATAAAGCAAAGCCACCTTAAAGGTGGCTTTGTTAGTGATTGTTGTTTTATAGATTATTTTTAATTAGTCAATCCCCAGAAAGCCCCCTGTTTGATGTGCCCATAGTTGGGCATATATACCACTTGCGTTAATCAACTCTTGGTGAGTTCCTTGCTCGACAATCTTGCCCTCATCGATGACTATGAGTCTATCCATAGCGGCAATTGTTGATAGGCGATGTGCAATTGCAATTACCGTTTTACCTTCCATTAGCTGATATAGACTTTCTTGAATAGCAGCCTCTACCTCGGAATCTAATGCGGATGTTGCCTCGTCGAGTAACAAGATCGGTGCATTTTTAAGAAGTACACGCGCAATGGCAATCCGTTGACGTTGACCACCAGATAATTTAACGCCGCGTTCACCAACTTGGGCATCAAGCCCTATGTTGCCATCGGGATCTGTCAGAGTTTGAATAAACTCGTATGCTTGTGAGTTCTTAATTGCACTTAATAACTCAATTTCAGATGCATCTGGATTGCCATAGAGGATATTTTCTCTAATAGAGCGATGGAGTAGGGAAGTATCCTGAGTGACCATACCAATATGCGCGCGCAGTGAGTCCTGTGTGACTTGGGTTACGTTCTGTTGGTCAATGAGTATCTTTCCTGATTCAACATCATGAAAGCGCATTAACAAGTTTACTAAAGTAGATTTACCTGCGCCTGAGCGGCCAACAAGGCCCACCTTTTCTCCAGCTTTAATTTTGAGATCGAGTTCGTCTATCACGCCACTGTTCTCACCGTAGTGAAAGCTCACATTATCAAAATTAATCTCGCCTTTTTCTACCTTAAGTTCGGGGGCATTTTCAATATCGGTTATATCGGTGGGTTTCGATAATGTATTCATTCCATCTGCGACTGTACCGATATTTTCAAATAGAGAGCTTATCTCCCACATTATCCACTGTGACATACCGTTAAGGCGCAGAGATAAGCTAATGGCAATGGCTATGGCTCCTACACTAATCGCGCTATCACGCCATAGCCAAATTGACACCGCCGCGATACTAAAGGCCAGTACGTAGTTAATGACCTGTACACTTACGTTTATCTTGGTGACGAGGCGCATTTGACGGTAAACAGTATGCAAAAAGGTAGTCATACTGCCTTTAGCATATTCAGCTTCTTTTTGGGTATGGGAGAACAATTTGACCGTGGCGATATTGGTATAACTGTCGACAATACGGCCGGTCATGTTTGAACGGGCGTCTGCTTGTTCTGTAGATACCTTTTTAAGTTGTGGCAAAAACCTTACCTGTAAACCTATGTAGATCAGTAGCCAAATCAACATAGGTAACATGAGTCTTAAGTCAGCTTTCGCAATCATAACTACCATAGAGGTGAAATAGACCATAATGTAAACTAATACATCCAATAGCTTAGTTACGGTTTCTCTTACCGCTAATGAAGTTTGCATCACTTTTGTGGCGATTCGTCCAGCAAAGTCATTTTGATAAAAAGATACGCTTTGCTTAAGTAAATAACGATGAGCTAGCCAGCGAATGGACATGGGATAGTTGCCGAGCAAGCCCTGATAAACAATCAATGCATGTAGTAAGACCAACAGCGGAATAACGACTAACACTAAAATAGTCATCCCAAGCAGTTTCATTCCCTCTTTTTCGAATAAGGTATCTGGGTCGTTGTTGATTAAAAGGTCAACCAAATCTCCCATAAAGCCAAATAACGATACTTCTAAAATAGCCAGTAATGCAGTCAAAATAGACATAATGACCAGTGGAACTTCGAAACCTTTAGTGTAGTGGCGACAAAAGGCGTATATCCCTTTTGGTGGTTGTTCAGGCTCTTCTGCTGGTAAGGCGTTTACCCAAGATTCAAATCTTTTAAACATTTAATGTCTCTGTGTATATTCGTTGCGAAAATGTTGCTCAATAGCGATAGCATACAAGGTATTGAATAAATAGGGGCAAGAAATCGGTATTTATATTCAGTACCGTTTTCCGCTAGTCATCACGCTAGTAGGTGGTAATATTTGCTTAAGGTAATTACAGCTTCGGAAACCAGATGGTCAACCATGATTGTATAATTGACAGCAACATTTGTCGTAAAGCAAGGCTAGCTCGAGATGCTAGGTTTGACGGCCAGTTTTTTACGGGTGTGCTAACGACAGGTATTTATTGTCGTAGCACCTGTCCAGCAGTCAGTCCGAAGGAGGAAAATGTACGTTATTTTGATTCGCCATTGAAAGCGGCAAATGCAGGTCTAAGACCTTGTTTACGCTGCCGTCCTGACAGTGCGCCAGGCTCATATGCTTGGAAAGGTACTACAACTACGCTAGAAAGGGCGATACAACTCATTGAAGATGGTGCATTAACAGGAGCTGATGCTATCAGTATCGAGCGCCTGTCTGAAAGGCTTGGAGTAAGCAGTCGCTATCTTCGAAAGCTATTTAACGAAGGCGTTGGAACTTCTATTAAACAATATGCGCTATATCGGCAGCTAATGTTTGCCAAACAATTATTGCATCAGACGGAATTAACTATCACGCAAGTAGGGTTAGCCGCGGGCTTTAACAGTATTCGCCGTTTCAATGAAGCTTTTAAACAGGTATTAAAACTAACGCCGTCGACTTTCAGAAAGCAGGCTGTATCTCTTGAAATTCAATCAATATCCTCCGATAAATCAGTAAACGATGCATCAGAAATAAAAACCGCCGCATCGATTAAATTAGCCGTGGAGCTATCATACCGTCCGCCGTTCGCATGGCAGGCGCAGCATGATTTTTACCAGGTTAGAGCGGTAACTAACATGGAATGGCTTCAGTCTGAAAGCAATTATGGACGCAGCTTTAGTCTAAATGGTGTGAGTGGTTACTTCGATGCCAATCACAATCGGGCACGCAATAGCTTTACCGTAGATATTGTTCTGGAGAATGAGCAAGGGCTGATTGAGCTTAGTGCTATTATTGGAAATATTAAAAGGCTCCTCGACCTTAATGCCAATATGCAAGCAATAGAGCAAGATTTGGCTTTATTAGCTCCGCTGAAACCACTGATGATCTCAGGTTTACGGCTACCTGGAACTTGGTCAACCTTTGAAGCTGGCTGTAGGGCTGTACTCGGTCAACAAGTGAGTATTATACAAGCGTCGAAACTACTCAATCAGTTAGTACTTGCCTACGGGGAGCGGCGTATTATTGGTGATAAAGAAGTTGTGTTATTTCCAACCCCTGAGGTCGTGGCTAGTGCTAGTCTAGATGAATTAAAAATGCCAGGTGCAAGAAAGCTCGCACTTAATGCCCTTGGTGAGTTTGTAAAGCAACACCCAGATAAAGCTCTTGATGATTGGTTATCAATAAAAGGGATTGGTCCCTGGACTATCGCTTATGCACAAATGCGCGGCGAAAGTCATCCTGACATATTGTTATGTGGTGATCTCGTTGTTAAAAAGCGAGTGTTGTCTTTGTATCAGCAGTACCAACAAGATGCTGAGAAAATAGACGCATTAGATTACACTGCGCTAACCAAGGAAATAGCGAAAACTATCAGTCCTTGGGGAAGTTATTTAACGTTTCAGTTGTGGAATTTATCATGAAAAAACTCGCACCGTTAGCCAAGCTTAATTTTGAAACAACAGCGGGGGTTATTTCGCTTTGCGCCAATGCATCAGGGATCAGTCATCTTAATTTTGTACCTCAAACAGGTGACGATTGGCAAACAAGAGAGGTGTTGCTTGATGGTTCAAACGAAAAGGAGTCAATATCGCTCGCCAAGTCTCACCTCAAACAAGCTAAGAATGAGCTGCTTGAATATCTAGCGGGTGAGCGACAGTTGTTTACTGTAGCCCTTGCACCGCAAGGGACAGAGTTTCAACAGCAAGTGTGGCATGCATTGAGCCAGTTAGGTTATGGCAGTACATGTAGTTACGCGCATATTGCTGAAAATATTGGGCGACCTAAAGCAGTTAGAGCCGTGGGTACTGCCAACGGTGCTAATCCTATAGCCATTATTGTGCCTTGCCACCGAGTGATAGGAAAAAACGGCAAATTAACGGGTTACGCCTATGGCTTAGCGCTGAAACAAAAGCTGTTGCAGTTAGAGGGAATTTCACATATTTAATCAGTAGGCAGCTCGCATCATAGTGAAATTTGCAGGTAGATGAGCGTTATTTAGCATCAAAGGTAAGCTTTTTAAGCGATATTAGCGTAGAATATCCGCCTTATTTTTGATTAGGTCACGCCCGTAAATATGACTCAGCTAGATCCGACAACGCCAGCGACTTCAACCTCTGCTGAAAAAACGCCGCAGCTTAAAAACTTTGCGGATTTAGGGCTAATCCCTGAATTGTTAGTAACACTTGATGCATTGGCTTATCAGTCACCGACAGCGATTCAACAGAGTATGATCCCCGCCGTTATCGCCGGGAGAGATGTGCTTGGCGGCGCGATAACCGGATCAGGCAAAACAGCGGCATTTGCCCTGCCGATTATTCAGTTACTTGCGAAATCATCTAAGCAGTCTCGTCAAAGCAACTGTGTATCTAGCCTAATATTGGTTCCTACGCGAGAACTCGCCCAGCAAGTCGCTGACAGCTTTATGCGTTATGCACAAAACATAAAGCCAAACCTAAAAGTACTGGCTGTTTATGGCGGTGTATCAACGAATAGTCAAATGCAGAGTTTACGTGGCGGTGCAGACATTTTAGTGGCGACGCCAGGAAGACTGCTTGACTTGATCTCTAGTAATGCAGTCAAGCTAGATAAAGTGAGCAGCCTTGTCCTCGATGAAGCTGATCGTATGTTGAGCCTTGGTTTTACCTATGAATTAACTGCATTGCTAGAGAAGTTGCCTGCTAAGAAACAAACACTGCTTTTCTCGGCGACCTTTCCTGAAGAAGTGTCATTACTGACCCAATCTCTGCTTAATAATCCAGTAGAAGTGCAACTACAGAGTGAAGAGAAAAACACCTTAGTTCAGCGTGTTATTACGGTTAACCGTAATCGTAAAACGCCATTATTAGTAGAGCTGATAAAACAGAATGACTGGCAGCAAATTTTGATATTTGCCAGTGCAAAATATACTTGTAATCGCCTAGCTCAAAAATTAGACAATGCCGGTATAACCGCAGAGATTTTCCACAGTGATAAAGGCCAAGGGGCAAGAACGAGAGTACTTGATGGCTTTAAACGTGGTGAAATTAGGGTGCTTATAGCAACCGATATTGCCGCTCGCGGTATTGATATTGAAAAGCTACCAATCGTCATCAACTATGAGTTACCGCGCAGCCCAGCAGACTACATGCACCGTATTGGTCGAAGTGGTCGAGCTGGCGAAGCGGGGTTAGCATTGTCACTTATCTCCCATGATGAGTATCAACATTTCAAAGTGATAGAGAAAAAGAATAAGCTAAGACTTGAACGAGAACAGCACCCAGGTTTTGAAGCTGATGCTGAAGCACCTGAAGATTGTCCATCACGTATTGAGAAGCCGATGGCAAAACCCGCTGGCACAGGCAAGAAACACCGTAACAAACTACCGAAGGCAAATGCTGACCTTTGGGCAAAGAAATAAGTACCCATTGTAAATTTTACTTCGTATAACGCTAAGATTAATTAGGACAAAGTATGCAACACCTATTTTGGTTAGTAGAAGGACAAATTGCAGGACGCAGTGGCCCCAACAAAGACGCTTGGGATCTATCAGAATTGAAAGGGGAGGGCATTGATGCCATTCTTTCAGTTAATAATGGTGAATCCTGTGAAGATGAGGATTTTTCTTCAGTAGGCATCGAATACAAGTGCATTCCTTTTTCGCGCAATGCGCCGCCTGAAGCGGGAGATCTTGAGTATTGCGTAGAACAAGTGCCTAAGGCATTGGCTTATATTCGCCAATGTGAAGCGCAAAATAAAACGGTTTTAGTTCATTGTCGCTCTGGTAAAGATAGAACTGGCTTGATTATGGCTTACTACTTAATGGATAACGGCGCTGCGCCTTTACATGCTGTGAGTCAGATAAGGGCTATTCGCGATATAGCATTCAGCGCTGATGGCTGGGATCAATTTGCATTTGATGTGCTTTATGCGTTACAAGAATAGGTATTAGTTAACAACTTAAGTTATTCAATGAAAGCAATCGGATTGCTAACTGCTTTTCCTACAAAGTTATTATTGCTGTGGGCAGCCATTATATTGTTGGTTGGCTGCCAAGTATCCCCTCAATACCCTGAAAAGGCCGCAACATTTAAGCTGTCAGTTGATCGCCAGTCTGCGCTTTCACAGTATGTAGCCTCGGATCTGCAGGCTAACCCAAATCTTACTGGGGTGGTGCCTCTTACAGATGGGGTGGATGCTTTTATTGCAAGATTGGCTTTGGTTAATGCCGCCTCAAGCAGTATTGATCTGCAGTATTATATTTATCGCGCTGACGACACTGGTAGGTTGTTGCTGTGGCACCTGATGGATGCTGCTGATCGCGGTGTAAGAGTTCGAATTCTACTTGATGATATGGCAACAAAGGGCGCCGATGACACCTTAATCTTGTTGGCTAAGCACAGAAATATTTATGTGCGCTTATATAATCCGTCATTCGAGCGTACTTTTAGAAATCTCGCCTTTTTAAGTAGTTTCTCTCGGCTAAATCACCGTATGCATAATAAGTCGTTAACGGTTGACAATACGATTACTGTTGTCGGTGGTCGCAACATTGGTAATGAGTATTTCTCAAATCACACCGATGTTGATTTTGGTGACTTTGACTTGATGGCGATCGGTGAATCTGTTGATGAGGTGTCAGATCAGTTTGACCTGTATTGGAATGCACCGCTAACTGTTAACATTAATGCACTAGCCAAGCACGAGGTGAGTAAACAAGACTTAGCACAAGCAATGGCTGTGGTTGATGATGCTAAAGCTGAATACCGCAGCAACACCTATATTAAACGTCTATTAGACAGTGACTTAATTCAAAAAATGCAAAGTCATTCTTTACCGTGGTTTTGGGGGGAGGCTAAGCTTATCTATGATCAACCTGACAAACAAAACCATCAATCTGAATCAGATAGCATGTTAGCGGATTTGGGCGCATTTATATCTCAAGCTGAGAAAGAGGTCATGATTGTATCGCCCTATTTTGTCCCTACTCGAGAGGGAACGAGCAATCTAATCGATGCGGTCAAAAGTGGAATCGAGGTCACGGTGTTAACGAACAGTCTCGCAGCGACAGATGTACTCGCTGTACATGCAGGTTATCGAACTTACCGTGAAAGGCTTGTAGAGGCTGGCGTACGTATATTTGAAGTTAAAGCGAACCTTAATGTTAAAAAAAGTAGCAGTTGGACTGGTAGCTCTAAGAGCAGCTTACATGCGAAAACATTTATAATAGACCGTTCTTCAATTTTTGTTGGTTCATTTAATTTTGACCCGCGTTCGGCGTGGCTGAATACCGAAATGGGACTGATTATTCACAATGAAAAACTAGCAGGTGGAGCGGTTGAGGTTATTGAAACTAGCTTAGCTGCAGGTACCTACCGATTATCACTTGAAGATGATGAGCTTATTTGGCATGACGATCTAAAAGGGCGCGAGATCTATAGCGAGCCTGATGCAGGCCTTTGGCGTAAATTCTTAGTTGATTGCATCGCATTATTGCCCATCGAGTCACAGCTTTAATTGTGAGTTTGATACGATTAGGGTAAAGTTTGTTTGCGCTGAACTGGATGACTTAAGTAACTAAGAGACAACAATATAATGAAAAGTAAGGCAACGCAGTCCCAAGGATTATTATTGTTTCAGCTGTCGTATACTCAATTGTTTGCGCTGGGGACATTAAAAGTCAGGGAGTTGGTTCCCTATAGTCCGCTCAGTATCATTCCTCAATCTCATCCGACGATATTAGGGGCGGCAACCATCCGCGGCACCACTATTCCCGTTGTTGATATGGCAGCGGCCATCGGTTATCGGCCGATATCGGATGAAGAGCTAAAAGACAGTTATATTATTATTACCGATTGCCAGCGAATGGTGATTGGCTTTCTGGTGCGTTCAATTGACAAAATCATCGAATGCAATTGGCGAGATATAGAATCACCGCCAAATAATTTAGGTAAAAATGCATTCTTAACCGGTGTCACTCGTATCGAGGATAAATTAGTTCAGCTATTAGATGTTGAGCTACTACTCTCTAAAGTGTTTCCTGCAAGTCCTGAAACAACTCGGGCAATTTTAACTGATGTGCAGCGCGAACAGCTTAAGCCACTACAAATATTACTGGTAGATGACTCGATGGTGGCCCGCAAACAACTTTCGGACGCGTTAGATAGCATCAACATCCCTTATCAGGTGACCGCCGATGGTCAGCACGCTCTTGCAATTATGGAGCAGGCTGAAAAGAATGGCCATGCTATCGATATTTTAGTCAGTGATATTGAGATGCCTGGACTTGACGGCTATGAATTAGCGTTTGAAGTTAAGAATAATCCCGCTATCGCAGATGCCTATATCATCTTACATACTTCTTTATCGAGTGAGATAAGTGTTAGCCAGGCTCATCAAGTTGGCGCTAATGAAGCACTGACTAAATTCGATGCTCATGAACTTATTGAAGCTATGCTGCGTGGCGCTAATAAAGTAAAAGCTATCGCTAATATTTAGTAGCTTGTTAGTAAGATGCTGCCTCAGAGTAATAACGAGGTCTAATTGTCTAGCAAAGGTAGACAACTATGGCCACATCCGATACAAACACTGTTGAAGGAAGATTAATTTAATTTAAGGCTTACAACTTTGCTGCTAGCCCTTAAATCAAATTAATAAAAACTAAAAATTATAAATGCAGGTTAAGTAATGAATCAAAAAACATCTCTGTTTGCCAAAATGGCAAGTGGCAGTCTCGTATTACAAATTCTCGTAGGTATTATCGCCGGTGTTGTATTGGCGACAGTTTCAAAAACAGGGGCAGAAAACGTTGCCTTTCTTGGTGAGCTATTTGTTGGCGCATTGAAAGCTATTGCACCAATATTGGTTTTTATCTTAGTTGCCGCCTCTATTGCAAACCAAAAAAAGAATGCCAAAACTAATATGCGACCAATTGTGTTGTTGTATTTGTTTGGTACTTTTTGCGCAGCATTAACCGCAGTACTCATGAGCTTTGCATTTCCAACTACTCTGGTTCTAGTGACGGGTGCCCAAGGCGCCACTCCGCCAGAAGGTATTGGTGAAGTTATCAATACTTTGTTGTTCAAAGTTGTTGATAACCCGGTTAATGCACTAATGACAGGCAATTACATCGGTATCTTAGCTTGGGGCGTAGGTTTAGGTATTGCACTGCACCATGCAAGTGATTCAACTAAGCAGGTATTTGCTGACGTGAGCCATGGTGTTTCACAAATGGTACGCTTTATTATTCGCTTAGCGCCAATTGGTATTTTCGGCCTGGTATCAGCGACCTTTGCTGCTACAGGCTTTGCGGCAATTGCTGGTTATGCTCAATTGCTCGCTGTGCTTCTCGGTGCAATGGCAATCATAGCGCTTGTGGTTAACCCTGCGATTGTTTATTACAAGATCCGTCGAAACCCTTATCCGTTAGTATTTACTTGCTTGCGTGAAAGTGGTGTTACAGCCTTCTTTACGCGCTCTAGTGCAGCCAACATTCCTGTTAATATGGCGTTGTGCGAAAAGCTAAAGTTGCATGAAGATACCTACTCAGTTTCTATTCCACTAGGCGCCACCATTAATATGGGCGGAGCTGCTATCACCATTACAGTTTTAACCTTGGCTGCGGTAAATACTTTAGGTGTACAGGTTGATATCTTGACCGCTATCTTACTGAGTGTTGTGGCTGCAGTATCTGCTTGTGGTGCTTCAGGTGTTGCAGGCGGTTCTTTGTTGCTTATTCCGCTTGCATGTAGCTTATTTGGCATTTCAAACGATGTGGCAATGCAGGTTGTAGCTGTTGGCTTTATCATTGGTGTGATTCAAGATTCAGCTGAAACAGGACTAAACAGCTCTACTGACGTGATTTTTACCGCTGCAGCGTGCGAAGCCGCAGAACGTAAAGAGAGCTAATGAATATTTAGTCTCATGGCCCTAAGTATATTGGCTATAGATAAAAGCCCTACAACAGTGTTGTAGGGCTTTTTTATAAACTAACGAAACAGGTGTTAGGCGCCAATAATTCCTAGAGGCTTACCGGTTTTCCAAGCGCCGCGGGTGAAGTCAGGAAAATTAACCGAATTACTGCGATTATTCACCGACTCTTCGCTAAGTATATTGACCACTGACCAAGCTGCACCATCATAAACATCTTGATCTAAAGGCTCGCCATTGCGCAGGCAGTACACCATCCTCCAAAGCATTAAAAAGTCCATGCCACCGTGGCCGCCATTTTTCTCCGCCTCTTGCCCCATTCGTTGCCAAAGAGGGTGGTCGTATTTGTCATACCATTTGCTCATATCCATATCCCACTTATGGAAATTTCCACTGCCTCCTTTTTCAATTGCAATTCGATTTGGGAAGCCTGCAAATACCCCATTCGTGCCTTGGATAAGATTATGGCGACTGTAAGGTCTTGGGGTAGTCGTGTCGTGTTGTACCATAATGGTTCGGCCGTTTATGGTCTTAATTAGGCTAGTATTAATATCGCCGTTGATATAATTGAGCTGATTGCGTTCATGATCTTCAGGGAATTCACGTTGTGCGTATAGTGCGCGACCAAGCGCTGGAGAACTCATTGAAGTGAGGTAGTCAAAACGGTCACCGCGATTGATATTCATATACTGCGATACGGGGCCTAAACCGTGAGTAGGGTATAGATTACCATTGCGTTTCGTATGCCAGTAGGTGCGCCAAGAGCCTGTTTTTTGATTGAGCTCTTTCATCTGCCAACGAAGCTCATGAATATATGCCGCTTCCCCATGTAAAAGCTCACCAAAAACACCTTGGCGTACCATATTAAGTACCATTAACTCATCACGGCCATAATTGACATTTTCCATCATCATGCAATTTTTCTGAGTTTTTTCTGCAGTATTAACGATTTGCCAACACTCTTCGACGGTAAGTGCCAGTGGTACTTCAACAAAAGCATGCTTACCACTCTCCATCGTATCGATAGCCATTGGCGCATGCCATTCCCATGGGGTTGAGATGATCACTATATCGATATCTTTGCGCTGGAGTAATTCAAGATAAGACTTTTCGCTACCGCTATAGCGCGCGGGCGTCTTTAGTCCTTGTTCTGTAACAAAAGCGACTGATCTGTCGAGTACTTCAATATCGGTATCACATATCGCAACAATCTCTACGCCCTCTAAATGGCAAAAGTGCTTTACATGGCCTGAGCCACGTTGGCCAACACCAATAAACCCTACTCTAACCGTGTCCATTTTTGGAGCTATCAAGCCCATTACGCTTTTTCCTTGCAGCGGAGGCGCTGGAACGGTATTAGAAACTGAACCAAAAGATGGGCTGGCAAGGCTTGCTGCCGCAATACCGGCAGTTTTCAGAAAGTGTCTGCGATTAAATTTCATTATCTGTCCTATAGAGTAGAGCAAGCGTGTTGCACGCCATATTAATTTTTGTTTTTATAATCAAACAAAGTTATATCAAACTTTGCAATAAATAGGCTAAAAAACTCGTTACGGTTTGTTGCGCTTGCGTTTCTATTCAAATTTACTAAAGTAATGCATAGAAAGTGACTTAAATCGCGTTTTTATTTTAATTGTGCGATACAATTTAAGTTACAAGGTAGTCGCTTTAGCGATAAACTCACCTGCTATAACAATTGATTTACATAATAAAATAGTAACTTGTTAACTGTTCCGGGGTAGATAATTCGATGGCTGTAGTACGCAATAAGGCAAAAGAAGTTATTCAAATTGAGAATCGCACCAAGCTCAAGGAGATGGAGATGTCAGTAGTTGAAAAGCGTAAGCGTTTATTTTCGAAAGTTGGCGCTGTTGAAAACCGAGAAGTCGTCGGCCGCTGGGTCGATGAAAGACCCTTACTCGGCGATAAAATTACAGTTTATAAGCAGGCTGAGACCTACTATTTAGAGACTTGGTATAACGATGGTTGCCACAGTTTGGATGAAATGATCTCCGAACATACAGATGACGGTGTAAAGCTTGAGGATAAAGGTGGCAATATTTTCGGCGAGTACTTTATGCTCACCGCGAGTAATGATCTGATGTTTTGCAATTCCAGCTTATGTTATTACACCGCAGTTAAACATGACGTTGAAGCCGCTTAGACCTTTAGGTTTATAGTGATTCTATGCGAAGGGGGCTTTAAGCCCCTTTCTTGTGCGCATTCTATACTGTTTAGCGTATAGAATTAGAAAGAACAATGACTTGAAAAATGCATCGGCTTGCCACTGTATGGGTGAGTAAAGCTCAAAGATTGGGCGTGAAGTTTTAGTCTAGAAGCTGAATCTACAATGTGCTGTTCAGCATAGAAGTCATCACCCAAAATTGGATTGCCGATCGCTAACATATGCACACGTAGCTGATGAGTACGGCCTGTAACAGGCTTAAGTGCGAGTAAAGTGCTGTTAGCTCGAACCTCTAGTGTTTCGAAATGAGTAATAGCTACCTTTCCTGTCTCTGAGACTTGTTGCTTTGGAGGGTTAGCTTTATCGGCCGCAAGAGGATGTTCAATAACTCCCTGTGCATCTTTTAGATGGCCACTGACTTCAGTGATATAGGTTTTTTGTGTTTTTCTATCTTGAAACTGAGTTTTCAGGCTGGACTCTGCCTTTTTATTACGAGCAAATACCATAATCCCTGACGTTGAACAGTCTAGTCGGTGCACCAAAATGGCATCTTTAAATCGTTGCTGGATCCGAGTCAATGCACAGTCATGGGTATAATCTGCTATGCCTGGATTAGACAGTAAACCTGAAGGTTTATTTATGATGATAATGTCCCTGTCGACATAACGAAGATCTAACCAAGGAATAGTTGGGGGCTGATAAGTAAATATTTGCATGGATTCTCCTGTTACGCCGCGATTCTAGCAAAATGATTGTCTAAGACAAGCCGTTATTGCATTAATCCCTTATGTGTACTCGATTTGAGTCATTATCTTAAAATGGGAAGGGCTAACGTTGAGTTTCGAGCGTTGGAAACGAAGGCGCCAAATTATAGTACAGCGCCTTTTAAAAAGTCATGTTATATAAGGCACTGCTAAGACGGTCATTTCATTGCTTACGTTTAAAGATACTCGGTTGGTGTGTTACGTGTCCATAGACGACTATAAGCCATAAGTTGCGGATAAAATGTTCTAAAAGCTGTCTCTATTTCTATGTCCAGTTTTTTTACTGCTTCTTGTGCACCATTAAATATTTCAGGCTTTGAAACACGTTTAGCCACAGAAGCTAGGGTTTGATTAAGACCTTTACGGCTTTGGTAGCCAACCAGCCAGTTCTCTTTCCTTATTTTAGGCGCGATGGAAACGAGTGCTTCTGGTAGCTCCTGACATTCATCGATTGCATCATAAGCTTTGGCAGCGAACGCTTCGAGGCTTAAATGATGATATTCATCCCAATATTTTGCCAACATATGGTCAAAACAGAGATCAATAATAATTGGCGCTGCTCGAGTGAGTGATTTTGGGAATTTGTGTAACAACTCTTTGGTGAGCTCATGAGAGTCGGTCAGTTGATCTATTTGCCTATGTAACCAGATCCCCTGCTGTAGGTGTTTTGGAAAATATTCGATACTGCCTTTGGCGAAATCGCCAGCAATGTTCGCTGCTAACGATGTCTGGCTGACGTCAGCTAAATGTAGGTGGGCAAGAAAGTTCATATTTTATACTTGGTGATATGAGTACTTTCACGGTAACATGCAGCGCGATGCGAAGGAAATTCTTTATTACAAATTTTAATGTGAAGAGTTACTTCATGGACGTGCATCGCTTTACGGCAATTTACCTATCCAATTAACGGTTTGAGGGTCAAGGATGATGTGGAACTGGTTATCGAAAAAGCTCGTTCGTACAGAGCAGCCACAGCGCAGAAAAGTAGACATAGATATTCCCTTTGAGCAGCATCGCTATCGTATTGAGGATTTCGATATAGATTCTGAAACAACAGTTGAAGAAACTAAGCAGGATAAAGCTTAAATAGCGAATAAAATAACAGTAAAAAACGTTAGCAGTTCTACATTAGCAGAATTATGCGGAATAAATGTACTTCAATTGTTGATCTTCATTCTCTCTAGTCATAGACTGGCCGCCGATTTAGAGACAGTAGAGACTTTCCATGCGTGTTGCAGATTTTTCTTTTGAACTTCCCGATGAGCTTATTGCCCGTTATCCGACGGCAGAGCGCACAGCTTCAAGACTTTTATCGTTAGATGGTAACAGCGGCGCATTAGCCGATTTGCAATTTACCGCAATACTAGAAAAAGTACAGCCTGGTGATTTAATGGTATTTAACAATACCCGAGTTATCCCTGCGCGCTTATTTGGTAAAAAACAATCTGGCGGTAAGTTAGAAATACTGGTTGAGCGGATGCTTGATGACAAGCGTATTCTTGCTCACGTCCGTTGCTCTAAGTCACCAAAAGTAGATAATATTATTTGTCTCGACAACGGGTACGAAATGAAGATGTGTGCCCGTCATGATGCTTTATTCGAACTTGAGCTACAATCGGATAAAACCATTCTTGAGGTATTGGAAGAAGTAGGGCACATGCCGCTACCGCCTTATATAGATAGACCTGATGAAGATGCAGATAAAGAGCGTTATCAGACAGTCTACAACCAAACTCCTGGTGCAGTGGCAGCCCCAACAGCAGGCTTACATTTTGATGACGCAATGTTAACTGCACTTAAAGACAAAGGCGTAAACACGGCTTTTGTTACCTTGCACGTCGGTGCCGGCACTTTTCAGCCTGTACGAGTCGATGAGATCCTTGATCATAAAATGCATTCTGAATGGGCTGAGGTTTCGCAAGATGTGGTTGACCTCATAGCGTCGACAAAAGCAAACGGCCATCGAGTGATTGCTGTTGGTACAACATCAGTGCGTTCACTAGAAAGTGCCGCTAAGGCATCAGCTGCAGAGTTAGAGGCATTTAGTGGTGATACCGATATCTTTATCTATCCTGGATATCAGTTCCAAGTAGTCGATGCAATGGTGACAAATTTTCATCTGCCAGAGTCGACGTTAATAATGTTGCTGAGTGCATTCGCTGGCTTCGATGAGGTAAAAAACGCCTATCAGCATGCGATTGCTCAAAAATACCGCTTCTTTAGCTATGGCGACGCCATGTTTGTGACTAAAAAAGCGAACTAATCTTTAAATATGCTTTAAAATACCCACCCAAACCGATGAGGTGGGTTTTTTTCATCTTCATTTTGGTACTTATTTTATTGATAAGGGTTGATACTTAATCTGTAGCCCTTATCTCTAGTGTTAATCTATAACTCATTTGATGAGTTAACTCAGGTCAGACTGTTTCTCTGGCGAGGTGAATAATGAAATTTGAATTAGATACAACCCAAGGTCGTGCTCGTCGCGGCCGTTTAGTGTTTGAACGCGGAACCGTAGAAACCCCAGCGTTTATGCCCGTAGGTACCTACGGTACGGTTAAAGGGATGACGCCTGAAGAAGTTCGTGAAACCGGCGCTGATATACTACTCGGTAACACTTTTCACCTGTGGTTACGTCCTGGTGAAGAGATCATGCGTAAGCACGGTGACCTACATGACTTTATGAATTGGCAGCGTCCAATTTTGACCGATTCGGGTGGGTTCCAAGTGTTCAGTTTGGGCGATATCCGTAAGATCACCGAAGAGGGTGTACATTTCCGTTCACCGATAAATGGAGAGAAGGTTTTCCTTGACCCAGAAAAATCAATGCAGATCCAAAACTCTTTGGGCAGTGATGTGGTGATGATTTTTGATGAGTGTACACCGTACCCTGCAACAGAAGACGAAGCACGTAAATCGATGCAGATGTCACTGCGTTGGGCGCAGCGTTCACGAGATGAATTCGACAAACTTGAAAATCCAAACTCTTTGTTTGGCATTATTCAAGGCGGTGTTTATGAAGACCTACGCGACGAGAGCTTAAAGGGCTTAGTCGATATTGGTTTTGATGGATATGCTGTCGGTGGTTTAGCTGTGGGTGAGCCAAAAGAAGATATGCATCGCATTCTTGAGCACACATGCCCGCAAATTCCTGCTGATAAACCACGCTACTTGATGGGGGTCGGTAAGCCAGAAGATTTAGTTGAAGGCGTACGCCGTGGTGTTGATATGTTTGACTGTGTCATGCCAACACGAAACGCTCGAAATGGTCATCTGTTTACCAGTGAAGGCGTTGTTAAGATCCGTAATGCACGTCATCGTGACGACACTTCAACGCTTGATGATAAGTGTGATTGTTATACCTGTAAGAATTACTCACGGGCATACCTTTACCACTTAGATCGTTGTAATGAGATTCTAGGAGCTCGATTAAACACCATTCATAACCTTCGTTATTACCAAAGATTGATGGAAGGTTTGCGTGGCGCGATTGAGACAGGTACATTAGACGACTTTGTTACAGAGTTCTATACCAGCCAAGGCCGGGAAGTACCTGAAGTTCCTGAATTAACCGATTAATTTTTACTCAGACAATAAGAAGAGAATACTATGTTTATTTCAAATGCATATGCAGCAGATGCACCTGTAGGCGGCGCTGGCGGCACTATGGAACTTATTTTCATGTTGGTCATTTTTGGCCTTATCTTTTACTTTATGATTTTCCGCCCGCAGTCTAAGCGTGTAAAAGAGCATAAGAACCTAATGAGCTCATTGAGCAAAGGTGATGAGGTGCTAACCAGTGGTGGCATTTTAGGTAAAATTGCTAAGATCAGTGATGAGAACGACTACGTTTTGTTGACGATTAACGAAACTAGCGAAATCACGATTAAAAAGGATTACATTGCGGCGGTATTGCCTAAAGGCTCTATTAAGTCACTTTAAGCCAAGAGGGCTATGGCGTGTTAAATAAATACCCAATGTGGAAAAACCTTATGGTGATGATAATCATCGCCATAGGTGGATTCTATGCGATACCAAACTTATTCGGTGAGGACCATGCAGTACAGGTGGTTGCAACCCGAGGAGCTGAGGTGACAGCGTCGACTCAGTCGGCAGTAAATGATGTATTAGTAAGCAAAGGAATTGCTGTTAAGCGATCTGAGCTTGAAAATGGTCAATTATTAGTTCGTGTCGGTAATGGTGAAGAACAGTTGCTTGCTAAAGAAGCTATTGCTGAGGCTCTTGGCGATAAGTTTACGGTAGCATTAAATCTTGCACCTGCAACACCTGAGTGGCTTGAAGCTATGGGCGGTTCGCCTATGAAGTTAGGTCTTGATTTACGTGGTGGCGTTCACTTCTTGATGGAAGTCGATATGGGTGAAGCCGTACGTAAAATGACCGAAGCTAAAGTCGCTGACTTCAGAACTGATTTACGTGCTGAGAGAATTCGCTATGCGGGTATTCGTAACGGCGCCAGAGGCATCGAAATCAAGTTCCGTGATGCAGAAACGTTAGCGAATGCCGAGCGTTTCTTAAAATCACGTAGCGCTGACATGGTCTTTACCGATCGCTCTTCTGGTAGTGATTATTTTCTTATCGCCAATCCAAGCGATGTTTATTTAAAACAGATCAAGGAAGAAGCACTGCAGCAAAATATTACCACTTTACGTAATCGTGTTAATGAACTGGGTGTTGCCGAGCCTGTAGTACAGCGTCAAGGCGCTGAGCGTATTATTGTAGAACTTCCTGGTGTTCAAGACACTGCGCGTGCAAAAGAGATTTTAAGTGCGACGGCGTCAATTGAATTCCACATGGTTGACCAAAATGCTGATGCTCAAGCAGCAGCAAGTGGTCGTGTGCCAGCGGGTTCTGAAGTGTATCAGCGCCGTGAAGGTGGTCCGGTCGTGCTGAAGAAAGCAGTGATGCTTACCGGCGACCATATCCAAGGTGCACAACCTAGCTACGATGAGTACAGTCGCCCACAAGTCTCTATTAACTTAGATTCTAAAGGTGGTTCTATCTTTTCGAATGTGACTAAAGACAACATAGGTAACCCTATGGCGACTTTATTCATTGAGTATAAAGATACTGGTGAGAAGAACGCTGATGGCAGCGTTAAAATGAAGAAGATTGAAGAAGTTATTTCAGTTGCAACGATTCAAGCTCGTCTTGGTCGTAACTTCGTTATCACTGGTCTTGGTCATGCAGAATCACAGAACCTTGCGCTGTTGCTACGTGCTGGTGCCTTGATTGCGCCAGTATACATTGTTGAAGAGCGTACTATTGGTCCAAGCCTTGGTGCTGAAAATATCGAAAACGGTATGCAAGCAATGATATGGGGTATGGCTGTAGTGCTTCTCTTCATGTTGGTTTACTACCGTGGTTTTGGCCTTATTGCTAACCTTGCATTAACAGCTAACCTCGTTATGGTTGTGGGTGTTATGTCGATGATCCCTGGCGCCGTATTAACACTGCCAGGTATCGCAGGTATGGTACTGACTGTTGGTATGGCGGTCGACGGTAACGTGCTTATTTATGAACGTATTCGTGAAGAGTTGCGCAATGGTCGTAGTGTCCAACAAGCGATTCATGAAGGTTACGGAAATGCGTTTTCAACCATTGCCGATGCAAACATTACTACCTTTATGACAGCACTTATTTTATTTGCGGTTGGTACGGGTGCTGTTAAAGGCTTTGCGGTTACCTTAATGATCGGTATCGCCACGTCGATGTTTACCTCTATTGTCGGAACTCGTTCTATAGTGAACGCGATCTGGGGTGGTAAGCGCGTGAAGAAACTGTCTATCTAAGGGGAAGTTGAAATGTTTCAGATTTTAAATATCAAAGGCTCTATCAACTTCCTGCGCCATGCTGTACCTATTAGTATCCTTTCTGCGATATTAGTGCTGGGCTCTCTTGGGTCCCTAGCAACCAAAGGTATTAATTGGGGCTTGGATTTTACCGGTGGTACGGTTGTTGAGCTTGAATTTTCTAATCCAGCTAATTTAGTGGCAATCCGTGAAGGACTTTCTACAGAAGAAACTGACGGTGCAGTGGTTCAAAACTTCGGTTCGAGCCGCGACATACTTATCCGTCTTCCAGTCAAGGAAGGCGTAAAAAGTGACACTCAAGTTGCTCATGTGATGGAAGGCGTGACTCAACTCGACCCTGCTGTAATTCAAAAGCGTGTTGAGTTTGTTGGTCCTCAAGTCGGTAAAGAGCTTGCTGAACAAGGTGGCTTAGCGGTTCTAGTGGCGTTGATATGTATTCTTATATATGTCTCTTTCCGCTTCGAATGGCGCCTAGCGTTAGGTTCTGTGGCGGCTTTGGCGCATGACGTAATCATTACGCTTGGGGTATTTTCAATATTCCAACTAGAGTTTGACTTGACCGTACTGGCTGGTTTGTTAACCGTTGTCGGTTACTCACTCAACGATACCATTGTTGTTTTTGACCGTATTCGTGAAAACTTTCTCAAGCTACGCAAAGGTAGTCCTGAAGAAGTGGTCAATACGTCAATCACTCAGACTATGAGTCGAACGATTATTACTACAGGTACCACGCTTGTCGTTGTTGTTGCTTTGTTCCTTAAGGGCGGCACAATGATCCATGGCTTTGCAACTGCTCTGCTTATGGGGATTTTCGTTGGTACGTTCTCATCAATCTATGTCGCAAGTTTCTTAGCGATTAAACTTGGGATCAATCGTGAACACATGATGCCAGTAGAGATTGAAAAAGAGGGCGCAGATCAAGAGACCTTGATGCCATAAAGTACTGCTATAATCTGCAAAGGCCACCTTATATAGGTGGCCTTTTTGTTTTTTGTGCTGGATGCATATTCTTTATGAGTTGATGTTACTAGCTAATCTAACTGATTGTGGTGATTTGTATTAAAGCTTAAAACAGGCCTCGACAGTGGTAATGTTTTAGCAGTAGCATGGAAGGCTATTTTATGACGAGCTAAAATAGCTAGAACTGACTAATAATACCCAATCGGTATAAAGATTTGGTCGCTCAGCGAGAGTTTAGCGGTTTTGAGGCAAGGTCATTAAATGCTCCTGCATGAATGACATTCACCACATCTGACCTCCAAGGATGGAGGGAATGCCTTAAGCATGTCAGGAACATGCTAGGCCATGTGGTTTGCAGTGAGTGAAGTACATAGTTAAACTAGGTTCAAACTCATTAACACAGCATCAGAGCCGCTAAAAAACACTCTGAGCAGACCAACTACTTATGCCGATTGGTATAATAACCGTTAATCTGGATGTTATTAGTCGTTGTAGTTATTAGAACTTGCCAATAAAGCAAATGCAGTAGGAAATTACATGGATGACAAAATGCGGTTACTTGCAGCTGGGAATTTATTAGAAGCCCATACTTGGAAAGGCATGCTTGAATCAAGTGGCATAGCGGTAGAGCTAAAAGGAGAGGCGCTTTTAGGTGGTGTAGGTGAATTACCGACAGGGATCCAAAATGTTGAGCTTTGGGTGGCAGAAACTGACTACGTTAATGCTAAAGCACAGATGATTTCTATTAATGCAGAAAAACCGCAATGGAAATGTGTGAATTGCCATGAAGTTAATGAAGCCAGTTTTGAGCTTTGTTGGAATTGCAGTGCAGAAAGAAGTGAGAAATACAGCTGATGAAACATAACCCCGCATTTTTAGCTTTAGTTGAGAGTATTCTTCCTCAGATCAATGAAGTAACGATTGAGGAGTTCCAGGCTAACCCAAATTATACGCTTATTGATGTTCGTGAAGATCATGAGTGGAATAAAGGGCATTTACCGAATGCCCAGCATTTGGGGAAGGGGATTATCGAAAGAGATATTGAAACTCGATTCCCTGATAAAGATATGCCTATAGCACTATATTGCGGAGGAGGTTATCGCTCTGCGATGGCTGCTTTAAACTTGCAAGTTATGGGGTATTCCGAAGTCGTCTCAGTAGCAGGTGGTTATAAAGCTTGGCTTGAGAGACAATTGCCGCTCGAAACAGATTAATCCTCCCAAAAATCTATCACATCGCCTCAGAGGTATTTTAGCTAAATGCAGTATTTCCCATTGTTTGTAGATACCCAATCTTTAAAAATTTTGATTGTTGGCGCTGGAGAAGTAGCTAGTCGCAAGCTGGATCTACTGAGTCGGACTGATGCAGATATTCATGTGATTGCAAAGGATAGCAGCAATGAAATGCTAGCGTATCAGCGCAAAGAGCGTATTAGCCTTGAGGAGCGGGAAGTTAACTTTGAGGATATCAATGGTTGGGACCTTGTTTATTTAGCAACTGCAGATAAAGCGCTAAATGAACAGCTAGCGACATTGGCACAACAGCGTAATATTTGGGTTAATGTTGTCGATAACCCAGAGTTTTGTCGGTTTATTACTCCATCAATTATAGATAGAGGTCGTTTACAGATAGCAATTAGTACCGCTGGAGCTGCACCTGTTTTTGCTCGAGAGCTAAGATCTCGGCTTGAGTCATGGTTACCACATTCTATTACACCGCTATTTGACTTTATCGCCGAGCGCCGTAACGATGTACAGCAAAGGTTACCTGTGTTCAAAGATAGACGAGTATTTTGGGAACGTTTCTTTAAGCTTAACCAGTCTCGCTTTGATGCTGATACTCCAAACCATTATCAAGATAGTTTTTCGCTTTCCAAGGTTAAAGGAGAGCTGGTACTGCTAGATACCAAAATAGAAGCAGAGTTACTCCCAATTGCTGCTATGCCATATTTACAAAAATTGGACTCCATTTTTAGCTGCATAGCGTTGCCCCACTCGCTTAATGAACTGCTTCGGCGTGACGCTGCAAGAGGTTCAGTCGTTAGTGATAAAGATCTTAAGCTAGCACTGGATGATGGGGAACATTGCTTGGTGTATGCAGAACCTGATGAAATCAACCGATTATCAGTATTATTTCCACAAGCAATGCGTTTAAAAATGGGTGCTATTTAACGGCTATTTAATGCTGATAAATTAAATTTACTGTTTACGATACTAGCGCTGCGATCTTTAGCCCTCTGTTACTTAATATAAGGTACACTTAGCCGCAAATACCTCATCGAACTTTCTTATGGCCTTAAAAGCAACAGTATTCAAAGTCTCTATTCAAATCGCCGATATGGATCGCGGCTATTATAATGATCATCAGCTTACACTTGCGCAGCATCCGTCAGAGACCGACGAGCGCATGATGGTGAGATTACTTGCTTTTGCAATGAATGCCAGTGAATCACTCGCTTTTAGTAAAGGCATGTGTGTTGAAGATGAACCTGAGCTTTGGGACAGAACACTATCTGGAGAAATTGACCTTTGGGTCGAGTTTGGCCAAAGTGATGAAAAATGGTTGCGTAAAGCTTGTGGTCGATCAAAACAGGTTTTGCTTATTACTTATGGTGGCCGAAGCGTACCAATATGGTGGAAGCAAAATGAAGCCGCACTCGAGCGTTATGACAATCTAACGGTAACCAATATTCCTGAAGACGCAGTTAAAGCAATGGGGCAACTAGTCGGTAAGAATATGGCTTTGCAGATCAATATTTGTGAAGGTCAAATTTGGATCTCAGATGATAATGATAGCGTTTTAGTTGAACCTGAATTGTTAAAAGGCGAGCAGTAGTGTAGTTGTCTAGTCCGTCACTCCTTTTCAATTAAAAAGCCAATCAAATGATTGGTATTTTAATGTCTGAAGAACTCTGCCATATCTAGTCGTGACGATCCATCTGTATCTAATACCAATCGGTATAAAGATTTGGTCGCTCAGCGAGAGTTTAGCGGTTTTGAGGCAAGGTCATTAAATGCTCCTCGGTAACAACTCCTGCGTTACTCTCGATAATCGCTCCTGCATTATTCTAGCTTCGAGCATCCTTGCTCTCGTACCTCCTATATCAGACCTCCAAGGAGGGAGGGAATGTCTGATTTTGTATGGAACAAAATAGACCATATAGTCGTGCATGAATGACATTCACCACAAGGATGGAGGGAATGCCTTAAGCATGTCAGGAACATGCTAGGCCATGTGGTTTGCAATGAGTGAAGTACATAATTATTCTACGCTCAAGCTCATTAATTCAGCATCAGAGCTGCTAAAACTCGCCTGTAAGGAGCGTTTTTGGCTTCCTATTTAGGTGTTGGATAAAGGCAAAAGGGAACAACCATTCTGTCAATTATCCGCCTTGAATTAGTTCGCCAAAAACACTCTGAGTAGACCAACTACTTATGCCGATTGGTATAATGACTAAACATTGTTACTTAGATCAAAGTTTGATATCTAAACTTCGCGTATAAAGTGCCTTATAAATACAGCTTAATTGTCGAGAAATTATGTCAGATTCAATACACGGTCACCAAGTGATGGAAATGATGCTAGAACATGGCGAGTCGTTAACGCCACAGGCATTAAAAGAGTTAATGCATGCTAAGTTTGGTGTTGATGCTCATTATCATACTTGTTCTGCGCAAGAGATGGATGCAGACGCGCTCATTGCATTTCTAGAAAAGAAAGGTAAGTTCATTCACTCTGAAGCGGGGATTTCAACCGCTGCCGATCGCATTTGTAGTCACTAACTTTTTTAGACTAGAGCGAAAGTGCGATTATAAAAAAATGCTCAAAGCAAAAGCTTTGAGCATTTTTGTATCAAAAGCGTAAGGTGGAGACTAATTATCATCCTTAGGGCGTGGATAAGGTAACTTCAATTGCCCCCAACGGATCACGATAACGGTGGACGCTAAAATAAGCGTAGAGAATGAAATTGCGGCTATACGCCAATCATCCATCGCTTTCATATCTAAAATGAGATAGCGAGCTAATGCAACAATAGCAATATAGAGTGGCATCCGAATAGGCAACTTGCCAGACTCAGCGTAGTGAGACACCATTGCCAACACTTCTAAATAGATAAACAATAGTAGTAAGTCCGCGAGAGCGACTTCACCAGCTTTAAAAATATGAACTATCTCTTGGCCAATTGCGACAATCGTCGCGATGGCAATAATAATCAATACTAAATGTTCAACGGCTTTGATACTGGTAATACCGTATTTTCGATACATTTTGTCCATGTTGTTCCCTAATGCAGTCGTTTAATAAAGAGTACCAGTAATTGCTAAAAATGCGACATGAGTGATGTGATGCTTTTCACAGTTGCGTGTTTTATTTAGCGAAATCAGCATTTTGTAAGACTAGTTTCTGTACAGAAGACCTGAGTTATATAGTCTAATAGCGATAGATACAAAAAAGCCGCCAAACAAGGCGGCTTTTAACACTTCATCTAGATTGCTCTAGATGCACAGTGATTACTAGCGTTTAAGTGCTTCGCTCAATAATGGGCGGAACGACTTAACGAGTGCAGTGGTTGTTTTTGGCGAACCTGCAACAATGTTACCTGAAGTCAGGTAGTTATGGTTACCTGTAAAGTCAGTCACTGTACCGCCTGCTTCGCGGACGATCAAATCACCAGCTGCGATATCCCATGGCTTAAGGCCAATCTCAAAGAAACCATCAACTCGGCCAGCGGCAAGGTATGCTAGATCTAGTGCTGCAGAACCTGCACGACGAAGATCGGCACACTGAGTAAATGTTGATGCAAAAAGCTTCATGTAAGTTTCAGTGTGTTGCTTCGCCTTGAATGGGAATCCTGTGGCAATGATATTGTCACTTAGATCATTAGAAGACTTAACACGGATACGGAAGTCGTTTAATTTAGCGCCTTTACCACGAACAGCTGAAAATAGCTCATCACGGATAGGATCATAAACAACAGCGACTTCTGTTTTGCCTTTAAACTGCATCGCGATAGATACAGCAAAGTGGGGGATACCTCTTACGAAGTTATTAGTGCCATCCAGTGGGTCAATGATCCAGACGTAATCTTTGCTAGCGCCTTTATTCTCACCAGTCTCTTCACCAATGATAGTGTGGTCTGGGTAAGCTTTACGGATCTGATAGGTAATTGCAGCTTCTGCTTCTTTATCTACGTTAGTTACGAAGTCATTAGTCCCTTTTGAAGTGACTTCAATACGGTCTAATTCTGCATAAGCACGTATAATCGTTTGGCCGGCAGCGCGAGCGGCGCGCACAGCAATAGTATGCATTGGAAGCATTGCAAATCCCCTGGATGTAAAAGAACGGATATATAAATTATCGGAGCCGAATTATACGCGTTTTTTCGGTTATATCAAATGCTGATTTTTGTGTACGTAAAAATAGCCGCTATGTGGTAACATATTTTCAAGTGTTCTCTCACATAAATTAAGTAATTTCATGCTCAGCAATATTCGCGTCGTTCTTGTCGGTACATCTCACCCTGGCAATATAGGTTCCACTGCCCGTGCAATGAAAACCATGGGGTTGTCTTCTTTATACTTAGCAGAACCCAAGGTGGCACCAGATGGCCACTCTGTGGCATTAGCTGCTGGGGCTTCAGATATTTTAAAACATGCTGTTACCGTTGATTCTGTTGAAGAAGCCATTGCAGATTGTAGTTTAGTAATTGCAACTAGCGCTCGCAGTCGTACACTGGATTGGCCAATGCTAGAACCGCGAGAGGCTGGTGAGAAACTGGTTGAGTCAGCGCTGACAGGGCCTGTCGCAATCGTGTTTGGGCGTGAGAATAATGGTTTAACTAATGAAGAGCTGCAGCGCTGCGACTACCATGTCGCCATCCCTGCCAACCCTGAATACACCTCGCTCAATTTAGCGCAAGCAGTTCAGATTATTTGTTATGAAGCGCGCGTTGCTCATCTTGCCCAAGTGCAAAAGGAGTTTGAGAGTAATAAGCCTGAAGGGTTTGTTGAACCTGATAATGAATATCCGTTTTCAAAAGAGCGCGAAAATTTCTTCGAGCATATGGAGAATACGCTGCTTTCGACCAATTTTATTGTTAAACAGCATCCAGGTCAGGTTATGACCAAGTTACGCCGACTGTTTAGCCGTGCACGAATAGAGCGTCAAGAGATGAATATCTTGCGCGGAATTCTGACTTCGGTAGATAAGGTTGTCGCCAAAAAAGACAGTAACGAAAAGTAGGGAAGTAGTTAGCATGGGTGTTATCGCGAGACTAAAAGATGATATAGCGTCTATTTACCATAGAGACCCCGCCGCGAATGGGACAATTGAAATACTGTTCAATTACCCAGGGATGCAAGCAATATGGATCCACAGGGTCAGTAATAAGCTTTGGGTACGTAAATGGCGTCTGACGTCGCGATGTTTATCAACGTTTTCTCGCTGGTTAACTGGAGTCGAAATCCATCCTGGTGCCACGATTGGCGATCGTTTCTTTATTGACCATGGGATGGGGGTAGTGATTGGTGAAACGGCTGAAATTGGTAATGACTGTACGCTTTATCATGGGGTTACACTCGGTGGTACCACATGGCAGTCTGGTAAGCGTCATCCTACGTTAGGCAATAATGTTGTTATTGGCGCTGGTGCGAAGATACTAGGTCCGATTACCATGCATGACGGTGCACGTGTAGGTTCTAACTCGGTGGTTGTCAAAGATGTGCCTATTGATACCACTGTAGTGGGGATCCCTGGTCGCGCTGTAGCCAGTCCTTCAGAGCAATCTAAAGAGCAAACCGATCGACGCACAGAGATGGCAAAAAAATATGGCTTCGATGCCTACGCTGTTGCACCAGACAATCCAGATCCAGTCGCTAACGCGATTGGCCAAATGCTAGATCACATGCACTTGATGGATTCGAAAGTGCAAGAAGTTTGTCAAGCTGTACAAACTTTGGGCGGTAGCGTCTGCACAGAGAAGCTCCCAGAGCTAGAAGTTGACGAGTTTAGCGAGGCTGAATTAGCCGCCGCGCAGAAGCGTCAGAAGTCATTAGATGAGTTTGATCCCATTATCTAGCTTTATGTGCGCCATTTTTAATAAATGGCATTGAATCTTGCCTAATAAACAGGTTAAATACCCCAGCAAAATGACGGGGTATTTAATTCCTGCCATGATCCTTATAATACTTGACCAAACCACTAGGTTAAATACTTGACTAATTTACTCAGGTATGATGAAATTAGCCTATGCTTTTTTGGGAGACGTAGTAGCAATGAAACTTACATCAAAAGGTCGATATGCAGTCACTGCAATGCTAGATGTTGCAATGCACTCAACTGATGGTCCCGTGCCATTAGCCGACATTTCAGAGCGCCAAGGGATCTCTCTATCTTACCTAGAACAACTTTTCGCAAAGCTAAGAAAAAACGGTCTTGTATCGAGTGTCCGTGGCCCTGGTGGCGGATATCGCTTAGGCACAGATGCATGCGAAATTTCTGTCGGTATGGTTGTACGAGCCGTTGATGAATCAGTTGATGCCACACGCTGCCAAGGGCAGGGGAATTGTCAGAGCGGAACGCGATGCCTGACTCATTCTTTATGGGGCGACCTGAGTTCACAGATTTCTGATTTTTTAAACGGCATTTCGCTTGCCGGATTAATGCGAAAGAGAGATGTGCAATTTATCTCTGTAAAACAAGATAAATTGCAGCAGGAACAGAGAATCAGCATTTAGCCGTCTCTGTTATTAACATAAAAATAATTTTTTTGTACGTTGTAAGTGGTAGCACTATGGCTGCCACAAAGTACGGAGTGTGTGATGAAGCTACCTATCTATCTAGATTATGCTGCGACGACGCCAGTTGACCCTCGTGTTGCAGAAAAAATGATGCAGTGTATGACTATGGACGGCATTTTTGGTAATCCAGCGTCTCGTTCTCACCGTTACGGCTGGCAAGCTGAAGAAGCTGTTGATATTGCTCGTAACCAGATCGCAGAACTTATCAATGCCGATCCGCGTGAAATCGTTTTCACCTCTGGTGCTACTGAGTCTGACAACCTTGCGATTAAAGGTGTTGCTCACTTTTATCAGAAGAAGGGCAAGCATATTATCACTAGCAAGACTGAGCATAAGGCTGTTTTAGACACCTGTCGTCAGCTTGAGCGTGAAGGTTATGAAGTGACTTACCTTCAGCCTGAAGCTAACGGCCTTATCCCGGTTGCAATGATTGAAGCTGCAATGCGTGAAGATACCTTGCTTGTCAGCATTATGCAGGTTAATAACGAAATTGGTGTTATCCAAGATATCGATGCAATTGGCGAGCTTTGTCGTTCACGTAAAATTGTATTCCATGTCGATGCGGCGCAAAGCGTTGGCAAAATGCCAATTGATGTACAGAAGACCAAAGTAGATTTGATGTCTATTTCTGCTCACAAAATGTATGGCCCTAAAGGTATTGGCGCATTATATGTGAGCCGTAAACCGCGTATTCGCCTTGAAGCAGCAATGCATGGTGGTGGCCATGAACGTGGCATGCGCAGTGGTACGTTGGCGACTCACCAGATTGTTGGCTTCGGTGAAGCAGCAGCTATTGCCAAAACGGATATGGAGTCAGATAACGAGCGTATCCGCCGCCTGCGTGACAAGTTGTGGAATGGTATTAATCACATTGAAGAAACTTACATCAATGGCGATATGGATCAAAGACATTGCGGTAGTTTAAATGTCAGCTTTAATTTCGTTGAAGGTGAATCTTTGATGATGGCACTTAAAGATTTAGCTGTTTCATCGGGTTCAGCATGTACTTCCGCAAGTCTTGAGCCTAGCTACGTTCTTCGTGCACTTGGCTTAAATGATGAGATGGCACATAGCTCAATTCGGTTCTCAATTGGTCGCTTTACGACTGATGAAGAGATCGATCATGCAATAGAAACAATTAAAGAATCTATTGGTAACTTAAGGGAAATGTCTCCGCTTTGGGAAATGTTCAAAGACGGTGTTGATCTGGATTCAGTCCAGTGGGCACATCACTAACCTTAACGACATTAACGAATAGATAAATTGGAGTAGTATCATGGCTTATAGCGAAAAAGTAATCGATCATTATGAGAACCCACGTAACGTAGGTTCATTTGATAAAAACGATTCTTCAGTGGTAACTGGAATGGTTGGCGCGCCGGCTTGTGGTGACGTAATGAAGTTACAGCTGCGTATCGATGATAATGGTATTATCGAAGATGCTAAATTTAAGACATATGGCTGTGGTAGTGCGATTGCATCTAGCTCATTAGTAACAGAATGGGTTAAGGGCAAAACAGTTGAAGAAGCCGGTGCAATCAAAAACACCGATATCGCTGAAGAACTGGCACTTCCACCGGTAAAAATTCATTGTTCGATTTTGGCGGAAGATGCCATTAAAGCGGCTCTGGATGAGTATAAAACAAAGCAATCGAAGTAATACCTGGAGTTAAGATGGCAATTAGTATCACTCCCGCTGCGGCAGAACGCGTTAAAAGCTTTTTAGTGAGCCGCGGCAAAGGTCTAGGTCTGCGTTTAGGACTAAGAACATCAGGTTGCTCAGGTATGGCATACGTACTTGAGTTTGTTGATGACTTGAATGATGACGATGAACTTTATGATATTGATGGTGTTAAGATCATTATCGATGCCAAAAGCTTTATCTACCTTCAAGGGATTGAGTTGGACTTCGTTAAAGAAGGCCTTAACGAAGGTTTCCAATTTAATAACCCTAATGCGAAAGGCGAATGTGGTTGCGGTGAGAGTTTTACCGTATAAGCTTTGAAAGTTAAACTATGAATTATTTTGAGCTGTTTAGTTTATCTCCTTCCTATGATGTCGACACCGCCATTCTTGCAGAGCGCTACCGCGATCTGCAAAGGGCGGTTCATCCCGACAAATTTGCTAATGCTAGTGAACAAGATAAACGCTTATCTGTACAACGTACTGCGCAGATCAATGATGCCTTTCAAACATTGAAAAACCCGATTCAACGTGCAGAACACTTACTTGCTCTTAAGGGGTTAGAGTTAAGCCATGAGTCTACTACGCTGAAAGACACGCAATTTCTGATGCAACAGATGGAGTGGCGTGAATCGCTTGAAGAGATTAGCGACAGTGATGATCCTGACGCAGAGATACAAGCGCTTTATGATTCATTTGATACGTTTGCAAAGCAGATCACAGCTGTACTAAAAGTGCAGTTGGCAAGTGATTTAGCATCTGAACATTTGCAGGCGGCTGACCAAATTCGTAAACTTAAGTTTATGGCAAAATTACAAGACGAGTTAGCTAGAGCGGAAGATGCTCTCTTAGGTTAATAAACTCGTTGTTATTTTCTAATTCTGTTGGCTCAATATGTTTGAGCCAACATTTTTTTAAGTTGGATATATATGGCACTTTTGCAGATAGCAGAGCCTGGACTGACCGCAGCTCCTCATCAACACCGCTTAGCGGTGGGTATAGATTTAGGCACGACAAACTCTTTAGTTGCCGCAGTTAGAAGTGGTGTAGCCAATACATTGGCAGATGAGAGTGCGCAGCATTCATTACCGTCAGTTGTTCGCTATACCCAAGACTCCGTATTTGTTGGGCATGAAGCTGAAGCCTTTTCAGCGCAAGATCCACAAAATACCATCATTTCAGTAAAACGATTCATGGGTCGCAGCCTTGATGATATTCAATCAGGTAGCCAAGCATTCCCATATACCTTTGAAGCCAGTGATAATGGTTTACCCATTTTTATTACGCCTCAGGGTAAAGTTAACCCAATACAAGTATCTGCCGATATTCTAAAACCGTTAGTAGAACGTGCTGAATCCACATTAGGTGGCACGTTAGAAGGTGTTGTTATTACTGTGCCTGCGTATTTTGATGATGCGCAGCGCCAAGGTACCAAGGATGCTGCAGAGCTTATTGGCGTTAAAGTGTTAAGGCTACTCAATGAGCCAACTGCAGCGGCAATTGCTTACGGACTCGATTCTGGTCAGGAAGGGGTTATTGCTGTTTATGATCTCGGCGGTGGTACATTTGATATCTCAATTCTTCGATTGAATAAAGGCGTGTTTGAAGTGCTGGCTACAGGCGGGGATAGCGCGCTTGGCGGTGATGATTTCGATCATATGTTACAAGTGCACTTCCAACAGCAATGGTCATTAGGTGAGGTTAGTGCAGGTTTAAGCCGCAAGCTGCTCATCGAAGCGCGTAAGGTCAAAGAAGCATTAACTGACAACGATAGCACCACAGCAAATGTAACTGATGATAACGGAAATGTACTATCTCTAAACGTTTCTCGTGCAATATTTGATGACATGATTAGTAAGTTAGTCAAAAAGACCGTTTCTAGTTGTCGTCGTGCGCTTAGAGATGCAGGTGTGAGTACTGATGAAGTGATCGAGACTGTTATGGTCGGCGGCTCAACTCGTGTACCTCTAGTGCGGGAAGAGGTGGCTAATTTCTTTGGCAAAACACCGCTAACATCAATTGATCCCGATAGAGTCGTTGCAATCGGTGCCGCAATTCAAGCTGATATTTTGGTCGGTAATAAGCCAGATTCAGACCTATTACTCCTGGATGTGATCCCACTGTCTTTAGGCATTGAGACCATGGGCGGGTTGGTGGAAAAAGTGGTTTCTCGTAATACCACTATCCCCGTAGCTCGCGCCCAAGAGTTTACGACTTTTAAAGATGGCCAAACTGCAATGGCATTCCATGTGGTACAAGGCGAACGTGAGCTCGTTGCAGATTGCCGTTCACTTGCAAGGTTTACCCTTAATGGGATCCCGCCACTAGCGGCTGGGGCAGCCCATATACGAGTGACTTTCCAAGTTGATGCCGATGGTCTGTTAAGCGTGACTGCTATGGAAAAATCAACTGGCGTAAAAACAACCATTCAGGTGAAACCATCGTTTGGTCTATCAGATGCAGAAATTGGTAGCATGCTTAAAGATTCAATGGCGAATGCAAAAGAGGATATTACTCGCCGCATGTTAGCCGAGAAGCAAGTTGAAGCAGCAAGAGTATTAGAGTCGCTGAGTGCCGCGTTAAATAAAGATGGTCAACTGTTAACAGTTGATGAACTAAGCACGATACAGAGCGCTATGGCAACTCTTGCGCAGCTTGCAGAAGAAAAAGACACCGATGCTATCGAACGTGCAATCGAAGCATTAGATGCCGCGACGCAGGACTTTGCTGCTAAGCGTATGGATAATTCAATCAAGCTGGCACTTAAAGGCCAGTCAGTTGACAATATATAGGTTTCAATATGCCACAAATAGTTTTTTTACCTCACGAAGAGTTATGCCCGGATGGCGCAGTTGTCGAAGCCAATGAAGGCGAAACGGTATTAGACGTTGCACTGCGCAACGGAATAATGATCGAGCACGCCTGTGAAAAGTCTTGTGCATGTACGACGTGTCATTGCATCGTGCGTGAGGGATTCGATGACCTAGAAGAGAGCGATGAGCTAGAAGATGACATGCTTGATAAAGCGTGGGGGCTCGAACCCGAGAGCCGCTTGTCTTGCCAAGCAAAAGTTCCAGAGAGTGATTTGGTTGTTGAAATACCAAAGTACACCATTAATATGGTAAGTGAAGGCCACTAGCCACTCATTACAAATATAAAACCAGTAGCCAAGCTACTGGTTTTTTTTTGCAAGATTTTCGATATTTCTACTGAAGCAAACTTGTCGGTATTAAATTTGGTTTATACTCAATTTATGTTGATTTGATGGGGTAGGGCATGGGACTTAAATGGATTGACTCACAAGACATTGCACTAGAACTTTTAGAGCATTATCCGGATATTGAACCCGAGACTCTTCGTTTTACTGATCTTTGTGAATGGGTGATCAAACTAGCGGCATTTGACGATGACCCGAATCATTGTAATGAGCGTGTATTAGAAGCAATCCAAGCTCGCTGGATTGATGAGAAATGAGACAAATTGTCATCAATGGCTTAAGTGGATGTGATCTAAATCATGTAACTTGGGATCTAATAAGTGAAAGAAACGTAGGATTGATCAACATCAAGTTCACTCACTTTGTTTAATTCTAGGCTAGGTAAATAGAAAGCACTTTACTGGAAATTAAGGTAAAAGTGATATGTTTCAGCCGTTAAACAAAGGACGTCAATTATGAGTAGGTTTCTAATACTTGCTACAGCTTTACTCACTCCAACTCTCGCATTTGCACATGAAGGTCATGGTGGCGTTGGCTTATTCCACCATTTTATGGATCTAGCTCCTGCCCTGGCATTGTTAGTCGTCATTGCTGCCGGTGTTATGTGGGTTAAAAATCGCAAGTAACCCTCTCTAATAGGGAACTTGTTAATCCGAAAGCGTTATGTTTGAAGCCATATTTAGACCACGTTCAGCATTGAATTGTGATCCATTTGGCTTTTCTGTATTTCTAAAACCGACTTATCTCTATTTGATAGCACTATAAGGGTAGGCAATTAGGCATTAATTTCGTATAATCCGCGCGAAATTAAAACCCGTTTATCTAAGAAGGAAGCTTTTCATGGCTATC
The DNA here is from genome assembly GCF_023284045.1 of Shewanella kaireitica. GTDB lineage: Bacteria > Pseudomonadota > Gammaproteobacteria > Enterobacterales > Shewanellaceae > Shewanella > Shewanella kaireitica. The sequence goes on from NZ_JAKIKQ010000012.1 coordinate 34,073, forward strand.
GAACGTACTTTTTCTATCATTAAGCCTGATGCTGTTGCAAAAAACCACATTGGCGCTATCTACAACCGTTTTGAAACTGCTGGCCTGAAAATCATCGCTTCTAAAATGGTACACCTAAGCCAAGAACAAGCTGAAGGCTTTTACGCTGAGCACAGCGAACGTCCTTTCTTTGGTGCACTAGTTGCATTTATGACTTCTGGTCCTATCATGGTTCAGACTCTTGAAGGCGAGAACGCTGTTCTAGCACACCGTGAAATTCTAGGTGCTACTAACCCAGCTGAAGCTGCGGAAGGTACTATTCGTGCAGATTTCGCTGAAAGCATTGATGAGAACGCTGCACACGGTTCTGATTCAGTTGCTTCTGCTGAACGTGAAGTTGCATACTTCTTCAGCACTGAAGAGCTTTGCCCACGTACTCGTTAATATGAGACGTTGCTAAGTTTGAAAAAAGGAGCCTTGTGGCTCCTTTTTTATGGGCGCCCTTTCTTGCTGGTAGGAAAAGGATAGCAATCATTATCATAGATTAAGTTTAACTCAAATGGCTTGTTGCTTCTCAGGCCGATATCAACAGTAATTCAGTTTTTACAAGAGCAAGAAGTTCCTGATTGATTTGTATCAGCTCAAAACCATCATATAGACCCTGACTGAACAACTAATCGCTATTTTTACTGAATACACTGACCTTATCTATTAAACCAATAGCATTAAGTACTTGCTCATTCGCGGGGCTCTCAAAACACTGACGGTAAACTGAAAGCTAGAAGCTAATGGTGATCTCTCTTGGCATCCTTCTCTGTCCTGCTTCCTGTATCAATGCAGTCGTATATCAAGCTTTTATACAGCAACATACAGTACTCAGGTATTACTCGTTAACGTCAGCGACCCAAAGACAAATGCTCCAACATTACACTTCAGCTTTAAATTAGCTCACAAGGGGATAACCATTCTTTCTATCAATGTGTATTTAATTGGAAAGCTTAAGCGCTTCTGAATTGACTAAATACTTAATGCAATTGGTATTGCTCATTAGAATGCTTACATAGACCCTTTTCTCAATTCCGCACTTTAGTTTTATATTTTAATCGTGAATTATTGTAACTTTATCTTTACGGTGTTGAAAGGCTTTTTGGTAAGGGCTACTCGAGATAATTCCAGTTTGAAAATCAAGGCTGCATTCTTAAGTGCCTGTAATTTAGCATTTATAAAGTGGGTTGCAGAAACTAAATTGGAGCGAGGGGAATAATAAAGGTTCATTTCATGTTTGTTTTTTCGTATTTAATAATTATTAGCTTATTTTATCTTAACTTGAAATTATCATTGGTTATTATAACTGTTCACACTTAATTAACGAGTGAGTTACAAGTGTTCTGGTTTTGTATCGTTTATATTGGCGCCTATTTGAGCGACATTTTGCTTTTATTTTACTTCGGTTTGTTTTCTAATTGTTTTAATTAATATTTTTGTTTGAGTTCAGCAGTGTAAAAATTATACTGCTTTATTAGTTAATGCGAATGTTAGGTTGCGTGTTTTTGTTTTATATCTTTTAATATTTATTTTTTTAATTTCGTTGACTGTTGCTTGGTTTTATTGCTAGGGGCTTTAGTTTGGTTTTTAGGAGTTTGATATTCAATCAAATGTTAAGGTTAATATATGTTGTTATGTTAAAGAATTGTTTAAAATAAATAGTTTGCTTTTTGTGGGGGTACATCTAAGCTCTTGATTCTTAGGTTTTTTTATTTTAATGCTCATGTATTTGTTTTTGTGATCTGTATCAATTTATATCAATAAGGTTATTATTTTGTAATAAAGCTTGACTCTTTTTGTGGTATTTAACAGTATTGCAGGCAAGAAGTTAACTTCTTATTAATAATAAAACAAAAAATATAACTATTCATAAATTGATTGTTGGGATTTGAAGGGGAAAAATATGAACTCGTTGACCTTAACGGCAAGTGCTATTCGTAGAAGTTTTATTGCTGTTGCTGCAAGTAGTGTAGCTTTATCGGGGTTTGCTTTGGCTGATGACGCTGTAGAAGGAAATACAGCAGAAGATAAAGTTGAACGTATACAAGTTACTGGTTCACGTATTAAGCGTGCTGATATGGAAACATCTAGCCCAGTTAGTGTGATTGATGCTTCTGCAATTATTGCCTCAGGTGCTACATCTATTGATGATGTTTTACAGAAAATGACAGCATCAGGTGGCGCGATGACTAACGCCGCAGTTAATAACGGCTCTGGTGGTAACGCGCGAGTTAACTTACGTGGACTTGGCTCAAACCGTACTTTGGTACTGGTAAATGGCCGCCGCATGATTGCATCTGGCACTGGTGCAGCTTCATCTGTTGATTTGAACACTATTCCAGTTTCGATGATCCAACGTGTTGAAGTACTTAAAGACGGCGCATCTGCTGTATATGGTACAGACGCAATTGCTGGTGTTGTAAACGTTATTTTAAAGCGTGACTTTGAAGGCTTTGAGATGAATGTTCAAACAGGCATGTCTGGTCAAGGCGACGCTGACGAAACAAGCATCGACTTCACAGTTGGTAACACATTTGATAAAGGCAACGTTGTCATTAATGCTCAGTACACTAAGCGTGGTGAAGCGAGTCAAGCAGACCGTGATTTTTCAAACTGTCCAATCGCTGAAACCGGTGATGCAGGTGATAAGAGCCTTTACTGTGGTGGTAGTTCATACGCACAAGGCGGACACATTTGGGGCGATAGAAATCATGGCATCGTAGGTACAGGTGAAGATGGTGCTTACGCTATCGGAGACAGTGGTTATTATGGTCACTATGTTGCAGGCGACGACGGCAAGCCAAAGTATGAGTACTTAGATCCGAATAAGACTGAAGCAGACTTAAGTGGTCGTGGTGGTGAATACCATGATTTCACCAATGAAGATAAATACAACTATTCAAAAGATAGCTACCTTTCAACGCCAATGGAGCGTTTGAATCTATCTTTCTCTGGAACATATGAGTTATCAGACTCAATCATGTTCTTCTCTGAAGCAATGTACTCTAAGCGTTGGTCTGATCAGCAAATGGCGCCACAGCCTATTTGGAACAGCACTGCATGGGCATACGACTCTTCTTGGATGAATAAAGAGCTAGTTGGTTTAGTACAAGAAGGCGAAAAGTTAGATTATGGTCGTCGAGTGGTTGAATCAGGTACTCGTGACTTCTCTCAAGTTGTAGATACTGTTCGTGTAGTTGTTGGTCTTGAAGGTGAGTTCGACAATGGCTGGACTTGGGATGCATCATACAACAAAGGTAAGAACGATTCAGTTGATACCCTTGCTAATCTGCACAACCTAGGTTCAATTAATGATGCAGTTTTAGATAAAAGCTTTGATCCATTTACTCAGTCTTCTTGGGAAGGCGATAGCATTGCTCCATATATCTACACTGAAATTAACAGTGGTGGAAGTGAGCTAGATATTGCAGCGGCAACACTATCAGGTGAGATCTTTGAACTTCCTGCTGGTATTGTAGGCTTCGCAGCAGGTTATGAGTTCCGTAAAGAATCTGCACATTACACACCTGACTCGTTGACTTCACAAGGCCTAGCCAATGATCCACGCGTTGAAGCAACTGCTGGTTCATTTGATGTAAACGAAGCATATGCTGAGATAGCAATTCCATTATTGAGCGATCTGCCACTTGCACAACAGGTTGACCTAAGCGCTGCTATTCGTTACTTCGATTACAGCACGTTTGGTTCAGATAATACTTGGAAGCTTGGTTTAACATGGCGCATGACAGATGACTTGATGCTTCGTGGTGGTTTGTCTACTGCATTCCGTGCTCCAACTGTAAGTGAGCTATACGGCGGTAAGTCACCATCATTTGACCAAATCAAGCATCCGGCAACAGATCAAACACAAGCTGAAGTGACTGTTGGTGGTAACCCTGATTTAACACCTGAAGAAGCTGATATCACTACCTTAGGTTTGGTTTACTCTCCAAGCTTTGTAGAAGGTCTATCTTTCACTGTTGATTACTACGATATTGAAATCAGTAACACAATTACTGCTGTAGATTCAAACTACATTGCTAACCAGTGTCTTGATGCAAGCGGTAACAAGATTAATACTGATACAGCGCTTTGTCAGTCTTCTAACATCGAAATTGATGGTACTGGTCGCATCTCGTTTGACAATGGTTTGCAAAACATCGGTCAAACAAATGCTGCAGGTTATGATATTAACGTAGCATATGTATTTGAAGGTTTAGGTTTAGATTGGAAAGCTGGCTTAGATACGTCGATTCTTGATAAATATGTAGAATTCGATCAAGACGGTGTTGCTGTAGATTACCGTGGATATATCACTGGTGGTTCAGGTGCATACGCTAAGTTAAAAACTAACTTTAACCTAAGTGCTACTGGCGATAGCTGGAGTGCAACATACGAAGCGCGTTATATTGACGGAATGGATTCATTTGCATGTCAAGATGACCCATCAGATTGTTATGCTCCTACAGTCGATAGCATCGTGTACCACGATCTATCAGCGACTTATGATGTAACTAATACTGTTCGTCTATCTGGTGGTGTAAATAACATCTTAGATGAAGATGCACCTTATTACTCAGGTAATAATGACTCAAATACCGACCCGTACACTTATGACGTATTAGGTCGTTACTTCTTCGTAAGAGCAAGTGTTAAGTTCTAAAGTATTTTTTAGATAATAAAAAACCTCCTTTATAGGAGGTTTTTTTATATCTTCGATTAATCAAAAGATAGACGCGACAATCTTAGTGGTTCAATCTCAGCTCTTGTCGGTGCTCACGTTTGTGCAAGTTATTACAGCTTAAGCATCGTTGTTCGAGAGGATCTGCGGCTAAAAGTTCCGCTTCGATATTCTCTTCACAGTCAGAGCACACGCCATACAAACCAATTTCCAGTTGGCAACGCGCAGCGTCCAGTTGCATCAACTTGAAAAATAATGAATGGTCGCATAAATAAGCTTGGGTCATTATCTCGATAAGCTCACACAGGGAATAATTATGCTGATCCATTAGCTTGGCTTGCAACTCTGGGTGCGCACCAATCTTCTGCCTTAGTTCCAATTCAATATCGGAAAGGGTTTGTTTGATTTGGTTCGTACTCACGGTTCTGCCTACAATTATTGATTTCACGGTTTATCAGTCTAAACGCGTTACAATTGAAGGTAATGACTAAGATCAAATCAGCGGGCATTATTACTAATAATTACCAATTATTCTGTTAATCAAGCTGTTGATGGTACAGATTGGTGTTAGCGGTTTGCAGAACATGAATAATTTCTTCAGCTGTCTTAAAGATCCTAAGCTCACGAAATAGGGTATCAGCTTCAGGATATTGGCGATTGAGGTAGTTGAACCACTGTTTAATTCGAGCTGGGTAATAGGTACTTTTGCGGCCGACAAGTTCGCGATTGGTGTACTCAAGCATCAGTGCCAATGATTGCTGCCATGTGTAAGGCGCTGCACCTTTGATACTTGCAGCCAAGTTAGGTAATGATATCGCGCCGCGACCAACCATGATGCTGTCACAACCGGTAACCTCCATACAACGACGTGCGTCATCGGCATTCCATATCTCACCATTAGCAATCACCGGAATAGGTAGCTTGGCGTTTATATCGGTGATGTACTCCCAGTAAGCTGGTGGTTTATAACCGTCAACTTTACTTCTTGCATGCACTGCGAGCTCACTCGCACCCGCTTCATATATCGCTTGTGCATTTTCCATATAAAGTGACTTATCGTTAAACCCAAGGCGGATTTTAGCGGTAACAGGATGCTGTTCTGGCACCGCTTCACGCATGGCTTTTACTACGTTATAGAGCTGTTCAGGGTATTGCAGCATTACTGCACCACCGTTACTGCGATTGACCATTTTGGCTGGGCAGCCAAAATTAACATCAACCCCTTTTGAGCCCATCTCTATCGCTCTAATAGCATTTTCTGCCATCCAACCAGGCTCTTGACCTAGTAGTTGAACTCTAACAGGCGTTCCTGATGCAGTTTCACCATTGGTTTTAAGCTCAGGACAGATCCGATAAAACACTTTTTCTGGCAATAACTGGTCAACGACGCGAACAAATTCGGTCACCATTAAATCATAAGGATTAATTGCTGAAAGAATTTCACGCATTAAATCATCAACAACACCTTCCATAGGCGCCAAAATTATTCGCACAGAACTATCCATTCATCAAGTTTAAAAGGCGCTGCATTCTACATCATGTGCTCTGTGGCACCAAACGAAAGCGAAATTGGCGTGATCTTAAATCAAGCTAATTGCGTATTGTCGGCAGGCTGTTTGTTTTTTTATTCAGCTAATATTCATAACTTAGCAGGCTTTTATTCAAGGTTGTTATATATCAAATATAACGAATAGTGGCGCTAAACTGAGGCTAATAGATATAAACAATGTTTGCACTATCAGCTTTTTTGCGCCATAAATGTGATGGTTGTAGAAAAAATGAAATTAAATTGTTGGTGGTCAGGTCTCTTTAAGCAAGCCAGCAAAATACATTGTTGGTAACCGAAATACTGTAGATTAAATCAAGAAGGAAGATATTATGAAACTAGTTAATAAGACTGCTGTTACTGTTGCTGTTGGCGCTGTTGTTCTTGGAAGCTCTTTGGCTGCATCTGTTCAAGCAAGCCCATTTGGCTTTAGTGAAATGCAAGCCGGTTACCAGTTAGTAGAAGGTGAAGGTAAGTGTGGCGAAGGTAAATGCGGCGCAGACAAAAAGAAAGCCAAAGAAGGTAAGTGTGGCGAAGGTAAATGTGGCGAAGATAAAATGAAAGCCAAAGAAGGTAAGTGCGGCGAAGGTAAATGTGGCGGCGACAAAATGAAAGCCAAAGAGGGCAAGTGTGGCGAAGGTAAATGTGGCGGCGACAAGGCTAAGTCTAAAGCCAAAGAAGGTAAGTGTGGCGAAGGTAAGTGCGGCGGCGACAAGAAAGCTAAGAAAGAAGGTAAGTGTGGTGAAGGTAAATGTGGTGGTTCTAAGTAAGCTTTATAATTAGTAAAACGGGGCCAGCGTTTGCTGGCCCTATTTGTTAATTTAACCCAATAATTGACGGGCAAGCAGTATGACAAATAAAGGACAAGTGGGTCTCGGCTTAAGACGAGAAATGTTGGATGAATTTTGCCAAGGTGTCCCCGCTGGCATTGATTTTTTTGAAGTGGCGCCTGAAAATTGGATGACGCTGGGTGGTAAGTTTGGTCGTCAATTTCGAGCATTAACTGAAAAGCATGAGTTTTATTGTCATGGTCTTTCACTATCAATAGGTAGTCCTGCACCGCTTGATGTGCAGTTTGTCAAAAACGTCAAAAGTTTTCTTGATCAACACCAGATAAAAATATATTCAGAGCATTTGAGTTACTGTTCAGGCTCTGGGCACATGTATGACTTAATGCCTATCCCGTTTACAGGGGAAGCGGTGCGACATGTGGCTCAGCGGGTTAAGCAAGTAGAAGATATTATTGAACGACCACTTATATTAGAGAATGTTTCTTTTTATGCCGCTCCAGGTGCCGAAATGTCTGAGCTAGAGTTTGTCACATCAGTATTGGCTGAGGCTGATTGTAAGATGCTGCTGGATGTTAACAATATATACGTTAACTCAATTAACCATCAATATGATGCGCTTGAATATTTAAAAGCGATGCCAACGGATAGGATCCAGTACTTACATATCGCTGGTCATTATGAAGAAGCTGAAGATTTAATGGTTGATACCCATGGCGCAGATATCATTGACCCGGTATGGAAATTGCTCGATGCATGTCATCAATATCATGGTGCTTATCCAACGCTATTAGAACGAGATTTTAATATTCCTTCCACCAGTGAGCTTATGATTGAGATTAATCAGATCCATGATTATCAGAACCGCCATATTGCCAGCTTGAAAAGGAGCGCTTGATGAGTTTCATTGAAACCCAACAAAACTTCATGGATTACATTAAAGATCCATCAAGCCCCTTACCAGAGGGAATTGAAGCTAGGCGAATGAAAATTTACCGAGAACTTTTTTTTAATAATGTTGATGGATTTGTCTCTAATGCTTTTCCTGTATTAAAAAGTTTATACAGCGAACAAGACTGGCAGCAAAGAGTACAGCAATTTTTTGTTGAACATGATTGTCACACGCCGATATTTATTGAAATCGCGCAAGAGTTCCTACTGTTTTTACAAACTGAATATACAGCAACAGAGCAAGACCCGCCTTTTATGCTTGAGCTCGCTCACTATGAGTGGCTCGAACTTGTCGTCGCTGTCGCTCAAGAGAGCCCTCAGCAAAAGGTCATTAATGTTGCCGATATCGATACTGACGCGATAGTTAAAATGTCGCTTAGTGTTTCATCAACTTCGCAAATTGCTCAATACACTTTTGATGTACAGCATATTAGTGAAGATTATCGTCCAAATGCGCCCACCGAAGCACCACAGTTTTTCTGCATTTACGCTGATTTCGATGATGAAGTGAGTTTTTTACAGCTTAATCCATTAACTGCGCAAGTATTGGCATATATGTCGCAATTTGAATCAGTACAGTATTCTGATCTAATTGACTGGTTATTAAAGACTTTCACTAATATCGAACCTGAGGTTTTGCAGCAAGGTTGCATTGAGCTTTTACTTCAACTGAGTGATAAAGGGATTATTCGAGAGTTTATTGGGTAATAGGCTTTCTATCGGCGTGATGAAACTCTATAATGGCGCAAAAAATTGATCTAGATCAATAAATGTCGTTAGCAACAGTCGTAGAGGAAGTCATGAGTCAGCCGTTTAAAGACCCATTTAACATTGTTTATTTTATTGGTTTTATTCTAGTGATGTTGTTACCGACATTGCCAGCAAGCTTGTCTTGGTTAAAGGTGATGGGGCTAATTTAAGCTCTCTTTCATTTTTGCTGAGGTATACTAGCCACTCTTTATGAGTGGCTTTTTGTTTTTAGGTGATTTTGATGGCGTTAAAACGTGGTTTCTTTCTGTTGGCTGGGCTCTGTAGTTTAGCGTTAGGCTTGATTGGTATTTTGTTACCTATATTGCCAACGGTGCCGTTTATTTTGTTGGCGGCGTACTGTTTTGCTCGTTCAAGTGATCGACTTTATCAGTGGTTGATGACCCATCCATGGTTTTCTGAAGCGCTGCGAGATTGGCAAGCAAAGGGGGCTATTAAAAAAGGTCTGAAGAAGAAGGCATACGTTGTTAGTAGCCTCAGCTTTGTTATCAGTATCGCTATTGTGCCGTTGCTCTGGGTGAAAGTGATGCTGGTATGTATTGGTACTGGACTGATTGTTTATTTAAGAAGTATCCCTGAAATTGAAGATTAAGCACATGACTGTATTGCAGCATGCTACTGAATACAAAAGTTAAATATTGCTAGTCAGGACAGCTCTTTTTGAGAGTGAACAATAATGGCAACATTTAGCAGTGGCTTAGGCTACAGTTCTTACGATCCATTGTTGCAACTGGACATAAAGCGGCTTAAGCTTTATGCCGATTTTTACACTTCGATGACATTCTGCCTACGTGTTACTTTGGCGTTTGTCAGCAAAACTAAATAAGATAAAGTAAATAATTATGGTAATGAATACTGACAGCTTGGCACTAATAAAGAACAGCATTAAAACCATCCCTAACTACCCTAAAGAGGGTATTTTATTTAGAGATGTGACCAGTTTATTAGAAGATCCACAAGCGTATAAACTTACAATTGGTCTTTTAGTTGAACACTACAAGGAGCAAGGTTTTACTAAAGTTGTCGGCACTGAAGCCCGTGGTTTCTTATTTGGCGCACCTTTAGCACTCGAGTTAGGTATAGGTTTTGTTCCCGTACGTAAGCCAGGCAAACTACCAAGAGAGACTATCTCTGAAAGTTACGAGCTAGAGTATGGTCACGATGTGTTGGAAATTCATGTTGATGCCATTACCAAGGAAGATAAAGTATTGGTTGTTGATGATTTATTAGCAACTGGCGGTACGATTGAAGCGACGGTAAAGCTTATCCGTAATCTTGGCGGCCAGGTTAATCATGCTGCATTCGTTATTTCACTGCCTGATCTTGGTGGTGAGAAGCGATTAGAGACAATGGATTTAGAATTACTCAGCCTGTGTGAATTCGAAGGCGAATAATCAGACTAAAATTTCTGTTTAAGGTGATTTAATCACCGCCAAACCGCTCCTTGAACGCTTGATATGGCATGTAAAACCTTTGCATGCTATTGTTCAAATAAGTCGAGGAGCGTGCTCCCGTAATCATATTCATGACACGTTGGGGAGTTCCATGTCATATCAGGTGTTGGCCAGAAAGTGGCGCCCTGCCAAATTTGAGCAAATGGTTGGTCAGTCGCATGTCTTACATGCCTTAACCAATGCGCTCACTCAGCAAAGATTGCACCATGCTTATCTGTTTTCTGGCACACGAGGAGTGGGTAAAACCAGTCTTGCGCGTCTTTTCGCCAAAGGCTTGAATTGTGAACAAGGTGTTACTGCTACACCCTGTGGTCAGTGTTCAGCGTGTGTAGAAATCGCAGAGGGGCGTTTTGTCGATCTTATAGAGGTTGATGCGGCGTCGCGCACTAAAGTTGATGATACCCGAGAGCTTCTTGATAATGTCCAGTATCGTCCTAGCCGTGGCCGTTATAAAGTCTACCTGATTGATGAAGTGCATATGCTGTCTCGCAGCAGTTTCAATGCACTGCTCAAAACGCTTGAAGAGCCACCAGAGCATGTTAAGTTTCTGCTGGCGACAACCGATCCTCAACGTTTGCCGGTAACAGTACTGTCGCGTTGCTTGCAGTTTAATTTAAAAAGTCTAACTCAAGACGAAATCAGTGATCAGCTAACTAATGTGTTAACCGCCGAATCGCTGGAGTTTGAAGCCACAGCGTTAACGCTACTAGCAAAAGCCGCCAATGGCAGTATGCGTGATGCATTAAGCTTAACCGATCAAGCGATTGCGTTTGGTGCAGGACAAGTGAAACTTGAATTAGTGCAGACCATGCTGGGCAGCATTGATGAAAAGCAGGTTATCGCTTTGCTTGAAGCACTTGCAAAAGCGGACGTTATGGCATTGATGCAAGTCAGTGCTGGTGTATTGTCTTTTGGCGCCGAACCTGAAGAGGTGTTACGTAGCTTATTAGAGTTACTGCATCAAATTACTTTGACACAATTTGCTCCCGCCGCGGCACAAATGTCGCTTTATAGTGAGCAGATAAAAGCATTTGCACAGCAGCTATCGCCGGAGCAGGTACAGCTGTATTACCAGCTATTACTGACTGGACGTAAAGACTTACCTCATGCACCAGATCCTAAGTCTGGTCTAGAGATGGCACTGCTTAGAGCCGTTACCTTTGTGCCAGAGCAACCTGTTAGCAAATGGGTGACAGAAAGTCCTGCATCGATAGCGATTCCAGAGGCAGCAACACCTGTAATAACACAGTCATCTGAAACTACTGAGCCGCAAGCAATAGTTGCTCCACAGCCGCAAGTTAAAGCTGCGCCTGTTGAAGAGGCAGCGGAAAAAAAAACAGTTTTAACCGCTAGCAGCGTCAATGATAAGCAGCCGAGTCAAGAGCAAGTTGCTGCAGATAAGCCAGAACCTGAGTTAGCAGCCATTGAAGCCAGCGTCGGTGCGCCAGTATCCAGTACGCTTGAGAGTATGAATAGCGAAATGGCGGTCATACTCAGTCAAGCACAGAGCCAAGGCTTTTCAAGCTCAGACATCTCAGAGACTAAAGATATTAGTACTGAGCAGACCCTGAGCGAGGTTAAACCGCCAGTTAAAGCTCAACAGCTTGCTGATACGAGTGCCTCGGGTGACGCTGCAGTAATAAGCAGTGCTCCAGAGCAATTGCCAAAGCCAAGCGACATTGACTCAAATTTAAATAACACTGTCGTTGACAATGCTAGCGTTAAATTGGAAGCACAAAAGGGCCAGCTGGTTCAAGATAGCCAATTTGAAGGTGACGATGATCTAGCTGCATACTCGCAGTACGCGGGGGCGTACGATACTGACATTGATGACAGCGATTTTGACTTTGCACTAGAGCAGTCCGAACCTTTAGCGCAAGACATCACAGACAGCAGACAAAATGCAGCGCAGTCAGCAGCAATATCGACTTCACTGGCGCCCAGTCAGCTAGAGAGTCAACCCAGCGCAGAAGATAGCTCGGCAAGTGACGACATTCTAGATGCTGTATTAGCCGCTAGAGATTCATTACTCGACGGAATAGGTGAAGAAGATCCTCAGGAGAGTTCAGCAAAAAAGTCTGTGACTGAACGAAAACCTTTTGCACCACCTGTCAAAAAGCCTAAACCAGATTCTGAAATAGAAAATAGTGTTCCTGTAACCGTTGGCGCTAGCAGCGTTCAACCGCAGAAAAATACAGAAGCAGAGGCTGTAGATAGCCTAGAGGAGACTGTTGACCGGCCGCCTTGGGAAGAGCCTCATGCACAGGACCCTACACCTAGGTTTGATGATGTAGCTGCTGACAAAGAAGCTGATAAAACAGTCAATAAAACTGCTGACAATGTCGCTGTAGAGTCGAAACAAACAGCTCAGCCACAAAATCAAGCAGAGCAGCAGGGCAAACCGCCTGTTACATTGCTTGATTCAACTTCAGTTCAGGATGTTGAGTTAAACTTACCTGCATTGCCTAGTGGTGAGATAACCGGTAACGATATCGATCTTAAATGGTATCGGTTCATGGCTGACCTTGAAGTGGGTGGACGCGTAAGACAACTCGCGGTTAACTCTGTTTGTCACCAATTTGAACAGCCTCTGTCGTTATTGCTTAAACCAGATCAAAAGCATCTTGGCGCCGATGTAGCTATTAAGCAGCTAGAAGAGGCGATGAGTAAAGCACTCGGACAGCCAAGTGAAGTGCGGATCTCTGTTGGAGTCGATAGCTCGCGTGAGACCCCACTTGAGGTGAGACGCCGTTTTCACAAAGAGATATTAGCTCAAGCGCATCACGGGATGATAACCGATGATAACGTGCGCTGGTTGAGCGAACACATGGGCGCACATTTGACGCCAGACTCACTATCTTATGCGCCAGAATTGCTGGTTAATAAGGGAAAATCGATAGAATTGGTCGATATGTCGAACTTTAAGCGGTTACCTGAGTCATAATTTTACAATTGAAATTTCAGCTTTCATTGCTAATCGTTCTATATTTAGTAAGATTAGCGCAGTTTATTTGTTGTGATAAATAATAGAAGAGAATCAGAGTATGTTTGGAAAAGGCGGTATGGGCAACTTGATGAAGCAAGCCCAGCAGATGCAAGACAAAATGGCTAAAGTGCAAGAAGAGATTGCACGTATGGAAGTTACTGGCGAAGCTGGTGCTGGCCTAGTAAAAGTCACTATGACAGGTTCTCACAGTGTGCGTAAAGTTGATATCGACGCAAGCTTGCTTGAAGACGATAAAGAGATGCTAGAAGATCTTATCGCAGCGGCATGTAACGATGCTGCTCGCCGTGTTGAAGAGAATCAAAAAGACAAAATGGCAGAAGTGACTGGCGGAATGCAACTTCCACCAGGCATGAAGATGCCGTTCTAAGACAAGGTTTATAGGCTGCTAATAACAGTCAAAATGTGTCTGTTGAAGTTAAGAGCCCAATTTAAGTTGGGCTTTTTTGTGGTTGTTTCATAGGCTCTTTGCAATAGAGGACACTAGCTTGCTATGAATTTAGCTGCTGTAGCATTTTTCTATGCTAATATTCGCGACTCATTTGTTTGGCTGTGCGCAGGGCTTTAACGTCGTCAGTGTCACTTCAAAATCAATATTATTATTTTAGGCTGCTAACTGCCTTGTTATACGGAATGTTAAATGAAATTTAGTCCACTTGTTGATGAGCTTATCCAATCACTTAAATGCCTGCCGGGCGTGGGGCCTAAGTCTGCGCAGCGTATGGCATTTCAACTATTAGAACGTGATCGTAAAGCAGGAAGTAAGCTTGCTGATTCTCTCGGTAAAGCCATGTCTGAAGTCGGCCATTGTCAGTCTTGCCGTACCTTTACTGAAGAAACCTACTGCCCAATTTGTGTAAGTACCAAGCGTGGTCACTCAACTGTGATCTGTGTGGTCGAGACACCTGCTGATGTTTTGGCTATTGAGGCTGGTGGACACTTCTCAGGACGTTACTTTGTGTTACTTGGCCACCTGTCACCGCTTGATGGAGTGGGACCTGATGAATTGGGCTTGGCACTGTTAGAAACGCATTTGGCATCAGGAGAAGTGACAGAACTTATTTTGGCGACTAACCCAACCGTTGAAGGTGATGCTACTGCACACTATATTGCCGATATGGCTAAGAAACATGAATTGGCTGTGAGCCGAATTGCCCACGGCGTGCCAGTGGGTGGGGAATTAGAATATGTGGATAGCACCACTTTAGCCTTGTCTTTTAATGGGCGCTTGCCTATTTAACTTAACTGCTAAAAGTGAGTTAAAATTTGAAAACCAGTTAAAGTTTATCCATTAACTGGTTTTTTTTTGTGCATTCGAAGTCAATGCAACCTTTTCCCCTTGAAAAGCGTTTTTATAGCCCCATTTCTAGTAACAAGCTCAACTTAAACCGAATTTTAAAGGGAACATTTCATGTCACAACAAGAGACTCATGGCTTTCAAACTGAAGTCAAACAACTACTGCATTTGATGATCCACTCTTTGTATTCAAACAAAGAAATTTTCTTGCGCGAACTGGTATCTAACGCAGCTGATGCGGCTGACAAATTGCGTTATGAAGCATTAACAAACAATGACCTTTATGAAGGTGAAGGCGAACTACGCGTTCGCATCAGTGCTGATAAAGAAAAAGGCACAGTGACCATTTCTGATAATGGTATTGGTATGACCCGTGACGGTGTGATTGAACACCTAGGTACGATTGCTAAATCAGGCACCGCTGATTTCTTCAAGAACTTGTCAGGTGATGATTCAAAAGACTCTCAACTGATTGGTCAGTTTGGTGTTGGTTTTTACTCGGCATTTATCGTTGCAGATAAAGTGACTGTTCGCACCCGTGCAGCAGGTCACAGTAGCGATGAAGGTGTGCTGTGGGAGTCAGCTGGTGAAGGTGATTTCACCGTTGAAACTATCACCAAGCAGACTCGCGGTACTGAAATTACACTGCATTTAAGAGATGACGAAAAAGAGTTTGCTGATGATTACCGCCTGCGCTCTATTGTCACTAAGTACTCAGATCATATCTCTGTAGCGGTTGAGATGTTTGAAGAGGGCACGCCAGCAGTTGAAGCGACTGAAGAGACTGAAGCCGTTGCTGCAACTGAAGGTAGCTGGAAGCCAATGAACAAGGCGACTGCACTTTGGACGCGTAACAAGAGTGACGTGACTAAAGAAGAATACCAAGAGTTTTATAAGCATATCTCACATGACTACACCGATCCGCTAGTGTGGAGCCATAACCGTGTTGAAGGTAAGCAGGAATACACCAGCCTACTTTATATTCCGGCTAAAGCGCCATTTGATATGTGGAACCGAGACCGTAAGCACGGACTAAAATTATTCGTTCAACGCGTATTCGTCATGGATGATGCTGAGCAGTTTATGCCTAGCTACTTACGTTTTGTACAAGGCTTGATTGACTCAAATGATCTGCCACTGAACGTGTCGCGTGAAATTTTACAAGACAATAAAGTGACCACTTCACTGCGTACTGCAGTCACTAAGCGTGTACTAGGCATGCTTGAGAAGCTGGCTAAGAATGACGCTGAAAAGTACCTGTCTTTCTGGGCTGAGTTTGGCCAAGTATTGAAAGAAGGTCCAGCTGAAGATTTCGCTAACAAAGAACGTATTGCTGGTCTACTGCGTTTCGCATCGACGCATACTGGTGAAGCAACGCCAGATGTTGCGCTTGCAGATTATGTTGAGCGCATGCAGGAAGGTCAAACTAAGATCTATTACATTGTTGCTGATAGCCATGAAGCGGCGGCAAATAGCCCGCATCTAGAACTGCTGCGCAAGAAAGGCATTGAAGTATTACTGATGTCAGAGCGTATTGATGAGTGGCTGATTAACCACCTTACCGAGTTTGACGGTAAGCAGATGCATTCAGTGACTCGCGGCGACCTTGAATTGGGCGAACTCGAAGATGCTGGTGAGAAAGAAGCGCAAGAGAAGCTTGAAACAGAGTCTGAAGGTCTAGTTAAGCGTGTTAAAGATAGCTTAGGTGACAAAGTCTCTGAGGTTAAGGTGACTACGCGTCTAACTGATACGCCTGCTTGTGTTGTGGCCGGTGAAGGTGAAATGTCGACGCAGATGATTAAGCTGATGCAAGCGGCAGGTCAAGCAGTACCAGAGTCTAAGCCTACATTTGAGCTTAATCCTGAGCATCCACTCGTTGCTCGCCTTAACGATGAGCAAGATGAAGAGCTGTTCGCACAGTGGTCTGATCTACTGCTGCAACAGGCACTTCTATCTGAAAAAGGTAGTTTAGCAGACCCATCAGCGTTCATTAAGTTGATGAATCAGATGTTGCTAGCAAACGTTAAGTAGTAAACAACTATAATAAGGGGGCAGTTAATCTGCCTCTTTTTTTTTATGGCTAAAGGAAAGTTATGGAAAATATTCTAGAACTGACTAAAGAAAACATACAGCAAGTAGTTGACGCTTCGATGGAGCAGGTCATAGTGTTGGCATTTTGGGCGAGTCAAAGCCCTGAAAGCTTAACCTTGATGCAAACGCTTGAAAGCTTGTCGCAACAGCAAAATGGCCGTTTTGTACTAGCCAAAGTCAACTGCGAAACAGAGATGGAGATAGCAAACTATTTCCAGATCCAGAATTTGCCGACCACCTTAGTACTGCATGAAGGAAAACCTGTTGACGGTTTTGCCGGGGTGCAAGACGCGGCGCAAATTACTGAAATGCTCGATAAGCATTTGCCGACGCAGTGGCAGTTAAAGCTCAATCAAGCACGGGTGTTTTTATCTGAGCAAAATGCAATTGGCGCTCTACCATTGTTGAAAGAAGCCTATGCTGAGCAAGCGATTGCTGAGATAGCGCTGGCGTTAGCGGATGTTTATTTATCTCTTGGTGCGCTAGAGGATGCTAAAGCGCTGCTCGATAGTGTCGGTCTTGCCGATCAAGACAGCTACTACCAAAGCTTAAAGGCAAAGTTAGCATTGGCACTTGATGCTGCTGATACGCCGGAGATCAGAAAGCTACAAGCAGATTTTGAGCAATCTCCAAATGACATGACGACGTTGCTTGACCTTGCGAAAGCACTGCACCAAGCAAAACGTAATGATGAAGCGCTAGAGTTACTGTTTACGCCATTGCAACAAGATGTGGCTGCGTTAGATGGCAAGGTCAAAGGGTTGTTTTTGGAGATCTTAACCGCCTTAGGCCAGGGGAATACGTTGGCTAACCAGTATCGACGTAAACTTTACACCTTACTTTACTGATAAAGGTCAATATCTTGACTTATTTGCCCTGACTGAGGCTAAAGTCGAAGGTAAATCGCTTCAAAATGGCGGCTATTTATGCGAAAATCGCCGCCCTAAACATAATAATACCAATCGCGTGACCACACTTTAGACATTTGTCTGCGTTAGAGGTTGGTATAACAATGCGAAATAAGAGGAAGATTGAGATGCGCATTATGCTATTAGGTGCCCCAGGTGCCGGTAAAGGTACCCAAGCCCAATTCATCATGGAAAAGTACGGTATTCCTCAAATTTCAACGGGTGACATGCTGCGCGCTGCAGTAAAAGCTGGCACACCACTTGGCCTAGAAGCTAAAAAAGTGATGGACGCAGGTCAACTGGTTTCTGACGAGTTAATTATTGGTCTTGTGAAAGAACGTGTAGCACAAGATGATTGTGCTAAAGGTTTCCTACTTGATGGTTTCCCACGCACAATTCCTCAAGCTGATGCGATGGCTGCTGGTGGCATTGCTATCGACCACGTTGTTGAAATTGACGTGCCAGACGAAGAGATTGTTAAGCGTATGGGCGGCCGTCGTGTTCATCCTGGTTCTGGTCGTGTTTACCATATTGTTTTCAACCAACCAAAGGTTGAAGGTAAGGATGATGTCACTGGTGAAGATCTGGCTATTCGTCCAGACGACGAAGAAGCAACAGTGCGTAAGCGTCTAGATATCTACCATGAGCAAACTAAGCCATTGGTTGAATATTACGGCGCTGTAGCTGCAAAAGGTGAAGCGACTTACAACAAGTTCGACGGCACTCAAACTGTTGCTAAAGTCAGTGAAGAGATCGTTGCTGCACTTAGCTAAATTTACACAAAATAGCTGTGTGTTTATGAGCTAGTTCTCATATTTAATAAAGCCCATGTAAGTGGGCTTTTTTTATGCTTTTTCCAATGATAGCCTGACGCAGAATATCTTGGTTAAAAGAGAGAAAACGTGAACGACACAAGCTCCCCATTCGGTGTTTTATTGGTTAACCTTGGCACGCCTGATTCCCCAACTGCGCCAGATGTTAAAAAATTCTTAAAGCAGTTCTTAAGCGACCCTCGTGTTGTCGATATCTCTCCTTGGATCTGGAAGCCGATTCTTAATGGCATCATTTTAAATACCCGTCCAGCCAAAGTCGCCAAACTTTACGAGTCTATCTGGTGGGATAATGGATCGCCATTAATGGTAATAAGCCAGCAACAGCGCGACAAACTAGCGCAATCATTACAAACAAGTTTTGGCTTCAACGTGCCTGTTGAGCTTGGCATGAGCTACGGCAATCCGTCATTAGATTCAGGCCTTAATAAACTAAAAGCCCAGGGAGTGAGTAAGATTTTTGTATTGCCGTTGTATGCTCAGTACTCATGCTCAACCGTTGCACCGGTATTTGATGCAATTAGCGAGCTACATAAATCGAAGCGCGACTTCCCTGAACTACGGATCAACAAAGAGTATTACGCTCATCCTAGTTATATTGCAGCGCTGGCTGAGTCAGTAAAGCAGCACTGGCAGAGTAAAGGTCAAGCAGAGGTGCTGTTGATGTCCTTCCACGGCGTGCCTGTTCGTTATGTGACCGAAGGTGATCCTTATCAAATGCAGTGCCAGAAAACTGCAGAGCTAGTGGCTGAGTCACTTGGTTTATCGGCTGAGCAGTGGCGGATCTGTTTTCAATCTCAGTTTGGTAAAGAGGAGTGGTTAACGCCAGCAACGGATCAGTTACTAGAGTCTCTGCCTGGGCAAGGGATTAAATCCGTTGATATTATGTGCCCGGCATTTTCGTCTGATTGCTTAGAAACACTGGAAGAGATCTCACAAGAGGCTAAGGAAAGTTTCATATCAGCGGGTGGAGAACGTTACGAGTTTATTGGCTGTTTAAACGATTCAGATGCTCATATTGAGCTATTACAGCAAATAGTTAAGCAACAAACCTTAGGTTGGTGCTAAATTTAATGGCTAGTCAGTGATTTCAACTGGCGAAAGAGGCTGGGTATGGTAGAATTCCCCGCCTTTTTTGTCTCTGCTTATGATTTAGCACTTAGCGTGTTTATTCATGGTTAATCTGTTAGACACGTTAGCATTTTAGGCTGCTAGAATTTTAAAACCATGAGTTATTTGTTAAAGCTAAGCGTAATAACTTGTGATTACTTACCCGTATAATTATCTTTTGCATGGATGCCGAATGAAAGAGAGCTCAATATGAAGTTTCCAGGTCAGCGTAAGTCTAAACATTATTTTCCAGTTAAAAATCGTGATCCGCTATTAGCGCAGTTGATCCAACAGCCTCAGCCAATTTCTACTTATGTGTCTGGCATCGACCAAACATTAGTAGACATTGAAGCAAAAGTGGAAGATGAGTTACTGAGTCGCTATGAGTTACCCAAAGGTAATTCGACTTTGATAGATGATGACAAGGCACACGCTTTGTATAACGAATTAAAAGATCGCGAGCTTGTTAGTGATGAGTTTGCGGGTGGTACCATAGGTAATACAGTACACAACTATTCGATTCTAGCCGATGACCGCTCTGTGTTATTTGGCGTAATGAGCCGAAATATTGAAATTGGTAGCTACGCCTATCGCTATCTTTGTAACACTTCATCAAAAGTTGACTTGAACCAACTACAGCCTGTTGCTGGGCCTATCGGCCGTTGCTTCACTCTGATTTCAGAATGTGGTGAGCGTACTTTTGCTATCAGCAAAGGTTCAATGGATAAGCTGACTCCAGAGTATATCGATAAAGATATTGTTCAAGGTGGTTCAGCACTGATCTTAACTGCATACCTAATGCGCGCTAGTGGTGAAGACAAGATCACCGAAGCTGCCATGAAAGCCATTGAGTACGCAAAAGAAGCCGAAGTACCAGTCGTACTTACTTTAGGCACGCGTTTCTTAATTGAAGAAGATCCACAATGGTGGCAAAACTTCATTAAAGAGCATGTCACAATACTGGCAATGAATGAAGATGAAGGCGAAGCATTAACGGGCTTTAAAGATCCGCTACAAGCTAGTGAATCTGCATTAGAGTGGTGTGACATGGTGTTAACTACCGCTGGGCCTTTAGGGCTTTATACTGCAGGTTATACTGAAGACTCTGAAAAGCGTGAAACAAGTCATACCTTGTTACCTGGCGCAATTCCAGAGTTTAACCGTTATGAGTTTTCTCGTCCTAAGTTAAAAGCTGATTGCGAGTCGCCGCTTAAAGTGTACGCGCATATTTCACCTTATATGGGCGGCCCTGAAAAAATCCGTAACACTAATGGTGCAGGAGATGGTGCGTTAGCTGCGTTACTGCATGATCTAGCGTCTAATCGATTCCATAAGACCAACGTGCCGGGCTCAAGTAAACATAATCGTGACGGTCTATGTTACTCGTCATTTTCGCAGATCTGTAAGTACGCTAACCGTGTCGCTTATGAAGTGTTAGCGCAACATAGCCCAAGATTATCACGCGGCTTACCAGAGCGTGAAGATAGTCTAGAAGAGTCATACTGGGAAAGGTAACTCCCAAGTTTAGATTGATTACTTTATCACTAAGGCACCCCAAGACTTGTTTGGCGGTGCCTTTTTTATAGCAACCGAGGTCGCAAAGATGACTGAATATGAAAAGATGTTGAGTGGCGTGGTATTCGATGGTGGTGACGCTGAAATTTCAGCGGTGAGAGACAAGGCATTTATCTTAACTAAGCAAATTAATAATAGCGCTAGCTTTACCGAATCTCAACAGCGAGTGACGCAACTCTTAGGCAGCATAGCAGCGGGTTCACTGGTCAGCGCACCGTTCAATTGTGAATTTGGTCAACAGATCCATATCGGCCGCGACAGTTTTATTAATATGGGCGTTACTATGTTAGATGGTGCGATGATAACTATTGGCGATAATGTAATGATTGGGCCTAATAGCCAGCTTTATACCGCCTCACATTCCCTTGATTATTTAAGTCGCCGACGTTGGGAAACCTTTTGTAAGCCGATCATTATTAAAGATGATGTTTGGATTGGTGGTAACGTTGTGATTAATCAAGGAGTGACTATCGGTGAACGGTCGGTAGTGGCTGCAGGCTCGGTGGTCAATCATGATGTCCCGGCCGACACTTTAGTGGGCGGTACACCAGCTAGAATATTAAAAAAACTAGCTACTAGTTAAGGGTTATAGATGATAAAAAAGGCGCCACAGAGGCGCCTTTTTTCATGCTAAATTAGTATTACTTTTCTTCAGCATGAACCTGTGCGTTAAAACCTGGTGCAACTTTACCTGCTTGAGTGTCGTTGAAAACCTTTTCATCAAACTCATTTTCAGATTTAGCAATGACCACGGTAGCTACTGTATCACCAGTAACGTTCACCGCAGTACGCACCATATCAAGTAGTCTGTCCACGCCGATAATCAATGCGATACCTTCTACAGGAAGACCCACTTGGTTTAGCACCATCGCCAGCATAATAAGGCCAACACCAGGCACACCCGCTGTACCGATTGAAGCAAGAGTCGCAGTTACAACGACCATCGCATAATCAGTAATGGTCAATTCAATACCAAATACTTGTGCGATAAATACCGTTGCAACGCCTTGCATAATCGCGGTGCCATCCATGTTGATGGTCGCACCCAATGGCAAAGTGAACGAAGCAATCTTATTATCGACACCCATACGGTGCTCAGCAGTTTCAATCGTTACTGGTAAGGTTGCGTTTGAACTTGCTGTGCTGAATGCAAATAGCTGCACGTCACGAATTTTACGGATGAAGGTAAAAGGACTTAGGCCTGAAAATACTTTCAATAGCGTTGGATAAACAATGAACGCATGGATGAGCAGTACACCTAGTACTACAAAGAAGTATTGCACCACACTACCAAAGGTTTCCATACCGAGTGTTAATGCCAGTTTTGCCATCAAAGCAAATACACCATAAGGCGCAAGTTGCATGATGAGCGTAACTACGCGCATGATAACTTCGTTAAGGTCTGTAAACAGCGCTGCAACGCGTTTTCCCCGTTCACCGATATGGGAGATAGCAAAACCAAAAATAACCGCAAATATGATGATTTGAAGCATGTTGCCTTCACTCATCGCCTGCAGCGGGTTGGTGGGTACGATATTAATGATCACATCAGCCAAGCTTGGCGCCTGTTTAGCATCAAAATGCATGCTCTCAGTTACCAAGGTCGCGTGACCTGGATGAACGGCAATCGCGATGAGGATCGCCATTGACAGTGCAATAGCGGTGGTAAAAAGATAGAACGCGATGGTCTTGCCACCGAGTCGACCTAACTTAGACGGTTCGCTTAACGAACATGTACCACAAACTAGCGATACAAATACCAAGGGGACAACTAACATCTTCAAACTTGAAATGAAGATAGTACCGATGACATTTAAGAAGCCTTCGGTGATGTAATCTTTGATGAATTCACTTTCAGGGAAAAGATTACGAAGAAGTAACCCAAGAATAATACCTGATGCCATACCGAGTAGAATTTTACTCGTTAGCCCAAGCTTTTTTGATTTCGTAGCAGACATAGTGCTTCCTGTATAATTTTTATGCTTTTCAATTTGCGCATTAAAGCCTAGCAAGAAAGAGCCTCAGTTGAAATGGTATTAAAGTTAAAGTTTTTGATGAAATTTATAAATTTACTACCTTTCGTGGTAGATAAGTTACCAGTAAATTGTGTAGTGTTGTCATCTAGGTAATCAGATAATTACCAGATATTATAATCAGAGTAACAGGGAGTCTGACAATGAAGTCAGCTTATAGTGTTTTTATTGCGTTAATATGGTCGTTTTTTCTCGTTGGTTGCGGAGGCGGTGGGAGTATATCCACTGATCCCGATACGCCAATTCCTGAGCCAACAGATGTTATTTCAGTCACGTTGACTATTACAAATACCGAAATTACAGCTGCAAATCCAGCCACTATTACGGCAACAGCTAAAAGTAGTTTAAATGGTCCTTTAGCAAACACCTTAGTCACTTTTTCACTAAGTGACGTTAGTCTTGGTGCATTCGATCCTGCAACGGGTACAGCGCTTACAAATAGTGAAGGTATAGCAACTATTGAGCTTGCCACATTGAATCTAAAAGGGGCGGGCAGCGTTTCGGCAAGTGTTGTGGGAATGACTGAAACTCAGACTCCAGTTGGCTTTAGCATGGAAGGGGATGGGGGAGATGCTGAAAACGGTAACCTCCTGAGCCTAGCGTTGACAGATAGTAATGGTGTTGAAATCAATAGTATTAGTCAGGCACAACCAGGAACAATTAGCGCTATTTATACTAACGCTGCCAATGAAGCTATCCCTAATCAGGTCGTCACTTTTACAACTTCGCTAGGAAAACTATCTCCTGAGTCCGGTACAGCGTTAACGGATGTAAATGGGTTAGCCTCATTATCAATAACGGCTGGAGAAATTGAAGGGGCTGGTAACATCACCGCGACAGCTGGAGAGTTAACTCAAATTCTTGGTTTTACAACACTTGGTGATGAAGTTACTTTAAAACCCATTGATGCATACATACTTTCTTTAACGGTAGTTGATTCTTCAGATACGGAGCTTAGAGATATCTCTAACTCTACACCAGGTCGCGTTATTGCCACATTGACTAAAGATGGTGAAAGTGCGGCTTTTGAAACAATTTCTTTTAGTGTTTCAGGAGAGGGTAATATTAACCCTTCATCGGGTTCAGCATTAACCAATACAAGTGGAGATGCAGTCGTTAACTTGATCACTGGTGCGGTTGCTGGAGCTGGTACTGTTACTGCAACTTTCTCATTGGATCAAGAATCAATAGATGTTGAATATAACTATAGTGTAGTAGGTGATGCTCCTGGCGGCGATGGCGAAGAAAATACACTTACCATCGCATTGACAAATAGTATTACAGGAACAGTAACTAATGCTATAAGCTCAAGCGAACCTGGGCGAGTCAATGTAACATTGACCGATAAAGATGGCGCAGCTATTACAGGTAAAGTCATTAGCTTCACCAGTACATTAGGCGCCTTTTTACCGAGTAACGGTACAGCGTTAACAGATGCTATTGGTAGCGCTTCAATTTTACTTTCTGCTGGTAGTATAGAAGGTGCTGGTGAAGTCACAGCGGCTTATGGTGATGTTCGTGCCAAAGTTGGATTTCAAACCGCTGGTGATGAAATTGACCCCGTAGAAGCAAGTCCGGAAATAACCTTTAATCTCTATAATTGTAATAACGCAGTTGGTTGGGATAAAACACTTAAAAACTTCGAAGTTTGTGAAGCTACCGACAATATCACTAATGACAGTCCTGGAATTATCGGAGCCACTGTCACGCGCTCTGGCAGTACTCAGCCCTTACAGCAAATATTAGTTTCAGCAGGTACTACTCTTGGCGCGATTAGCCCTGCATCAGGTACTGCTATCACCAATGCTGATGGTAAGGCTGTACTCGATCTTTACGCTAACGGCGACGTTGGTGCAGGTGAAGTGTCATTAAAAGTTCAAGAGGTTACTAGTACTAAAGCGTTCGAGATAGGCCGTGTTGATATTAATTTGACCATCACTGCTGGCGTAGGCACTAATCTTATTCCTGCAGGTGGCTCTACTATTCTTGATGTGACGGTTTTCAACCCTGATGGCAGTTTATCAACCGGCCAACCATTCCAATTAGAGTTTACCTCTGAATGTGTTGCTGCTGGTACCGCTTTTGTTGATAGCCCTGTTATTACTAATGCGGGTAAAGGTTTTGCTACATATCGAGCAGCGGGTTGTGAAGGTGATGATGCCGTTACTGTATCGGCTGTAACTGGTGGTAGCACCGTTACAGCTGCAGTTACTGTAACGGTTGACTCAGTTTCTGTTGGTGCTATTCAATATGTTTCTTCAACGCCAAAGCTTTTAGCACTGA
Source organism: Shewanella kaireitica (assembly GCF_023284045.1). Taxonomy (GTDB): domain Bacteria; phylum Pseudomonadota; class Gammaproteobacteria; order Enterobacterales; family Shewanellaceae; genus Shewanella; species Shewanella kaireitica. The sequence continues at coordinate 59,416 of NZ_JAKIKQ010000012.1, forward strand.
GAGGCACTGGTGGAATTTCAGGTGCCGGTTCACGAAGTGAAACATCCGTAGTGAGCTTCAAATTACTTGATGAATCTAACCAGCCTGCACCGAATGAACTAGTATGTTTTGAATTAAGTACTGATGTTGGTGGAATGACATTAACTCCATCACCATTAGCCGCTGATTACCTAAAATGTAGCAATATGCCGCAAGTTGGTGATGCCGAGTATCCTGCAGATATAACCTTACCTAATAAATATGCGGTGGGATATACCAATGCCGCAGGTGAGGTTTCCGCTACAGTTCACTCTGGTGATGTACCAACATCGGTTAAAGTATTTGCGCTATGGTCAGAGAGCAATAACAGCGGTCATAATGCTATCATTTCGAATACTTCTGATGAACTGGCAGTTACCACTGGTATCGCAGACAACGATAGCTTCTCTTTGTCTGCCAGTATTGGTAACCCTGAAGGTTGGAACTTTGATAATGAGAAGGTTGCAGTCAATATATTAGCCGCGGATCATTTCAATAATCTAGTGCCTGCTGGTACAACTATTACCTTTAGAACTGAAGGTGGTGGTATTGACGGTTCTTGCGTAACAGGTTTAAAGGATGATGGTAATCCAAATGGTGCATGCTCTGTTGAATGGCGTAGCCAAGATGCAAGGCCATTTAAAGGGACTACAGTGGTTTGCCCCAATGGAGGGTATAACGATGGTACTTCTACATCAACAACTCCACCGTGTATTGGGAATGACTATGCGCTTTATTTGAGCGGTGCAAATTCAATCATTCCTGAACCACGTCCTGGTAGAGCTACAGTCACCGCTTACGCCATCGGTGAGGAAAGCTTCGTTGATTTAAATGGTAACGGATTGTTTGATAGTGGTGAGTTCTTCTTAGATTTATCAGAAGCCTTTACAGATCATAACGAAGATGGACGATATAGAAATAAAGCACGCTTCGTTGGAGATGCTGAACTTGGGGTTGAGCCAGCAGGGTCTATTAATGAAGAATTTGTCGATTACAATCGTGACCAAATATTTAATGAAGGCGATGATAAATACACTGGGCTACTTTGTGCCGCAGGCGCAGAAACTGATTGCACTGATACGGGAACTGGGGACTTCCAATCTCAATTGAATGTATTTCGCAATAGTACGATTGTTATGTCTGGCAGCGTACCTTATTTAAGGTTAGTCAATATAGATAGTTCTACAGATGTTATTTCAGAAGTTGCACCTATAGATTTGGTCGCGAATAGCTCTGAATCCGTGTACCTGTTTACGTCTGATCTGAACAATAATACTCTACCTTATGGTACAACCATTTCAGCTGAAACTGATAACGGGGAACTAACCGGTACAACTGAGTATGAAATAGGAAGTAGTCGAGCGATGATGCCAGCAAGGTTTAGCTTCTCTGTTAGTAGAGAAGCAACACCAAACCAAAAAACTAGTGGTACTTTGGTTATCACAGTTAAAACACCAAAAGGTAGCCCGGTCTCTGTTTCGGTTATAGTGAACGACGGGGGTTAAATTGATTTGCTAAGTTACTTTACGTTGTAAATGAAAAGCGGTTCCTAAGGGAACCGCTTTTTTATTTAGGATAATATGATGGTTATCGGCTGTTAGGCTTGAATTTTTTTATCTCTGGAACTGATAAACACTGCCAAGCTTCATGATTTGCGTTAGCTCATCAAGGGCGGTACGTGATTCTATTACCAATTGAGGGTCTGCAAGATCCGCGACACTTAAACGGTCACGATAATGCTTATCAACCCACTGATTGAGGCGTGCAAATAGCGCATCGTTCATCATGGTATTTGGGTTTACAGCAGCCACTTCATCTTGATTCATTGCTACACGTAAACGCAAACATGCTGGGCCACCGCCATTTTGCATACTTTGCTTCACATCAAAGTAGTGCACTTGTTTGATAGGTGAGCCTAAAGTCACTAGTTCATTTAAATAAGCATGAACTGCAGGGTTTTCTTGACAGTTGGTTGGCGCGATAATCGCCATTTCACCTGAAGGCAATGTTACCACTTGAGTATTGAACAGGTAGCTCTTTACCGCATCCTGAATCGCTACTTTTGCGGTTGGCACTTCAACGAAATGCAGTGGTGATTCACCAAACTTTTGTTTTATCTCTTCAAGTTTTGCTTGGGTATTTAAAAATGCTTGCTCATGGTAGAACAGTACATTTTGGTTACCGACAGCAATCACATCGTTATGGAATACACCTTGATCGATGACATCTGGATTTTGCTGCATGTACACAGTGTTGTCATCATCTAGCTGGTGCAGACGAGCGATGGCCTGTGAGGCTTCAAGAGTTTGGCGGGCAGGGAATTTTTGTGGTTTAGGAGCTGATGGATTCGTCGCTTCTTGGCCATAAACAAATAGCTCAATGCCTGCATGGCCATACTCACTGCAAAGGCGGGTATGGTTGGCTGCACCTTCATCACCAAAACTAGTATGTTCTGGTAAATGTTGGTGGTGTTTGAAATAGCGGCTATCGTTAAACGTAGCTTGCAGAATATTTCCAGTAGTGACAGGCTCAATACTGCGATGCAGTTTGTCAACTAAGTTTGCAGGGGTAAAATGCAATTTACCATCGTGAGTATCGGCACTAGGTGATACTGTTGCGGCATTAGCTGTCCACATACTTGAAGCACTGCAGCATGCACGTAACAACGCAGGAGCTTCTTTAGCGGCTTTATTTAAGACTTCAGCATCAGAGCCGGTAAAACCGATTCTACGCAGCGTATGAAGGTCTGGACGCTCTTGAGGAGCAAACATACCTTGTACTAAACCTAAGTCTGCAAGAGCTTTGGCTTTTTTGATCCCTTGTTTGGCAGCATCTTTAGGGCTAGATGTCGCGGCAGCGTTGTTTAAAGAGGCAACGTTTCCGAATGATAAACCCGCGTAATTATGTGTCGGGCCTACTAGTCCGTCGAAATTGGCTTCAAAATGCTTCATTCTTTATCCTTTAGGGTAGCTCAGGTGCTATTTCCATTCCTGAGTTGTAATTATTGAGCTCAGTATACTTAAGCTCAAAGGCTAAACAAGGTAGGGTTTTTTTCTAAAAACAGTGTATTTGCATCAAAATGCACAACTAATACTTGCTTGATGACTAATAATGAAATATTAGTTTTTAAATAAGCACTAATTTTTTTCACATTTATTTCAAAAACGGTTAAAAAATGGTACTCCAGTACAAATAAAAGAGGGATTAGCTTGAAAGTCTTTACACAACCCTCTATATATGGAGCCAATTTTCAGATTTTTGAAACTTGTTGGCGCAAATAAATATATGGGTAAATCGCTAGTAATCGTCGAATCACCGGCCAAAGCCAAGACTATTAACAAATATCTAGGCAAAGATTTCATCGTTAAGTCGAGTGTAGGTCACATCCGTGATCTGCCTACATCGTCGAGTCCTGACGCAAAGGTGGTGAGCAAAACACCTGCTGAAGTCAAGAAGATGTCTCCAGAGGAGAAGGCTGAGTATAAGAGTCTAAAAGCGAAGCAAGCTTTAGTTGCCCGCATGGGAGTTGACCCGGAAAAAGGCTGGAAAGCGAAATACCAAACGCTTCCTGGCAAAGAGAAAGTTGTAAAAGAGTTACAAACACTTGCTGAGTCAGCTGACCACATCTATCTCGCAACCGATTTGGATAGAGAGGGGGAGGCGATCGCTTGGCATCTGCAACAGGTTATTGGTGGAGATGAATCTCGCTATCAACGCGTAGTGTTTAACGAAATAACTAAATCAGCCATTCAGGATGCATTTAGTCAGCCATCAGTGCTCGACACAAATATGGTCAATGCGCAGCAAGCGCGTCGATTCTTAGACCGTGTCGTTGGCTTTATGGCATCACCGCTGTTATGGAAGAAAGTTGCCCGTGGTTTGTCTGCCGGACGTGTGCAATCTGTTGCTGTGCGCCTGGTGGTTGAGCGTGAAGGTGAGATCAAGGCGTTCGTACCTGAAGAGTTTTGGGATGTTCATGCTGAACTCAATACCTTGTCTGATGAACGACTTAAAATGCAAGTTGCCAAATTTCAGGGCAAGGCATTTAACCCAGTAAACCAGACTGAAGCTGACACTGCAGTTAGCGCGTTGTCACAATCTAGTTTTGTTGTTGCAGGCCGTGAAGACCGAGCGACATCAAGTAAGCCGTCAGCACCGTATATTACTTCTACGTTGCAACAGGCAGCGAGTACGCGTTTAGGCTTTGGTGTTAAGAAAACCATGATGATGGCACAGCGCTTATATGAAGCGGGTCACATTACCTATATGCGTACCGATTCAACCAACTTAAGCCAAGAAGCGCTCGATAATGTGCGTGAAATGATTGGCAAAGAATATGGTGATAAGTACCTGCCAGAATCTCCTATCCGTTATGGGAGCAAAGAGGGCGCGCAAGAAGCGCATGAAGCAATTCGTCCTTCAAATGTAAAAGTCACCGCCGCTTCTTTAAGTGATATGGAGCGTGATGCTCAGCGTTTGTATGAACTTATTTGGCGCCAGTTTGTATCCTGTCAGATGACACCTGCTAAATATGACGCGACACGTTTGACCGTTGCTGCAGGCGATTATGAGTTAAAAGCCAGTGGCAGAACATTGCGCTTCGATGGTTGGACGCGAGTACAAACCGCAATTAAGAAAAAGAACGAAGAAGACAATACGCTACCAGTCGTAGCTAAAGGTGACACGGTAACGCTGCAAGAGCTTATGCCTAAGCAGCACTTCACGAAGCCACCCGCACGTTATAGCGAAGCTTCTTTAGTAAAAGAGCTTGAAAAACGTGGTATTGGTCGCCCGTCTACATACGCAACCATTATTTCAACCATTCAAGATAGAGGTTACGTTAAAGTTGATAACCGCCGATTCTATGCTGAGAAAATGGGCGAAATTGTCAGCGACAGATTAGTCGGTAGTTTCCAGGATTTAATGAGCTATGACTTTACCGCAAGCATGGAGCAAACATTGGATGATGTTGCTCAAGGTAAGCTTGACTGGAAAAAAGTACTCAATGGTTTCTACAAAGACTTCACTAAGCAGTTAGAGAACGCGGAGTTGCCACCTGAAGAGGGCGGAATGCGCCCGAATGAGATGGTTATCACTGACATTAAATGCCCTACCTGTGGACGCCCTATGGGGATCCGCACCGGAAGTACAGGGGTATTCTTAGGTTGTTCAGGGTATGCGCTGCCGCCTAAAGAGCGTTGTAAGACAACGTTGAACTTAACGCCAGGCGAAGAAGCGGTAAGTGAAAGTGGTGAAGATGCAGAAACTGAAGCGTTAAGAGCGAAACATCGTTGTGGCATATGTGGCACAGCAATGGATAGCTATCTTATTGATGAAACCCGTAAGCTACACATCTGTGGTAATAACCCGACCTGTGAAGGCTTTGAAGTCGAAGCGGGTCAGTTTAAGATCAAAGGTTATGAAGGGCCGATTATTGAGTGCGATCGTTGTCAAAACGATATGGAACTTAAAAATGGCCGTTTTGGAAAGTATTTTGGTTGTACAAATTCTGAATGTAAGAATACCCGTAAACTGCTTAAAAGCGGTGAAGCGGCACCACCAAAAGAAGATCCAATACACCTACCAGATCTTAAGTGTACCAAGTCTGATGCTTACTTTGTGTTAAGAGATGGCGCAGCAGGGATCTTCCTTGCAGCTAGCACTTTCCCTAAATCACGTGAAACACGTGGTCCATTGGTCGAAGAGTTAGTGAAGTATCGTGACTTGTTGTGGCCTAAGTATGCTTACCTTGCTGATGCACCTGTTGCAGATGATGATGGTAACTTAGCGTCTGTGCGTTTTAGTCGTAAGACCAAAGAGCAATATGTCGCGACGGATGTCGATGGTAAAGCGACAGGCTGGACCGCCAAGTTTATTGACGGTAAGTGGGTTGCTGAAGCTAAAGCGAAGGCAAAACCGAAAGCTAAAGCCAAACCAAAAGCTAAGCCAAAGGCGAAAGCAAAACCTAAAGCTGAGTAATCGGTAAGGTTTATAAGCGTAAAAGGCCTCGAGTATATCGGGGCTTTTTAATGTCTACTGTTAGGTGTTTGAGGTCAAGAACAGGTCGAATATATCCGCTGTTAAGATATTTTTCTGGGTGGCTAGTCGCAAAATCATTAAGGAGAGTCAGTGGTTCTTTTTAAGTACATTGAGTTGGCATAATCACTGCTTATCTTGCCTATGGCTCTTTAAACTTTCGCTGGCGATAAGAATTTTATATTAATTGCGAGTAGTTTTTGACGGCAATAAAAAGCCCCGAACATGTCGGGGCGTTTTAAATCTGTAATCTTGCCTTGCTCTCTAATAGCACTAGTGCCTAGATAGGTAGGGCGATCATTTTACCACTTTCGCTTAGGCTGAAATAGCACATCAATATCGTCTTCATCTTCTTTAGCCGCTGCGACTTGGGGTTGAGCCATTTTCTGTGCGCCCATGATTTCATCAAGCATGGTTTTAGCTTCATCAACTTTTTTGGCAATGAAAGGGTCATTTGGTGTTTGAGCTTTTATGGTGTGCAAGGTTGATAAAGCTTTTGTCACCATCTGTTTTGCTGAGCCATACTGCTTCATAAAGCAAGCAGCTCTACCTCTTGCAAGCATAGAGTCCACGTTAATTCGCAGTTGTAGGCTATCGATACGGAGCTCTTCTTGGGCAAAATTGCTGGGTTCAACTCTGCCTTTATTGTGCTCAGCTCTTAGTATCGCTTTCATCTTTTTAAGTGTCTGAACTAAGGTGAGAACTTGTCTGTCATTGTCTGGCAGTCTGAACATCTCAATGGCAGGCGCTGACTTAGGCGCATTATTCAATGCTTCTATTTGCGCGCGTAAATCAAATAAGCGACGTTCGTAGTCATTCTTTTGCGCTGGAGACAAAGAGGCGGCAATAACGAGCGCTTCTTCAATTCTCTTATACAAAATTAATACGATGTTACTGGAGCAGGGGATAAGCCCCGTATTTGAAAGCACGCCCTCGGTTTCATCAATGATCGCTCTTTGTCGAGCCAGCTCTGTGCGCCTTTCAGCTTCCACACGGGCTTTTTGTTGTTGAATGATGCTAATGCCGATAATAAGGAGTAGCAATACACCGATCAAAACAAAGACGGAAACGATTATCATAAAGGGTCCAGATATTTTTTAATGCTTTTAATGCTACTATAAATCAACATTCTAGGATAGTAATCTTCATCATGGTTTGATGATTATCAGTTCGCAGAGTTTGACAATTGTGCTATATTCCATTTGATTAAATTATTTCGTTGTACTATAACGAATAATTATACTTAAATGTGTCATTGCTTATCTATTCAAAGATCTGTAAGCCTACCAAAGAGAAGGACTAAAGATGAAGTTGCAGCAACTTAGATATATTGCAGAGGTGGTTAACCATAACCTCAACGTTTCTGCGACCGCAGAGAACCTCTATACTTCTCAACCGGGTATTAGTAAACAAGTGCGTATGCTTGAAGATGAACTCGGTATTCAGATTTTTGGACGTAGCGGTAAACATCTTACCCATGTCACTCCTGCTGGCCTGCAAGTGATTAGTATTGCAAATGACATTTTGGGCAAAGTAGAAAGTATTAAAAAAGTGGCTGAAGAGTACACTAAGCCCGATCAGGGTGAACTCAATATCGCAACGACTGATACGCAAGCACGTTATGCATTGCCGCATATTATTCAAGGCTTTATTGACCGGTATCCTAAAGTTAATTTGCATATGCATCAGGGGACACCATCGCAAATTAGTGAGTTAGCTGCTCGTGGCGATGCTGACTTTGCTATTGCAACGGAGGCTATGCACCTTTATAACGACTTAATTATGCTGCCGTGTTACCACTGGAACCGCTCTATTGTGGTGACTCGTGACCATCCACTGGCCTCACGAAGCCATATCAGTATTGAAGATCTTGGTCGATTTCCATTAGTTACTTATGTATTTGGTTTTGATCGCGCCTCAGAGATTGAAAAATCATTTAACCGCGCAGGATTAGAGCCAAGAGTAGTATTTAGTGCAACAAGTGCCGACGTGCTGAAAACCTACGTCAGACTTGGTCTAGGTGTCGGTGTTATCGCTTCCATGGCTATCGATGAGCATATGGACAAAGATTTAGTTGCAATCGATGCCAGCCATTTGTTTGCACATAGCACTACAAAAATTGGTTTCAGAAAGGGTAATTTCTTAAGAACTTACATGTACGATTTCATCGAAAATTTTGCACCGCACCTGACCCGTACTGTTGTGGAAAAGGCTGTTGCGTTAAGAGATGCCCAGCAAATTGAAGCGATGTTTGAAGATATTCAGTTGCCGGTTAGGTAGTCGTTATTAACTGACAATAAAAACCTCGCTAATGCGAGGTTTTTTTATGGAAAACTATAGAGTGTTTAACACTCAACGATATTCACAGCCAAACCGCCTTTTGCAGTTTCCTTATATTTACTACGCATATCTTTACCGGTATCCATCATGGTCTTGATGACTTTATCTAAAGACACTTTATGGTTACCGTCGCCGCGCATAGCCATACGTGAGGCGTTAATCGCTTTAACGGCCCCCATAGCATTCCGTTCAATGCATGGGACTTGCACTAGGCCGCCTACAGGGTCACAGGTTAAGCCTAAATTATGCTCCATACCGATCTCGGCAGCATTCTCTACATGCTCAACCGTACCACCCATGATTTCAGTCAGCGCTGCGGCAGCCATCGAACAAGCAACGCCCACTTCGCCTTGGCATCCTACTTCAGCGCCAGAAATCGAGGCGTTCTTCTTATACAAAATACCAATGGCAGCAGCAGTTAATAGATAACGGCAACACACATCCATGTCGACCTCTTGCACAAACATGTCGTAATAGCTTAATACCGCGGGAATAATGCCTGCAGCACCGTTAGTCGGTGCGGTAACAACACGGTCACCAGCAGCATTTTGCTCATTAACGGACAGTGCAAATAGATCTACCCAGTCCATTGCAGTCAACGGATCGACAACACTCTTACCTTCGGCTTTGAGGCGGCGATAAAGTGACGGCGCGCGGCGGCGTAATTTTAGACCACCAGGTAAAATTCCCTCTTTTTGGTAACCGCGTTCTACACAGGTTTTCATGGTCTGCCAAATTTCCCACAACTGCTGCTGTATAGCATCTGTGTCTGCAATGCTTAGTTCATTGGCCATCATTAGCGATGAGATACTAAAACCATGCTCAGTACACAACTCAAGTAGCTGCTGAGCAGAATCAAAATCATAAGGGGCTGACTTGATAGGCGCTGCAGGGGAGGCATCCTGCGCTTTAATTTCATCTTCATCTAAGATAAAACCGCCACCGACAGAGTAGTAGGTGCGCTCATAAATGCACTTTCCTTCAGCATAAGCATAAAGGGTCATTGCATTGGCGTGAGCTGGCAGACTTTTACGTCTATGGTAAGTAATCCCATTCGCACGAGAAAACAATACCTCACGACCATTATTCAGTATTAGTTTTTCATCATTGCTAACGTTTTCTAGAATGGCATCAATCTTATCTGTATCGACGGTATCAGGTGCTTCTCCCATCAAGCCGAGGATCACGGCTTTGCCTGTACCGTGGCCTTTACCTGTCTGCCCTAACGAGCCGAAAAGCTCAGAACGCATCTCATCTGTTGCGTCATAAAGACCTTGCTTAGTCAGATCTTCAATAAATATGTTACCCGCTTTCATCGGGCCTACAGTGTGTGAACTTGATGGGCCAATGCCTATCTTGAACATGTCGAATACACTAATCATGCTAAAACCTTTTTACTCTCGTTGTTATTGCTTTAGTTGTTATTGTTTTAACCAATTTGACTTAGACTATATGCTGCATGCGAATTGAGTTGATCGATGTTTATGTCGATTATTCGGCGTAAAAAACTTAAGCTTAATGCTAATCTTAGTCGCTTGTATTGATTGGTGTAAAAAGTATCCCATACTTTAGCGTTATATCTAGCATTAGATTTTTTGCACTGACGATAAAAGCATTAGATAAACTAATTTTATTATTCGGGTTTTAGTTTTCGGGTTATGGTTTGGCTGATTTGTTATTTTCATTATTAAATAATGACTTAATGTTACTTTTATCTTTTAAGCAGTTTTTTTAGCCCCGCTATTCTTTATATATATTACTAACGATAATTATTTTGAGGTTATATGAGTTATTTGATGTTAGATGTTGAATCGACAATTTTGAGCGATGCAGAGCGAGAGCAATTGTCTCACCCAATGATTGGTGGGCTTATCTTGTTTAGCCGAAATTACGCTAACCGCAACCAACTTATACAGCTTGTTCAGTCAATTAGAGCCGTTCGTGCTGACATCTTAATTGCCGTTGACCAAGAGGGCGGTCGAGTGCAGCGTTTTAGAGATGAGTTTACTGTTTTGCCTGCGATGGGAGATATATTACCAGCAGCGCTAGGAGATCTGACTTTAGCTAAGTCTTGGGCTACTGAGCTTGGTTTTTTAATGGCAATAGAGTTGTTAGCTGTTGATATTGATTTGAGCTTTGCACCAGTACTTGATCTTAATGGCATTAGCCAAGTGATTGGCAAACGCAGCTTTAGTTGTGATAAAGCTGAAGTCGAACAGCTAGCGACAGCATTTATAAAAGGCATGCAACAAGCTGGCATGGCCAGTGTAGGTAAACATTTTCCTGGGCATGGCAGTGTAGAGGCTGATTCCCATATTGCCAAGCCCGCTGATTTACGAAGCAAAGAACAGATATTTGCTAATGATATGCAACCTTTCAAGCAGCTTATCGCTAAAGATAGATTACAAGGGATCATGCCTGCACATGTTATCTACCCCAATGTAGACGCTAATCCTGCAGGCTTTTCATCCTATTGGCTGCAAGATGTTCTGCGTAAAGAATTAGGTTTTAACGGGGTGATTTTTTCAGATGATCTCGGAATGAAAGGTGCGACTGTTGCTGGCGGTTATTGTGAGCGAGCACAAGCGGCTATCGATGCCGGCTGTAACATGGTTTTGGTATGTAACGACAGTTTCGGTGCCACTGAAGTACTGCATGGCGTTAATTGGCCAATAGCTGAACAACAAGTCACGGCCAATCTGCTAAAACCTGATTTTGCGGTGGTGGCTAATGCGCTACAAAATAGTGAGCGCTGGGAAAGAGCTAAAGTGATAGCGGCTCAAATTTTAGAAAATTGATTTAGCGCAACGAATTATCCTACTTAGCTTGGTAGGTTAACTATCATTAGTACACTCGCATAAGCAATGGAGCCAAATATGATCCTGTATTTACATGGGTTTGATGCAACTAGTCCTGGTAACCACGACAAAATGCGACAATTGCAGTTTATTGACCAAGACGTACGCTTGGTGAGCTACAGTACCCAGCACCCTAAAAACGATATGCAGTATTTGCTTAATGAAGTGAGCAAGCATATTGCTGCTTCTGATGATCAATCACCTATCATTATTGGTGTTGGTTTAGGGGCATTTTGGGCTGAGAGGATTGGTTTCTTAAACAATATTAAGTCTGTGTTGATTAACCCTAATTTAACGCCTCAGCATAATATGGGCGATAAGATTGACCGTCCAGAAGAGTACTCAGATATCGCTAATAAATGCGTGAAAGACTTCCGTGGTCTTAATCGTGATAAAGCCTTATGTATTTTGGCGCGAAACGATGAAGTTAATAACAATGTTGAAGTGGCTGACTGTTTGCAAGATTACTACAGTGTTGTGTGGGATGAAGAGCAGAGTCATAAATTTAGTTCGTTAGCGACTCAGCTAAATAGGATTAAGGCCTTTAAGTCTGCTTAAATCAAATTTTGTCGTCAGTTTCTAGCCCGCTAAAGATAGTCATCTTCAGTGGGCTTTTTATTGCATCAAACACTTTGCTCATTTGGCTAGTATGCGCTAAGTTGTTAAAAGTAGGCGTAGTAATAGACTTGCTTATCGCGAAAATAAACGATTCAAAGATCGAAATACTTGTGTAGGTGCTAACTATGAAGCGTGTCATTATTAAAATCACTGGAAAGGTTCAAGGTGTCTCATTTCGTCAAAGTACGCTGGCGCAAGCAACGGCGCTAGGTCTAACAGGTTATGTGAGTAACCTGACTGATGGCTCGGTACAAGTGCTTGCTCAGGGGAGCTATCCAGCGGTAGACAAATTGATTAGTTGGTGTGAAACCGGCGCGCCGATGGCAAGTGTTGATAATGTTTATGTTGAAGATGACGAGGCAGACGATATCTACCTCGACTTTTCAATTGTACAGCTCTAGCTTAAGTTATTCGTTTAAAAGTGAGCCTTCTGCGTTGACGTTGCTAATAGAGTCATTCTCTTCTTCTGTGCCCTTGGCTGTAGGATGTTCCATTTTTCTTATCTGAATGATCATTCCCATTTTAGGGTGGTCAAAATAGTGTACTTCATCACTTCTAACACGCCTGTTTTGCTTCATCGGGATCGAGTATAAAAATGGACTGGTGACCGACTCTACCTCTGGTTTTGAGTCTATACCTGTTGAGGCAGGGTTATCACGATGCATTAACGTTACGGTTTTTTCTCCTTCTTCACGCAGGAAAAATGCAGTTTCAATAAACAGGTAATGCTCAAGATAGATATTCAAGGTTCCATCTAACTTCCACACCGGCTTTTGCGGCTCAGCCAAAAAACCACTACTCATGAAATCAAACTGTGGCAGATCGTCGCTAACATCGCTGTTTTGCAAAGGTTGGCCATTTTGCTCGTACTCATTTGAGAAGTCATGGCCAGTGTATAGTTTGATTGGAATGGCTCTATTTCTTGGCAACATCGATTGTTGCCATGTCATATGCATTAGGCTCTTATTGCCTTTTTCTCGCTTTAACGTTGCAATGATCTCTTTAAACTGGCTTTGACTCTCAGCCAGCAATACCGCGCCGTCTCCCAAATGTGCAGTTGCAGGTTCCGCTGCTGCAATGACCATAGGTATATCAGTTAAGCTTTTAACTTGGTTGTTTGAGTTAAGCTGTTCATTACAGTTAAGAGTATCGGTTGCCCAATCTGAAGAGGTGCAACCGTTGAGGCCCATATTAACGGCTGTTAGATCAGTACTTACCAATGGAGTGATAAAGTCGACGGTTTTACGTTGACGAGGCTTAACGGCTTTATCTGACCATTGCTCAACCGTAGGAGAATTATGCTCATACAGATAGATTTCAACCTCAAACCAACGCTCTTCTTGGGCGATAGCTGTGGTTGACAGGCTCGAAAGTAGACTTGCTGCAAGTGCAAGCATCAATTTATGTGTAGAAAGTCTAAACACGTTTATTCTCCAATGCGATGTTGAGACAACTGTTCAATTAACAGTTTAATGAGTGCAAGCCTGTCTTTGGCCGATTCAGATGGCATAGCAAACTTTAGCTTATTCGGACCATCCATTCGATATACTTGTGGTTGGTTCTGTAATAAACCAATAATAAAACCTGGATCGACCTTGTTATCGTCGCCAAATTCTATGCTACCACCTTTTGCATGCATCTCGATCTTTCTTAGCCCCAGTTTTGTGGCCAGATGCTTATAGAGCGTCAGCTCCATGAGGTTTTTGGTCGGTTCGGGCAACATGCCGAAACGATCGATTAGCTCGACTTTTAATTCATCGACTGCTTTTTCTGTTTTACAGTTGGCGATACGTTTATACAGTGACAAGCGCATATTCACATCGCTCACATAATCTTCAGGCAGTAGGGCTGGGATCCGCAAATCAATTTCACTTTGCTGTCGCATCATTTGATCAAGTGAAGGCTCTTTGCCCTCTTTAAGCAATTTAACGGCATCTTCAAGCATCTCCATATAAAGGGTAAACCCAATCTTGGAAATATGACCACTTTGCTCATCGCCCAGCAGTTCACCAGCACCTCGAATCTCTAAATCTTGGGTTGCCAGCATAAAGCCTGCACCGAGATCTTCTAAAGCGCCAATGGCTTCTAGTCGTTTACGGGCATCTTTAGTCATGCGCTTTGGATGAGGCGTCATCAAATAAGCATAGGCTTGGTGATGAGAGCGACCGACACGGCCTCGCAATTGGTGCAATTGCGCTAAGCCAAATTTGTCAGCTCGCTCAATAACGATGGTATTGGCCGATGGCACATCAATACCGGTTTCAATGATGGTGGTACAGACCAGTACATTAAAGCGCTGATGATAAAAATCAGACATGACACGTTCAAGTTCTCGCTCACGCATCTGTCCGTGGGCTGTCACCACACGCGCTTCGGGTAGCAATTCACTAATCTCAGCTGCACGTTTCTCTATGGTTTCAACACTATTGTGTAAGAAGTAAACTTGGCCACCACGTAATATTTCACGTAGCAGTGCCTCCCTAATCGTGGCGTCGTCATATTCACGTACAAAGGTTTTCACGGCTAATCGTTTAGCCGGTGGCGTGGCGATAATCGACAGGTCGCGCATCCCCGACATGGCCATGTTTAATGTACGCGGGATAGGTGTGGCGGTGAGGGTTAAAATATCAACATTTGCTCGCAACGCTTTAATTTTTTCTTTTTGACGGACACCAAAACGGTGCTCTTCATCAATAACCAGTAAGCCTAAGTTTTCGAATTTAGCTTCTGATTGCAATAATTTATGAGTACCGATCACAATATCGACTTTACCGTCAGTGAGTTCTTTCATCACTTGAGTTTGTTCTTTGGCCGTTTTGAAGCGCGACATCACCTCGATTTTAAATGGCCAATCGGCAAAGCGGTCTTGAAAATTCTCAAAATGCTGCTGTGCAAGCAAGGTGGTCGGGACGAGTATTGCCACCTGTTTGCCGTCGTTAACTGCCACAAAAGCGGCGCGCATAGCGACCTCTGTTTTACCAAAACCAACGTCACCACAGACGAGTCTGTCCATTGCCATTGGGGTACGCATATCATCGAGTACAGCAGTAATTGCCGTTTCTTGATCGACCGTTTCTTCAAACGGAAAACTACTGGCAAACTGGGCGTACTCTTCTTGATCTATCTTACAAGCATCGCCTGGTCGCGCTTGTCTACGGGCATAAACATCGAGCAGCTCTGCGGCAACATCACGGATCTTTTCAATCGCTTTGCGTTTTGCTTTTGCCCAGGTTTCATTGCCGAGTTTATTGAGGTTCGCCTCTTCATCAGGGCCAACACTGTAACGGCTGATCAAGTGCAGCGAAGAAACAGGCACATATAGCTTGTCGCCACCTGAGTATTCAAGCACCAGGTATTCGGCAACCAGTCCGCCAGTATCTAATGTTTCTAGGCCTTGATAACGGGCAACCCCGTGCTCAAGGTGAACAATAGGTTGGCCGACCTTTAACTCAGCTAGGTTTTTAACCAGCGCATCACTACTAATTTGACGTTGTTTATCGCGGCGGCGCCGCTGTGAAATACGTTGGCCAAACAGCTCGGTTTCGCAGATAAGGCTGAACTTGCCCCCGGTTTTTTTCTCAATGATACAACCTTGAGAAAGCGGCGAGACAATTAGCCCATGCTTGGTTTTACTGGCGGCAAACTCATTAAAGTGGCTAAACAGTTTTGGTTTAACGCCTATTTTGCCCAGTAGCTCGACCAGTGCTTCACGGCGACCTTCAGATTCTGCACTGAATAATAATCTATCGCCTAAAGTGGCATACTCTTCAAGGAGAGAGAGAGGTTGCTTAAGTTTATGGTTTGCCGTCAGATCGGGTAATTTAACAGCTTTGGCCTCAACTGATGTACCTGAGTAGGGCGGTGTCTTTAACTGGAATCGAGGCAAGGCTTTGAAAGCGGCAAAGATCTGCTCAGTTAATAGGTACAACTCCTGCGGAGCCAAGAGAGGACGCAGTGGATCAACACGTCTGTCTTCATAGCGGATTTCAACTTCATGCAGATGAGCCTGGCTGGCAGCTTCAATGTCGCCTAGCGTAACTAACTGCGTTTTTGCCGGTAGATAATCAAACAGGTTGGCTGTGTCATCAAAAAATAGCGGCAGATAGTTCTCAATTCCCGCAGGCATGGTCTTTTTACTGACCATCTGGTAGATAGAGCCCGGCTCTTTGACTAATACCTCAAAGCGGCGGCGATAACGTTGCCTGAAACCTTCAATTGCCGAGTCATCAGTGGGGAACTCTTTGGCGGGCAATAATCTAATTGATGCTATTTCCTGACTAGAGCGCTGGGTTTCTGGATCAAAATGGCGAATCGACTCCACTTCATCATCGAATAATTCAATGCGAAACGGCTGATTTGAGCCCATCGGGAAAATATCAATAATCGAACCGCGTACTGCAAACTCCCCGTGCTCATAGACTTGCTCAACACTGTGATAGCCAGTATTTATCAACTGCTCTCTAACGTCGTGCAGTTGATAGTTATCACCCTTTTCTAAAATCAGTACATTGCCACTTAAAAATGATTGAGGCGGTAGTTTTACCATTAAGGTACTGATAGGAACGATAACCACACTTTGTTGTGCTTGTGGGATCCTAGACAGTGCTTCAAGACGTTGAGAGACCAGATCTTGATGAGGCGAGAAGCTGTCATAGGGCAGGGTTTCTCGGTCAGGGAATAACCATATCGACATAGCCGTTTCGCTAAGCAAATAGCTTAACTCTGTTTCCAGCGCAATAGCACTTGGAGTATCGGCTGTGACAACAAGGGTAACACCTTGATGTTGCTTTGCGATATTCGCAATAGTTAGCGCTTGGGCAGCGCCACCAATAGTACACAGCGTTTGTGCTAAGTTAGCACTTTTGACCGCTGGTGGAGTCAATACAGAAAAGGCATTCATCAAGGCGAGAAAACGTGTCCAATAACAGCAAAGTTGCTTGGTATTGTAGTGGCTTGCCGTCGCTCTGACCAGCGAAAAGTAGTATTAAATTAAGGTACTAGCTTTCGTAATTTCAGTTGTTTCTGTTGCAGACTTAAACTCGCTTTAACCAACTGCTCAACATCAGCGTCTTGAATAACACTATATGTCAGCTGGATGCTGAAACTCTTAGGTGAATTATCATCTTCATTGTTGATTAGCGAACAACTTTGGACTTTAGCAAAACAAATCAATGCCACCAATTCTTCTTTAATGTGCAAACTAACCTTAAAGTCACTACCAAGGGGCAGTTCTTCACTGCTGGTAACGGTAATTGAGCTGCCGCCGAAATGACTGCCAGCATAACGGTCACCGTCGTACTCTTCTTTACCAATCACATGCTGTAATACCATGTCAATTTTACGTGATTGCAGTTTTAAAAACTCTACAACTGTTTTGGCTTCATCATCAAGGTGACGAAGTTGTAGCAGACAGTCAGATTCTAGTGACTTAATGTCACTAATTAACTGTAAACTCGGCGGTAGCATCAGGCTAAGTTGCGCAAGAGTTGGTAGAGGCAGGTTATTGTCCCAAGCTTGTAAATAGGCATCAAATGGATGATTAATACTAAAATAGGCGCTAGAGTCGTTTAACAATGGTGTTGCCTCTTGTTTTTAGGGGGCGAATACCCCTATTATCGTGCGCATCTTTATGATTTAGCAAGGTTCGAGATAACAATAACCTTGGCTTTGATGATGGGTAGAGTATTGCTGAGCAATATTGGTTGGGCTAATTGATGTGTTTATATCGATACTTCAACCAGATTGGCATCAGATTAGATTTGATTTTATTTGGAATTTTTAATGAATTTTTCATTATCTTTTTATATTGGTTACCGCTATTGGCGCGCAAGAAAGGCTAATGCCTTTGCCTCTTTTATTACCATATTCTCTGTATCTGGAATTTTACTGGGGGTTGCAGCACTAATTGTAGTTAGCTCGGTGATGAATGGCCTTGAAGGGCAACTCAAAAAGCGTATCTTAGGTGCTGTACCGCAGTTAACGGTGCATTCTGAAGTTGCATTAGATAATTGGCAGCAAGATGTCACTAAAATATCAGCATTAAAAGGTGTGCAAGGCGTTACGCCGAGTGTAACTACCCAGGCGATGTTGCAGTCGCCGTCGAATATTGGTGCAGCGCAAGTCTATGGCGTATACCCGCAACAGGAGCAAAAACTACTCAGCTTGACGCGTAATACTTATTCAGGTGATTTTGATGCGCTCGTTGCGGGCAAGTACCGTATTATATTGGGCGCTGAGCTGGCGCGTAAACTGGATGTAGTCGTCGGTAATAAAATTCGTGTATTGAGTGGCGACGGTGTGGTTTACACCCCATTAGGCCCAATTCCTAGTCAGCGAAAGTTTACAGTGGCAGGTATTTTTGAGATGGGCTCTCAAGTCGATGCGAGTGTCGCCTACATGCATCATGACGATGCACAGCGCTTGATGCGCCAAACTCCAGGACAAGTGAAACAACTACGTGTTTATTTAGACGATCCGTTTAAGGCCTCTACCATCGCGCCAAGTGTGCAAGGTTATTTCTCCCATAAAGTCACAACGACAGACTGGCATGATTCCTATGGGCACCTGTTTGGTGCGGTCAAAATGGAAAAGAATATGATGTCTTTAATGTTGAGCCTGATTATCGCTGTTGCTGCATTTAATATTGTCTCGGCGCTTGTGATGATGGTGGTTGATAAAACCACCGATGTGGCAGTGTTAAAAACCCAAGGATTAACAACCTCAAGTGTGATGGGTATTTTTATGATCCAAGGATCATTAAATGCCATCATTGGCCTGCTTACCGGCGTGGCTGCAGGTGTACTGCTGACGCTTAATTTAAATGAAATCACCAATGTATTGGGGATTTCCATTCTTGGTGCAGGACAGAACCTGCCGGTACAACTCGAGTTAAACCAACTCAGTTGGATAGTGATAGGTACGCTTATCATGACTTTATTAGCCACCATTTACCCGGCCTTAAGAGCTGCCAATGTTCAGCCTGCGAGCACCCTTAGACATGAATAGTGAGTCAACAATGAATTCAGAGTTATTGCTACAAGTTAGCAATGTCAGTAAACACTACACTGATGGTGCGGTTGAAACTCAAGTGTTACATAGCGTTAATATTGAGGTTTACAAAGGTGAGCAACTGGCGATAGTTGGGAGCTCTGGCTCCGGTAAGAGCACATTACTGCATATCATGGGCACACTGGATAAACCCAGTAGTGGCAGCGTGGTGATGCTCGATGAAGATCTTTATAAACTATCGAGTAAGCGCCAAGCTCACGTGCGTAATAGTAATATTGGTTTTATCTATCAGTTCCATCATCTATTACCTGAATTTAGTGCTTTGGAAAATGTCTCGATGCCGGCACTTATTCAAGGTAAAAAGCGTAAAGAGGTAGAGAGTAAGGCCACTGCATTGCTCGAACGAGTTGGCCTTGGACATCGTTTAGCACATACGCCGGCAGAGATGTCGGGTGGTGAGCGTCAACGTGTCGCCATTGCTCGTGCATTAATCAATGATCCCAAGTTGGTACTTGCTGATGAGCCTACAGGGAACCTTGACGCCAATAGTGGTGAAGCGGTTTACGAATTGATTACCGAACTTGCGGCACAGTTAGGAACCGCATTTGTGGTGGTGACTCATGATCAAGACCTAGCCGCTAGAATGGACAGGCAACTGCATATGAAAGATGGCCATTTGGTGAATGCTGAGGAGCTCGCTGGATGAAAAGCCTGTTAGCGATGCGGATTGGCTGGCGCTTTTATTTAGCGCGGCAGTCAAACCGTTTTATCAACTTTATTTCGTTTGCATCAACCGCGGGAATAGCGCTTGGTGTTGCGGTCTTAATCATCGCTTTATCGGCAATGAATGGTTTTGAAAAAGAGCTGGAAGATAGGCTGTTAGGTGTTGTCTCTCACGGTGAGTTAGCGGGGGTTAATGAACCAATACAAAATTGGCCGAGCATCATTGCTGATGCCAATAAGGTGCCGGGAATAGTTGCCGCGGCTCCTTTTGTACGGATGCAAGGTTTAATTCAAAAACCTGGCGGGTTTCAAGGCTTGACGGTGCTCGGTATCGATGGAGAGCTTGAGGGCAAGGTCTCTAATATTCGCGACTTTATGTCTAAGCAGAGCTGGAACAGCCTGCAGGATGAAAGCAAAAATAATATTGTGCTTGGTAAAGGGTTAGCAGATAGTTTAGATGTAGCGGTAGGGCAATCCATTAGCCTATATATGCCCAATAACAGCAAACAAGCTCAGAATAAGATTGCTGCAGCCAAAAGCCAACGCTTTGTCGTTTCGGGGATTTTTGAGCTTGGTGGCGAGCTAGATACTACCACTGCTTATGTGCCTATGGCGTTTGCCGCAGATCTACTTAAATTGGGGGCGGGGGTTTCTGGTATTCGGATCAAGGCCAATAATGTATTTCAAGCGCCAATGTTGATCCGTGACCTAGGCTTTAGTCAGCAGCAATATGTCTACATTACTGACTGGACACGAACTCAAGGGCATCTGTATCAGGATATACAACTTGTCAGAATGGTGATGTATCTCGTCTTGGCATTAGTGATTGCTGTCGCCTGTTTTAATATTGTTTCTACGTTAGTGATGGCTGTAAGAGATAAGCAGTCTGAAATTGCGATTTTATTGACCATGGGAATGAAAAAAAGTGCGGTGATGCTAATCTTTATTGTGCAAGGCGCATTAAATGGTTTGCTGGGCTGTGTAATTGGCAGCGCTTTAGGTGTAACCGTTGCGCTTAACTTAAGTGATATTGCTGCAGGAATTGAATCAGTATTAGGCATTCAGCTGCTGTCTGCAGATGTTTATTTTATTGACTTCTTGCCTTCGCAGTTGGTCGCTACAGATGTGATTATGGTGGTGTCACTGGCATTCGTTATGAGCCTAATTGCAACGCTGTATCCTGCCTGGAAAGCAAGTCAAACACCGCCAGCAAGTGCATTAGCAGGCAGATAACATCAGTTTTACGGCTAAAGTTTTGGCAGTAAATTAATTCTTTAGTATTAGAGTGGACGCAAGCGTGTTCACTCACTATCTTCAGCCTATCTTACTTAAACCTTCCGTTAACCTTACCCTTTTTTTAGGGTGGTGATAAATGACTTGTTGCCACTGGATTTTACAGTCTTTACGATGCCATTTTTTCGTCTGTTGTAATACTCTTGACACCGCTTAAATCACCCCAAAAACCTATCATTTTTTATGCTTTATTATCCTAATAAAGTGCTATTTTTATGCTAGAACTGCTGTGCTAGTTTTTTTAGACACCCAAATCAAAGTCTGTTTGCTGCTTTGCCTAATGGCAAGGAATGGAAGCCTTGGTTTGGTTAACTAAATAAAGCATGGAGCAATGACAATGAACGCAAAGCCAGATTTAGAACAGTTAGATTTGAGTGTTCAACAACTCACATCAGTAGTTGCCGATCTTGAGAAACAATGTCCTGTAACAATGCAAGGAGTCGCAGACCTAGCAGGGCTAGGTTGCCCAGTGACAAAATGCACCGAAGCAAACCCGTTCACTCGCCTGTGCGCGGTAAATGCATCTGCACCATCACCATTTGTGCCTGATTATGATATTCCACTGCTTGCGCCAGGTGGTGGTGATACTAAGCCTGACATATTAGGTAAATTAGGCCCTCTGGCCGGATTAGTTGGTACTTGGGTTAGCCAACGCTTTAGCGGTTTTAATGTAATGCCAATTCCGCAGGTGACAGCACCCAATGGGTTTATATTAAAAAACCACAGTTATTATGAAGTCATTACCTTTAGTGCAATACAAGGTAAGGTGGCTAACCGAGGTGGAGAATATGAGCAAGATGCTTACACCATATTTTATGAACAAAGAGTCTTTTTCGCTGATGGGCCACAGGCCAATGAATTAGTCCATGCTGAAAACGGCTCTTGGTTGCATCAGGTCACTGCCCCACAAGGACAAAATGCGCTTAATACCGCTCCCTATATTCCAACGCCGCCAGCGCCAAACCCCATCCCAAAACAAGATCCATTAACTGCAATTGTTAAGCAAGTTTCGGTGCCCCACGGCAACTCTATCTTGGCTTTGGGAGGAGCGAGCAAAATATTTGGTGCGCCAAAAATTCCTGTAGCGAGTTGTTTACCCGTTAACGCCCCAGAAGCTTTTAATGTTAACTATGGCGTGAATGATCCCAAAAACCCTAATATCAATCCAAATGCAGTCTTAGATGTAGCGTTATTGGAGTTAGCTGCTAAAGGTGTGCATGTAAGCAACACCACTGTGCTCACTGTAGATACAAGTAACAGCGGTGCCATCGCCAATACCCCCTTTATGAAGGATCATTCAGATGTATTGGAATTTAGCACCACTTACTGGTTAGAGTTGTTATCGACAGGGCAGCAGCAACTGCAATACACGCAAAATATCTCTCTAGATCTTGATATTGACGGCACAAAGTACAAGTTCCCGCATATAACCGCAAATACCTTAACCAAAGTTAAGTAATACCTAATTAACTAGTTTCTAGTCCAATTTCTGTTGGTAAAGATCGGATCCTAATTTGAATTCGAGGAGGTTGCTTATCCTCGATTCAATTAGCGTTTTCGAGCCGTCACCGCGAGAGCTTTGAATGCTCGAGGCGTTCAACTGTCTCGAATGAATTTTTGAGACCATCTGTTAGCAATTTCTACCGCTATTAATTTAGCTTCAAGGAATGAAAAATGAGTGAAAAAACGATAAAGGAACTTCAGCTTCAGGTGACGGAATTAACGTCCAAAGTGAAAGAGTTGGAAGTTCAATGCAGTCAACCAACTTCTGCTGATAAATGTGTAGTTTGCGCCGCAACTGAATGCGCGGTATGCGACAGTGGTCAATCAGTGCGTAAGTGTGACAATTGCTTGCCTTGTATCATCAATTTCTGTGCCCCTTGCACGGTCAGTTTTTGTGCGCAATGTGAGCAAAATGCAGCTTACTGCTGCTTGACCTGCCAACCGACGTTGAAGTGCGTAACCTGTCAGCCAAATCTGCAATGTGTCACCTGTGCACCGGGACCGGTTTATTACTGTGTGCCGTGTCAGCCAACGCAATGCGTAACTTGCGCTGCTGGGCCTGTTGAGCAGTGTGTGGCTTGCCAACCGAATTTGCAGTGTGCACCTTGCTACTACTGTGCTCCTTGTCAGCCGACAGTATTGTGCGCGCCATGCCAACCTACCGCTCAGTGTGTGACCTGTTTTACGGGTCCAGTCGAGCTGTGCGCACCGTGCCAGCCAAGCGTGCAGTGTGCGCCTTGCTACTACTGTATACCCTGTCAGCCGACGGTGCAGTGTGTCACGTGTTCTCCGAGCCCAGTTGCTTATTGTGCGCAGTGTCAGCCTACGCCCTGTGCAACAGGTTTACAGTGTTTGACCTGCCAACCGACGTTGCAGTGCGTGACTTGTGCACCGAGTCCTGTTGTGTGTTGTGTTCAGTGTCAACCGGCATCAAACCTGCAATGTGTTACCTGTAGGCCTTGTGAAACTGGTTACCAGTGTGCAAGTTCACCTGTGACATATTGCTTGTTGAGCGCAACTGGCTAACTAAGGTTCAATCATGGAAAGCAAACAACTCTAGCATGGTGCTAGGGTTGTTTGGATTAAAGGAATAACAAGATGAATACTCTTTTGCTTTCACCCGCTGCAACCATCACTCCCAATGTTCACGGGGTTTTATTGCAGTCAGATCTAGGCGATTTTCAGCTGCACGGTAAAGATGTCAGTGATTTTGTTACCACTGTCGTACCGTTATTGCAGGGGGATAATACCGAGCAAGCAGTATGTGAAAAACTACCAGATTATAGCGAAAGCAGTGTCAAGGCCGTCATTGCTTTACTCAAACAAAAAGGCCTGGTTGAGGAGGTTTCAGCGGATAACTGCTTTTCGCCACCTTGGGCCATGCACCAGCGATTTATCAATGCGTGGTCTAATAAAGAAACGCCTGATAATGAACTAAAAGATAAGAAAATACTGGTGATTGGGCTGGAACCTTGGTCAGTAAAAATGGTTGATGAATTAGCTTGTTCTGGAGTGGGGCATATTCATATTGTTGATAATGATGTTGTTACCACCGATGATATTCTTTGTCATCGCGCAATGGGCGAACAAAGCGTTGGTTTAAAGCGTAGCGCTGTTTTAAAGGCGGTCATCGACCAGCAAAGTCCTTGGTGCAACATCACAACACAACCACTGGAAAAAGGCTGTCATGGAATCGATTTAGCCGATGAGTTTGACTGGGACCTTGTAGTGGTGACATTGAGTAAAGAGGCAAAGCACTGGCTCTACCAAATATCGAAAACACTGCATCATCATCAATTACCAGCATTATACGGTAGTTTAGACGGACTCGAATCTTGGATTGGCCCAGTAGTCAATTTAACCCCGTCAGCTAATGCTATTGATGCCTGTTGGAACTGTCTGCGATTACGTCGCTTAGGCACAGAGCAAGCACCTGATCTCGCCCATGAACTAGATAAGAGTGCTAACAACAGCGAGCAAACCAGCCGAGCACGCAATATGCTCAGTTCCATGGCGGCATTAACCGGGCACCAGTTGACGATGGAAGTGACAAAACTACTGTCGGGCTATATTCAAACGGACTTGGTTGGCAAAGTAAATGTGCAAAATCTTGTTACGAGTCAAGCCCAATCCCATAAAATTATCCCAGTGCCTTGGTGTAAGGTTTGTGGCTATGATCATCAATCTGCAGCCGCGCATACCTCGCTCGTCAAAGCGCAACAACTTAAACATGCTGGTATGCAGGTGGGCGCCATGAGCGCAGTCTCCGCACATAAAATCGAGCTGACTAATCCATTGAACATGATGCATAGCGTTGATGATGTTACGGCGCTGTTTGAAGGTTGGGTTGATAACAAAACGGGTATTATTCGACTGTTAAGTGGTCACTCTGCGCAGTTACCAGACTTTCCAGTGACAGCATCTGCCAGTGTAGCTAGTTTCACAGCCGGTCAATATGATCCTAGAGCGGTAGGGCAAGTGGGATCAGGCAAAGGACTCGATGGTGTTTCAGCCCATATTAGTGCCATTGGCGAGGCTATCGAGCGTTATTCAGCTGCAAGGTATCGCCTTGAAGATTGCCACTATGCATCGATTAGCCAATTGACAGGCAGTTACCTTGACCCGAATGACTTAGTGCTCTATTCAAAAAAGCAGTATCACACACCACAATTCCCATTTTCTAGTTGGAACAAGAAGCGCAAAATCCATTGGAGTAAAGGTGTCTATTTAGGTGGGCAGGAACCAGTATGGGTGCCTTCTCTCCTGAGTTACTTTAACTTCAGTTGCCCCTATGAGGAACAGTTTAGCCAAGTCTCTTCTAATGGGCTGGCAGCAGGGCAAGACAATGATGATGCCGGGATCAGAGCGACCTATGAGCTGATAGAGCGCGATGCGATGATGTTAACTTGGTACGCCAAGCATCCCTGTCAGCGTTTAAAACTCGACACTGTTAACCACGGTAAAATGCGCGTGATGCTTGATGAGCTATCAGCAATTGGGGTGCAGCTAGAACTGTATCTACTTGACGTGGGCATTCACGTGCCAACCATAGTGTGTTTAGCCTTTGGTGATGGGTTGCGCACTCCTGCAGTTTCCGTGGCGTTAGCTTGTCATGGTGATATTCAAGTGGCAATGAAAAAAGCCTTGTTAGAGCAGGGACATGTGATGCCGTATTTGTGCCACCTTATGAGATCTGGCGCTAAAGTACCGCAACATGTCGGTGAGGTACAAAGCCTTGAAGATCACGCCGCTTATTATTTTAAGCTTGATAAGCGCTCAGCTTTTGATTTTATGCGTCAACCGATAGAACAGGCAGTTAATGTCGACCAGTGGCACTACCCAATCGTCAAAGATTCAAGAGATCTTAACCAAAGGTTACTTGATGCTGGTGTTGAGGTTGCCATTGTCGATGTCACTTCACCAGATGTTGTACTCAGCCCCTTCAGAGTCGCCAGAGCGGTAGGTAAGCATATGCAACCTATACATTTTGGTGAACAGTATAAGCGTATAGATAACCCACGTTTGAAACGATTACTTGGCGGAGAGAGCGTCAATATGGATCCTCATCCAATTGCTTAACAGGCTGTCACAGCCCCTCAATCATTAACAAGACCATGCTGTTAGCTATTTCTTTAGATAGCAGCAAGGACAAACTCTTTACCATCAAGGACGAACTGATGAAAGTACTTGTATGCGGCACCAATTATGGCGCAACTTATATTCGAGCATTGGCCACAAAGCCTCAAAACCTTAGTTTGGCGGCAATATTGTCGACTGGCAGTCAGCGATCAAAACAATATGCAGCACAACTGCAGGTACCACACTTTACTCAAATAGAGCAGATCCCGGCAGGTACCGTTGACATTGCTTGTATTGCAGTCGCTGGAGAAGGTGGGCAACAGTTAGCGGTGCAATGCTTGAATAGAGGGATTCACGTTTTGTGTGAGCACCCTGTTGGCGAGGAGTTTGTGCGTTATGCACTAGAGTTAGCTACAAAAAATGGCTGTCGATTTCATGTTAACGCTCATTTTGCCGACCTTGGTGCACCGCAAGCGTTTTACCAAGCGATTGCCACCGCTTCGCAACAAGCTCCCTGTATGCATTTTGACCTTAACGTCAATTTGCGCACTCTATATTCAGGACTGGATCTGTTAGGCAGAGCCTTAGGTTCACTGTCAAACATTGGACTTGTTCCAGCAACTCAAATCGATAAGACAAAGGGGTTATTTGAAACACTGCAGTTAACAGGGCCTGAATTTTCAGTGTCACTGCTCTGTCAGAACTTTGCTTCACAACATGATGATGGCAGTGCAACACTGCTCAATCACCGCGTGAGCGCCACATTCCCCCATGGCAATTTGCTACTTTGTGAAACGGCAGGGCCTGTTTACTGGTTCCCATCACCAGTGTCTATGCCCGCTGAAACTTGGCAAAGTTACTTGCCTGTTCAGGTAGAACCTAGTAATCAGTATCAGCTGATGCAACATCGAGATTCAGCCAATATCAGTGCACTAAATAAGTTAGTCGCGAGTATTACTGAGCCAAATGCCATTATCGAGCAACAACCTGATTATCTAATTGGTTTGGCAAGATTGTGGGAGCAAACCTTAGCGGTGTTTCAAGGATAGTGAATTTTCGCATAATGATTGTAAGCCCTTAGGCCGCGGGATTGCAGCCTAACACTGAAATGCCTCAAAGTTAGTTAGCTTTCGAATGAGGACAGATTACATTTTTGTTGGTGTTGCCAAGTAATCTGTTTGAACTTGTGGCCTCATGGCTATTAATCGCCTCCAGCGGGGTATGTGCAGACACTGCTGAAGCACGCTTCAAGTACGTCCGTGTAAGCTCAGCGAAAACATCAGACCTCCATGGACGGAGGGAATGCCAAATTATGTATGGAACAGAATTGGCCATGTTTTCGACGGCTTCAGCCGTATCTACACTGGTTAACTGGTGTTTCAATTTATACCCCTGCGGTTTGAAGCTTAACGCGGAAATGCTCCAAAGTTGGTTAACCTTCGAATGAAGACTAATTACATTTTTGACTGGTGTTACTAAGCAACCTGTTTGAACTTGTAGCCTCATGGCTATTAATCGCCTCCAGCGGGGTATGTGCAGACACTGCTGAAGCACGCTTCAAGTACATCCGTGTAAGCTCAGCGAAAACATCAGACCTCCATGGACGGAGGGAATGCCAAATTATGTATGGAACAGAATTGGCCATGTTTTCGACGGCTTCAGCCGTATCTACACTGGTTAACTGGTGTTTCAATTTATACCCTTGCGGTTTGAAGCTTAACGCGGAAATGCCCCAAAGTGAGTTGGCCCTCTATTAATTTTATCAAGCTACGCTTGACCTAAGTCGTGACGCTTCGCCCACTCCAGAGCCAAGGGGCAAAGCGCTTGCGCCCCTTGACAATCCCTCAGCGCCCCAGACGAAGTTGTTTCCCTCGTACTTATTTGAAATCACCTAGCGCTTCCGATGGGACATCCTGTCCCGCGAAAGCTATGCCCACATCCGTGTGGGCATTACGGTTATTTCTTCAACGTACTTCGGCAACTCCGATGGGGAATAGGTGTTTCCTGCTAGTTTCGTAACTAGGTTTTGCCCCAAAATGATTTTCACTGGTAGAGGTTGTTAGTAGCGCAATTAAAGCTTTGGGCTTATAAAAGCTAATGCGAGACGCAAGACCTGCCCCGGAATTATCATATAGGCCGGAGCCTAGTGACTTTTCTACCTGCGTGAACATTGCACTTTATGCAATGTCGCAGGTTCTTTGTTTCACTCAGGCAAAGAAACAGGGAATCAGTTCTTTCTATATTACAACTCATTGTTAACAATCTGGTTTACTGTTAGTCTTGAGTGATTAAAGTATTGGCAACCTGTTCTTATTAAGACCGTTCTTATTCGGAATTCAGCCTAATATACTGTTATATTTCAAGGAGGGTTTGGTGAAATATTTAGGGATATTAGTTCTTTTATTTGCTGCTTCTAAAATAAATGCAGAAACCTTTTCGTTCATTGGGTCTCCAGTTTCTGTCGTTAAAAGCGAACATCCATGCGAATACTTTCTCTCTGCAAGTGATAAAGAAATCGTGTGTATGAATGTTGCTTTTATACTAAATTATGAAGTTGTAGAATGGTATGGAGAAAGCATACCTAAAGAAGAAGTTCAATTCGTTGGTTTTAATCATTTTACAGGTTTACCTAAATATACCGCCTTTTCATACGCATTAGTTACTTTAGAAAGGCGCAATGAAAAACTCATCTTAAAAGGTATTAAGCCTGTAGTTAACGTTGATAGTGATGATGATTACATTTGTGTTAAAGAGCGTACTATGATTGCTGATGAGTGTACTGAAACTCAAGAAGTAAAAGAATACCTGTCAATAATTGAAATATAACACATATGAGCCTCCTGCCGGTCAATAGGCGAGCCTAACTTATTTGGCTGCTTTTGCAGTCAAATTAAAACCAATCAACAAATTCATCTACTTCGTCTGTCAGTTAGCTGTCAAATCATCGTTTACAGCAAACACATATAGAGGCTCTCTTAGTGCGATCTTATCGCTGCCTGACGCTTTTTAATCCTTTGAAATATCAGGGGCACTAGACAGTTATCGGTTAACCCTAAGATGGCACTATTCAAGTCAGAGGTGCTTTTTGCACAGTTAGTTTCAGGCTCATTTAAGGTGTAAACGACTTTGGTGATTGTACTCATTAATGCGCGCCAATAAGGTGTCTAATCAAGTCAACGTAGCTTAAATAGCATTTGGCATAGTGATGATGGTAAGAAATCATTGCTTCATTAGCCACATCATTCACGGTCATGCTCGCTTCTCTTTTCAAGAGTATCTAGTTAGATGTTCAGCTCACCTTATTGCGCGACTTATCCTTTTAAGAATCTTTGCTCATCAAACACCGTTTTTTTCTTCAGCATGAAATAGACGCAGCGGCCAAGCTTATGGGCCAGTGCAGATAGAGCCTTGGCTTTACTCATTCTCTTTTGTAATCGATTAAGGTAATTTCGGGCTTTGTCATTGCCACGTAGGTAAAGCACTGCCGCTTCAGAGAATGCCCACTTCAAGTGCGCATTACCGATTTTATTGCCACTCGTGCCGTAGGTTTTTCCTGCAGATTCAGCTTTGCATTTCACTAATCGAGAGTAAGAAGCGAACTTTTGTACTGATTCAAATCGGGCGACATCACCGATTTCATATAAAATTGTCAGCGATAAAATCTTACCAATTCCAGGCACGGTTTTAAGCAGTTCTAAATACACAGGGTTATGGTTTTTGGCCTGTTTTTCAATAAACCATTCGAGTTGAGCGAGTTCCTTGGCGTAGCAATCAAGGAGTGCCATATCTAAATCGATATTACGCTGGACGATAGGATCTTGATATTGCTCCCGCAGTTTTTGTCTAGCAGAGATATTTTTAAGGTTTAGGTCAGTGGAAGGTAAGTTGTATTGGCTGTTGGTATTAACCACATGACCTTTAAGCATAGCGCCGTGACGGACAATCTTCATACGTCGACGTAACAGGTCACGTGCAGCACGCATTTCGCTAGGGTAATCGTAGGCTATTGGGAAATTACCACCACGCAATAATGTCGCAATTTTAAAGGAATCGACTTTATCATTCTTGGTTTTACCACCGTGAATGGCCTTCATATAAAGCGCATGGCCTAGTACAAAATCGATACCCAGTTCAGCACACCAGTCAGACACCCAATACCAACAATGCATACACTCAACCCCAACGATGACATTGCCAATATAGGGTTCGAGTATGAGTAATAAGTCATCTTTGTCCGCCCCTATCTTTCTGTGAACGACAACTTCTCCTTTAGAATCAATGATGCAGACATAAAGTAAACGTGCATGTAAATCAATACCACAGTAGTATGGATGTGAGTTATTATAAAATCTCATTGAGCTTTCTCCTGTTGGTTTCGTCACCTTAAGCATACCGCTGATGCGGCTTGCTAGGGAGGAGGCTCAATGATTATCAAGTCATTAAAGCAGGACAAAAAACAGTTGGTTTTTGCTCCTTCGTCGCTTATTTTAACCAACTATTTTTAGCCTTTTAATGAGGCGTTAGCTTTCCCTCAGACAAAGGAGTAAAAATTTGAGTTATTTAATAAATGCCAACAAACCACTTTCCAGTGTCATTCAGTTACAAAATGAAAATGCTCAGTATACTGAAATATCTGAATCTGGTTATCTAATTCCAATTGTCTGGATGATGTTTTTTAATGCCGATGACTTTATTGAATCTAAAATTGAATACACTGATGGCGAAGGAAATACACAGTTTGAAACAATGAACCTTCCTTGCACTACCGTAGATAAAGCTAAACAAAATATAGAAAATTCTCACCAGTTTATAGAACTATTATTTCAAGACCCCCAAATAGCTTTGGGATATTTAAATAAAACAATCGAGCTATTTAAAGATCTTGATCATGAATACTTAATTCTAGATGCAAGTGAGTATTTCTTTATGAATGTTGAAGAATCTGAATGGTGTTTGTTTCAAAACGCTTTTTCACGAAATGAAAATGCTAAGAGTTATATTTTTGATTATTCAGGTTATGTTGAAGACGATATACCTTATTCTGTCGAGGAGTTTTACACAGACCCATATCTAGATGATCGCGATAAGATCAATAATTCCACAGCTCTTAATCCTAATTTTTCGAATGTTTCTAGTCAAATTAAATATCCTTTTAAGCAAACTCAAAAAAAAGCAGTTAATACCACTCAAAAAAGAAACAAAAAATGGTGGGAGTTTTGGAAAAGCTAACGTATTAGGATAGGCCGCGCGCAGCCGCGGCCTTCTTATCGCATACTCTGTGGTGAAGGTTCACTTGTTCAGCACCTTTTAAATAAACGTGATTTGATCAAGCTTTGATTGAATTCGTCAACGGCGATGTTTATGATTCGATGCTCTCTACCCAGTATTAATACATTATCAAACCCCTATAATAATTGTGTATTGCCTAGTTTAAAAAAGGAAAATCGATGAACGCTGCTGAACACTACCCAATAGGTACACCAGGCCAGAAATGGAATGATGCAGATAAGTCTGCTTGGCTTGCTTTACAGTCCGTTAAACGCTCTTACAAGGAGCAAGTATTAACGAAAGTGTTGGCTTTGGGTGAAAAGTTCACGCTAGAGCAGTATGGAGCTTTGTCTGTTGATGAGGCGAAGTACCCGTTGTACGCACTTAAGAGTAATCACTGGCAGGCTGACAAACCGATTATTTTGGTAACGGGTGGCGTTCATGGTTACGAGACCAGCGGTGTGCAAGGTGCAATTCGCTTTATGGAAACTAAAGCGCAAGCTTATGCAGAGCATTTTAATATTGTGCTTATTCCCTGTGTAAGCCCTTGGGGTTATGAGACGATAAATCGCTGGAATCCCAGTGCTATTGACCCTAATCGTTCATTTTATGCTGATAGCCCGGCTGAAGAATCAGCGGCGTTATTAGCTTATCTTGCGCCCATTAATGAACAGATTTTTGCTCATATTGATCTGCACGAAACCACTGACACTGATAACAGTGAGTTTAGACCTGCATTAGCTGCTCGCGATGCAAGCGTGCATGATAATTGGAATATTCCAGACGGTTTTTATCTGGTGGGTGACACCATCAACCCACATGCTGATTTTCAAAAAGCCATTATTGCTGCAGTTAAGCAAGTGACTCATATTGCGCCTGCTGATGAAAGCGGTAAGCTCATTGGAGTTGAGCTTGCTCAATTTGGGGTGATCAATTATGCCACAAAGGCATTAGGCTTATGTGCTGGGCTGAGTGGTGCAAAATATGTGACCACAACAGAAGTCTACCCAGACAGCCCATTGGTGGACGATGAAAACTGTATTATTGCCCAGGTAGCTGCGATAACGGGTGGTTTGGATTACCTACTGACCTTGTAATTTATCCCATTTAGCTGAACGTCGCCTCTAGTGTTAATGAGAGGCGATAGCAGTATTATTTTATACTGTTACTTAAGCTTTCATGATTTAATTCTTGTGCTCTAGGTCGGTTTTTCAACAGAAACCACTGGTAATTCTATCCCCGCTCAAAATAATTTGTAAAAAATTCCAACTCAAATTCAAACAATGAACTCATTAATTAAGCGCTTACTAAAGCATGGGGTGTATTGTGCTGATTTTGTTTTAAACAATCATCATTAAATCATTCATTTATCTGGTACTTCAGTACCTAAAATTTGTCTTGATCGCTTATTTTCTAATCGTTAGGTTGGCGAAAGAGCTCAGTTCTCTGGCCTCATAAAGAACATTCAGACAATAACAATAGAGATAAAGAAATGAAGATCTTAAAACAATTCACCTTACTGGTGTTGGTCGCAATAAGCCCCTTTGTACACAGTGCAACAGGGGTCGCTTTTATACATGGAACAGGCCATCAGACTGATGCGCTTAACGACTATTGGAGTTCAGAGTTTGTTGATACCGTTAGGCAAGGAATAACTGAGCCTGATAATTACGTCGTGATCAATTGTGACTTCGACCAATACATGTGGGAGCAAGCTGCCGCTGGCTGCTTAGCCCAGCAGTTATCGAGTTTCATCAGTGACAAGCAGATAGACTCATTGACAATGATCACTCATTCAAATGGTGGCAATGTGGTGCGTTGGCTTCTATCTAATCCAACTTGGGATAGCCGCTATCCAAATATTATTAATGTTACTAATCGAGTTGTTGCCTTAGCTCCCTCTAGTGGCGGCACGCCTTTGGCTGACGCGGTTAATCAGGGTAATGTTTTTGAAACTTCGCTGGGTTGGTTACTTGGCTATGTTAGTAATGCAGTTAAGCAGCAGCAAGTGAGCTGGATGGAGCATTACAACAATACTTGGCTACACGGTACAGCAGGTCGACCAGCGCTAAGTAGTCCTTTTGAAGTGGTTGTTGGCTCTGATGTCGATTCGGCAATTTGGGACGGCGACAGCTACTGCGCCGGCTATCAGTATCAAGTTGCTTTAGAAACCACACAAAACTGGCTAGATGATTGCTCTGATGGCTTCTTAGAGTGCAGCTCGCAAAGCGCAGCGGGAACGGTTTGGTTTACTGATAAACAGCGTACTGCTGGGCGAGAGCCACTCAGTCATCAGCAAAGCCGACGCGCTTGCTTTAACCTTCACCGTCTCATTCGCGATCATATCTAGGAGCCACCAATGAACAGATTTACAACCGCCATGGTGTCTATCACCGCTGGATTTATCCTTGCTGGCTGTCAAAGTGAAGAGCAACAAGACCCGCAGCCAGAGCAGAGTATACTAATCGTGAGTAAACAGTTTTCGTTGGCAGCAGTTCAAGCTGGCGATATAACCGTTGGCAATATTCAGGCGCCTTCTTTGGATGCGATTAACAACAGTAAAGATCCGATTAGTTTTGTTAATTCAACACCCAGCCAACAAGTCTTAGTGTTACCACTATCAAATACTAGCAACGAAAGTGATGAGTTTTGGATGACAGTCTCAGGTGCAGAACTTAACAAAGGCGTTAAGTTTGCGATAAGCCAACCTGCTAGCATTATCCGAGTTGCACCAAGAGCCAATAATCATTCTGGCGCCTTGATTCAAAGTAAATCGATACAACCTCAGCAACTTCGATTGCAAAAGGTGGGTGATAAAACAGATAGCAAAGTGTCTTATATACAATCGTTAACGGATGCTGATGCGCTTGCAACGGCAGGGCTTGATGACAACTCAAGTGCGTTGACATTATCGAGTAGTGCAACTGCCGGAACCTATAAGCTAACGGTGGCGCAACCTCTGCCTAAAAATGGCCAATACCTGCTGAACGTTAAAGAGAAGGGCTCACCCTATAAGCTAAAGCTGTCAGCTAACAATCGTATCTCTAGTGATAAGCTAAACGTGCCATTTACTTTGCAGTTAACTAATAGCCAAACAACGTTGCAGCCACAAGCCAGTTTAAAGCATGCTGATGGCAATATTCAGACTTTGGCGGTAGAGCAGATAAATGGTCAGTGGCAGGCTAAGCTGCCGACTGTATCGAATATGCCTTCGAGCAATGCTGGTTTGAGTGAGATCCAAGTAAATGTGCAAACTCAAGTGAATGGCCAAGCGGTCTATAGAACGGTCAAAACGGCTTTTAAGCAGTACGTTGCCAGCGCGAAACTAAGCAGTAACGTTGCGAGTCAGTGGCAAGCAGGGTTGCCGTCGCAGCTCACTTTTGCTGTTGAGCTACAACAGGAGGGGCGTTTTGGCGTCAATGCAGCATTAACGGGCACAGACTCTGTGGGCAATGACGTACTCATCTTGACCAGCCAATCAGCAGCTTGGTTAACGACAGAATCATCGACAATATCACTTGATTTAAATACTGATGCTATTAAAAACTCAGGGCTTAAAGCACCCTTTAAACTCAAAGCGTTGGAGTTTGTAGATCAAGGACAGATGGTAAGGCTAAGTTATCAGCAACAAGCATTAACCATGAGTCTGTAGTCAATTGAACATTAAAAATAAGCGCGCCTAATAGGCGCGCTTTTTCTTTGCAGTTGACAGCCATATTCTTATGATAATCTAGGCAGGCAATTACTATTTTTATCGCTTAGTTTGTAGAGCTACATGTTTAAAAATACATTCATACAAATATGAGTACTTCAATGACCGATCACAGATATACCCTTATCGAGCAGGTAGCTACTGCCGAAGATTTCGTTCGCCTTCGCATCATTACAGGCTTAACGCCTAGGCCATTAGAGGCTGCAAAAAAGGCGTTGCCCAACAGCGTTTATGGCGTGCATATCTGTGTTGCTGAGCAAACCATTGCCATGGGCCGTGTTGTGGGTGATGGAGCGTTAAATTTTGATATTGTTGATGTTGCTGTCGATCCTCACTACCAGGGGCAGGGCTTTGGTCGACTTATCATGCAAAGTATTATGGATTACCTCGAAAATACAGCCTTTAAAGGTGCTTACATTACCTTAATGGCGGATGTACCTGAGCTATACACAAAGTTTGGATTTAAGTTAAGCCGGCCAGCAAGCGAAGGTATGTATATTATTAAGTAATCTCAGCCCGCTAATCTCGAACACTTACTGACTCTTGTAATAATTGGTACAAATATTTAGCTGCAGCCCCAGATTTTGCGCCTTTCGGCAGCGTAATATGCAGCGGAACTTGATACTGCTGCGCATGTTCAACTTGTAACACGACAACATTGTTGTCAGTAAATTTTTCGATAATGTGCATTGGTAAACGGCAATAACCCAGTCCTTGTTGCATTGCATGCACTGCATGGTCGAAATTATCAACCGTGATCCGTTGATTTGATTTTAACCAACCTACATCTTGTTTGCTGTTATTACCTAGATCTCGCACCACTATCTGCCTATTGCTACTTAGATCTGCCAAACAAGGCTTAGGCTTTGATGCTAAAGGATGGCATGTTGCCACGACCGGCAACATGCTGACGACCCCAAAAGCTTCAGATGGATGATTGGTGATAGGCAGAGTAATAATTGAAATATCAGCAGTTTCACGATTGACCATCTCTTGGGTTTTTGACAATGAGGTTTCTACAACTTGTACTGAAGTTGTGTGGTTTTGCTTAAAAAATAAAGCCATCGGTTCATATAGCCACTGGCGGTCGCAAAGGTGATCGATTGCAATCGTTAATTCAGACTCAACCCCTTGAACCAATTGATTACTAATCTCTTCCAGCGCTTTAGCTTGTTCTAACATTGTCTGGGCGCGGCGCAACAGTGACTTTCCATCGTCGGTGAGTATTGCACGGCGCTTTTCAACCTTTAGCAATGGCACGCCAAGTTGTTCTTCTAACTTTCTGACAGCATAAATCAGCGTAGTGTGGCTTTTGTTTAAAGCTACTGCTGCAGCTTGAATGCTGCCAGCTCTATCTATTTCAAATAATGTGAGCCATTGCTCTAAGGTTGTTTTTAATCTCACGGTCTAATTTACCTACATTAAATGGCAGTATTATGAACTTTTATGTCTAGATTTTATAAGTAATATGGTTGGTATCGCAAGTATTGCTGAGCAGATAGTGACTTATCAGCTTAGCCAACTTGTTTTTATTACTCTTTTTGGAATGGAGACAAATTATGAATACATTACTACAAGTCGATTTCGATTATAGCGGCCCATTCGGTGATGAGATGGCTAAAATGCTTAAAGACTTAGCTGAATCAATTAACCATGAGCCAGGAATGATTTGGAAGATATGGACTGAAAGTGAATTTGAAAAGCTGGGAGGTGGGATCTATTTATTTGAAGATCCAAAGTCAGCCAGTGCATATCTAGCAATGCATTCAGCACGGTTAACTAAGATGGGCATTGAAAATATTAGAGGTCGGATCTTCGCTGTAAACTCTGCGCTTTCAACGATTAATAAAGGTCCAATCGGATAAAATAGCTGAGGAAGAAAGGTTATGAATAATACCCAAATTTTAACTTTACATGCTGTGATTTACGCGCTGTTTGCCTCGGCATTGTTTTTTATTCCAACACAGATTTGGCCAATTTATGGCGTAGAGATAAATGATCAGTACGCACTGTTTTTGTCACAGCATACGAGTATATTTTTAGCTGGTATTGCCGCTATCTGTTTTTTGCTTAAAGACATCGACAAGGGAACCTTGGCTAAAAAGCTATTTATCGCTTTATTCATTACTAATCTTATCGGCGTTGTTATCACCCTGAAGGCTGCGTTCACAGGCATTCTTGTTGGATTAGGTTGGAGTGATCCGGTGTTTTTCATGTTTATGGCAGTGTTAAGCGTCAGACAGATGATGAAGCAGTAATCTTAGCAATAAAAAAGCAGCAACGTCTTGGTTGCTGCTCTGAGTTATTAGCGCTATTTCTATTCACATTCTGAAGCGATTACCGCTTTTATGCCGTGCGGGTGAACCTTGATACATAAACCGTCTTTTTTAAAGGCAATGGTTGGATTAGCTAAGCGCTCTCTATCACCTTTTGGTGAACTCATTTTCACCTTTACTTCGGTCTCACCTGCCAGTACCGGTTTGAGACTTGGTAGTGCTGCTAACAGATCTTGGCTGAGAGTTTCACACTCTTGAGCATCTGATTTTAAAACTAACTCAATATGTTCCCAACCTTCTGCCGGATATGACTTTTCTCCAGGGAAGGGCAGTTCGACACAATCGATAGTCATATCACCAAGCTGCAAAGGCTGGTTTAGCTCAATAATTAAAATAGGACGGCCGTTGATCATGTTGTTCGAGATGATTGTGCCATGTTCTGTAAACTCATTTTGTAACTGTTGCGCAGCATGGGGGCTATTGACTCGCAGCGCAGTATGATCGCATTCAAGTGCCAGTTTATCCAAGCCAAGCTCGCTCATAAACTGAATTATAGATTGGCTAAAGGCAGGCCAATTGCTGGCTAGTTGCTCATAGGTCATTAATCTTTCTCTGCTGGGGCCCGCTTTTTAAACGAGCCTACTGTTTTGATTTAAAGTTTTGATTTAAGAGGTGTGGAGCGTTATGGCCAGATCTCGATTGGGGTGCCTTCATCTATCGCGCGCCAAAGCTCATCCATCTCAGCATTGGTCACGGCAATACAGCCGTCAGTCCAATTGTACTGCTGAGCTTCTATTGGGCTTAGACTAGAGTTTGGGTTTTCACCATGGATCATGATTTGACCACCTGGCTCTATACCGAGTGCATTGGCGCGTAAGCGATCTTCATCATTAGGGTAGGAGATGTGAATAGAACGGTAATAAGCACTGTCTGACTTTTTATAGTCCAGTAAGTAACGTCCTTCTGGGGTGCGTTGATCGCCTTCTGTGAGTTTATGGCCAACCGGGTTATCACCCATGGCAATGCGGTAAGACTTTAACACTTTGCCTTCGCGTAGCAGCGATAAGCTTGATTCTGATTTGGTGACGACGACCAAATCAGCTTTGCCACTGGCATGGGCTAAGTTCGTTTGAAAAACGCTTAATACCAGTAGTAATGAAATAATTGTCGATAAGAAAACCCGCATTTACAACCCTGAGCCTAATGCCCTTAGCATGTAGAAATTAGGCCTATGTTACCTCAAAATCTGGTGATTGTTGACGTACAAGCTTAAGATTATTTTTGAGCTCTGCTTGTTTGCGTGTCACACTATTCATATCACCTAATTTAATACCTTGATAATTCAGCGTATGTCAGTTGAATTTTAAGCGGCTTCACAGCAAGGAACGGCGCTATAGATGGCTACAGAAACCGACTCGGAAAGCTTATTTAAACTTAAACTTCGCCGAATAATCTTTGGAACAGACACCCCTGCAGGTCGCTTCTTCGATATTAGTCTCATTGTTTGTATCATTTTGAGCGTGATGTTGGTCTTTTTAGATACTGTTGCTCATATTCACCAGCAATACGGTGAGATTATCATTGTATTAGAGTGGTGTTTCACCATTATTTTTACTCTGGAATACCTACTGCGTTTATATTGTTCCGCAAAACCATTGGAGTACGCTAAGAGTTTTTATGGGGTGGTTGATCTGCTTTCGGTACTACCTACATATTTGGCTTTAGTTTTCCCTGGTGCCAACTTTACTATGGTGATCAGGGTATTAAGACTATTTAGGATCTTTAGAGTCTTCAAGTTGTTACGCTATTTAAGTGAAGGCAACCTGTTACTTCGAGCGATGATGCAATCGAGCCGAAAAGTATTTATCTTTTTCTTCTCCGTCAGTTTAATTGTCGTAGTGTTAAGCTCAATCATGTATGTTGTTGAAGGACCCAATAATGGTTTTTCATCTATCCCTAAATCTATCTACTGGACGATAGTGACAATTACCACGGTGGGTTATGGCGACATTACGCCAGTGACTAATTTAGGTCAGGCGATTGCTGCATTTACCATGTTGCTTGGCTATTCGATTATCGCGATACCTACCGGAATTTTAACTGCTGAGATCTCACAAGAGATAGGCAAACACAAAGATTTACGCCGTTGCAGTAATTGCTTAAAAGTGGGTCATGAAACCAATGCGCTGTATTGTGATAAATGTGGCAGTGAGTTGGAAACCGATATTTAGTGCTGGTTTGAATGACATAATAAGTAGGTACTCTCCGCCTTTATAATGTTGCACATGCATTTAATATGCAGCTTAGTTAGTCAAATGGATTACGAGGTTTTATGGCTGTTGCCAAGTTTGTACAAGGATCGATACTGCGCCATATTTTGGTGATGAGTTCAACAGCCGCGGTGGGGATCTCAGCGCTGTTTGTGGTTGACCTGCTAGATATCTTTTTCCTCAGTTTATTAGGCGAACAAGAGCTTGCCGCCGCTGTCGGTTATGCCGGCACTATCTCTTTTTTTACTACCTCGATTGGTATTGGTTTATCGATAGCGCTTGGTGCATTGGTATCGCGCTCCATTGGTGCTAAAGAGGTAGAAAAAGCCAAGCGATTACTACTTAATAGCGCTGTGGTGACATTACTGATCAGTATTGTGGTCGCGGTTATTGTATTTTTGTTTATACCTGAGTTGTTATCGCTGGTGGGGGCTACAGGCAAAACCGCAGAGTTAGCGGCTGGTTATCTGTATATTTTAGTCCCTTCATTACCCCTTATTTGTTTGGCAATGGCGCTAGGTAGCGCATTACGAGCGGTGGGTGATGCCAAGCTGTCAATGGTATCAACATTGATTGGTGGCGGTGTTAATGCGGTTTTTGACCCTATATTTATCTTTATGTTTGCCATGGGGATTGAAGGGGCGGCAGTCGCTTCAGTATTGGCACGTCTAGCGGTGTTTGTTGTGGCTGCCAGAGGAGTGATTGTTAAGCACAAACTGTTTGGCCGTTTTAACTTAGATCATTTCATTGCCGATCTAAGCCCTATTTTTGCAATCGCTGGCCCTGCGATGTTAACCAATGTCGCCACCCCAATTGGAAATGCCGTTGTAACACGTGCTATTGCTGATTTTGGAGATAGTTATGTTGCTGGTTGGGCGGTGCTAGGCCGCTTAATTCCTGTCTCTTTTGGTATGATATTCGCGTTATCTGGCGCAGTAGGTCCCATTGTGGGGCAGAACTATGGTGCTCAGGAGTTTGGTCGAGTAAAAGAGTCACTTACCCGTGCGATACAATTTTGTAGTGTTTATGTGTTAGTAGTGTCTATTTTACTGTTTCTAACCCGCAATCAGATTGTGAGTGTGTTTGATATGCAGGGCGATGCTGCAGAGCTTATCCTGTTCTTCTGTAGCTATATTGCAGTGTTTTTCATCTTCTCTGGCGTATTATTTGTTGCAAATGCCTCATTCAATAACTTAGGAAAAGCTAAATATTCGACACTGTTTAATGTCGGCAAAGCCACCGTTGGTACTATCCCTTTTGTGTATTTTGGCGCGCAATGGGGTGGGGTTTACGGGGTACTTATTGGCCAAGCTATAGGGTCTATCATCTTTGGAGTATTAGGCGTAGTAGTGGCTTATCGCTTAGTGGAAAAGGTAAGAGGTCAGTTTGTAATCGAGAGTACTGTACAAGCTGTACCAGCGACAGAAACTGAAGCCGCGAGTGAGTTTGATGAAGAGCTTAGCTTGAGTAGCCAAAACCCGATGTCATCTTCGTGTGCCAATATGGCGATGGTGACTGAAGAGCAGGATTGTGAAGCTAGTAATGAAATTGCTGAGCTTATCGGTGTAAAAGGCGAAGAGTCGTCAACCAAATAAGCCCAACAAAATATGGCTAATTAGCTAGCGGGTGCACTGTCTGTGTCACTCGCTTGCGCATCAACTTCAGTTGCTGCTTCATTCTGTTTAGCTAACTCTTCAGCGGCAAGCTTTGCTTGTTGCTCCGCACGCTCAGCCTTAGATACGTATTTTTTGATCGTAGGCGGAGTATGCTTATTAAGACGAGCTTTAGCACGCTTAGCCGACAATTTGATCATTTTCTGTTTTCTGTTCATGGGTTCTCTACGATAACGTCAATCTAAGATAAGTTTAGCGCAATAGGCGCTGAGCTTGAAATCGGAAGCGGATTTTACCCTAAAGCGCCTCGTGATGCCACTGTACTCATTTGATTTCAATTCGATGAGCTTTCACCTAATTGCAATTACCTAATACACTCTACCCTTATATGACCCTTATGCTCGATTCAACAGCTTCAAAGAATCGTGACCTAACTCGCTAGTTGTAGATTAAAGCTAACCTAGAGGCCGATTTATTGTTAGGCTCCTCTTTTACCTATTGGCCTGAGGGCAATATGCAAACCATTACCTTTTTTCAACGATTTGAAGCAGACATTCTAGCGGGCAAAAAGACCATTACTTTGCGAGATCAGAGCGAGTCTCATTTTAAGGCTGGGCAAATAGTGCATGTGGCTAATTTGGAAACGAGCCACTGTTATGGCCAGCTTGAAATATTGTCGGTGGCTTGGGTTAAGTTTGACGAGCTTAATCAGCTTCATGCCGAGCAGGAGAATATGACGCTTGATGAGTTAAAACCCCTCATCAGAGATATTTATCCTGAAATAGAGCAACTTTATCAAATCAATTTCAAACTGCTGTAATCATTTGCTTGTAGCGGCTATTCGAAAGCGTAGTTTTTGAATAACGATAAACCATGCAAAAGTAGTATTGAGGAAGTAGACTTAGTGTTATTCAAGCGAATAACACTAAGTCTGATGTAATGACAGAACCAACAAATCAAACAGAAACCGCAACTCAAGTTAGAGAGGCGCTACTTTGCGCGGCCCGAGTCTGTTTTCTCTCTTCTGATTTTGACAAGGTTAGTATCCGCCAAATTGCCGACGAAGCAGGCGTAAATATGGCGATGATCCGTTACTATTTTGGTAACAAGTTAGGCTTGTTTGAGGCCATGATGATTGAGCATTTAAAGCCGGTTCTCGAACGAAGTAAGCTAAATCGAACTGCCGACACAAAATCGATAATGGCAGATATCATCAATGATTTTCACCAAACGATGAGTGCCACCCCTGAGTTTCCACGCTTTTTGTTTAGATTGATGAACTCTGAAGGTTCGATGGAAGTTAAAGCGGTGGTATTTAAACTCTTTACCCCTTTGGCTAACTTGATCCCGATGCCTAAACCGTTACTCGAAAAATGTACCGGCACCGACCCCATGTTAGTCAAAATGTCTATGATGAGCTTGATGGTGTTTCCTTACATCATTCCTGCACCAATGGCTGAGTTACATGGCTTTAAACTCGACAGTGACTTTTACACAAAATTGACGCAACACAACATAAAACTGCTAGAGCAAGGGTTATTTGGAGAGCAAGACTGATGGACATGATTAAAGGTAAGCGTTGGTATTTTTTTCCAGCAATGGCAGTGGGCGTGGTCACTTTATTTGCAGTGATATCATTTAAGGGGCATCCGCCGCTAGAAGAGATGTCTGAGCAGAGTAAGCTGGTGGACGTTGTGCCACTTAATCAAAGCTCTGTCATCGCGCAGGTTGATGCGTTTGGCCGTGTTGCGCCAAAAGTTCAATGGCAATTACTCCCTG
This sequence comes from Shewanella kaireitica, assembly GCF_023284045.1. Lineage (GTDB taxonomy): Bacteria > Pseudomonadota > Gammaproteobacteria > Enterobacterales > Shewanellaceae > Shewanella > Shewanella kaireitica. The sequence goes on from NZ_JAKIKQ010000012.1 coordinate 102,310, forward strand.
AAGTGGGCGGTAAAATTATTTACAAACACCCAGATTTAGCCGTCGGAAAAATGCTACCGGAAGGCACGCTGCTATTATCAATTGACCCACTTGACTATCAAATTCGTCTCGCCCAAGCGCAGGCTGATAGAAAAGCGCTGGAAGGGCAACTGCAAGGTAAAGCACTGCAGCTGGAAAATCTTAAGTTGTCACTCGATATTGAGACTAACCGCTATGAATTGGTTAAGTCTGATCTAAAGCGCAAAGAGACGTTACGAACAAAAAACCTTATCTCCCAGTCAGAGCTTGATGGCGAACGTCAAAATGTATTGGCGCAGAAACAGAAGATCCAAGATCTCAATAACAGTCTCAATCTAATGCCGAACGAGACTGATGTGTTGCAGGCCCAGCTATTACAAGCTGTTTCAAGGGAAGAGGAAGCACAAAGCCAGCTCGATAAAACGGAGATCCGCCAACCATTTGAAGGACGGGTATCTGAAGTCAACGTAGAGAATAATCAAGTGGTGGCACCACAGCAAGTGCTAGCAAGAATTAACGGCACAGAGATCATGGAAGTGGAAGCACAGCTATCTTTAGCTGATCTGATGACCTTAATGAAAACCGTTGATAAGCCAGCTATTTTTGACAAGCAACTGCCCAATGCCGAAGCACTCGGTTTAACCGCCGAAGTAACTCTTAAAAGTGCTGCATATGTGTTTAAGTGGCCAGCCAAAATAAGCCGTATCGGTGAAACCGTTGATCCAACTCTGGCGACTGTGAGCGTAGTACTGCAGGTTGAACAGCAATATCGTGAACTTAAAATCGGTCAGGCACCACCGTTGGTTAATGGTATGTTTGTCAGTGCCCGCATTAAGGGGAATGCTAAAGACTACTGGATGGTGCCAGAGCGAGCACTTCATGGCGATAAGTTGTACCTGATGGACAGCGATAATAGCTTGCAGCTCCTTAAGGTTCAGGTGCTGTTTCGCCAAGAGGGCCAAGCAGCAGTGCAGGGCGAGCTTCATGACAATATGCAGTTAGTATTGACCGATATCATTCCTGCAGTGACAGGCATGGGTTTACGCCGTCAAAGTGATAGCGCTAATACCATTGGTGATAATAAGGGGCTAACACAGTGATCGCCTTTTTCGTTCGTCACCCTACAGCGACACATCTATTGATGTTGGCGTTGATTATTTTGGGTATCAAAGCGTTACCTGAACTTAAACGGGAAACCTTTCCTGAATTCTCACCAAGCTATATTAGTGCTCGGGTGGTATTGCCCGGCGCATCACCGCAAGATGTTGAAGAGAATCTTTGTCTGCGTATGGAAGATGCTGTTGATAGCTTAGGCAGCATTATCGAAACCAAATGTGATGCGCTTGAGGGCGTGGCACAGATGACCCTCAAACTTGATGATAAAGCGGATCTCGGGCGAAATCTTGTCGACGTGCAGACCAAAATCTCTGCTATTAAAGATTTTCCTGCTGAAATAGAGCCGCCTATTGTCGAAGAGTTGGATTTTAATGAACCGATCATCGATATCGCACTCTCTGCAGCAACCAGCAAACCAGAACTTAAAGCCTATGCGGAAGATTTTAAACGACGCTTAAAGCTTGATACCAGTATTCGTCAGGTTGAGATCGCAGGCTTTTCTCAACATCAATTGTTGGTAGAGATCTCACTTGATGCACTCAAACGTTTAGGCATGAGTGTGGCTGATGTCGCCACTCAAATTGAGCAGCAAAATGTGCAGTTACCCAGTGGTACCTTGGAAACTGCCAGCAAGAATATCCTAATTAGATTCGATCAGCGAGAAGTCGAAGCCGACAAGCTGGCCAATATCGTTATCCGCTCAAATGCTGAAGGTGGCGTGGTGCGCCTGCGTGATGTGGCTAAGTTGACTGATAGGTTCGAGCTTGACGAAGACCATGTTCGTTTCGATGGTGAACCCGCGGCGATATTGACGGTGTTTAAAAATAAATCTCAAGATTCTCTGCGCCTCAAAGAGGAGGTGATTGGTTTTTTAGATGCAGAAAAGCTGCGTACACCCGATGGTGTGAGCATTAGCACTTCTAACGATATGAGCTCACTGTTGTGGGATCGACTCACCATGCTAATAAAGAATGGTTGGCAAGGGGTGTTACTCGTATTTCTTTGTATGTGGTTGTTCTTTAGTTTTCGTTACTCTTTTTGGGTTGCGATGGGCTTACCTGTTGCATTTATGGGTAGCTTGTTTTTTATGGCTCAAGTAGGCTTAACCATTAATATCATGACGTTAGTGGCATTTTTGATGGCTATCGGCATCATGATGGATGATGCGATTGTTATCGCAGAGTCAATAGCATCGCACATTGAGCGCGGCTTAGATAAAACAGAAGCGGTGATCCAAGGCGTCAAACGGGTGTTGCCCGGTGTCGTATCGTCCTTTTTAACGACAGTGTTTATTTTCTCCAGTATTGCCTTTATGGAAGGCGATATGGGTAAAGTGCTTAGGGTTGTGCCACAAACCTTGCTGCTGATCTTAACCGTGAGTTTGGTTGAAGCCTTCTTGATATTACCTAACCACTTAGCCCATGCAGCTCAAGGAAAAGAGCGAAAAACCAGTCGCTTTAAAGCAGAATTTAATCGCCGTTTTGAACACTTTAGAACGGTTAATCTTGTTGCAGCAGTCGAGTGGGTGATTGCATGGCGTTACGCCTTTATGGGAGCCGTTATAAGCCTATTGCTGTTATCTGTGTCTCTTGCGGCTGGTGGCGTGGTTAAGTTTATTGGCTTTCCTGAACTCGATGGCGATGTGGTTGAAGCGCGGGTGATATTACCTCCTGGTTCGACTTTATCCCAAACAGAGCATGTAGTTGAAAAAATTGTTAATGCTGCTCAGTTACTTAATGATAAATACAGTAAAGATGAAAATGGCGAGCAGCTGATCCAACATATCACTGAGCGGTTTAATTTTAATGCCGATGCCAATGAGACTGGCGCGCATGTCGCCACGGTAAAAGTTGATCTGTTGAGTGCGGAAGTACGGCAAACACTACTTAATACTTTTATCCGTGAATGGGAGGAAACGGTTGGTGAACTGGTTGACCCTATTGCGATTGTGTACAAGCAGCCCTCTATGGGACCGGCTGGTCGGGCGATAGATATCCGCTTACGCGGTGATGACCTGCACCAATTGAAGGCGGCATCGATTGATGTTCAACAATATATCAGTGGCTTTAATGGTGTTTCTGGCGTGATGGACAGTATGCGTCCAGGTAAGTCTGAGATTTTGATGACCTTGAAACCAGGTGCAGAAGCCTATGGCGTTAACGGTATGATGTTAGCGAGCCAATTACGCGGTGCTTATTTCCACCAAACGGCAGATTACATTCAAGTCGGCCCTGAGAGTATTCAGATTGACGTGCAACTTGATAAAAGTGATGCGGCTAAGCTTGAGAATTTGGCTAACTTCCCAATAACCTTGGGCGCCTCTGGTGATCAAGTACCATTGTCTGCGGTGGCTGATTTTTCTTGGCAACGTAATTACGTCAAAATCTCACGGCTTGATGGCATGCGTTTTGTCACCATTACTGGTGAAGTCGATACTCACTTAGCCAATGCTGGGGAAATTAATACTGCATTTAAAGAGGAACTGCTGCCTGATCTAATGAAGCGCTATCCAGGAGTGCGAGTCAGCTTTGAAGGTGAGGTCAAAGAGAATGCAACGACTCAAAGCTCAATGGTGTCAGGCTTTATTCTGGGACTGTTAGGGGTGTTCGCTATTTTGAGTTTGCAGTTTAAGAGTTATTTGGAGCCACTTATTGTGATGGCGGTGATCCCTCTGGGGCTAATTGGCGTGTTCTGGGGGCACTTATTGCTTGGGTTCTCGATGAGTATGCCATCGATAATGGGCTTTATCGCTCTGTCTGGCGTCGTGGTTAATGACTCGATACTACTGGTGCAATATATTCGCTTTCATGTTGATGAGGGACAGACTGTTCATCAAGCGGTAGTCAGCGCCAGTAAAGAGCGCTTTAGAGCAGTATTTATTACCTCATTAACGACCGCCGCGGGCATGTTACCCTTATTGCTCGAAACCAGTATACAAGCACAAGTGCTGCAACCGCTGGTGATCTCTATGGTATTTGGTATCTTTGCCTCAACCGCGTTAGTGCTATTTATGGTACCAGCCTGTTACGCTATTTTAGAGGATTTTGGTAAGGTGAGTTTTGGTGCTAAAGAGAGTGGGCTGGCTGCTTAATTGAAATAAAAAAGGGCTTCGATTGAAGCCCTTTTTTATTTAAGAGTCGAACTTTGCGATATCAACCTCAGTAGCACCTTCATTACACTCGCCTCTAATACTGCCGCGGTCATATTGAATAGAGCGGCTGATCTCTATATAACCTTCGCGGCAGTAGCCTGTCATTTCGATTGTCCGACTAAGACCATGCTCTATTTTTTGTGTCCAAGCGGTTAGATCTGGCCCTTGATAGCGTTTCCTTGAACGTTTTTTTTGCTGTGCTCGCTGCTCATGGGGAAGCGCTTGCTTAGCATTGCTGTCTATCACTAGCTTGGCGCGATAGGTAAACAGTTTAAGGCCATTGCTTTTTATATCGGTTCTAAATGAGTCGGTAAGTTGGCCAGCAAACTCTTCGGGCTCGAGTTCAGGCGTACCGCTGCAGGCTGAGAGTAGTAAAACAAGCAATAGAGAGATTATTTTCATTATTATTTTTATGTTAAAAATTGGTTTCTAATTGCCAGCATAACGTATATTTAAGAAAGTTAGCAGAGCTTTAAAATGTTTTACATTCGGTTGTTTGACTAGGGAGTGTATAGATGATGCAATTTTTACAACAACTCGTCGATACTATCAGCCTAAATTCTAGCCTTGCAGGGCTTATTGCAACCGTACTACTTGTACTTTGGTACTGGCTCATTTGGCCACAAACGCAGTTCTCTGAATTAGTCGCATCACGTAAAAAGCAATCTCGGGTATTTATTGCCACATTTGCAATCAACGCGCTTTGGTTAATCAATGCAAGTGTCACTCCCCAAATTCATGTGCATTTCCTTGGGTTGGTTGTGCTAATGCTTATGTTTGGTTGGCGTATGGCCAGTATCATCGCTTTATTGCCAGTGCTGTTTTTTGCAGTATTTGTGTTAAAGCAGCCTTTAGATTTTGCTCTTTATGCTATTTTCGCCGTGTGTGTTCCGCTATTTGTGTGCTTTATCTTCTATAGTCAGTGCTTTAAATTCCTGCCTCATCATCTGTTTATTTATATTTTCTTTGGTGCTTTCATCAATGCTTTTTTATCTATGCTGGTTCACATTGTTAGCTGGGCATTATGGCTAAATTTGAGTACAGATTATGATTGGTTATACCTTGCGGATAACTATTTAATACTCATTCCTTTATTGGGATTTCCAGAAGCGTTACTCAACGGAATGGCGATAACAATACTAGTGGTTTATCGCCCAGAATGGCTTTATGACTATTCCGATAGAACTTACCTTTGGAAGAAGTAATTAACTTTTTTTGATTCTATAGGTAATACCGAATGTAATTATTATTCAATGAAAGCTCGCTAAAGGAAGGAAAACCAATATTTAGCTTTTCGATTGTGGGTAGCGAGTGCAGTGATCGCTCAGTGAAAGCCATTTGAGTTGGCTGTCGGTGTGAATATGATAAGTTGGCTGCACACTATTCGGCTCATCAAGTGATACGATTGATAGAGTTAAATAGCTCGGATAACGAGTATCTCTAAAACTTATCTGTGAGCCACATTGATGACAAAAACCACGCCGCACAAATTCTGAAGAGTGGTATTCAGTCACCGCTCCCGTTAGCCAGCTGACCTCATCGATATGAAAATCCATCCAAGCCCCAAGCACTGAACCAGTACTTTTTTGGCATTGGCGGCAATGACAATAATCTGCAGCAAAAGGGCTCGCGGTTAATTGGTATCTGATGGCGCCGCACAAGCAGCCGCCGTGCTGTGTAATAGTTTTTGTCATATACCGGTTCTACATTGAAAATGTTAGTTTCAGCGGCGCTGGGCCAGTTCAATTCACTATTGATAGCCTATCGATTATTTTAGCTAAAGTCACTTTATTGCAGTGGCTTTGCTATGCCGATGTTAATAATAAAAGTACAAATAGAATGTTAATCAGTCCCTAGCGCATTTAAACGATAATGTATTTAGGTCAGTAGCTTATAACTCTATGACGTATGTCACAGATATGGATAAAAATGTTAATCATTTGTTGTGGTTTTTAGCGGTTTTGGCAGACTGAAATAGTAGCCCAAAAGGAGTGTGTATGGCTTCAATCATTCAGTTGTTAAAAGCGATGCTAAATAGTTTTAAAGATCTTATCCCTATTATTTTAGTGGTCAGTTTCTTTGAAATATTTGTATTGCATCAAGCCCCAGATAATCTTTTTTCTATTGTTATTGGCCTTATTTTCATTGTGGTAGGCCTTACTTTCTTTGTATTTGGTTTGGAGATGGGTTTGTTCCCCATTGGCGAATCTCTTGCACAAGCATTAGCAAGAAAGGGCAGTGTCTTTTGGCTAGTCATTTTCTCGTTTTCATTAGGTTTTGGCACAACACTCGCTGAACCGGCTTTAACCGCGGTTGCCAATGAAGCTGCCGACGTTGCCGCTGATGCAGGAGCAATCGTTAACAGTGAAGCTGCCATGGACAGTTATGCAATGGGGCTAAGGTTAACCGTCGCGTTGTCCGTAGGGCTGGCTATTTTGCTCGGTGTTGTCAGAATTTTAAAAGGCTGGCCTATTCATTACATCATTATTGGTGGCTATATATTGGTGATGGTGCTGACCTCTTTTGCACCAGAGAATATCATAGGTATTGCCTACGACTCTGGTGGGGTGACCACATCGACTATTACAGTCCCTTTAGTGACGGCATTGGGAGTAGGTCTCGCCAGTGTCATTAAAGGCCGCAATCCCATGTTAGACGGCTTTGGTTTAATCGCATTCGCGAGTTTGATGCCGATGATCTTTGTGCTTATTTACGGAATGGTGGTGCTGTAATGGAGATGCTAAGCAAAGTACTCGAAACCTTGATGCTGACAGCGCGAGATGTGATCCCAATTGCAGTGATTTTATTTGGTTTTCAACTTGGAGTATTAAAAAGACCGGTTGCTAATTGGCGTAGAGTTGCAGCCGGTTTTATCTATGTCATCTTGGGGCTAAGCTTCTTTTTGGTTGGGCTTGAGCTGGCACTGTTTCCGATTGGCGAAGCGATGGCGGAGCAACTGACTTCCCCTGAGTTTATCCATGCGGATGACCCGTCAATCACGGTTAATGCATGGCAAGATTACTATTGGGTCTATATCTTCGCTGCGGCAATTGGATTTAGCACCACGATAGCTGAACCCTCTCTCATTGCAGTGGCGATTAAGGCCAATGAAGTTTCCGGTGGCAGTATTGGCATTCAAGGCCTGCGGATCTCGGTAGCGATTGGGGTTGCTTTTGGGATTTCACTTGGTTGCTTTCGTATTGTGGTAGGGGATCCCATCCATTACTACATTATGGCTGGCTATGTGATTGTGGTTATTCAGACGTTTTACGCCCCCAAAATGATCGTGCCCTTAGCTTATGACTCTGGCGGGGTAACAACCTCGACAGTGACTGTGCCATTAGTTGCAGCGCTAGGCTTAGGCCTTGCCACCAATGTTGATGGCCGTAACCCCTTGATTGATGGTTTTGGCTTGATTGCTTTTGCAAGCTTATTTCCAATGATCACTGTGATGGGTTATGCCCAACTGGTCGAATTTAAAAATAGAACTCAAAAGGAGCGGAATAATGCGCTTTAAACTGATAATTGTCTTTATAGATGATGCATGTACAGACTCGATCCTCGATGCTGCTCGAAGCGAGGGCGCAACGGGTGCAACGGTTATTAACCATGCACGCGGTGAGGGGCTGAAAAAACAGAAGACCTTTATGGGTCTATCGCTTGATATTCAACGTGATGTCGTACTATTACTGGTTGAAGAGCACCTAAGCCGCGCTATTTTGGAAACCGTTAGTGAAGTGGGTGAATTTGATAGTGATTCAGGAAAGGGGATCGCCATTCAAATTGATGTTGAAGATGCCGTTGGTGTTGCGCATCAAGTCCAACAGTTGAGCCATGATATAGAGGAACAGATATGAGCAAGCAAAATCCAGTCAGAAATCATGATGTAATGTGCCAAGAATACGCCATGGTAGATGGGCTTCAAACGGTTGCTGAGGCAATAGAGCAAGCGGTATCGCATAAGGTCAATGTATTGTTCGTTAACAAACGTGATGACGATGATGAGTACGGCATGGTGCTCATGAGTGATATAGCTAAAAAAGTACTGGCAAAAGATAAAGCGCCAGAACGAGTCAATATCTATGAGATTATGGTAAAGCCAGTACTAGCGGTTAATGGCAACATGGATGTGAGGTATTGCGCCCGTTTGTTTGACCGTTTTGGGATCACGAAAGCGCCGGTGGTTGAGCAAGGTAAAATTGTTGGATTAGTCAGTTATCACGATATTGTGCTTAAGGGCATGATCAATAAAGTCGGGTAGAAGAAGTCACAGAGTGCAGTACGCTGTGCTCTGTGTTGCGTTTCACTGAAAATGAGTAAAAAACTGTCGATAACGTTCCCATGCTTGCATCTCTATTCAATTAATGACATTTCTTGTTAAAATACTTATCGTTAAGCAATAGTTTAGTGCTTTATCACTTTTAGAATATGCCGTCCGTTAATGGGGCATTACACTCATATGGACGATATTGATTGTGGCAGATTTATTCATTCCCCAAAACTTTGAGGTGCCGACAACATTTGATTGCCAGTATTTCCACTTTAGAGTGCTCGAAGATACAATTTCAGCGTTAGATTACGAAGCAGTAATGTCCAGTCACTTGAGCCTGCAAGGCATGTTTGGAACGCGATATATGTGGCCTAAAAGTGATATGACATTTGAACAAAATACTGAAAGTTTACGTATTCATAAACAAGAGTTTGAATCACGCGTTGCATTTGCTTACTCAGTATTTAACAGTGCAAAAAATAGGTGTTTAGGCTCCATTTATATCGATCCAAGTCAATTACCTCAATATGATTGTGTTGTATATTTCTGGATCAGAGACGATAGTCTTGAGCTGGAATCAACACTGTACCAAGCAGTCTTAAACTGGCTACAAAAACAGTGGCCTTTTTCGAAAATTGTATTCCCTGGTCGGTCACTTTCTTTGGCATCATGGGAAAAAGAGCTCATCTTTGCAAATAATTTAAATCGAAAAGTGCCTTATGGAGCCTGATTATAAGCAATGTACGCTAGCTGAATTATATGATGTTGAAGAAAATATCAATAAGCAGCGTTATCCGCAGCGATATAATGCGTTAATGCAGGAGATAGCGTACAGAAAGCAAAACCCTGACGCCGAACCTAAGCCAGAACCTATTAATGTCAATGAAGAGAGCCAGGTTGAATGGATGATTATGTTTCTATTCTTTATGGTTATTGTTTATTCATCATTTGTGCTAATTGATGCTTACTCGACGGGAGTTATTCGCGGTAAACACAGCCATATCTACCATATAGATACGAGCCCGCAAGACTACTATAGGACTCTCTCCATCTATGCGTTTGCGGCTGTTGGACCTTTCCTTATTATTGTTAAGCTACTTATCAAAAAGTTGTTTAACAAGTAGTTACTATTTATTAGAGAGTATTCAAGCTGTTGAGGTTTAGCGACTTTTGTTTGCGGTGACAGCTTTTGTACATGAAAAGAGTGCAGAGTTACTGTCAGCTTTTTAGATTTTTGAATAGACAGTTGGTTTCTTGACTCCAACTATAGAGCGTTATTATGAAAAATAAACATTGGTCTAAATATCAACTGCTGAATGAAGTGGTTAGCAATAAAAATATTACCATCAAGGGCAGTTACAGTTACTACAGCGATTGCTGGGATAATGGCTTTGAGAATTCAGTGGTACGTTATCTACATGGCGATGAAGTGAGCCGTCAGTGGGAGCCTCGATGGCATATCGACAAGCTATCAATCGGTAATTATGTGTGTATAGGCGCTGAAGTCATCATCTTAATGGGAGGTAACCATACCCATAGAGCTGACTGGTTCTGCCTTTACCCCTTTATGGATTTTATTGATGAGGCTTATGTAGGTAAGGGGGATACTCATATCCATGATGGCTGCTGGCTCGGTATGCGAGCGATGATAATGCCAGGAGTGACTATCGGTGAAGGGGCTATTATTGCCGCAAACAGTGTGGTGACAAAAGATGTCGCCCCCTACAGTGTTGTTGCTGGCAGCCCTGCAAAGCTAGTTAAGTATCGCTTTGAAGAAAGTACCATCTCTGAGCTGTTAGCTTTGAAGATCTATGATTGGTCAGAGGATAAGTTTAATGCGCTAAAGCGCTATCTTTGTAGTTCAGATCTTTCTGACCTAAAAAGCGCAGTGCGAGCTTATGATGAAGCTGAAGTGACGACTTAAGGCCGAATACCAGCCTATATAAAGGTTTGATCGCAAGAGTCTAGCAATAAAAAAGGTAGCTCATAGGCTACCTTTTTAGTGGCAATGACTAAATGCTCTGCGTTTAAGCAAACTTCTTATCTAAAAAACCGATGATTTCAGATGATTCATACATCCAAGTCGCTTGACCTGCATCTTCAATTTTTAAACAAGGAACTTGTAGCTTACCACCTTCAGTCAGAAGAGTATTTTTATGGGGTTCTTGCTTTGCATCAAGAGTCACAATGTTGAGCCCTTGGCGACGTAATGAGCGGCGTACCTTTACACAAAACGGACAAGCTTTGTATTCATAGATGGTCATATTTTTAGTGGCATCATCTATCTTTTGCTGTTCAGCGATAGGACGCTTTAGCTTTTTCGGCGCAAAAATAAAGTTTAAAAACAAAATGATCCGACCTAGTACCCAACGAATAACAAACATTTACTACCCTTAATGTATTTTGATTCGCGAAGATTTTACCCTATGCATTGCGGCGTTAACAGCTTTGATTAGAAATCGTTTACTTAGCGGGATTTTTATACAGAGTTGGAGTGCCGTAGAGTAACAACTCTTTACCCATTTGCAGCACAGCGTCATTGTCGGAACACAAATAGCAGGGACTTTTTAGCTCACTTAGTTGCTGCTTAAAATGAATTTGATTTAACTGTTGCTGTGTAACATGGGGCACAAATAGAAAATGGACGAGATTGACAGCGCTCAGCGTTGATTCCTCATCTGTTATCTCGTCGCCACAAAGTGTTGCACTGGCTATGGATGGGGTCAATAACATTGCCCCAGCGCTGACACCAACGATGGCGCCGCCATTTTCTACAAAGGCTTGTAATAAGGCAATGAGCTTACGCTGTTTTACTGCTTGTAAAAATCGCTGGGTATCTCCACCTGACAAGTGAATAACATCACAGTTTAATAGCGCATTAAGAGCCTCATGGCTAAAGCCTGATTCAAGCTCTAAATAAACACTCATCTGTGCATTGAGAGACTGATAAAGCTGCTGAGTTTGCACAAAGTAATCACGATTAGGATCCGGTTGAGAGGCGATGTAACCGACGTTAGGCTTTTCTTTGGTAACCGCTGTCAGTAAAGCGCTGATAGCGCGCATTGCATTAGGTGTTGTGGGTTGGCTTATAAAAGCTAAGTTCATCGCTATTCCATTAAAAGTATTGTCCTTGGCTTTAAATACTACCTTTGAGAGCTGAGCAAATAAACAATAGTACGCTGAAATTTATGATTATTTTATAACCTTTAAATGAACTATATTGGTATAAAATAAAAAGGCACCTTACTAGATGCCTTAGGTGTACGACTCAATCCGTTGTTACTCGTTGGCGAACATGGGTGTTAGCTTGTTGCAAACGGTTTTAATTGGCGGTCAACGTCAGTAATGCCTGACTGGCGCCTGTATTTAAATCAACTCGGCTATCGAGTAAAAATACTCTTTCTGGTGCGACGGTTTTACTATCGGCTAAGAAGGTCTTCACTGCGCTAGCTCGTTGTTGGGCTAAATTCCCTAGCGCATCATCAGAGATCCGTTGCGCGCTTAGGCTAAAGTTATACAGCGCAATGTGCCAACGGGTAGTCAACTCTTCATCTGTTAGGGCTCTATCACCTTGGTGTTCGGCTTCAATTGTGGTTTTAACATCAACTGCAGGGCTGGCGAGTTCAGTTTCATACAGTAACTTTAACGCATCCGATAGCGCACCTGTAGTTGGGTATGTGCTGGCACTTAAATCGGTTGGCAGTTGCTCGATTTCAAGTTGAGCAAGCTGCGCTAATTTCTGGCTCAGTTGTACTTCAGATAACGCGCGGTTGTCGTCGGCAACATTGACCGCGCCCTCAACATTGAGTTTAAGCATAGGTCGATCAGCTAAGCCTTTAGCGAGTTGGCCTAAAGTTTCTTTAGCTTTGTCATTTAGCTCACCACTGCCGGCGTCGAAGTTAACTTTATCAAGTTCATCATCGTCAGCGCCTAACAAACCTGCCAATAGCGAGAACGGCGCCGTTACGGCTTTGGTGATGACATTGGTAAAGGCGGTCATCACAATACTACCAAAACTAAAGTTAGGCTCATCTAAGTCGCCTGAAACCTGCAGGCCTAAATCAATCACTCCATGTCTATCTTGTAATAGGGCAATTGCTAACGTCACTGGCAGTGTGGTAGCTAAGCTGCTGTCACTGGGCTTGCCCAGTTCGAGTTGATCAACCACTAAGTGGTTGTCACCGACCAATTGATTATTCTCAAGGCGGTAGTTTAAATCTAGCGACAGTTGACCTTTATCGATGTAGTAACCCGCATAAGTCCCTGAGTATGGGTTTACCGAGGTGAGTTCGACATGTTTAAACCCAAGAGCTAAATCTAAAAACGGTTGCTCCAGTAATGGGTTAATATCACCTTTTAATGTTACTGGTGCGTAGCGATCAATCTTACCTTTGATGTCTACTGATGCCGCTTGTTGACTCGATGACGAAAGTTTAGTGATTTGACCGTTAAGCTGCTCAATGCTGGCTGCAAAGTTAGGGGTTAATGAGTTATCGGCGAAGAAGGTTGATCCATCGTTAATGCTGATCTTGTTTATGCTAATCGCCATCGCATTGGCGGCTACTTGATTGCTGTCATCGGTGCTTGGTTTGGCGACTTTTACGCTCGTTGCAGTTTGTGCGTTTTGCTCAGTCGTTTGGCTTAACTCTGAGGTTGCAGGGGTTACCACGAGCTCGCCAAAGTTGGTGCTTTTATCTTCAGCTATAATGATACGACCGTAAGGCTGTTCTAGCATTATATGGTCTATTTCAACGCTATTGGCGGCTTTATCGAAACCAAAGGCATTAATATCGACATTTTTCCATTTTAATAATGTCTTCTTTTGCACTGTGTCTTTTACAAGCAAATCGCTAATATTCAACGCGCCATTATAGCTAAGTTGATCTGCCTCGTTGTTGAGTTCTAAACTGCCTTTGCTTGACAATAACCCCTGCTTTAAATCGATATTGATGTATGGGCTAAGGTAATCTTGGAATTGGTTTAAACCAAGATTTGATAGCTGTATTTGGCTCAGCACATTTTGCTGTTTAATATCAATGCTGCCATCTGCAGAGAATGACCCTTGCTGATTGATATTGAGCGACAGTTGGTAATTGATGGGGCTGGATAGATCGGCATTGATTTTACCTGTGTGTAATTTAAGGTCACTTATCTGCCAAAGAGTTCCTTGGGTGAGAATTTTTTCAGTTAGGTTCACTTGGTAGTTTTCGATGTCGACAGCGTTTAATACCGCGCTCCAAGGTAAGCTCTGTGCCTCCTTATCAGCTTTAGCAATAACGTCGTTTTGTTGTTGCTTAGGTTCGGGAGTCGCCGCCAATTTGGGCTCAAATAGCTTTTCGAGGTTACTGCCTTTTTGATTGAGGGTCGTGTTGACAACTAAGCCCTGAGATCGGATTTTAGCGGCGCTAACGGATTGCTGATGCAGATCAAACTCAATCCCTTCAATAGCAAAGATAGGTAAGCTGGCAACCGTCGTCTTGTCATCTATCAGCGTAAGATCTTCGAACTTGATTAAGCCTTCATTGCTGGTGACTTGAAAATGGTCACTCATCTCTTCTAGGCGATACTGGCTGTCGACACTTAATCTGCCAGAGGCTAAATTGGCAATAAATTGCTTATCAACAAAGGACCAAAACTGTGGCAGTTGAATATCGGTCAATTGAATATCACCCACAATAGAAAGCGGTTCGAGTTGCACAACACCTTGAGTGGCAATCTCTCCACCATTATTACCCACAAGATGGATAGCATAGTGGTTGCTTTGCACTCCCTGTTTGCTTTGCATCGACACTGATAACGCATTTTGTGAGTCAAACGACTTAATATTCAGGTTTACTTGGGGGTAGCGTAACTTGCCTTCGGTGATGTTATCGATAAAGCTAAGATCTGCATCAACAATCGCCAAATTCTCAACCATAAAGTGAGGCAGGCCAGTTGCAGACTCTGGTGCTTCCTCTGGCTGGCTGCTATTTTTTGCCAGAGTGTCTAATATATCGCTAAAATTGAAAGTTAATGAGTCATCGGTTTTGAGTCTCTCAACATTCAGTGTAGGGTTCAACAATGTCACATCAGCAATACTAAAAGCGGTATTAAAAATAGAGTGCCAAAAGCGGTATTCAAAAGTAAGTTGTTCAAATCCAACAAATTCGTCGCTGTTTAGGGTAGTCTTACTTTCCTGAATTTGAAATTGGTCAATAGCCACTTCTAAGGTAAAGGGGTTGATTCGAACATCGTTCAAGATCACAGGGCGTTGCAACATACTCGATAGTTGTTGTGGTACTTGTTTAACTGCAATGTAGGGGATTAGCAATCCTAAGATTGCGGTAAACACAAGGTACAGTATGGCAGCGAACGTGAGTAGACGCAGGTAGCGAGGTAGTTGGCGAAATTTATCTCTAAATTCAACAAGTGATTTTGGGACGATAGTCATACAGACCTTACTTCTTCTTTAATGAATGAGTACTTCATTTTTGCTAGCCCGTAACCCAAGGGGTAGAAACCTTTGGCGGTTACAAAAGCGTTACAAAGCAAAAATAGACTCCTATAATTTTAGCTACATTATTATAGAAATGCGCTTGAGATCATATTATTTTTTGTTATTAATTGAGAAACAACGTTAGCCCATGACAACTTTCTTTTTAGATGGCCAAGCTTTTGATTCCGATGAAAATGAATCGGTACTTGAGACCCTTATTCGCAGCGGCAATTCACTCAATTACTCTTGTATGAAAGGAGCCTGTAAAACCTGTTTACTGCAACATGTTGGCGGGGAGCTGTCCACGGGTTCCCAGCGAGGCTTAAGTGCTCGCCTTAAGGCGAACCATTATCTGTGCGCATGCCAGTGTATCCCTGCTGAAGGACTTAAGCTGAAAACGGTGCTTGAGCAAGACCTGTTTGTGTCTGCTCAATTAATAGAGCGTATATTCATGACTGACAACATGATGAAAATCGTGGTGAAAGTTTCTGAAAATCTCAATTGTCTTGCGGGGCAATATATCAACCTTAGACGCTATGACGGTCTGACCCGCAGTTATGCCATCGCTAAAGTCGATGGCAATGTCATTGAGCTGCATATTACTCGGAAGTACAACGGCCAATTTAGTGGTTGGTTATTTAATACTGCCAGCAACGGTGAACAACTGCTCATTCAAGGGCCCTTAGGGCAATGTGTTTATAAGGCCGAGTATCAACAAGACAAGTTGATTTTGATTGGTCATGGAGCAGGCATTGGGGCTGCGATGGGCATTGTTGAACAGGCGTTAGCGATGTCACATCAAGCCGAGATATACCTTTATCACGGTGCCCGAACAGTTGAAGAACTATATCTACAAAAGCAATGTTTGTCGTTAATGCTAGCCCATAAAAACGTCTACTATCGGGCTTGTATTACCGCAGCGGCTAAAGTTGATTTAACGGGTTTACGTTGCCAACAAATTCAACCCTTTGAGCTTGCAGCGAGTGAGCATCCAATCACTCGGCATAATAGAGTGTTTCTTTGCGGTGAACCTGAAGCGGTTGTTAAAGCTCAGCAACAAGCATTTTTGGATGGTTTTGAGTATGCCAAAATTCATGTATTGCCATTTGAATATAAAGATCTTCGTTCAGTGAAAAGAGGCTAACCACACCCTAGAGAGTTAAGTAACTAATTGCTGCGATAATCGCTCCCTGAGGGTCTTTTAACCAGCAGAAACGACCAATGCCAATGATATCTTCTGGACCAAATAGAATGGTTGCACCTAGCTCATGAGCCTTTTCGGCAATAGCATCAACGTTTTCTACCGTGATGTATCCAGTCCAATTACTAGGCATGGCTGGCGCCGGACTTTGTGCAATACCACCAATATCGACGCCGTCGTTAATAATAATATGGTAGGGCGCGTGGGCTACAACAATGGTTTTGAATTTCCAGCCAAATACTTGGCTGTAAAAGGCCATGGCTTCTTTACTACTGCTAGCGGTTAACTCATGCCAGCTTAATGAGCCTGAATTGGCAGAGGTGGGTTTCATTGGGTTTCCTTACTAGGAACTGCTCAAACAAGTGTAGCTTCTAACCTAGCGCTAAGAGTTAATATTGAGCAGTATTTGATTCACCAAGAGGTCCTATATAGCTTAAAGTGTTGAAGTCGTTCGGCATGTTTGAGCTGCAGTTATTGAATTTTTTAACTATTAAATTGATAAAGAGATCTAGCTAGAGAAAGGTATTTTCCCATTGTTATCCCTGTGGCAGATTTGGCGGTAATAACATAATTATATTGCCTAGTGAGTTTGCCTGGAGGTAACATAGCCCGTTTTCGATCATGCTTACGGGGAATTAGCTTGAATAAAAGTGTTGTTACCAATTTGATTGCTGCGCTGGCAGTATTAGGCGGCTATTTATTAGCGCAGCCAGTTCTTCTAACTGTTGGTTTGTTCGCACTTTCAGGTGCGATCACTAACTGGCTCGCTATTCATATGCTGTTTGAGAAAGTGCCTGGTCTCTATGGTTCTGGTGTGGTGCCATCTCGCTTTGAAGAGTTTAAAGAAGGGATTGCTCATTTGATGATGAAGCAGTTTTTTACTGAAGAAAATATAGAACGATTTCTGTCGCAGCAGGGTAATGCAGAGCAACATATCGACCTACAACCTGTGATTGAGAAGTTAGATCTGTCACCTGCATTCGACGCTTTAGTCAGCACTGTTTCACAGTCCTCACTCGGTGGCATGTTATCGATGTTTGGCGGTACCGATGCGATTGAACCCTTGCGTGAGCCGTTTATGGAAAAAATGAAAACATCGCTCAGTGAGATATCTCAGTCCGATCAATTTTACGAGTTACTTAAAGCAGAGCTCGAACAAAGCAATGTCATCGATGATATGCGATTGAAAATAGAGGATATTGTTAACCAGCGATTAAATGAATTAACACCGCAACTGGTCAAAGAGATAGTGCAGGATATGATCAAGAAGCATTTAGGTTGGTTAGTCGTTTGGGGCGGAATTTTTGGTGGCTTAATCGGTTTAGTCGCCGCGCTGGTTCAAGGCTAATTGTTGTAGTTGTTATAGATTTTAAAGGGAGCGAAGGCTTCCTTTTTTATGAGTGAAATTTACAGAGAGCATACGGAACGTGCTATGGTTTTATACCATAAAAGTATTTTTAGATACTGGGAGCAATGGATGAGCCTACACCACACAATAAATTACTTGGAAATGCCTGTTAAGAATATTCAATCGACAAAAGATTTTTTCAGTCAAGTTTTTGATTGGGAGTTTGTTGATTATGGACCTGAGTATAGCTGTTTTCTAAATGCTGGAATAACCGGCGGATTTTATCTATCCGATCAAAATTTTACCTTAGCAAAGGGCTCTCCTTTGTTGGTCATTTATTCAAATGAGCTAGCCAGCTCCTTGCAGAAGGTCACCGATGCGGGTGGTACTATCAGTAAGCCTATATTCGAATTCCCAGGTGGAAGAAGATTTCACTTTTTAGATCCTAATGGCAATGAATATGCGATTTGGTCTGAGTAGTGGCGACAATATAATGATAAGAAGAAGGGCTGGATATGCCACATTGTGTTATTGAATATGCGAAACCATTAAAGCACGTTATTTCAGTCGAAGCCTTGGTCGAGGCGACACATCAAGCCTTGATTGACTCGCAATTATTTGAGCCGCAAGCGGTGAAAACCCGCGCCCATGGGGTTGAACACTTTCGAGTTGGTGAAGATCAAGAAAATACCTTTGTGCACATTCATACGGCCATTATGCCAGGTCGAACAGATGAGCAAAAAGCACTGCTACTTGAGCGAGTATTTGAGGCTATTTCACTCATCACCAATTCTGTTAGCAGCGTAACGATGGAAATAGTCGATATTAATAAGCAGCATTATATTAAGATGATGAACTGAACCGTTATAAACTTTTGATATATAAAAGCCACTCTTAGGGAGTGGCTTTTTTGATGCAGTTTGACTGACTTTCTCTAGTTGGTATTAATAAGCGCTGTCGTGGACAGACTGTACTGCACGGCCTGACGGGTCAATAATACCTTGTAAGCTTTCATCCCAAGCTAGTGCCTCTGGGGTTGAGCAGGCAACAGATTTACCACCTGGTACCGTTTCTGCAGCGCTCGCAAGCGGGAATAGTTCTTCAAAGAAAGTGCGATAGAAGTAGCCTTCTTTTGTTTCCGGTGTGTTGTATGGGAATCTGAACTTAGCGTTAGCCAGCTGAAGATCATCAACGTTAGCGGCTGCATGATCTTTAAGTCCATCAATCCATGAGTAGCCCACACCATCACTAAATTGCTCTTTTTGGCGCCAAGCCACTTCTTTTGGCAATTTATGCTCAAAGGCCTCTCGTAGGATATGCTTTTCAATTTTGCCGTCCTTCGACATTTTAGCTTCAGGGTTAGTGCGCATGGCCACATCCATAAACTCTTTGTCCAAGAAGGGCACACGTGCTTCTAGTCCCCAAGCTGCCATAGCTTTGTTGGCACGTAAGCAATCAAACAGGTGTAGTTTATCTAGCTTACGTACTAACTCTTCATGGAATGCTTGTGCATTAGGTGCTTTGTGGAAGTATAAGTAACCACCAAATAGCTCATCAGCACCTTCGCCAGATAACACCATTTTAATACCCATTGCTTTAATTTTTCGCGCCATTAAATACATAGGCGTTGCAGCACGAATCGTGGTGACATCGTATGTTTCGAGGTGGTAGATCACATCTTTAATAGCATCGATGCCATCTTGAAAGGTAAAGGTGATTTCGTGATGAATGGTACCGATTGCATCGGCAACCTTTTTCGCTGCAATTAGATCCGGTGCGCCTTCAAGGCCGACAGCAAAAGAGTGCAGTTGTGGCCACCAAGCACTGGTTTCGCCGTCATCTTCAATCCGTCGTTTAGCAAATGTTTGGGTAATTGCAGAAATAACTGATGAATCTAAGCCTCCAGAAAGTAGTACGCCATAAGGAACATCAGACATCAACTGACGTTTAACTGCTGCTTCCAGTGCATCACGCACTTCTTCACTGCTGGCTGGGTTGCTTTGAACTGCAGCAAACTCACGCCAGTCACGCTGATAATAATGAGTTAGTTCACCGACTTTACTTGATAGAAAATGGCCCGGAGTAAAGGTCTCAACAGTTTTACAGACCGGCATCAGTGCTTTCATTTCAGAAGAGATATAGAAGTTGCCTTCAGCATCTCTGCCGGTATAAAGCGGGATGATCCCCATGTGATCGCGACCGATTAAATAGGTGTCTTTTGCTTTGTCATACAACACAAAAGCAAAAATGCCGTTGAGCTTATCTAAGAACTCAGTGCCGTATTCTTGATAGAGCGCTAAGATTACTTCGCAATCTGAGTTGGTTTGGTAACTGTATTTGTCACCGAGTTCTGCTTTAAGCTCTTTGTGGTTATAGATCTCACCGTTAACGGCTAAGACGATAGTTTCATCTTGGCTAAGCAATGGCTGGGCGCCGTGTTCAATGTCTACAATCGCTAAACGTTCATGAGCGAGAATAGCTTTGTCACTGCTATAGATCCCAGACCAATCCGGTCCGCGATGACGTAGTAGTTTTGACATTTCGAGTGCGACTTGGCGCAATGGCGTCGAGTCTGATTGAATATCTAAAATAGCGAAAATTGAACACATAGGTCACTCCAAAAATGTCAGTCTTAATCTCAATTGATTATTACTCTGCCATCGAAATCCATAACTTTCAAATCGTAAATTTTAGAATTCTTATCTTTTAGGTCTTTTTCTTGGGTTAATCGTTATCTTTGCAGCTGTATGAATGAGGAATGAGTAATTTAAATGGGTTTTTATTGGTTTATATTTATCTTTGTGGGTTCCGGGCTAGTTGTTAATGGATAAACGGCAATGAAGTATCAGTAATTATAGATAATGCTGTTTTTAAGAGAATTAAGTGACATTTTTCACATAAACGCATTATTAGTCGGTAAAAGAAAATAAAAAACGCCCGATATAGCTTCGGGCGTTGATGTATTTATGTACTA
This sequence comes from Shewanella kaireitica, assembly GCF_023284045.1. Taxonomy (GTDB): domain Bacteria; phylum Pseudomonadota; class Gammaproteobacteria; order Enterobacterales; family Shewanellaceae; genus Shewanella; species Shewanella kaireitica. Next base: position 122,863 of record NZ_JAKIKQ010000012.1, read on the forward strand.
AGGTGAGCTTAGTTATTGTCGGTTTTGGCGGGTCTTAACGAGTGAAACTCCGTGCCGCTGAAATAACCCGGCCAGTCACTATTATTACCCAGCACAGCTGCTGCATCGTAGTAAACAGCTAAGTCTTCTAACGCTCCGCTTAGATCCCAATTTTCTCGGTATTCATCACATACGCTGTGGTAACAACCTTTCATCTGTTGTTTCATCATTGCTTTGTATTCTGCAGTCGCTTCATCAACTGGGATGCTTCCGCCTCCTGCAAATACTGCGGGTACACCATATTTAGCGAAACTAAAATGATCTGAGCGGAAAAAACCGCCAGATTCGGGGTGCTTTTCACTCTTGGCGGTACGGTTTTGAGTCGTAACTGCTGCGATTAAGTAATTTTCTAATTCTGACTTACCTTTACCTACGATAGTGTAGTCGGTGGTACGGCCATAAATGTTGGTACTATCTAAGTTAAATACAGCCACAGTTTTGTCTAATGGATACACTGGATTCGACGCATAGTAACGCGAACCGAGTAAGCCTTGTTCTTCACCTGTCGTTGCAACAAAGGTCACTGAACGGGCAAGGGGATTGCCATTTTTGGCTTGCTTGGCAAATTGGCGAGCGATCTCTAAAATACCTGCAGTACCTGATGCGTTATCTAGTGCGCCGTTATAGATCTGATCGCCATCTTTACTTGGATCTAGACCAATATGATCCCAATGTGCGGTGAATAAAATGTGCTCATCACTGCGACTCTCGCCAGGTAGAGTCGCAACCACGTTATAACTATTGGCATATTGCGCTTTATTTTCGAATGAAATGGAAGCAGTTTGATTCAGTGAGATGTTAATCGCACTACTTGCTGCGCGGTCTGATATGGTACTTAGCGACAGGCCAGCTTTATTAAATAGCTTAGTGGCTACATCAAGAGTCATCCAACCTTCAACTTCTATCCATTTTGCTTGCTCTTCTTTACTGCGAACAAGATCTTGCTGAGCGCCAGTCCAGCTGTTTTCGACGACAGACCAAGGGTATGAAGCCGGTTCGGTATCGTGAATGATGATTGCGCCTAGGGCACCTTGACGGCTCGCTTCTTCAAACTTGTAGCTCCAGCGACCGTAATAGGTCATTGCTTTACCGTTAAACTTGCCTGATTCAGGCAAAGCAAAGCCAGGATCGTTCACCAGTATTACTGCTATTTTTCCGCTCATGTCGAGGTCTTGATAATCGTTCCACTGATACTCGGGGGCGTTGATGCCATATCCCACAAACACTAGCGGTGCATTGGCAATATCAATTTTGCTCACATCATGACGACTACCAATAACCACATCTTGACGATGTTGTAATTGCATGTCACCTAGCTGAATAGATTGCTGCTCTGAAGCGGTATAGGTCACCATAGGTACAGCTTGTAGGTAATCTTTGCCATTTGGCTTAACTAAGCCCATTTCAGCAAAGGCTTTACTAAGGTAATCCAATGTTAGTTGTTCGCCCTTAGTCGTAGGGGCGCGGCCTTCAAACTCATCTGAAGCAAGGGTTTTTATATCTAAGCGAAATCGTGATTCATCAAAGGTGACTTTCTCTGGTGTGACAACATCTGTCGTATGTTGGCTACATGCACTGAGTAGAGCAAGTGCACAGACTGGAAGCAAAGTGCGCATCAATATGTCCTGTTATTGTTGTTTTAGACTTTTGTGTTGAGGTTTTGTTGTTCTATAGGGGGCAATCATGGAGGAAAAGCGCCTAGGTTGACAAGAGTTAGCTGTTGAAGAAAGTGTTACTCGATATTGCATTTTGTATCGAAAATTAGCCAGCCTATAGCAAACTGAGTGAATTTTAGAGTAATCGTTCAGGTTTTGAGGGTTTTAAAGCGAAATACATCAGACTTTCACTTATTTCGTTATTTTGTCATGTTTCAAAAAATTGCTGTGTGGTGGTTATTCCCTTTTAAGCCAATGCAAAGCAGAAGTGGAAAGACTGAGGGGCTCACGTAGTGCGGCTGAGGTTAAACAAATTGGCAAAACATTGTATGCTTCGCTATGGGATTTGGGTATAGGATAACTATTAGCTCAAATCCCACTACTTGCCTGCAGCGTTTTGAATTCCCACTGAATGGTCAAACTTTTAATGCAATTGGTATAATAGCTTGAGCAGAGCTGTTCAGATCTTTTGGTAATAACTGTCATCTGACTTAAAGCACGGCGAACCTGCACCAGGGTCACTCTTGGCTGTGCACTGCATAATGCGTATGGGTTTGATTGTGGTCATAAACCACTTTTAACTATTCGCTTTGATTGTAGCTCGCATATTCAACCCATTCAGGAAGGCTGCGAGGATCGCCATAGGATTTAAAGAACTTAGGTGACGATTGTGGCGCGCGGGTTCCGATATTCGCTTCGCACCACATATTAAGCTTGTAATGGCTAGAATATCCCTCATGGGTATAGGCATCATATGCTTTGTGAGCATGTTTCCAAAAATTGTGGTCGATGCGGCCTTTTTCTGCCAAGAAAGGATAACGAATAACTCGAATTTTAGTGTTATCGATGACTGTATTGGCCATTTTTATTAGCAGTTCAGCCAGAACTTCCGAACCGATATCCTGAATCGTTAAGGTTTCAATAGCTGTAATTTCGGCACCAACTAAACTGATCACCCGGTTACTTAACGCCGTGGTATCAATTGCTTGGATCAGTTCATAACCAATGGTATCTAGCAAGCGATAAAGCTCAAGATCCCACTCTGTTTCTGTAAACTTCCCTGCTTTTATAGCAGATTGAAGTTCTCTGTTTTTCTCACTTTGGATCACCAAATGTTTTTGTAAAGCAGGATACTGCTTTAGCGCTTGTGGAGAAACTTGGCTAATTAGATCAAGCAATTTGGTTTGATCTGTAATTAAGTCTGCAAATTCTAATTTGGCATCTTGATCCACTGTGTTGTCCTCATCTTTGTATCTGAGTAATGACTATACATCACCATGTAAATGTGTGAAAACCTAAATAGGATTCATAACTTGAGACAGTGCTGTTATCCATGGGAATAGCCTGTAAACCCTTAAACACTAGGCTCTGTATAAATTAGAGCCTAGCACAGGGAGTATGATTGAAATTAAAAGTAGTAAGAGATTGCGAGTTCAAACTTGTTGTCGTTATCGGTTAATCGTTCAGTTCCATTGCTCAATTGTGCAGATGCAGAGGTTCTAACATAGGTGTGAGATATTTCTGCCCACCATTGTTTAGATTGAGTAAAAGCGATACCGTAGCCAGTTTTCATTTTAAATACATTGAGCGTTTTTGGTACGTTAGAAAGATCGGCTTTAGCTTCCACATCGAGTGACATAAATTGTGGTTGCAGGACAAGGTAACCTGCGCTGCCTAAATCAATAGAGCCAAACAAGTTCGCTTGGTAACCTCGAAGATCAGCTTGAATACCTGACTTATTATCGATCTCTTGTTTTACTTCACCCGTAACATAGGCAACATTTGGGAATAGTGATACACAATCCCATGGAGTGGCGACTTTTCCAATAACACCGAGAGCCACTATATCTGATGACGGAGATTTTCCTTTTGAACCATTATCTTTTGACCAGCCTTTCATGTAATCGATAGAAAAACCAATTTGCGAAATGGCCTGAGCACCGGTCTCTAATACTTGAAAATAGCGTAGTCGACTATCTTGCTGGCCTTGGCCTTCAGCTCGTGTTTCTACGCCATGCTCAATTAAGCCAAGAAAATTATTCCCTTTTGAATATTGACCCGCCACACCTAGCATCGCATTGACTTTACCATTGTCATCTGAGCTGACACTGGTAAATGAATTAACAGCGGTGAGGTCGCTAGGATCGATATCGGCCTTTTCCGTTGCTTCAACTTTCTCATGCTCACTTTTGTGTGTTTTTACTGGAACCTCAGTTGCCGAAGCCGCTAAAGAGATAACTGATGCCGCGAGTGCTGTAACGAAGTGTTTTTTCATAATATTTGCCTTATTCTCAATGCTTAAAAAGTGGTCGTAGCCGCAAACACACAGCTGCCTACTGGCAAGCTAGTAGCCTCTTTTTGACCCTGTTTCGATGTGGCTATATTAATTGCGAGCGGATTACTAAGCTTTTGTAGTGCTTTTAGTAATGAGTAATGAGTAATGAGTAATGAGTAATGAGTAATGAGTAATGAGTAATGAGTAATGAATGGCAGGGCGGAAAGGGGTAGATAGACTTTGTAAAAGTGTAGACCGATGAAGAAGGCTAATGTACAGAGCGGTGCTGCTTATATGCTGCTTCATGCGTTGTTAGGATTTACTTTGTAAGTCATACATTTGTAAATTTTCTGTAAGCGCATTGATTTTGTTATTTATATGTAAATAATAGTCGTTCTCATTTACATATGGGCAGACAAGTGAAATTAAGTATTTTAGGATTGGCGGTATTGAGTGCGTTGACTGCAGCATCGGCTCAAGCAAAAGAAAATACACATGCAAGCAAAGAAGTAGGAAGCATGGAGCGTATTTTGGTGACAGCTTCCCCCTTTGCACAAAAACTAAGTGATACTCCTAATTCGGTTTTTATCGTGTCGAAAGCCGAACTTGATCTGCAGCGTGTTGTAGCGCGAAACCTTTCTGAGATGATCTCCAATTTGGTTCCTGGCTTTTCACCCAGTACTGAAACCATGTCGACCTTCGGTCAGAACTTTCGTGGTGGTAAAGCGATAGTGATGATTGATGGCGTTCTAATTTCAACCACGCTACGTGCCGGCGGGCGCGATCTTCAATCTATTTCGGTAGATGTTATCGAAAGCATTGAAGTGATAAAAGGTGCTAGCGCCATGTATGGCAACGGTGAAGCAGGAGCCATTATTAACGTTATTACTAAAAAGCCAACACTCGATTTTGAAATGCAAACACGAGTCGGCGTTGAGGCTTTTGCCGATGAGTTGTCGGATGCGGGGTTTAGCATTTCACAAAGCTTTTCAGGGACTACAGACTCCGACCTAGGCATGTTGCTCAACTTGTCTGCCAAAGATCGCGGTAACCTTTATGATTCAGACGGTAACCAATTACCAGGAGCACCCAATAGCCAGGGAGGCATGGGCGATGCTGATGAATATGATGTGCTATTTAAACTAGAGCAAGAGTTTGACTCCAGTCGCTTAGCGATGCTTGCTCATCATTACAATATTGAGAATAAACTGCACTATGGGCGTAGCGTCAATGAAGAAAACGGCTTAGTGGCCATCGACAAAGACAAACCTTATAACGGCCCAAATCCGTCGACGGAATTAACAACAGTGCAAATAACCTTCGATCATGATGATGTTTTAGGCCAGCAACTTAACTTGTCGACCTATTACAGCAAAGTGAATGTAGGCTATGAGTCTGGATCTGAAATTGTCTCCAAACGCAGTGGTTTTAAGGCCGCTATGCAGTGGAGTATTAATGACCGAAGTCGTATTGCCTATGGGTTTGAATATGGAAAAGACAATACAGAGCAGGGCAGAGATCGCGACGTTATTACTGGAATGGATAGTGCTGGTACTCCACAAACCCAAGCGCAATATGTTTGTTCTATCTGTGATTTAACTGAAACTAAGCTAAGCCCGTTTGCGCAGTACTGGAATCAGATCACCGACGACCTAACGCTGCAATTCGGTCTACGTTACGAGAACTTTGAGATTGAAGTCCCTGATTATCAAAGATATCAAAGAGGCGTTTTGAGCAACAAACAGGGCGATACGCTTAAATACGATAAGCCGTTAGTTAACTTGGGGCTTGTGTACAATATTGCTGAAAGTTCGGATGTATTTGCTAGCTTCTCCCAAGGCTACTCCCATGCTGATATGCGCATGCTTAGAGATATGCCTGTTGATAGTGTGGCAGAGTTTTCTGATGCGATTCCTGCGACTCAAACTAATTACTATGAAACGGGGCTGCGTTACGCTGGTGAAAGTTTGCAGGGGAGTTTGTCTTTCTTTTACTCCGACATTAGCGACGGTTACGCTTATGATTACAACGTTGACGCTGAAATCTCTAAACGTGTTGCAGCGGTTGTGGTTGCAGATGAAGAGATTTGGGGATTTGAAGCGACGCTTGATTACCAAATTAACGCTGCATTTAAGCTTGGTACTTCGGTATCTATGTCAGAAGGTCAACGCACAAACAGCGAAACGGGTGTTGATTACTGGATGAACGGCACTCGAATTACCCCGATTAAAGCTTCTATCTATGGTGATTACCGCTTCAACGATATTGCAGCGCTGCGCTTACAAGCGAACTATGTTGGCGATAGGGATAAAAATAGTCCAGAAAGTGAAGCTGGCTATAGTTACTACGAATCACCCTATGATGGTTACACCTTAGTTGATCTTGTCAGCACCTTTGATACAGATTTTGGATTATTCACTTTTGGTATCGATAACTTACTTAATGAGGATTACCAACCTTTGGTATCGCAGATGAATAAAGAGGTAGTTTGGGAAGCATATCGCAACCAGTTCTCAGGCTATGGTCGTCGTTTAGCTGTGGAATACACGATTAATTACTAGCGGTTGGTTTTCCTAGATATAAAAAAGGGGCTGAATTAGCCCCTTTTTGTCGCTATTGTTAATGACGCTTAACCACGGCTACATTCTTCTAGCAGATAAGCGAGATGACGGTATGGGATGCCGCTATGTTCAGTTAGACCCACTTCACACATACGGTTTGCGTAATACCCTTCACTGACATCAACTGGGATCAGCTTTTTAATATTGCGTAGCGCGCTGGCATTGATCTCTGGCTTATAAAGGCCTTTTTCCCCCGCGTAACCACAACATTCGATTCCTGCAGGACGAATGACTTGATGGCAACAAGCATCTGCTATAGCGGTCATTATAGGTTCAACCTTCATGGTTCTTGCACTACAGCCAAGGTGCAACGCCGCGTGAGATTTCTTGTTAATGGTCAGCTTAGGCATTAATTTATCGTGCATAAACTGAACTAGATCCACTATCTCTACTTTTTCAGTTAGGGTTGGATCACCGGCTAACGTACGCTTAGTACATGACAATGCGTCTACGATAACGGGTAACTTTCCATCTTGGGTCATCGCTGACACTGCTTGGATCAGTTCGAGACGTTTTGCATCGGCATTTTTAAAGTCTCCCTTTGACTCCCACATTTGACCACAGCATAGATCGCGGGTTTTAGGTGGAGTGATCACGTTATAGCCAGCACGCTCCAGCAGTGTGACTACAACTTCAGGCAGTGGTCGCTTATCGGTATCGACAGGTGTAGGTCCGAAAGTACGTCCGCCACAGGCAGGGAAGTAAACCACGGTTTCCTGCCCCGGAGTTGGCGCTGACACCTTAGGTAGCTTGCCGCCTTTAGGGAAAGAAGGGTTCCAATAAGGCACTTCACTGCTGAGCAGTCGGCCTGCTTTCATCATGGTTCCGGTGATACCGTTGCCGGTGATTTTATGGATCACACCTAACATATCAAAACCAGCACTGATCACGCCATTGACTGCGCCAAAGTTATTGGCCTGAAAATCAAGAAACTTTTGCTGTCCGCTACTGATGGTTGGGGTTCTTAATTTACGCACAAGCTGGCCCATTTTATTATCGACAGGACAGGCAATAGTGCACAGCTGACAGGCGGCGCAAGTGTCGATAACATCGTACTTCGCAGCGGCGCGCATGCTATCGGCCGCAAGGTGATCGCCAATTTGCTCCAGACGAGCAATTTCCCGCAAAGTTGCAATACGTTGACGAGGAGTAAGATTTAGTGCTGATGTTGGGCAAGTCTTTTCACAGAAACCACACTCTAAACATTTATCGACAAAGTCATCGACGACTGGGCAAGGTTTGATGTTCTTAACGTGGATTTTAGGATCATCGTTTAAGATAACCCCCGGGTTTAATATGCCCTGAGGATCAAACAGTTGCTTGATACTTTTCATTAGCTCATAAGCATCTTGACCCCACTCCATCTCAACATAAGGTGCTACAGCACGACCAGTGCCATGCTCCGCTTTCATTGAGCCGTCGTACTTATTGATCACCATATCGGCTATTTCGTCCATAAAGGCATGGAAGTTATCGATATCATCTTGAGTAGAAAAGGTCGGTGTGATGATGAAGTGGAAGTTACCGGCTAGTGCATGGCCATAGATGCAACCTTCAGGGTAGCCAAATTTGTGCATTAACGCGGTAATGTCATGGGCGGCGCTAGCTAAGTGTTCAAGCTCGAACGCTACATCTTCGATAATAACTGATGTGCCTTTAGGCCGTTCACCCGCAACAATAGGGAACAAGCCTTTACGCATCGCCCAGTATTCACCGTATACGGTTGCATCGTCGGTAAAGCTGATTGGACGCAGAAAATCAAACCCTTGAAGTTTTGCGATAACATCTTTGGTGTAGCAGTCTAAGGTATCGGCGTCATCGGCACGAGATTCAATCAATAGGATAGCCGATAGCGGTGGCAGTTCAGACAGCCAATCTGGCATACCCGGTTTGCCGGTAACCGCTTTAATAGATGGCCAGTCGAGGAGTTCTGCAGCTGCGACACTTTCGCCATTGATTAGCGGAATGGCGCGAGATGCGTCTTCCATATTGTGAAATACGGCTAGGGCTGATGCCTTAAATTTTGCTTCGTTGACCGTGTGGTAGGTGACTTCGTTGATGAAGGCTAATGTACCTTCCATGCCGACCATCAAGTGATTGATGATATCAAACGGATCGCAAAAATCGATTAGGGCATTTATGCCATAACCGGTGGTGTTCTTGATTGAGAATTTCTTACGAATTTTTTCAGAAAGTACTAAGTTGTGACGAGTTTTATGTGCCAATTCGTGCACTTGCTCAAGCATTTGTCCATGAGATTTGGCGAAGGCGACTTTAGATTTTTTACAGCCCGTGTCGAGCTCGGTGCCGTCGGCGAACAATAACTTGGCTGAGGCGATGGTTTGGTAGCTGTTTTGCGCGGTGCCGCAACACATGCCAGAGGCGTTGTTAGCCACAATGCCACCAATCATAGCCGAGGCAATAGTAGCTGGGTCTGGACCTATTTTACGGTTAAGCGGCGCTAGCACAGCGTTGGCATCAGAGCCTATGACCGCGGAACCAAGGGTGACTTTCTTTGCATCGTCGCTAACCTCAATCTTTCTAAAACCATCATGGCCTAGAATAAGCAAAATCCCTTCACCTAGGGCCTGACCAGCTAGGCTAGTGCCAGCTGCGCGAAAAGTCACTGGGGCATTATATGCACGGGCAACGTCTAGAGTGCGCTTTACTTGTTCCATGTTTTCAGCATGAACAACCACTTCGGGAACAATTCTAAAGTAGCTAGCATCGGTTGACCAAGCGAAGCGACGAACATACTCATCTGTTACAGGCTTTTCACCTAGTTGTTTACGTAAATCACTGACTACTGCTTTATAATCTATCGACATGGACATATCTCTTTGTTCGTTATTATTAAGCTTAATCAGAGCCGAAATAGGCGGCTCTGATTGACTGAACATCACTTTTTAGAAGCCACCCCAAAGGAAGGCGATAGTGCCCGCGGTCATGGCGTAGGCCAAGGCTACCGGCATAGTCTTACGAATAATTTCAGATTCTCTGCCTGCCATACCCACAACGGTCGCAGCGGCAACGACGTTCATCACACACATCATGTTACCGGCATTGGCACCAATGCCCTGTAGAGCCAGTACCATAGCTTGGTTCATGCCAATGCTGTCGGCGACGGTATACTGCAAGCCAGAGAACATCATGTTTGAGAATGTGGCGCTGCCAGAGAGGAAGGCGCCGAAAATACCTACGATAGGAGCTACCCAAGACCATACCGCTCCCATACTGCTAGCCAAGGTATCGGCGAGCGCGACAGGCATAGAAGCGAGTCCAGAACTGTTGGTTCCTGAGTTTAAGAAAATCTTTACCATCGGTACTGACGCGCCCAGTGAAATGATGGTCGGGACCATTGAACTGCAAGATACACTGATAGATTCTTTAATGGCTTTCTTGTTCATTTTGAACAGAAAGAAACCTAATATACATACCGCGATGAAAAAGGCACCTGGTGCATAAAGCGTCTTGAAACCTGCACCCAGTTCAGTACCAAGTAGGCCAGTCCACTTGATGTTAAAGCTCAGTAACCATGCTTTTAGTGGCGCAATAACACGAGACAGCACTAATAAGGCGGCCATGATGATGTATGGAGTCCATGCAGCAATTTGCGAGAACTTAGCTGTTGAAGCTAGCTTCGTTTCTTTTTGACCGTCGTTTTCAGCAAAATCGTTCCATGGCGTTTTAGGCAGCATAATGCCTTTTTTAGCCACGGGAATGACAATCGCCATGCCCACAAGCGCGCCGATAACTGATGGGAACTCAGGACCGGCAACAAAGTTAATGATCCAAGCTGGAACCGTAAATGCAAGTCCTGCAAAGAGTGCGAACTTCCAGATGGCAAAGCCTTCGGCAAAAGACTTGTTACGACCGAAAAAGCCAGTTAATAAGGACACCATAACGAGTGGGATGAGGGTACCAGTCACCAGATCGATGGTGATCATGTGCATAGCGATAAACTGCGCATAATCAGCAAAACTACCACCATGTTGAGCAATCTGCTCCGCAGCCATGTTAACGCCGCCAGAAGTTAAGCCCTGTTCCATACCAAATAACACGGGTAAGCCAATTGCACCGAAGGACACTGAGGCTGAGTCAGCAATCAAAGCCACAACTGCAGCAGCAATTGGGGGAATACCCAATAACACCAACAAAGGTGCACCGATGGCTGCTGGTGTACCAAATCCTGCACTGCCTTCAATGAATGAACCAAACAACCAACAAATAATGATGACCTGCACACGGGCATCGGCACTGATATTGGTAAAACCTGCACGAATGGTATCCATCGCGCCTGAATATTTCAGTGTATTAAGTAGGAACACCGCACCAAAAATAATGCTTAAAGGTGTGAGTGCAGCAAGCAATCCTTCGACAACGGATGCCGCCAAAAAGGTGGTATCCATCTGCCAGATAAACACAGCGGCAAGGCCTGTTAAGATTGCAGAAATGGGCATCGCCCGTGATGCAGGCATCTTTAGCAATACTAAAAATAGCATTACACTGATCACCGGCGTTAAACTCGCGAGTAGTTGAATAAAGTTCATGCGTGCCTCTTATTACCTTATTTTTATTTAGAGTTATTTCTAGTTAATAGTGGTTTTATTGACTCGTTTGTTACGGATGTTTGTTTGGCGTTGTGACCTTGGGTCGGCTGCCGGATAAATGTGTTTTGTATCTACAGGGAATGGTATGGCTTTATAGGGACTTTTTTTATCGGTGTTTGCACCTAATACGTCTAAGGGTTTACACGTAGAAAAGTTAGATTTTTGAGGTTGTGACTGGCAGCTTATTAGCTGGTTTATTTACAGTTAAAGAAATAAACCTATGTATAACATTAGTTTAAGTTGAAGCTATCTAAAGGGGGCTAACGCTTTGCAGCACTTAAATGTAAGGCGGTGAGCGACATGATGTGGATCAACTTTGTAACGATTAATTACGTACAGTGTTAACACTACCAACCAATCTACATTTAGAAGGTTGGCAACTGATCCTAAAATAACGCTTTAAAATGAACGTAATCATTAGTCGAGACTATAATGCGGTATTTTCTTGATGTTTCTGCCATTAATCCAATCATATACTAAAACATAGGCCACTATCTAAGTGGTTAGCGCCGTGTTCCTCAAGATAAGTTATTTGCCTTTCCTTTGATCTAGCTCTGATACTCGTGGGTATTTACTGTGATTTTTGCGTTGAGTAACTGTTAATATAACCACCGTTTATAGGGGGTATCCCTAATATAGCGGAGTATTAATCAGCGATGAACATTAATCATAAATTACAGCTTATCACCGTACTTCCACTCATTTTATCTTTGATGCTGGTGTTGTTTGTGACTCAAATGCAGTATCGAGAGCTCTCCCAGCAAGTGGTTGACGTATACCGGCACAGCATTATTGATCACCGCAAAGAAGAGCTGAAAAATTATTTGGCTATTGCCAATGTGGCTATTCAACACCTCCATAAAAATGACAGCGATAACAAACAAGATGTTGAGCAAGAAGTTAAGTCTATGCTGGCTGAGATGCGCTTCGGTAAGAATGGTTACTTTTTTGCTTACGATCTTAATGGTAAAAGTCTGGTGTTACCCGACCAAGAATGGCGTGTGGGTAAGAACTGGCTAGACTTGGCCGACGATAATGGGGTTCACTTTATTCAAGAGCTCATCTCTGGCGCTAGGAAAGGCGGCGGCTATCTCACCTACCTATTCAATCAGCCCTCTAATGACGGTCAACTAGGCCAAAAAATGGCCTATGCCGAAGTGCTGGGGCAGTGGCAGTGGATGTTTGGTACTGGCGTTTATATTGATGATATTAATGAAGAAACAGCATTGTTGAGCACATCTATCAGTAGTCATATTCGTTACACTTCGCTTATGACGTTGACGATAGGTATATTAGCGGTAAGCGCGGTGTTTATCGGTGGTATTTTTATGCGTGTTGGTGAGAAACGTCTCGCAAATGCTAAGCTTAGAACACTCAATGAGCGGATTTACCAAACTCAGGAGGAGGAGTGCAAAAGGGTTTCTAGAGAGTTGCACGATGGGGTGAGTCAAACCATTGCCGCGGCACTATTTGCCATGGAAACGGCACAATTAAAACAGGAGTACGGCGATGATTCGTCGAAAGAACTGGATAAATCCATCACACTAACGCGACAGATTATGCTTGAAATCCGTAATATCTCGCATCAGTTGCATCCGGCTATTCTCGAGGATTATGGACTCGGCGCGGCGTTAATCGAATTGGGCAGAGAGTTTACCCTGCGTACTGGAATAGAGGTCAAAGTACAGCGATTATCAGTGCGTAAAATTCTCTCGACTGAGCTTAGCTGCGCACTTTATCGGATTGTACAAGAGTCGCTGACCAACATTGAACGGCACTCTGAAGCCAAGAATGTGTTGATATCACTAGCGCTGACACCGAGATGGCTGACATTGGAGATCCATGATGATGGTAAAGGATTTAACTATGAGTGTTTTGAGAGAAAATCGACTCCGTTTGAAGGAATAGGCTTAAGGAATATGAACGAAAGAGTGAAATTCTATAATGGTGAGCTCAAGGTAGATTCAACAATTGGAAAAGGAGTGACGCTGGTGGCCCGTATTCCTCAAAGCGAGTTACGTTATCGAGCCGATAGTGCCACTGGAGGACTGTCATGATTCGGGTACTTCTGGTGGACGACCACCCCTTGTTTCGCGAAGGGCTACGTTATCGCTTAAGTCTTGACAGCGATATTGAGGTGTTGGCCGAAGCTGACAATGGCCAGCAAGCATTGGAAATTCTAAATAAAATGCCTGTTGATCTGGTGTTGACGGATATTAATATGCCACAAATGGACGGCATGTATCTGCTTGAGTTAATTAAAGAGCAGGAGATGTCATGCAAAGTGGTGATGTTGAGTATGCATGACAACAAAGAATATATCATGGCGACCATGCGCTACGGTGCCGATGGTTATATTCTCAAAGATGTGCCAGGTAAAGAACTGATTGAAGCGATAAAAAAAGTCGCCGCTGGTAAGCGCTACTTCAGTGCCGATGTCATAGATACTTTGTCGCAGGAGCTTGCCAGTGGCAAGCAAGTCCTAGTGACTCAGCGGGAGCAGTTGGTGCTGCGATTGATATCGCTTGGGATGAACAATAAACGTATTGCACAGGAGATGGATGTGAGTGTGCGAACGGTTGAGACTCACAAGCGTAATATTAAGCAGAAATTGATGATAGACAGTACGGCAGGTTTGGTGCGTTACGCGATCGATCATGGTTTGGATCGTTAATACTTTTTAGTGATATTTTTATATAGCAGTAGTCATTAAAAACACCCGAAGTAGGGTTAAGCTTCGGGTGAAACATCATAGGCTTGCCTCGTTAAGGGCATACTCGTTGTTTTTTCTTAATATGTATGTTCAAAGCGACAAAGCCATTTATGCCTCTCAATGGCTTTTTACAGCACCTTTACTTGGAAAAGACGGATGCCCGCTCGTTATACTGCTTGGCGTGCAGACTGATAGCTTTCGTTAAAGTACATACTTGGCTGAAAGCTGGATGTAATCAGAGTTGGCACTGTCAGTGGCAGAGATGTCTGCATCATAGTTACCCACTTCAACCCCAACACTGAGTTGCTTATTGAGCTGCTTAATCAAGTTAATAGCGTAGTGGTTACGATCTGAATCGGCATTCACACCGTTAAAGTCTTCAACTTCAGCGTGGCCGTAATATATGCTAGAGCGCCAGTCTTCACTCCAGAAGTGGCGATAAGCGACGGTATAGGCTTGGGTTGTCAGTAGATCACCACTGCCATCAGTATTGACCTTATCGCCAGGGTTGTGACCTGGAGAAATATAACGACCGCCAGCGCCCGCATTATAGGCAAAGCGGAAGTCATCTTTACCGAAGGTAAAAACCTTACCGCTTAAGCTATAGGCAAACTGTGTGCCATCGGCATTACCGGCAACACCATTGTTATCGAACGTACGAGCTAATACGGCAACCGCCACTTGGCCAAAATCACCTTTGTAGGTGTATCGAGCCACTGCATCGGGGATACTTTGATTGGCATCAGTCGCATTGGCTGGATTTTCTAATGCCAGTTCTAAGCCACCATTAGTATAACGGATTTGGGTTTGGCGAATGAATACCTGACCAACATGTGCGCCGCCAAAGTCGAGTGCATCAGCAATAGAAACTAACGGCATAAAGGTTGACCAAGTCTGACCCACTTTCCAGTTCTTGTAAGAGATAAAAGCATGACGCATACGTGGTGTGTAGGAGTTAGACACCAAGGCGTTACCGCCACCACCGTAGAAATCATACTCTAGAAACCCAGTCACTGCGCCATGGGTAAATTTTACGTTGAAGCGTGACTCTTTAGCTTGGAGACTGGTTTGATTGGTATCTGGTGAACTGGCACTCGTGCCAATCCAATAGTCGCGATAGGCTTGGTTGCCATTCACATTACGTAAGTCGACTTTGAAATAGCCGCCGAAAGTTAACTTTGAACTCTCATCAAGTTGGATTTCATAGCCAGCGAAAGAAGATGCCGAGAAAAGTGTCGCTACCACTAACGCAGTTTTAGTTATTCTATTCATCAATGTGCCTTTATCTAGGGTTGTTGTTTGCTTTGAGGAGTGAGCCAAGAACAGCCCCTCAGCAAACTTATGGTTTGTCTGCGGCTAACCATATGGCTTTAGAAAGATTTTTTTTATCCGTATTTATACCTAGGAGGACTAAGGGCTTACCCGTAGAAATTGTTTTTTCGTTTTGATCTCGCTTAGTGTTTTTGCCGGGGATGGAGCAAACTGGAAAGTATTTTAGTAAACTAATACAGGGTGTTACCCATTTGTTGTTAATGCGTGATGCTTTTGGTTTTAATTGATATTTACTGGCTTTCAGGAATATGATGTAGATCAAGTTTGTAGCGAATAGTCGAGTGATATGTTAATTGGACGTGGTTTGGTAATCGGGGAGGGATTAGCAAATGCAGGGTATGACGGCAAGCATGGTTATCGATACTTCATGATTATCGAGGATAAATCCTCCAAATTGGACTTATAAACGACATATCCAACCAGTGCTAGATGAAGACGCTAAAGGTACATTCTTCATAGTGGCTTGCTAAATCTGGCTTGGATTCGAAAATAAAAAAGGCGCTTAATGCGCCTTTTTAATCTGAAACCACTTAGCAAGTGGTTCAGTCTGCTGCGTAACCATGATTATTAAGAACTAGGTTATCCAACACTGCAGCGCCATTTTCCATCTTCAATCGTTGTTGGCTAAACCATTTTACAACAAGTGGATAGATAGCATGTTCCTGCTCATGAACGCGATCCGCAAGTACCTCTACAGAGTCATCTTCATAGACAGGGACTTTAGCCTGTAAGATCACTGGGCCTGAATCAAGCTCAGGGGTGACAAAGTGCACACTGGCACCGTGTTCACTGTCTTTAGCATCAATAGCGCGCTGATGAGTATTTAAGCCGGTATATTTCGGTAAGAGAGAAGGGTGGATGTTAATCATCTTCCCTTCAAAGCGCATGACGAAATCATCACTTAAAATGCGCATAAAGCCAGCCAAGACCACTAAGTCTGGTTGGTACTTCTCTATTGCACTAAAAAGTCTTTCGTCATAGTCAGCTCTTGTTTCGCCTTTATGAGCGATGACGCAGCTGGTATCAATTTCGTTTTGGTGAGCACGCACCAGGCCGTAGGCGTCAGGTTTATTGCTTATCACCCCAATGACATCTGCTTGTACGTTGTCATCACAACCATCAATGATGGCTTGAAGGTTACTACCATTACCTGAAATTAATACTAAAACGCGGCAGCTCTGAGACATTACAAGATCTCCACTTGCTCTTCGTCACCGCTACGCTTAGCAATGTCACCAATTAGCCATGCTTTTTCGCCTTCAGCATTTAATAGCTTAAGTGCTGATTCGACTTTGTCTGCAGGCAACGCAACTACCATGCCTACGCCACAGTTAAAGGTACGGTACATTTCAAATTCAGAAATGTTGCCTTTTTCCATTAACCAGTTGAATACAACAGGCCACTGCCAAGAGTCACTTTTAACCACGGCTTTGCAGTCTTCAGGTAATACTCGTGGAATATTCTCCCAGAATCCGCCACCTGTGATGTGCGACATCGCATGTACATCGTGCTCTTCAATCAATTTAAGCAGCGACTTCACATAGATTTTGGTGGGTTCTAACAAGTGATCGATAAGCGGCTTGCCAGCAAGCTCTTGCTCAGGATCTGCTTGGCTCACTTCTAATACCTTACGGATAAGTGAGAAACCATTTGAGTGAGGGCCACTAGAAGCTAATGCGATAAGTGCATCACCCTCTTGCACTTTAGTGCCGTCGATGATCTCTTCTTTTTCTGCTACGCCTACGCAGAAACCTGCAAGGTCATAATCATCACCTTCGTACATGCCTGGCATTTCAGCTGTTTCACCGCCAATTAATGCACAACCTGACTGTACGCAGCCTTCAGCGATACCTTTAACAACAGCGGTGGCAACTTCAACATCAAGTTTGCCTGTCGCATAGTAATCGAGGAAGAATAGCGGCTCAGCACCAGATACGATTAAATCATTTGAACACATAGCAACAAGGTCAACACCTACGTTGTCGTGCTTCTTATAATCAATAGCAAGGCGTAGCTTAGTGCCAACGCCATCAGTACCTGAAACAAGTACTGGATGCTTATACTTAGTTGGTAGCTCACAAAGTGCACCAAACCCACCTAGGTTGCCCATAACTTCTGGACGACGGGTGCGTTTAACTGCGGACTTGATGTTGTTAACTAGTGCATTTCCGGCATCAATATCAACGCCTGCATCTTTATAGCTTAGTGGAGTAGTAGGAGTGCTCACGGAGATCCTCTTCGGGTACGGGTAGATCGTTATAGGATTTTATGCGGCGCTATTCTAACAGCTTGTGACTGGCCTCGAAAGCATAGTTTTTCAATAAAGTTAGCGACAAGGCTCACGATTTAACGCCTTTTTAAAACTTTAAGTTTTCCTCTGCGAACAAATCTACTAGAATCGTTAAAATTTACCGTGAAAAATGCGTTAGAAAATCAGGAGATCAAGATGAAAGTCGTTGAAGTTAAGCACCCTTTAGTCCGTCATAAAATTGGATTAATGCGCGAAGGTGACGTAAGCACTAAGCGTTTTCGTGAGCTAGCGGCAGAAGTAGGAAGCCTACTGACGTATGAGGCAACAGCAGACTTCGAAACTGAGAAAGTCACTATTGAAGGCTGGAACGGTCCTGTAGAAGTTGAGCAAATCAAAGGTAAGAAAGTGACTGTGGTACCTATTCTTCGTGCAGGTCTTGGCATGATGGACGGTGTACTTGAGCATGTACCAAGTGCACGTATCTCAGTTGTCGGTATGTACCGCGACGAAGAAACTCTTGAGCCAGTACCATACTTTGAAAAATTGGCTAGCAACATGCCTGAGCGTATGGCACTCGTTGTTGACCCAATGTTGGCGACAGGTGGTTCAATGATTTCAACTATCGATCTGTTAAAAGACCGTGGCTGTACTTCAATTAAAGCTCTGGTATTAGTGGCGGCGCCAGAAGGTGTTGCAGCACTTGAAAAAGCTCACCCAGATGTTGAGCTATACACGGCTTCAATTGATGATTGCTTGAACGAGCAAGGTTACATCTTACCGGGTCTTGGTGACGCCGGTGATAAGATCTTCGGTACTAAATAATCCATCAATTATGTATTTTGAGGCAATGAACTGACTCAAAATACAAACATTAAAAAAGGAGCCGATTGGCTCCTTTTTGTTGTTAAATCATTCTATAACCTAGAGCACCATTGCTGCAATCCAACCAAACCCTAGCAACGGAATGTTGTAGTGAATAAACGTTGGGATAACGCTGTCTCTAATATGGTCGTGCTGACCATCGGCATTTAGACCTGCTGTTGGTCCTAATGTAGAATCAGAAGCAGGTGAGCCTGCATCACCCAGTGCTGCTGCTGTGCCAACAAGGGCAATTGTTGCAGCAACTGAGAAACCAAAGGTCAGTGCGAGTGGCACGTAAATCGTGGCGATAATCGGAATAGTCGAGAACGACGAGCCGATCCCCATGGTAATAAACAAGCCTACTAATAACATTAAGAAAGCCGCTAACGCTTTATTGTCACCAATAATATCAGCTAATGAGCTAACCAAAGTGCTGACGTCACCGGTTTCTTTCACAACGGCAGCAAAGCCTGCGGCCGAGATCATGATAAAACCAATGTTGGCCATCATGCGCACGCCTTGGTTAAACACATCTTGGTCGGCTACATGCTTTAATGCACCAGAGAAGCTAAAGATAATAAAACCAATCAAGGCACCAAAAATCATCGAACCAGTATAAAGTTGAGTTGCAAGAGTGGCGATTACCGCGACAACGGCAATGGCAATATTGCGAGGGTTAACGCCTTCATCTTCTGGTTCAGCAGTAAGAATAAGCTCCTCTTTGTACTCTCGAGGTTTACGGTATGAGATAAACACTGCCACCAATAAGCCACAAATCATACCGAGGGCTGGCAATAACATCGCCTGAGGGATCTGCGAACGTACCGCTTCAAGGCCATTGGTATTAAGGTTAGCAAGCAAAATGTCGTTGAGGAAAATGCCGCCAAAACCAACAGGTAAAATCATATAAGTGGTGACTAGACCAAAGGTCAGCACACAGGCCACTAATCGTCTATCGAGCGATAGTTTAGACATTACATGCAATAAAGGTGGGATCAAGATTGGGATAAACGCAATATGAATGGGTAGCAAGTTCTGTGATGAAACAGCCATTGCCAAAATAGACAATAGTAAGATCCAACGAACACGATTGTAGTTGGCTTTAGATTGCTCTCCGCCTAAGGCACCAATGACTTTGCGTGAAATCAAGGTGGTTAAGCCTGAATGGGACAAGGCAACGGCAAAGGCACCCAGTAAGGCATAGCTCAGTGCAATTTGCGCACCGCCACCCAAACCAGTATTAAAAGCATCTACAGTGTGTTGTAGATCCATGCCGCCAACCAAACCAGCAACCAGTGCGCTAATGGTAAGAGCAATAACAACGTTCACTCGTGCTAGGCTCAACCCCAGCATCAGGCAAACGGCAATAACGACTGCGTTCATAATAAGCTTTATCTTTTTCTTATATTCAAAGTTGCTACTATTTTTGCCTGTTAACCAGCGTGATGTCCAGCGTCAAAGGGTGATATATTGATTTGGATGCGAGTTGTGAACTGAGTGTAGGGCTAATTGCTGTGAAAGTGTGAATACCACCACGGCTTTTGTGGACTTGGTGGCTGCATAATGGCCAGTTAACAGAATTAATATTTAAAAAAGTGATATTGCTCTCAAATAGCTTGTATGAAGTCAAACACTGCCTATAATGCCTTTAGATTTAAAACGAAAAAGCGTTTTTAGCAATCCATAGATGGAGAAATAAAATGAGTGTATTAGTAGGCCGTCCGGCTCCTGATTTTACTGCAGCTGCGGTACTTGGTAATGGTGAAATTGTAGATACCTTTAACCTTTCTGAAGCGATCAAGGGTAAGCCAACCGTCGTATTCTTCTACCCACTAGACTTTACATTTGTATGTCCTTCAGAGTTGATCGCATTCGATCACCGCATGGACGAGTTCAAGAAGCGTGGCGTTGAAGTTATCGGTGTTTCTATCGATTCTCAGTTTACACACAACGCATGGCGTAACACTCCAGTAGACAAAGGCGGTATTGGCCAAGTTCAATACACTCTTGTTGCTGACGTTAAGCATGAAATCTGTAAAGCATACGACGTAGAGCATCCAGAAGCTGGTGTTGCTTTCCGTGGTTCTTTCCTAATCGACAAAGAAGGTCAAGTTCGTCACCAAGTGGTTAACGATCTTCCGCTAGGTCGTAACGTTGACGAGATGCTACGCATGATCGACGCACTGCAGTTCCACGAAGAGCACGGTGATGTTTGTCCTGCTGGTTGGGAAAAAGGCGACAAGGGTATGGACGCATCTACAGAAGGTGTTGCTTCTTACCTAAGCGATAATGCAGACCAGCTTTAATCGCTGCGTTTAGCTATTAGTTGTTTGAAAGCCGCGTTTAAACGCGGCTTTTTTGTGTCTGTGATTTGAGTTCATTGGTTGGCTATCTCTCAGGGGACCTGCAAAATGTCTAACTGAATTGAATAAGTGAGTGTTCTGTTTCTAACAAATACGTTAATTTTGACCTTCAATAAAGATACTACTAATTTACAGTAATACAGTAGCAGTGTTAGCTTGTATGATAAGCACTTAGTTGCGAATAACATGATCAAGTGACTAATGAATAAATTATTAGGAAAATAAGGTTGGCATGCATAGAGCGATTACACTATCAGAGTACGTAAAAAAACGTAATGGCGTGGCTCTTGGCGAACCAGGCTCAATGGTTAATATGCTGAAACGTTCGTTAGGTGCGGGGTCGTTCTATCTATTTTGGCAGTATTGGAACCCAATTTGGGGTTACTATCTTTCGCGCAACATAATGAAGCCATTAAGCGAACAGTTGCCTCTATGGTTAGCCATTATTTTAACTTTCGCTGTGAGCGGAGCCTTGCACGATTTAGCGATAACCTTGGTTAAGTGGCAATTAACGTTCTTTTTTACACCATGGTTTTCCTTAATGGGTATTATTGTTTTAGTTACAAAAAAGTTTGCTATTTCATACGGTGAGCATCATTGGCTGATTCGAGCATTGATAAATTTATCACTGATTGCAGTAAGTTTAGTTTTAACTCGTCAATATGTTTAACCGTAACTGGAGACGATTGTATTAATAGTCAACTCGGTTTCGTTTCAGCAAACAGCTATCAACCGCCTAAATGGACTTTAAAGGACTGAGTTAGCTTATGAGTAAATTAAACCAATTCACCCTTTTATGAAGTATTGTGATACCAATAATCATACTCTCTGTGGGATTAGAGCTTTCCGAATTGACGATTATACTGTGGCCAATGATGGTTGGCTTAATTGCTTTGGATGGCAAAATCAGCGGGGTTAGCGATTACATTTATATCGGCTTCATGATTTTACTGAATGTGCCAATGTATTTTCTTATGGTAAATTTGCTCGGTGCTATCTACCAAAAGTGTCGCCATTCAGCCCTGTAGCAAGTTTATGAGAGTGGTGGAGCTTAAGACAATTTAGTTCAGTAGCGAAGTTCACTCTGTTCTATATAAAAGCTATTTATTCCTCTAAATTTCAATTACAAAAAAACCGCATTGATAGCGGCTTTTTTGAATCTAGTATTACAAGCGAACCTTACGATTAATCTTCAGGTTTAACTTCGATTTCCGCTAGTTCTTCTGACTCTGACTCATCAGCAATGTATGGCCAGCCGCCGAGTGACTTCCAGCGGTTTACGATTAGGCAGAACAGCTCTGCGGTACGCTCGGTGTCATACAAGGCTGAATGGGCTTCGCGGTTATCAAATGGAATGCCAGCCATTGCACAGGCTTTCGCTAACACCGTTTGGCCGATAGCAAGGCCAGCAAGTGCGGCAGTATCAAAGGTGGCGAAAGGGTGGAATGGTGTGCGCTTTAGGCCATTACGCTCGATGGCTTCGCTGACAAAGCCGTGATCGAAGGCGGCGTTGTGCGCCACAATAATACTGCGATGACATTCAGAAGCTTTTTGTGCTTTTTTGACCTCTTTGAAGATCTCTAAAAAGGCTTCTTTTTCGCTGACTGCGCCGCGTAGTGGGTTAGTAGGATCAATACCATTAAACGCTAAAGCTTCAGGCTCAAGATTTGCACCTTCAAAAGGTTCGATATGATAATGCAGTGTCTTGTCTAATTGAAGCACACCATCATCATCCATCTTTAACATCGTGACTGCAATTTCTAGTAGCGCGTCGGTTTTTGAATTGAACCCGGCTGTTTCAACATCGATAACCACTGGGAAATAGCCTCTGAAGCGGTTTTTCAATTTGTTGTGGTCGAAAGTGTCAGTCATTAAATTATCCAAAAAGTTAGCAGGTGCCTATTATGGGGCAACTGAGAATGACTGTCATGTTCGTTTGCTCGTTTTATAAGCTAAAGAAAGATAAATCTTTGCCGATAGAGAGAAGTGACCCAATTATGGAGAGTGGTTTTATGCGGCTTAGCGTTCTTTTTGCATCATTATTATGCTTACCTTTTTTTGCTAATGCGGATCTCAAACAATATGTAGCTTCTTTAGAAGAGTCCCAGTGGCGCGTGAGCGGTAATAATCCTGTTATGTGCCGCTTGGAGCATGATATTCCCTCTTATGGTAAAGCGGTGTTTACCAGTATTGCAGGTAAGAACCATAACCTTAATTTCACTCTTGATATGTGGGTTAAGCCTGATCAAGTCACTCAAGCTAAATTGATGAGTATGGCACCAGCTTGGCGACCAGGTGTTGTCTCTAAAGAGATCACTGAGCTGACTTATCAAAAGTACTTTAGTGGCGAAGTGCCGCGTAATGCAGCATGGTCGATGCTTGCTGAACTTGAAAGTGGTATGCAACCGACCTTTTATTATGCCGATTGGTATAACCAAAGCAACAAAATCGCCGTAGGCCTATCGGCAGTTAACTTCAGGCGCCAATACGCGCAGTTTAAATCGTGCTTAGCGTCGCTCTTACCATATTCATTCGAAGATATCGCCTTTACGGTACTCACCTATGAATCGGGTGGCACTGAACTGACACGTTACGCCAAAGCACAGATAAATAAAGTGCAAGAGTATCTGGCTTACGATCAGAACGTAGATTTAGTATTGATTGATGCTTATACCGATAGTTATGGTGGCCGCAGCGCTAATGAACGTGTGTCTGTTCAGCGCGCCGACAGTGTTAAAGAGCTGTTTGTGGCAAGTGGTATTCCACAGAGTCGTATCCATACTATGGGGCACGGTGAACGACGGCATGTTGCGTCAAATCAAACCATTGATGAGCGAGCACGAAACCGTCGCGTGGTGATTAGAATAAGTAAGCCGCTGTAAACCAGCATTAGTTGCACCATTTATTTGAGCCCTGTTTTTAGCGCAGGGCTTTTTTATATCTTAGGCGTTTTGCGCTGCAGCAGTAAAATTTAGATAAAAAAAAGCCCGCTTACATAAGTAAGCGGGCTGCAAAAATATTTGATTTGCAATCAACAAATTGAAGGAAGGAAGTCAAGCTAAGAACCAGGGATGAAACTTCCGTGGATAACCACCAAAGTTTAAGAGTTCTTTGTTTCCAAATCTGCCAGGCAGACACTTCCTGAAAACGAGACGAATTATAGAGCCAGCTTTGATTACTGACAAACTAGAATAATTTTATATATAGATTAGTTTTGCTAATGCATGAAAAAGCTGAGTTTGCTGGTTTTAGCAGCCTATTAGCGTATTTGTGAGTCCTTAATCACGTTTTTTGCATAATTTCACTTAATATATAATTAATCTATGTTACTAAATTATTAATGGCTGTTCAGTGGCATAAGCGAAACTAAGGCGACAACAAAATTTTGCGCTGGTTTTTTTTAATTTGTATAGTGCATTTTGAAAATGGCTATTTATGCCAGCTTAATAAAAAAGCCTACCTAGTAAACATTGCTGTTTGGTGCAACTACGGATAGGTGAATCAGGGATACAAACCATGCGAATTAATACTTTATTAGCTAAAAAGCCGTTATTGGCTATTGGCTTTAGCTTAGCGTTAGCAGGTTGCCAGACGCAATCTGTTGACGAATCTACAGCTGACACCCTTATACAAAACCAAGACAGCGTCGTTGAAACACTCCATGGCGTTCAGGTTGCAGATCCATATCGCTATTTAGAAGTTGAGTCAGACAAGACTCATCAATGGGTGAAGCAACAACAGCAAGAGGGGAAAGCCTATTTATCAGCCATCGAAAATAAGCAAGCGATTGTAGACCGGATTACAGAGTTGTGGAACTTTGAA
Source organism: Shewanella kaireitica (assembly GCF_023284045.1). Classification (GTDB taxonomy): domain Bacteria; phylum Pseudomonadota; class Gammaproteobacteria; order Enterobacterales; family Shewanellaceae; genus Shewanella; species Shewanella kaireitica. The sequence continues at coordinate 147,405 of NZ_JAKIKQ010000012.1, forward strand.
AAGATTTCTGCACCGAATGAAAAGGGTAGTAATACTTTTTATTATCGCAACAACGGCCTACAAGCACAGTCTGTTCTGTTTGTTAAAGATGCCTCTGGTAATGAAAAGGTGTTGCTCGACCCAAATACATTCTCATCAGACGGAACCATCGCTCTGTCTGGTACATCGGTGAGTGACGACGGTAAAACATTGGCCTATGGCGTGTCGAAGTCAGGGTCGGATTGGCAGACATGGCATTTTGTCGATATTGCTAGCGGCAAGAAGCTTAGCGATCAATTAGATTGGATCAAATTCTCTAGCGCGGTTTGGAATAGCGATAACACTGGCGTGTATTACGCCCGCTATGATGCGCCTGAAGGTGGTAACGCCCTTGCTGACGTTAACTTTAACCAAAAAGTATACTTCCATAAAATCGGCAGTGAGCAATCACAAGACAAGCTGGTTTACGAAAGACCACAAAACAAAGATTGGGGTTTTGGTATTGAAGTAACGGATAAAGGAGACTATTTACTGCTTTATATCTCTCAAGGTACCGACAGTCGTAATCGCTTCTTCTATAAGTCGCTTAAACAACCACAAGCAGAAGTGGTTGAACTTATTCCTGATCTAGAAGCGGAATACAGCTTCATTGGCAACGACAAGTCAACTTTCTATTTTAAGACTGACTATCACGCACCTAATGGTAAAGTGATTGCGATTGATGTGAATAACAGCGCGAAGGACAATTGGAAGACGATTATTCCTGAGCTTAAAGACCCTATCAGTAATATTGCGATAGTTAATGATCATATTGTCGTTAGCTACTTGCATGATGTTCTGGGTAAGTTAACTATTTACAGCATGAATGGCGATAAGCGCCAAGACGTAAAACTGCCAGGAAAAGGTAAGGTAGCAGGCCCTTATGGTAAGCGCAGCAAAGACTACTTCTACTACGTCTTTAATAGCTACACTCAGCCACAAACGACCTATAAGTTTGATTTTAAGACGGGCGAGTCAACACTTTACTCAAAGCCTACCGTATCATTTGATCCTGACAACTACACTTCTGAGCAGGTCTTTTATACCAGTAAAGATGGTACAAAAGTGCCGATGATGATCTCTTACAAGAAAGGCATGAAGAAAGACGGTAATAACCCAGCTCTTTTATACGCTTATGGTGGCTTTGCGATTTCATTAACCCCACGCTTTAGTCCTGCCAATATAGCTTGGATGGATATGGGCGGTGTTTATGCGGTGCCAAACCTGCGAGGCGGCGCTGAATATGGCGAAAGCTGGCATCAAGCGGGTATGTTCGATAAAAAGCAGAATGTATTTGATGACTATTATGCTGCTGCTGAATACTTAATCGACCAGAACTACACTAATAGCACAAAGCTTGGTGCTTATGGTCGTAGTAACGGTGGCCTATTAATGGGTGCAGCGTTAACTCAGCGTCCTGAACTATTTGCCGCTGTGTTGCCTGCGGTAGGCGTACTGGATATGCTTAGGTTCCAAAAGTTCACCATTGGTTGGGCATGGACGAGTGAGTATGGCAGTGCCGATAACGCAGAGCAGTTCCCTGCATTATATGCATACTCGCCGTACCACAATGTTAAAGCTCAATCTTATCCCGCTACTATGGTAATGACAGCTGATCATGATGACAGAGTTGTACCGCTGCATAGTTTTAAGTTTGGTGCCATGATGCAAGAGAAGCAGCAAGGTGACGCGCCAGTGATTATGCGTATAGAATCAAAAGCGGGTCACGGTGCAGGTAAACCGACAGCGATGAAGATTGATGAGTTTGCCGATATTTATAGTTTCCTATGGCACAACTTTGGCTTAAAAGTGCCAGCTGAAATCGCGCAATAGAGTATAGATTACGCTAAATAAAAAGGGCAGCTAAGCTGCCTTTTTTGTGCTCTAAATATGCAGTGAGTCAGCAACGCACTCATTAGACTAATATCACTCAACCAATGCCCATTTGAAGCCAGTCCATGCCCGCTAAGTGTGCATTTTTAACTCTTTTAAGCGCAGATCTAATAATCCCTTAAGATTATTAACAAAATTTTATGGAGATGGCTAAGGCTTATCACATATCGCCATTCACAATTGCATATTCGCTAGGTATAGTAGGCCTCTTATTTTGTCTCATTAATTGGCGATCTTATTTTATGTTTCGTTGGCCTATTTCCGTTTATTACGAAGATACTGATGCCGGTGGTGTAGTTTACCACTCAAATTATTTGAAGTTTTTTGAGCGCGCTCGAACGGAGTGGTTAAGGTCAATGGGCGTCAGTCAAACAGCACTACTTGCTGATGATATTGCCTTTGTTGTGAAGCACGCCACACTTGATTTTTGTAAAGCGGCACGTTTTGAACAGAACCTTATGGTAGAAACCGAGGTCATACAACTTAAGAAAGCGTCGTTGACATTTAAACAGCGTTTAATTGATGAGCAGGGCGTTACGTATTGCGAGGCAGATATATTAGTAGCCTGTATCGCATTATCGCGTATGAGACCCAAAGCCATTCCCCTAAATATTGCCCAGGAGTTTAACGGTGGAAGCTGATATTTCGTTTATTGGATTATTTTTACAAGCAAGTCTTTTAGTTAAGTTTGTTATGCTGACCTTGCTTAGTTTGTCTATTGCTTCTTGGGCGGTGATCCTTCAACGCCGTAAATTATTAACTGCAGCAAAAACTGAAGCACTTAAATTTGAAGATAAGTTTTGGTCTGGTGTTGATCTCAACAAACTTTATCAAGAACTATCGGCACGGCAAGATCGCAATGCTGGCCTTGAAGCGCTGTTTGTAACTGGTTTTAAAGAGTATGCCAGACTCAATAAGCTCAATGGCCGTGTACCTGAAGCCGTGATGGATGGCAGTTACCGTGCAATGCGTGTGTCACTTTCAAGAGAACTCGAAAAACTCGAAACGCATTTACCACTGTTGGCCACCATTGGTTCAACCAGCCCGTATATAGGTTTGTTTGGGACTGTATGGGGGATCATGAACTCCTTTATCGCTTTAGGCGCAGTTGAAAATGCTACATTAGCGATGGTAGCGCCAGGTATTGCTGAAGCATTGATTGCAACTGCAATGGGTCTATTTGCGGCTATTCCTGCTGTTATCGCCTACAACCGCTTCTCGACTCAAGTTGAAAAGATAGAGATGTCCTACGCTAACTTTATGGAAGAGTTCTCTAGCATCTTGCACCGCCAAGCATATAGCGAGAAGGAACAGGCATAATGCATCAAGGCTACCAAAGGAAGCGCCGTCGCCCGGTTGCTGAAATTAATGTGGTGCCCTATATCGATGTGATGTTGGTACTGTTGATTATTTTCATGGTGACAGCGCCAATTGTCACTCAAGGCGTTAAGGTCGATCTACCTCAAGGTGCAGCGGAGTCATTGCCTGCTGATAGTAAACCACCGGTTGTGGCTTCAATTGATGCCATGGGAGAGTACTATTTAGATGTAGGTAGTTCGAGCACCAAAGAGGTACTTGAACTGGACGAAGTCGCGATTAGGGTTGGGGCGATTATTCAATTAGAGCCTGAACGTCCTGTGGTCGTTAAAGCCGACCGTTCAATCCCCTATGAGAAAGTGATTCAGTTAATGGTGACGCTGCAAGGCGCGGGCGTACCGTCTGTTGGACTAATGACCGATTCGCCGGAGGATAAGTAGTGGCGGCTAAATCAGAATTAACCATTCCAGTGTCAATTTCAGCTGGAATTCATATTGGCGTGATAGTTATCTTAGCGCTAGGCGTTGATTTTTCAGAAAAACCCAAGCCACAACCTCAAGCAAGCGCGCCAGCTGTACAAGCGGTAGTCGTTGATCAGCAAAAAGTGGCAGAACACGTTGAAAAGCTAAAAGCACAGAAGCGAGAAGCGGAGCGCAAAGAGAAAGCGCGCCAAGATGATGCTGATAGACGTGTCCGTGAAGCGCGTAAAGAGCGCGAGCGTGAACAGAATCGTATTAAAAAGCTTGAGCAAGAGCGAAAGCAAAAAGAGATTGAAACTAAAAATGCAAACGATGCGGCTAAGGCTGCGCAGTTAAAGCAGAAGCAGGAAAAAGAGAAAGCCGCTAAGGCTGAAGCTGCTCGTAAGCAAAAAGAAAAAGAGCGCCAAGCCTCAGAAGCTGCAGCTAAAAAAGCAGCAGATAAGCGTAAAGCAGAGGAGGCCGCTGCTCTAAAAGCTGAAAATGAACGTAAGCGCAAAGCAGAAGCTGAACGTAAACGCAAAGCCGAAGAGCAAGCTCGGCGTGAGCAAGAGCGGATGATGCAAGAGGCTTTAGCTGCCGAGCAAGCAGCGCTTTCACAAACTCGTAATAAGCAGGTAATGAGCGAAGTTCAGCGTTATACCTCTATGATCAGAGCGACCATTCAGCGTAACTTAGTTGTTGATGAATCAATGCGAGGTAAAAGCTGTCGAGTCTTTATCCGCTTAGCAAATGATGGCTTTGTGACTGCGAGTAAAATCTTGGATGGCGATAGCGTAGTATGTCGAGCGACTAAAGCAGCGATTAATAAAGCTGGACGTCTACCTGTTTCGAATGAGCCAGATGTATATAACAAGCTAAAAGAAATTAATTTAACAGTTCAACCCGAGTTCAATTAAAGGAATCACATGAAGATTTTGGGGAAATGGTTACTCGCTAGCCTACTTATTTGCAGTATGCCTGCAAAAGCTGCATTGGATATTGTGATCACCGAAGGTGTTGATGCTGCAAGACCTATTGCCGTTGTGCCTTTTGTTTGGCAAGGCACGGGTCCCATGCCGTCGCAAATATCGGATGTGGTAATGTCTGATCTTGCTCGCAGCGGCACATTTAGCCCATCAGATGAGCTAAGCTTGCCGCAACGTAATATCAGTACCTTGGCTCAATTTGATGCGAAAGCGTGGATGGCGCAGCCTGCAGAAGCTGTAGTGATGGGCTCGATTAAACCTTATGGTGCAGATAAATACCTAGTTAGCTTTCAGTTAATTGATTTAGTTAAGGCGCAGTTACAGTCGGATGCAGGACCACAGGCGGCTAACGATTTAGTGATTGATAGCCGTGAGACTGTCATTAGTGCCGCTCAGTTTCGTCAGTACGGTCACCGTATTAGTGATGTGGTTTATGAAAAATTAACCGGCATTCGCGGTGCTTTTCTTACTCGTATAGCTTATGTAGTTGTTAAGCATGGCGAAAAATCACCATATCAGTTGATGATCTCTGATTACGATGGCTATAACGAACAGATGTTATTACGCTCTCCTGAGCCATTGATGTCGCCATCATGGTCGCCAGACGGGCAGCAACTTGCTTACGTTAGTTTTGAAAACCGTAAAGCAGAAGTGTTTGTTCAGAATATTTATACTCAGGCACGTAAGAAAGTCACTAGTTTTAATGGTATAAATGGTGCGCCGGTATTTTCACCTGATGGTAAAAAACTGGCAGTGACGCTTTCTAAAGACGGTCAACCAGACATTTACGTGGTTGATATCGCCACTGGTGCATTAAAACGCGTGACGAATCATTATTCCATCGATACCGAGCCGTCTTGGTTCCCGGACGGTAAGTCTTTATTACTTACCTCTGAACGTGGCGGACGCCCGCAGCTGTATCGTGTGTTTTTGGACTCAGGTAAAATTTCTCGCTTAACCTTTGAAGGCGAGTGGAACTTAGGTGGGTCAATCGCACCCGATGGACGCAGTATAGTTTTTGTAAATCGTACTAATGGTAAATTCAATATCGCAAGAATGGACCTTGAAACACGATTTATGCAGGTTTTGACGAGTACTAGACTCGACGAATCTCCAAGCCTAGCACCAAATGGTACTATGGTTATTTACGGAACAACGTACCAAGGTAAACAGGTATTAGCGGCGGTTTCTATGGATGGACGATTTAAGGCCAGATTACCCGTCGGTCAAGGTGAAGTGAAATCACCTTCTTGGTCACCATTTCTCTAACTATAAAGATTAAGGATTTTAAAATGGATCTGAATAAGCTATTTAAAGCCATGTTAGTCGTACTTCCTATTATGGCTATCAGTGCCTGTAGCTCGACTTCTGAGTCTGAAACAGATGCAACTAGCTCTACTGAATCATCTACAACGGGTTCTGCTAATAATGGCGTTGAAACTGGTGGTGTTGCACCAGTACTAACCCCTGCAGAGCAGCAACAACTTAAGTTTCAAGAGCTAAGAAAAGAACACATCATCTATTTTGATTTTGATCGCAGTTCAGTTTCTCAGCAATTTGCTGAAGTGTTAGAAGCTCATGGTGACTATCTTGTAGAACACCCAAATGTTCGCGTGATGATTGAAGGTCATGCGGATGAGCGTGGCACGCCAGAGTACAACATCGCATTGGGCGAACGACGCGCTAAAGCCGTTGCTAAGTACCTTCAAGGTATGGGTGTACAGCCTAGCCAGATGAGCGTTGTAAGCTATGGTGAAGAGAAGCCAATGGATCTATCTCGCACTGATGATGGTTTTGCTAAAAACCGTCGTGCAGTACTTGTATACTAATTTTAGGTAAAAGGTTTACCCTATGAAATACGCCGTGATATCAGCGGCAATCATCCTGGCAGGTGCAGCGCATGCTGCACCTGCTCCTGTTGAGGATGTTGCTGGTGGCTCTTCAGACGACAGAGTGGCTCGTCTAGAGCGAATTGTAAAAGCAAAACAGCAAACTGAATTTGCTATGCAACAGCGCTTAGAAGCGTTGCAGCAAGAAGTCCTCGATTTGCGTGGATTAAGTGAACAACAGTCTTATCAAATAGAGCAGATGCTACAAAGGCAGCGTCAGCTCTATGAAGATATTGCTAATATCTCAAGTAAGCCTGCAGTACCTGTGAGTGCAGCAAGTAGCAATAGTACCACGACGACAAGTTCAACATTGGGCGAAACTGCCAGTTATGAACAAGCTGTAAACTTAGTGCTTAAAGAGAAGAAGTACGAAGCGGCTATTCCCGCTTTTGCTCAGTTTATCAAAAATTATCCTGATTCAAGCTACGCGCCTAATGCCAATTACTGGTTAGGACAGCTACTCTATAATAAGAGTGAGTTTGTTGGAGCAACTAAAGCTTTTACTACCGTTGTTGATAAATTCAAGGATTCAGGTAAGCGTGGCGAGAGTTTAGTCAAGCTTGGTATGATTTCAGAAAAGACTGGTGATAAAGCCAAAGCTAAAGCTTATTACCAAAAAGTTGTGAAGGAGTATGCTAATAGCGCAGCTGCCCGTATTGCACAGCAGCAACTTTCAGCACTTTGATTGCGATTTATTCAAAAAACAATCTCTTAGACTGTTTTTCATGCAAACGATGAAAAATGGGAAATTTGCACTTGCATGAGCAAATGAAAAAGGTATTATAGGCGCCCTCAGAGAGACAGAGTCTTTCGGAGGGTATCTAAACGAATTATTTAGTCTGACTAAATAAAACGAAATTGATACTAGCAAAACCAGATGGGTCGTTAGCTCAGTTGGTAGAGCAGTTGGCTTTTAACCAATTGGTCGAAGGTTCGAATCCTTCACGACCCACCACTTCTGAGGTGGATTTGTTTTCAAACAAATGAAATCAGAAAATGTAATACCAGTAAGGGCTGTTAGCTCAGTTGGTAGAGCAGTTGGCTTTTAACCAATTGGTCGAAGGTTCGAATCCTTCACAGCCCACCACTTATTCTACAGGTGGTTAAACAAGTAGAGGCAAAACCAGATGGGTCGTTAGCTCAGTTGGTAGAGCAGTTGGCTTTTAACCAATTGGTCGAAGGTTCGAATCCTTCACGACCCACCACTTCTCCTGGTGGTAAAAATGGAGAAGGTAGAGATAGGTTAGTTCAGTTGATGCTTTGAATAAGAGCACAGTTGGCTTTACTCTTAACTACCATATTGGTCGAAGGTTCGAATCCTTCACGAGCCACTACTTCTGAGGTGGATTTGTTTTCAAGCAAATGAAATCAGAAAATGTAATACCAGTAAGGGCTGTTAGCTCAGTTGGTAGAGCAGTTGGCTTTTAACCAATTGGTCGAAGGTTCGAATCCTTCACAGCCCACCACTTATTCTACAGGTGGAAAAACAAGTAGAAGTATCACCAAGATGGGTCGTTAGCTCAGTTGGTAGAGCAGTTGGCTTTTAACCAATTGGTCGAAGGTTCGAATCCTTCACGACCCACCACTTCTTATAAATTTTGAAACACTCCCTTAGATAGAATCTTTGCAATAACAATTCATAACGTCAGCTTAGTTTTGTCTATTTGAGTAGAATGGCAGTTGGCTTTTAACCAATCGGTCGAAGGTTCGAATCCTTCACGACCCACCACTTCTTATAGATTTTGAAACACTCCCTTAGATAGAGTCTTTGCAATAACAATTCATAACGTCAGCTCAGTTTTGTCCATTTGAGTAGAATGGCAGTTGGCTTGCTCTTTTTTACAAGCAATTGGTCGAAGGTTCGAATCCTTCACGACCCACCACTTCTTATAGATTTAGAAACACTCCCTTAGATAGAATCTTTGCAATAACAATTCATAACGTCAGCTCAGTTTTGTCCATTTGAGTAGAATGGCAGTTGGCTTGCTCTTTTTTACAAGCAATTGGTCGAAGGTTCGAATCCTTCACGA
>NZ_JAKIKQ010000013.1 GCF_023284045.1 Shewanella kaireitica
CGAAGCAGGATGCCAGAGCCGAGAATAACTATTAGCTCAAGCCCCAATACTTGCCTACAGCGTTTTGAATTCCCGCTGAATGGTCAAACTTTTAATGCAATTGGTATAAGTATTTAGCTGTTAATCTCCCTCCATTTGGCTTACTCGTATAAGCATTTTTAAAACCCTAACTCCTAGAGCCTATTCTGCATATATTCCATAAACTGCAGCTGGAATTGTTTCAATCAGTTAGCGTTACGAGTGTTTGGGAAAAAGCATAATGGATCGAAAAATGATCAATTTATGTTTGTTATTTGGACTTGTCATTTGCTAGTATGCCCGCTCTGTTGTTGCTCAAACCCAGTAAGCATAAGGGGTTCTGCCTTTTAAGTGAATTCTGCAGCTATTTTTATCCAGAAAAAGAGCTAAAAAGAATAATTTGCAAAAAGAGCAGTTTATTTGAGTATGTTTGCTTTTAGGGGAGAAGGTTTTGAATAAAAAAAATGTCATATCGGCATCGAATTCGGCTGCTATTTCTATCCGCTTCACGGTCATTGGATTATTAGCCCTGTTGGTCGTTATTTTTTCAGCTAACTTATTTGCTAATCAAGTCCATGATAACTCCCTACTCGCAGAAAAAGCGCTAAGTAATCAAGTTAAATTTCGACAACAAACAGAACAATCAACGATATCGCTAGTTAACAGCTTGGGCAAGTATCGACATGCAACCCTTGCGAATAAAGAGCAGTTAACGCAAGCGTTGATAGAAAATGCGTTATTACGTCAGCATTTGCAATTTGAACTGGTTAAGTCAGACCCTGAAGCGGCAGTACGCACAATTCTGCCACGAGGCCTTATAAAAGATATGCCGGATGAGGTTGTTTCATTGTTGGCACATCAGCGTGTGCTCGAGGGAAGGTTGGAAGTTAGCTATGTGGATTATCAAAGCCATCAACATAAAAATATTAGCTACATGTTGGTCAATGACGAAGAATCAGTTGAATTGCATTTACCTCGTAATATCGAAAGTAGTTTACTAAAAACAGGTACTCAAGTAAGTGTTACAGGCTGGATGTTTAAGGCTACAAAAGAGCCAGAAGCAAATCTCAGCTCCTTGGTTGTCAATGATGAACTCAGTAGTTTAGTGTTATTGGGCGATTCCGATTCTGCTGTTTCTACTAGGTTGGTTGAGCCCAATAATGCTGGAAGAACAAGCAGTCTTGGTGAACAACGGGCACTGGTTTTATTAGTTAACTTTCAAAATAATGCTGAGCAACCATGGACCGTAGAAGAAGCGCAGCAATTAGTTTTCGGTAATGTAAATGCTTATTACCAAGAAGCATCATATGGCCGGACTTGGTTAACTGGGGATGTCGAGGGTTACTTTACGTTGCCTATAGATGTGACATGTAGCACTAATTTAATCGATAATCATGGTCGGCAAGCAGCCATTGATAGCGGTATTAATGTCGATAACTATGATCGCTGGATCTATATCTACCCTCAAAATAGCAGCTGCGGTTGGACGGGGCAGGGAACTATAGGAGGCAGCCCATCTCGTGCATTTATTAATGGGTCTATGACATTGCGTACCGTTGGCCATGAACTCGGTCACAACTTCGGTTTATATCATGCAAAAGATCTTGATTGCGGAGCGGAGATTATCGGTGATAACTGCGCTTCAGCTGAATATGGCGATAGCATGGATATGATGGGAAGTTCAGGTATTACAGGCCATTTTAATGCCTTTAGTAAGCAGCAGCTTGGTTGGATCACAGCCTCTGCTGGAGAAGTAGTCACTGCTGGTGTTGATGGTAGTTATCAGTTAGAGCCCTTTGAAATGGAACCCGCAGGAACCGCTAAGAGTATTAAAATCCAGCGTGGTGTTGATATCACTAACGGCGAGTCACAGTGGTATGTCCTTGAGTATCGACAAGCTTTGGGTTTTGATAAATTTCTAGAAGGAAAAAGTGGCGTCACTGATGGAGTCGTAATGCATCTGGCGACGCAGAACAATATCAATAGTAACTTATTACTGGATATGCAACCAGATAGTGGGCTGCGTGATTTAGATGACGCAGCTCTGCTGGTGGGAGCTAGCTATACAGATCCCGATGCGGGAGTGACAATTACAACAGAGTGGGCCGATGCAACGGGAGCGAGCGTGAGTGTTAGCTATACAGGTTCTAGCTGTATCAAAGCGAGCCCAAGCATGACATTGTTACCTAATGAATCAGCCTGGGGCGCACCTGGCACCACGGTGAGCTATAGCGCATCAGTGAGTAATAACGATAGCGCAGGCTGTGAAATCTCTAGCTATAACATCTCAGCATTAGTACCGAGTGGTTGGAGTGCGGCAACAAAGTCTCTCAGCCTGTCGCCCGGAATGAGTGGGACTGTCTCGCTGGATGTCGTCTCCTTAGAGACTGCTGAGCAGGGGTTTTACGATATTGAAATAAGTGCCGCTGATATTAATAACCACGCTTATTCGATCACGGGCACCGTTAGTTATGTTGTAGAAACACCTCCACAATCCTGCATTATGGCAAATCCAAGTTTTATTTTGTCAATTGATGATAGTGGCGAGCTAGCTGCTGGAGAGATGGCTACTTATAGTGGGACTATAACCAATCACGACAGTGACAGTTGTGATAGCACTGATTTCGATGTGACAGCCAATGTACCCGCTGGTTGGCGTGCTGATAACCTTGTGGTCAGTTTGGCAGCAGGTAAGAGTCGCAATGTCAGCATCAATGTAGAGTCCTCAACTGCCGCTCAAGAGGGGACCTACAATTTTGAGCTAAGTGCAATAAACCGTTTAGACAGCCGTTATATTGGCAAAGATACTGCGAGCTATATGGTAATCAGTCCGCAAATCTCGTGTGTGCTTGCTGCGCCTTCGATAGTGATTGCGGACCCTCTAACGGTAGACGTTATCGCCGGAACTCAGGTTAGCTACAGTGCAACGGTAACGAGTCGAGATAGTGAGAGTTGCTTTGAGGCCAGTTTTAATGTGTTTGCTGATATCCCTTCTGGCTGGAGCACTAGTCAGACTCAGGTGAAACTCGCCCCCGGAGGCAGTGCTGTAGTCAATATTAATATAGCCTCTGATCCCAGCAGTCTAGCAGGTCTATTTAACCTGACTGTTAACGCGCAAAATACTACCGAAATAGGTTACCTAGGTATTGATAGTGTCAGTTATATCGTTAAAGCTGCGCCGAATACTGCGCCTATTGCGGTTAATGATAGTGTCAATATGTCATCTAAAACCTCGGTCTTGATTGATGTGCTGTTGAATGATTATGATGCTGATAATGATGAACTGGCGATTGTGTCTGTGAGCCAAGCGAGCAAGGGAAGCGTGCAAATTACCTCGGCTGGTAAACTGCTATATACTCCAGCAAAAAGCTTTAAGAGTCGTGACAGTTTTTACTACACCATTAGCGATGGCGACATGGAGACAACTGCATCAGTGAGTTTAAGTTTGATCAGTTCAAGCGGCGGTGGCCATAAAGGAAAGGGCAATGGTAAGGGCTAAGTTCAAAACTCAAAGCTCAAAATAGCTATCTCTAGTTAAAGGCGGGTAGTCTGGAAAGAATAAACTGGGCGGCGAAGGCTTTTGTCGCCCAGTGGTTATCAAGACAAAGTATTTTTATTGACTCCTAATCGTTACTCGACAATGTTAACTTCTGCTGAAATGAAATTAACAACTTCTGCACCATCGTCGTCTTCAACTGTTACCACTATGCCGTTTAATGCTCCTTGTGTAATAAAGGCAACAGGTTGAGTATCTTCAAGACCGGGCTTCAGCTCTACGGTGAAAGCACAGTTATACACCTCAGAACCTGAACCGTTGTAGCCTAATACTGAGCCGATAGAACAAGGAGAATATGCGACACCTGCATGTTCACCACCTACCGAATTCAATATAGTAAAGGCAGGATGTTCATTACCGTCTGCGACAGTGACACCAAGTACAGTCAGCTCGGTTAAAGTGACATCTTCGACACCGGCATTGGTTAGTTCAACAACAACTAACATGCTGGCGGCAAATGCCATATCCGTATCTGGGGCTAGTGGTGTAAATTCAACGGTAGCGTCATTTGAAGCATCTACATCCTGTCCATCTTCATCGACCCCTCTAATGGTTGCGATATTGACGTGGGCTGGATCGCCGAATTGTCCCTGTAGTCCTTTGCTTATATCACAACTTGCATAGTCGCCAGGTTCTAAAACAAATCCGTTAAGGGCTGTCGGCGCAATAGCATTACCGTTCTTGCTGTCGACCATACAGCCTGCTGTTAGGCTACCGAATTTATTATCGGTTAGAGTGGTGAAGGTGACATCATCAACACCCGATGCGTTAACGCTAAAGGTAAAGTTGTAACTTACGTTACTGTAATTGTTTGGATCATCACCTGTTTCAAGTACAGAGGTTGGAGTTGCGGTTTTAACCAAGGTTATGGATGATGGAAGATCTCGTATATCAACCATTGCGGAGTCACTACCGGTAGCACCATCAAGCTCGTCATCGACTGCGGTCGCATTCACAGTATTGGAATGTTGATCGCCAGCATCACCGCCAATAAACTTAGTGAAGGTACAAGTATAAGTCCCCCCTAAAGCGATACTGGTAGATATTCCTATACACTCATCGGTAAGCAGATCACCAAAATCGGTGTCATTTAACACGGTAAGTATGAGTGGAGAATCCCAGAAGGCAGCATCATTGTCGACCGTTACTGTAAATTCGACATTTGCACCAGGTTCCATCACCTCAGTAGGATCTGCTGTTTTGTTCACTGTAATAGCAGGTGCAAGATTAGTGATTTGCACTGTGACTTCGTTACTACAGTGATCGCCTGCAACACTGCTTGGAATCGCAGCACAGGAGTTACCGTCAGCGACAACATCGCCATTCTTATCTTCCAACGAGAGCATGACTAAGTCGTCATAATACTCGGCACTTTGATCGTTGGGTAAGTCTCTATCAACGATATGTACAGTAAATTCACAACTGTATGAACCACTTGGCAATATTTCTCCACCATTTGCAGGTAAAGAACAGTTTGTTGCAGTGAGATAGACACCGTCTACATTTGGATTGACCGCAACAGGGCTTCCCCAGAGGTTAATGGAGGTGTCAAATGTGCCTTCACCGCCAATATCAATCTCGTCGGTGAGTGATTTTATAAATAGCGAAGTCTGCGTATTTGGATTAGTAAAACTCATCGAGTAACTAAAAGTTCCGCCCGGTTCACTGCGTGATGATGGGCTGGAATTAGTCAGTGCTTTAATCACCACTGGTGGCGCAGGCTTAATAAAGACATCGATATTAAATGTGTCACAATTACATTTTGATTTGTTGTTAGGGATCTGGCCTGCATAAGGGTCTTCACCATAGGTACAATTATCTCTTTCGATATTGTCCCATGCGGCACAGTAGGTGAAGTCGGCTTGATTGTTACCGTCTGCATCGGCACATAACATAGTGATAGGTTGATTGGTGAGAACATATTCATCAGGACCTAACGCCTTGGTAATGTCACCACATTGATCGCCATCTAACTGGACATCAGCTAACTCTCCGCTGTCTCCGGGTATAGGTAGAATCATACTACAATTTCTAAGACCGGCACCTTGCACAACTTGAGGACTATCCTCCGTTAAAGGTAGGTAGAAAGTGGTATCCCAACGCTCGTTAGCATTGGTACGTACTGTTACGTCAGCATCGAATGTGAAAATTTGTCCTAAGTTACACTCTGCATTAGAGTCTACTGGAGTGACTTTGGTAATTTCGACGTCGTTAGCAGTACAGTTCAGTGCGTTCTGGGCGAGTTTATTACCGCCTTTCATTAAGTAGGCATCAGCCATACAGAACTTGGTTGGGTCTTCGTTCATGCCTAGCCAATCATAAGCTCCGGCATTTGCAGCGTTTAGGCTCGTCACACCATAAAGGGCTACAGTGCTTATTAGCGCAGCACTAAATGCGCTGATAAGCGGGTTGCATTTGAATCGTTTCATAATATTTACCATCCTATAAGTGAATATGGATAAAACGTGCTAATTACTTGCTATTTGGGTTTTTAATTACTTTCCATAACCCGCTAGTGGTGCGTTGACCTGCGTTGACCTGCGTTTGCTGATAGGGCGGTTAACCGAGCAGGTTCGCTCGCTGTTACTGAGAAATGGCAGTAAAGTTCAAACTTATGGACTAATAGATAGCAAGTAGTAGGCCGATACTTTAAGGCGCTAATACTTAAGAGTATTTAGTTATAGTGGGGTAATGTGACGCTGAGTTGGGGCAGTTTATGTATCATAGTTGATACACTTGCAGTGAACACAATTAGGTCTTGCTTAAAAAATTCACTTCTAGTTAACTTTCGTTTAGTTCGAACAAACAGATCTTTAAGCATTTTTATGTCGAGGAAGTAGTAGTTTATAACCCCTTAACAAGAAAGGAGGCTAATTTCATACACTGTAGGCGCTAGTTAATCTTCGGTAGATGTTTGATTGAGCAATGAATCGATTAACTGCGCGAATGTTTCATAGCTTTGTGCACCTACGACGAGTTTTGGGTTTATCAGTTGCCCATTTTCTACTCGACCGATTACAAAACTCGGTGTGCCTCTTATACCTAAGGAGGAACCGTAAGCGATATCTTGCTGTATTTTTACCGCGATCGCATGGTCGCTTAAGCAATCGTTAAACTTGTTCATATCTAATGACAACTCTTGTGCACTTTTCAGATATAGCTCACTACTAAGCAGATTCATATTCGCAAATAAAGACGTACGCATCTGCCAGTAGGCATCTTGTTGCAAACTGCAATTAGCTGCGACAGCAGCACTTTTAGCCTTAGGATGAAAACCTAATGGGAAATCTCGAGTTAAATAGTGAACTTTATCAGTATCAATATAACGACTCTTTATCTGAGAAAATGTCTTATCTATAAATCGTTTACAATAAGGGCATTGATAATCAGAAAACTCTATCATGGCTATGGGGGCGTCATTGGCCCCCAGAGATGGAAGGTTATTATTTGAGTTGTAATTAGCTTGAGTCGGCAAGGTTTTAAACTGCGGCTTTTGAGAACTCATTGCGATATTATGAATATCAGTGACTTGACTGCCTATTCGAGAGAGTTCTTTTTTTAATTGGCTGAGCTCCTGTTTGAGTGAGGTTATATCCTCTTGCAAACTTTCACTGCTTTGTGGCTGGCAAGCAGCAAGAATGACTGATGCCATTAGCACCATAGATTGCTGTTTCAAATTTAACATGACTGCTATCCTCAGTGCTAAAGTGATGGCTAGACGCAAAGATTGGGCTTACTTCGCGTTTCGTTCACAGCTTTATTTTGCATTTCTTAATTAGTCGATAGAAAGTGGTGCGAGAGATCTTAAGTTCTCTTGCTGCCGCAGATATGTTGTGGTTATTACGTTTGATTGCATCAAGTAGTAGTTCTGTGTCAATTTCTACTCTGTGCTGGGCTAGATTGATGACACCATTTGTCTCAGGCGGTACTTTTAGGATGTTTATGCCTAAGTCTTTTTCGGTGAGACGGCGGTTATTTGCCATGATAATTGCGCGGTGAATACGATTTTTAAACTCCCGAATATTACCTGGCCATTGATATTCATTCATTAATTTCAAAGCATTAGGCGTTAGTGTGCTTAATTGGTCCTTAAGGCTGTATTTCTTGAGGTATTCCTTCGCGAGTAGCGGGATGTCCTCTTTATGCTCTCTAAGGCTAGGGGCGTAAAGGTGCAGTAAATTTATCCGGTAATAGAGATCTTCTCGAAACCGCCCCTCTTCAACCGCAGCTTCTAAATTAATGTGTGAAGCAAATATGATCCGACAATCAATCGTTATATTTTTACTGCCACCTACACGCTCGATAATGTGATCTTCTAGAAATTGAAGCAAGTTTACTTGTAACTCTAATGAAAGGTCTCCGATTTCATCAAGGAACAGAGTGCCTTTATGAGCTCTTTCAATATGACCAATATACTGCTTGTCTGCGCCTGTGAATGCGCCTTTTTCATGGCCAAATAGTTCAGAGTGAATCAGGCCAGCAGGTAATGCACCGCAGTTTACGGTGACAAAGGGACCCGCTTGACGCTGTGATTGACGGTGAATTAAATGAGCGCAAAGCCCTTTGCCGGTTCCAGTCTCACCACTGATAAGCACGGTTTCATCAACTTGTGCAATTTTTGCAATTTTGCGTTTAAGCTGTTTGATTGCGGATGAATCACCAAGGATTTTCTCGGCAGTAAAGTTGGGCGCACCAGACGTTGAATGGAGAGAGCCAAGTTTTGCCATGCCATAGGCATGTCCTAAGGTATGATGCAGTCGTTCCCATTTTATTGGGACATGGTGGTAATCAGAGAAATAATGGGTAAGGTTGTTGCTTAAATTGCCTTTTGTTACATCGGTATCGACTAGAATTGCTATCCAAATTAAATGGCTTACTTGGTTGTTGAGTTGATTCACCGCCTTTAAGCAATTTTCTATATCATCTAAGGTGAGTATTGCTATGGCTACTTTTACGTCATAATCTTTTAGGATCTGCAGGGCGCGAGTCATCCTATTGGCAGTATGGCATTGCCAATTAAATGATTTTAGTTTTATTTCTCCTTGAAACACCTTCTTTGAAACGTTGAGCACCAACAGATCCCTGTCTAGTGATTGGCAGTGCTTCAAATAACCCACCATCTTCTACTAAGGAAAGTTCTGTCTGTGGTATGGAATAGACATTGAACTAATACTTCTAAATTTTAGGCTGGATATGGGTATTAGCAAGTCTATGTCAGCCTTAATATGCAGTGAATCCAGCTGCTATATGGGTGAGAGGACATAGACCTTCTTGGTTTATAAACCTTTATGCAGTGTTTCTATCCATTTCTCTGGTAAGTCTTGTTTCTTTAGATCTTCTAATGCAATACCAGATTGCTTTTGATCTCTCATCCAGTTAATTGACGCATCTAACGTGTGCTTAAAGCGCGCTAAATCACTCTTATTAGCCAAATCACCGTGACCAGGAATGACGATTGTCTCATCTGTCATACCACGTAAAACGTTAGCGACGTTATCTCGATAACCTTCCACGTCACCACCAGCTTTTAGATCGATATTAAGGAAATTTATCTTTGAAGAACAGATCACCCATATGCACTATGTTGGCTTTACTCCATATAACAACGCTGTCGCTATCAGTATGACCTGGTCCCATATGGCGCACTTTTAGAAGGAACATCAAAAAGTAGTATGATTAGTAATAAGTAAAAACCAAATCATAAACTGCAGCATCATTTTCTTCAGATTCAAATTTTGCTATTAGATTGAAGTTCTCACGGGATACATCAATTTCATCATAATTATCGTTGGCATCGGTATAGCGTTCCAGCATTCCCTTCTTATCCAATGGCAGTTTTAGCAACTTAACAGATTGAAAAAATGTATCACTGTTATAATCTGTAAAGAAAGGTTCGCTGACATGAGCTTGGTCAAGCGATGTACCATGAAATTGTAATAGGACATTGTTGCCGACTAGCCACCATTGTTTGTTATCATTGGCGATATTTATCTTATTGGCTTGTGGGATTTGTTTCATTAAGTTCGGTAATGTAAGTGACTTCACATTATTAGGCTGTAGATGTTTATAGAGCCAATGTTCTTGAGTCGATGTTAACTGAGGAAGGGATAGCCTTGCAGATTTGTCCATTTTACTCGTATAGGTGAAGTTAGTCAGTAAAGTTACGGGGGCATCTTTCATCGTTGGATGAAACTTATCAAACTGCAATATAATATGTTGTTGTTTTTGAGTAATAATAATCTGCTCTGGCAGTTCTGTAATATCATGTTTAGAGAGGGAGTTTTTTACTTGCTCTATGGGACTTTTTTGAGCGATTTTGTCTTCTATTCGCCAGCGCTTGTCATCAAACCCATCCCTGAATCCAATATTATTTTTCCCCGTACCATTTAATATGCTGAACGTTGAACTAACTGATTTAAGTTTATCAGCTGAATAAGTAAACCAGAGATTACGTCCATAGCCCCAGACTTTATCGTTATTATCTAAAGTCAATATAATGCTTGGAGGGCCCAACTTTTGGGCTGTTTGTGTTGTACTGGCTCCTAAATTGATGCCGTAAACACCAGTTGAAAATGAGATGTTCGCTGGAGGAAGAGTTGTTTCTTGAGCGAGGATTGCAGGCTCTTTTGCCGTGATGCTGCTGGGGCTTATAGTATAATTATATTGGGTTGACTGGAGCGCAAAACCTTTAGTTGTATAAGAGGCCCGATCATTGCTATACGACTTGTCGCCATTACAGAGCTTATATGCTTGTGCTGCTATGTGTATTTTTAAGTCAGTTGTACGCACAACTTTAGGTCCAGCTCTACGTCCTGTCCTATTTTTCTCTTTGGTTATTTTTCTATTTTCTACATTAGTCAATAACATAACCTCAGCACCTAGTACTGTTGCATCTTGGCGCAATTGTTGTAGTGCTAGTACGAAAGCTGGGCTGTCTTCAATAGGTCCTAATTCGGAGTAATCTGACACTTCCACGTTAAGGTACTGAGGCGCAAGAGCTTTAGCTATACAGTTAGGTTTATAATCGATTATAAGAGCCCCTTCATTATCAGCAGCTTGCGCACTAACTATAAAAGTTAGGCTTATAGATACGAGGCATTTTATCTTGCTTATTCTTATCATTATGCACAGTTCCTTGTGACAGATAGAGTTTAGTTTTTTAATTTTGAGTTTGAATAGTAACGATATTAAATGATATCCAATTTAGTAAAGGCTAAAGGTGCCGTTAAGTGTACAGATAGTCGGTGAGCTTAATCAAAGGCCTTTATGCAGTGTTTCTATCCATTTATCTTCTGAGATAAAGTTCCAGCTCCAGTCTTTCCATTTCTCTGGTAAGCCTTGTTTCTTTAGATCTTCTAATGCGATCCCAGATTCTTTTTGATCTCTCATCCAATTAATCGACGCATCTAACATGTGCTTAAAGCGCGCTAAATCACTCTTATTGGCTAAATCGCCGTGACCTGGAATGACAATTGTCTTATCTGTCATATCACGTAACGCTTTAGCGACGTTATCTCGATAACCTTCCACGTCACCACCAGCTTTTAGATCGATATAAGGAAATTTGTCTTTGAAGAACAGATCACCCATATGCACTATGTTGGCTTTACTCCATATAACAACGCTGTCGCCATCAGTATGACCTGGTCCCATATGGCGCACTTTTAAAGCATCATCATTAAAGTGCACGGTTATACCATGATCGTAGGTAATTACTGGCAGTGCGTCAGGCGTAGTTTGTTCGTCTGATGCAAGGCGTTTAAGCACATTATGGTGGGCCATGATGGTACCCGTGCTACCGAAGTGGGCATTAGCTCCGGTATGATCGCCATGATAATGCGTGTTGATGATGAACTTTGGGCTACCTGCTTGGATCTCATTTAACGCCGCTGATATTTTATCGGCGAGTGGAGCAAATTGGTCATCAATCATCAGCAAACCATCGTTACCGACTGAAACACCAATATTTCCACCAGCACCAACAAACATGTAAACACTATCGCTTAGCTTGATTGGTTTAATCTCTACATCTTTAAATCTATCATTGGCGGTCGCACTATTAGTGGTTAATGCAACCGCAAGTAGGGTGCTGTAACTCAGTATTTTGGCTGCATGTTTAAGTGGGAAGTTCATAATGTTGACCTTAAATGATTGAGTTAACTTTTTTAAGTACATCAAATTGATGTTACAGAGTTGTTGTACAAAATGCATTAATACCAATCAATATAAATATTTGGTCTCTCAGCGAGAGTTTAGCGATTCTGAGGTAAGGTCATTAAATGCTCCTAGGTAACTGCTCCTGCGTTACACTACCTCCTATATCAATATAGTCGCGCATTATTGACATTCACCACATCTGATCTCCATGGATGGAGGGAATGTCTTAAGCATGTCAGGAATATGCTAGGCCATGTGGCTTGCAATGAGTAAAGAGCATAGTTGTTCTACGGTTAAGCTCGTTAACACAGCATCAGAATCGCTAAAACTAGCCATTCTGGAGCGTTGTTGGCAGCCTATTTCTGTGTTGAACAACTTTATAAGGGAACAACTATTCTTTCAGTTATTCGCCTTGAATTAGTTTTCCAAAAACAGCTCTGAGTTGATCAAATTCTTATATTGATTGGTATAACTATAAAAAAACCGAATACTTTTGCAAGTATTCGGTTTGCGGACTTGTTTAGCTTGCGCTAATCGGTTGGTGTTCCAGCCAAATTTAACTTCGCTTTTTATTTGGCAAGCAAGCCACGACTGCGAAGCAATGGGTCGATTCCTGCTTCTTTACCACGGAACTGCTTATACAGTTTCATCGGGTCTTCACTGCCGCCCTGAGAAAGGATGTTATCTCTAAAGGCATCAGCAGTCGCTTTGTCAAAAATACCGTTTTCTTTAAATGCTTCAAATGCATCGGCACCTAAGATATCAGACCAAAGGTAGCTGTAGTAACCTGCCGAGTATCCACCAGAGAAGATATGTGAGAAATAAGTGCTGCGGTAACGTGGCGCAATCTCACCGATCAATCCCATTTTATTAAGCGATTCAGCTTCAAATTTAGCAGCATCTTTCGGCATGAAGTCAGTCACTGTATGCCAGTCTAAATCAAGCTTAGTTGCTGCCATGTACTCTACAGTTGCAAAGCCTTGGTTAAACTTGCTTGCAGCTTGGATTTTCTTTACAAGCTCTTGTGGGATCACTTCGCCTGTTTTGTAATGCTTAGCAAACTGAGCCAATACTTCTGGTTGCGTCATCCAGTTTTCCATCACTTGTGACGGGAACTCAACGTAGTCGCGTGGGACTGACGTACCTGCTTGAGAGCGGTACTCAACATCAGACAACATACCATGTAGCGCATGACCAAATTCATGGAATAGGGTGCTAGCTTCATCGAATGTTAATAGTGCTGGCTCGTTGCCTACTGGGCGAGGGTAGTTCAGAACGTTCACAATGATTGGCTTAGACTCAACGCCGTTCATGTTGTACTGCTGACGATATGAGTTCATCCAAGCACCACCACGTTTGCTGTCGCGTACGTAATAGTCACCCATAAAGATCGCCATTAACTCGCCATCTTTGTCGTAGACTTCCCATGTGCGCACTTCATCATTGTACTTGGGTAGGTCGGTACGCTCTTTCACTGTAATGCCGAATAAGCGATTGGCTGTATAGAATACGCCCTTAAGGGTATTTTCTAGTGAGAAGTAAGGGCGTGTTTGTTGCTCATTAAAGCTGTACTTAGCGACACGGATCTTGTCCGAGTAGTACCACCAATCCCAGCCTGCCAGCTTAAAATCACCGCCTTCAGAATCGATTAACGCTTGCATATCGGCCACTTCAGCTTCAGCTTGCGCCAACGCAGCAGGCCATACTTTGTTCAGCAAGCCGTATACGTTTTCAGGCGTTTGTGCTGTGCGCTCTTCAAGTACAAAGTGAGCGTGCGTTTTGTAACCCATTAGCTGTGCACGTTCTGCACGCAATGCCGCCATTTTTGCAAGGATCTTTTTATTATCGTGTGCGTTGTTATTGTTACCGCGCTCTACATAACCTTTATAGATTTTTTCACGCAGTTCTCGGCTATCGGCATAAGTTAAAAATGGCGTGATTGAAGGGCGTGAAGTGGTAAACACCCATTTACCCTCATGGCCACGTTTTGTAGCCGTTTGCGCTGCAACGCTGATCACATCTTCTGGCAAGCCGGCTAAATCGGCTTTAGTGTCGATAACGAGTTCGAAGGCATTGGTTTCAGCCAGCAGGTTGTCACCAAATTCTAGGCTTAGTTTACCTATTTGCTCGTTGAGTGCGCGCAGTTTGGTTTTGTCGGCATCGCTTAAGTTTGCGCCGCCACGAGTGAAAGACTTATAGGTATCTTGCAATAGTTTTGCTTGAGCAACATTTAGGTTCAGTGAGTCTCGTTGGTCGTAGACGGCTTTTACTTTTTGGAACAATGCATCGTTGAGCAGTACGTCATCACCAGCGGCAGAAAGCATTGGTGACACTTCTTTCGAGATAGCTTGAAGCTGCTCGTTGGTGTCTGCGCCTGTTAAGTTATAGAAAACACTGGCAACTTTACTGGTCAATTCGCCTGAAAACTCCATTGCTTCAATGGTGTTTGCAAATGTTGGTGCATCAGGATTATCGATGATTGCTTGAATTTCAGCTTTATGCTGTGCAATACCGGCTTTAAAAGCGGGCAGGTAATGCTCAGGTTTTATTTTAGAAAAATCTGGGATGCCAAAATAGGTATCATATGGCTTAAAGAAAGGGTTGCCCGCATTATTCTCAATGATTTGCTGAGCAACAACATTTGGTGCTGTTTGGTTCTCAGTAGTGTTATTTGCGCTGCTGCATGCGCCAAGTGAAAGCGTGATTGCAATAGCTGCAACCAAAGGTTTGAGGGTTAATCCCTTCATATTTTAAATCCCCGAATTTTGCTTGTTTTAATTTTTCGTCAATATCTTTGCATTAACGTTAACGTCATTAAATATCACGGTTGGCGGTGATAAATCTATTAAAAAAACGTATTGTTTGTAACAAATGTTTCGAATGGCTATTTTTTATAACTTAACAGGTAAAAGTTGTGGCAAACTGGGCTCGTTTTTTACAAATAATAATAAAATGGATAACCATGAAGCGTCTAACCCTGTTGTTTATCACTCTATTTTCTCTTCCCTGCATTGCAATAGAATCCCAATCAGACAAAGTTGCTCATTACGCTGTTGCGCAATATGCGGATGATATGGTTGCTAGCCTTGCGACATTAGTAAAATTCAATACTGTCGCAACTGAAGGGCAAACTCCCGACACCAATCCAGAATTCATTGGTTTCAAGCAGGAGCTTAAAAGCTTGAGCGAGAAATTGGGTTTAGATTATGTTGACCATGGCTATGTGATATTAATTGGGCTTGGGCAACAAGATGACAAAGTTGGTGTCATCACCCATGGAGATGTGCAGCCAGCCAATCCAGCACTTTGGCAACAGAGCCCTTATCAATTAGATATGACATCCCAGCCCGGAAAGCTTATCGGTCGCGGCACTGAAGATGATAAAGGTCCTATTGTAACAGCCATGTATGCGATGAAATCGATTAAAGATTCACAGATAAAGTTAAATAAACGAATAGAGTTAATGGTTTATATGGCGGAGGAATCCGACTGGGAGCCGCTTAAAGCTTTTTTGAAGACATTCACTCCAGCCAACATCAACATCACTATCGATGCTGAATACCCAGTTGTGACTGCCGAGAAGGGGTGGAGTAAAATTGAATTTGTTATCCCAAATGTTGATGTGGGAACGGCAAATAAGGGCGCTACCACTCTTGAGCGCTTCTCTGGTGGCTATTTTGGTAGCCAAGTGCCTCAACAAGCTCAAGCAGAAATTAGTTTTGCAGATAAGAGTTTAATTCAGCAGTTAAAGGCAGCAGCTAAAAAACAATCAGGTATGACATATCGTTTTGAGCAAAATGGTTCTACAGTCATTATTTTCGCTGATGGTAAAGCGGCCCATTCTTCAACACCTGAAGATGGTGTCAATGCTGTGACTCATCTGGCGCAGCTGCTTGCTATCCATCAGTGGCCGAAAAATACCGCATCACTCACACAACAATTTATCCATGAAATGGTTGGAATGGGGATTTATGCAGAACAATTTGGTGATATCGCTTATAAAGATGATTTTATGGGGCCGATGAGCTTAGCGCCTACAATCGTTAAAGCGGGTAAGCAGGGCACGCAAGTCATGATTAACCTACGTCGTCCGATAGGCAAGACGCCAGAACGACTAGACAGCCAAACTTATGAAGCACTAGAGCGTTGGCAGGAAAAACATAAAGTTAGGTTAGCAAAGGTGGAAACCTATTGGGGGAAGCCTATGGTGATGCAAGATGCGCCGCATCTTAATACTCTGCTCGATGTTTACTCTCATTTTACCGGTGTTAAAGATCCCCAACCAGTTGCAATTGGTGGTTCAACAAACAGCAAACTATTTCCTAACGCATTGAGTTTTGGTCCCGCTATGCCTGGTGTTGAGTATACTGGGCATACCGAGAATGAATTTATCACCTATGAGCAGTTTATGCTCAACCTGAAAATGTACAGCGCTGCTTTTATTGAGTTAGCTAAGTAACAGACACTCTAGCGACAAAAATAGGGTTATTTTTTGGCTTAAGTTAGATTGCAGTCGCTGGCAGTAAAACTATTTTGCAGTTCTACTTAAAGCCTGCGGGGGAGTTAGGTATAATCCCCGCTCTTTATCGTTAACTAAGCTGCATTTGATATGTTTAACACTGAATATATCGACAGCTGGTAATCGCTACATACGTGAGCTTACATGACTGCTTTCGTGTTGTGCCTGAATTTGAGTTTGGTAAGTAATAGATGACAAAACAGTCCATAGAAGCAACTTCGCTGAGCATACTTGCTCTAGATACATGTACGGAGTCGTGCTCTGCTGCGTTAACCCATAATCGACAAGTGTATTGCGAGCAAGCAGATGCACCGCGCGAGCACAGCCAAAGGTTATTGCCAATGGTCAAGTCAGTGTTATCTCAAGCTGATATCAAGTTGAGTGATGTTGACTTAATCGCTTATGGTCGAGGCCCTGGTAGTTTCACTGGCATCAGGATCTGTACCAGTATCACCCAAGGTTTGGCATTGGGACAATCACTTCCTGTCATCGGGATCTCAACCCTTGCTACCATGGCACAAGCTGCTATAGAAGCTGGAGCCCAGCAGGTTTTAGCTGCGATTGATGCTCGTATGGGTGAAGTTTATTGGGGGCAATTTATTGCTGTTGATGGTATTGCCACTTTAGTGAACGAAGAGGTTGTTAGCGCACCAGAATCGATAGTGTTAAGCTTGGATGAAACGCAAACCATTACCGCCTGCGGTACTGGATTTGATGCTTACCCACAATTACTGGAAATGGCTGGTGGCCTTACTGTATGTGAGCTTGCTAAATTCCCAGATGCTAAATATATGGCGATATTGGCACAACAAGGCCATTTAAATGGCTTGAGCACCAGTGTTGACGAGCTTAAGCCTGTCTATTTGCGTGATACCGTGACCTGGAAAAAATTACCAGGAAAAGAATGATCTGAGCTTAAGCTGATTACGCAAAAAAAAACAGTGATTTAATAAGTTAAGGACGATTGGATGCATATTAATTCAAGTCAACTTACCGCTTCAAAAGTCGAAGTCAATAAGTCGATAGGAACTAATCAGCCTACTGCTGTGCGGGTGGATGCTGCCGATCAAGTGTTGCCGATCCAAGCGCAGCAGTCCTACCAATTTAACGACTATAACGAAGATGAAGCCGCACTAAAATCTAGACTTGGTGCTCATATAGAATATGAGAATGATACCCGTGGCCAGCGCGGTGCTGTCGCTGAGTATCTCTCTAACCAACATGCGGCCAAGCGTGAAGAGATCCAACAAATGGTAGGCATTGATACCTATGCCTAGTAATTTGCAGCACACGCTGACTAGCGGCACAAATCCTTCCAAGACACCAGCTTCATCTGGTACGCCTAGTAGAGGCAGGTTCTTTCTCGAATTATTAGTGGCTTTTTTGGTCACAAAACTACCGTTTGTGAGTGTACCGTTTAAATGGCTTGAGAGCTATTTTCATGAGTTATCACATGGTTTAGCTACACTTTTTACCGGTGGAGCGGTTAGTCATATTCAGCTGTTTCCTAATGGCGCAGGGCTTTGCTTCAGTCAAGGTGGCTGGCCATTAGCTATTGGCTTTGCGGGTTATTTTGGCGCGGCACTGTGGGGCTATTTGATTTTTACATTTGCGACCTGGCCTAAGGGGATCCGTTTTAGCTTCGGCCTGTTAGGCGCGGGAGTTATCTTAACGACTTTACTATGGGCGAGAGATCTACTGACTATTTCGATTCTAGTGTCGCTCGCACTGCTATTTTTAATGCCGTTAAAGCTTAATCTTAATCGATATTTAGCCACCAGTTTACGCATTATGGGCTTAATGGTTATTTTAAATGCACTGGCAAGTCCTACCGTATTATTTGGCCTTGAAGGGCAGGGTGATGCCAATATGCTTGCACAGCAGAGTTGGATCCCTGCTTGGTTCTGGGTGCTCGTTTGGCTTGCAACGAGTGCGTTTATGCTATTTCTATGTTGGCGTCGAGTTGACCGTCAAGCAGAAAAACGTCAGCTTAAATAATATAACAAAGTGTAAATCTCTGTTTCTTAGGCTTGGATTTTAACCTATTGACTGTTAGGTTGATGCCAGCCTTTATATGGAGATATCTAATGAAAATGAACACCCTAGCCGCTAGCCTCATTCTTACTGGCGCGTTTGGCCTATCAACACTAAGTGCTACTGCAGAAGCGCATGTCCACGAAAATACGGCGTTAGATACCGCTGTATCGAGTGACTTTCGCCAAACTAAAAATTCAGCCCGTGATACTTACCGACACCCCAAAGAGACCATTGAGTTTTTCGGCGTAGAGCCTTCGGATACGGTTATCGAGTTATGGCCAGGTGGCGGTTGGTATGCTGAAATACTAGCGCCGTACCTTGCCGAGAAGGGCCATTATATCGGTGGGAATTTTAATGCGAACCCTGATGATGAAAAGCAGCGCAATGGCTACAGAGCCAAGGCGGGCAAAAAGTTTGAAAAGTGGATCGTAGACAATAAAGCTAAACTGGGTAACGCCTCTACCGTCACTTTTGACCCGCCTAGCTTTTACGCTATGGGCAAGGATAACAGTGCTGACGTCGTCTTGACCTTCAGAAACCTACATAACTGGGCAATGAAAGGGTATTTAGAGCCTGTATTTGATTCAGCTTATAAAGTGCTTAAATCTGGTGGTACATTTGGTATCGTTGAGCATCGTGCTAATCCGGGTATGGACGCTAAGACAGGTTATATGGATCAAGCACAGATGATAAAGTTGGCGGAAAAAGCGGGTTTTACCTTTGTTGAAAGCTCAGAGATTAATGCTAATGCCAAAGACACTAAAGATTACCCTAAAGGTGTTTGGACTTTACCGCCACGTTTAGCGCTTGATGATCAAGACAAAGAAAAGTATCTCGCAATTGGTGAAAGCGATAGAATGACGCTGAAATTCATCAAAAAATAATAGGCGATATGGACAAGTCCTGTGAGCAAGCAAAAGAGATAACGATTCAATTACCCCATATAAAATTAGCGGCAAAACTATGGGGTTCACAGGACAAACCATTAATATTGGCGTTGCATGGTTGGTTAGACAACGCCAATAGTTTTCTACCTTTAAGTCAGTATTTAACTGACTATCAAATCATGGCAATTGACTGGCCCGGTCATGGTCTATCTGAGCATCGCCCTGGTAAATATCCGCTGCATTGGATTGATTACCTCTATGATTTGGATGCACTGTTAACAGCGCTGCCTACACATCAACAACCCACTGCTATTTTAGGCCACTCTTTAGGAGGTATTATTGCATCTGCTTATACGGCTGCATTCCCTGAAAGAGTATCGACCTTAATTTTAATCGAAGCTTTATCGCCCCTTTATGAAAAGGAGAGCAAAGCGAGACAGCGTCTTAACAACAGCTTTAAGTCTCACCGACGTTATCTGCAAGTTGAGGCTAAAAACAACAATGTTTATCGAGATATTTCTGTCGCTGTCAATGCTCGTCATAAACTTACTGCGTTAGATGTGGCATGGTGCGAAATTCTCACTCAACGCAATATGAAAAAGCTTGATTCTGGAGTAAGCTGGCGCAGTGATCCCCGCTTAAAATTAGATTCTCCATTGAGACTCGCTTATTCCCAAGTTGATGCATTAATGCAGGCCCATGAGGTCAACACGTTGTTGATCCTGGGTAGCCAAGGGTTCTCTCAATTGAGCAGCGCTATTCCAATCGCGAAAGGTTGGTTTAATCAGCTAGAAGTGGAGGAAATTGAGGGAGATCATCATCTTCACATGGGCAGTGCGAAAGCGGTTTCATTTACGATAGATAGATTCCTTAAAGCTAAAGGCTGAAAAAGGGGCTAGGTTTTTCGTTACATATATGTGATGATAATCAAAATTTAAACGCTTGTATGATTTATTGGCGTTTCTTATAAATATAAAGATTTGACAGTGTTTAGCTTGTTTATTGGCAAGCTGCAAACGACCGTTGAGGTATTGTTTCCCTTAGGTGGAAATATTAGGAGATTTTTGTGGATCAACTTTGGATTAATAACCTGCCAGACGATGTGCCTTCTGAAATAAATGTAGAGCAATATGCTTCGTTAGTGGATCTATTTGAAACATCGGTTTCTAAATATGCTGATCAACCTGCATTCGTGAATATGGGCGCAACATTAACCTATCGCAAACTAGAAGAGCGAAGCCGCGCATTTGCTGCATACTTGCAAAATGAGTTGAAGCTGAGTAAAGGCGACCGTGTTGCCATTATGATGCCAAACTTATTGCAATATCCAATTGCACTTTTTGGCATATTACGCGCAGGTATGGTTGTGGTTAACGTTAATCCGCTATACACACCTAGAGAGCTTAAGCACCAATTGACTGACTCTGGTGCCAAAGCGATTGTGGTCGTGTCTAATTTTGCCCACACATTAGATAAAGTCGTTGCAGAAACCCCTGTTGAAAGCGTTATTTTAACTGGCTTAGGCGATCTGTTAAGCGCACCAAAACGAACCGTGGTTAATTTTGTGGTTAAGTATATTAAAAAGATGGTGCCTAAATACCATCTTCCACAAGCCATTTCGATGCGAAAAGCGTTATCGAAAGGGCGACGTATGCAGTATGTTAAACCTGTTGTCAAAAAAGATGATTTAGCTTTCTTACAGTACACTGGTGGTACAACTGGTGTTTCCAAAGGGGCTATGCTTAGCCACGGCAATGTAGTCAGTAATTTGCTGCAAGCTGACGCAGCATACGGCTCGTTACTGGTTAACGGTAAAGAGTTTGTTGTCACTGCGCTCCCGCTTTATCATATTTTTGCGTTAACAGTTAACTGCTTGTTGTTCATTCACAAAGGTGCGAATAACTTATTAATTACTAACCCAAGAGATCTGCCCGCTTTTATTAGCGAGCTAGATAAACATCCTTTCACAGCGCTAACAGGGGTCAACACTCTGTTTAATGCGCTAGTGAACTCTGAAGAATTTACTAAGCTAGATTTCACCGATCTAAAATTGTCTATTGGTGGCGGTATGGCTGTGCAACGTGCAGTGGCTGATAAATGGCAAGGGATCACTAAAACGCGTTTGTTAGAGGGCTATGGTCTTACTGAAGCGTCACCACTAGTGACTTGCTGTCCTTATAACTTAGAGGGCTACAATGGCTCTATAGGGTTCCCTGTTTCTAACACTGATATTCAAGTCAGAGATGAAGAGGGTAAAGTGCTTGCTCAAGGCGAGACAGGAGAGCTGTTTGCTAAAGGACCACAGGTCATGGTCGGTTATTGGAATCGCCCCGAAGAGACAGCGAACGTTATCGATGCTAACGGCTACTTGGCGACGGGCGATATTGGTTACATGGATGATAAAGGTTTCTTCTTTATTGTTGACCGTAAGAAAGACATGATTTTGGTTTCTGGCTTTAACGTGTTCCCGAATGAAGTTGAAGAGGTTGTTGCCTTGCATCCAAAAGTCATCGAAGTGGCGGCCGTTGGTGTGCCTCATGAGGTTTCGGGTGAGCTTGTAAAAGTATTTGTGGTCGCAAATGATAAATCTTTAACCAAAGAGGATATTATCAAGCATTGCCGCGAACATTTGACGGGATATAAAATCCCTAAGCTGGTAGAATTTAGAGACGAACTACCCAAAACGAATGTAGGTAAAATTCTACGTCGTGAATTGAGAGATGAAGCTAAGAGCGATTAACTGCGATTAGTTCTTTCATAAAAGAGTGGTAGTTGCCACTTTTTATAGACTAAAGCCGGCGTATGCCGGCTTTTGCATTATTTGGTCGAGTTAAGCTTATTTCAGGATTTTGGAGAAGACTTTGTTAGCGTTTCAATATATTGACGATGATACCAGTTTAGCGGCGCTAGTAGCGCAATACCGTGAAACCAAATTACTGGTGATTGACACTGAATTTGTCAGAACTCGTACTTATTACGCTCGCCTAGGGCTTATTCAAGCTTACGACGGTAAAACCCTCGCCCTGATCGATCCACTCGCAGTGAGTAATCTCAGCTTATTTTGGGCATTACTGACCGATGACAATATCATAAAGCTACTCCACTCATGCAGCGAAGATTTAGAAGTTTTTGCAAAGAATGGAGCTTGCCAACCCAATAAACTGTTTGATAGCCAAATTGCAGCTGGCCTTTGTGGCATGGGCTACGGGCTAGGTTATGCAAAGTTAGTTGAGCAAACACTGGATATAACGCTTGATAAGGGCGAGTCTCGCACTGATTGGTTGAAACGACCATTGAGCGAAGCACAGTTAAATTATGCCGCGAACGATGTTTACTACCTGTATGAGTTATACCCACAACTGGTTGAGAAACTGGAGTCACAGGGAAGGTTAGATTGGGTCTATGAAGATGGTGAGAGGATGACACAAGGTCGTCTAGATGCTCCCGATCCTGAAGTTGCTTATCTAAAGGTTAAAAATGCTTTCCAGTTATTGCCGCGGCAGTTAGCAGTGTTAAAAGCGTTAGCTAAATGGCGCCTTAAACGTGCGCTAGTAAAAGATTTAGCGCTTGGATTTGTGGTCAAAGATCATGCTTTGATTGCACTTGCGAAAAAGATGCCGAAAAACAGTAATGATCTGTATAAACTTACGGAGCTTACCGAGCAAGAGAAACGTATTCACGGCAAAGAGCTTGTTAAAATCATTGCTAATGTCAGTTTTGAAGAACTCCCAAAACCATTGGATGTGCTTGCGCTTAAAACAGGCTATAAGGCGGCTTTCAAAAGCATTAAACAGTGTATTACAGAGCAAGCGGAAGCGCAGAATGTACCGATTGAACTGTTAGGTTCAAAAAAACTAATCCATGAATATCTACAATGGGTATGGGACGGTAAAACAACAGAGATACCTTTAATACTCAGTGGTTGGCGTAAAGGTATTGTCAGTGATGCGCTTAATGAGCTAAAGCTTTAAGGGCTAAGAATTATACCAATTGCATTAAGTATTTGACCAGTTCAGAGCCCCTCAGCCTTTTCAATTCAAAGCGCATTGGTAAAGAAATGGTTATTCCCTTTTAAGCCAATGCAAAGCAGAAGTGGAAAGACTGAGGGCCTCACGTAGTGCGGCTGAGGTTAAACAAATTGGCAAAACGCTGTATGCTTCGCTATGGGATTTGGATATACGACTAAATGGTCTATTTTGTTCCATACAAAATAAGACATTCCGGCCCTCCTTGGCGGTCAGATTTAGGAGTTAGAGCGAAGCAGGATGCCAGAGCCGAGAATAACTATTAGCTCAAATCCCACTACTTACCTACAACGTTTTGAATTCCCGCTGAATGGTCAAACTTTTAATGCAATTGGTATTATTAGTCGTCGTTAAAATAGAAACACCCGCGAAATGCGGGTGTTTTGACTTAAACAGTGCTTATAAGTAACGTAAAGTTAGCTCTGCTCAGGCAAAGTCACATTAAGCTCAAGTACTGATAGGTTGTCGTCATTCTGATCAAGTTGCACAGATACTTGGTCTGCGCCCACTTTGACATATTTACGAATGACCTCAATGATCTCCTGCTTCATCTGCGGAAAATAATCGGGGGCATCTCTCTCGCCACGTTGATGAGCGACAATGATCTGCAAACGTTCTTTGGCTGTTGCAGCAGTACTCGGTTTCTTCTTCGTTTTAAAATAATCAAGTAATGACATAATTAGCTACCAAAAATTCGTTTTAAGAAACCTTTCTTCTCTTCCGTAACAAATCGGAAAGGCAGTTCTGCACCCAGTAGGCGCTCGACAGCATCGCTATAAGCCATACCCGCGTCGCTCTCATTATCAATAATAACAGGTACGCCAGAATTTGATGCTTTAAGTACTGCTTGTGACTCAGGGATCACGCCCAATAGCGGAATGGCTAGAATCTCCTCCACATCCTCTACGCTAAGCATTTCGCCCGTTGTAACGCGAGCAGGTGAGTAACGGGTAAGCAAAAGAAACTCTTTAACTGGCTCAAGACCTTCTTCAGCACGCTTAGATTTGCTTTGTAGCATACCTAAAATACGGTCAGAATCTCGGACAGAACTCACTTCTGGGTTAGTCGTCACAATGGCGACATCGGCAAAGTAGAGTGCCATCATTGCGCCCGTTTCAATCCCCGCTGGTGAATCACAAATAATGTATTCGAAATCCTTTGCCAAATTATCGAGAACCGTTCCAACCCCTTCTTTAGTTAGGGCATCTTTATCGCGAGTTTGCGAAGCTGGTAATACAAATAACTTAGGGCACCTTTTGTCTTTAATCAATGCTTGGTTTAAGTTTGCTTCGCCATTAATGACATTCACAAAATCATAAACCACACGTCGCTCACAACCCATGATTAAATCAAGATTACGTAGGCCGATATCAAAATCAATCACTACGGTTTTATGACCTTTTAATGCGAGACCAGTTGCAATAGCTGCACTTGAGGTTGTTTTCCCCACACCGCCTTTTCCAGACGTGACAACAATAATTTGCGCCATTTATTATTCCTTTTTATTTGCGCTCTTACAGAGGCAATGATTCAACCGTAAGCGAGTCGCCCTCTAGGCGAATACAACCACTCTGTGCGGCTTCGTTTTGCTGAAGATGTTCAGTCAACCAGTATTGACCAGCAATCGATACCAGTTCAGCTTCAATTTTTTGTGCCACTATCACAGCATTTTTATCACCGGCTGCGCCAGCCATTGCTTTACCGCGCAATGCGCCATAGACATGAATACTGCCATCGGCGATAACTTCAGCGCCATTACCGACTGCGCCTATAACGATAAGATCGCCGTTTTTCGCATAAATCTGCTGACCAGATCGCACGTTCTGTTTGACGATTTTAGTGGTCTTTGGCATTTGAGGTTGGCTAGTTGCCGCTTTTCCCGATTTAACAATGGCTAAACCAATTGACTTGGCCATATCATTAATAACAGGCAATGCGCTGGTGATACCGACAATAATAAGTTGGCGACTGGTTAAAATCTCTTTTAAACCTAAAAGGTCAAAGTCACTGGCTTTAATCGCACTTAAATTAACCACTAAAGGCGCACCAAGAAAAAACTGAGGTGCAATCGCAAGTTTACTGTCTAATTCCGCTGCTATAACTGCCATATCCTGGCTATTAATATGCAGAACAGAAAGCGTAAAAGAGGAGCCTTTTAATTCGAGGCTGGGTGTTTGCATTCCTGTATGACTCTCTAGAAAAATTCAGCGCTAGGCTGATATCCATTAAATTACCGCCAAACCCAGCATTTTCGGGCAGAACGGGTATATTCCTAACAGTCCATGTTATAGTGTGCCGCATAAGCTGGCAAGTTGAATAGTCTGGAAATTGAGTCGTATATGATCTGTGCTGTGTATAAAAGTTTAAGAAAAGCGGATAGCTATCTTTTTGTTGAAAAACGTAATGAATTTGAACGAGTTCCTGAGGCATTGATGGCAATGTTTGGTGAGCCGCAATTGGTGATGATGCTGCCAATTGATAAGCGTGATCACCTTGGCTTTGCTGATATCAAAAAGGTCAAAGCTGAACTGAAGGATAAAGGATTTTATTTACAGTTACCGCCACCTGTGGTTAATTTGTTAGAACAACATAAGAAAGACATTGGTTTTAACCCTGAATAACAGTATTTAATTTTGGGGTAAGGGAATATTTATGCTACTGAGTAAGCAAGCTTTGACATTAACCTGTGGGTTAGTGCTCTCTTTTAACGCGATAGCAGGTGATACAACGAGTGCAAACAAAGGCAGTTTTAGCGAGTACGTGGCTCAACTGAAACTTGAAGCTGCAGATCAAGGCGTGACAGAGCAGACCATCAATGATGTTTTTCCCAAAATAAAAATGTTCAAAAAGGCTGTTGCTTCCGACAAAGCCCAGCCTGAAACGAAATTGACTCTTGAAACTTACTTACCGAGGGTGGTGCCTGACTGGAAAGTTGAAAAAGCGCGCGGCCTATTCAAAACTCATCAAGTAGAACTTGAGAGGATCGGTAAGTTATACGGGGTGCAGCCACGATTTATTGTTGCTTTATGGGGCGTAGAGTCAAACTTTGGCAAGTTAACTGGCAGTTATCCAGTATTATCAGTAACAGCTTCATTAGCTTATGAAGGACGTCGTGAAGCTTTCTTTAAAAAAGAGTTTTTCGCAGCGTTGAAAATTGCTGAAGAGCAACAATTTACCTTTGAAGAGATGAAAGGTTCATGGGCTGGGGCGATGGGGCAAACTCAGTTTATGCCAACCTCATTTCTAGCCTATGCTCAGGATGGCGATGGCGATGGTAAAAAAGACATTTGGAACAACACCAGCGATGCGTTTGCATCTGCGGCTTACTATCTGCAGCAGGCTGGTTGGAAAGAGTCTGAAACTTGGGGGCGGCAGGTTAAAACGCCTACTGACTTTGATGGAGCACTCGCTAATCTAGCGGTTAAAAAGACCTTTTCACAATGGCAAGCGCTGGGGGTTAGACGCTTTAATGGCAACGATCTTCCTAATCGAGATGATATGATGATCTCTATGGTGATGCCGGATGGTGAACAAGGTCGTAAGTACTTAGTATACGATAACTACCGTGGATTACTGCGCTGGAACAAGTCTAATTACTTCGCTATTTCAGTTGCTTACCTTTCGGAAAGAATCAAGTACCCACCGATCAGCTAGCCTCAATACTCCGGTGTTAACTGTTATTAATAGCGGCTAATTATACCAATTGCATTAAAAGTTTGACCATTCAGCGGGAATTCAGAACGCTGTAGAAAAGTAGTGGGATTTGAGCTAATAGTTATTCTCGGCTCTGGCATCCTGCTTCGCTCTACCTTCTAAATCTGACCGCCAAGGAGGGCCGGAATGTCTTATTTTGTATGGAACAAAATAGACCATTTAGTCGTATATCCAAATCCCATAGCGAATCATACAGCGTTTTGCCAATTTGTTTAACCTCAGCCGCACTACGTGAGTTCCTCAGTCTTTCCACTTCTGCTTTGCATTGGCTTAAAAGGGAATAACCATTTCTTTACCAATGCGCTTTGAATTGAAAAGACTGAGGGGCTCTGAACTGGTCAAATACCTAATGCAATTGGTATTAGTCGCTATTTTTATGTTTAGTCACTAGTTCAGTCCAGTCATATTTCTATTTTACGCCAGCAATAACTGTGATTGTCACAGCCATTACAAATGAACATAGGTGCAACGAGAGTAGCGGCTGGTGTACAATAGCCCTTCTTTTGAATCGAACCGAGTTGTAAGTTTTAGCATGGCATTTTGGAATGAAAAAACATTAGCAGAGATGAGCACCGAGGAGTGGGAGTCACTGTGTGATGGATGTGGTAAGTGTTGCCTCAACAAGTTGATTGACGATGAAACTGAAGAGCTTTACTACACCAACGCAGCCTGTTTGTTATTAGATGCTAAGCAGGGTCATTGTAAGAACTATGAGCAGCGTTTTAGTTTTGTGCCTACCTGCACTAAGGTGACCATGGATAATTTAGCGATGCTAACTTGGTTACCAGATAGCTGTTCATACAGAAGGTTAAATGAAGGACGAGGCTTACCGAGTTGGCATCCTCTTAAGACTGGCTCTAAAGAGGCGATGATTGAAGCTGGGATGTCGGTAGCAGGTAAAGTCACTTGTGAAACCAAAATCCGCGACATTGAAGATCACATCGTTATTTGGCCAATGAAAGATATTGAGTGATTATAAGCGATAAATAAAAAATGCCGACAAGTTAACTTGTCGGCATTTTATGTTCTACTTCAGTAACTATAAGGCACTAAAGAGGGGACTATGCTCTTACTTTAGTCATATCAACATAAAGTTTAAGTGTTTGTCCTGGTTGAATATATTTACTTTTCTCAAGTTTGTTCCAACGAACAAGATCGCTGACCTTAACATTGAATTTACTGGCTATTCTGGCGAGAGAGTCACCGCTACGTACTTTGTAATTAACGGTACGCATCACTTCCTTTAAGCCTTGATTGCTAGCGGTACTGTTACCAGTCCAAATGACTAACTTTTGTCCGATCTGCAAAGGATCTTTAGGTGCCATACTATTCCAGCTTGCAAGCTGAGAGGTTTTGACTTTGTGCTGCTTCGCTATTTTCCAAAACGAGTCACCAGACTTAACCGTGTAGGTGAGCTTTTGCTGACCACGAGTCTTATTCTGCTTACGGTTTTTACGTTGGTCGGCTGAAAGTAGGTATTCATCTAAATTCTTCGCGGCAACGGGAATAAGCAGGAATTTGCCCGCAACAATGGTATTGCCATTAATATCATTGACCGACTTTAACGCAGATACGGTTGTACGATAACGTTTAGCAATCAGGCCTAAGCTGTCGCCAGACTTAATCTTATAACGTTCCCAATTAAGTCTTTCATTCTTTTGAGTGTCGTTAAGAGCGATTTTAAACGCTGCGGCTTTCTCAACCGGTAACACTAAATTATGTGGTCCATCAGGAGCAGTTGCCCAGCGGTTAAAGCCTGGGTTAAGTTTATGCAACTCTGATGTAGTCATACCGGCAATATCAGCGGCTAATGCTAGATCAATTTGACTACCAATTTCGACCACTTCAATTTGTGGTTCGTTGCTGATAGGCGTTAGTGTAATACCATATTTATCGGCATTTTTGATCACATCAGCAAGCGCCAAAAGCTGTGGTACATAGCGCTCGGTTTCACGTGGCAGGTTTAGGTGCCAAAAATCAGTGGGTATGCCTTTACGCTTGTTTCGCTTAGCAGCATTAATGACACGACCTTCGCCAGTATTGTAAGCTGCAATCGCATATAACCAGTTGTCGCCGGTTTTGTCGTATAAATACTCAAGCATATCGAGTGCAGCAACGGTCGCTGCAGGTACGTCCCTGCGACCGTCATACCACCAGTTCATCTGTAGGCCAAAGTGACGTGCCATTGGCGAAGTAAACTGCCATAAACCTGATGCTGCGCCATGGGAGTACGCAAAGGGGTCAAATGCGCTTTCTACAATCGGTAATAATGCCAATTCTATTGGCAAGTTACGTTTCTCAATCTCTTCGACAATTAAGTACATGAAAGGCGTAGCACGCTCAGAGACACGTATTAGATGTTGCGGGTGCTTGATATACCACTCTCGGTATTGTCTAACCAGCTTTTCATCTGGAATATCCATCTTAAGTTCTAGACGAATGCGCTCCCAAATATCTGTCACCTCGACAACTTCGGCGACTTCGGGCTTAACGGGTTCTTTGGTGACTTTTTCTGTGACAACAGGTGTTGTTTTAGGTCCTTCTGAAGTCGTTTGGTTGCTTAAGTTTTGGCAACCAGTCAGCAGGGCAATCCCCCCTGCGACAAGTAAAATGGGTACGCGCATCTAAAATGTGTGTCCTTTATTTAGGCCCAAAAAAACCAGACGTTATCTGGCTTAGTGGCACTGGATTAGCGAGACATTGTAGAGTATTTTTTAGAAATTGTCTTTCCATTGACGCAGAAGTGCAAAGCATTTCACAGCATCGTTTATAGGTTGTTGGAATTGCTCAGCTAAAGATTGTTGAATTTCTGTGCTATAGCTGCGTAAAAAAGGGTTTATCGCTCTTTCTTGGGCTATAGACGATGGCAAAGTCGGTGTATTACTCGCTCTTAGTTGCTCTGAATGGTGAGTGTACTGTTGAAGTTGTACATTGCTAGGGTCTACTCGATTCGCAAAGCGAAGATTCGCCAAAGTGTATTCATGGGTACAATATACTTTTTTATCGTCTCCTACCTGCGCCAGTCGCTCTAACGATGTGAGCATTTGCTGTGGTGTTCCCTCAAACAAACGGCCACAGCCCGCGCTGAAAAGCGTATCGCCGCAAAAAAGAGCATCTTCTATTACATAGGCAATATGGCCTAATGTGTGTCCTGGCACTTCAATCACTTCTGCTTTAAGGTCAATACCTTGTAGTGTTAAGCTTGCACAAGCTTGTAGCGGGTTATTAACCCCTTCAATTTTTTCCGCAGCGGGTCCATAAACCGGGATATTGCTGCCATAATAGCTTAGGAGTTTGGCGATACCACCCGTGTGATCATGATGGTGATGAGTGATCAATACACCTAGAAGTGGGATCTGTTTATCGCTCAAGAACTGAATCACCACATCGGCATCACCAGGATCGACAACATATGCGCCATTAGTGTTTGAAGTTTGAA
This sequence comes from Shewanella kaireitica, assembly GCF_023284045.1. Lineage (GTDB taxonomy): Bacteria > Pseudomonadota > Gammaproteobacteria > Enterobacterales > Shewanellaceae > Shewanella > Shewanella kaireitica. The sequence goes on from NZ_JAKIKQ010000013.1 coordinate 30,353, forward strand.
TTGCCCATATATAGTTATCATCAAAGGCAGGTAATGGGGTGACAGTTAACATAATCGGTCCTAATAATTTGAGCGCTAAAACAAGTTTACTTAGAATAACTATTGTTTGTACATGGCTTTCGTTATTAAAGTAGAGCATCAGCAACTTAGGAGATAGCATTGACTCATTCAGGTGTTCCGCTAAAACCCTATCATTGGTCAGAATTACCAAATGGTCCGGTGATCCGCGAAAGTATTGAAGAAGTGATGTTTTCGTGGTGGCCGAGAGTATTTGGTTATTACATGCTAAGCCTTGGGCCATTGAGTGCAAAGGTTGATAAAACGGGCGTTGGAGTCAGTTGTCACTACTCTTTGTTCGATGAACCAGAGGCTGACATACTGGCTGATTACAGTCAGCTGCCGATCCAAAACGCCAGTGTCGATGCCGTAGTCATGAACTTTTTACTTGAGTTTGAAACTGATCCCTATCGTTTGTTGCGAGAAGTCGACCGGGTGTTGATCTCGGGTGGCCATCTTATTATTGCTGGCTTTAATCCGTTAAGCCCGATGTTTATCGGAAAAATGCTGCCAAAATACCAGCAAGAAATCCCTTGGAATGGTCGCTTCTTTATGCCGTCGCGAGTTAAAGATTGGTTAGGGCTTTTGGGTTACCAAGTGGTAGCGGATGAGCGCTTGTTACATCATCATCTGCTAAAGGATTTAAAAACAGACAGTATTTGGTCTCACGCGTTAAAGTCGTGGTTACCCAGTAGTGGCAGTGTTTATGTGTTGGTGGCTAGAAAGCTTGAAACACCACTGACCCCAGTTCGAACCAAGCGCAAAGTAAAACAGCCGAATTGGTCAACGGCGCCAACAGCAGGGCGCACCGGGCATACTTCACGATCTTCAAAATAATGGGTTTAAACTATTAATGCGTATTACTTTAAAACAACTCGCCATCTTTGAAGCCGTTGCTCGTAGCGGCCAAGTGGCAAAAGCTGCTGAAATGGTTAACCTGTCATCGCCAGCTGCCTCGATGGCACTTTCTGAACTCGAGAAGCAGCTTGATGCTCGCTTATTCGAGCGAATTGGCAATCGACTACGATTGAACTCCCAAGGCAGTATGTTGTTACCATTGGCGACTGACGCATTGCAAAAAATTGATCAAATAGAGCATGCATTTTCGCCAGCAGGCAGTGAGCTAGGTGGGGATCTCAACGTGAGTGCCAGCTCCACCATCGGCAACTATTTATTGGCAAAAAGCGCAGTGGCATTTTGTCAGCAGCATACCAATACACTGGTTAATGTCGATATTGATAATAGCCAAGCGGTCATTAATGCTGTGCTCGAATTTAGAAGTGAAATGGGCTTTATTGAAGGGCAATGCCTCGATAGCCGCATTGCTGTAGAAGCGTGGCATAAAGACTGTTTACTCATTTTCTGTCATCCAGCACACCCACTAGCGGGCAAAACCGTGAGCCCTAAAGCGTTGACGGGTCAACCTTGGGTGATGAGAGAAGAGGGCTCTGGCACGAGAGATTACTTTGTTAATGCCGCCAATATGCTTGATATGCAGCCGCAAGAGAAGTTTCGCTTCTCAACCCCTGACGCCATTAAACAAGCCGTTAAACAGGGAGCCGGTTTAGGGGTGTTGTCAGAGTTAACGCTTGAGAAAGAGATCAGTCGTAAAGAACTGGCTGTTATCAATGTAGAGGGGTTATTGCTTGAACGAAAGTTCTACCGAATTCACCATAAGAGTCGTAATTTTACAGCTATCGGTGCGGCGTTCATTGCTTTTTGCCAAGATTTTTTAAACACCGATAGCTAAGTCAATTAATCTTGTTGTGTGAGATAGCCGCTGTCTTCTTGAGTCGGCTTTTTCTCAGCAGCTTGGCGTGCTAAGTCATCACAGCGCTCATTCTCAACATGCCCTGCATGGCCTTTAACCCAGCGCCAATCAATTTGGTGCAACTGCGAGACGGCATCAAGACGTTGCCATAAATCAACATTTTTCACTGGCTGCTTAGTCGATGTCACCCAACCATTGCGTTTCCAGCCATGGATCCATTGCGTGATCCCTTGGCGCATATATTGGCTATCGCTAGTTAATATCACTTGGCAAGGGACTTTTAGTGCCTCTAATGCCACAATGGGAGCGAGCATCTCCATGCGGTTATTGGTGGTCAATGCAAAACCATCGGCGAGTTCATGAGTATGCTTTTTGTACTTCATTACAATGCCGTAGCCCCCAGGTCCTGGGTTTCCTAAGCAAGAACCGTCGGTAAAGATAGAGATCTGTTTCAGTCCAGTCATCAAGTTGGTACCATAGCTAAAGTGCTGGGCGAGTATACCCAAAAATTTAACTGAGAAATGCATTAATTCACATGAACATTATTTCAAGCGCTAAACGCCAAATTATTCTCGATACCGAAACCACAGGTATGAACCAATCTAGTGGCCCTATCTATCTTGGCCATCGAATTATTGAGATTGGTTGTGTTGAAGTGGTAAACCGCAAGCTAACTGGGCGCCATTACCACGAATACATCAATCCGCTACAGCCTATTGACGAAGAGGCGATTGAAGTTCATGGGATCACCAATGAATTTGTCGCAGACAAACCTAAGTTTCATCAAATAGCGCAAAGTTTTATTGAGTTTATTGATGGCGCTGAAATTGTGGCACATAACGCAAACTTCGACGTTAGCTTTATGGATCATGAGTTTTCGATGTTACAGCCGATTGGGCCTAAGACTGCCGAAATATGTCAAATACTCGATTCGCTCGCCATCGCCAAACATCTTCATCCTGGACAGAAAAATAACCTCGATGCCTTGTGTAAGCGTTACGGTATTGATAACTCTCGCCGTGATCTTCACGGCGCATTACTCGATGCTGAGATTTTAGCTGACGTTTACCTCATCATGACGGGTGGGCAAACTAAGTTTAATCTATCAAGTGAAAAAGCGGGTCAAGAGAGCGGCGGTATAAATCGCCTCCCTAAAGATCGAGCAAAACTTAAAGTGATCAGCGCATCGGCCGATGAACTAACTAGACATGAAGAGCGACTCGACTTAGTCGCTAAATCTGGGCAGTGTATCTGGCGAGGATAGATTTTTATCTATGATTAAACGCGTAACAACATGTGTAGCGGCAATACTTATTGGGCTTTTGCTAAGCCGTATCGCCATTGCTGACGTGATCCTGTCATCTCAAGCTTCTGAATTGAAAAATCGCTTTAGAATTGACCATATGGTCGACAGTGTCACCTTGCTTATTCAACGCGAGTACGGCAGTGCACCTGTAATTGTGGTTCAACCAGATGGCAGTAAATGGTACGCCAGTCGCCATCCTGAATCTGTAAAGTGGATGGATGGATTGACCGGCGATATGATCACTATTGAAAACCCAATGCCAGGTCCTTGGCAGCTTATTGGGAGGGTGGTAGAAGGCTCTGTTATTGATAAAGTCTCAAAACTTTCAATCGACGTCGATCCTATCCCGCAGCCGCTCTACCAAGGTGAACGCCTAAAGTTAACTACTCGTTTGATTGGTGATGATGAAAAAGTCCGCTTGCCAGGTTTAGATTATCTGATGAGCTGGACAGCTAAGTTTATCAGCGATAACAATCCCGGTGATGAAAACTTTGCGGCTGGCAGTTTTGTTGTCGGCACTTATCGAGATGATGGTGAAAAGCTTGATGAATCCCCTGATGACGGGGTCTTTACTAGTAAAATAAACCTAACCCAAGCTTGGGGCGGATATACCTTACAGGTAGATGCTAAGAACGCCGTGCTTGAGCGTCAGTATTCTGAAGCTTTTACCTTGTCAACACGACCAATTAATGTGGAGATTGTCGCGCCAGAAAGTGCACAAGCAGGGCGGTGGGATCTGCACATAAGCGTCGATGATAATGAGTTGCTGTTATCACAGACTCATATCGAAGCAGATATTGTCGGTCCTGCTGGTATGAGGTTATTAGAGTCGATATCAGATATTACTGAAGCTGATAGTCGTTTTCAGTTAAAACCAGTGAATGATTTTGGTAGTTATCGAATTAAGCTAACTGCGGTGAGCACCACTAAAGCAGGACGGGAGATCTATTTGACCTTACCGGAGCTATTTTTTAATTTTGTTAAACCGCCTGAGCCACCGCCTTCAAAAGAGGAGCTCGCAGCAAGAGCAGAGTTGCAAGCCAAGAAGGCTGAAGACTCGGCAAAACAAGATGCAATATTTTGGTTGATTACTATTAATACGGTTTTACTTATTTTGGGTATTTTGATTTTACTGTTTGTCCGTAAACGCAGTAACTTGAAAAAGGCACTCGCTGCAACCCAAGCAAGAATAGATAAAGAGTCCCGTCAACAGGAGATTACCATGGAGCTTGATGAGATTGATTTGATGATGCCGGAAGATTTTGATGATCCTAAAGCTGGAAACTAAACCATAAATTGCGATTGTTGTACGTTAAATATCAAAATTGAACATTTTTTAGCTGGTTAGTAATAATTGCTGAAAAAACTTATTGACGGAGTTTAACAGTCTACGTATTATTCATCGCACTTGATGTGGAGCGGTAGTTCAGTTGGTTAGAATACCGGCCTGTCACGCCGGGGGTCGCGAGTTCGAGTCTCGTCCGTTCCGCCAATCAAGTGCTAAAATTTACGCTATTTGTTAGTGACATAACGAATAGAAATAGAGACTAAGATAATTGGTTTTTATTAGAGTTTTGGAGCGGTAGTTCAGTTGGTTAGAATACCGGCCTGTCACGCCGGGGGTCGCGAGTTCGAGTCTCGTCCGTTCCGCCAATATAAAGACGAAAGCCTCATCGAAAGATGAGGCTTTTTTCGTTTACATTTTATCTCTTTTAAAATGATTAACCATTTACTACTAAGCAGTAGTTCAGTTGGTTAGGCTACTTATGAATAGAACGCGGCCTGTCACGCCGAGGGCGCGAGTTCGAGTCTCGTCCGCTCCGCCAATAAAAGACGAAAGCCTCTGCAGAAATGCAGAGGCTTTTTTCGTTGCTGAACTCTTGTTGTAAGTAAAATTACACTCTTTTATTTGCCGATTCGAGTTTTTTAAGCACTGCGTCTCAAAGCTAAAATTGAATCTATTATTGGCGATAGGTGAAGCTCTTTTTCGGTGATGAATTCACTGAGATAATCTTTAAACACAATACCGCCAGCCATATGTGGATGGCCGCCACCAAAACCAAAGCTTTTAATGTTTAGTTGCTCCCTCACCACTTTAGCAACATCAACATACTGGCATTCTGAGCGCAGAGAGAGCTGAATGCCGCGTTGGCTAGACTGCGCGATGACCACAACATCCAGTTCATTAACTGTCAGTAAGAAGTCGCCTAAAATACCTAGCATATTTTTTGGGCAATCAATCGACACTGTTGCAAGCCCGACACCTTCAGTTTGTTTTACTGACTGGCAAACGTGCTCAAATAAGTTGAGCTCAGAATAGGTAATTTCATTGCGGCAGATTTTATTCACTAATGCCAAATCTGCTTGTTGATTGAACATCACAAATGCTTTTAGATCGGCAGAGCAAACGCCGCGGGTCATATGTGCGGTATCAATCTTTAGGCCAACGAGTAATGCCGTCGCGACATCTTTAGACATGTTAATGTTGAAAGCCTGAAAGTACTCAAACAATATCGTTGCCGTAGCACCATAGTCTTCTCTGACATCACTAAACCATAAATTATTGGGTGGGGTAACCACATGGTGGTCAATCACTGCAATCTCTTCACCGGGCATATCGGTGACATTGCGCTCGCCAATACAGCCATCAATGGTAATAATTTTGTCCAATGTAGTAAGTTGAGCCTTGCTACAATGGCTCACAGGTATGTTTAACCACTCAATCATATTAGATAACGATATACGGTCAATTTCGCCGTTATAAACAATAATTGAATCAATTCCCAGCTCTTTGAGTAGCACTGACATGGCATAGGCAGAAGCAATGGCATCATGATCTGGGTAATCATGAGCTTGAATAACGACACGCTGCAAAGAAGATAACTTTTGTACAAAATTAATTAGTGCCGATGTTTTCATCATATTGGTTACTTTTAGTGTTTAAGAGTGTGTAGATGCATGAATTCAAAATTAAAGTTTAAAACTTCAAGCGACAAGATTATTGCTTGTTTGAGTTCAAATTTTTTGGGTGAGCACTGTTTGCGGAAAGTTGCAGCAACTTGAGCTATTTGCTGAAAATAAAAACTCAATAGGATCCGTAGTCCTTCCATGACTCTATGCTACTTTATGTCAGGTAGCACTCCATTTAGTTTCGAAACAATACCCCAGTTTCACTTATATTTCCATAGCTTAAGCCTAGTTTGTGTTTATACCAATTGCATTAAAAGTTTGACCATTCAGCGGGAATTCAAAACGTTGTAGGTAAGTAGTGGGATTTGAGCTAATAGTTATTCTCGGCTCTGGCATCGAGCTTCGCTCTACCTCCTAAATCCATTTAGTCGTATATCCAAATCCCATAGCGAAGCATACAGCGTTTTGCCAATTTGTTTAACCTCAGCCGCACTATGTGAGGCCCTCAGTCATTCCACTTCTGCTTTGCATTGGCTTAAAAGGGAATAACCATTTCTTTACCAATGCGCTTTGAATTGAAAAGACTGAGGGACTCTGTACTGGCCAAATACTTAATGCAATTGGTATTAGTATGAGCAGTTGGGGTGAGCAATCTCTAGAATGACGTTGAACCTAACAGATACAGTGATGGAAGTTTGCCATCACTGACTATTTAAAAAAACGTCAGATGTGGACTCGCTCTTTTAATAGACAATTACGCAGCGCAGAAGCACTGTTCGATTCACATTGCTGGATGGTTTTTCCCCTTTTTGGGACGAGATCAGCGATCTGCTCGAGATAACTTTTACATTCAGCACATTTACTCCTATGTTAACAATGTCGTGATGCCAATTATTGAATAAGGAAATTGTATGCTGGAGCAGATCACCGCAATGCTTGCTTTGTTGGGGGTTTTATCGTTATTTTGTCAATGGCTTGGCTGGCGACTTAGGCTTCCTGCTATTTTACCTTTATTACTCTGTGGGTTGCTGCTTGGCCCAGCGCTGGATTTCTTAAATCCAGATGCAATTTTTGGTGACTTGCTATTCCCGATTATCTCTCTAGGTGTGGCGGTGATTCTGTTTGAAGGTGCGTTGACGTTAAACTTCAAAGAGATCAGTGAACACGGAGGCATGGTTACGCGTTTAGTCACTTTAGGTACGGCAATTACATGGGCATGCATCAGTGTGGCGACGCATTATCTGCTGGGGTTTGATTGGCTGATGGCTATCCTGTTTGGCGCGTTAGTGGTGGTGACTGGGCCGACGGTTATCGTACCTATGCTGCGCAGTGTTAGGCCTAAAACAGAGCTTGCGAGTATTTTGCGCTGGGAAGGTATCGTTATTGACCCCATCGGAGCCATACTCGCGGTGTTGGTGTTTGAATACATAGTTGTCGCAGCGGATCCAACGACTCACGTACTGCATGCACTAGGAGCAATGCTAATTGTTGGTTTAGGTTTTGGCGCATTAAGCGGATATCTAGTAGGGCTTATTTTGCGAAAAAATTTGTTACCCCATTACTTGCGCAATACCGCGGTACTAACCTTAATGTTAGCGGTGTTTGTCGGCTCTAACTTATTGCAGGAAGAAGCGGGTTTGTTGTCAGTGACTGTAATGGGAATTTGGCTGGCGAATATGAAAGGGGTTGAGATCAGCGATATTCTCGAATTTAAAGAAACGCTCACAGTACTGTTGATCTCTGCACTGTTTATTCTGCTAGCGGCTAGGCTCAATGCCGATGCGTTATTAAGCCTAGGTTGGCAAGGTTTAGCGCTGTTAGCTGTAGTGATGCTCGTCGCAAGGCCGCTTAGTATTTGGTGTTGTGGTATCGGTACGTCTCTTTCAAGTGGTGATAAATGGTTTTTAAGTTGGGTTGCTCCTCGCGGTATTGTTGCGGCAGCTATCTCTTCGTTGTTCGCGATTAAACTTGAAAATGCGGGTGTTGCTGGTGCTGAGTTGATTGTGCCTCTGGTGTTTCTAATTATTATTGGCACTGTGGTGATCCAGAGCTTAACGGCTGGTCGCTGGGCTAAAATATTAGGAGTGACAGCAGGTTCTTCTCAAGGCTTACTCATTTTTGGCGCGTCGCAGTTTTCACGAGCACTGGCAAAAACCTTAATGTTGAAAGGCGTGACAGTACTACTTGCTGACAATAACTGGGACAATATCCGTTTGGCTAGAATGGATAATATTCCTGTCTATTTTGGTAATCCAGCCTCGGAGCATGCTGAGAATCATATGGATATGAGCGGAATAGGGCGAGTGTTAATCATGTCGCCTTATCGTCAGCTTAATCCATTAGTGAGTTTTTACTTTCAAGACGTATTTGGTGGCGAGAAGGTTTATGGGCTTAATAATGCTGATAGCAGTAATGGCAGTGCTAGGCATCAGTTATCTGAGTCATACCTAAAGCGTTTATGCCTATTTGGAGATGCGGTTTCTTACTCAAAGTTAGCCAGTTTGATGGCTAAAGGCGCCACAATAAAAAGTACTAACCTCACTGAGAACTTTGATTATTCAATGTTCATGCAGCAGTACGGTCAAATAGCTATTCCTTTAATTTATCTGCAAGAGGGTAAAGTTAAAGTGATTAGCGCTGCAGATACAGCATTGAGCCACGGTGTAGAGTTGATAAGCTTAATACCGGCCGATACCACGGGTGTTGAGTTGAATGGGAAAGAGGCTTAATACCATTGTTACAGTACCAATTAGGGTTAGTTCTTTCAAAACCATTAAAAAAGCCAGTCGAGATAATCGACTGGCTTTTTGGTGTGAGCTTAGCTTTACAGGTTTTTGCTATGCAGCTTGTTCCTGCTTAGCAAACTCAAGCACGCGAGCTTTTAGCTCTTCAGGGTCAAAGTCATCGACATTAATAGACTTCATACGACCGATTTCAGCACGCTCTAATAGCGCCACTTCATCTTCGCTCAGAACACCTAACGCTTTACCTTCAGCGGCTATCTTATCTAACCACATAAACGGTAGACGCTTACCTGCAGCTTTACAGACTTTGTCGTAGATAGGTTCTGACGCCAAGATGTCCTTAAAGGTTTGCTCTTGGATACCAACGGGGTTGTGCTCACTTGCCGTCCAGAATTGGCCTTTACCCATACGCTCACGACTGGCGCAAGGGGTTTGCATAATCTTCGCAACCTTATGGTCTAGCACGTCTGTTGGGCGTTTTAATGGACGACCAAATGGGAAGATAATGGCACGCAGTGGTAGACCAAGACCCATAGGGAAGTTGTCTAGTAGATCATCGAGTGATGTTTGCAGCTTGTGCAGTGAATCTTCAACGGCCCACTGTACTAAAGGTAGATCTTCAGATTGACGACCTTCATCTTCGTAGCGTTTCAATGTCGCAGAGGCAAGGTACAACTGACTGAGCAGATCACCTAAACGAGCTGAGATGCGCTCTTTACGTTTTAGGTTGCCACCGAGTGTCGCCATAGCAAGATCTGACAGTAGTGCCAAGTTTGCACTGAAGCGGTTCATTTGCTGGTAGTAACGCTTAGTTTTATCTGAATAAGGTGCGTTAGAGAAGCGGCTTGAGGTAAGGCCTAACCAGAAACTGCGAACTAAGTTGCTGGTGGTAAACCCAATATGACCAAAGATTGCGGCGTCAAAGTCTCGCAGACCTTTGTTTGCGTCAGTATCAAATGCTGACTCCATTTCTGCCAGTACATAAGGATGACAGCGTATAGCGCCTTGACCATAAATAATCATTGAACGGGTAAGAATGTTTGCGCCTTCAACCGTAATGGCGATAGGCGCTGCTTGATATCCACGACCTAGGTAGTTTCCAGGGCCTAAACAGACACCTTTACCACCGTGAATGTCCATTGCATCAATAACACAACCTTGCATTCTGTCGGTTAGGTGATATTTAACAATCGCTGAGATAACAGAAGGTTTCTCGCCTAAGTCGATACCCGTGGTTGTTAACGTGGTCACGGCATCCATTAAATAAGCATTACCGCCGATGCGCGCCATTGGCTCTTCAATCCCTTCAAGCTTGCCGATAGGCAGTTTGAATTGACGACGAATGCGAGCGTATGCACCTGTGGCTAATGCAGCAGTTTTAATGCCTCCCGCAGAGTTAGAAGGCAGGGTAATACCACGGCCAACAGATAGGCATTCAACTAACATTCTCCAACCTTGCCCTGCCATCTCTGGACCACCAATGATAAAGCTAAGTGGCACGAAGACTTCATTACCGCGGGTTGGACCATTTTGGAACATGCAGTTCAGTGGGAAATGCCTGCGGCCTGTTTCAACCCCTTCAATATCAGTAGGAATAAGTGCACAGGTGATGCCTAGCTCTTCTTGTTTACCGAGTAACTGATCTGGATCGCGAAGCTTAAAGGCAAGACCGAGTACGGTTGCGACTGGCGCTAGAGTAATATAGCGTTTGTTCCAAGTCAGTTTCATGCCTAACACTTCTTCACCTTCCCATTGGCCTTTACAAACGATGCCGAAATCTGGGATTGCGCCTGCATCACTACCAGCTTCTGGGCTAGTCAGTGCAAAACAGGGAACTTCTAAGCCTTTTGCAAGGCGTGGTAGGTAGTGGTCTTGCTGAGCGGTCGTACCGTAATGCTGCAGTAATTCGCCCGGACCGAGTGAATTAGGCACACCTACGGTTGAAGCCAGTTCGCTGCTTAAACCTGCAAGCTTTTGTAGCACTCGCGATTGAGCGTAAGCTGAATACTCTAAACCGCCATATTTCTTTTTGATAATCATGGCAAAGAAACCATGATCTTTTAAATACTGCCAGATCTCTTCTGGTAGATCGGCTATCTCATGAGATACTTGATGCTGGTTAAGCATCTTACAGACTTCTTCAACTGGACCATCTAAAAAGGCTTGCTCTTCAGCACTTAGCGTGGCTTTTGGGTAGTTGTGAAGTTTGCTCCAATCAGGTTTCCCTGCAAATAGGTCGGCTTCCCACCAGGTGGTACCTGCTTCAATCGCTTCTTTTTCCGTGGTCGACATTTCAGGCATGATCCCGCGGTACATTTTTAGTAGCGGACGGGTAATGACATTTTGTCTGAAAGAGCTAAGGTTAAGCGGTAGGGCGATAACAAGAAACGCAACCCATAATAGCGGGCTGATAACTGCTGTACCTGTACCGATAGCCATCACTATGGCAGCACCCATGGTCGCAGTGAGTAGGGAGACTCTTAAATAGGCAAAAGCGCCTATGGTAAAAATCATCGCCAAAATCCAAAGTAGGGTAGTCACTGTAATTCTCCTTTTAGTTGTGACTTATCACTTGCAGCGAGTCACTTATTTGCGGGTCTACTTCACAATTATAGTCTGTGGTCAGACCTGTGTCTCATAAAATCTAAACCCAAGTCAGTTTTAATACAAGCCTTTTTCAAACAAATGTTTAAATTATTTGTGTTAAGGGAGCATTCCACTATGCGCAGCAACTGGTTAGAATGGGTTAATAGAGTTGTAGCTTATACCAATCAGTATAAGTAGTTGATCTACTCAGAGTGTTTTTGGCGAACTAATTCAAGGCGGGTAAATGACACAATGGTTATTCCCTTATGAGTTTATTCAACGCAGAAGTAGGAAGCCAAAAACACTCCTTACAGGCGAGTTTTAGAGGCTTTGATTCTGTGTTAATGAACTTGGATGTAGAATAACTATGTTCTTCATTCATTGCTTTACCTCAAAGTCGCTAAACTCTCGCTGAGCGATCAAATCTTTATACTGATTGGTATTATTGAATGGGATTAAGATTAATGTGTGAGTTACTGGCCATGAGTGCCAATGTACCAACTGATATTGTGTTTAGTTTTACAGGCCTTGCCGAAAGAGGCGGGGTAACCGGGCCACATATTGATGGTTGGGGAATTACTTTTTATGAAGGTAAAGGTAATCGTACATTTAAAGATGCACGCCCAAGTAGCGAATCCCATGTTGCAAAGTTAATTAAATCCTACCCGATCAAAAGTGAAGTGGTGGTGAGCCACATAAGACAAGCTAACCGTGGTGGAGTGTCATTGGAAAATACTCACCCTTTTACTCGTGAGCTTTGGGGACAGTATTGGACTTATGCCCATAACGGTCAGCTAAGCGATTATCAAGATAAATTTATCTCTACACGCTTTAATGCGGTGGGTGATACCGACAGCGAGATGGCATTTTGCTGGATAATGGATAAAGTGGTTGAGCAGTTTGGCAATAAAGCGCCTGACGATATGCTGCAAGTGTATCGCTTTATTGCGACCTTAGCGGACGAAATCAGAGCGCTTGGCGTATTTAACATGATCTTAAGTGACGGCGAACACTTAATGAGTTATTGCAGTAATAACTTGTGTTATATCACTCGATGCGCGCCTTTTGGTAAAGCTAAACTGATTGATACCGATGTGGTGATTGACTTTAATAAGGAGACTACCCCTAACGATGTGGTGACCGTTATTGCCACTCGTCCACTGACAAAAAATGAGCAGTGGAACGTGCTAGCTGCAGGGGAATGGAAACTGTTTAAAAAAGGTGAATTACTGATAGGCTGAATAAAAATGTGAATCACCATCAAGCTCTATCATAACAAATCGGTATATGGAAGGCGGGTATTGAGCAGATACCTGCCTTTTTTTGCTGCAGTTTTATGCTCTCCAAATTGTGTTTAGCACACTCCTTAATGAATATTAGCAACTACAGCACTGGCGCCATCTATTACCATTTGCACACCGATAACTGCCAAAATTAGCCCCATTAAACGAGTGACTATACTTAAACCGCTTTCGCCAATGGCGGATATTATCTTAGATGAGAAAACAAAGCAGATAAACGTAATTAGGCAGAGCACTGCAAAGGAAACCACAGTTAAGCTGATTTCTTGCCAACCACCAGCGGCCGAGTAATTCATTGCGGTGGCGATGGTACCGGGTCCTGCAAGTAATGGCACTGCGAGAGGCGAGATAGCGATATTGCTATCTGAACTTGCCGCTGCTGTATGCAGCTTAGAGCTTTGTCCATGTAGCATATGGTAACCTACAAGGAACACCAAAATGCCACCCGCTATACGCAATGCTGGCAGCGATATACCAAATAGGTGGAAAATGGTTTTACCTAAAAACGCAAATAGCACTATGATGACGAAAGTAACCATCAGTGATTTAAATGCAATTTTTCTCTGCTCGGTATTACTCATACCAGCCGTTAGACCAGCAAAAACGGTTGTGTTAGCAATAGGGTTCATGATTGCAAAAAATGCCATGAACACGGTTAATAAGTGTTCAACAAATTGGTTCATCAGTATTTTTTCCTGTAAAAATAATTACTAGTAGTTATTTACAGCAGAATACGTGATTACTTTAGTTTTTACTATCAGATGGTTACTGTTTTTCTTAGTGCGATTAGGCTGCTCCGTTAATCTTGGTCGAGGAACCGCAGCGCAATAGCATTAAATTCACCGGTTATTGTTAAGAAACAATCAACCATGTTGGGATCAAAATGGCTGCCACGTCCCTTGGAAATAATACTGACTGCTTTTTCATGGCTGAAAGCAGGCTTGTAAACTCGGCTGCTAATTAGCGCGTCGTATACATCTGCAATGGCCATTAATCTTGCCGACAATGGAATATCTTCAGCGGTTAACCCTTCAGGGTAACCCGTTCCGTCCCACTTCTCATGGTGGGAATAGGCGATCTCTTTGGCGAAGGTTAGAAAGTTGTCAGCCACTTCTATCGACTTCTCAGCAGCTACAATGGCATCACGTCCATATGCGGCATGCTTTTTCATTATCTCAAACTCTTCTTCTGTGAGCTTGCCAGGCTTTAGCAATATACTGTCCGCAATACCGACTTTGCCGATATCATGCAGCGGCGCAGACTTGTACATGGCGGTTATGACTTCAGGCGTTAATTGCTGTTGATATTTCGGTATTTTTGCTAAAGCTTGTGCTAACACCCTGACGTAATGCTGGGTACGACGAATGTGATTACCTGTTTCGGGATCTCTTGATTCTGCCAATGCGCCCATTGCTACCATTGCTACATCTTGAAGCTCTGCAAGCTGATTGGTACGCTCAATCACCCGCTCTTCAAGGATCTCATTTTGTCTCTCCATGAGATCTCGAGATGCTTTTAGCAGTAGGTGATTCTTGACACGCTCTTTGAGGATTGCAGGGCTGATAGGCTTAGTAATATAGTCAACCGCGCCAAGTGCTAACCCTTTAGTTTCATCGTCCTCTTGTACTTTTGCGGTTAGAAAAATGATCGGAATATCTTTGGTTGAGTCCTGTGACTTTAACTGCTGACATACCTGATAGCCGTCCATTTCAGGCATCATTACATCGAGCAAAATAAGATCGGGCTGACGTTTTTCAATGATCTTCAGTGCCATCTTGCCACTTAGAGCGGCTTGAATAAGATAATCCTGAGACAATATTCCTTTGACGACTTCAATGTTGGTAGTGGTATCATCTACTGCAAGAATCGTTGCCTTCTTTACATCGACCATTGTTATATTCCTTTATTATTGGTTTAGGTGACGGCATCATTTTTATCAATTGTACTCAAAAGCAGTTTGAGCTGTGACTCAGCGGTTTCAAAGTCGTATTGAGCCAAGGTACCAAGTAACACTTCTGCAGCTTGTTGCACCTCCGGTGGTAGTTGGCATTCGAGCAAGGTTTCGATGCCATCAACCGCAGCAGAGTCAAAATCCTCTATTTGCGCCTCAATGACTTTAAGTTGGTGAACTATCTCATTAACTGCAAGGTAGTTAACTTGTTGTGCAGGATCTGTTTGTTCATGCAATGACAGCAGTTCAAGACTAAAAGCTTCTATGAGTGTTTCAGCTTCGTCGAAATCATATTGTGATAGTGCTTTATAAAGTGATTGGCCGACTAGTGAGTCATTAGCTGATTGTAGCTTTTCAAACAGGGTATCTAAGCTATCGATTGCGGTGCTATCAAGTTGCTCTATTTGTTGATTAAGGTTTTCAAGCTGCCTTTTTAATTCAGCTTTAGATATCGCACTACCGAGCGTTGTGGTGTTTGCCTTTGTTAATGCCTGTTCAATGGTCTCAATCATTTTATTGAGCTGTATTTGGCACTCGTCTATAAGTCGCTGTAGTTGTGTATCTATAACGCAATTATTGTGCTGTTTTTGCTGTTTTTGCTGGTTGAGGTTGGATTCAATTTGCTCTGCTACAGGTACCACAAACATTGCGCCGACATTGCCCGCCACTCCTTTTAATGTATGAATGGCAATTATTGCACTGGTTATATCGTTATTGGCAATTGCTTGGCTTACGGTGGCGACAGCATCCCCTTGGGATTGCACCACTTTAGCTAACATTTTCTGGTATGCCTTTTGATTGCCAGACATGCGCGCCAGTGCACTGTCGACATCAAAATCGGGTAGCTCAAGCTGCGCTATCTTTTCATGTGTATCCTTGCTACTAACGGTTTGAGGTAACTCTTTTCCTGTTGGCTCAATCCACTTTGCCAGTGTTTTGTACACCTCTTGCGGGTTAATAGGTTTTGGAATATGGTCATTCATCCCAGCTTCAAGGCATTTCTCCCGATCGCCACTCATCGCATTGGCCGTCATGGCGATTATAGGAATAAGCTGTCTGTTAGGATTGAGCCTAATATTTCGGGTGGCTTCGTAACCATCCATAATCGGCATCTGAATATCCATTAAGATTGCATCATATGGATTAGCTAACGCCATATTGACAGCCTCTTCACCATTGCAAGCTGTTGACACTTCGATGCTTGCCATATGGAGCAATTCGGTGGCAATCTCTTGGTTTATATCATTATCTTCAACTAATAATACATGGGCTCCCACGATATCTTTTGCTGCGGAGGTATTTAGTTTACCGTTCTGATTGGCTGTGGGTTGGGGCAAGGTTTTGCCCATTACTGCCATTACTGTGTCGAATAGGGTTGAGGCACTGACGGGTTTGGTTATTGCACTATCAAGTTGCACTTTGTCCGCTTTTTTTAGCATTTCATCACGGTCGTAGGCGGTGACGATAACCAGTTTAGGTGGATTGACTAATTTGTCGTCATCTTGAATAGTTTTGCAAAGTGCTAGGCCATCCATCTGAGGCATTTTCCAGTCAGCCAATACCAGTTGGTAGGCTTCTCCTTGGCTATCTGCCAATTTAATTTTTTCTATTGCTTCAGCCCCTGTCGCGGCTAAGTCTGGTCGAAACCCTAGACTCTCGGATAGGGTGAATAAAATCTCTCGTGCGGCAACGCTATCATCGACAATGAGCATGGGAAGATCTAATAAGGTCTCTGACGAGACTTCAGCCTGTGTGGTATCCATGTCTGCTATGGCAAACTTAGCCGTGAACAAGAAGGTACTGCCTTCACCGTATGTGCTCTCAACCCAAATCTCACCCGACATTAACTCGGTTAATGTCTTACAGATTGTCAGTCCTAATCCGGTTCCCCCATATTTTCGGGTGGTCGATGCATCGGCTTGGCTAAATGATTTAAACAGACGACTTTGCTGTTCAGGCGTCATGCCTATGCCGGTGTCTTTAACCGAGAACTCAATGGTTACATGCTGCTCGTCCTGCATTGCAGCACGGGCTTTAATTATAATCTCGCCCTCTTCGGTGAACTTCATTGAGTTGTTGGCAAGGTTTATCAACACTTGTCCCAGTCTTAAAGGGTCGCCAATGAGGTCAACAGGTAGATTGGGTTCGATATCGATGAGCAATTCTAACCCTTTCTGTTGGCTCTTATGGGAGATGATTTGTACCAGATTGTCAAAACTATCATTAAGGTTAAACTGTGTTGTTTCTAGCTCCAGTTTTCCAGCTTCAATTTTAGAGAAGTCTAGAATATCGTTAATAATGCCTAGTAATGATTCGGCTGAATTTTGGATTTTGGTTACGTAATCGGATTGCTTTCGATTTAATTCTGTCTGCTGAGTTAAATAGCTCATACCTATGATGGCATTCATTGGTGTGCGTATTTCATGACTCATATTAGCTAGGAAGTCACTTTTAGCTCGGGTTGCTTCATCTGCTGTTTTGACTGCTATTTCAAGCTGTCTGGCATTTTCTTTTTCAGTGGTAATGTCAATGAAGTTGCCAACCAGACCGCCGGGGTTGCCATTACTGTCCTTAAAGCCGGTTACCCAATATAGCGTGTCGTGCACCTTGTTATCGGCAAAGGGGATCCGCATCTCCTTTTTGATGGTGGTTTGATTCGATATGACTTCATCGTCTTCTGCTTGGTAAAGCTTGCGATCCGCTTCGCTCAAATAGGTGAGGTCATTAACCGTTAAACCTACTAAGTCTTTAGATTCAACTTGAAATATCTCTTCGTAGGCTTTGTTAAACCCTAAAAACTTGCCATTAGCATCTTTATAAAACAGCGGGATTGGGACGGTATCTATCAGTAATTGTTGGAACTTCATCTGCTCTGCTAATGATAGTGTCGCGCCTTCGGCCTTTTGCATGGCAGCTTTTAAGGCTTCAGTTCGCTCTTTAACAAGTACTTCTAACTCTTTACGTGAGCGTGTTAGTGCGCGGGTTGCTCGGGTACCGACCCGTAAGGTAAATAAGGTGCTGCCCAATAGTAGGGCTAATGAAATAAACACAATCGACCAAGCGGTGTATTTAAAAATGCGAATAAGAGCAAAGGACTCATCGACGTCAACCTCGGCGGCTAGACCCATGTCGAGGTTTTCATCCCATAGCCAACTACCGACAACTTGTACACCTCGGTAGTCATTGTAACCTTCTAAATTAAAACCTGATTGCTTATTTGTGATCCCCGCGGACATTAAAGTTAACGGCCAATCTGCATCGGGGGTTACGGGGTTTTTAGCATTAAGTAAATTGGTACCGGGATCTGCAATACGCACATTTAGTGAAGCGTCTTGATCTTGTGTTATAAGTCCAATATCGCGCAGTTGGGTTTCAAATCGGACGTTAGATAATAGTAAACCTGTTTTATCTACGGCGTAGGTTTCTCCACTGTGACCTATAAATCCGGCCGATAGAATGGAAGAGAACTCGCCATTAAAATTCACTCGTTTGGTCATAATGGCAATAACTTGATTGTTGCTATTGACCACTGGCGCGGCAAAAAACATCGTTGGGGGCTTATCAACGATACTAGTACCGGATTTATTGTCAAAGAAAACGTCTGATCTGATGGGGGGGACGAACACACTTTCGCCTTGGAGCACTTTTTCTAATAACTCGGGGCGCTGCAGTTGAATAATATTGATAGCACCAATATTGGCATCACGGCGAGAAGATACACTGATTTTGTCAGGGGCGATAATGAAGAAGCCAAAGGAGCCTGGCTCGCCTTCACGATCATTAAAGAACTTACGTACTTTGGCTTGAAGCGTTGCTTCAAGCAGTGACTCTCTGTCTCTTGGCAGCACCAGTAGCTGTTCAACTAAATCGACCAAATCTCGATTTCTACCCACTTGCTGCAAACTGTTGAGCTCATAATCGACCCAAAAAAACAGTCGTTGATGCGTTGAAGCGAGTAAGGTTTGTAAGTTGTATTCGACTTCGCTCAGTGTTTTCTGCTCTGCAAGTCGGGTGACCATGGCGATAACACCAATAAGCACTATAGATAAAACCGTAAGCCCTATATAGATCGCACGTTTAAAACTTTTGGAGCTAAAACGTGTGGCGAGTTCTTTGTCATTAGCTTTTAAAATTCGAGAGCTGACAATGGTGGCAAATATGAACAGGGCTATAACGATTAGCATGATCGTAAATAAAGAGTCTAGGTACTCAGGTTGCTCCTCTTGTGTAGGCTCAACATCTGAGGTTAACCAATCGTTCTTAGTTAACATCAAATCTCTTAGTTTTAGTGAGTCCAGTCCTTTTTGCAAAATAGAATGCAGAATAGGGTAGCGCTTAGTGCTAAAAAGGTGCACCGAAGTCGGTGGAAACACATCTTCATCTATTGCTCTAATTTGCTCAGCGTTACCTTGTTGACGGGTTGCGTGTTGAATAGCTAACTCAGAGTCAAGTAGTGCATCCACTTCACCTGATAAAACCATCTTAATAGAATCATCAATATCAGCTGTCTCTACGATAGTGATATTAGGGTATAGCTGGATGAGTTTTTTACGACTGGTATAGCCCTGCGGCATTGCAATTGTGGCGTTGGCCAGATCACTATTAGTGAGTAAATGAGTATTTTTGTTTTTTACATGAAATAGTTCACGAACTAGAAAGAAAGGCTTGCTGTAATTACCGAATGCTTTTCTGTCTTCTTCATAATAAGCATCGGGGAGTAGATCTATTTCGCCACGTTTAAAGGCGTCTACATTACTATTCCATTCGCCCTGTTTGATCTCAAACTGTAACCCGGTATTTTTAACTATCTTGTTGATGATTGCGCCAGCTAAACCACCAATGCTGCCATCTTCTTGCATAAACAACATGGGCGGCCAATTGTCGATGCCAATCACCACTTTATGTTCAGCTATCCACTTCTTCTCTTCAGCGGTTAATATGGCTTTTTGATCGGAACTGTCCGTCGAGGTTGCAACCCTAGCGCTAAGTGTTTCGGTAAAAGTGATAATGTCGTTGAGGTAGTCATACTTTAGTTTGTGATATTCATCGCCGTTGATTATCGCCATAGCCAGCTTACGATCACCCTGTTTAATAGCATTTATCATTTGGCTTTCTAATGCGACGAGCTTTAGGTTTGTGCTTTCTAATGCTTTGACTAATTCGTTATCTTGTGGGTTTTTCCTTGATAAAAGCTGATCAATTAACTGGGTAAGTTTAGGCTCATATTGGTTATAACGATTCAACCATTTTTCATCTCCTGAAAAACCATAGCTGAGTACTGAAGATGTGAGGATTTCATCATAATACTTTAACTCTGTAGCGATATTTTTAATATCAGCCGCCGACAACTGCGTCTGGTATGCTTTTGGTTGGTCTGCAGCATAAGTGTAAGAAAATGTCAGGCCAATGACGAGGACAGTGTATAAGAAAAACCATTGCAACCTGTTAACCAGCTTTCTATTTTGTAGAATGACAGAGTGCATGTTTTACGTCCTAGTAACATATGTAAGGGCTGTCTTAAAACTACACAAGAATGTTACGTCTAACAAGGAAAAAAGTTCATTATTCTTTGAATCAGTAGAAGTTTTTTATTTTATCTTTTCGGAAGTTAAACCTAAACAAACAGGCTTAAGGAAGGGGATAAACAATGGCTAATTGGGTTAATGTGTTTGTATGTGTAAACGAGCTAAAGCTTCTCTTATACTGATTGGGCTAGGTAGACGAAAGGTAGAATCAGCTCGTTATAATAAAATGCAACAGTATCTAGTTATCTGCTCCTTCATCTTGTGGCTTTGTCATTTCAGTTAATGCTTGCTCGGGAGTGGCAGCCGTCGGGGCTATTTCTTGCTCAAATTTATAGTTGAGTAGGGTGATATCGAGTTGTTTACTGCCTTTTTCAAAATGAGTTAGGCGGATTGGTAGGTAGCTTAATTTTGGCGCCATCCAGAAAAAGGTTTGTCGTTTAGTACTGTCACGTTTAACCTCAAACTTTATAGTTTGATAGCTCCCACTTTCAATATTCACCCGCTCTTTTCCGACAATTTTAAAGCCATAGTCATCAATCTCTCCCTCTTTCACCATGGTGTAATGCAGCTCCTCTTTCTCTGCTACCATGTCGAGCCTAAATTGTAACTGCACCATGAGTGGGTCAAACAGCTGCTCATCGTAAGGGAATTTTGCTCGTTCATCTTTATAACGACTATGAACGATGTTTTGCCCTTTGGCGAAAGCTATTTGCTCCCTAAAGTTGGGACCTGTCCCAGTTCTTTCTACTGAGTAGCGCATTGGAATGAGTTGATTATCGTCTAGTGTAAATTCGCTGCGGATATGACGTTGGTCAGAAAGCATGAGTAGACTAACGTCGCTGTCAAAACGGTAGCGGAATTGATCACCCTCGGGAGCCGCTAAAATGTAACGTGCACGGCCAAGTTCAATACTGCCATAGTTGACTTGATACTCTGCGGTGTGAGGCGTTAGAGGCGTAGTGTCTGCAATAACGATGTTGCTTGTAAACAGTAAGCTGACCGCAAATATAATCGATGATTTTCTAGACAAATACGTCTCCTTTACATTGAGTTTTAGGCTTCAAAAGGGTATTGAAAGTACTAATGTTGCCATATCCGGTCGCCACTCGTGATCTGATAATTTCACTTTACCGCGATTAACCATAACACCTTCGCCGCGTAGTCGCTCCATTTGATCAATATAAGGTTGGCTATGCTCTGCAAAAGAGATTTTACCTTGACTATTGATCACTCTATGCCAAGGCAGAGCGAGTGAATCAGGCGCTGCCTTTAGTGCTTTGGATACATAACGCGCTCGACCTGGTAGCCCAGCTAAATCTGCTATTTTTCCGTATGAGCTAACTTTCCCTTCAGGGATCATAGACACAATATGCCATATTTGCGTCATCGGTGAAGCTTTGATATCGCTTTGCATTTACCACTATCCCTAGATTTTATACTGATTGGTATCGAATACTATCGCTAATTTGTATCACTCTACAGTGCTTTTAAGCATTTTTAATGCGTTTAATTACGTTACGTCTGTTAATGTTTTGCGTGCATGCTGCGCACTTATTAGTGCATTGTAATATAAGGTAAAAGTTCTTGCTGACACTTGGTGCTAACGTAATAATAGCGCTTTTTTACGGTATATATCATGTTTATGCAGGTTACTAAGCCTCTTGTTTGTTCATTGTTGCTGTCTACTTTTTCCGTGCCTGCTTTAGCCGAACAGTATCGCCATATTGCTGATCCACTGAATCTCAGTGATTCGCTCTATGTGGGTTTTGATGGTGATGTACTTAAAGTGGGTGGTAGTCTAGCCACTAGCCAGCAAAAATTTTCGGGTAATACAAATACCGGCGGTGATAAATGGCATTTGGGTTACCTTTACTCAAGTAATCAGTGGCACCTGCGGGCGTCGATTGATCATGGTAAAACCGATACCCCTGATGGTAGAGCGAGCCATTATCAATATCAACTAGGCTTAATGCATGAGCACAAAGGCTGGCTAAACACCCAAGTATTTACTGAGTTAGCGGTTAACCATTTGGCGGTTAAATCCTACACTGATAGCACTGCAGCCAATGCCAGTATGACAGTCCTTAAACCTATCACAGAACATTGGTATAGCGAACTGTACGCCAGTGCGAATGCGGGGATTGACGGCGTTGAGCGTTTTGATGCTCGAGGTTGGCTGGCAATGGGTTATCAAGTTAACCCACAGTGGTCATGGGTCATACGCTATCAGTATGACTGGGAAAAACTTGAGGATGTTGAAAGCGATGATACTCAATGGGTGTTTGCGGTACGTTCGCAGTTCTAATTAATCCCCGTTCTACTTGAAGATGCTCGTTTCAGAGGCACAAAGCCTTCTGCGATGGGCTTTATACCAATTGCATTAAGTATTTGGCCAGTTCAGACCCCCTCAGTCTTTTCAATTCAAAGCGCATCGGTAAAGAAATGGCTACTCCCTTTTAAGGCAATGCAAAGCAGAAGTTGAAAGACTGAGAGGCTCACGTAGTGCGGCTGAGGTTAAACAAATTGGCAAATCGCTGTATGATTCGCTATGGGATTTGGATATACGACTAAATGGTCTATTTTGTTCCATACAAAATAAGACATTCCGGCTCTCCTTGGCGGTCAGATTTAGGAGGTACGAGACCAAGGATGGTCGAAGGTAGAATAATGCAGGAGCAATTATCGAGAGCGAAGCAGGATGCCAGAGCCGAGAATAACTATTAGCTCAAATCCCGCTACTTGCCTACAGTGTTTTGAATTCCCGCTGAATGGTCAAACTTTTAATGCAATTGGTATTCCTCAGAGTTATTGATTTTACCAAGGGAATTAGTGGTAATCAGTGCCGTGATTAAAGTCCATTAAATTCCCACTGGATCATACATCTTTAGGCAGAACGGGTATAGATAAAGCCCGCGCAAATAGTATTTGTGCGGGCTTTATAATGATGATTTAACGCTTATATCAATTTAATTTGCTTGAGCAAGCTCGGCACTAACCTCATCTTGCGCTTGCGGGGTTACGCCAAATTTATGGAAGATGATCAAACCAAAAGCGGTGAGTAGCCCAAGTGCACCAATAATGAACCACATTAGATCTGGGCGTTCAGCACCTTTAGCGACTTCACTGTAAAGGTAACCAGATAGCGGCCCTGCCAGTAAGAATCCAATCGCTGATGATACAAAGTAGTAACCCATGAACATGGCTTTCTTGTCATTGGGAGCAAAGCTTGCGACATACTCTTGGCTCTTTGGAGACGCAACCATTTCGCCAATCGAGAACACTAAAATAGATGTCAGTACCATCGCGCCGCCCATCACAGCACCATGCGCAAATCCGCCAATTGCAGTACCCAGTGCGAGAATAATCGTACCACCTACCAATACTGGCAGTGCTTGGAAGCGTTCAACAAAACGACTGATCAATAACTGCATCAAAACAATCGACAAGAAGTTAAGTCCAATTAGATACTCTGGATTCACTTGGCGATAATCATTAGCCCAGCTTTGGGCATATTGGGCTGCTAAGGCAGGGGTTTGGCCAATAGCGGAAAATGCTTGGCCTATTTCTGCGGTAGGCACCATCACTTTGGCATGAACTAGCTCAAAATAGGCTTGCTTGGCGTTTAATGTACCAGCACTGAACTCCTGCGCTAAGCGAGTTAGTTCTGATTGCAGTAACGTGGTATCGACAGGGGCAAAGAACTGCTGCAAGTCACGGTAGTTGGCTAGCATTAGCACTAGATCGGTAGTGTCGACAAAGTCGCGAATATAGATCGGCAAAGTAATGAAAATTTGCTGATAAACCATCCATAGTCCAGATAGAATAAGCAGGTAGATCACAAAAGGTTTATTACCTAAACTAATTTTTTGACTATACCAAGGCGCGCCTTTATTAGAGGAAGCTAGCTTGTCCCAAATAAGGTGGCCTGTGAACCAAGCTGCGTAGATGATTAACGTTGTTTCTCCAGTGAGCCACTTCGCGCCATAGGACATTAATATTATGAGCGTGCCAAAAAACAAAATAGCAAAGCGAGCGTTACCGAGTACTTCTTGGATATCGTTAAAGACAGCTTTGAGTGGCTTACCTTTTTGACTATTTTGATCCGTTGGCTCTTTGTAGAAGAATAGTGCAGGAATAAAGTTAAGTCCGATCCAGAATGCGGACATAATAAACACCCAGTCCCAGCTGATGGCACGCACATAGCCTGCAATGAATGGACCTAAGAATCCACCGATATTAACCATCATGTAAAAGATCCCAAAGCCAAGGCCACGGTTTGTATCATCGGTTGTACGAGCCACAGTGCCAGTGACTACAGGTTTGAAACATGCAGCTCCGACCGCGACTCCCATAAAGGCAATAAAGAAGCCTGTAAAGCTATCAACTTGGCCAAGTAAATAGTAACTGGGACACATGATCGCATAGGCGACTAAGAACATTTTTCGGTAGCCATAGCGGTCAGCGAGAGCCCCCGTTAGTACAGGAAAGAGATATAAGAAGAAAGGGATCATCCCCTGTAAAAGGCCACGTTCTTGGTCTGAAAAGCCGAGTCCACCTTGGTTTTGAGGTGATGTCATATAAAGGGATGACAAGGCAAAGAATCCATACCAAGCGAGTCGCTCGAAGATCTCCATGGTATTGGCAACGAAGAATGTAGGGGGTAAAGGGGATCGCACAGCTTGTGACATATTATTATCCGTATATTTTATACATTAATTCGAATATAACATAACTTGTTAATGAAATGGATCTATTAGTGGATTTTTGAATTTTTAGCGAAAGCTAGATAGTGGGTTTGTTATTCTGAGATGAGAGTTGCTAGTAAATTTATCCCTCTAAATTTAGAGGGAGTTGCCTTTATGGGGGATTCGGTCATAATAGCGCGAATTTTTTAGTTAATACTAGTGTGATAATGATATGGCAGTGTTAGACATTTTAACCATTCCTGATGTTCGACTTAAGCGTAAAGCTGAGCCTGTGAAAGACATTGATGCAGTGCAGGGTTTTATTGATGATTTAATTGAAACCATGTACGACACCGATGACGGTATTGGGCTTGCAGCCACACAAGTGGGTAGCTTACACGCGATTTTGGTTATCGATTTGTCTGAAGAACGTGATCAGCCTATGGTATTAATTAACCCTGAAATTGTTGAAACTCGTGGTGAGTTCCAAGGTGAGGAGGGCTGTTTGTCTATCCCTGGTTACCGCGCTAAAGTGAATCGCCATGAAGGTGTTAAGGTCACTGCATTAGATCGCACCGGTCAAGCATTTGAAATCGATACTGATGAGTTTCTTGCTATTGTGCTGCAACATGAGATGGATCATCTTAAAGGTATAGTGTTTACCGATCACCTATCAATGCTGAAACAGCAAATAGCGCTTAAAAAAGTGAAGAAGTATAAATAGTTCATTCACTGTAACCCGCTTTGATAACGCCCCTCTTTTTAGAGGGGCGTTTTTTTTGGCTTAAAGATCTCAATCGAGTACTTGCGATCTTAATAAAGATAATTATACTGTACGTATATACAGTATTTGTTGTGTTGGAATCTTCCCCGTTTATATACAGGTGAACCCCTTCAAATAAATACGCTTTTATCATGAAGAAAAGGTGTAGATATGGGGCGTTCAAGTGCGAAGGCATACTCGTTATTTCAAAATACGATGGGATCAGAGCCGGTTGATAGTGTGAGACTCCTAAACCCAGCTGAAGCTAATGCTAGCTCATTGAGCCAATTATTGGCGCGGCAAGATATTTGGCGTGGGCAACAATGGCAGCAGCAACAATTTGCTTACTCAACGGGTTTCTCATTACTTGATGAACACCTTGCTGATAATGGTTGGCCGCAAACCGGGGTATGTGAAGTGCTGTGTGACGGTGTCGGTCAAGGCGAACTGAGTATGGTATTACCTATGCTCAGTCAATTGATAGGGCATAGTCTATCTTCAGCAAAAAACGCCGCACAAGAGCAAGATTCGATGGTTATGCTGGTGGCACCACCTCATATACCTTCGGCGCAAGCTTTGTTGCAGCAAGGGCTTGAACTAGCGCGTTTAATTTGGATTGATACAGAAGAGAGGAAAGAGCGTTTGTGGGCTATTGAGCAGGCACTTTCGAATGGTAGTGTACCGCTAGTGTTAGCTTGGTTAGATAACTTGTCGACCACTGAAGCGAGACGTTTACAACTAGCAGCAGAGAAGGGCGAGTCGCTATGCATGCTTTATTTGCCAAGCCGTTGTGCACAGCAGTCACACCCAGTGAACTTACGCTTAGCGCTGCAGCGACAGCATTTTTCGGCTCGAAATAGCGTTAATCACCACAGTGCTCATCATGACCATGCAAACTCAAGCGCTACGTCTATGTTGAAATTGGTGCCTAAGCAAGCCGCATCAACCCCATTTTTAAATAGCCAGTTAGGTATGACTGAGGTCAATATTATTAAACGCAGAGGAGGCTGGCCTAGCCCTATGTTTAGCTTACCCTTGCTAGCGCCACATATTAAGGAAAGTCTACTTGGAGTCGATGCTTACCCGATGCAAAATACCTTACAGGAAGTGAGCTGTGATGTTGAGTTGCACAGTTGTGAGCAGTTTACTCAAGCGCACAATCAAGCACCCTTTGAAACGTTATTGATAAACATTGAGGAAGGGCTTGCCGGTTATAGTGCGGTGTTTAGTCAGCCACAGTTACCAATTACGGTTAGTTATCAGCATGCACTTATCAATGTGACTAATGCGAGGTTCGCCATGACAACGCTGACTAGGACAAGTCTTGCTAGACATCGCACAGAGAATCGGATTAAAGAGCAGAACAGCTTTAATCTTCAACCGGTTGTTCAAGAAACGACACAGAATAAAGAGTCTGCTTTATCCCTTGAACCTATACGCAGATTAAGCCTGCAAGCCACGAACTCTCTTAAAAGCCCCGTTAGTGAGTTTGTGCAGGGAACTATTAAGCAAGATGATGAACTTGCCGCTACTTCGTTTTCTAATGTTGGAGATTGGCTTCAAGATACACTTGATGACGCTGCGATTAGCTCCACTGCTGATCTGTGGGCTGAATCCTCTTATAGCCCGCTACCTGCAGTAGGTAATCTTGCTCACAAGATCCATTAACCCTTATAAAGGTCGTTGATTGATATGTTATGGCTAGCTGCCCATTACCCACAATGGGCATTGCAATATTTTTATTATCGTAATGAGCTAGAGCAAAGCACAGCAGTATTACTGTATGAGCCGAAGTCACTGCTAGTGCTTGCGCTTGATAGTCAGAGTGAACAAGCTGGGGTGAAATTGGGAATGAGCCTGTCTACTGCGCAAAGTTTAATGCCATCGGCGATGTTGGTGGAGTTTGACGCCTCTATGAGTCAACAGGCTTCAGATTGGTTGTGTCAATGGAGCTACGAGTTCAGTGCTCGAGTCGTACCGCTACGTTGCTCCTTAACCGATGAGGATCAAAAAAAAACGTCGAAAACTAAGCTTGATGTTGATGAATTTGTGCCCAATACACTGCTACTAGAAGTCAGCTCAATGGCACTTATTTTTAATGGTATCGATAAGCTTATTGAGCAGTACCGCCAACGCGCTACAGCGTTAGGTTTAGAGGTTTCACTTGCACTCGCCAAGACCCCTTTAGCGGCGCAGTTACTTGCGTGTGATATTTCAATGAGGTCGCAACAAGCTAAGCTTACTGCTGAAGTTTTTAGTCCAAATGACTATCTTAATGCCGATAAAACTTTGCAGTTACTTAATCAACTACCGATTGCTTTATTGCCTTTATCAGATTTTTTAAAACAGAGTTTGCACGATATTGGCATCAAATCTTTTGCATCACTGTCTGCTTTACCTGATAAAGATCTTGGGCGACGCTTTGGAGCAAAACTGTTGCAGTTACTGGCTAAAATATCAGGTCGCTTACCTCAACCGTTAAGCTATTTTGAGCTAGAAGAAAGTTATCAACAAAAGCTCACCTTACTGCATGAGGTTGAATCAATG
The DNA here is from genome assembly GCF_023284045.1 of Shewanella kaireitica. GTDB lineage: Bacteria > Pseudomonadota > Gammaproteobacteria > Enterobacterales > Shewanellaceae > Shewanella > Shewanella kaireitica. The sequence continues at coordinate 58,499 of NZ_JAKIKQ010000013.1, forward strand.
CAGGGAATTGTTTTCCCCTTGGGCAGAATGCTAAAAGAGATGGCAAGTTACTTACAGCTGCGCCAGGTTGCTATTCAAAAACTGAAATTGAGCCTCATCTATCGTGACAACGATCGAAGTCAGCTCGATATTGTTATTCATTATCCTTTTGCAGAGCATCGTAGTGATAGTTTACTGAGTTTATGCCGTATGCAACTTGAGCGGGTCACTCTGTATCAACCTGTGGTTGAAATGGTTATTCATGTCGACAAGTTCGTCCCCATTGCAGTTAATCATGACAGTTGGTTTGGGCAGCAAAAAGCAGCACAGGGGCAGAGATCAGAAAAAGCATTGCGGCTAATGGCTCTGCTGGAAGCAAGGCTTGGTAAAGGAAAAGTAAAAGGGTTACAGGCTACTTCTGCGCACCTGCCAGAGGAGAGTTGGATGGCTACCGACCTGTCAGTAACAGCTAAACGGCAGCAAACATTGCCTGAAGCTGCATCTGGCTCAAGTGCTCTGTGTGCTGGAGCATGTCGCCCAAGCTGGTTGTTAACCACGCCAGAGTTGATCGCAATTGAAAATATTGAGCTTTTAAAAGGACCTGAAAGGCTGCAAACCCTATGGTGGCAAGAGCCGCAAATATCTCGAGACTACTATGTTGCCAGCCATTATCAAGGTGGACTGTGTTGGGTCTTCAGAGACGGTAATCGCTTCTTCTTACAAGGCTGGTTTGGCTAATGTATGCCGAGTTACATGCTATCTCCAATTATACTTTTCTTAAAGGTGCCTCTCACCCCCATGAGCTGGTTGAGCAAGCCGCTGAGCTTGGTTACCAAGCGATTGCCATTACAGATGAGTGTTCATTTGCCGGGATAGTCAAAGCGCACGAGGCTGCTAAAAAATGTCAAATACAGCTGCTGGTGGGCACTGAGTTTCAGTTAGCTGAAGGCGTATTCGTATTACTTGCCATGAATCGTAAAGGCTATGGTCAGATCAGCCAATTGATCACCACTAGTCGCCGTCGAGCTGAAAAAGGCGAGTATCAGCTGCAACTCAGTGAATTGCAGCAGGGCTTAGACAACACAATCTTATTATGGCAACCCGCTTCGCTAAAATCGATCAACAGCACCCTTGGCGAGCTTCCGACACAAATTGCTACTTACCAGGCTGATGTATTAACGGTTGGACAATCTCTTTATCGGCAGTTTCCTCAGCGTTGCTATCTGTTGATGGAACGAAGCTTAGTGGCCGGTGAAGCTTTAAAAATCCAACTTTGGACACAGATTGCCAAGCAGCTGGATATGCCTTGCGTGGCAGCCGGTAGCGTGCGCATGCATTGTCAGCAGCGGCAAAAGTTACAAGACGTGCTTACTTGCATTCGATACGGTACTGAGCTGGCACAAGCAGGGGAGTTGCTACTGGCTAATGCTGAAACCGCGCTAAAGCCGATAGCTACACTCTATAAGCGCTATCCAAAGGAATGGATTGAGAATAGTTTATCGATAGCGGAAAGATGCAATTTTAATTTGCAGGAGCTTAAATATGAGTACCCAAGTGAGGTGGTGCCTAGTGAATTATCCGCAAGTGAATATTTAGCCCAAGAGGTTTATAAAGGTGCATTGCGCCGCTTTAATCATCAAGTACCAGCAAGTGTCACAGCGCAATATGAGAAAGAGCTGGTTTTGATTAAAGCGATGCAATATGAGTACTTTTTTTTAACTATCTATGACATTGTTCAATACGCAAAGTCACAACAGATTTTGCATCAAGGCCGCGGCTCTGCGGCAAACTCAGTCGTTTGTTACTGTCTTGGGATCACAGAGGTCGACCCCACTAAAGTTAATATGTTGTTTGAGCGCTTTGTCTCGAAAGAGCGCAATGAACCACCCGATATTGACGTTGATTTTGAGCATGAACGTCGTGAAGAGATCATTCAATATATCTATGGTAAGTATGGTCGGGAGCGGGCAGCATTAGCGGCGACAGTGATAAGTTATCGCTTTAAGAGTGCACTCGCAGATGTGGGCAAGGCGTTGGGGATCGATAAGCAATATTTAGATCATATCCAGCACAGTATCGATAGGCGCGACACTGAAGTTGACTGGTTGACGCAGCTACAGGAAAAGTCACTGTTACCTCGCGAAGGGATGGGAAAATACCTGTTTCCATTAGTGCAGAGCATTTTGGGCTTTCCAAGGCACCTGTCACAGCACGTTGGCGGTTTTATTATCTCCTCTGGCCCGTTAAGTGAGTTGGTACCTGTTGAAAATGCATCAATGGCGGACAGAACGGTTATTCAATGGGATAAAGATGATTTAGAAAGCTTAGGGCTGTTAAAAGTCGATGTGCTAGCACTAGGAATGCTAACGGCTATCAGAAAGTGTTTTGAGCTTATCAGTACGCCCGAGCAGCGCTTTACTATGGAGCAGGTTAAGTGGGAGCAAGCAGCTGTGTATCAGATGCTGCAGCGTGGCGATAGCATTGGAGTGTTTCAGGTCGAGTCCAGAGCGCAAACCTCAATGTTACCAAGGCTTAAACCCCGTTGTTATTATGACTTAGTGGTCCAAATTGCCATTGTTCGGCCAGGACCTATTCAGGGTGATATGGTACACCCCTATCTAAAGCGTAGAGATGGCTTAGAAAAAGTGACCTACCCAAGTAAAGAGGTTGAGTCGGTATTATCGCGCACCATGGGGGTGCCTATTTTCCAAGAGCAGGTGATTCAACTCGCGATGGTTGCAGCTGGCTTTTCTGGCGGTGAAGCTGACAAATTAAGACGAGCAATGGCGAGCTGGAAAAAGACTGGAGAACTGCAACAGTTTGAGGATAAGCTGCTTAAAGGGATGCTGAGCCGTGGTTATTCGGCTGAGTTTTCTAAACAGATCTATCGGCAAATAAGGGGGTTTGGAGAGTATGGATTTCCAGAGTCTCACTCGGCAAGTTTTGCATTGTTGGCATATGTGTCTGCTTATCTGAAGTATCACTATCCAGCAGCATTTTGCTGTTCGTTACTTAATAGCCAACCTATGGGTTTTTATAGCCCCTCGCAACTGCTCCAAGACGTGCAGCGCCATGGGGTGGCGGTACTCGCAGTGTGTGCGAATCGTAGCCAGTGGCAGCATACATTAGTGACAATAGCAGATAATCGTATCGCGATCCGTCTAGGTTTTCGCTTGGTAAAAGGCCTAAATAGACAAGAGATCGAGAAGCTGATTCAGCAGCGACCTGAGCAAGGCTTTACACACATTGATCAAATTTATTACTTAGGTATTGCGCGTCATGAATTGGAAACACTTGCCAGTGCCGATGCGTTTAGCCAAATTGCGGGCCATCGTCATCAAGTGCGTTGGCAACTCTCTGCATGCCAGCCAAGTTTGCCGTTATTTGATGATATGTTAGAAGCTGGCATGAACTGTAAACAGGAAGGAGAACGAGTATTACCAGCTCCCGGCGGATTGAATTCGGTTGCAGGCGTGACGCTCCCAAGCCCCAGTGTTGCTGAGTCTATGCAGGCTGACTACGCCTATACAGGAGTGACACTTGGCCAACATCCGATGAGTCTATTACGGGGGCAACCTTGCTTACATCATTGTTTGACTGCTGAGCAATTGGATGAATGTCGTAGTGGTCAAGTAGTCACAGTGGCTGGACTTGTGGTTGGACGACAGCGCCCAGGTACGGCTTCTGGCGTTACTTTTATTACGCTAGAAGATGAAACTGGCAACGTAAACTTAGTTGTATGGAGCGCGACGGCAAGAGCGCAAAGACGAGCTTATTTAGTTGCAAAAATCATGAAGGTGACTGGGGTTCTAGAGCGTAAATCGGGCGTGACTCATGTGGTCGCGGGTAGGTTGACTGATATCTCTGTGGCGTTAAATGAGTTAGTTATACGTTCAAGAGACTTTCATTAAACAGCCAAGGTAAAGGAGTAGTGATTTACTAGAGCTGGTAAGCTTGGTATATAATGACCGAGTCTATTGTAACCGAGCAAAACTATTGCAAATTATTCTGTTAACCCATGAGCGGGAAGTCACCCGTCCGACTAATACAGGGCAGATCGCTATCAATGTTTATCCTGAGCATTGCCAACGCATCATTTGGGCAAGAAAAGCACCGGATGAAACATTACTAAATCTTCTTAAAACAGAGGATTGCGCTTTGTTGTTTCCTGATGAGGCCGTAGCAGAAAAAGCTGGCTTAGCTGAAGTTAGTTGTACAGAAAACCATGAAAACTATATTAGCAAATCCAGGCCTAACACTTTGGTCATCTTAGATGCGACATGGCAAGAAGCGCGTAAGATGATCCGCCGAAGTCCATATCTCAAAGAGGCAAAGAAATACGCTTTAACAACGAGTCAAAACTCTCAATTTAACTTAAGACGTAACCAAGTTGACGGCGGACTTTGCACCGTTGAATGTATCATCGCACTTTTTAAACAAGCCAATATGCTAAATGAGGCCGAAGTATTAGCTATCGAGTTTGAACAAATGCTTAGCCAAGCTAAAGGTTAGCAAACAGCTTTATCATTATTTTGATAAAAACTGCTTGCATAGGCAGGATTAATGCAGGCTTTAAATCACGGTCAAGTAGATACACAGAAAATGACTGATCGCACCGCCTAATACAAACAGGTGCCATATGGCATGATTGTATGGAATGCGTTTAGCTACATAGAATATAACCCCTAAGCTATAAAACAACCCGCCAATAATTAACAGGTTAAAGCCCAAAGGCGACATGCCTGCAATCAACTCTTTCATTACTGTCACGCAAAGCCAGCCCATTGCAAGGTACAAGAGCAAACTGAATACTTTGAAGCGGTTAATAAACAGGGTCTTAAACAAAATACCACCAACGGCCAATGACCAGATTGCAATTAATACTAAGTTAGCATTCTCATTGCCGGTTTCACTGTTTAAGCTGATCAGCATTAATGGTGTATAGGTACCTGCTATAAGAAGGTAGATAGCACAATGATCTGCCACTTTAAGCTTATGTTTTAAAACAATATCGGTTGCACTGTGGTACAGCGTTGAGCAAAGGAAAAGTAAAATGATACTGGCGCAATAAACAATAACACCAGCCATTTGGACAAAGGATAAATGCTCATAACCTTTGAGGATGCACATGATCAAACCTACGACACCTGCAACGACACCTAGCCCGTGGCTTAAGCTGTTTGCAAGCTCCTCTTTAACACTATAACTCGCGTTAGTGACCACATTGGGTTTTGAAGAAAGGGTAGATTCTTGACTCGACATAGGGGGAAACGACTTCTGGTTAGACCACGATTATCTGCAGTGTATCAGCTTTAATCATAAAAGCCATAGTTTTAGCGTACACGTGTTAGCTTAAAGTGTTGCTCAATGTATCGTATTGATATTTAGTCATTTTACTAAAAACAATGTTGTTTCATACAGATGTTGAACTTTTGTAATAAAGCTGTCTCTAATGGTTTAAACTGCAATAAAAGTAGTGCTTGAAGTATGACTTTGGATCAAAGGGATACTAAATCAGGCATGTAGAGACACTCGAATATAAGCCGTTAAGTTACTTATCTCAGAGCTTTTTATGGACAAAAAATAAATCACCGGACTGAAAATTTGAAGAGATCTGTTATGCCATCTTTTACGGCGATTAGCGCTAATGGACAAGCGCAAAATGATTCAAAGTCTAAGCAAAGCTACAGCGGCATAGGGCCAATCAGTGCCAGTAGAGATCTTGCTGAAGCTGATTGTAATCGATTATTAGCGCCAATATATGGAAGTAACGCTACTGATGGAGTCGCAGAGATAACCACGGCGATAAAAAGAACCAACGAAAGCAAACAGCCATTAACCCCAGCGTCACCAAAGACGAATTACCCTGAGATTTTTCTACTTTTTTTGGTTATTGCTATGCATGTTTTAGTCATCGCAATAATTAATCAATTCTGGGCTAAGCAAGATTTGCATCTGCCAGATCTAACGCCAGTGAAAATTAGCTCTTATCTTTATGTCGCACCTAAAAAAGTACAGTTAGAGCCTATGGATGATGAAACTATCTCAAAAAAGACGTCTGTAGACAAAGTGCTTGTCGAAAAAACAGCAGAATTAAATGAAAAGCTTCAACCTGACACACCAGTAGAGAGTTTGCCTGTAGTATTAGAGCGCCAAACAACGGTAAGTCACAGTGCTGAAGCCACTAAAGAGAGTGTTATAGAGACTAGCGCTAAAATAGTGAGTAAAAGCAATCGCTATAACGCCATGGCTGCCGCACAATCATATTTACAACGTCAAAACAATGCGGCGCTGGATACACTGATCATTGACAAAGCTAATGAGTACACAGGCCCTCGATCCTTGAGTGTAATGGATGGTGATATGGAGGAGTTGGTGTTTCCTGAAGTAGATAAGTACAGCAAGGTACCAACTAACGATCATAGACTTGACCCTAACCGAGTGGTGCGCCAAGGTGATACTTGCTATCGGATTGTAAAGACCCCAACTCAGATTAATCCTTATGCTGAGAATATTGGTTTCCCTTTCAATTGTGGTGGCGATAAAGTTAAGCAAGCGATCAATGCAGCTATCTCTGCTCGGTTAGAAAAGCGCATGATCAGCCGAAAAAAATGATCTGTTTACATGATAATTTTTCACGCAAAAGGTGATGTTTAAAGCCATTTTTTATATTTAGTGCTTTATTTACAATAGTTTAAATCATGTATTTAATTGATAGTATTTTGATTTATTATTGTGGTTGTTAACTTGTGTCTAGACCTGAGATAGGCTTATACTGCAGCCTCATCTTGTCGGAGTGCCATATGGCTGAGACCGTTTATTCGGGATCCGTTGAACCTGATCAGGCTAGAACCTGCGAAGGAAACAAGCGAAATTTTTGCATTTTAAAAGCTATATTAAAATAGTTATCTGCAATATTTCGGTGGTTAAGTGCATCTGTAAACTGCGTGTAAATGCTGTTTAATTTTGAGCTTTCAACTTTTATATTCTCAACTCTCCTGACAAGCAACTTCATTTTTATAATAGTGAGTTTGCTAATGTCTAAACGCCGCGAAACCCGAGCTCAGGCTCAACAATTCATCGATAACTTAAAACCGCTACAGCATCCCAATTCAGAGAAAGTATATCTGCAAGGCAGCCGCCCAGATCTGAAAGTGGGTATGCGCCAAATTCACCAAGCTGACACGCTGCTTGGAGGAGATGAGAGTAACCCTCAATTTGAAACCAATCCGCCGCTTAAAGTTTATGATTGCGCTGGCGCCTATTCAGATCCAGATGCCAATATTGATGTGCGTAAAGGCTTGGAAAAATTCCGTAATAACTGGATTATTGAAAGAGATGACACTGAGCAATTGCGCGCAGTTAGCTCAGGCTTTACCCAGCAACGTTTAGCTGATGATGGTTTAGATCATCTACGCTTTGAATCTTTACTGCCTCCTCGCCGTGCAAAAGCGGGTAAGCGCGTCACCCAATTACACTACGCACGCCAAGGTATTATCACGCCTGAAATGGAATATATTGCCATTCGTGAGAATATGGCAATGGCAGAAGTGACCGATCCTATTCTGACCCAAAAAGATATAGGCGAAAGCTTTGGTGCCTCAATCAGTGAGCCTATTACTGCTGAGTTTGTACGTAGTGAGATTGCTCGAGGCCGCGCGATTATTCCACTAAACATTAATCATCCTGAAGCTGAGCCTATGATTATAGGGCGTAACTTTTTGGTAAAAGTGAACGCTAATATCGGTAACTCTGCAGTGACTTCATCTATCGAAGAAGAAGTTGAGAAGCTTGTTTGGTCAACACGCTGGGGCGCAGACACAGTAATGGACTTGTCTACTGGCCGCTACATCCATGAAACCCGCGAGTGGATCATTCGTAACTCTCCAGTGCCTATTGGTACCGTCCCTATCTATCAAGCATTAGAGAAGGTGAACGGCGTCGCTGAAGATCTTAATTGGGAAACGTTCCGCGACACATTGATAGAGCAAGCAGAGCAGGGCGTAGATTACTTTACTATCCATGCTGGCGTATTATTACGTTACGTACCAATGACGGCAAAACGTCTGACTGGTATTGTATCTCGTGGTGGTTCCATCATGGCTAAGTGGTGTTTGTCACACCACAAAGAAAACTTTTTATATGAGCACTTTAAAGAGATCTGTGAGATTTGTGCCGCCTATGATGTTTCACTGTCACTGGGTGACGGAATGCGCCCAGGCTCGATTGCAGATGCCAATGATGAAGCGCAGTTTGCTGAACTGGAAACATTAGGCGAACTGGTCAAAATAGCTTGGCAATATGATGTGCAAACTATCATAGAGGGCCCTGGCCATATTCCAATGAATTTGATCAAAGAGAATATGGATAAACAGCTAGATCTTTGTGATGAAGCGCCGTTCTACACCTTAGGCCCACAAACGACAGATATAGCGCCTGGTTATGATCACTTTACCTCTGGAATTGGTGCGGCGATGATCGCTTGGTATGGCTGCGCAATGCTTTGTTATGTTACGCCAAAAGAGCATTTAGGATTACCGAATAAAGAGGATGTTAAACAGGGCTTAATTGCATATAAGATTGCAGCCCATGCTGGTGATGTCGCTAAAGGTCATCCGAGCGCACAAATTCGTGATAATGCATTGTCAAAAGCGCGTTTTGAATTTAGATGGGAAGATCAATATAACTTAGGTTTAGATCCTGATACTGCGCGTGCTTATCATGATGAGTCACTGCCACAAGAGTCAGCTAAAGTGGCGCATTTCTGCTCTATGTGTGGTCCTAAATTTTGTTCAATGAAAATCACCCAAGAAGTGCGAGATTATGCGGCAGCGCAAGAGAAACAGGCTCTGGAAACGAGCGCTCTGGAAGTAAAGTCTGCTGCTGAATATCAAGCATACAGTGAACAGGTCACACCTACTGGGTTATCTGATACTGATATCAATAGTGGTATGGCGCAAATGTCAGCCAAATTTAAAGCCAAAGGCGCTGAGCTTTACCATGAAGCGAGCGTTGAACAAAACAGTAAAGAAGCTGCACTAGAGGAGTAAGCATGGCAAAGGTTAATTCTAACCCGATGCCAATGCGCAATCGTCCAATTGTATGGACGATTGCGGGATCTGATAGTGGCGGCGGGGCAGGTATTCAAGCTGATTTGGCGACAATCAATGATTTAGACGCTCATGGCTGCAGTGTTATTACAGCAGTGACAGCGCAAAGTTCTGTCACTGTCGCATCAGTTGAAGCGGTATCACCACAGATATTAATCGCGCAGCTTGATGTGTTGGCGACTGACCTTGCTCCACAAGCAATTAAAATAGGCCTGTTAGCCAACCAACAGCAGATAAATTTGGTGGCAAACTGGTTACAAAGAAGTCTCTTGCAGTGGCGAGATCGCGGCTTTACGGTAGCGGTTATTCTCGATCCCGTGATGGTAGCGACTTGTGGAGATGCACTTACAGGCGCAGAAGCACTCGACTTTACACCGTTTAAAGGGCTACTGACATTAATCACTCCTAATGTTACCGAACTTGCCACGTTAGCTGGACGTCAGTTGATAACACCGGAGCAGAGTGTTCAAGCGGCTCAAACGCTAGCTACACAGCTAAAAGTGTCAGTAATCGCCAAAGGAGGCGATATTGGACCTAATTGGGATAAGAAGCTTGCTCGGGATTTACTGGTTTGCCATCAGGTTACTGGGGTTTCGAGTTTACATAGTGAACATTCCTTTTGGCTCACCTCAAGCAGAATAGATACCAAGAACAACCATGGAACCGGTTGTACATTGTCTTCGGCAATTGCAGCGGTGATGGCGCATGGCTTTGTGCTAAATGATGCGGTGGTGGTTGCTAAAGCTTATGTTTCTCAAGGATTAGCTCGAAGTTATCAGCCTGGCAGCGGTTCAGGTTGTTTAGCGCGTTGCGGTTGGCCAAATACGTTGTCTATTTATCCATTTATCGAACCGCTTTTTGAAGTTGCTGAGAAAAATAATTCTAATAATCTGAGTACTCAAGGTTTTAAGAAACTCACTACGCAGTTAGGCGTTTACCCTGTAGTTGCTGAGCTTGATATGTTGCGAAAGCTGCTTAAAGCGGGAGCGAAGACGATTCAACTACGAGTAAAAGATCCCGCAGATCCGTTACTTGAGCAAAAAATTGTACAAGCAATTGCGCTCGGGCGAGATTATAGGGCTCAGGTCTTTATTAATGATCATTGGCAGTTAGCCATAAAACATCACGCGTTCGGGGTTCACTTAGGGCAAGAAGATCTTGTTGCTAGTAATTTAAAGCTGCTGAGTGAAGCTAATATCGCATTGGGATTATCGAGTCATAGTTACTTTGAGATCTTGTTAGCGATGCAACATAAACCTTCCTATATCGCTTTTGGGCATATTTTCCCTACAACGACGAAACAGATGCCATCCGCGCCCCAAGGGCTTAGAAAGCTAACTCGCTACGTAGACTTGATGCAGGGCGAGCTGCCAGTAGTAGCGATTGGCGGTATCGACTCAAGCACACTCGCTGAGGTGAAAAAAACCGGTGTGGGTGATATTGCCGTAGTGCGTGCTGTCACTGAAGCCGTTGATCCGGCTGGAGCCTACCAAGCTTTAGTTAAACAGTGGGCTGAGGGGGAATAATGGCCGTTACTGATAAGGAGTTTTTGCGCTACTCACGGCAAATTCTTTTACCTGAAGTCGGTGAACAGGGGCAAAATCGCTTTAAGCAATCCCATATATTGATCATAGGTGTTGGTGGGTTAGGCACATTGACGGCGCAGTATCTTGCTGCTGCTGGCATTGGCAAAATAACGCTGGTAGATGGCGATGTTGTTGAACTATCGAATCTTCCTAGGCAATTACTGTTCTCTAAAGAGGACTTAGGCGTCAATAAAGCGCAAGTTGCAGCTATAAAACTGATGCGTGCTTATGAAGATTGTGAGATCTACAGCTACTGCGAATATCTAAGTGCAGCTAATACTAATGATTTGTTTAGTAGCAAGCCATCGGAGTTTGATCTGTTACTCGATTGCAGCGATAACTTTGATGTGAGGCAACTGGTTAATCTACAAGCTATAAAGCAGGGGATCACTTTAGTTTCAGCATCCGCAGCTCACTTTCAAGGTCAGCTATTGAGTATTAACCAACAAATCTCGCCTGAGTCAGGCTGTTACCACTGCTTATATCCTAGTGATATGAGTGTGAGTCAAACCTGCCAAACTATCGGCGTGTTAGGGCCCATGGTGGGTACATTAGCGTCAATGCAGGCATTGATGAGTTTAAATCTGTTGTTGGATGTTGATGTTCTTAAACCATCTTTAGACGAAACTGCAGCAAAAACAAAGATTAACGGCAATCAATTACTGGGGAAGTTATTTCGCTTTGATGGTGGCAAATTTACTTGGCGACAAGCATCTCTTTTACGTGACCCAAACTGCAGCGTCTGTAGCGCTTGATGTATTTCACTTTGAAGTTGATAGCGAAACAGAATGAGGAGAATGATAAATGATTAGCATTTTTTTGAATGACGAAGTAATGAGTATCGCTGATGGTTCGTCGTTAACAGATGTATTAAAGCGGCGAACTATTGCAGAAAATGGTGTGGCTTTAGTACTCAATGCTGAAGTGGTACCTAGAAGTCGCTGGCCACATATCATGTGTCAGCAAGATGATACGTTAGAAGTTTTTTCCGTTGTCGCTGGAGGTTAATGATGTTGAAAATTGGTGATACAGAGTTTAGCTCTAGGCTGTTTACTGGCACCGGCAAGTTTGCTGATGAAAAGGCAATGCTCGCGGCGATTAGCGCTTCAAGTTCTGAACTGGTCACGCTGGCTGTTAAGCGGCTTGATCTGAAAACCGGTAGCGATAATATTTTAAAACCACTGCAACAGCGTGGGATAAAGTTACTGCCAAACACAGCTGGTGCACGCAATGTGAAAGAGGCCGTTTTTGCGGCTCATTTATCTCGAGAGATGTTGGGGACTAATTGGATAAAACTTGAGATCCACCCTGATCCTAAGTACCTGATGCCCGATCCTATCGAAACATTAGCCGCAGCACGGATTTTATGCGAACAAGGATATGTTGTTTTACCTTATGTACATGCCGATCCCGTCTTGTGTCGGCGTTTAGAAGAGGTTGGTTGCGCTGCTGTGATGCCTTTGGGCAGCCCGATAGGTTCAAATCAAGGTTTAGCTACAGAGCCATTTTTAAAAATCATCATCGAACAGTCACAAGTACCTGTGGTGATTGATGCAGGCATTGGGGCTCCTTCACAAGCGACTAGAGCGATGGAACTTGGTGCTGATGCTGTATTGGTTAATACGGCGATTGCAAGCAGTGCTGATCCAGTTGCTATGGGGCGCTGCTTCGCTCAAGCCGTAGATACCGGGCGAGCAGCATTTATTGCTGGGTTAGGAAGTGTCAGTAAGCAGGCAAATAATACAAGTCCATTAACGGGTTTTCTAAATGTTTAACCGCTTACACACCCAAGTTAGCCAAAAGGCGGCCTCATGAGTTTTGTCGACGAGTTTAAAAAACTGTCACGCAGTGAATTACAGATGTCTTTGTATTCAACAACTAAGCAAGATGTTGAGCGAGCACTTATCAATCCAGAGGGCAATTTATCGAGTTTACTTGCATTGCTGTCGCCAACTGCAGAACCTTACCTTGAGCAGATGGCGCAGCGATCAGTAGCACTCACCCGGCAACGTTTTGGCGCAAGCCTTGGTATGTATATTCCGCTTTACTTGTCTAACTTATGTGCCAATGAGTGTGACTATTGCGGCTTTACTATGAGCAATAAAATTAAGCGTAAGACTTTGTCTGAAAAAGAATTGGTTAGAGAGTTGTCATTGGTCAAAAAGATGGGCTATGACTCGATACTGTTGGTGTCAGGAGAGCATGAAACAAAAGTTGGTTTAGACTATTTTAAGCAGATGCTGCCATTGGTTAAACAGCAGTTTAGCCATGTTGCGTTGGAGGTTCAGCCGCTTGAGCAAACCGATTACCAATCATTGATCGAAGATGGCCTTGATGCGGTAATGCTTTATCAAGAAACCTATAACCCGGTGACTTATGCTAACCACCATACGCGTGGTAAGAAGAAAGATTTCAGTTTTCGACTCGAGTCCCCGGAAAGAGTGGCTAAAGCTGGAGTTGATAAAGTAGGCTTAGGGGTATTATTAGGCCTTGATGATTGGCGTTTAGATGCGTTGCTTATGGGTCATCATTTAGCTTATTTAGAAAAAAACTATTGGCGCAGTCGTTATAGCATCTCACTACCGCGTTTAAGACCCTGCACAGGCGGAGTACCACCTAAGGTGGAGTTGACCGATAAAGGCTTAGTGCAGATGATTTGTGCTTTTAGGTTGTTTAACCACCAACTTGAAATTAGTTTGTCTACCCGCGAAAGTCCTGCGCTTCGTGATAATCTGTTCACACTTGGCGTAACCAATGTCAGCGCAGGTAGTTCAACACAACCAGGTGGCTACGATGAACCCAACTCTCAGTTAGATCAATTTGAAATAAGTGACGAGCGCACGCCTATGGAAGTCGCCACTGCAATGAGTGCTCGAGGCTTAAACCCTGTTTGGAAAGACTGGGAGATGGGCTGGAAGTAAAAGGTAGGTAAAGCTGATACTAAGATAAATATGTAGATTTCTGTTAGCGGATAAAAGGGAAACTGAGTGAATATAGAAAAGATCTCAATTGATAAACTCGATGACTTAGTGCCTCTGTTTGATCAATACATGGTGATTTATACCAATTGCATTAAAAGTTTGACCATTCAGCGGGAATTCAAAACGCTGTAGGAAAGTAGTGGGATTTGAGCTAATAGTTATTCTATATCCAAATCCCATAGCGAATCATACAGCGTTTTGAAACCCGCACTACGTGAGCTCCTCAGTCTTTCCACTTCTGCTTTGCATTGGCTTAAAAGGGAACAACCATTTCTTTACCAATGCGCTTTGAATTGAAAAGGCTGGGGGGCTCTGAACTGGTCAAATACTTAATGCAATTGGTATTATAAGCAAGCTTCTGCACCAACTAAGTATCGTGACTATTTAAAACAGCGTTTGAATAATGGAGACGCGACAGTCTTTATTGCCTATAGCGATAAAGAGCCTGTAGGATTTGTGCTTAATTATCACACTTTTTCTTCTGTTTCATTAGCAAGAGTGATCGTTCTCAACGATCTATTTATCTGTGCATCACATCGGCAGCAAGGTATCGCGAATACGCTGATTGGAAATGTTATAGAGTTAGCTAAATGTACTAACTCTGCACGAATTGACCTAGGTACTGCTATTGATAATTACACTGCGCAAGCATTGTATGAAAAGATTGGTTTTATTAAAGATACTGAGTACTTTTCATATAGCCTATCAGTTACTTAAGTCACTTTAACCAAGGTGTTTTTTTAATTTGCTGTAAACATCAGCTGGGGTGATGGGCTTAAAGATGTAATCTTGAGCGCCTAACCTTAGCGCTAAGTTTTCATCTGAATTTTCATTTAAGCTACTAATAATAATGACAGGGATCGCGCGAGTTAAGTCATTATCCTTGATATCTTTTAGCACTTGATAGCCATTTTTATCTGGCATCATGATGTCGAGAAAAATACAGTTTGGCTGCAAACTGGTGGCAAGTTCTGTCGTTTGGATGCCTGAATTGGCTGTGGTGACATGGTAATCATCACCTAATATTGACAGTAAAAGGCTTGAGCAGATTGGGTCATCATCAATCACTAATATTTTGGGTTTTTCCATATTCAGGTTTACCTTTATTTCATATCTAATGATTTAGTTTTTACCGTATCATTTTAATCTGTTAGTGGCTAATTTAAAAAGGCCATAAGCGGTGTAATAACTCGCTTTTCTGTAGCGAACTTACCAGTGTTAAGGGCATTTTGCTGTGCCTAACTAATGATGCAAAATACTACACTCATTAACTTGTACTCGTGCTGAACAGCTAACCATATGCAGATTTTTTCAACTTGAAACCAAGTCGTAAAATGCTGTCAGCGTCGATTAATATCTAAATAAGTATAGCCGGTTAACTTATTGGAACTGTTAATTATGTTGATAATAGCTGTACAATTTTAGTACGTTACTTGATAATCTAATTTCTAATTACAAGAGAGCGCTGTTATGCAAATTCCTCCTAGTATTATTTCAGGACACAATGGCTTTCAAAGTGCGCAGTCAGATTTGACCCAAGCAACTGTTGATGTTGCCAGTTCAAGTCAATCTGCTGTAGCGACGACAAGTGCAAGTGTTGGCGATAGTAGTGCAGATATAAATAGCGCGCTTATCAATGCCACTCAGGCTGTCAATCATGCCGAAGCATCGGCTGAAGTCATTGAAGCTTCCTCTGAGATGATTGGCACTATCATTAATATCAAAGTCTGAAAATAAAAAACGCTCTAGCGAGCGTTTTTTATTGGTTAGATTGACTCAATTTGATGGTGTTTTTTAAATAATTGCTCAACCATTTCACTCGCAGGGCCTTGCTTATCACGGTTGGGGATCACTAAACTAAGTGTGGCTTTACGTTTTGTTGACCCTTTCAAGTTAAGCTTTTTCAGTTCACCATTTTCAATTGCAGCTTTTACTAGTGGTTCTGGAACCCAGCAAAAACCTAAGCCTTTTTTGAGAATGACGATGGCTTCATGAAAATTTGCAACAGTCCAACGCTGTTCAGCCTTAAGCCAGCCTAGGTCTGTATTAGGACCTTGGGACGTATCTTTGATCACAAGCTGAAGGTGCTGGGCAAGCGTTTGATCTTCTTCGATGACGTCGTACTGAGCTAATGGGTGGTTAGAGTGGCATACAAGACTAAAATTGATATCCACTAAGGGCTCAGCTAAATATCCCTTAGGCGGTGGTCCACCACAAATAGCAATATCAACCGCTTCATTATTGATGAGTTCAGCAGTGCCTGTTAAAACGGTATCGAGCACGGTGACTCTTGTACCACGGCTAACGGGGTAGAACTGGCTGAGTACATCAACAAGATCATCCATCGGATAGATGATCTCGCGGGCAATTGTTAGTGACGGCTCCCAGCCTGTTTCCAGGTTATTGGCCAATAACTCTAGCTCAGTCACTGACTGGGTAATATGCCGAGAACGACGAAGCAACACTTCGCCGCATTCAGTGAGGTAAGCTTTTCGGCCTTTGACCTCAAGTAGCTGCACACCTAACTGAAATTGGAGCTTAGCGACTGCGTGATTAAGTGAAGATTGGCTTTTATTTAGCTTCTCAGCAGCTTGGGCGTAACCGCCATAATCGACAACTGCTTGGATAATTCGCCATTGTTCTAATGTTGATTTTGCTCTGTCCATTACTTAGCTTTCACCTGTTTTGGCAGATACTTCTTAGTTGCTTTTAGTGTCGCAAGGTGAGGGCCTTGGTGAAGTTTCTCTGGCCAATCAAGCAACATCATTGCTAATACATTTCGGTGTTCACCCATGACAAGATCTGGGTTGCCGCGCGGTGAGGGAATTATCTGCTCTTTTCTGTCAAATGCGTTGACGATATGCTGTTGAGTTTTAGCCACCACCGGGTTATCTGCTTGCCCTGCTAAAAGAAAACTAATACCCACCTCGGCAATGATGTCATCAGTGGCATCCTTTAAAATACGATCAATGTTTTGCTCAAAATGATCTAATATCCAGGCAAACTCTTTAGCATCAACATTATGCTGGTAATACTCACTGGCAGCGAATATAAAATGCGTCATACCGTAGAGTTTGTTTCGGTATTGCTTTTTATCTAGCTGACTGTCTTTGCTATCAGGATAAACATCAATGAAGGCTTTTTTATAATCTGATAAGTAATCACCTACGCCAATCTGCTTAGCCCAGTAAACATAGTTAATCAACTGAGCTGCCCAAGTTTCAATCATGGCTTTATCTGTTAGGCCAGTTTTCAAATCGGCTTTTTTTAGCGTTTCAATTAGTTGCTCATGACAAGGACCGGTTAAATCAAATTCATCAATGCGACTGGAATAACGTAATAACACATCGGTATAGAAAATAAACTCAGGAAATGGCTTTAATGCTTTTTTACGTGCTTTGGCACGAGGACCTTTTCCTAATACAGAGATAGCCTTATTAGCTTCATTGCTAATAAAGTCTTTCTTATCCAGATTACAAGCGTAAAAAGCTTGGGCCTCAGTAACGGCATAAAGGTCGACTAATGCTGCGTTAGCGTATTTTACATCGCCAGTCATCCGGTATTGTCTAATACCATAATGGCCTTGAATACGCGGCGGTAGCTCAAACAGGTGCTTTTCAAGATTTGTTTTTATAGCGTGATAGACTTCAGCGTTTTCTGCTTCGTTGGCTGTTGGCGCTGCAAAACTACTGGCGCAAAAAAGTGCAGCTGCTAGGGTGCTTATTCTGAGCATCGAAGGCATGTTGAATCCTTTTTATAAGTGAATCGACGGTAACGGGCGAACCTAACAGCATTTTAAGAACTGTTTCAATGCTATTTGATGCCTCATTAACAACTAACATATCAAAAACGGCAGCTTGGTCTTGGCAGTTTTTGGTGGACTGATAAATATACTCTGCAACTTTCTGTTGCCATAACTTTTGGTAGTAAAGCGGTCCCTGGTAAACAATAGCGCTAAATGTGTAAGGTGCATCTTCTGTCTTATCCCAGTATTTACCAAAACTAAGATAAAATTGCTGATGAGGAACAAATGAATTTTTTTGTTGATGCGCTCTATATAGGTTTACCGCAATTTTAGCTCTAAAAACATTAAGTTGTTCTGAGTATAGTTGTAAAACGGCTTCACGAGAGCCGTCTTTTACCTGTGGAAGCATTCTATCTGCTAGCCAGTTTTCTAACCATAACGCATCCAAGTTACTGCTATCGTCTGTTTCGCTTATGGTATTGAGTAAGTAAAATTGCTGCCCTTTAGCTAACTTTGTGATTGCGGTTGAGATAGCTTTTATCGCTTGTTTTTGCTGCTGATATTTAGCAAGCTCGGTAGGGAATGACAACTCAATTTGGCCAAATTGTTGTCCAACCACCGGCTGTCTTATTGGTTTTACTGCGACTTTGTTACTTTCAGATAGATAGATATCACCAAGAAGACGGTTTCTATGCCATACCCGTATTATCTTGTTGTCTATCCAATCAAAACGAACCTCAAATGCCAGCAACTCTTTTTCAACCAAAACTAACCACTGTGTAGAGTTTATTTTGCTAACTTTTGTAGACGGAGCATTGGCAAGTTCGCTGCCGATATTCCAAGGCGCGATCGCTATATTATCTGTTTGAGTCAGTAAAAATTGCTCTACCAACTCTGGAGAGTGCAGCATTTGTCGTTGTAATCGGTACTTACTGTAACTAGCAAAACCTGCTTCTATAGCTTGCTGCTGTCTAAGCTGCTTAATTGTTGTTAGTGCGAGCTTATTTTTACCAGAGGCTCGTGATTGATAAGCTTGCCAGACTCGCTTTCTACATTGCTCGTTGTCCTGTTTAATCAGGTAACTGGCTAATGTACCATTAAAGTCCCGTGATATTGAGACTGTTCCCAGCTCTGAGATTTGGCAACTTGAGTCGGCAATATTTAAGCTGAGTGCTTGAGTGCTTATCTCCTGTTTAAAGGCGGCTTGGGCTGTATGCAGTTGTGCTTTGAGTTTCGGGGACATACTGCTCTTTGATAAGTGATTTATCCGTGTTAGCAGTGCACTCATCTGTGGTTGTTGGTTTTTAGCAAGGCTAAACTGTAGTGATTGGAAAGGGACTGAATCTAAGTAAAGTGCCAGTTCATCTGCAAGGTAGAGTTGGCACTGCAGTAGCAGTTCCCTATCTGCATAAGAGAGTGGGAAATGGCGATAATACTTAATGCGGTCATTAATGTTGAAAAAACCGATAAGTTGCCTTTCAAGGGTTATGGCATTGGTTTTACTATCTAAGCTTGGGTCAATGGCTAGCGTTGGAAAGTCGAAGCGAAGACATTGCTCCACTAAGAGTGGGATTGGAGATACGGCAGCGTTAGCTGCCGTATTGACCAAACTTGTAAGGACAATAAACAGTCCTACAAGGTGTTTTTTCAATTTAGCTGGTAGCACTAAAATGTATTTTTGCATATGCCACGCGTTCTTCAACTGACATATTATGGTTCTTCATCTGCTCAACATGGCGTAAATTACCTAAGATCCCACGACCGTTGGCGATTTGAATCGCCAAGCCTGGTCGAGCATTTAGCTCAAGTAATAAAGGCCCTTTATATTTGTCGAGCACCATATCGGTACCCAAATAACCAAGCTCTGACATTTCATAAGCTTTAGATGCTGTATGTAACAGCGTATCCCATTGTGGAACTTGGATTGCTGTCAGCTCTTTTTGTGTATCCGGGTGCAAGTCTATCGGTGTATCAAACTGCACCGCATGCAGGCCCTTACCGGTAGCAATATCAACTCCAACACCAACTGCGCCTTGGTGCAAATTTGCCTTACCGTCAGATGCTGCCGTGGATAGGCGGATCATCCCCATAATAGGGAAGCCTTTAAAGACAATTAGTCGAATATCTGGCACTCCTTCATAGGAATAGCCATCGAATACAGGATCAAACTGTATAAGCCCCTCTACAATGGCGACATCAGGATTACCACCTAGCGAAAAAAGTCCACTGAGTACGTTAGACACATGGCGATAGACTTCTGAAGGGGTTACCTCCTGGCCATTTGGCTTGTAATAACGACCATTCTCTACTTTCGTGACAACTAAGATCCCTTTACCACCAGAACCTTTTGAAGGCTTAATGACAAAACCATCTTTGTCATTAACCATTGCTGGTATCTCACCAATTTCATGCTGCTCAATAACCGTACCAATAAGGTCGGGTACGGCAATATCATTGGCAAGGGCTAACTGTTTGGTTGTTAGCTTATCATCGACTCGTTTATAGAACTTACGTGGATTATATCGGCCAATATAGTCGATATTACGTTTGTTCATACCCAAAATACCGCCGCGGGCAAGCGCTGAAGGGTTTGCGAGAAACATATTATTCTCCAGCCAGAGGCTTAAAGCGTTTCAGCTCAAGCAGACGGTAACCAGTATATTGACCCATTAATAGTACGAGAGCTAAAATGACTAAGTGGATCCCTAAGAAGTTAAACACCCAATGCTGCACCCAAGTCGCACTCATCGCTAGGTATGCCAATGTCGCAACGAATAGACTACCCCCACCTTGAATAACAACTTCTTTTGCGCCTTCCTCTTCCCACAGAATAGACATTCTTTCAATTGTCCAAGCTAAGATGATCATTGGGAAGAAGGTAATTGTTAGCCCTTCACTTAAGCCAAATTTGTAAGAGAGCAGGGTAAACAAGCCAATAATGCCGATAACCACGATAATAACCGCCGAGATCCGAGATATGAGCAATAGGTTAAGCTCAGATAGATATGAGCGGATCATTAGACCAAAGGCTACAATCAACAAAAAGCCTATAAGGCCAGTAAAAAGAGTAGTTTGTATAAACGCCAACGCAATAAGCACAGGCATAAAGGTACCTGAGGTTTTAATACCGATAAGTACTCGTAAGAATACCACCATCAAAACACCGATTGGGATCAGCAAAATGCCCTTAAATAGGCTCTGCTCTTCAAGTGGTAATTGATACAATGAAAAATCTAGTGCATTGTCATTTTTCATCACATCGATCGCGGTAGCGAGCGCTGAGCGCGTATCTTGCAACATGGAGAAGTTAACTTGAGAGTTCACTCCACCAATGACGTCGAGTACTGACTTACCTGAGCGATCCCAAAGTAATAGATCATCTGGACGACCTTGAGTACCATTTTCAGGGTTAAATAGGTGCCATTCACCGTCATTATAGACTTCAACAAATGTTGACAGCTGTTGTCTACGACGTTGATCTTCTAGAAATAAACCACTGACTTCTTGAGCTGGAATGCCTTTACTGTGTAGCATTCTAATGAACAATTTACTTGGTGAATTGCCCGCTAGCAGAAGCTCAATATTTTGGCTACGTTCTTCTGCATTAAGGTCTTTATTAAGTTGTTGTGCGAATGATAAGTTGGTTGCACTTTTAGCCCAAACTTCTTCTGCTGCTTGAGCAGCTGCTGCGCTTTCTGTTGCAGGCCACATGTATGCAGTTGGCGCTTCTGGCTCAACGTCAGTGAGCAATTGTGTTTGCCCTGTTGGGATCAAGGTGACTTTATAATATAAATCTTGTCGGCCTGTAGCACTTCGGATAGACCATATCGCTCGACGGTCTACTTTATTGTTGGTGATAGTCAAACCATAACCAGGTGAAGTGGCGTTTTCGACTAAGATCTCATAAGCAGGATCTTCCGGTAAAGAGAAAGAGACTTCAGCAGGTTCAGTCGTACCTTGGAAGCTGACTTTAGCATCTACTGCCCAGCTCTGTACTTGTTTGCCTGGCAAAAACGGCACGCTATGTTCAATGCCGCGATAGACGCTTGCTGAGATCCCTGCAATAAAAAGCAGGGCAACCAAAATATAAAAAGGCTTTCTTGAATGCATTATTATTATTCCTATTATTTAGAAGCTGACGATGCACTACCGCCTTTCTTCTTTCCGTGAATGAAGGTTTGACCTACATCTACCACGGCGATGTCTTGCATAAATTTGCGTCCCAGTAATAACGGGAACTCTAAATGACTACGATCAGTGAGGTTAAGATCTGTTTCCGCTTTATATTTGCCTATCTCAAGATGGGCATGGATAACTGGACGCCTATCAGTCTTATCATCTGCCTCTTTGATTCTTACAAAGCGTTCGACTTTCGATTCGAATGTTTGTGCTGGCTGTTTAGCACCATTGGTAAATACGTCGAAGCGTACCCATTGGTTGCCATCACGTTCGAACAAGATAATATTGTGAGCGTCGAGCGACGACGACTCTGCGCCAGTGTCGATACGGGTATTAAAGCTTGCTTTTAATTCATCAATAAAAACATCTTCAACTGCGCCTAGAATAAACTTACCTTGCAGCGGAGAAGGAGGGCATTGCGCTGGAGTGATGACCGGTACAACGGCTGTTTTGTCTTTCTTTAGCGTAGCGACTTGGGCGTTGAGCTGCTCTAATTGAGCCGATAACGTTGTCATGCTTGCGCTTTGTGCCTCTTTGCAAGAATCAATTGCATTAACAATATTAATTTCTTGTTGGTTCAAACTGGCTTCTAGCACAGTTGCATCAACAGGTACGGGTTTGTTTGCATCTTTAGTTGATGCACAACCAGTGATTACGGTTGCGATGGCGGCGATACAAATTATCTGCTTAAACATAGTGCTTCCCATTACTATCGGCTAGATTAAATCTTTACTTGGTTTCTTTATTTGGTTGGTTCTTTGTTGCGATTATAGTTGCTCTCTTCGGAGCGGGATAACCTTCAACGGTAAGGCTAACATCATTAGGATCTAAATAATCAACTAATGACTCATTGGGCATCCAATGAGTACTTCTTTGTTCTGCGAGAGAGGTGACATCAACATCTACACAGCGGATGTCGATAAAGTCACTCTTCTTTAGCCACAACATGAGTGCTTTTACAGAGGGCAAAAACCACACATTGTTCATTTTTCCATAGCGATCTTCTGGTACTAAAACAGTATTCTCGTCACCGTCTATGACCAAGGTTTCCAAAACGAGTTCACCACCGGTTCTTAACTGGTCTCTTAGTTGAATGAGATGATCAATCGGAGAACGGCGATGATAAAGTACTCCCATCGAAAAAACAGTGTCAAATGCGTCAAGTGGCGGTAGTTCTTCAATGCCTAAAGGTAGGAAGTGAATCGGGTGCTCATCACCTGCGATTCTTTTTACGGCTTCAAACTGGCACATGAACATTGGTGAAGGATCAATACCGACCACATGCTTGGCGCCATCACCTAGCATGCGCCACATGTGATAACCGCTGCCACAGCCAACATCAAGAACTGTACGATTTGCTAAAGGAGAAATATGCGGCGCAATGCGCTCCCATTTCCAATCTGAGCGCCATTCTGTGTCGATTTCAATGCCATGAATAGAGTAAGGACCTTTACGCCAAGGCTTGAATATTGCGAGCAAGTTTTCGAGTTTCTCTCGCTCACCAACTGACAACTGCTCACCAGAACCTATGGTGACACTTGTTTTAAAGTCGACTGTGTCAGGTTGTGGGTAGTGCAATTTATTAAGTACTTTTTCCCACTTAGGAAGTGAGCCATGCTTATGCTCGCGTTGCCACTGGCCTAAAATAGCCGGTAGCGTTTCTAACCAATGCTGCAGGCTAGAATCTGAAATTTGCTTATAAAAAGAACTAAAACTTATCACTTAATTGCCACCATAGATGCAAAGTTAAAACATTGGAACCAAACACTAAATTGGCTAAATCCCTGCTGTTTTATTCGTAATTCATGTTGTTGAAGCGTGTCAGGCTTCATTACGTGCTCGAGTGAGCTTCTTTTTTGGCTGATCTCTAACTCACTGTAACCATTTGCCCTTTTGAAATCGAGATGTAAATCATCTAATGTCGATTGTATTTGGTCTTGTTCGAAGTAAAGCTTCTCTGAAAGCACTAATAAACCACCTGGCAGTAAACCATCGTAGATTTTTTTTAGTAAGCTTTGTCTATGTTCAGGCGCCAAAAATTGCATGGTAAAATTGAGGATCACTAACGATGCATTTTCAATTTCAATATCACGGATATCACCACAAACTAACTTAACTGGTGTTTCACTGACGTAGGCTGACAAGTTCTCTTTACAGCGCTCGATCATAGATTCACTATTATCAACGGCGATAATCTGGCAATTTCGGCCCTCTACTCGGCGACGTACACTTAAGGTCGCGGCGCCTAATGAACAGCCAAGATCATATATTTTGCTGTTTGGCGTTGCATATTTTTGTGCTAAATCTCCAATAGTATTAATGATTTGTCCATAGCCCGGCACCGAACGACGGATCATATCATTAAACACACCAGCAACTTTATTATCGAACTGAAAGTCGCTGACTTGTTGGTAAGGTTTCGCGTATAAGTCGTCTTGTGAAGATTTCATGTGATCAAATAGTGGGAGTTCAACTCTTTATTCTAGCTAAACATATCCGTTACCAGCAAGACTAGTACTGGAAATTCCTCATAAAATTTTGTCTAATAGCTATATTGAAACAAATTATTTACAGATGTTTGACCTTTTATAGGGATTGTAATTGAAATATAACGCCTACGTGTTGCTCATTGTTTTATCACTCTTTTATACGCATCCAGTTATTTCGGCTCAAAATGATAATATTAAGCCATTGCTGATATCGATGAGTGACGACTCTTATCCCTTTCAGTATGTTGATGAAAACGGTGTTAAAAGCGGTTTACTGGTTGATTATTGGTTGCTATGGGCGAAGAAAAATCAACGGCAGATTGATTTTAGGCCTACAAATTGGCAGCAGTCTTTAAAAGATGTCGAAATCGGTTTAACCGATATTCACATGGGGATGGCAGATACCTTATCTCGTCGTAACACTTTTGATTTTTACCAACCGATTAGCAAAGTACAAAGCTACCTCTACATCAATAAAACTCTCGTTAATATTAAAGAGCTCTCACAGGTTAGTCCCTATCGAGTTGGGGTCGTTAAGGGAGCTGCACATATTGAATTATTGCAGCAAAAGTTACCTAATGTGTCATTTGCCTATTACGACAATCGCAAGCAGCTTATTGATGCAGTAAAAGCTAACGAAATTTTGGTTTTTGCCGGCCTAGAAGGCTACCTAAGAAAAAGTGAAGTCAGCCAACAGATACTGATGTCATTCCCGTTTAAACGTCGAATAACGCTTGATGAATTATCTTTCTATCCGGTGGTCAAGAAGGGAAATGCCTCTGAATTGCACAGCATAATGCAAGGTTTTGAGCAAATAGAGCAAGCTGAGCTGAATGGGGTAAAACGCAAGTGGTTAGGCCTTCAGCGTGGCCAAAATGAAGTGATCATTGCTATGCAAGCAGGCGTGGAACCGTATGCTGATATAGGGCCTAATGGCTTACCCCATGGCCTATTAGTTGATATTTGGAAGTTGTGGTCAGATAAAACGGGGTTACCTATAAAGTTTATCGCTGGCGATATGAAGCAGACTATAGATAATGTAAAAAGAGGCACTGCTGACGTGCAACTTGGCTATCCTGAAAGCGAATCGATGAAATCTGGGCTCAATCGTGCGCATCTCATTTATCAAGTCAGCAGTCGGTTATTTACTTTTAAGAAACAGTATAAGACGCTTACTGAGATGAAGGGCAAGGTATTTGCCGTTGCACCCACTTCGCCTTATCTGAGTGATTTAATCGAAGCTTTACCGGACTCAGATTTCCGCTACCTTTCTAGTGTAGAGAAGATGATAGAAGCAACAGAGGCTGGAGAAATTGATGGTTTTGTCGCTGCATCTGCTTGGACGCAACATTACTTGTTGTTGAAACAGCAATGGGAGGATTTTTATCAATTTCCAACATTGCATTTTAAAACCGATCTATACGCCCTAAATAGAGGAAATGATCCTGGATTTTCTGAACGCATAGCGGCAGGTTTTAACTCGATGACATCGGTAGAATTGGCTGCCATTGAAGCTAAATGGATTCTGAATCCACAAGATCGGATCTATTCTCCAACGAAAGAGTTATTGCTACTAAACGCCCAGCAACGCGCCATGATAAGAGGCCTAGGGAAGATAAAAGTAGGCTATGTTAATAACTGGGCGCCAATGGAATATAAAAATGCAGAGGGTCACTACGCAGGCATAAACAGTGAAGTCTTTAGCATCCTTAGCCGTGAACTGGGACTAAAACTCGAATACGTTGAATTTAGTGATTGGCAAGCACTGCTTGATGCTCTGTTAAAAGGCGATATTGATATGTCTGGCAGTATTGCGGCAACTGCAGAGCGTGAAACTGACTTGGTTTTTTCTCTACCATATTGGCCCTCTCCTTGGGGCGTTGTGACCTCGTTAGACAGCGTTAATATATTTAGCTTATCGGAACTCAATGGGCTACGACTCGCCGTTGTTGAAGGTTATCACATCGTTGCTGATCTTATGAGAGAGTATCCGAGCTTAAAGTTAGTGTTGGTTCCAAATAGTCATGCTGGACTTAATTCTGTCGAAGAGGGTAAAGCGGATGTCTTTATCGATAAAGTCATTAATTTGAGTTCTGGCCTGAAAAAAGGCCATTTTTCAAACTTAAAAATGTCGATGTTAGTTGATTTCGCTGAGCAGCGCAGCCACATTGGGATTAATAAGAGTAAGCAATCTTTACTCCCTTATATAAATGGCGTCATTTCTACTATTGATCGTGAGCAGCAGCAAGAGATCCACCATAAATGGGTATCGCAAACCATTGAGTTTGGTCGGGAAGATTTCGAGAATAGGTTACGAGTTAGTATTCTTGTATTCTGTGCCTTAGCTGTCTTTGTCGTCATGGCGCTTTTGGCAAATAGACGTCTACGTAGAGAGGTTACGTTAAGGATTGAAGCAGAAAACAAAATGGCACTATTTGCCAAGCATGACAGTTTAACCAAGCTTCCTAATCGCTCTATGATTGAAGAAAGAATAGAGCAAGCGATTTTAATCCATAGTCGTGAAATGTCACAGTTTGCGGTTATTTTTATTGATCTCGATGGTTTTAAAGCCATTAATGATGCACATGGCCACCATGTTGGTGATGACTATCTTGTTGCAGTGAGTGCTGCATTAGCCGCTTCAGTCCGGCGCTCTGATACGGTAGGCCGATTAGGCGGTGATGAATTTATTGTTATTCTTAATCAGGTAGAGTCGATGGCTGCGGTAGATATTGTCGTTGAGTTGCTACAGCAATGTTTAGCTAAATTGTTTGTTATCGATGATTTAAGCTTGTCTGCTTCTGCGAGTATGGGTATCGCTTTGTACCCTGCAGATGGCGACAGTGTCGATACACTGCTCAAAACGGCTGATACTCATATGTACCGTGCTAAAAATGCGGGCGGAAAATCATCAAGAAATTCACAGCAGCAGTAACGTCGGGTTAAATCTATTCATTTTTATTTAAAATTGACTGATACTTAACCGACTAGTCGATAAGTTATTTCGAAAACGGCAATATACCTCTATAATGCCGCTTTTGTCTTGTTTTGAACCAGAACCTCAAACATCGTTTTGCGGAATAAAGGAAAGAGCTAAATGCGCAGTCATTATTGTGGAGACGTTAATAAGTCTCACGTTGGTCAAGAAGTAACCCTAGTGGGTTGGGTTAATCGTAGCCGAGATTTAGGCGGCGTAGTTTTTCTCGATATGCGTGATAGAGAGGGGATTGTTCAAGTTGTCTATGATCCAGACCTTCCAGAAGTGTTTGAAGTTGCAAGCAGCTTGCGTAGTGAATTCTGTGTTCAAATTAAAGGCCTTGTAAGAGCAAGACCTGACAGCCAAGTCAACGCTGATATGCGTACTGGTGAAATTGAAATTCTTGGTCTTGAGCTCACAATATTAAATAGTTCTGCGCCGCTTCCAATTAACATGGACAAGAACCAGCACAATACTGAAGAGCAGCGTCTGAAATATCGCTATTTGGATCTGCGTCGTCCAGAAATGGCTGATCGTATTGTTTTCCGTTCAAAAGTGACCAGTGCCGTAAGACGTTTTCTTGATGGTAACGGTTTTCTAGACATCGAAACGCCTATTTTGACCAAAGCAACACCAGAAGGTGCTCGTGATTACTTAGTGCCAAGCCGTACTTATAAAGGTCAATTTTTTGCGCTACCGCAGTCTCCACAGCTATTTAAGCAGTTGTTGATGATGTCTGGTTTTGATCGCTACTACCAAATTGTAAAGTGTTTCCGAGACGAAGATTTACGTGCTGATCGTCAGCCTGAATTTACTCAAATAGATATCGAAACCTCTTTCATGACCTCTGAGCAGGTTATGGCTAAAACAGAAGAGATGACTCGTGGTCTATTTAAAGAGTTACTTGATGTTGACCTGGGCGAATTCCCGAGAATGACCTTTGCCGAAGCGATGCGTCGTTATGGCTCTGATAAGCCAGATCTTCGTAACCCACTAGAACTGATTGACATTGCAGATCTGGTAAAAGAGGTCGAATTCGCCGTATTTAATGGTCCTGCAAACGACCCTGAAGGACGTGTTGCTGTGCTTAGCATTCCAGGTGGCGCTAAGCTATCGCGTAAACAACTCGATGAATACGCCAAGTATGTCACCATTTATGGTGCTAAAGGCTTAGCATGGATGAAAGTTAATGATCTTGATAAAGGCATGGAAGGGATCCAATCTCCAGTGCTTAAGTTCTTAACTGAAGATGTGGTAAAAGCGTTACTTGAGCGCACTGGTGCACAAACTGGTGATGTTATTCTATTTGGTGCTGATAAAGCCAACGTTGTTGCAGAAGCTATGGGTGCACTACGTCTTAAAGCGGGTGAAGATTTTGACCTGCTTAAAGGTGACTGGAAGCCACTTTGGGTTGTTGACTTCCCTATGTTCGAGCGTACTTCAGATGGTGGCCTACACGCTATGCACCATCCATTTACAGCACCAAGCAATATGACACCAGCAGAACTAGAAGCTAACCCAACAGCCGCTATTTCAGATGCCTATGATATGGTATTAAATGGTTGTGAGCTGGGTGGTGGTTCAGTACGTATCCATAATAGCGAAATGCAATCCGCAGTGTTTAGAATACTGGGCATTAACGATGAAGAAGCAAACGAAAAGTTTGGCTTCTTATTAGAGGCGCTTCGCTACGGTACGCCACCTCATGCGGGGCTAGCGTTTGGTTTAGACCGTATAATTATGCTGATGACGGGCGCAAGCTCTATTCGCGATGTGATGGCTTTCCCTAAAACAACTACAGCGGCATGTCCGCTTACCAATGCACCAGGATTTGCCAATCCAGTGCAGTTAGTTGAGCTTGGGGTCAGCGTTATAGAGCCTGAAGTGAAAGACGGCGAATAACAACGCGCAACAAGAGCCGAGTTAAGACTCGGCTTTTTTTTCGGATAATTTTGGCAAACCACACATGTACAAAGTGGTTTACTTAAGCATCGAATGTAGGAGATAAACATGGCTGGTCATAGTAAGTGGGATAATATTAAGCACCGTAAAGCCGCGCAAGATGCTAAGCGTGGTAAGCTTTTTACTAAGTTTATTCGTGAGCTTACTGTTGCTGCTAGAGAAGGTGGTTCAGATCCAGATTCCAACCCAAGACTTCGTGCAGCCATCGATAAATCACTGTCAAATAATATGACGCGTGACACGGTAGAGCGTGCGATTAAACGTGGTGCAGGTGAATTAGATGGTCAAGTACTAGAGACCATTATCTATGAAGGTTACGGACCTGGTGGCACGGCTGTTTTAGTTGAAACCATGACTGATAATAAAAACCGCACAGTGTCTGGTGTAAGAAATGCGTTTAGCAAATCAGGGGGCAATCTAGGTACTGACGGTTCTGTTGCCTACCTTTTTGACAAAAAAGGCATTATTTCTTATCAAAACGCAGATGAAGATACGGTGATGGATGCGGCGTTAGAGGCTGGCGCAGATGATGTTGTGGCACATGAAGATAGCTCTATCGATGTGTTTACAACTCCAGAAGATTTTGGCGCGGTTAAAGACGCATTAGATGCTGCAGGGCTTGAAGCTGTCAATGCTGAAGTGACAATGCTACCGTCAACTAAAGCTGAATTAGATGCCAGTACCGCCCCTAAATTTTTGCGATTAATCGATAACCTTGAAGATCACGATGATGTGCAAGAGGTTTACCATAATGCTGATATTTCTGATGAAGTGATGGCAGGCTTGGAATAGATTTTATGGCCATTATTTTAGGCGTCGATCCGGGTTCAAGGATCACCGGATATGGCGTCATCAGCTGTGTTGGCAGGCAACAGGTTTATGTTGGCAGCGGTTGTATAAGAACCAGCTCTGATGAACTGCCGTTGCGCTTAAAACAAATTTTTGATGGTCTATCTGAAATTATCAGGCAGTATCAGCCTGATGAGTTTGCCATTGAGCGAGTTTTCATGGCAAAAAACGCAGATTCTGCATTGAAATTAGGCCAAGCTCGCGGGGCTGCTATAGTTGCAGCAACCGCTGCAAACTTGCCGGTTGCAGAATACAGTGCAACTCAGATAAAAAGTGCGGTTGTGGGCACAGGCCGGGCACAGAAGTCGCAAGTGCAGCATATGATCCAGCAACTGTTAAAGTTACCCAGTGCACCGCAAGCTGATGCGGCTGACGCATTAGGGGTCGCGGTGTGTCATTATCATACAAATCAAAGCTTAGCGGCCATGGGCGGCAGAGCAAACTCTAGAACATACGGAAGATATAAATGATTGGTCGGATACGAGGTTTACTTGTTGAGAAGCAAGCACCTGAAGTGCTTATTGATGTTTCTGGTGTTGGCTACGAAATCCAGATGCCACTGACTAGCTTTTATGAGTTACCTGAAATCGGTCTTGAGGCTGTAGTTTTTACCCACTTTGTTGTTAGAGAAGACGCACAGCTTTTATATGGCTTTATCTCAAAGCAAGAGCGTGCACTGTTTCGTTTATTGATTAAAACCAATGGCGTAGGGCCCAAGTTGGCGTTAACGATACTGTCCGGTATGACAGCAGGGGAATTTGTCGCTTGTGTTGAAAGAGATGATATTGCCACTTTGGTTAAACTTCCTGGTGTTGGTAAGAAAACAGCAGAGCGTTTACTGGTAGAAATGCGAGATAAACTCAAAAGTTTAATGGAAGCATCCGTTGGCTCAGAAAGAGAGTTTATGTTGCAGTCCAATTATACCGCTCCCGTCGTTGCTAATACTGCCGAAGAAGATGCTATTGCAGCTTTATTGTCGCTTGGTTACAAACCCGCGCAGGCCAGTAAAGCTGTATCTGCTGTTTATGTCGATGGAATCGATTCAGAATCGCTGATCAAATCAGCGCTGAAGTCGATGCTTTAAGGATAACCAATGATTGAAGCTGACAGACTAATACAACCGCAAGTTATCGAGCCTGACGAAGTTGTCGATAGAGCTATGCGTCCAAAATTGTTGGATGAATATACGGGGCAGGATGACACTCGTGCACAGTTAAAGATTTTTATTGAAGCTGCGCAAAAACGCGGTGAAGCGTTAGATCATATGCTTATATATGGCCCTCCTGGTCTGGGTAAGACAACACTGGCAATGATTGTTGCTAATGAGATGGGCGTTAATATCAAGTCAACTTCTGGGCCTGTTTTAGAAAAAGCGGGTGATTTGGCTGCGTTATTAACCAACCTTGAAGAAAATGATGTGTTGTTTATTGATGAAATCCATCGTCTAAGCCCCGTAGTTGAAGAGATCCTCTATCCAGCAATGGAGGATTATCAGCTTGACATAATGATCGGTGAAGGACCTGCTGCTCGTTCTATTAAGCTAGACTTGCCACCGTTTACCCTGGTTGGCGCCACAACCCGTGCAGGTTCATTAACGTCTCCTCTGCGAGCACGATTTGGTATTCCGCTGCGACTAGAGTTCTACAACATTAAAGATTTGTCGACGATTGTTATTCGCTCGGCAAAGGTGATGGAACTTGAGATAGATGAAGAGGGCGCTATTGAGATTGCAAGGCGTTCCCGTGGTACTCCAAGAATTGCGAATCGCTTACTGCGCAGAGTACGGGATTTTGCCGAAGTCAAGCATAGTGGTGCGGTGACTAAAATCGTCGCTGAATTAGCATTGGATATGTTAGATGTTGATGCTGAAGGGTTTGATTATATGGACCGAAAACTACTTTTGGCCATTATTGATAAGTTTATGGGCGGCCCGGTCGGGTTAGATAACTTAGCAGCCGCTATTGGTGAAGAGCGTGAAACCATTGAAGATGTATTAGAGCCGTTCTTAATTCAGCAGGGGTTTGTGCAGAGAACACCTCGCGGGCGTATCGCAACACAACGTGCCTATAATCACTTTAATCTGATTCAGCCTGAAGCCAAGTAAGCCCATGTCTCAATAGAGGAGCTGTCGTGTTACTGTTGCTCCTCTATCCTCAGAACATATTGTGGGTTTTTATCCCCCGCAGTAGCATTTTTTCCCGCTACGACTTTCGCTCCAATCGCAATAATCTCGCCATCTACGCCTGGGTTATCAAGGGGGATGGTTGGAAAACTCTTATAGGTTTTGTTTTTATATCTCACCCGTAGTGTTTTTAAGTTCACCTTACTCTCGTTACCTAATTGAAAAAATTCAATCGTGATAGGGAGGTTGGAATCTGAGCTGACGAGGTATTTGCCTTCATAATAATCATTATCAAGCAGTGTGGCGTTTGTTGCATTTCCAAGGTTTCCTTTCCAATTGACGAGCACAACTGTCGATTTACTCTGGTTTTTGACGGTGGAAGGGTATTTTATTGGTTGTAACTCAGTAATCGTAATTGCTGCTTCAGTGCTTACGGAGACGGTGGCTATCAGCAGCAAATGTATGTTTAACAGGACTTTCATTTTTTTGAGGCTTAACATTATATTCCCCTTTTTTAATCTAGGTTAACCTGAACCATTTTTAACAACAATAGAATTATCTATAAGGGTTAGCTCTGTAGTAGTTAAGTGTTACTAGACGTAGTTTTTTGTGGCTGTTTCAGTGAAATATCTCGCTTTGTAAGACTAAAGGCTTAGTGTTATTGGTTATTAGATATTACATATAGCTATTTAGTAAGGGCGGAAAATTAAATCCGTTGTGAATTTAAATCCCGTAGGTGGCGCTTGAAATGGAGTATGTCACTGTTTATTGCGCCTCTATTGGTGTTTAATATTTGAAAGCGCTACCGCTAAACCTTAGTATAACTAGGGGTAATAAATACCTAAAATTCATTTTGAGAATGAGTGGACCCTTCAAGGTTTAAAATATGTTGCTAAATGTAACGCAATTGTTATCTTTTGTTTCCGAGCTAATTAAAGTGCGGCTAAACAAGCGCTTAGGCTCTACCTAAAATTAATGATAATTTCTTGCGCTACAATGGGAACAACATAATGAATAAAAAAATACTCCTTTCATCTTTAATCGCTTCTTCTGTATTACTAACATCTCAGGTCGGAGCAAGCGACTTTACCGGTAAAGCTAACTTTAACTTAATCAAGCCACTCGTTATTTCTGAAACGACCCAACTTAATTTAGGTGATATAGATATCGGAACTACTGGCTCTTGTGGTTTTACGGCGGCTTCGTTAGCAACTGGAACAATTTGTTTAGCGACTGGTGCAGCACAAGTCGCTGGTGAATTTAAAGTTACTGGTACCGATGGTATTGTAAACGTTAGTGTTTCTGGTGCTGATACTTCTCTTGATGGTATTACTTTTACACCATCAGTTATTAACCCTACTGAGACTATTGGTGCTGTAACTTCAGGTGAAGTCAGCTTTAATGTTGGTGGTAATGTTGATGTAGATGCTAGTGGCACAGTCGCATCGGGTGCGCAAGTGTTAGATTATACTGTCTCTGTAACTTATTAAGAGAGTTGGATTCGAGATAGTCATAAAATAAGAAGCTGGCTGCGAATGCAGTTTCTTATTTTTATTAAAATATTCATTTTGGAAAATGACAAGATGACTTAACAGTT
Source organism: Shewanella kaireitica (assembly GCF_023284045.1). Lineage (GTDB taxonomy): Bacteria > Pseudomonadota > Gammaproteobacteria > Enterobacterales > Shewanellaceae > Shewanella > Shewanella kaireitica. Next base: position 92,075 of record NZ_JAKIKQ010000013.1, read on the forward strand.
TTAAGCTCGAAGTAAGCTAAACAAATAACAATAATGAGGCTAAGCCTCACAATTAGCTGGGCGTATCATGAATAAACTATTTTTAGGCTGCTTTGCAGTGCTTTTTTCGTTTCAAGTATCAGCTAATTTGCTGGTTAATCCTACTCGTGTTGAACTCGATAACCTCAAGAATCGTAGCGCAGTATTCTCCTTAGTGAATAAAAGTTCTGCAAATTCACGTTATAACATCTACTTTGAAGATAAACAGATGTTGGATTCTGGAGAGTTTGTCACGTTAGATAAAAATGATGTTGATTTTTCAATATCTAACTATATCCGTTACTCACCACGTAGGATCAATATTCAACCTGAACAAGCGGTAAAAGTACGTATAGCAGCCAGATTACCAAAATCTATTGAAAAAGGTGAATACCGTAGCTACATTGTATTTCACCAAATTCCGTTGGCACCAGAGAAAAAAGACTCAGTCGCAGATGAGTCTGATGTTTTTAGTCTCAGTATTTCTGCTTACCTAAAAATATCGGTACCGGTTATATTAAGGGTTGGTGATTTAGATTCAGAACTCATTCTTAGTAATAGTGTACTTGATGCTGGTAGTAACACTCTGCAAGTCACGTTAAAAAGAGCCGGAAATAGAAGTACCTACGGTGACATTGAAGTTATTAACGCGGATACAAATGAAATAGTAGGTGCCTCAAAAAATGTTACTATTTATACAGAGCTTTCTGAGAGAACATTCTCTGTACCGATCACCGAAAGTGTAAGTCATAACGCAAGGTTAATTGTTCGCTACAGGGAAAATGATAAACTCAATAATTCTAAAAGCGTCGAGGTTAAGCTAGCACTTTAGTATTTTTGAACTTGGAACTTCTGCTAAAACTCCTTTCTTTATGTCGCTGGCTAACATTAGCAGCGATTTTGTCGATTACGCTAATTAGCCCACAAAACGTAGATGTAAATGATGAAAGGGCGCTATTGACACTGATTCAACTCCGTGATCACGATTATTCGGACTTACTCTCAACTCATTCCAAACATGAACTTATTATTGATCTGATTAGTGATGTAAATGCAACGGGCTGCAAGTTAGATGAAAGCTCACTTATTGTGTCGAACATTAAAAGTGATTCAAGTTATTTAACACCTTTGGCTGAACATGAAACCACAGTAAAACGGATGTCTATAACTAAGTTAAAGGCTAAAACGAAAACTAATCCGGACAGCAAGGCGAAAAAACTAAGCCAAGAAACACGCTCGAAAACTGAATTATCTACAGCTTTGAGCGCAGACAAGCAAAATACTTCTGCTGTACAGAACTCAAAAAATAACGTTACATCAGCCTTGATAGCTAAAAAAGAAGGGCTCGCTACTACTGTAATAACCAAACAAGTTAGTGACTTACAATGTAATAAACGTATAACAAGATCATATGATAGTCGCTCCATCGATGAGCAGAACGTCTTAGTCACACAAATCTCGTATGCAAAAATGCTATTAAGTGAAGAGATGTTTGTTTATCACCTAAATGGTAACTATTACTTGCCACTCGAATTTTTTGCAGAGCAGTTATTATTGCCTGTTCAGGTTGATATTGAGACTAAAAGTGCAGAAGGTTGGTTTATTGACGAAACACGGCTGATCGATATAAGTCAAAATTTGATGCAGTATTGGGCCAATAATGATGATTGTAATCACCGTAAAACGATAGTCTATCATGATGATTGGGATCTCTATATCGATGCCAATATTATCGCGCAGATGTATGGCCTTGTTATTGCTTTTGATTCTGCAAGGCAAAGCTACAGCATCGCAGAATCAGAGGCTATCCCTTTAAGTCAATTGATCGCGCGACAAAAACGCTTTGATTTATTTAATAAGAACAAATTGAATGTTAAAGAAGGGCTTGTTAAAAATATCCCAAAGCAATACGCAAATAGCGGGGATCTAGGGCTCAATATTGATATTGGTGCTAGAAGTCAGCGACTTAATCACCACACGACTACAGCGATAGATGGTGCAGTGCAAGGTCGATTTGATTTACTGCAACATAATGGCTATTTCTCCTATTCTTGGTCTGACAATAATACTGATCTTACTGCCTATGTCGATAAGGAGCTAACTGATAGTTGGGTGAGCCATTATCGATTAGGTAATATAACGTCGCATAATTTAGCGTTAGTCTCTGAAGCAAGTTCGGGTATTGGTGCTCAGTTATCAGCTGGTAGCGAGTTCCACAGTGATTTACGCCATATTGTTGTCGAAGGTGAAACGGAACCTGGTTGGGATGTCGAATTGTATCGAAATAATGGACTCATAGATGTTCAGCGAGTTAAGGCTGATGGGCTCTATCGTTTTATAAAAGTGCCGTACTACATCGGCATTAACCAGTATCAGCTGCGCTTTTATGGTCCTAATGGTGAGGTTCGCAGTGAATCTTTTAGTAAATTACTCGATACTTCAGTTATGGAGCAGGGCAGTTTCGGGATGAGTGCTGGCGCTATGTCTAGAGAGCAAGATGACTTGAAACAGTACTACACTAACTTTAACTGGGCATTGCTTGATAACTTAACAGCGGGACTGGCTTTGGTCCAGCAGCAAGATATTAATGAAAAGTGGCATTTTCTGCCAAAGTTATCAGTTAATCTCCTTAGTGACTTAAATTTACTTCAGCTCAATTACGTGCATAGTGAGGGAGGCCACGCAGCAAGTGTTGCGCTTCAAGGTAGTTTAGATGCTATTGACTGGCAGGCTGAGTGGAGCGGTTACAATAATTTCAGCTCTTGGAACAACGCAGAGGGCCGTATTAAGCAAGAAGCTAACGTAGATGTAAGTGGTTTTTTTGATGGCGCAGGCGTTAACTGGGGCTTAGGCGGAGACTGGCAGCGACTAAGCTCTGGCGGAGAGAGAACTCAAATCGGTTTTAGCCTATCTGGCCAGCTGTCAGTGATTAATTTAAATAATGAACTCCGTTGGTCTGCTTTCAGTAATGGCAGTAAACTCAATGAGAGGTTTGCAGTATCGGGCCGCATTGGCAGTTGGTCGTTAAGAAGTTATGTGGATATGAACTTATCTCCAGATATAGAATTTAATCAATGGGTTGCAAATATAAATACTACTTTAAATGATGTCGCAAATTATCAACTGGAATTGCGCTATCAACCGAGCTTAGACGGAGATTTTAGCAGCCGAAATTCACTTTCTTATTTGTTTGACTACGGCACATTGAGGTTAGCAGTCGACAACTATGCGACAGGCGACTGGCTAGCACAATTAAGATGGAACAGTTCATTACTGTGGGAAACGACAGATAATCGCTGGTTGATCGATCGAAACAGCTTTATTAATACTGGTAGCGTTAAAATTATAGCGTTTCAAGATGACAATGCTAATGGATTGTTTGATGCCAATGAAACCCCTCTTTCAGGATTACAGTTTTCAGGCCATAGCAGTCCTAATAGCATGACAGATAATAATGGTGAATTACTCATTACCCAACTTCACACTAGTCGTGGCCATAAGCTAGCACTTAATGAACGCAGCTTGCCAGACCCTTTTTTAGTACCCGTTGCTAGTGTGATTAAAGTTAATGCCCATCCAGGCTTTATCCAACCCATTGCTTTTCCAGTGATGTTTACCGCTGAAGTAGAAGGCTATATCTACCAATTGAGCGATGAAAATCAACAAGCTGCCAAAGGAGTAAAAGTTAGCCTTAAATCCACGGCCAGCGACAAGGAGTATTTTTCGCGTGTTGAGTACGATGGCGTTTTTATTTTTGAACAAATAACACCCGGAGAGTATGAGCTTTGGGTTAAGGATCGTCTTATCCAACTAGTTTCACTAAACCCCGGAGATTTTCAACAGCTAGATGAGATAGTGCTCTAGTAATCAATTGTGTGCTGCGTTGTTCGCGATGAGTAGTGACAGCACCTATAATAGTCCCAAATACTTTACTTCAATCAGTAGCAAGTATGCTTTCAGTTATAGTCTTAGCATCAGTCATGGGGCAAGCTCAGTTTAATCTTGTTTTACCTGTGAGCATTGCCCAGGTAAGCGAAATTGAGTTAGGCGATATTTACAATACTAAAAACAATATTTGCACGTTAACGACAAATAGCCGTACAGGTAGTGCTTGTGCCACATCTGATTTTTCCTTAGGGGAAATTCAGCTGCTGGGAAATGAAGAACAGTCCGTATTGATAAAGGTGTCAGGTAGTAATAGTAGCCATGTTGAGTTTACACCTTTATTACCGAATGGTGCGCAGCAACAGTTATTCTCGCTTTCTACCAATGCCTCCATCTATATAGGTGGCGAGATAAAAGTTATTTCTGATAATAAAGCAGGTAAAGGCAGTATCAGTTATACGATCGAAGTTAACTATCAATAAATCGCAGTAACTTTTTAGCCCCTCTCAATGCAATCACTGATTAAACCTTTTTACGTGGCGATTTTGTTTTATGCGATAAAAATGACTATTTATATATGTAACACTCACGGCGTTACTGGATAACAGTTGCTGCGGAGTTGTTATCGCGTCAATCGTAATTGTTACGCCGCTGCTACATGTTATCTTTTACTGAGCCCTCCATTTCTGAACAAATTCTTTATGACTAGTCTATTTAATATTAAAAAAATAGGAGCCAGCTCTAAAAATTGGCTATTTGTTTGGCTCGCTTACTAAAAAAATACCCCGAAAAGTGTGATATTTGTCACACTTTCTTTGTTTGGGTGGGTTACGTGCATGTTAACTTTTTTGCGGTTAAATATGCTGCTGAAGGTGTGTATTTTAGTGTATTGCGCTGGCGACCTCTGGTTTTGGATTTGCTTTAAACGCTGACTGATATTTATGGTTACCTTTTTTATCACCTTTATTAACATTGTAAAGTGAATGGTTAACGAGTTGGTGGATTGACGCTTTAAACGTGAAATTGCAGTATCCCTAGCAACGTCAGTGATAACAAATGACGTGCATATAAAAATAATTAAGTTAGGGAGTACGACATAAATGAACAGACCATCTAAATTGGCCTCAGCAATAAAGTTCGGATTAATCGCATCCGTCTCAACATCTGCAATTACAGTTTCAACCGCCGCATACGCAGAAGAGGAAGCTAAAGTAGAACGTATTGCTGTTACCGGCTCCCGCATTCAACGTCAAGATATGGAAACAGCTTCTCCAGTAACCGTTATTGACGCTGCCACTATTAAAGCTGAAGGTTTCACCTCTGTAGATCAAATGCTACAAGCACAAACATCTATGGCCGGCGCAGCAGTTGGCTCAAGTACCAATAACGGCGCTGACGGTGTTGCTCAAGTAGACCTGCGTGGTATGGGCTCACAGCGTACACTAGTATTGCTTAACGGCCGTCGTATGGTTAACTCTGGTTCTGGCGCAGACAGCGCTGTGGATCTTAACTCTATCCCAGTAGCAATGATTGCTCGCGTTGAAATCCTAAAAGACGGCGCATCCGCTGTTTATGGTTCAGATGCAATTGCTGGTGTTGTTAACATCATTACTAAGAAAGATTTTGAAGGCTTCCAGATTGACGTAACTGGTGGCATGACTGATAAGAGCGACGGTGAAAACGGCGAGGTCAGTGCGCTATATGGTTTTAATACAGATACAGGTAACTATACTTTCGGTGCTGCATATTCAGAACGCCGTGGGGTGGTTCAATCAGACCGCGACTGGACTGATCCAGGTGCAAGCTCGTTCATTCCAAATGGTTCTTTGGGCGGAATGGTTAAAGATGACAGCGGCAACTGGGTAGATCGTGAAGAAAGCTACGACTACACCCAAGATAGCTTCTATCAAACACCAAGTAAGCGCTACAGCTTATTCGCTAACATGACCCAAGAGCTAGGCGATGACTTAGTACTAACGGGTGATATTCTTTACACCAAGCGTAAGTCTAACCAGCAGTTAGCTCCTCAACCAGCAAACTTAGATCTCGCTGTTTGTGAGGCAGGCGTTGTTTCTGACTCATGTATCGAACTTGATGATGACATGATTGCAGCTGGTATTAAGCCAGACGATAAAGGCAATGTTAACTACAGAAAACGTATGAATGATGTAGGTCCTCGTATCTACAGCCAAGATACAGATACCTTACGTGTGTCAGCAGGTCTTGCCGGTTCAATTGATGTTAACACTGGTATGGATTGGGATCTTTCATACACATACGGTAAGAATAAAGCTGATACCAAAGTAGAAAACTCAATTAACGCTACTTTAATGACAGAAGCTATCTACGCTGATCAAGATGCATGGTTTACTGGTCAGCCTATGACTGACCAAGACTTGTTAAACAGCGTTGCTTACACTGAAGAAGCTGACGGTGGTAACGAGCAGCATGTTATTTCTGCAGGTATTAGTGGTGAGCTGTTTGACCTTGATGCTGGTGCGGTTGCATTTGCTATGGGCGCAGAGTACCGTTACGAAAGCGGTTACTACAATCCAGACCCAATAGTTGTTGCTGGTGAAAGTACAGCTGCACAGCAAGACCCAACAGACGGTAACTACAACGTTATTTCAGTGTTCCAAGAAGTTAGCGTACCATTTACTGATAAATTAACTGGTGAATTTGCGCTACGTTTTGATGATTACTCTACATTTGGTAATGCATCAACTTGGAAGATTGGTCTAACATACGAAGCAACTGATGACTTAATGATCCGTACAGTAGCGGCAACAGGGTTCCGTGCACCAAGCGTTAGCGAGCTATACGGCGGAAACTCTGGTTCATTCGATTACCTAGAAGATCCATGGAAAAATGAACAAGATCCACAAATCTTAGTTATCCGTACATCTGATGAAGATCTTCAACCTGAAGAGTCAGAGTCGTACACTGCTGGTTTAGTTTACTCGCCAAGCTATGTTGATGGTATGTCGCTAACGGTTGATTACTGGCGCTTCAAGGTTCAGAACGCAATTGCGCGTATGGACACTCAAAATGGTCTAAACAACTGTTATGCGGGTGACCAAGCAGCATGTGAAGCGTTTAACATTGGCCCTGATGGTGACTTATCTAACCTAACTAACTCACTAACTAACGTGGGTTACCAAGATACAAGCGGTATTGATTTCAACTTGGCTTATAGCTTTGAAGCGTTAAACTTAGATTGGACCGTAGCTAACGATACAACCTACTTGCTGAACTTTGAGCAAGATGGCGTTGATTACACTAACACTATCGATGGTAACTTCGGTGCATACGCTCAAGTACGTAACAACTTTAGTATTAAAGCTGGTCAAGACGATTGGAATGTTATGTACTTCAACCGTTACATCGGTGAGATGGATGACCTAGGTGCTGGCACTAAAGTTGATGCAGTGCTTTACCACAATGTTTCTGCTAGCTACTACATCAACGATACTTGGATGTTGAGCGCAGGTGTTAAGAACTTGACTGACGAAGAGCCTTCAACCGTTTCTAATGGTAGTGATGGCGGTACAGTTCCTGAAGTTTATGACACCATTGGTCGTCAGTACTTTGCTGGTGTAACTGTTAAGTTCTAATCTTAAAATCTAAAACTGAAAAAGCGCCGTAAGGCGCTTTTTTTATATCTTTAACTCTTGCATTTTAGTCATAGCTTTATGTGACTTTAAAGAGCGTTAACTTAGCAGGCTAATTAAGATTTTAACCCAGACCTTTTTGTGATGAGCTCATTTGGATTAACTCAATTTTGTAGCCATCTGGATCTTCAACAAATGCTATTTCAGTCGAGCCGCCTGCAACAGGACCCGCTGGGCGAGTAACCTTACCGCCAGCACTCGCAATAGCATCACAACGAGCATAAATGTCTTCTTCGCCAATGGCTATATGACCAAATGCGTTACCCATATCATAGGAATCAGTGTCCCAGTTATAAGTGAGTTCTATCACTGCGCTACCCGTTGATTCTTCGTCGTAACCGACGAATGCGAGCGTATATTTATATTCACTGTTTTCGCTTTTACGAAGCAGTTTCATACCCATGACTTGGGTATAAAATGCGATACTGCGCTCTAAATCTCCTACGCGAAGCATGGTATGTAGTAACTGTGCCATTTGAACCTCTTAATTTGTTGGTTTTTCTCAATGATTTATAGCAGAAGTATATCTAATTTATACGACTTGGGAACTATTTGTGCTTACCTTGCATACTTGCCAGAAAAAGTCTGTATCGAGATCACAAAACTTCAATTATTGCCTGAGAAAGTCTAAGGTTTCTTATAGTATTAAGTAACTACATTAAGGAGTTGTCGATGCAAACTGAACTAAAAATGTCGCTAGGTCTTAGCGCTATAATTGCGGTTTTTCTGTCTATTTTCTTTATCTGCATGTTTTAGAAAAAAAGCCGCATTAGCGGCTTTTTTTATTGGAACGGTGATGCGTGCTAACGCACGATAATAGCCACTATTCTTCTGGATAAACCTTATCTTTGAACTCACATAAGTCTTCAATAATGCAGCTACCGCAACGAGGCTTTCTAGCGATACAGGTATAGCGGCCATGTAATATCAACCAGTGGTGTACATCAACCTTGAACTCTGCAGGGACGACCTTTAAAAGTTTCTTTTCCACCTCTACAACATTCTTGCCCATTGCAAACTTAGTGCGGTTTGACACTCTATCTATGTGAGTATCTACCGCAATGGTAGGCCAGCCGAAAGCGGTATTAAGCACTACATTAGCAGTTTTTCTACCCACACCTGGAAGCGCTTCTAAGGCTTCTCGGTTTTCAGGGACTTCGCCGTCGTACTTTTCAACCAGTATTTCACAGGCTTTTACTACATTGATTGCTTTGTTGTTATAGAGCCCAATGGTTTTAATATAACCTTTAAGACCTTCTATGCCGAGTGCAGCGATAGACTGAGCGGTATTGGCCACAGGAAACAGTTTGTCTGTTGCTTTATTGACACTGACATCAGTTGCCTGCGCCGAGAGCGTGACTGCGACGAGCAGTTCAAAAGGGCTAGAGAAGTTGAGCTCAGTCTCAGGCTTTGGGTTATTCTCCCGTAAACGCTCCAAAATAAGGCGACGCTTTTCTGTGTTCATATGCCACTATCCATCTGTTGTTATTATTTAAGGATGTAACTCTTAATCGTCTATTTGTTCTGTACTAATTGACTTTAGTTATTCTGACTCTAGCCGGCGCTTCCTGTTCAACTTTAGGCTGTCTAGCTTCAATATAGTTATCAATAACATTTTTAAGTGCAATAAGCAGTCCCATACCGATAAAAGCACCAGGTGGGAGCATAGCCAGTAGGAAAGTTGTATCGACCTGCCAAATTTGAATTGTTAGCCCTTTAGCCCATTCACCTAATAACTGGTCTGCGCCATAAAATAGCGTGCCTTGCCCTAAGATTTCACGGCTTGCTCCGAGCACACAAAGCACTAGCGTAAAGCCTAACCCCATCATTAGTCCGTCAAATGTAGATTTAGCAACGCTATTACGAGAGGCGAATGCTTCAGCCCTGCCAATAATGACGCAGTTAGTTACAATCAGCGGCAAAAATATGCCAAGCGAAAGATAAAGTCCATAAGCATAAGCGTTAATAAAAAGCTGAACACTGGTGACTAACGCCGCGATAATCATAACAAATACAGGAATACGGATCTCTTTTGGTACGTAGTCTCTGACGAGTGAAACTAAAATATTCGATCCGATTAACACCAGCATGGTCGCTAAACCTAGCCCCAAGGCATTGGTCAACGTCGCCGTTACTGCGAGTAGGGGACACAAGCCTAACAGTTGAACCAATCCTGGATTGTTTTTCCATAGGCCTTGCCAGGCTAGTTCTTTGTAATCACTCATCATCTACCTCACAACTCGCTGGTGCGCTCAGTAACTCTTGTTTATGTTGATTGAAATACAGTGTCGCTAATTTCACTGCTTTAACGTAGGCACGCGGGGTGATGGTTGCACCAGTAAATTGATCTATTTCGCCACCATCTTTTTTTACATGCCAGCGTTTTTCTTTTTCAGAAGACACGCTAAGCCCATTAAACTTGGTTACCCAATCAGACTTGCGAAGTTCAATTTTATCACCCAGTCCAGGTGTTTCTTGGTGCGACAAAGTTCTCACTCCAAGTACTTCGCCTGCTTTATTTAAACCAATGATTACTTTTATATTACCGTTGTATCCGTCAGGCGCAACGGCTTCAATTGCGATCGCAACTCCGTCGCCATTACGAGTCGCGATATAAGCGGGCAAAGGTTTAGTCGTACCTAAAAAGTCGCTATTTTGAATGGTGATACAGTGCTCTGTAAGCTCATTATCATGGATCCCGTCAGGAATAATCTGATGCAGCACGCGCGAAAGCTCAATCTGCTCTTGTTGTTTAATTTTGGCAAAGGTAAGTTGATTCACTACCGCTACAAGCCCTGTACAGAGCAAGGCAAATAAACCGAGTAACAAGCCATTTTTCAACATTGATTTTTTCAAAATTTTGTCTTTAACCTAATCGTCGATAACGTCTATTCTTAGTCGCAGATTTTTACTGCTGCAATCGCAATTGCTATGTGATTAACTGCCTGCACGGTGACCGTAGCTTCTTGGCTTAATATAATAGTCGATAAATGGTGCACACAAATTGGCGAGTAAAATGGCGAATGCAAAGGCATCAGGATAGCCTCCATAAGTACGGATAACATAAACCAATACACCAATCAAAGCACCAAATAATAGTCGCCCACGTACACTGGTTGCTGCTGTAACAGGATCGGTAGCAATAAAAAATACCGCTAGCATAGTTGCACCAGAAAACAGCTGGAACAGCGGACCAATGTGCGTGTCTGGGCTTAAAAGATAACCAAAGCTACTGCAAACGAAAAGTGAAGCGAGTATACCGACGCTGATCTGCCAGCGGATCACTTTTAATTTGAGCATGGCTAAACCACCCACTAAATAGGCTACATTGACCCAGAACCAACCAACACCGAATCCGTCTGAAAAAATGGTTTTTGATAGGCTTTCAGTAATAGTGAGTCCAAGTGATAGATCTGTTTTAACTGTATCTAGAGGTGTGGCCATAGCGATACCATCTATGCCGTACTTATAGATAGACAGTTGTTCTGGCGTCATCGCACCAAAAATAGCGTTAAGGGTTAGGCCTAAATCCATCGGTGTTTGTGCTAGTGGTAACGGAACAGACCAACTTGTCATTTGAACAGGAAAAGAAATTAACAACATCACATATGCTGCCATTGCTGGGTTAAATATGTTCTGCCCGAGGCCTCCGTAGAGATGTTTAACGATTACAATGGCAAAAATAGTACCAACCACAACCACCCACCAAGGTGCAATAGAGGGGATAGATACACCAATCAGTAGCGCAGTAAGCACTGCACTGTTATCACTTAATGTTGGCAGTATTGGACGTTTACGCAATTTAAGCACCGCAGCTTCACTAAGGAGTGCAATGGCTATCGCCAGTATGACTTGTACTATCACGCCCCAGCCGAAAAAGTAAAACTGGGCTGCAATACCTGGTAATGCGCATAAAATGACTCTGCGCATTACGCTCTGCGTCTGTAGTTGCACTTTTAAGTGAGGCGATGACGCTAACTTAAATGCCATGAATTATTCCTTCTCTTCCAGTTTAGCTTTTGCCTTCGCTTTTGCCTTCGCTTTTGCCACCGCTGCGGCGATACGGGCTTTTTTGATATCTTCAGGCGACTGCGGAGCGTCAGCTTGCGAGATTACATCGCTAGGCGTTGCTGCATCTGTTTGAACTGTCTCAACATTGTTAGATGTGTGTGCCTTTTTGGCTTTCGCTTTGGCTACTGCTGCGGCGATACGCGCTTTCTTAATCTCTTCAGGCGACTGCGGAGCGTCAGCTTGCGAGATTACATCGCTAGGCGTTGCTGCAACTGTTTGAACTGTCTCAACATTGTCAGATGTGTGTGCCTTTTTGGCTTTCGCTTTGGCTACAGCTGCGGCGATACGAGCTTTCTTAATCTCTTCTGCAGACTGAGGAACGTCAGTTTGAGAGCTCTGCTGGCTACTCTCTGCTGCATCAATTTGTGTTGATTCAGTTGATTCAGTTGATTCAGTTGATTCAGCACTGCCTGTTGATTGCGCTTTTTTGGCCTTAGCTTTGGCTACTGCTGCAGCGATACGCGCTTTCTTTATCTCTTCAGGCGACTGAGTAACGTCAGCTTGTGAGTTCAACTCGCTCTCTTTTTCTACATCAGTCTCTACAGCATCAACTCGAGTTGATTCAGCACTGTCTGCTATTTGCGCTTTTTTAGCCCTAGCTTTGGCTACTGCTGCGGCGATACGCGCTTTCTTAATCTCTTCTGCAGACTGAGGAACGTCAGTTTGCACTTTAAATTCGCTAGCCGTTGCTTCACTAGCAACGGCTGCATTCGTGTGTTGATTGTGTTCACCATTACCCGCCTGAGCTTGCTTTTTAGCTTTGGCGCGTGCGATAGCTGCGGCTACTTTAGCCTTTTTATCATCGACTGCTACAGTGTTACTCGGTTCACTGGTAAGTCCTGAGTCTGCAGAGGCGGCCTGTTTTGCCTTTTTGGCTTTAGCTCTTGCGATCGCTGCGTTTATTTTAGCTTTCTTGTCGTCAACTACATCGGTTGTGTCTGCCGATATGGCTGTTGCTTCTGACGACAATGACTTTTTAGCTTTTGCGCGTGCTATAGCTGCAGCGACTTGTGCTTTTTTATCTTGAGCAGGTGTTGTAGAGGAGGTATCTGCGGATGCATCCGCAGCCTTTTTGGCTTTGATCCGTGCCATCGCTTCCGCGACCGCATTTTTATCAGTGCCGGTCATATTATTTTTACGGCGCTCGGCGGCTTCTTTAGCTTTGTTTTCGCGGGCTATTTTTTCATCTTCCAAGCGCTGCTGTCTTGCATCAAAACGTTGTTTAGCAAAATCGGCTTGTTTCTTTTCTTCTAACTGTGTGCGAAGTGCTGATTTCGCGACACGGTAATATTCCACCAATGGAATATCACTAGGACAGACATAGCTACAACAACCACACTCAATACAATCATTGAGATTGAAGCTGGCTGCTTTATCATATTCTTGTGCCTGGGCATGCCAAAATAATTGTTGTGGTAAGAGCAGTGCTGGGCAGGCCACAGCGCATTCACCACAACGGATGCATGGCATTTCTGGTTGCTCAGGTGCTATTTCGTCACTACTTGGCAGTAGAATGCAGTTAGTGCCTTTGAGCACTGGAGCTGCTATATCTGGCAATGAATGCCCCATCATAGGGCCACCTATAATGACTTTGTCCTGTTCAAGCTTGCCTTTAAAGCCATTAGTTTGCAGTACATAGTCAATCTGAGTACCAATCGGAACCCAGTAGTTACCTGGCTTTTCACTATTTTGCCCCGTTACAGTGACGACTCTTGAAATCAGCGGCTGCCCATTAATTACAGCATCCTGAATAGCGTAGGCCGTTCCAACATTTTGCACTAACATTCCCAATTGCGCAGGTATGGCACCTGATGGCACCTCTTGCCCCGTTAGGATTTGAATTAATTGCTTTTCTCCACCTGAAGGATATTTAGTTGGTACACTGGTTATTCGAGTTTTGTCGCTAGACAGTTCACTTCGATTCAGTGAATGCTGCATCGCTTCGAATGCTTCTGGTTTATTATCTTCTATGGCGATAATAATGCGCTTTGGCGTCAATAAACGTTCAATAATCGCGATGCCTGAAATAATTTCATCGCTGTACTCTTGCATCAGTCTATCGTCAGAGGTGATATAGGGCTCACACTCGATGCCATTGATGATCACAAGTTCTATATCGCTAGCGGGTCGCAGTTTTATGTGAGTGGGAAACGCCGCACCACCAAGACCAGCAATACCGGCGTCTTGGATTTTTTTTAAGATCTGCTGATTATCTAATTTCGAAATCTCACTCGTATGGGTTTCTATTGCTTCATCTTTGCCATCGGCGATTAAAATACAGCTTAACACTGGTAAACCTGACGCATGGTTACTTGGCATAGGTTTTATTGCCGTGATAGTGCCAGATGTAGGCGCGTGCACAGGACAATGAGTAAAGTTAGTCCCAGCTGTTAGAGTTTGTCCCTTTAGTACGCGTTCGCCAGCTGTGATAGTTAGCAGGGCAGTGTCGCCAACTTGCGGGATCGGTAAAATAAATTGCTTAGCTAAGGGCAATTTCTCGATAGCCGTTCTATTGGATAAGGCTTTTAATTCTGGTGGATGGATACCGCCATGGGAGCGCCAAATGGTTCCTTTATCAATTTGTTCTAATAAAGTTAGCACTGCGGTTCCTCTTGCACTTGTTTCACTGGGATGGCATTGAGCTGCCAATCCCATGTTTTAGTTGTTTGTTCTATCGGTAGCATGTCAATACAATCGACGGGGCAGGGAGCAACGCACAAATCGCATCCTGTGCAATAATCCGTGATAACGGTATGCATTAGCTTACCTGAACCTAATATGGCGTCCACAGGGCAAGCCTGAATGCATTTAGTACAACCAATGCATTCATCTTCGCGTATGAATGCGACTTTTTTCTCTTGTACTTCTTCTGTCGCATTTAAAGGTTCGGGATCGACGCCAACCAAGTCAGCAATCTTTTCCATGGTAGCTGTGCCACCTGGTGGGCATTTATTTATTTTGTCGCCGTTGGCAATAGCTTCTGCATAGGGTCTACAGCCTGGATAGCCACATTGGCCACACTGAGTTTGCGGCAGTAGTGCCTCGACTTGTTCAACGAGTGGATTACCTTCTACTTTGAACTTTTCGGCCGCGAAGCCAAGTAATACACCAAAGACAAGGGCGAGTATCGTGAGGACAACAATTGCGATAACAATACCTGACATGTTTATTTAACCAATCCTGTAAAGCCCATAAATGCGAGAGACATTAGACCTGCGGTTACCATGGCAATGGCTCCGCCTTTAAACGGCGCTGGAACATCTGCAGCCGCAAGCCGTTCACGCATAGCTGAAAATAGGATCAAGACTAAGGAAAACCCAACGGCAGCACCAAAACCAAATATCGCAGACTCGAAAAAGTTATGGTCTTCATTAATATTGAGTAGAGCAACACCTAGTACCGCACAGTTTGTCGTAATCAGTGGCAAGTAAATGCCCAATGCGCGATGTAATGATGCGCTGGTTTTCTGTACTAGCATTTCAGTAAATTGAACAACGACGGCAATGACTAGAATAAAGCTCATTGTTCTGAGGTAGCCAAGATCAAATGGCAACAGCAGGTACTGGTTCACGAGGTAGCTAAGAATAGATGCTAAGGTCAGCACAAAAGTGGTCGCCATTGACATGCCAATAGCAGACTCAAGTTTGCTCGATACCCCCATAAAAGGGCATAAACCAAGAAATTTAACTAATACAAAGTTGTTGACCAGCACAGTGCCGACCAATAACAGGAGATATTCACTCATCTCAATTCATTTTTTAGACAATCTTATCGCTATTATCGGCTTTTCCGCCGTCATAAACAACACAAAGAAAGCAGGGACAAATGAATTTGGTTTCTAGTGAGTGAATTTAAAGCACTATTTCTGCTTTTTCACTGTTACTTACTGTTAATAAAGGAGTTGGCTTTGCGATGTAGTAGCCTTGAAGCCCGTCCATTAACAGGTGCTCCATTGCCAGCTTTTCCTCTTGATTTTCTACACCTGTGGCAATCACTCGGATAGTGAGCTTTCTTGCTATATCAATAATCATTTTGACAAAGAACTGGTTGTGGGCGTCTGAATTTATCCCTTGGGTATAGCTACCGTCCAATTTGATAAAGTCTGGTCGAACATCTTTGAAAAACTTAAAAGAGGTGAAACCTAGGCCAAATCGTTCAATAGAGACACGTGCTCCAACACTGTGGATTTCATTAATAAAATGATAAGTAGCGGACAAATTAGTTTGCATACCTGACTCATTGACTTCAAAAACTAATCTGGCTGCTATGTGACGCTGACGAACTAATACATTTTTAAGCCAAGCGACAAAACTCTCTTGGTTTGCAGACGATGCCGATATATTTATGCCAAATAAACCTGACATTGATGGCGTTTCATTGAGCATACTCAGGGTTTTTAAGATGACGAGCTTATCGAGTTCCTCGCTCATTCCGTGACGTTCTGCCATTGCAATGACGGTTGTTGTGGGGAGAAATTTTCCTTGGTCATTATAAAATCGAGATAGTAGTTCTCGGTAGGACTCCACATCATTTCTACAAGGGCGAATAGGCTGGGCATAAAATTTGATTGCGCTGCGTTTTACTATGTCATCGATAGCGACTTTCCATCTGCTGTCTCCAAATAGCTCATCACCTTTGAGCCTTTGAAGTACATGTACACTATTAGGACCTAATGTTTGAGCGATGCTCACAGCGGTATCCGCTAGCGTCATTAAAGAAACTGGGTCGCTATTTTGTAGGTAGGGGCATAATCCAATATAGGCAACGGAATCGGTTCCCAAGTTTTGCTGATACTCATCGAATGCATTCTTTACCTGTTCGATAATACTTGTACCTTCTTTAAGCGTAACGTCGGGTAATATGAGCGCGAAATCTGCTGTCGAGATCCGGTAACAATAAGCATTAGGAGACTTAACTAACGATTTTCTAATGTGATTTGAGATACGGGTTAAGTAATCATCTCCAGCCTCACGACCATGTAATTGGTTTATAGCACCAAGCTCAGTGGCCTTTACCATCGCAAGTACACCGAACTGTTGGCTATTGGGTGAGCAAATATCATTTAGTTTTTCAGTGAATTTCGCGCGGGTTCCAAAACCTGTTATTGGATCTTGAAATGCTGCTCTTGACAGCTTTTCATTGGCATCGGTGAGTTTATCAATTTCTGCTTTCAAATTATGCTGACATGACTCTATAGCTGTCGTTAGAGGTTTGAATTCTCCTTTCAACTTAGACTTTTGTATTGAGTGGAAATCAAAATTCGGGAGATCTTCTATCAGTTTGGCGCTGTATCGTAACTTTTTGGCTTGGCGCAAAGTAAGCGCAAAACTGAAAACACTGATAAGCAAAAATGTGGTCCATATGAGTATCAGTTGTTTTTTAAACTTTATAACAGTCTGTGAAAAGGTGTTACCAATAGAGAGTCTTACTTGTAATCGACCGTTTTCTAAAGATTGCGTGTATGGAATATCTATTTGAAACAGTTCACTAATGATATCTTCATGCTGAGAGAGTAATCGGCCATGGGTGTAGCTTTTATCACTGTCATTACTATCTATATATTGGAAAAATTGAAAAGAGAACTGCTTATCTAGGCTTAGGTATAAAGCCTTACCATCGTCTTGCCAGCTAGTTGCAGCATCAATACTCGAAACGTACTGCGCTAGTGTACTTTCGCTGTATGTTAATATGTCGGCTCGATTAACTGTGTATGTAACGAACGTTAATCCACAGAAAATAGACACTAAAAAAAGCTGAAAATATCGGAAACTGGTCATATTGAGTCCATTCACGTTTATAGAAGACAGTGATAGTGCAGAAACTTTTTATCAACGGCCATTATAAACAGGTTTTGAATTTATTATCAGTTGCTTCACTTGAGTAATTTTTATTTAGTGGGAATGATGCTGAAATGCTGAAATGCTGAAATGCTGAAATGCTGAAATGCTGAAATGCTGAAATGCTGAAATGCTGAAATGCTGAAATGCTGAAATGCTGAAATGCTGAAATGCTGAATTAGATTGGCTCCCCAGACTGGACTCGAACCAGTGACATACGGATTAACAGTCCGCCGTTCTACCAACTGAACTACAGGGGAATCGTTTGTTACCTATAACATGTCTTAATTAGATTGGCTCCCCAGACTGGACTCGAACCAGTGACATACGGATTAACAGTCCGCCGTTCTACCAACTGAACTACAGGGGAATCGCATAAATCTAATTATAAATAAAGTGGCTCCCCAGACTGGACTCGAACCAGTGACATACG
This sequence comes from Shewanella kaireitica, assembly GCF_023284045.1. Lineage (GTDB taxonomy): Bacteria > Pseudomonadota > Gammaproteobacteria > Enterobacterales > Shewanellaceae > Shewanella > Shewanella kaireitica. The sequence continues at coordinate 109,990 of NZ_JAKIKQ010000013.1, forward strand.
GATTAACAGTCCGCCGTTCTACCAACTGAACTACAGGGGAATTGCATTTTATTTATTAAATGTTGATAAAAAATTGGCTCCCCAGACTGGACTCGAACCAGTGACATACGGATTAACAGTCCGCCGTTCTACCAACTGAACTACAGGGGAATTGCATTTTTTATCAATATTTAGCTGTTTATATAAAAGTGGCTCCCCAGACTGGACTCGAACCAGTGACATACGGATTAACAGTCCGCCGTTCTACCAACTGAACTACAGGGGAATTGCTCTTTTATAATTTCAGATAAATATCTGATTAACTTAAACTTTGGCTCCCCAGACTGGACTCGAACCAGTGACATACGGATTAACAGTCCGCCGTTCTACCAACTGAACTACAGGGGAATCGAATAAGTTACGTCTCGTTGAAGACGGAGCGCATATTAAATCGCTCTTACAACTGAGTCAACTCGACAATGGAAAAAAAGTGGATTTATAGGGTTAAGTGTTCATCAAATGTGCATCATGGTGACGAATGCACCATATTTTACATTAAGTGAGCAGTTAGAATGCAAGTATATGAGTTAATCGTAGTTTTCGATTAGTTTTTAGTAAGGTAGAGTGAAAGTGTGCAAGTTGTGGACGGTACAATAGTTTCAAATGTAATAAAATTACAATATCTTTGTCTGTCATACTAAAGTAGCAGGGTTGGTTAAAAGTCCCGCTATAGCAAGGCTTAGATGAGTTATCCACTAAATCTGTGGATAAGCCTGTGGGTTAAGTGAAAAAATCTGTTGCAAACGCCTATGTATAGGGGCTTGAGCTTAAAATGCACAATTTTGCCAAGATTTTTTTTTATTGTTTAAAAACATATTGATGCAAAAATCAACAGTTAATTTCTGCCTTTCATCAAATTGTTGCTAATTTGTAACCAGCTAATGTAGCTGGATTGTGAATTAAAGTGCCATGTTTAGGCAAGTTCAAGGCAAGGCGGTGTCCTAAGCTATTGATTGTTGCGCTGTCACAAACTTTCACCAGAAGAAACAGAAACTGTCATATTAATTCGCTATAGGGACATCTGTTGATCAAGTCATTTTGCCATGTTGGGTAAAACTTATTGTCTATTGTCATCGCAAATTAGAAAATAGGCGAATGCTTCGGTTAGCCTAAAGGTGGGAGGTTTGTGGCATATTTTTTGGTTATTTGTAATGTTTTAATATGGTCGATAGTGAGACTCAACATAATTTTAGCGCATAGCCCCATCTGAATGTTCAAATAGGGTAAAATACATCCAAGAAAAATGAGGAAGCTTAACTTAGTGTCTGAATCTGTATTTCAATTGGAATCCCAGTATAAACCTGCTGGCGACCAGCCGACAGCCATTAATCAACTCGTTGATGGTTTAGAGTCTGGTTTGGCAAGCCAAACCTTGTTAGGGGTAACTGGCTCTGGCAAAACCTTTACTATTGCCAATGTAATAGAAAAAATGTCGCGTCCCACAATAATAATGGCACCTAATAAAACACTGGCGGCACAGCTTTATGGTGAGATGAAAGAGTTTTTTCCTCACAACGCCGTAGAGTATTTCGTTTCTTACTACGATTATTACCAACCTGAAGCCTATGTGCCTTCAACAGGGACGTTTATTGAAAAGGACGCTTCTGTCAATGCACATATTGAGCAGATGCGCTTGTCTGCCACTAAAGCATTATTAGAACGTAAAGACGTGGTGTTGATTGCATCAGTATCGGCGATTTATGGTTTGGGGGATCCTAAGTCCTATATGAAAATGTTATTGCACCTTAGAGAAGGTGCAATAATGGATCAGCGCGATATGCTCAAACGACTTAGTGAGCTGCAGTATACGCGCAATGATATCGAACTGCAGCGTGGTACGTATCGTGTTCGTGGTGAAGTGATTGATGTGTTTCCTGCAGATTCTGACAAGCATGCAATTAGAGTAGAGCTTTTCGATGATGAAATTGAGCGTTTGAGTTTATTCGATCCGCTAACAGGTCACATCATGAAGCGTATCGCCCGTATTACTGTTTATCCTAAGAGTCATTATGTGACACCTCGAGAATCGATCTTAGCGGCGACTGAACACATAAAAGAGGAACTTCGTGAACGTAAGAAGCAGTTATTAGACCTTAATAAACTCATAGAAGAGCAACGAATCACTGAGCGGGTACAATATGACGTAGAGATGATGACTGAACTTGGCTATTGCTCTGGTATCGAGAACTACTCTCGCTATCTATCTGGGCGTGCTTCTGGCGATGGTCCGCCAACATTACTCGATTACTTACCCGAGGATGGTTTGCTAATCATCGATGAGTCACACGTTACGGTTCCACAAATTGGCGCTATGTACAAAGGCGACCGTTCGCGAAAGATGAACTTAGTTGAGTATGGGTTTCGTTTACCGTCAGCGCTTGACAACCGACCGCTAAAGTTTGAAGAGTTTGAAGCCTTGATGCCGCAGAGTATTTTTGTTTCAGCGACCCCAAGTGAATATGAGATTGACAAGTCTGAGGGGGAGGTTGCAGAGCAAGTTGTAAGGCCTACTGGACTTCTTGATCCTGAGATCGAAGTTAGGCCAGTTGGCATACAGGTTGATGATCTACTCTCTGAAATCGGTAAACGTGTTGCAGTTAACGAACGGGTGCTTGTCACGACATTAACTAAAAGAATGTCGGAGGATCTGTCTGAATACTTGGATGAACATGGCGTTAAAGTAAGATATTTGCACTCAGATATTGATACTGTTGAGCGTGTTGAGATCATTCGTGATCTTAGACTGGGTGTATTCGATGTGCTTATTGGCATTAACTTACTCCGTGAAGGGTTAGACATGCCTGAAGTCTCTTTAGTTTGTATCCTTGATGCCGATAAAGAGGGCTTCTTACGTTCTGAGCGCTCTCTTATTCAAACTATTGGGCGCGCTGCACGTAATGTTAACGGCAAAGTTATTCTGTATGGCGACCGTATCACTAAGTCTATGGATAAAGCGATTACGGAAACAAATCGTCGCCGAGAGATGCAGCATCAGTACAATCTTGATAATGGTATTACACCTAAGGGTGTCATCAAGCGTATCACCGATGTTATGGATGTCGGGGATAGTGATAATGTGTCGAGTAAATTAGGCCAAGTCGCAGAGAGTGATGCTGATTATCATGCCAAACCTGCGGATATCAGTCATGAGATCGATAAGCTTGAAAAACAGATGCATGAACATGCTAAGAATTTAGAGTTTGAAGAGGCTGCAGCGATCAGAGACAGAGTTGGCAGATTACGTGAACAATTTATAAAGGCGTGACAGAAGCCAAATTGGAAATTTAATCGAATAGGAGACTGAGGTCTCCTATTTTTTTATCGATTACTCTTCACTAGATTAAAGCCATAAAGACACGCTAAGCAGATAAAACCACTGACTACGCCAATTAAATGCGCCTCAGTGGCAACACGAGCGCCAATGAGTGATGTTACTTCCTGGCTGGCACCAAATGTTTGCTCATAGATCACTTTTAAAATAACCCCCAGAGTTAATAAGTAACCTGTTTTGAGACCTTTGCTTATATCTAGTACGGCTCCATAAACAAAAAGTCCATGTAATAATCCACTCAGGCCAACGTAACCTAGTGTATTTGGGAAGAATATGAGTAATGCTAAGCCTTGGGTTAAACCTAAAGTTATAATCAAAAGAGTGAGTGATTTGGCACTGTAGTGTTGCTCAAACAGTAACACTATCACCCATAAACCAGCTAAGTTCATGGCTAAGTGCCAAAAGTTGGTGTGCAGGAAATTCCCACTCAATAATCGCCACCATTGACCCTCTAGAATATTATCTCGTCTATAGGCTAAAGCATCATCTAATCCTAAAGAGAATAGAGTGATGCAAAGCAAGCTTACTAATGTGACGACAAAGTACGGGCTTCTGACCATTGGCGTTATTTTGTGCATTTAGCGGTTAACTGCGCTTGGATCATTGTTGAATTAGCTAAATATTCATCGAGCCCACGTTGTCGCAATATACAGGCAGGGCATGTACCACAACCATCGCCCTTTAATCCGTTATAGCAAGTAAGAGTCTGATGACGAACTAACTCAAGGCTATTGTATTTGTCTGCAAGCGCCCAGGTTTCCGCTTTGTCGAGCCACATTAATGGGGTGCTAATGGTGAGCTGCTTATCCATCCCTTGCATCAGTGCTGTTTGCATTGATTTAATGAACTCATTACGACAATCAGGGTAGCCAGAGAAATCGGTTTCACAAACACCTGTAATAATAACGTCGGCATTTATTTGGTATGCGTAGATCCCTGCGAGAGTGAGAAATAAAATATTTCGGCCTGGAACAAATGTATTTGGGATTGCGTTACCGTCTTTATTCTCCTCGATTGGGATATCTCGGGTGAGGGCTGAAACTGTTAGATCATTTAAGATCCCAACATCTAGTACCTGATGGCTTTTAGCACCTAACTTAGAAGATAATTCTTTGGCTATCTCAATCTCTTGCCTATGTCTTTGCCCATAATCGAAAGTTACACAATGAACTTCATCATATTGGGTGAGTGCTTGAATTAGACAGGTCGTGGAATCTTGGCCACCAGAAAATACGACAATTGCTTTTGACATAATAATAGAACTTCAATTTATAAGGAGATGCGATGCGATAGTTTAACGCAGCGCGGTTTGCATTTAAACTACTTGCTACGCGGTTAAAAATCCTCTATAAATGCGCCCCTGCTGAACTCGAGGAAAAGATGATGAATTATCCAGTCAATGAAGTGTTTGAGACCATACAAGGTGAAGGCTATTTTACCGGAGTACCGGCCATTTTTGTTAGGCTTCAAGGTTGTCCTGTTGGCTGCGCTTGGTGTGATACTAAACACACCTGGGACGTTATCGAGGAAAATCGAGTCGCACCTGAGTTAGTGATCCAAGTTGACGGAACGATAGGGCGTTGGTCTGAGTTAACCAGTGAGCAATTGGTCGCTGCATTCAAGAGCAAGGGATTTACAGCTAAGCATATAGTGATCACTGGCGGCGAGCCTTGCATGTACGACCTGTCTGAGTTAACCCGCTACTTACATCAAAACGGCTATCAGACACAGATAGAAACGAGTGGCACCTTTGAGGTGGTATGCGACAGTTATACTTGGGTTACCGTCTCACCCAAGATCAATATGAAAGGTGGTTATAAGGTACTCGAACAAGCTCTTGAGCGTGCAAATGAAATTAAGCACCCTATTGCCACAAGCAATCATATTGATGAGCTCGATGCTCTCTTAGCCGATATTGATTTAGCAGATAAGACGGTCTGTTTACAACCTATTAGCCAAAAGTCTAGAGCGACTGAACTTGCGATGAAGACTTGTATAGAGAGAAATTGGCGCCTATCAATTCAAACCCATAAGTATCTAGATATCGATTAATAACGAAATTTGTATGAAGGCTTTTCGTTAACGGTATTAATCCGTTGCGAACGCTACAAAATACAGCCCTTGTGAGTAAGATTAAGCAAGGGCTTTTTTATGCTTATTACTTATTTAATTAGCCGGACAATTAAGCATACTTGTATCACTAAAGTGTGTGAGCGCATCATTGTAAGGTGTTAAGTCGCCTATATTGTCCTTAACCCATTGAGCATCGTAATAGGTGTCTAGGTAACGCTCGCCAGAGTCACAAATTAAGGTCACAATTGATCCAGTCTCTCCTCTCTTTGCCATCTCCGAGGCGAGCTGTAAGGCGCCGTAAAGGTTTGTACCTGTTGATGGGCCAGTTTTACGTCCAATAATTTTTTCTAGCCAGTTTATGGTAGCCAAAGATGCAGGATCTGGAATTTTTCGCATCTCATCGACAACGCCGGGTATAAAAGAGGGTTCAACTCTTGGGCGACCGATACCTTCAATTTTACTGCCATTGGCGCAGGTGATATCAGCGTTACCTGTATTAAAGTAATCAAAAAATACTGAATTTTCAGGGTCAACAACGCACAGCTTAGTCGCTAGTCGTTGATAGCGAATATAGCGTCCAATTGTCGCAGATGTGCCGCCAGTGCCAGGACTCATGACAATCCATGATGGGATAGAGTGTTGTTCTCTTTCCATTTGATTAAAGATGGAGTTGGCAATGTTATTGTTACCACGCCAATCGGTAGCACGCTCAGCGTAAGTAAACTGATCCATATAATGGCCGTCTAACTCTTTGGCTAAACGCTCTGATTCAGCGTAGATCTTACTTGAATGATCGACAAAATGGCATTGGCCACCGTAGAACTCTATTTGCTGTATTTTTTTCTTTGCGGTACTGCTTGGCATGACGGCAATAAAAGGCAGTCCAAGCAGGCGGGCAAAGTAGGCTTCTGATACCGCAGTGCTGCCTGAAGATGATTCGATAACTGTTGTGTTCTCTTTAATCCAGCCATTACATAGAGCGTAAAGAAAAAGCGAACGAGCGAGTCTATGTTTCAAGCTACCAGTAGGGTGGGTACTTTCATCTTTAAGGTAAATATCAATGCCACTCAAATTGGGAGTATCAAGTTTTATTAGGTGAGTGTCTGCACTTCGTTGAAAGTCTGCATCGATTTTTTCGATGGCTTGATTTACCCAAGAACTAGTCACAATAAGGCCTTTGATGTTGATCAGAAAGCTAAATCATAGTGAAATTAAGGGCACAATGGTAGAGACAATAACAGATAATAATCAGAAATTTAGAACCGTAACAATAGCTCATAACTTGATTAACTTCGAAGTTACAAATGAACACTGGTGAATGTTTTTAAATTAACGGAGAAAGAAGTTAATCAAGAAACTTGCGTCGAATAGATATAGAAGGGCAGTTAAGAAGTGGTGGAGGGAGAAGGATTCGAACCTTCGAAGGCTGAGCCATCAGATTTACAATCTGGTCCCTTTGGCCACTCGGGAACCCCTCCACATTTTCTTACTTTTTACTGCACACAATATTGGCCTACTGTGTTTATTACATTTTAATTTGTTGATAGAAGTGGTGGAGGGAGAAGGATTCGAACCTTCGAAGGCTGAGCCGTCAGATTTACAATCTGATCCCTTTGGCCACTCGGGAACCCCTCCACATATCTCTTTCTACAAATTGTGCGCAAATGGTGGAGGGAGAAGGATTCGAACCTTCGAAGGCTGAGCCGTCAGATTTACAATCTGATCCCTTTGGCCACTCGGGAACCCCTCCTCAATTGCGGCGGCAATAGTAGTCAGAATTTTTTCTCATGTAAAGCTTAAATTTAAAATAATTACTAAAGTAATCTGCTAAGTGGTCGATTAACTATCAACAGGTTGTTTTATCGGTTTTTTTTTATGCAAATAGCGCATTATGCAAGCAGTTAGCCCTTTAGTTAACGAATTACAATTAGGCTCGCGTCTCAACAGTGCTGTTGAGTCGAATCGCCGCGGTGAGTTTGCTTTATTGCTATCACTGTTGTCTGCAGATGCTCGTGATATGGCTCAATTTCATACACCAGAGTTCAAACAAGAAGATCTGCGTACCAAATTTGAACTAGGGGCAAGTCAGCCTTTGATAAAACGGCTTTCGACTGATTCTCCAGTGACGAATAACAGCACAGCATTTCAAAATGGTGGCGTGACAGCTTTTAGATTGAATAATGCAATGGATGAAGAGGCTCTTGTGATCCGCGGTAATGAGCAACTGGACATGGAAGAAGTATTAGCTAACTGTGATAACCATACACGTAATCGATACCAGAATATTGCGATTGATCAGAGCGTAAAATCCACGCACTTCGTTGACCAGTTGGTAATGCAGCGAAAAATGAGTGAATTAATTGCTCAAGCTTGAGAATGATCCCTTTGTTACACTCTAAGCTGATATATAATTAAGTCATAATTATTAGTTTGAGAATCGGTTAACATGAAAAATATTCAAAAAGCGCAGTCTGATTTAGTTAATGATACGTGTAATGATTGTGGTAGCTTTGTTGATGTTGGCGCTGTAATTGATGAGCACGACACTATTTTAGAGCTTACACTTACCGGCGAAAATGCGTCGACTTTAGCGAATGAGTTGGCTGAAAAAGCGAAAAACCGTTTCGAAGAGGTCGGTAGTGTCGTTACAACTCATGGCGATGAGCTTATATTAACGCTAACATTCTCATTTAGTGCAGAAAAAATGATCTTTCAATTAGAGAATAGTTTGTAACTTAAGGCAGTAATTGTTGCTGCTGTAACGGCTTTTCGTGTATCTTAATGCACTATAAAAAATATAATTTAGGTTTGGTGCGAAGGCGTCAAACCAATTGGTAGACCATTTGTTTACCGCTTTTTAGGATATCGAGTGAAGAAACATAGATACCAGAAATTGTTAGAACAAATTGTTAACTCAGAGGCTAAGCAATGTGGCGATTTTTCTGCCACTGCTAAATTGGCTGCTGAGTTGCTTTTAGAACAGCTCGCTGTATCTCGAGTTGTTGTTTCTGGTTTAAATGAAGAATCAAATATTCTTGAAAATATATTTAGCACATCAATCTCTGCAGACGTTTCACGCCCATTGCCATCTCATTGCCCCACTTTTGTAGAAGAGCTTAGGGTTAATCGCCATATCGCATCTGACAGCTGTATATCAGATCCGCGGCTTGTTGAACTTAATCCTTTCTATCGTCAACAGAACATAACAGCAGCTTTAGAAGTTGCTATACGGATTAATGGTCACCTAGAGGGAATATTGAGCTTAGAGCGCAATAGCGAACTATTGCCATGGCAAGAATCTGAAATACAGTTAGCGTCCCAAGTTGCTGATCAGCTTGCACTGACATTAGCGACTAAATACGCTTACGATAAAGACGAACGGTTAAAATTATTTTTGTCTGCAACGGAACAGTCAGATCAAATAATGATGGTGGTAAACCTCGCATCATCAACGATTGAATACGTTAATAACGCGCATTTTGTATTAACCCAAATACCCAAAGACCAGATCATTGGTCGGCCAGTACAAGATTTAGAATTCTTTAAACAATTCCCAGAAGAAGCTGAAATTGTGCTGAGTAAAGCGAAAGCTGGGGAAAGCTCTGAAGAAGAGATTAAACTTGTTCGTCGCGATGGAACTGACTACTGGGTGAGGCTCTCTGTTAAACGCTTCATCTCAGAAAGAGGCAATCACTTTGCTTTAATCAATGCCGATAACTGTACCGAGCAGCATCAACATCAAAGTGAGTTGGAGCGATTGGCTTGGCGCTGCGGGTTAACCGGTTTATATAATCGAACGCATTTTGGCAGAGTGTTAGATAGAGCCAAAGAGGGGCATCTTGTTCTCATCGACCTTCGTGGCTTTAAACGCTTTAACGATACTTACGGTCATGCCAATGGCGATTTAATGCTAGTAGAAGTTGCCAGGCGGATTAGACATTTCGCAGACATTAATCAGATAGAAGAAATAGCTCGAATTGGTAGTGATGAATTTGCAATCTTAATTAGCGACTCTCGTGATGTTACTGTCATCACTCCCCTAATCGAGCGTTTATATAATAATTTAGAACTACCGGTTAGCATAGGTACAGAGCAAATTGAACCTAAACCGGCTATAGCAGCAGTTGATATCGCCTCTATTGAGCAGTTATTCCCGGCACTAACCTGTGCAGATATTGCCCTGCAGTATGCAAAGAATAAACAGGGTAGTGCCATACAAGTATTCAACTCTGCTTTATTGAATGCATTTAAGGATGATGCACAGATAGAGCGTGACTTAGCGGTTGCGATAAAGGGACGTCAATTCGAGCTTTACTACCAGCCGTTAAAAGATTTGAGGAAGCAGGCTTATATCGGCGCAGAAGCACTCATTCGATGGCATCACCCTAAAAAAGGTGTGTTATACCCTGGGGCGTTTATTGATATTGCCGAGCAAACGGGACTTATCACTGATATCGGTTCATGGGTGCTTGAAGCTGCATGTAAACAGTTAAATTTGTGGCAGCATCGCCAAATTGATATCTCAATGCACGTTAATGTTTCCGCTAGGCAGTTTTTTAGCGGCACGTTGTTTGAGCAGGTTTGGGAGTTAATAGGCCGCTATCGTTTAAAACCTCATAGCTTGATATTGGAAATTACTGAAACTGAATTAATGGAAGATATTCGTTCTGCTACTAATTTATGTAACGAACTTGCAGAGTTAGGGGTGGGGCTTGCCATTGATGACTTTGGCACTGGTTATAGCTCAATGCGTTATCTCAAGCAATTTCCTATCAGTAAGCTTAAAATTGATCGCTCGTTTATATCAGATCTTACTGTTAGCCATGAAAGTCGTGAAATTGTCAGCGCAATTATCGCTATGGCATCAGCTCTCAATATCTCGCTGACAGCGGAAGGGGTTGAAACCAAAGAGCAGGAGCTTTTCTTAGCCGATCATCTATGTCACCAAGCTCAAGGTTTCTTATATAGCCCTGCGCTGAGAGTGTCTGAATTTGGTGAATTTCTAGAAGAGTCGTCAACACCAGTTCATTGATGAATTAGCATTTATAAACAGCACTGTTTAAACTTCTTTTTACTACCACAAACACATAGCTCATTTCGTTTTGGATATATAGGGTTATGTTGGACACCTTCAGTGTAATACCAACTACCATTTTCTTTTATAAAATCAGAACTCTCGTGAATGGCATCTAATTGATTATTATCTTTAAACCAAGCTTGAAAAGTCACCTTGCCTCGTAGAGCTGATTCTGACGAAGAGATAACGTCTAAACTAAGCCAATTAGGTTGAGTACCTTCACTTAAGAGCTGAGCTGTTAAGCCGCACAGGTGTTGTTGGTGATGAGTTTCAATTAGGTAATCAAAAAGTCCTAAATAAAAAGCAGTAAAGCGCGAGCGCATTAACTGCTCTGGATTAGATGCTTTCACCTTTTTTAAATGTAATGGCTCACAGCAGTGTTTGTAGTCTTTTCCTGAGCAACATGGACACTCTGTTACTGGGTCATTGTTTGGATTGGTCATCAAATTTAGGCTTTTCAAAGCTATTTAGGGCAGTAAATTGCCGACCATAATATAGGTTTGATGAGGGCTTAGCATTAAAATAAAAAGAAGCTTCAGCTCTATTGTTAGTATCTACGGTTAAATACCATTTACCATCAGCTTTCTTTTTAGACACTGTGACGAATTTACCCGCAAATTCGCTAACCGGTTCACCTGCATCGACAGAAGGATGGAAGCGAATAAGGTAGTAGCCAATATCCGTTGCGCTTGAGCCTTCGATGTTTCTTTCGATGACTCTAAAGTCGACTTCTATTTTGGCATTTTTATGCTTTATCTTACCAAAAAAGGTTTTGTACAATTCAACAATATTGTCACGGCCAACGGTGATCTCTTCGCCTTGGCTTTCTGGGATATAGCACGCATCCTCGGAGTAAATAGAGTGTAATCGGCTAACATCTAATTCATTAAATGCTTCATTGAAGTGATCATAAAGTTCATTCAACGCTTCGTTATCATTAGCGAAAGCGAGACCTATTGCCGATATATAGAGGCAAATAGCTAGCATTAAATGATTTATAGCTTTTTTAAACATGTATGGCTTCAAAACAGTAATTCCTACCATCACTATAATCGACCCTATGATTGAACAAAAGAATTAGATCTTTACAAAGTGTGTAGATTTAATGTTAAGGCGATTAAGTGAACGAATTCAGTTCAAACGGTTATTCGTAGCACTTGCTTAGACTAGTAGATAAATAACAATAAAATACAGTGATATTGCTTAGCATAATACAGTGCTGCATTCGTTGTATTTGTACTCACTTGAGTCGTGGCGATTTGGATTATGCGTGTTGCTGGAGTAGACTAATTTGAGTTTAACGAGCAGGTAGGAGATGGTGATGCTGGAAGAAGATATGGCAATGTTTATGGATGAGATGTCAGGCGTGACGCCGATGAAAAATAATCTCACCAATGCTTCAGTCAACAGTATTAATCCAACTGATTCACAACTACTGCGGCGTAAAGAACTTGAAGCCAGTGAGTCTTTGCTGAGATTAACGTTAGATGTTGACCAAATCAAAGCGCTTGAACCAGAGCAGGTTATAGGCTTCAAACGTGATGGTGTACAAAGCGCAGTGTTTGACAGGCTCAGCTGCGGTGGTTATAAGATTGCTAACGAAGTTGATATACATCCATTAAAGCTTGCTTTAGCCAGAGAGGTACTGTTTCAGTCGATTGAGCAGGCCATAGATTTTGGGCAGCGAAGTATATTGGTTATTCATGGTAAAGGTGCCAGAAGTAAACCTATTGCAGCCTTGATGAAGTCCTTTACCGTTGCTTGGTTAACTCAAATAGACTCAGTGTTAGCGTTTCACAGTGCCAAACCGCATCATGGTGGAACTGGAGCGCTTTATGTCATGTTAACTAAATCGGCACAAAAGCGAATTGAAACTCAAGAAGTTAATCACAAAGGTGCTAATACGCGCTAATAGAGTGTAAACCTAGCCAAGTTAACATGAGTTCACTATTAGAAAATTGCCGCTGTATTACTACCTAAATTAACAAAAAGGCCATTTAAACTGATTTAAATGGCCTTTGCTGAATGCTAATACCTTAGCTTGTTTTTACCAACCACATTGGCGATTTGCCGTTTTGTTTTGTTCATCTAACCAAACTTGCAATGGCGCAAAGTAATCAAGTACTGCGTTAGCGTCCATCTCTTTGGTACCCGTAACTGCTGCTAGTGCTTCAGGCCAAGGTTTGCTTTGTCCCATCTCGAGCATGGTGTTTAGCTTAGCTCCAGCTTCTTTATTGCCGTAAATGCTACAACGGTGAACAGGTCCGTTATCGCCAGCAATCTCACATAAGGATTTATGGAATTGAAATTGCAGTATATGGGCGAGGAAATAGCGAGTGTAAGGAACATTGCCTGGTACATGATATTTTGCACCGGGATCAAAATCTGACTCATTACGTGCAATTGGGGCTTTTACACCTTGATACTTTTCACGTAGGTCCCACCAAGCTTGGTTATATTGCTCAGGGGTGATCTCGCCGCTAAATACCTTCCAACGCCACTGATCGATCATTAATCCAAAAGGTAAAAAGGCTACTTTGTCTAATGCTTGTTTTAATAGTAAACCGATATCCTTTGAGGCGTCAGGCACTTGGTCAAGTAGGCCTATCTGTTTTAAATAGTTTGGCGTAATTGATAGTGCAACTGTGTCACCAATGGCTTCATGGAATCCATCGTTAGCACTGTTTTTAAAGATAAATGGTTGTTCTTTATAGGCGCGCTGATAGAAATTGTGTCCAAGCTCATGATGAATAACGGTAAAATCTTCAGCCGTTTTCTGGATACACATTTTAATGCGAATATCATCTTCGTTATCCAAGTCCCAAGCGGATGCATGACAAACTACGTCTCTATCTTTAGGCTGTACAAACAAAGATCGTTCCCAGAAAGTATCTGGTAATGCTTCGAAACCGAGTGAAGTGAAAAAGCTCTCGGCCTGTTTGACCATTTTGACTTCATCATAGTTATGCTTAGCTAGCAACTCAGTAACATCGTATCCTGGGTCAGCATCTTGCGGAGCGACTTGGTCGTATACGTTGCCCCAGCTCTGGGCCCACATATTACCTAAGAGGTGAGCTGGAATAGCGCCTGTTGCTGGTGCGACTGTGTCACCATATTGCTCATTAAGCTCGCCGCGTACGTAACAATGCAGTGAGTCATAGAGCGGTTTAACTTGGCCCCAAAGGCGGTCCAATTCATTTGAGAAATCGTCAGGTTTCATATCATATTGACTGCGCCATAACTCTGATAAGTTCTCATAGCCAAGATCTTGCGCACCTTCGTTTGCCAACTCGACTTCTCGTTCGAATAGCGGTCGCATAGGCTTCGAAATTTCACGCCAGCCTTGCCAAACTTCAAGCAGTTCTTCTGGGTTGTTAGATTCGCCCATTATCGCAGAAAGTTCAGGCTGGGTTAAACAGCGTCCATCTTCAAAGCAATATTTCCCTTTACCGTATAGTCCGTTTAGCTGGGCACTGATGTTGGCTAGCTCGGCATTCTTAGCTGGATCTAAAGGAGCAGGTAACACGATTGAACTGCGTAGTATGTTTAATTTTCTTTTGTCCGCAGGATCTAATGTTAAATCGGCATATTGAGCAGATTGGGTTGCTAGCTTGACAGAGGTACCGGTGTACTTCTCTGACACACTGGCTGAAAGTGCCGCTGTGTCTTCAGTAATAAAGTTACTGTAGATCCACTCGGAGCGATTTATCTCAATAGATAGATCAGCCATTGTAGATTCAGCGTCAGTAATAAACTGTTTAGCTTCAGCTATTTTATCAACAGCGGGTGTATCAGTTGCTTCTGTTTTATTACAGCCTACAACACCGAGCGAGATTGCTATCAATACTGATAGCTTAGAAACCTTGGTAAAGGTTATGTTCATCTGTCAAAATCCCTTGTTATTTTTGTGTTGCTTATTTTACTTATTTTGTTGCTGATTGATAGTGGTGAGACATAGATGAAGAAAATAGCGCACATATGTAAGGTAAACAGGGTTTTTGTTTGACAAAAAGCAAGCGAGTGTTTAATTTAAACGAGTGTTTAAATTGAATTAATATAAGGCAACGGAATGGCAAATCGCTCCGATACAAAAACAAGAATACTGGATGCAGCAGAAAAGCTATTTGCAGAAAGAGGATTTTCAGAAACTTCTCTTAGATTAATAACAAGCAAAGCTGAAGTAAACCTTGCATCAGTCAATTATCATTTTGGCTCTAAGAAAGAGCTGATTAGAGCGGTGCTAGCCCGTTACCTTGATGTTTTCATGCCTGCTGCTGCTGATGCTATTGTCGCGGTTCGCAGCGCCGATGCTAATGCTTCGCTAGATGATATCTTTTCAACTCTGGTAAATCCCTTACTTGAATTAAATAAGTTAAGAGCGGAAGGGACTACAACCTTCCTTCAGCTTCTAGGAAGAGGTTATATCGAGAGCCAAGGCCATCTACGCTGGTTCATCACGACTCATTATGGCAAGTATTTAAGCTTATTTGTAAAGGCTGTTAGCGAAAGTACACCACATATTCCTCCCGCAGAGATGTTTTGGCGATTACACTTTACCTTAGGTACCGTTGTTTTCACTATGGCGTCAGCAGATGCATTAACCGAAATTGCTGAGGCAGATTTTGGCGAACACAATGATATAGAAGCCGTTATCCGAAAAGTTATCCCTTATTTGTCGGCGGGGGTTTCAGTTCCAGTTAATAAGGATGCAAACTAGAAATTATGTTTATTACGCTATTAATACTGTTAATTATCGCTGTAGCAGTGATTTTTTCGGTGAAGAACATCAGAATGCAGTTAATCACGCGACCTGTATTTAGTTTTTTTAAAAAAGTGCTACCACCTTTATCGGACACTGAGAAAGAGGCGATGGAAGCCGGTGACGTTTGGTGGGAAGGAGAACTATTTAAAGGCAAGCCGAATTGGCAGATGCTGCATAGTTATGGCAAACCAGCGCTAACTTCGGATGAGCAAGATTTTATCAATAATCAAGTTCAAACAGCGTTATCGATGATTGACGACTATGACATTGTCAGCAATAGAAAGGATCTACCGCCTGAGCTGTGGGAATACTTTAAAAAAGAGGGCTTCTTTGCGCTTATAATTCCCAAAAAGTACGGTGGACGTGCATTTTCAGCCTACGCTAATTCAACGATTGTTAGCAAAATAGCCAGCAGAAGTGTCAGCGCTGCAGTAACCGTGATGGTGCCTAACTCATTAGGTCCTGGCGAGCTATTAACTCATTATGGCACCACTGAACAAAAAGATTTTTGGTTGCCAAAACTTGCAGATGGCCAAGCGATCCCTTGTTTTGCGCTAACTGGACCAGAGGCCGGCAGTGATGCTGGAGCAATACCTGATACTGGTATTGTTTGTCGTGAAGAGTTTAATGGTGAGCAAACCTTAGGTTTGAGGCTCAACTGGAATAAACGCTATATCACGCTTGCCCCCGTTGCTGATGTATTGGGTTTGGCGTTTCAAATGAATGATCCTGATGGTTTGCTAGGTGAGCAGAAGCAGATAGGTATTACCTGCGCACTTATTCCTACTGATCATCCTGGTGTAGAAATTGGTCGTCGCCATGATCCATTACACTTAGCCTTTATGAACGGTACCACTCAAGGTAAAGATGTATTTATCCCACTAGATTGGATTATCGGTGGGCCTCAATACGCAGGTCGTGGGTGGAGGATGCTAGTTGAGTGTTTATCTGCGGGCCGTGGAATTTCATTGCCCGCTCTATCTACTGCATTGGGGCACATGGCAACTAAAACAACCACGGCTTATAGCGCGGTGAGACAACAGTTTGGTATGCCGATCGGACAGTTTGAAGGGGTGCAAGAAGCACTTGCACGGATCATCAGTAATACTTACCAGTTGGAAGCGGCGAGACGCTTAACAACAACGGGTATCGACCTTAATGTCAAACCCTCTATTGTGACTGCAATTGCTAAGTACCATATGACAGAGCTTGGACGAAATGTCATCGATGATGCGATGGACATTCAGTCAGGAAAAGGGATTCAACTGGGCCCTAAAAATTACCTAGGAAACGCCTATATTGCACTGCCAATTTCAATCACTGTCGAAGGCGCAAATATCCTTACCCGTAGTTTAATGATATTTGGCCAAGGCGCTACGCGTTGTCACCCCTATGTACTTGCAGAGATGGAAGCAGCTGGAATGGAAGACAAAGCTGCGGGACTAGAGCGCTTTGATTCACTGCTTACTGGTCATATTGGTTATGCCGCTCGCAATGGTTTTAGCGCATTTAGCCATGCGTTAACGGGGAGTTTCTTCGCTTCATCGCCTGTTAGTGGTGATACTAAGGGTTATTACAAAAGTATGACTCGCTTATCAGCTGCGTTGGCGATAATGTCTGACATGTCTATGTTAATGCTTGGCGGCGATTTAAAACGTAAAGAGATGTTGAGCGCTAGATTAGGCGATGTCTTGAGTCAGCTTTACTTAGCATCAGCCACGTTAAAGCTTTTTGAAGACAATGGCCGTCAATTTGAAGATCTGCCTACAGTAAAGCATGTGATGGCAACTAGATTGCACCTTGCTGCAAAAGCGTTAGATGAAGCGATTCGAAATTTTCCAAATCGGATTGTTGCTGGTCTACTGCGGGTATTAATCTTCCCGTTAGGAAACCACTTTAAACAAGCTGATGACAAGCTGTCTATTGAAGTGGTTAATTCGATGAGTCGTCCAGGGCCAGCACGGGATAGATTGACTTTCTTATGTGCAGATGTCGAAAACGATACTAGCGGTATTGCCGATGTTGAGCGTGCATTTATCGCTAAGTATGAATGCAAAGAGCTATTTACTCGTATGAAACAGGCTCAGAAAGAGGGCAGCTTAGCAAGAAAATTAGCGCCTCAAATCTTGTTTGACTCGGCACTAGAAATTGACTTAATTAGCAAAGAGGAACATCAACAACTTGTTGTTGCAAATGAATTAAGGTTAGCAGCGATAAATGTCGATGACTTCGAAGCGCTTTAATTTGATCAAGACTGTTGTGATGTAATGAGCGTAACGTGTTTTTTGAAAGCCACTGAATCACTTTAGTGGCTTTTTTTTGGCTTCTGTTAACTGACTGACAAAAACAAAAAATGCTTGCAACTAAGGTATAAACTACTGATGTAGGACTCTATGAATGAGGGAAGCAAGGTCGCGCTATAACTCATCGTAGTTTATTTGTTTGAATGGCCAGCTAGTCAATGTCATGTGCGTATGGACTTAGGAGCTGAAAATGAGCAAAAGGCGTCAATAGTCAGCTATAACTTTTTGATTCTTTTTTGGATAAAAGGTTCATGGGTATTAGCACTTATATCGGAAGGCATGAAAATAAAAAAGCATGTCTGTTATAAACAGACATGCTTTAAAAGGGCACCTACAAGCCATTTAAATGGCTAGCAAATTAAGCTACAACAACAACCTTGCTAGTGTTAGTACCACCAACAGTTTCCATTGCATCACCTTTAGTCATCATCGCCATGTCACCACTTTGTAGGTAACCTGCTGCCGCTAATGTTTCAAGTGCTTTTTGTGCAACCGCTTCTGGAGCATGAGCCGTTGAGTCAAAATAGACTGGTTGAACACCACGGTAAAGCGCCATCTTAGCAAGAGTTACTTCATGACGAGACATCGCGAAAATAGGCAGCGCTGAACTAATGCGAGACATCATTTGCGGTGTCGCACCAGATTCCGTTAATGCAATAATTGCTTTAACACCATCTAAATGGTTAGCAGCGTACATAGTAGAAAGTGCGATAGTCTCTTCAATCGTAGTGAACTGTTGATCAAGTCTATGCTTTGATACCTGCACACTTGGGTGAGATTCAGCACCTAAACAGACTTCAGCCATTGCTTTAACAGTTTCTTCAGGGAAGTCACCTGCAGCCGTTTCAGCTGAAAGCATCACTGCATCAGTGCCATCAAGTACGGCGTTTGCAACGTCCATGACTTCTGCGCGAGTCGGCATTGGGCTTGTTATCATAGACTCCATCATCTGAGTCGCTGTGATAACAGGCTTGTTTAGCTGACGAGAACGGCTAATCAATTTCTTTTGCACTGCTACAAGCGCTGGATCGCCAATTTCAACACCTAGGTCGCCACGAGCAACCATTACTGCGTCAGAGGCAATGATCACATCATCCATCGCTTCGTCAGAAACAACGGCTTCAGCACGTTCAACTTTAGAAACGATGAGTGCATTACTACCCGCTTCTTGCGCCAATTCACGCGCATAATTTAGATCTGCACCGCTACGTGGGAAAGAAACCGCTAGGTAATCAACTTTAATTGCAGCTGCAGTGATAATGTCACGCTTATCTTTTTCAGTTAATGCTGCAGCAGATAGTCCGCCGCCTTGCTTGTTGATCCCTTTGTTATTAGACAAAGGACCAGCAACAGTAACAATAGTGTGAACCTTGTTACCTTCAACTTTTTCAACACGCAACTGAACACGACCATCATCAAGCATCAAAATGTCGCCTAGGCTGACATCTTTTGGTAGCTCCTTATAGTCGATACCCACTTGATTCTCATCGCCTTCACCTTTTTCAAGATCGCCGTCCAAGGTATAGGCTTGGCCTAACGCCAGCTGTACCTTTTTGTTATCTTTAAAAGTTGAAATACGAATTTTAGGACCTTGAAGGTCACCAAGAACAGCAACATGAACACCAAGCTCTTTTGCAATAGCTCGTGTATCGTCTGCGCGTTTTTTGTGGTCTTCTGGTGCACCGTGAGAAAAGTTTAAGCGAACAACGTTAGCGCCGGCAGCAATAATGCGGCGTAGGTTGTCATCACGGTCTGTGGCTGGGCCCAAAGTTGTTACAATTTTGGTTCTGCGGAACATGACATACTCCGTTAAGTTTTAAAAAATTCTGACACTATATTAACAGACAATACCCTTAAATGTAGTAAAATTACGAACAAAATGATCTATCTCAAGTTTTTAATTTTGTGAACCCTTGCAACATTATTAGACTAAAGGACAGTAGAGCGTTTGCTAAACTGTCCCAAAACATGTCGAAAGCCACTTACAGAATGGGATCTTTGTCTATTCTAGATTCTTTCAATACTTCTTTAACTCGCTTCAAATTCTCACGGAAACGAGGACCTCGTCTTAGTGTGAATCCTGTCGCTAGCACATCTATTATAACCAACTGTGCTAAACGTGATGCCATTGGTAGGTACATATCGGTGTCTTCAGGGACTTCCATCGTGACAGGCAGTGTACATACCGTAGAAAGCGGAGAGTTTCGTGCGGTAATGCCTATTACAGCCGCACCATTTTCACGAGCGAGTTTTGCTATATCAATGAGAGACTTAGTTCTACCTGTATGGGAGATTAGCACCACAACATCACCTTCATTACTGTTAATACAGCTCATACGTTGCATAAGAACATCGTCGAAGGAGATGACAGGAACATTAAATCGAAAAAATTTATTCTGTGCGTCATGGGCAACAGACGCTGACGCGCCAAGACCAAAGAAAGAAATTTTCTTTGCTTGAGTTAAGACGTCAACGGCCTTATTAATCGCGGTGGTATCGATGCTTTGTCTTGCTGTATCTAGCGATGCCATTGAAGATTCGAATATTTTAGTGGTATATGAATCAGGACTATCGTCCTCTTCAACATGGCGACTGACGTAAGGAGTACCATTAGCTAGGCTTTGGGCTAAATGTAACTTAAAGTCTGGAAACCCTTTAGTATCTAGTCGACGGCAAAAACGGTTTACCGTTGGCTCGCTGACATCTGCCATTTTGGCAAGTGTAGCTATACTAGAGTGAATCGCGGTTTGCGGTGAAGAAAGAATAACTTCTGCAACTTTACGTTCAGATTTACTAAAATGGGTAAGGCTTTTTTGAACCTTTTCTAGGGTATTCATATACGTACGTCCACTCAATAGTAATGTAGTTTTATTATATTTTTGTAGTGCTTTCGAAAGCTAAGCAAGTACAACACTGGCTAAACATTTAAGCTTGGATAAAATTATAAAGATAACAGGTACAAAGATGATAAAATTTAGTAATTTTATCACGAAAGCATATCAGAGATTGTGTCAACATGCCTAATAGACTGACTTGAAGTTTATTATAGAATTTAGATGCAATTACCAATTTCTGTTGTTATATTACAACAAACATGTGAAATCTCATCAAAAATGGTGGGACACAGGATCAAAAGGAGATTTTGAAGCTATGGGCATAACAACACCAGAAGCCAAAGCTTGTGATTTTGTTCTATTTGGTACCAAAGGTGACCTCGCTAAGCGAAAGTTACTACCGTCTCTATATCAGCTTGATAAAGCAAACCTACTCAATATAGATACTAAGGTACTGGGCGTTGCCAAAGATGACTTTACTCAAGAAGAGTATCGTGAACTTGTGATGACGGCATTGAAGACATTTGTAAAAGACGAATTGTGTGACGAAACCGTCAATCGCTTTTTAGATCGTTGTCATTATGTAGGAACAAACTTTACGGTTTCTGAAGGCTATAAAGCATTTCACGATGTACTAGAGCCTGAAAAGAGAGTGATGGTGAGCTATTTTGCGACGCCACCCTCAATATTCGGTGATATCTGTCGTTGCCTAAATGAACAAAACCTTATCTTCCCTGATTCTCGTGTTGTATTAGAAAAACCTATCGGTTCAGATCTCGCCACCTCTAAGATCATTAACGATCAAGTCTCAGCTTACTTCAATGAAAATCAAGTCTACCGTATTGACCATTACCTAGGTAAAGAGACTGTACAGAATTTGCTAGCGCTGCGTTTCGCTAACTCTCTGTTCGCCTCTAAATGGGATAACCGTACCATAGACCATGTGCAGCTAACCGTCGCTGAAGAGGTTGGTATTGAAGGGCGTTGGGGCTACTTTGATAAAGCTGGACAGATGCGTGACATGATCCAAAACCATCTGCTGCAAGTTTTAACCTTAGTTGCTATGGATCCTCCTGTTAACTTAGACGCCGATAATATCCGTGATGAAAAAGTGAAAGTGCTTAAATCACTGCGCCCAATTAATTCCGATAATATTTACGAAAATACAGTTCGAGGCCAATATTCAAGTGGGTTCCTAAAAGGTGCACCAGTACCTGGCTACCTAGAAGAAGAGGGCGCTAATGTTCAGTCAAACGCTGAAACCTTTGTAGCGCTTCGCGTTGATATCGATAACTGGCGCTGGGCAGGCGTTCCCTTCTATTTAAGAAGTGGTAAGCGTATGCCGTTTAAGAGTTCTGAAATTGTGGTTTATTTTAAGAACCCACCACACAATCTTTACAGCTCCAACTACCGTAATTTACCACCTAACAAGCTGACTATTCGTCTACAACCTCATGAAGGGGTTGAGATCCAGATGTTGAACAAGGTTCCAGGCCTAGGTGAGAAGCAACGTTTGCAAACGACTAAGCTTGATTTAAGTTTCTCTGATACGTTTAAAAATGAGCGTATTGCAGATGCATATGAGCGTTTGTTGTTAGAAGCAATGCTCGGTAATCAAGCATTATTTGTTCGTCGTGATGAAGTTGAACAAGCATGGAGTTGGGTCGATGGCATCATCCAAGCTTGGGAAGAAACAGACGAGAAACCAAAGTCTTACCCAGCAGGCACATGGGGCCCAGTTGCTTCCGTCGCGCTTATCACTAAAGACGGTCGTTCTTGGGACGAGTAGGGGATCAAGATGATTAAAGAAAGTGTTTTTAAATCCTTTGACAATAAAGCTGCGCTTGAAGCGCAACTTGCAGATCGTATCGCTAATCAGTTGCAAGAAGCAGTTGATGCTAGGGGCAAAGCGAGTCTAGTTGTCTCTGGTGGTTCGACACCATTAAAGCTTTTTGAATTACTGAGTAAAAAAGCCATAGATTGGAACGATGTTTACATTACATTAGCGGATGAGCGCTGGGTCGATAACGATCACAGTGACTCTAACGAGCGGTTAGTCAGAAACAATTTGCTGCAAAATCGAGCTGCTAGTGCCAAATTTTGTGGCTTAAAAAATATGTATTCAACGCCTTATGAAGGTCAAGTTATGACCTCGGAACAGTTAGCACATTTCCCAAAGCCATTTGATGTCGTTGTTCTGGGTATGGGCAACGATGGACATACTTGTTCTTGGTTCCCTTGCGCTGATGCAAAAGAACTTGAACATGCATTAACAAGTGATGACTTATGTGTAGCGGTTACCCCAGGTAATGCGCCGCATGCACGTATATCACTTTCAAAGGCTGGCATTCTTGCAAGCCGTCAAATCTATTTACATATCGTTGGTGAGCAGAAACTTGATGTTTACCGACAAGCACTGGCAGATAACGATAGCAGTGAAATGCCGATCAGAGCCGTTCTCGATCAGCACAAAACACCCGTCGATGTTTACTGGAGCGCCTAAGGAGTAATTATGCACACCGTTGTACAGTCTGTGACAGACAGAATTATTGAACGAAGCAAAGATTCCCGCGCTAAGTACCTCGCGGCTTTAGAAGATGCGAAAAATAGAGGCGTACATCGTAGCGCATTGAGCTGCGGTAACTTAGCCCATGGTTTTGCTGCATGTAATCCAGCTGATAAATCATCGATTAAGCAGCTAACCAAAGCTAACATCGGTATCGTTACCTCATTTAACGACATGTTATCTGCGCATCAACCTTATGGCGAGTACCCAGATCTGCTTAAACGGGCCTGTAATGAAGTGGGTAGCGTTGCCCAAGTTGCTGGTGGCGTTCCTGCGATGTGTGACGGTGTCACTCAAGGTCAGCCTGGTATGGAGCTGAGCTTGTTAAGCCGTGAAGTGATTGCTATGGGCACTGCGGTTGGCTTGTCTCACAATATGTTTGACGGTGCGCTACTACTCGGTATTTGCGATAAAATTGTACCAGGCTTACTCATCGGCGCATTGAGTTTTGGTCACCTGCCAATGTTATTTGTCCCTGCGGGGCCAATGAAGTCAGGTATTCCTAACAAAGAGAAGGCGCGAATTCGTCAAAAGTATGCTCAAGGCGAAGTCGACAGAGAAGCGCTGCTAGATGCAGAATCAAAATCCTATCATAGCGCAGGTACTTGTACTTTCTACGGTACTGCAAATAGCAATCAGTTGATGCTTGAAGTGATGGGGCTACAGCTGCCAGGCTCATCTTTCGTCAATCCAGATGATCCTTTACGTGAAGTCTTAAGCAAAACAGCGGCTAAACAGGTGTGTCGTTTGACTGAAATGGGTACGCAGTACACGCCTATTGGTAAAATCGTTTCTGAAAAATCTATTGTTAACGGCATCGTTGCATTGTTGGCAACAGGTGGTTCAACAAACCTGACCATGCATATTGTTGCTGCTGCACGTGCTGCCGGTGTCATCATTAACTGGGATGACTTCTCAGAGTTATCTGATGCGGTACCACTGCTAGCTCGTGTTTATCCAAATGGACATGCTGATATTAACCATTTCCACGCTGCTGGTGGCATGGCTTTCTTGATTAAAGAACTGCTTGATGGTGGACTTTTACATGAGGACGTTGAGACTGTTGCAGGCTTTGGATTGAAGCGTTACACCCAAGAACCGCAGATCCGTGATGGTGAATTGACCTGGGTTGATGGCCAGAAAACAAGCTTAGACTCAGAAGTGCTAACCAGCTTAGACAGTCCTTTCCAAGCTAATGGTGGTTTAAAGCTACTAAAAGGTAACTTGGGCCGAGCAGTGATAAAAGTCTCAGCAGTACAAGAGCAGCACCGTATTGTTGAAGCCCCAGCTGTTGTTATCGATGATCAAAATAAGCTTGAAGCGATCTTTAAAGCAGGCGAGTTAGATAAAGACTGTGTCGTGGTTGTAAAAGGCCAAGGGCCAAAAGCCATTGGTATGCCAGAACTGCATAAACTGACACCTATATTAGGTACCTTGCAAGATAGAGGTTTTAAAGTAGCACTGCTTACCGATGGCCGTATGTCTGGGGCATCAGGCAAGGTGCCAGCTGCTATACACTTAACACCAGAAGCGTTAGATGGTGGCATGATTGCCAAGATCCATAATGGTGACTTGGTTAGAGTCGATGCTACTACAGGTGAGTTAAGTCTTCTGGTTGATGAAGCTGAACTGCAGGCAAGAACGCCTGAAAAGGTTGACCTACACAAAACAAGCTATGGCATGGGACGTGAACTCTTCGGAGCACTAAGAGCTAGCTTAAGTAGTCCTGAAACCGGTGCGCGCAGTACTAGCGCCATAGATGAAATTTATTAAAGACAAAGGAAGAGTAACGCAATGCTTGAGAATAACTGGTTAATTCAACCACAAGATATTTTTAATCGCAGCCCTATTGTTCCTGTCATGGTGATCAATAAGATTGAACATGCTGTGCCATTGGCAAAAGCACTCGTTGCTGGCGGTATTAGTGTGCTAGAGGTGACATTACGTACTGATTGCGCGCTTGAAGCCATCAGCAAAATCGCAAAAGAAGTACCCGAAGCATTAGTTGGCGCGGGTACGATTTTGAATGAAGCGCAGCTAACTCAAGCGGTTAATGCAGGTGCACAGTTTGTTATCACCCCTGGTGCAACGACAGATCTACTAAAAGCTGCGATGGCTGGGACTACACCGTTAATACCTGGTGTGGCTAGTATCTCTGAAGTTATGGAAGGGATGGCACTTGGATATACCAACTTTAAGTTCTTCCCTGCAGAAGCTTCAGGTGGCGTGAATGCACTTAAGGCATTCTCAGGACCACTTGCTGATATTCGCTTTTGCCCAACAGGCGGGATAACGCCGAGTAGTTACAAAGACTACTTAGCGCTAAAAAATGTAGATTGTATTGGCGGTAGTTGGATTGCGCCAACAGATGCAATGGAGCAGGGTGATTGGAATAGAATTACCGCGCTATGTAAAGAAGCCATCGGCGCACTTTAAAAACTACAAACGCAGGCCTTATTATAGATATGGCTGCCAGGAACTAAAAAAAGCTACCTTGAGGTAGCTTTTTTTAGTTCCAAATAAATATTATTTAGCTTTAGTGCCTGAATAAGCGAATGGCGCATCCACTTTCCAAACTCTGTAGCGTACCTGGCTGTTTTCTGGTAAATAAATCACTTTAGGTAAACGGCTGTCATAAGGAATTTTTAGACTACCTGGAATGGGTAAAAACTGTTCAGTTAATGCTTTATCAAAACAGGCCATCATAGTGCTTGGCCCTTCATTAATCGTATCGACCTGGTAATAGTTGTAGCCCCATCCCTTTACTGATAATTGCTTTAACTCACCAGTAAGGCCATGTTTATTGCAATCTACCATTTTAGTTTGACCTACCTGGACCTCAAGTATGTAATCTGCTTCATTATCTAATGAGTCCAGCGTCAATATGTGTTGTACCTGCCCCTCTTTTGGAGCTGGAAACATTTTAGAGGCTTCTTGTGAGACATAATCTGTCGCTGAATAGACCTGTGCATTGATCATAGGTTGTACCGTTTGGTCAGGTTTTACTGGTGACGTAGCGCTAGCTGAAAAAGTCGCTGCGGTGAGAAGAAGGCCCGATGCTAGGGTTAAACTACGTACTTGCTTGTTTGAAAATGCGTTCAAAATCATAATGGCTCCAAAATATAAAATGATTAAACTGACTTGTGATACCTCTACTAACGGCATTAAAACCAAAAGGGGTTAAATATTACTTAATTATTTATAGTTTATTTCCATTTTTTTGTAAAAACCAAATAAAACAAAGCACTATGTATTTTTCCTATTCCCCGTGTAATGTTTTTTGCCTTAGTAAAATAAGCTTTCTTCAGCAGTAGGGTACAAAAGTAGCAATTCTTTTTTTACGTTAGGTCACATCTTTTTAAATTTTTGTTGTCGTTACACTCATATTGCTGGAATAATAGTTTGATAGTCAAAATATCTATTTTTGGAGATAATTGATATCCAAGCTAACTCTGCAGCATACTTGTCAAAGGTTCATTATGCATAACAGCAAAATAATGATGCCAACATAAGCGTGCTGCAGATAAAAGTTGAATACAGATCTAGTCGCCATAGATAGGGTGAAATTTGACTATAGAACATTAAATGATAAGACAACAAACGTTGCATAAAGGATCGGGGATTATGGGAAACGCTGAACAATTACGCCAACAATGGACGCACAAGCACAACTTTGCTGCGCACAATAGTAGTGGAGAGCGCAATACTGCCATTGTATTGCTATTAACTGTTGTGACTATGTTTGCAGAGATTATTGCTGGAACTATTTACGGCTCTATGGCTCTGCTAGCAGACGGCTGGCACATGGGGACTCATGCTGCAGCCTTTCTAATTACCTTATTCGCATATCGTTATGCACGCAAGCATGCAAACTCGCCAACATTCTCCTACGGTACGGGTAAAGTGAGTGTGCTGGGAGGGTTTACTAGTGCGGTAGCCTTAGGACTTGTCGCATTAGTGATGTTAGTCGAATCAGCTGTTAGATTGGTTAATCCGCAAGACATTCATTTCGATCAAGCCATAATGGTTGCTGTAATAGGTTTGATTGTTAATGTCGTCAGTGTATTTCTATTAAAAGATCATCATAATCACGACCATGGACATAGCCATGGAGATAGTCATCAGCACAGTCACGAGCATAATCACTCACACGGTCATGAAGATCATAATCTCAAAGCTGCATATTTCCATGTGCTCGCTGATGCATTGACATCACTGCTAGCAATTTGTGCATTGCTTTTAGGAAAATATGTGGGTCTTAATTGGTTGGATCCAGTCATGGGAATTGTAGGTGCTGTAATTATTTCTCGTTGGGCCTGGGGGCTGATGCATCAAACCGCGCCGATTTTGCTCGACGCTAGCATGAAGCAAAAACCTTTAGCAGAAATAAAACAATTAATAGAGAAAGAGGGTGATAGCTTGGTTGACCTGCACGTTTGGAAAGTCAGTGCTGATCACTATGCAGCAAGCTTAATCGTTGTGAGTGAAAGTGGTGCAAATTGTGATGATATTAAAAAGAAATTATCGGAAATTAAGGCTTTAAGTCATGTAACCGTTGAAGTGCATAAGGTCTGTCAGGCACAATAACGTTTCAACCGCTCAGGAAACAAAATTAGATGAAAAACCAAGACGATCACTTAAATCACGCCATCATTGAGTTTTATGAAAAGTTATCGTCTTGGGAAATGGCTGTTGTTAAAGACAATGGCTTTAGCTTACCCCAAGTACATACCGTTGAGATTTTAGGCTTGAATGGTCCAATGAGAATGAAAGAGTTGGCAGAGAAAATAGGTGTCACTACAGGCACACTAACCGTTCAAATTGATAAAATGGTAAAAGCTGGCTTAGTGTTGCGTCGCGCCCACGAAACTGATCGTCGTTCGATATTAGTGGAATTAACTGATGCTGGCCAAGTGATGTTTGAAGAGCATGATAAACTCCACATGCAACTTACCGCAGATCTTACAGTAAATTTTAGCGAACAAGAGCGTAGTCTGATGTTAGATTTCTTTAAGCGTATCAATAATGAGTTTTGATTTTTTCGCTTAAGTAGAAAGTCTACACAAACCATAATTTCAACCTAATTACTTCGGTTAATCTACTAAAGCAATCAAATCTTGCCATTATGTTGCAGATTAAAACAGCGTCACTAGACACACGCCTTCTAGGAAAACACTTTCTTCAACAAACTGTTCCTTCAACAAACTGTTCCTTCAACAAACACTAACATCAAAAATACGATGAACTTATTGATTGATTTAGTGCCTACTATTGGGTCTATTTCGAGTTTTCTGCTGTTTTTATTCGATCGTCAGCAAATTAATATGATTAGGCAAAGAAATGCGTAAAACAATTTAACAAGTATTGAGCTAGTGTTAATATGTTTGCACTATTGTTGCGCTGCCATTGTTGCGTGACAGTCGTGCTAAAAGGAGATAATGACATTATCAATTAGCACACACCGAATACCGTCAAAAGTAGTTATGATCCTGGTCAAATAATAAGAGAGTGCCTCACTGTGTTATCTCGTTTAAAAAGCCTTAGCAGTAATCAGTTTACAGTCATACTAGCGCTTTATTATGTCTGTGTTTTTAATATTCCATTTTTTCAAATCGTTAAACAGGGAGTAGAGAAGCAAGCGGATGTAAACCTTGTTTTTATCGCAACTATTCCACTCTTTCTAATTTTTGCACTCAGTTTTATATTTAGCATTTTTTCATTCAAGTACCTTGCGAAACCGTTTTTCATCCTGCTCACGCTAATGTCATCAAGCGTGTTTTTTGCTGCGTTGCAGTACGGCGTGGTTTTTGATTACGGGATGATTGAAAATACCTTTGAGACAAACTCTGCTGAAGCTGTGACCTATTTAAATTGGGCTTCAGTGCTTAACTTTGTTGTGACTGGCGTTGTTCCTGCGGTGCTTATCTTTAAGGCTAATATTGAATTTAAACCACTGGTTAAAGAGCTGTTGTATAAGTTTGTTCTTATGGCTGCCATGCTTATTGGTATTGGTATTATCGCGATTTTCTACTATCAAAATTATGTTTCGTTTGGCCGTAATAATGACATCATAAAACGCCATATCATTCCTACATATTTTATAGGTTCTACTGCAAAATACATTAATACCAATTATCTGCAAGAGCCAATTAAGTACAAGCAACTCGGTCTAGATGCAAAGAACACCACAGATAAACAAAATGACAAGCCGAACCTAGTGGTACTGGTAGTGGGTGAAACCGCACGTGAGATGAATTATGAATACTATGGCTATGGCAAACCGACGAATACACATACGAAAGGACAAGGTTTATTAACGTTTAAAGATACGCACTCTTGCGGGACGGCTACCGCTGTGTCACTGCCTTGCATGTTCTCCAGAATGGATAGAAAGCACTACGAGTCTAGACAGGCAAAAGCACAGGACAATGCTATAGATGTGCTAAATCATGCAGGTATAGGGCTAGACTGGCTTGATAATGACAGTGGCTGTAAAGGTGTCTGTCGTAATATTGATAATATACTTATTGCACACGACAGTGATCCTGATTTATGTAATGGACAATACTGTTATGATCAGGTCCTACTCAATACACTTGATGATCGCCTTAGTGGTATAAGCAGAAAAGATAGCCTTATTGTACTGCATATTATTGGTTCACATGGTCCAACTTACTACCTGCGCTACCCAGATGAACATCGCTTTTTTACGCCAGATTGTCAGCGCAGTGATATTCAAAATTGTAGTGATGAAGAGTTGGTGAATACCTATGACAATACGATTTTATATACCGATTACATTGTGTCGCAGGTGGTGAAAAAGCTTCAGGCAAAAAACGAAGAGTTCGATACAGCAATGCTCTATATAAGCGATCATGGTGAGTCGTTAGGTGAAAGTGGCATGTATTTGCATGGTGCACCCTATGCGTTTGCACCAGAGGAGCAAACTAAAGTTCCTTTCTTGGGTTGGTTCTCTGCAGGTTTTGCAAAACAAAATAAACTGGATCTGAGTTGTCTGGCCAAGGAAGCAGAGCAAGGAGGTTACTCTCACGATAACCTGTTTGATAGTTTATTAGGCTTAATGAATGTCAGTACAGAGGTTTATCAGCAAGAGAAAGATATTTTCTCTAGCTGTAGACAGTAGTAATCAGTCAAAAGTAGTAAATAAATGATAAAAGAGGATGGCAACATCCTCTTTTTTGTTTATTGTATTGATAAGTATGATATTTAGTCCTGGGGAAGATAATTTATGGATATGGCTCAACATTTGTCCGAGACCGAGCTGTCAGCTCGAATTCTAAGGCATGCAGTTCCCAAGATGTCAGAACTGAACATTCCAGTTACACCGAATAACTATTCCGTTTGGTATGAGTATTACTTAGGAATTAATTTAGATCTAAAAAGGGCCATAGATGGCTTGCTGGCAAACGAAGTCAGTTTTACCGCGACGGTATGTGAAGGTTTGTTTACCACGTATATACAGCAACATTCACCCGAAGTGATGGAGAATGTGCAGATAGAAACGCAATTATTAATTAATCAGTTGCTTGCTAAAATTGCTGGAATGAGTCACGGAAATGTAAAGTTTTCATCGTCGTTAAAGGCGTTTGATAAGGCACTTAAAACTAATCCAAGCTCTGAAGTCTTACAGCAACTTGTCGATGATATTACCACCGAATTAGATGGTATTATTGATGCTAATATTGCCATGGATCAAAGCCTTAATACCATTAATCAAGAGGTTTCAGCACTTAAATCTGAGATGTCTGAACTTCGCTCTGTTGTCATGACCGATCAACTGACATCACTTAATAATCGCCGCGCTTTTGACGAAGAAGTGATAAGTCATATTGACACCTTCAACCAGAAAGAGTTTGAAAGTAGTTTACTGGTGGTTGATATTGATCATTTCAAAAAGTTCAACGATGTACATGGCCATTTAATCGGCGACAAGGTGTTAACATACGTAGCTCAAGCCCTGAAGCAGAGTGTTAAAGGCGATGATTTTGTTGCTCGGTACGGCGGCGAGGAGTTTGTCATCTTGTTGCCTAATACGGGAATCGCTGAAGCTAAAATTGTCGCTAATAATTTGCGACAAAAAATAGCAAAACGGAACCTGACCATAGGCAAAGAGAAAAAACTCCCTTTGGGCAACATTACGGTTTCAGTTGGCTGTGCGTCATTGAAACATGAAGATAGCAAAGATAGCTACTTTATTCGTGCTGATGAGGCGCTGTATCGTGCTAAATCAGCGGGCCGTAACTGTGTGATGGTCGAATCAGAGTCTGGTTAGACAGGTTTTCTCAATCGTTGTAGAAGAAAGTGGGCGCTAATTTGCCCACTTAAATTGTGCTGCATCACTAAACCCTGATCTAAGCGTTAAGCTAAAATTATGCCTTAAGATCCATATGCATTTTAATCAAGCGCTCTTCCATATCAAAGGTTACTGTGAAACCTAAGTGTTTAGCCAAACTTGCCATATTGCGATTCTCAAACATGGTAAACCCAGTGAGTACGAGTGTGTCATTAGCTTTATAATACTTTATGAGTTTTTCAAGCAGTAATTTGCCCAACCCTTGCCCTTGAAAATTACTGCGTACAGCCATGGCAAATTCCGCTTCTGTATTATCTGGGTCAATTGAAGCTCTGATTGCGCCTAGCGTTATATCATCGCCATCATCTCCTTTAGCTGTTGCAATAAATGCCATCTCTCTGGCGTAATCTATCTGAGTTAGAACCGCCATCTCTTCGTGGGTCATTTTTGAACGTACGCCAAAGTAGCGCTTGTATCTATCTTCATCAGAGAGTGAATTATCAAAGGCTAAATGCTTCGGCTCATCCTCAGGAAGGATGGGTCTAAGCATCACTTCATTACCATTTTTCAGCGTTGCTAATTGTTCAAGCTCTTTAGGGTAAGGAGAGATAGCAAGCCTTGCAGCATTATCGACGGGTTCTTTGTGCAATTGAATATTGACGTCAAGCAAGGTGATTGACTCTCCGGCACATAGAACGGGGTTGAGATCCAGTGATGCTATTTCAGGGCAGTCGATAATTAAATGCGATATTTGTGTCAGTAAAACACACAATGCATTCATATTAAGACCAAGTGGAAGGTGACGATCTTTTAACTTTTTAGTTTTTAGTGCCTGGATCACCATATAACGAGCTAACGTCATGTTTAGTGGCGGTAGGGCTACTGATGCATCTTGAGTAGGATCCCATTCAGAACCGCCTTCTCCAAGAAGTATCGCAGGGCCAAAAACCGGATCATTAGCTACTGCGACTCTTATTTCTTGAGCACCAGCTGTAAGCGCCATTTTTTGTACAATTAATCCTTCAATTTTAGCATCTGGATCCAAAGATATTACGCGATCAATGATGGCTTTAGCTGCATGCTCAACTTCATTATCAGAGGTGAGGTTGAGCATAACACCGTGCACATCTGATTTGTGGTGTATATCAGGTGACTGTACTTTTAGTGCAATGGGGTAACCTGCTTTTCTAGCTAAATCAACCGCTTCCTCGGCTGTGCTGGCGAACCAAGTATCGATAGTATTAAGACCATAGGCACCTAATATACTGCTAGATTCGTGTGTTTCTAATATGGTCTTGCCTTGGCTTAACGCCGTTTGTAATTTTTCTCGTGCTACGGCTGTGTTGGCTGGAATATTATCCGGGATCGATAGCGGAACCTCTTGCAGTAACTTTTGATTACGTCGATATTCTACCATGTGCATAAATGCGCCTACTGCACCTTCTGGTGTGCGGTAGGTCGGGATACCTGATTTAGAAAAATGTCTACGGGCTTCGTAAGCTGAATCTTCGCCGCTCCAATTGGTTAATATATTGACTCTGTTCCTATTGGGATGCTTTGCGATGGTATCCGCAATCGCTTGGGCGACTTGTATGCTTTCCCCTAATGCGGATGGCGAATGCAATATTAAGATGGCATCTAAATTATCGCTATCCATCATTATTTCAAGAGATTTTGCATAACGGATCGCATCTGAATCGCCACCTATATCGACAGGGTTTTGTCCTGACCAACTTTTTGGCAAAAGAGCATTGAGTTTTTGGTAGACGTCTGCTGCTAGCGGAGGTAGTTTGCCACCGCTAAGGATAAGCTCATCGAGAGCCAAAACCGCAGGGCCGCCACCATTACTGATTATCCCAAGGCGTTCACCTTGTAATGGTGTTGAGTGAGCTAAGGTTTCTACTGCTGCGAATAGTTCAATTAAGTCATTAACTCGTAACATACCTGCACGCCTAAAAGCTGCTTCATAAACGGCATCGTTACCGGCTACACCGCCTGTATGGAGTTTAGCTGCGCTTGTGCCTTCAGCGCTGCGACCAGACTTAATGACTAAAATAGGTTTATTTCTTGATGCTGCTCGCGCTGCAGATAGAAACAAACGTTTTTCATTTACGGAATCGATATAGAGCATAATTGCATCGGTTTTTGAATCTCGACCCAAATAATCCAATAGTTCATCAAAATCGATATCGTTTGCATCACCGAGTGATATAAAAGAGGAAAAACCTATTCCCTTATTGTTTGCCCAATCAAGTACCGTAGTACAGATTGCTGCTGATTGTGATACAAATGCGATTTTTCCAGGAAGAGCACTGGTGTGGGCTAAACTGGCATTCAAGCCAATGTTCGGTAATATCATTCCAAGACTATTAGGTCCTAGGATCCGCATGCCATAACGAACAGCATATTGCTCCATTTGATGCAGCAGACTGATTCCATCTTTATTGAGTTCGTCGGCCATTCCCGACGCCATGACAATTGCCACTTTACAGCCAAACTGTGCGAGCGTTTCGATAATGGCGGGCACTTTATTGGCTGCGGTGCAGACAATGGCAAGATCAGGCTTAAGTGGTAATGACTCTATATTAGGATAGGCTAGTACGCCCATTACTGCCTCGTACTTAGGTGTTACCGGCATAATCGGCCCTGAAAAGCCACCGGATAACAGGTTTTTTATCAGTACATTGCCGGCTCGCTTCGGCTGGTTAGACGCACCTATTATCGCAACGGATCTAGGCTTGAAAAGTGTATGAAGAGTACGTTGGCTCATGAACTTATCCACTAAGTCAGTATGTTATGAGTGTACATGAGCAATTTGATTTTTCCATAAGAGTTTAGTCTTGTATCAAGCCAATTGTGGTCTAATATGCGTTCAATCAATTCATAGGGGGATTGTTTGATAATTTTTATCCATTTCCATGGTCTATACCCATCCGACCTGAAAGTGCAGGATTCAGTGGGAGTTTAATGGGCTTTAGTCAAAGGTTATTGCTCCATGCTGAACCTAAACACTTATATCCATGTAGGCGAGGCATTGATTGCAGCTAATGGTCACTCCCTTGGTAAAATCAATAACACAGAGTAAAGCCCATGCTTTTTATATAAGAAACGCCCATCGAAGAAGGGGTTGTGCAAGCCCACTTCGTTGTTGCGATAACTTAAAAGGGAATAACCATTTCCACGTTAACGCGCCTAGAATTGAACTAGCACAACACCTCTGAAACGAGCATTTTCAAGTGGGATGGGTATATTGTAATTACTCTCGCAATTATTTGAAATTAAGACAAAGCGCTTGAAACACGAGTTTCAAGTATTTTTCCCAGTGTTGAGGACCTATGTAACCCTTTAAAATCAAACCATAGTCTTTGTTTGCTATGGAAATTCGAGTGAATTCATCTCAAAAAGCAGTAAGCGCTTTATACACTGCAGTGTGTAAAAGTGTTGTTGGTCAAGATCATGTCGTTAAGTCTCTAATAATAGCTCTGCTGACTCGAGGTCACGTGTTGTTAGAAGGATTACCTGGAACTGCAAAAACACGTTCCATAAAAGCGCTCGCAAAATCAATGCAAGCTAATTTCGGTCGTGTACAGTTTACCCCAGATCTTTTACCGTCTGATGTCACTGGCTCTGAAGTTTATCGAGAGGTCGCCTGCAAACCGCAACTAGACTTTCAACCCGGCCCAATTTTTAACAACTTAGTACTAGCCGACGAGATAAACAGGGCGCCAGCCAAAGTACAAGCGGCTCTACTTGAAGCGATGGCTGAAGGAACGGTAACTGCAGCTGGTCATACTCGAAAGTTACCAGATCTATTTATGGTTTTAGCAACGCAGAACCCTGTTGATCAAGAGGGAACTTACCCGTTACCTGAAGCACAAATGGATCGCTTTACGTTAAAGGTTAATGTGGCTTACCCAGATAAGACAGCTGAACTGGCCATTATTAAGTTAGTTAGGCAGGAAGAAAGTTGCACTGTGAACCTAAATCAAACTGACAGTGCATTGGTCGTTTCGCCAATAGATATTATTACTGGGCAGCAAGAGCTCGCCGATATCTATGTCTCGCCAGTCATGGAAAACTACATCGTTGACCTCATTATGGCGACTCGTTATGTTGATATATATGACAACGCTCAATTCCCTAAGTGGATAGAAGTCGGTGCGAGTCCAAGGGCTAGTATAGCGCTGGATCGCTGCGCGAGGGCACACGCTTGGCTTGATGGGCGTGACTTTGTTTGCCCTGATGATGTGCGAGCTGTACTGCACAGTGTTCTGGGACACCGTCTTATGTTGAGCTACGACGCCGCTGCATCGGGTATTAAGCCTGAGCAGGTTGTCGATGACATACTCAAATACGTTCCGTATGGACAGTAATTAAGTGGATTTTAAATCAAAGCGGCTACGTAAAACTATTACGAGAAGTGATTTCGACTTGCAATCGCTGGATCCTCGCATCTATTGTGAATTACAAACACTGGTGGCGTTAAAGCCTGCAGCCGAAAAATTGTCTTTTCAGCAAGGGCAATTTAGAACCAGTGCCCAAGTAGGCCGCCATAACTCTAAAGTTCGTGGTCGCGGGCTTAACTTTGAAGAGCTTAGGCATTACCAAGACGGTGATGACGTAAAGAATATGGACTGGCGCACGACAATGCGAACGGGTAAACCTCATGTTCGTGCTTACAGCGAAGAAAAAGAGCGCCAAGCATTGATCGTTGTCGACCAACGCGCTTCGATGTTTTTTGGATCGGAGCATGCGATGAAATCTGTTGTTGCTGCTCAATTATCCGCATTGTCTGCTTGGACCCTATTACGAAGTGGTGACAGAGTTGGCGGTTTGGTGTTCGATGACCATCAAAGTCATTATACAAAACCACGTCGTAGTAGCGCCAATGTATTATCTTTGTTCCAATCAATTATAGTAAAAAATCATAAGCTTAACGCTGAAAGCTATGCGACAAAAAGCCACTTTTCTTTAAATAAAACCCTACTACAGCTCGACAAAATCAGCAGTGGAAATTCAACAATCATCATTGTCAGTGACTGGCAGGGATTCAATGATGAGTCGCTTACTTTGCTAAAACATTTACAACGCAAAAATGACGTTGTTTTAGTTTATGTCCATGACCAGTTTGAACGAGAACTTCACCATATAAGTGATCTAGTCGCTACTGACGGTAGTGATCAGTTATCGATGATCCCGAAACAGATAAATCACCAATCCCCGAATTTTTATAAACACTATAGCGATCAATTTAAGCAGAAACTCCACGTGCTTAATTGTGCTAGCCGGACACAAATTTTACCTGTGATAGAAATTGATACTGATGGCAGTGAGTTAAATCAATTTTGCTCTGCATTAGGTAGGAGGGCTAATTGATGCTGAGCATAAATCATATTCAAAGGGCATCAGAACAAAGCGAGTTTAGCTTTGGTAATCCGATGCTGCAACTGAATGAGTTTGTGGGGATTGAAATGCCTAAAGCTGTTGCATTTGTACCGCAAACTTGGGGCTGGTGGCTGTTGTTATCCTCTGTGATTGCGCTCGTTGCAGTATATTCTTATAGACGGGTGAGACATTGGCGACAAAATCGCTACCGTAAGCAAGCTGTCAAAAAAGTAATGGCAGCAAAAGGTAAACCGCTAGCAGAGTTTTCAGTCATAGTGCTAAAAGAGATCAAGCAGGCCATTTCTATTGCCTACGGAGCTTCAACGTTGGTGGTTCCGTCAAACATAAGCCTGTCGAGCAGTCTCAAAGGCACTGCAGCGACTCAAGCAACAGCTTCCCCTGATCGCATTACCTTAGCTGCGCTTGACGGGCATGCATTCCTGCTGTTGTTAGATATAACGGCTGAACACAACACTAGCTTTAATACTCCATTAGGTGATGCGTGGCTGCTTAGTTTACTATCCAAAATTGAAGCTAAGGATGCTATTGCGGTCCAGAACAACCTGGCACAGCAGTGTTGTGTTTGGTTAATGCATCATACGCCAAAATTGCCTAGTAGTTTGATTGTCGAAAAGGCGAGTGCAGATGCTTGAATTTAACTATCCTCTTTGGGCGTTGGTGCTACCCTTACCTTGGTTAATAAACTATTTTTTGCCCGCTTTTAAAGTCAAACAGGCCGCAATTAGGGTTCCGTTTTTTAATACTATCGTGGCTCTATTGAAGTCAGCACCTAACTCAGCGCTGCAATACCTAAAGCCGTCGCGTTGGCAACAATGTGCGCTATTTATTGTATGGTTGCTGCTAGTTACAGCCATGACCCAACCAGTGATCCTTGGTGAACCACAAACACGGCTGCAAATAGGCCGCGATCTAATGGTCGTGGTCGATATATCTGGCTCAATGGACACTAAAGATTTCACCTTGCACGCTAAACAACAAATAGCCGGCGGAGTCGCAAACTCCTCGGTTACTGCATTTTCTGATGAATATATTTCAAGGTTGGATGCAGTTAAGCGCGTACTGCATGAGTTTTCTGAGCAGCGACAGGGTGACAGGCTCGGACTTATTCTATTTGGTGACGCGGCTTATCTACAGGCTCCTTTTACAGCAGACTTGCCTTCTTGGTTAAGGTTACTTAATGAAAGTCGCGTGGCTATGGCAGGTCAAAGTACTCATGTCGGTGATGCATTAGGTTTAGCGATTAAGGTGATGTCAAGCGATGAAATAAAATCATCACAAAAAAATAAAGTGGTGTTATTGCTAACCGATGGTAATGACACCGACAGTTCCGTCCCGCCACTTGAGGCGGCTAAAATCGCGGCTAAAAAAGGTATAAGAGTCCATGTTATAGCCATTGGCGATCCGCAAACCGTTGGTGAACAAGCAATGGATATGGAAGTGATTGAAGGTGTTGCTGCGCTCACCGGAGGTAAAGCATTTAACGCTATTTCGACACAAGAGCTCAATAAGGTCTATCAAACGATAAGTAAACTGGAGCCTGCAAAGTTTGCTAGCTTTACTTATCAGCCGAAAAAAAGTGTCCATTACTTGCCCATAGCAGCCGCACTCGTCATCTATCTGGTTACTTACATTATGGTATTTGTTTTACGTCGGTTCAACGTTAACAAACCCAGTCAGAACGACTCAGAAATCGAGGGGAAGGCGTGATGGATATTGACACAGTGTTAACACAGTTTCATTTTATTAGGCCTTACTGGTTACTGCTAATCATACCTTTTGCTTGGCAACTAGTGGCGCACTTAGGTAATAGAGTGGCCGTTAAACATCGAAAAATGGTGCTTCCTAAACATCTAGAAAAAGCGCTTAGAATTGGTGATGCGAGCTGGCGAAAACGGCTACCGCTTCTATTTTGGGGATTTGGATTTTGTATCGCGATAATAATAGCTGCTGGCCCTACGTGGCAGCGACAAGCTTCTCCTTTTGGAGAGGATAACGCGCCTTTAGTCATCCTATTGGATGTCTCAGAGTCGATGTTACAAACTGATGTTCAGCCTTCTCGGCTCGGTCGTGCTAAGCAAAAAATCTCCGATCTGCTTGCTATTAGAGATGGAGGCAACACTGCACTAATTGTCTATTCAGGTAGTGCGCATATAGCCATGCCTTTGACCAAAGATAACGCTGTATTCCTCCCGTTGCTGGAGGCTATTACACCAAAAATTATGCCGCGAAAAGGTAAGTTTGCTGAGCATGGGTTAGCTGAGATAGACAAGCTATTCACGCAGGGCGATTTTGCAACTCAACCTGTCACAGTGCTCTGGATAACCGATGGGATCGGTACTGGTAGTGAGAAAGCTTTTATTGATTATTTTAATAGGCCGAAAGAGCTAGCAGAGTTGGGTTCACAACAAGAGGGGAACTATGCGAATGACCATACCTTACAGCTAATAGTATTAGGTAGTGGTGATAATAAGCGCGAAGCCGATATTGAGTTTCAGGGTGAAGAATTAGATTCTCTGGCTAGTCATTTAGGTGGGGTCTATCAACAAATATCAGTCGATAATAGCGATGTTGGATCAATCAATAGATTGATAGAACGCAATGTTATTATCAATAGCAATAGCGCTGAGCCTTGGCAAGAAATGAGCTACCCACTAGTGTTTATCTTAGTAGCAGTCTTTCTCCTGTGGTTTCGTAAAGGCTGGACCGTTCAATGGTGTTTTGTTGGCATGTTAATGTTTACCGCGCCGGGGCAGAGCGCAGCCGCTAGTGACTCTGCTAATACTGTTGAAACAGCTGAAATGGACGCTCCAATGGCAGAAAAGCAAAACCTGCAGCAAATAAAGCTTACGGTTAGCCAGTTTTGGTTTGACGCATGGTTAACGCCAGATCAGCAAGGGCAGCGTTATTTTAAAAAGCGGGAATACAGAAAAGCAGCGCAGAGTTTCACTCAGCCTTATAGCAAAGCCACCGCTTTTTATTTAGCAGAAGAGTTTAAGTCCGCTTATATCTATTTTATACGAGTCGACAGCGCCGAGGCTTTGTTTGGCGCTGCTAACGCGTTAGCGCAACAACGAGAGTACATTGCTGCTAGGCAGCTATACCAACAAGTCGTGCAGCAGTATCCCGCCTTTAAGCCTGCACAAACTAATTTGAGAAAAATCCAGAAGATCATTGATGATATAAACCGTCAAAGTGAAAGCCAAGCCAATACTGAAGATGAAACTTCTACAGAGTTAGGTGATGAACCTCAGACAGGCGAGGGAGCTGATGAGAAAATCTCCGCGCAAATGCTAATTAAGCAAACCTATACCGCTGAACAATTACTCGCAGATGATGCGCTAACTCAGGCATGGATGAAGCGGGTAGAAGGTTCACCCAGTAGGTTTTTGGCAACAAAATTCAGAACGCAGCTTAATCAACGTCAGCAATTGACATCAAACTAATGATGAGAATCACTTATGTTAGCCAATAAACAGGCTCTAATAGACGATGAGAGCTTGGAGAGACTATTTCCTATTCTAGCATCACTAAATACGCTATTTAAAGTCGTTGTTATCACACTAATATGGCTGGTCACTCTAGGAAGTCTGCTAGTAATAAGTAGCTTTCCTAATCTTGCTTTCGCAAGTGATGATGGGATTCTAACGACTATCACTCCCAGTACTATTAATGAATTGCAGCAGGCAGGAAAGTTAAAAATTACCACTCGGCTAGCGCCGACTAGCCTTGTTGTACCGCAGCAGCAAGTTGATCTTTATATACAGATCTCGACCGATACATGGTTTGCAGGTGGTAGCCATATTAGTGCTTTTGATGTAGATGATACGATAGTACTTCGACGTAAAAAATTAGCCAATAACTACACCGATCGAATTGACGGTAAAACATGGTCAGTGCAGGAGTGGCAACTGACGCTCTATCCGCAAGCGGTAGGCGCTATCACCGTTCCTAAAATAGCGGTAACCGTGAATGTTGCTGATAAACCAGGGTCTAGCATTAAAGGTACGTTATACACCCAAGCTCAGCACTTTACTGTTGCATTCCCTAATAAAGCGTTAGCTAACGCAAATCACTATATTGCGGCGCCGAAGGTAACATTCAGACAAAAAATAACGCCAGGAAAGGGGAGTGAATTGCATATTGGTGATGCAATCACTCGTACGTTAACCATTAATGCGACCGATACTAGTGCTATGTTGTTTCCAGACTTCCCGCTTTCAAAGTCAGACATCCTATATGGTTATCGAGGCCCTGTAGAGAGTGAAGATCGCCAGAATCGGGGGGATTTCAGCGCGAGTAAAGTTTACCAGCAAACTTATATCGTGCAGCAAAGTGGCGAAGTGACTCTACCTGAACTGTCTTTTTACTGGTGGAATACCAATGATGAAGAGTTAACAACACTTACTGCTAAGGCGCTATCATGGCAAGTCACTCACACACCATTGAGCTTTGTTAAAGCTTACTGGCTATATGGTCTACTGTTGTTAGGATTACTCGCTTTAACGATGAAATTCGTGTTTTTTGCCTGCAAGCGTATTAAAAAGCAGTTGTTTCCGCTGGTCATTCTATTCGCTCATACTGTTATTAACAAACAGTACGCACGTGCAGAGCAATATTTATATTGGCGTAATAGCGACAAGAATAAGCGCGTGGCATATAACCCTAGCTTGAGACTATTAGATGATTCATTGGATGATTTAACTCATGAGTTAAAGGACAATAAATCATTGAATAGAAACCAAGGACAGACTAAAGAGAACTTGTTTGATCGTTGGCAGCAGGGTTTTAATAGATCAAATACAGAGTCTGGACAGTCAGTAAAAACTCGTAGGTTTTATATTATGTTTTGGCGGTTCATTTCAAATAAAAGCGTCAAGTAACTCTGATATAGCTTCATTTGTCGACTCCCCAGGTTACTGGCGATAGATATGCTCCATTAGCTAGACTCTGCTAGCCAGTTCCT
Source organism: Shewanella kaireitica (assembly GCF_023284045.1). GTDB lineage: Bacteria > Pseudomonadota > Gammaproteobacteria > Enterobacterales > Shewanellaceae > Shewanella > Shewanella kaireitica. The sequence goes on from NZ_JAKIKQ010000013.1 coordinate 151,658, forward strand.
TCTAGCTAGAGCAGTCTAAATGTTAAACGGAACTAATAACTAACAACTAATAGCTAACTTGATAATTTACTTGTACAAAGTCATTGGCAAACGCAATAGCGCTTGCTTTAACTAGTTTGATATCCGTAGCCGTTTTGCCAAATAGCGCAATTCCTTCACCTAAGATAACGGGCGCGAGCGTAATGGTCATTTCATTGATTAACTTAAGGTTTAAGAATGATTGGATGGTGGTGCCACCATCAATGTATGCATGCTGATGTCCCTCACTTTCGAGCATAGCAACTAACGTTGTCAGATCCCCTGAGTACATTTCTACTTTATCTTGTAAGTTGCTAGGAGCTTGTTTAAGAGTATTGCTGAGCACAATGATGCGTGTATCTCCATAGGGCCATTGTTCAGGAGATAGTTCCATGCTGGCAATCATTTCCATACACTTACGGCCCATGATTAAGCAATCAACTGAAGATATGTATTCAGCAAAACCCATATCGGCGTGGCTTCCCATATCTGCTTGTGAGTTGCCAGCGCTATGCAGCCAATCAACACTGCCATCCTTTCTTGCTATGTAGCCGTCAGTGCTGGTTGCGATATAAACAGAACATTTCATATTTTAACTCTCATATCAGTTTTTTACTGTAACTCTAGCCCATTGCTTGGCATTCTGTCGGGCTTTCAATTACAATATTCTACACTGTAGAAATAAAGGTGGTCAAGTGAGGGATTGATGTCAATTATAGAGAAAAAACGCGGACGGCCTAAAGGTTCGGACAACCAGTTAAATGCAAAGATTATTATCGATAGCGCTAAGCTAATGATGCAACAGCAGGGAAAAATCCCCAGCATCCGTAGCCTGGCGAACACGCTAAATGTCGATGGAATGGCTATTTACTACTATTTTAGTAACAAAAATGCGCTATTGGAGGCTATTACGATATCGCTGATAGACGAAGTTTACCAGCCTAAGCTTGACGAGAACTGGAAGTTAGCGCTTAAAAAGCTGTGTAGCAGCTATTTAAACTTACTTAATGATTATCCTGGGTTATTAGAAACGCTATTAAATATGGAATCAAATAACCCCGCAGAGATTTTTATAGAGAGATTTAATACGATCATAGCACCTATAGGGTTAGACGATAAAAGTGCAAAAGATGCACTCGACCTGTTGGTCGATTATCTACACGGTTATGCACTGGCATTAAATTGCAGCGCTAGCAAGGGGAGGTTAGACATTGGTATGATCTCTGGCCCGCTTCAAATTTACTGTTTAGCATTGGAAGGGGCTAGGAAAGTGAAGCTGTAGGCTTGAGCACAAACAATACTGGTGCAATACAGATCAACAAGCTGTAGATACTAATAGTATTTCTGGTGGAACTTCGCTGCTACAGGCTTCTTTATATTGTACGTAACAGCTTGATTTTTCGTAACCAACTTTGATTGACCAGCAGTTAGGAACAGCTCTTTCTTCAGCAAAAACTTGAATATATTTGACGTCTAAAGATATTAACTCGGCGATGCCATAACCGACGCCTTGCTCACCTAATGTTTCTGGGTACTTGTACCAAGAATCAACAGGCCCGAGGTTTGTTTGAATCGCACGTTCTGCATTTGGTCGGGTATCGGGAGTGTTATTATACCAATTGCATTAAAAGTTTGACCATTCAGCGGGAATTCAAAACGCTGTAGGAAAGTAGTGGGATTTGAGCTAATAGTTATTCTCGGCTCTGGCATCCTGCTTCGCTCTCGATAATTGCTCCTGCATTATTCTACCTTCGACCATCCTTGGTCTCGTACCTCCT
>NZ_JAKIKQ010000014.1 GCF_023284045.1 Shewanella kaireitica
GAGTTCCTCAGTCTTTCCACTTCTGCTTTGCATTGGCTTAAAAGGGAACAACCATTTCTTTACCAATGCGCTTTGAATTGAAAAGACTGAGGGGCTCTGAACTGGCCAAATGCTTAATGCAATTGGTATTAGATTGCCTGGTTCGACTCACTCGTTTAAGCCTATCGTTTTAATCTACTCCCCAATCGTTAAATATTAGCTAAACTGAAATTGAGGTAAATTATTAGGGGAATGTTATGGATTCAATACACGTAAAAGAGCATATGGATCGCCAACCGGTAATGTTAACACCGACAATGTCTTTAGCGACCGCAGTTGAAAACTTACTGAAGAACAAAAAATTAGGGGCTCCAGTTGTTGATAATGACGGTCATCTTGTTGGCTTTTTGTCACAGCAAGATTGTTTAGCCGTGATGCTAAAAAGCAGTTATCACTGTGATTTAACCGCAATCGTTAAGGATTGCATGCGCACCGATGTATTATCTGTACAGCCCAATACCAGTGTACTTGCTTTAGCCGAGCAGATGTTAGGCCCAAAACCTAAGGTTTATCCTGTGGTTGATGACGGCAAAGTCGTCGGCACGATTAACCGAACTAATGTGCTTGCCGCCATTAATACTTATATGCAGCAATGTTATTTAACGCCCGCTTAAAATTAAAGATATTTTATATCTGCTATACCACTGAAGTGCGTTCCTTGTTAGGATCGGCCTCTTTGATTTTGGCTATGGAATTTGCACTTGAGTTCGCAACAGCACCATTTATCTAACGCATTTTTAAAACACTGTTATGAAGCCGATGCCGCTAAAATAAGGCGTCGTCTTTTTAGGCTTCGCAAAGAGCCGGAATCTGAGAAAAAAAGTGCAACGTTAGATTCTCTTGAGCAGTTGGCACTAGCGTCTCGTAAGAAAGTTGAGCTGCGTTTAGCAAATCGTCCAAAGGTAACCTTTCCTGAAAATCTACCTGTATCGCAAAAACGAGATGAAATAGCGACGGCTATCGCAGGGAATCAGGTTGTTATTATTGCCGGTGAAACTGGTTCAGGTAAAACCACGCAGTTACCTAAAATTTGTCTTGAATTGGGCTTAGGCACTCGTGGCCTAATAGGTCATACACAGCCTCGTAGACTTGCTGCCCGCAGTGTTGCGACGCGTATTGCTGAAGAGATGAATACGCCTCTTGGGGAGGCGGTTGGTTTTAAAGTACGTTTTGCTGATGCTATAAAGCCAGAGTCCTATATCAAATTAATGACTGACGGTATTTTATTGGCAGAACTAACCTCAGATAAGTTCTTAAACCAGTATGACACCATCATTATTGATGAAGCGCACGAGCGTAGTCTTAACATTGATTTTATATTGGGTTATTTGAAAAATGTTTTAAAAAAGCGCCCTGATCTTAAAGTGATTATCACCTCGGCTACTATTGATGTTGAGCGTTTCTCACAACATTTTAATGGCGCGCCAGTGATTGAGGTTTCTGGCCGTACTTATCCAGTAGAGACTCGTTATCGTCCGTTAGTTAAAGACAGCGATGAAGATTTAGATCTGGTGGATGGCATTTTTGCCGCAACAGATGAGCTGATCAACGAAGGCCTTGGCGACATTCTTATATTTATGAATGGCGAACGAGAAATTCGCGATGTAGCAGAGCAACTGAATCGAAGGCAGTATCGAGACACGGAAATTCTCCCCTTATATGCAAGACTCTCTTATGGTGAGCAGTCAAAAGTATTTAAGAGTCATGTCGGTAGGCGTATCGTATTGGCAACAAACGTGGCGGAGACTTCTTTAACAGTGCCGGGTATTCGCTATGTGATAGACCCAGGAACAGCGAGAATTAGTCGTTACAGCTATCGCACCAAAGTACAGCGGTTACCGATTGAACCTATTTCACAAGCAAGTGCTAATCAGCGTCAAGGCCGTTGTGGACGCGTCGCACCTGGGATCTGTATAAGACTATATAGCGAAGATGATTTTACTTCTCGCCCAGAGTTTACTGATCCGGAGATTTTACGAACAAACCTTGCGTCGGTAATTTTGAAAATGCTGGCTATTGGCTTAGGTGATATCGAAGGCTTCCCGTTTATTCAGCCACCTGACGCACGTTATATCCGAGATGGCTTTATGTTGCTTGAAGAACTCCAAGCAGTCAGCCAGAAAAAGGGGCAATTAAATTTAACTGCACTAGGAAAGCAGCTTGCGCATATCCCTGTTGATCCACGCCTGGCAAGGATGGTCATACAGGCACAGCAAAATGGCTGCTTGCATGAAGCGCTAGTGATAACCTCTGCGCTGTCTATCCAAGATCCGCGTGAACGGCCAATGGATAAGAAGCAAGCTGCCGATCAAGCTCACAACCGTTTTAGCGATAAAGACTCTGATTTTGTCTCATATTTAAATCTTTGGGATTTCTTAAAACAGAGCCAAAAGGAACTATCGAGCAATCAGTTTAGAAAGCAGTGTAAGGCTGAATTTTTAGCTTATCTTAGAGTACGCGAATGGCAAGATCTCTATGCCCAGCTGAGGCAAGCTACCCATGAGCTAAAGTGGAAGCTTAACGACACGAATGCTGAATTAAATTATGAGCTGTTACATAAGTCTTTATTAACAGGTTTGTTAAGCCATATTGGTTTTAAAGATAAAGACAAAGAGTACCTTGGTGCCCGTAATCGCAAGTTTTATGTGTTTCCAGGTTCGCCTCTAGCTAAGAAAGGCCCCAAATGGTTAATGGCGGCAGAGCTCACTGAAACATCACGTTTATTTGCACGCTGCTGCGCTAAGATCCAACCAGAATGGATTGAGCCGCTTGCGGCACATTTGGTGAAGAAGAACTATGTAGAACCACATTTTGAGTCAAAGCAGGGCTCGGTGGTCGCATTAGAAAATCAAGTGCTGTATGGCTTGCAGATCGTAAATCGACGCAAGGTGCAATATGGGCCGATTGAACCCGTAGAAGCACGAGACATCTTTATTCGTTCAGCGTTAGCTGAAGGCGAACTTAGAACTAATGAAGCGTTTTTCATCAATAACCAGAAGTTATTACTCGATATCGAATCACTTGAACATAAGTCTCGCCGACGGGATATTTTAGTCGACGAGCAAGCATTGTTTCATTTCTATGAACCTAAAATACCCGCAGATATTTATAACGCACCGACGTTTATAAAATGGTGGAAAAAAGCTAAACAAAAAAATCCTGATTTACTTGATTTTGAACGTGAAGCGTTAATGCAGCGCAGTAGTGACCATGTGTCAGCGTTGGACTTTCCTGAAAAGTGGCATAAAGGTAATTTAAAACTTAAGATCAGTTACCACTTTGAACCATCAGCCGCGGATGATGGAGTGTCGGTTCATATTCCTGTTGCATTGATCAATCAAGTCGATGATATTGATTTTGATTGGATAGTCCCAGGGCTTCGCGAGGAAAAGTGTATTGCTTTGATAAAGTCTCTGCCCAAAGCGCTACGTAGAAATTTTGTCCCTGCACCAGATTATGCAAAAGCCTGTTTACAAGCGATCACACCCTTTGAATTACCCCTGATAGAAGCGATGTGTAAACAGCTTCTTAGAATGAGTGGTGTGCGGATTTCAGCTGAAGATTTTGATGAATCACAACTAGCACAGCATCTGCTTGTTAATTTTAAAGTTGAAGGTGATAAAGGGAAGTTACTGACCCAAGGACGCATTCTTGAACCATTAAAGTCGAGTATGCAAGGTCAAGTTGTACAAGCCATTCGAGAAGTTGCTGATTCTGGTATTGAGCAAAAAGGGATTGAAAAATGGACCTTCGGTGACCTACCAAAACGATTTGAACAAAAGAAAGGTAATTTTGAAGTTAAAGCCTTTCCCGCGCTGGTGGATGATAAAACCAGTGTTTCGATCAAATTATTTGATGACGAGTTTGAGGCGGAAAAACAGCATCGAATCGGTCTGCAGAGGTTGCTGCTCATCAATATTCCTTCGCCGGTAAAGCATTTACAAAAATCACTGCCTAATAAAGCTAAACTGGCTATGTACTTTAACCCATTTGGGCAAGTACAAGTGCTGATTGATGATATCTTATCGGCTGCTGTACAGCAGCTTATTGATGAGAAAGGGATCGATATTCGCGCTGAACAGCAGTTTAATGAAGCCAGAGAGTGGGTGAGACAAGAGCTTAACCCTACAGCGGAAAAAATTGCACTCAAAGTCGAAGAAGTGCTCACTATTTACAATCGTATAAAGAAGCGTTTAAAAGGTAAGATAAGCTTAGATATTGCCTTTGCTATGAGTGATATTCAAAGCCAACTTGATCAATTAGTATTCAAAGGCTTCGTAGAGCAGTGCGGTTGGAATCGACTTAGCGATATTATTCGTTACTTAAAAGGTATCGAAAATCGTTTAGATAAGCTGCCCGTTGATCCTAACCGTGATCGTTTGCATATGCATAGTATTAACAAAGTTCAAGAAGTGTTAAAAGGCCAGCTGGCAAAGCTGCCTAAATCTATGCCTATTCCTGATGTGTTAACAGAGGCTCGATGGATGATTGAGGAGTATAGAGTCTCTTGCTTTGCACAAGTGCTGGGGACTGCTTATCCGATTTCTGAGAAACGAATTCTAAATCAATTACAAAGCTAAACCTTAAACCAATTACCAAGATAATTTAAACACAGCTCTACTGCCTAAACGTTTGATACGGGCAGTAGGGTTTATCATTTTGCACAATCCCTACTAATACCATTTCTTTGCCTTCCTTTAAAAATTTTGTTGCCATTGTGTTATAAAAGTTTGTAAACCCCAAAATAAACAGCCATTATTGAATGACCTGTTAAGTCATTACTTAACTAAGCGCTTGACTTGTTAGGTCATTTTTTCATCGAATAAACCGGCTTAAATACGTGATCAAGTTAAATATTGCATAAAAAAGATGATCTAGATCAACCTAGGGCAGGCTTTACCAAAAGTAGGTATATAACAGTTAGATAGACAACTGTTACTCTCTGCGCCAAGTTAACTATATGTTGATATTGGCTCTGAACCTCATGTGGATTCAGCAAAAATAGGCACTGTTAGAATCGTACTTAGTGAGTATAAAACGTAATTTAGAGTTGATGCTTTTAGTGATGACAACAGGATATGAAAAGTGGGTATCTGACGCTTTTGTCAATTTCCCAGCCATAAAATATAGCCCTAGTGAGAGTGTTAGTCGGTTTTCGACATTCAGACTTTCTACTGGAGCACTGTACAAATCAACAATAACAATAACAAAACACGACTGTAGTGGATGAGGGGAGACATGATTAGTTTACCCACAAAATATCCTTTCAGCTTTATTACTCAGATAGATAAGGAACGCAACCATGTCGTTACCTGAGGCTCATATTTCTAGCTTGTTGGTTCAAGTTAGTCCAGAGCACTTAAGCCAAACTCAAGAACTCATTTTAGAGTTTAAAGAAGCCGAGATTTATGGTGTCAGCGAAGTCGGAAAAATCGTCGTAGTGTTAGAAACACAAACTGAAGGTTTTATTAGCGACATTATTGGGAAAATAAGTGATATGCCTGGTGTGCTTGGTGCAACCATGGTGTATCACCAAATCGATAATGAACCGATTGAAAGTGCTGAATCCACCAATTTACCCCCTTATAAAAAAGAGTGTGTTAGCGAGGAACAAGTATGAAAATGTCTAGACGTGAGTTTATCAAAGCAAATGCAGCAGCGTCTGCTGCAGCACTTGCTGGTGTTACTCTTCCAGCCACAGCAACGAACTTAATCGCATTAAGTGATGAGTCAAAAATTCATTGGGATAAAGCCCCTTGTCGTTTCTGTGGTACTGGTTGCTCGGTACTTGTTGGAACGCAAGAAGGTAAAGTTGTTGCGACCCAAGGTGACCCTGAAGCACCCGTCAATAAGGGCCTTAACTGTATTAAGGGGTATTTTCTTTCCAAAATCATGTATGGCGATGACCGCTTAACTCAGCCGTTACTACGCCAAACAAATGGCAAGTTTGATAAAGATGGTGATTTTGCCCCTGTAAGCTGGGATCAAGCATTTGATATCATGGCTGATAAGTGGAAAACGGCATTGAAAGCGAAAGGCCCGACTAGCGTAGGTATGTTTGGTTCTGGACAATGGACAGTCATGGAAGGTTATGCCGCTTCTAAGATGATGAAAGCGGGTTTCCGCTCTAACAACATCGACCCGAATGCTCGCCACTGTATGGCTTCTGCTGTTGGTGGCTTTATGCGAAGCTTTGGTATCGATGAACCAATGGGCTGTTATGATGACTTCGAAGAAGCTGATGCATTTGTGCTTTGGGGTTCTAATATGGCAGAGATGCACCCAATTTTATGGAGTCGCATCACCGATCGTCGCTTGAGCTTTCCACATGTTAAAGTAAACGTGCTGTCTACTTACTATCACCGTTCTTTCGAGCTCGCTGATAAAGGCTACATTTTTAAGCCACAAACCGACCTAGTAATTGCAAACTTTATTGCTAATTACATTATTGAAAATGATGCTGTCAATTGGGATTTTGTCAGTAAGCATACCCATTTCAAGCAGGCAACTACAGATATTGGTTATGGTTTAAGGGATGAGCATCCTCTGCAGCAAGCAGCGGCTAATCCAAATGTCGGTAAGATGTACTCTATTGATTTTGAAGAGTATAAAAAGTCGGTAGCGCCATATACGCTTGAAAAAGCAGTAGAAATGACCGGTCTAAATGAAGAGCAACTGGTTACGCTTGCTAAGCAATTCGCTGATCCTAAGATAAAGGTTATGTCTCTATGGACTATGGGTATGAACCAACATACTCGCGGCGTATGGATGAACTCGCTTGTTTATAATATCCACTTGCTAGTGGGTAAAATATCGACTCCTGGTAATGGCCCGTTCTCGCTAACAGGTCAACCATCTGCGTGTGGTACTGCGCGTGAAGTAGGAACATTCTCACACCGTTTACCTGCAGACATGGTAGTTGCTAATCCTGAGCACCGTAAGCATGCTGAGCATTTGTGGAAAATACCTGAAGGTACTATTCCACCAAAACCAGGCTTCCATGCGGTATTGCAAGATCGCAAGCTTAATGATGGTGTGCTGAATGCTTATTGGACCATGTGTAATAACAACATGCAGGCCGGTCCTAACATCAATCAAGAGCGTTTACCGGGCTACCGCAATCCGGAAAACTTTATCGTCTGTTCAGATCCGTACCCAACCGCAACAGCACAAGCTGCCGACTTAATCTTGCCTACAGCGATGTGGGTAGAGAAAGAGGGCGCTTATGGTAATGCTGAACGCCGCACTCAAGTTTGGTATCAGCAGGTTAAAGCACCTGGTGAGGCTAAATCAGATCTATGGCAAATTATGGAATTCGCAAAGCGCTTCAAAATTGAAGAGGTGTGGAGTGAAGAGCTAATCGCACAGATGCCAGAAGTACGTGGTAAAAATATGTGTGAAGTACTATTTGAGAACGGCCAAGTCAATAAGTTTCCTTTATCAGAAGCACAAGAGCTAAATGATGATGCTAAAGACCAAGGTTACTACGTACAAAAAGGCCTATTTGAAGAGTATGCGAGCTTCGGTCGTGGTCATGGTCATGATTTAGCACCCTATGATCGCTACCATAAAGAGCGTGGATTACGCTGGCCAGTTGTTGATGGTAAAGAGACAAAATGGCGCTTTAAAGAAGGATCAGATCCTTATGTAGGTAAAGGTAAGGGCTTTGAGTTCTATGGTAAGCCAGATGGTAAAGCATGGATTATTTCTGCGCCATATGAAGCGCCACCAGAGTCGCCTGATGAAGAGTACAACCTGTGGTTATGTACCGGCCGAGTATTAGAACATTGGCATACAGGCACCATGACACGTCGTGTACCTGAACTTTACAAGGCAGTTCCTGATGGGCTTTGTTACATGCATCCAGACGATGCTAAAGCTCATGGTGTTCGTCGTGGTGATGAAGTGCTAATGAGTAATAAACGTGGTGATATTCGTGTGCGTGTTGAGACTCGCGGGCGTAACCGTCCACCAAAAGGCTTGGTATTCGTGCCATTTTTCGATGCTCGTATCTTGATTAATAAACTAATTTTAGATGCAACTGATCCACTATCAAAACAGACAGACTATAAAAAGTGTCCTGTTAAAATCACGAAAATAGTATAAGGCAGGGTTACGATGAAAAAATCAATTTTATTAACATTGAGTATTACCTTAACTCTTATCAGTGGTTTTACTTTCAGTGAGGAACCAGCAACGGGGCTGGACAGAGGTATTGGTGGTGTTGAATCGCTACGCGGCGACACTGAGCTAGAAACCACAAGACCTGCAGACCCTATGAAGAAAGTGCCTCGCGATCAGGTGGATATTGAAAGCAGTTATGTGTTTCAGCCTCCATTGATCCCACATCACATTCGACACTATGAAGTCTCATTGAATGCTAACAAGTGTTTGTCATGTCATAGCTGGACAAAAGCGAAGCAGATGGGAGCAACTAAAATCAGTGTGACACACTTCATAAATCGAAATGACGAAGTATTGGCTGATGTATCTCCAAGACGCTACTTTTGCTTGCAGTGCCACGTAACACAAGCAGATGCAAAACCGTTAGTAGGTAACTCGTTTGAACGTGTTAAGTCACTGCAATAACAATAAAGGCAGGTAATAATATGAAATGGATTATTAACGCCTTAAAAGGCTTCTGGGGCATATTAAAAAGCCCTAGTAAGGCTGCTGTAGGTATTGTGCTATTTATGGGGTTCGCTGGCGGACTCATGTTCTGGGGTGCATTTAACACCGGCATGGAAGCGACTAACACTGAAGAGTTTTGTTCTGGATGCCATGCACCTATTGTGGCTGAAATTCAAGAAACGATTCATTATGCAAACCGATCGGGTGTTCGTGCTATCTGTTCAGATTGTCACGTACCTCATGCTTGGACGGATAAAATCGTGCGTAAAGTTCAGGCTTCAAAAGAGCTTTTTGCATATTTTGTGACTCAAACCATTAATACACCTGAAAAGTTTAAAGAGCGTCGTGCTCATTTAGCTGAAAGGGAGTGGGCAAGAATGAAGAAGAACGACTCTTTAGAGTGTCGTAACTGTCATAACTTTGAGTTTATGGATTTCTCTGAGCAGAGTCCGCGTAGTGTTAGGCAGCATTCTACAGCACTTGCGAATGGTGAAAACACCTGTGTAGATTGTCATAAAGGTATTGCCCATAATCTACCAGATATGCACAAAGTTGAAGGCTGGCAATAAGGAGCCATTATGAGTACATTAGAGAGTGTTATATGGCATGTCCTTGGCTATACCGCCATGCCCGTGATTATACTTGCAGGTTTTACTGTTGTAGCAGTCGCTTCGGTTTGGATTTTGTCTAAAACCGCTGATAAGTAATTTGCCATAGTGATAGATTAAAAAGCCTGACTTAAATTAAGTCAGGCTTTTTTGTTCTGGATTCTTTACTGAAGCATTGGCAAGTAGCACTAAAATGAAAACCTCAACAGACTCAGAGCTGTCGCTTTTGCTGCTTGTCTCTTAGCTAATTTAGTTAATCCGAGCTTTTAATGTTGCTTAACAAATAGTTCGGGAAGCTATGGCCATGGTTTTGTAACATTTTAGGGAACATAGAGATAGGTGTGAGTCCTGGAAAGGTATTGATCTCATTGAGCAGTACTTCGCCATCATCAGTTAAAAAGAAATCGATACGTGATAAATGCCGTAACTTCATTCCTTTAAAAGCATTGATTGCATATTGGCGGATCAAGTCGCTGACCTCTTTTGAAATATCAGCCACGACCTGAGTTTGTGCTTGGCTATTAGCTGCGTATTTTTCGTCGAAAGTATAAAAGTTATTACTGGAACAGATCACTTCACCAGGAACGGTTGCGACAATTTCATCGTCAATCTCGTAGACAGCAACTTCTAGCTCTCTAGCACTAATGGTTTTCTCGACAATGACATAATCTGAAAAAGTAAAGGCTTGTGCTAATGTCGATGCTACATCTTCTTGATTATCGATGCGATAACAGCCAACTGATGACCCTTGAGACGCTGCCTTAACAAAAATACTGCCCCAATTTTCAAGTGCGTTAGTTGCTTGTTCTATTGAAACGTTACTCATCTCATTGAGAAACAGATAGGGAGTATTGGGGATGTTGAGCGCGCTAAACCACATTTTTGCGGTAATTTTATTAAAACAATTCCGGCTAGCCTCCGCTTTGCAGCCGAAGTAGGGTAGATTGATCAGTTCAAAGTAAGATTGGATATCGCCAGTTTCACCAGGAAAACCGTGAATACAAGGAATGGCAAAATCGACTTCCCAGGGAGCTCTATTATCGCCGTCAAAGCGGATCTGTCTGCGGCTAGTTAGCTCGCAATTTTCGCCAGCCGCGGTTCGATAATGACCATTTACATCTAATTCGACGCGTAGCACATTAAATTGAGGAAGAGTCGCTAGCGAAGTTTCAAAATAGTTTGCTGATAAAAGGGATATTGCATGTTCGTCTCCACCACCACCGCAAAGTAATAAAATATTCGTTGTACTCATCTAATCCCCACTTGTAACTGGTTAAAATTTTGCAAGGCTCAACTATGGCGCAATCACTTAGTAATGCAACTGTTCAAGTTGATTTTAAAGCCAGTAGCTGCTTTTATCATCTGTTTACTCGTCAGTGTCAGCTATTTTGCTCCAAAGACGTTCAGATAGGCCTGAAGAGCGCTGAGTTAAACGCGAGCTTGCTTGCTCAAATATTCGCTGACTGCCCAGACAAGTAAAATGATGTTTAGCGCGAGTAATTGCGGTATAAACCAACTCTTTTGATAAAAGCTGCTGTTGGGCAAGGCTTGGCCTAATCGGCATGACTAACGAGACGTGACTAAATTCACTTCCTTGGCTCTTATGAACAGTCATCGCATAGCAAGTTTCATGGCTTGGCAAGCGTGCTGGTAGTACTTTTAGCAGTCCACCATCGGCTTGAATAAAGTGCGCCATTAGTCGCCTTGAATCACTGCTCTCATCTGGCAAAATTAGCCCTATGTCACCGTTAAAAAGGCCAAGGTTATAGTCATTGCTCTGAATGATTACCGGGCGACCAGCATAGAATTCTTGCTCGGGATTAATAAGAGCTGCGGTTGCAAGGCTCTGGCTGACACTTTGGTTGATCCCCTCTACGCCATATTCGCCGGCGCGCATGGCGCACAATATACGGTATTGATTGAAGCTATCGATAATATCAATGGCAGACACAGCTTTATTATTCATCAATTCAAGATAAGCGCCATATTTGTCAACAGACTGCGCTAACATAGCTTCTAGGCCGAGGTTTGAGTGATTGCTGCTACTGTTAGTATTGCTATGCTCTAACCAAAGCAGCTCTTTATAGCCCGTTTGCCACACCTGAGCAATCCTTTCAAGGTTAGCTTGGTTTACCGCTTCGGCCAATTGACCAATACCAGCATCGCCAATAAAGCGGTGACTGTGCATTAGCATACATAGGCTATCCCCAATCTGTGGGTCATCACTGATAAAGTTATCTAGCGGATCATGGGTTAGTTGGCTTAACAATTTCGCCTGTTGTTTTGAATAGCGCATCTGCCATCCATTTGTCCCATCAGCTAAATTTACTCTTAAACCACTGCAGATATCTGCAAGGACTGCACCTGCTTCTACCGAGGCCAGTTGGTCTTGATCTCCTAGGAGGATAAGGCTTGCCTGTGCGGGCAGGGCAGATAATAATTTGTGCATCATTGGCAAATCAACCATAGATGCTTCATCGATAATTAACAGATCCAGTCGTAAAGGGTTATCTTTATGGTGCCTAAATTGGTGGGAGTTAGGGATAACACCAAGTAGTCGATGCAAAGTGGCGGCCTCTTCTGGGATCTGCGCCATAGTCGATTTAAGCGTGTCTTCTGGAAGATGCAGTAGCTCGCTGGCAAGCCGCTGCTTAGATGCTTTGATTGATTCACTTAAACGCGCTGCCGCTTTCCCCGTCGGAGCCACCAAGCGAATAGTCAGTTCTTGCTGTGAAGTCAGCAGATACAAAAGCTTAGTGACTGTGGTCGTTTTACCAGTGCCTGGTCCTCCAGTGATAACCGCTAAGCGTTTGGTTAACGCTGTTGCTGTTGATATCTTCTGCCAGTCATACTGCTGTTCATTTGAAGTAAATAGCTGATCGAGTAATATCTTCGCGTCATCTAACAGATCTGATGAAGATTGTTTGAGCATTGGCGATTGTGCCAAACGGATCAGGTGTGCAGCCACTTCACACTCATAATGGTAATATCGCTGTAAATACAGGTTACCCTTGTCTAAGATCAATGGTGCTAATATGGCGCTATCAGGTGTGCTGACGGCATCAAAATTAAGTAATTCAGTTGTAAGCTCATCAACTGTCATATTAATCTGACATTGGCTTTTTTGCTCTTTGAGTGGGTTGCCAAAGTCTATTTGTTCAAGGGGCAGGCAGGAGTGCTGGCTCGAAAGATGCTGACTGAGCAAAGTACAGATCAAAATAAACAGCGGAGATTGCTGCTGATGAAGCTGCGCCATCTGTAGTGCAAAATGTCTATCAAGCGGTGTTAATAAACGGTCGTTTTGCCACTCTTTAAGTAAAATATCCAATGAAGCTGAAGTTGTTAACATTAGTTAGCCTCAATTGATGAAGTTGTTGGTATATTGCCGAACAATAGATCGAGCTTTTCTATTAATGCTTTTGGCGGCTTATCGTAATACACCCCCGCCTGAGGCGCGCTTACTGACATACCACGTAAAAACAGATAAAAACTGCCGCCAATGTGTTGGTCGTAATCGTAGTCGGTCATTCTAAGGCTTAAATATCGATGTAAGGCTAAGGTGTAGATGATGTACTGCAGATCGTATCGATGGCTGCTAATGGCGGTCTTCATTGATTGGTAGTTATATAAATCGAGGTTATCGCCTAAATGGTTAGATTTGTAATCGGCAATAAAATACTGCTGGTTATGTTCAAAGGTTAAGTCGATAAAACCCTTGAGCATTCCTTGTAGATCATCAAATAAAAGCCCAGCGCTATAACCAAAATCGATAAGCAGTTGATTGAGTTTATTTGCATTTAGCTTACTAATTGGCAGGTAAAACTCCATCTCTACCAACTTCTGGTTATCGGATAATTGGGCGAGTGACAATGTGTTGTCAGTTGCCAGTGGTGCATACAGTAGATCCAGATACCAATCTTTAAGCAGCGAAGTCCAGCTCTCGTCAATGCCATATTTTTTCATCGCGTTGGGTAGATGTTCATCTAAACCGGGGCTGGCATTGGTAAAATCAATGAGTTCAAGTACCAAGTGCATAAAGCTACCCGCATTTGCACCGCGCTCGAAGGTAAAACGTGACGGCTGTTGGTCGAGCTCATCAATAATGACATCAACCTCAGGGAACTGCTCGTCATCAGCACCTGGCTGTACTTTTTCGTGAGCGAGATGTTTTACCAGTCCAGAGTAACTTCCTACTCTCCACGGTGTTTGTTGTGGACGAATGAGTGTTTTGGGGGCTAATTTATTGTCAGGGTTGCTCGCAACCGTCAGTATACGTTGTACTTGTTCGAAGTTGTTATCACCTGCAGGTGTTAACTCTTTTAGACTAATGGCAATAGGCGCTTTATCGGCCAACTGCTGAGCTTTACTGTGCAGTTCGCTGTATTCACATATTTTATTTTCGATACCAAGCAAATAACCAATAGCCGTTTCGTGCAATTGACTGGTCATGCCTTTACTTTTTGTCAGACGACTGTGGTTGGTGATGTACAGGTAGCATTTTAGTACTGGCCTTGTGAGCGCAACATACAATAATCGTAAATCTTCAGCTAACGTTTCACGTTTTTGTCTATCCCATCCTTCATCTGTCTGTTCGATATCCCAAACTAGCTTATTGTGCTCGTGGTAAAGCATAGGAGCTGGTTTTTTACGATTATCTCGACTAAGGCTGACAAAGGGAATAAAGCAGATAGGGTACTCGAGTCCCTTACTTTTATGAATGGTGACTATCTGTACTAGGTTTTGCTCACTAGCGAGTTTTAATTGGGACTCTTCATTGGCTTGATTACCAATTAGTGCCTGTTCAAACCAATTGATAAGTGCACTCATGCCATCAAGTTCACTGGCTTTTTGCTGAAGCAGTTCACTCAAATGTCTAAAGTCAGTTAAGCGGCGTTCGCCCTCATTGGTGTGAAGTAAGCGCTCGATGATGTTTGTTTGGCTTGCGAGATTAAGCAGCGCTGGCATAATGCCGCGCTTTAACCATTGTTGCTGCAAAGTGGCAAATTGCTCTAGTAGCAGTTGACGTTTGTCTTCATCCTGATTAAAGGCGTGGATCTCCTCTGCACGGTAACCCAGTAAAGAGGTTGCAAGTGCACTACGCAATGCACGCTCATCTTTTGGATCTGACATCGCGTACAAGATTAACAGCATCTCTCGTGCATCAACGGTATCAAATACGCTATCTCGGCTTAAAAATACTGAGCCAACATTACGCTGCTCTAACGCTTGCTTAATGACGTTAGCTTCGTGTCTATCTCTGACCAAGACTGCAATGTCTTTTGCTTTTAGCTGAGTTGCACCGATAGCAGATAAGCCTTGCTCGGCATCGATGAGCAAGCGCGCTATCTCATCGGCAGCATCACTAGCCAATAACTGTCTTGCCGTTGTTTTATTAAGGCCTTTCTCTGGATCTTCACTAAGAAGCCGTAGCCTAAGAGCACTATTATCCGTTATCGATTCCTTGAGTATTTTCTTATCTGAGAAACTAGCAGCTTTTACGGGCACAAAAGGGATCGAGTCACTGATAAAAGGATCATCCCGATGTGAGAATATACAGTTGACGGCTTCAACCATCTGTCGATTGGAGCGATAGTTTGTATCCAGGTTATAGTGTTTTGCTGTTTGCTCACGTGCATGGATATAAGTGTGAATATCGGCGCCACGAAAAGCATAAATAGCCTGTTTAGGATCGCCAATCATCAACAAACTTAGCGATTCTGGCTGTGCTATATCTGTAGAAGAGGTAGTAGAGTCATCTTCTTGTTTATTCGTTTGATAGATTTGATTAAAAATATCAAACTGCAGTGGATCTGTGTCTTGAAATTCATCGATTAACGCTATGGGAAAACGCTTAGCAATTGTTCTGGATAAGAACTGAGCTTGGGAGTCTTTTAACGCTTGTGCCAGCGTCAATAACAGATCATCCGGCGTTAACAGGTTACGCTCTAACTTTTGCTCGGCGAACCGTTTGGCGATCCCGTCTCTTGCGCTATAAAGAAAGCTCGGAATTAATTCGACTATAAGCGCTGTAAGTCTTTCTATATGCTCCAGTATCGGTGCTTGTTCTCGACTTGGGATCTCGCCGCCCTTATTGAGTTTCAAACTATTAAGCGATAATGCTTCTAATACTTTCTGTGGCGGTAGCGCGGTGCCGAAAGCGACCCAGTTATCGAGTGCATCGAACATGGCAGCAAGCTTAGGGTAACTATCAGCTTTTTTACCAAAACGAGCACCATTAAGAGGAAGGCTGTGCAACAACTCTTCTGTTTGCTCGCGCTCTCTTGGCCAAATCAATTTGAGCCGACTTAAACTTTGTACTAAATTGGCTGCAACTTTATCAAATGCAGCGGGTTTAGGTTGTGCTATAGCGCTACTTGCGCCAAGCAAAGGTCGAAGTTGCCGTGACAGTTCATCTGGACTGGCAAACTTCTTTTGTATGACTCCTGCAAGACTTTCACTAAGCGGATAGCACTTTTCTCTCCAAAAATCCCGCACTGCGTGGTGCAGAAATTCGCTGTCGTCGAGGGTAAACTCAGACTCAAACAGCAGCGATGACTCAAATGCCATGTCGGCTAGAATACGTTGGCAAAATCCATGAATGGTAAAAATCGCTGCTTCATCAAGAGATTTGAGTGCTAAATCTAGACGCTTACGAGCCAGTGCTTTGTCGCATTCGGGGGTTTCGTTATAGAGTTGGCTAATGAGCTCGTCATCGACCTTTAAGCCGATAAAACAGCGATAGGCTAACTGGATTTTTTTACGGATCCGATCGCGTAGTTCGCCAGTTGCGGCATTGGTAAATGTCACCACTAAGATCTGTTCGCAGCTTAACGCTTGAGCAGTGCCATGACCAAGAAGCAAACGGACATAAAGACCTGCAATCGTGTATGTCTTTCCTGTTCCAGCACTCGCTTCAATCAATCGACTTCCACCAAAGGGCAGAGTGAGCGTGTTAAGTGGTTCTGTGACGATATGACTTGGCCCGTCGATTTGCTCACTAGGTTTGGGTTCGTTACAAGCCGCTAATGACGAATGTTCCATGTTAGTGCTCCTCACTTTTAGAGGTGGGAGAGGGTTGCGCTCCAGCTTCTACATAAGTGGCTAGTTCGCCAAGTCTGCCTTTGTAATACAAGCTAATTAACGGTGACAATAATGTTTGCGCTGTATCGCCAAATCGTTGTTCACTAAAGTCTTCAGGGAATTGATATAAACGCTGGAAATGTGGTTCCATGCCTTCGCCTAATTGGGTCTGTTCGTCTAACCATTGAGGCTGCGCCTCACGCAATTTTTGAATATGGTCACCTTCTGCTTCAACGTAGGCTAGGGCGGTTCTTGGCATAAACATTAAAGGTTGTACTTGTCCCTGTTTAAATAAAGCTATCCACAGGCTTAATTGTTTTATTGCTTGAGCGGCAGTCATCGGCGCAAACACATGGAAATGGCCAATATCAAGTAGGTAGCTATTTATTGGCTGCTTGAGCCTAGTAATATCAGTGCTACCTTGCATTGCGCAAAGGCAAAGGTGCCTTAAGTAAACGCGCACTAAATCTCGACCATTAGCGGTTCCTGGGCGGTAGTTAACCAGTCCTTTAGCGCTTAAATCATCTATGCGACCAACCAGTTTAATAGATTGAGTTGTTAGTGTGCTGCTATCATCAAACGGTGGTAGATCAATAGCAATTTCTACGGATTGGCTTGACTCTCCTTTAAGGTACAAGCTTCTGCCTATCAGTGGGGTGATATCATGCAGATATTGGCTGAGTAATAGATCATCAAAGGGTTTGAGTGGGATATTACCTTGCGCTTTAAGGCGCTCAAGCAGTTTGTCATCAGGGCGCTCTGTTTGATTTTCTATGGCGTGATCTATCAAGACTGATTGTAATTTATAACGCTCTAAAGCATTTAAACTAAAGGGTTCATCGTTGTCATCAGCCCGAACATCAATAGATAAGTCAACTTTAAGGGTTCTATTAAAAAAGTACTGTGCAGGGTTTCGGAAAAATCGAATCAGGGCTGATAGTTCTATCTCCTCTATTTCGTTGCTATCTGGCAGAGCTGTATTTAATAGTGAAGTGTCTAAATTAATAAAGCCATTGCTACTTTTATCGTCGATATTAATAGTTGTTTGTGCCTTAGACACAGGACACCACTGCGCACTGTAACTTTGTTGTAGCGGTAAACTATCAGTAATATGAACACTTTGGTAAAGGCGTTCATCGAATGGCTGTAGTGGCTGCTTACAGATTAACTGTGTTGAGATTGCTTGCTCTATTTTATCAACAAACAGAGCCGCTTCTTGCTCACTTTGGCTATTAGCTTTTGCCTCTAAAGCAAGTTTTGCGGGCAGGTAAGCTAACTGACAGTATTCGACTAACTCAGAGACAAGCATAGATGGGATCCGCTCTGAATCATCACGTTCACTATTACCTATGTAACTGATATACAACTGCTGCCTTGCCGAAAGAATTGCTTCAAGGAAAAGGTATCTATCGTCTAATCGGCGAGAGCGGTCGCCTTTACGAGGACCCATTTGAGCCACCAAGTCGAAGCCGACTGGATGCTGTACTCTTGGATAGATCCCATCATTCATACCGAGTAAACAGACAACTTTAAACGGAATTGAGCGCATAGGCATTAAAGTACAAAAGTTAACACTTCCCGCGAGGTAACGTTGCCCGACTCGAGATTCTGATAAACGACTATTAAACCAGTTTTGCAACACTTCGATGGGAAGGGGGGTCGTATGACCCGATTCGGTTAACTCTTCAGCAAGTGTGACTATCGCGTCACGGATCTCTTGTAATTGTACTTGTTCATCGTCATCGACTAGATAAAAAGCAGCAAGTAGCAGCTCGAGCTGTTCGATACGCTCTGTTAAACTGCAACTTTGTGCTAAAGCAGCGTGCACATCGTCTAAAGCTTCAATAAAATCTAGTAGTTTACCTAACGCCTGCGCGGTTTGTCCTTCAATACCGTTGACTGCTAGCGTTTGCTGATAAAGCGGCGAGTCGTCGGCAAAACTGTAGCCTAATATAAGGCGTTTAATCCCCAGCGACCAAGCATTTTGCTCAAAGGCTGGTAGCTGATGTTCTGCTCGGCTAGCGCCATCTCGACCCCATCGTACACCCGCTTGCTCTAGCCAGCGCTTAAGGATTGTTAGCGAGTCATCGTCTAACTCAAATCGCCTTAACACACTAGGCACTTCCAAAATACCAATGATATCGGTGAGACCAAACCGGCTTTGATTGATATTAAGCAAGTGTAAAAAACTGGCAATCAGCGGAGATTCCTGTACTGCACCACGATCGGCAATTGCGTAAGGAATGTAATGGCTGCCCTGCTTTGCGCTAAAAACGGCATCAATATAAGGTGCGTATGCGGCCACATCGGGCATCATTATAACGATATCTTTAGGCGCTAGTGTTTGATCATTAGAATCTGTTTGCTTGGATAGCATCTCTAGCAGATGATCATGCAGGGTTTCTACTTCTCGCAGTGGACTATGGCAACTGCGAATTGTGATCGAGTGGTCATCCTGTTGCAGCATTCTTCTGCCATCAACCGTTAAATAAAGCGAGCCATCGGGGCCTAAACTTTGCCCTCGAGTACTTAGCTGTAAAATGTCATGTTGCACGCCGTGTAGCATGCAATCAATACCGGGATCTTGGTAACAATCTAAATTAAATGCGGTATGCTCTTCTGGCAATTCAAGCATTAGATCTAACAGCTCACGGCCCATCTTACCGTTATTTGCAAGCAATGGATTTCCGACCTCAAGCTTGTCTTCCCACTCAACTTCAAGTTTTTGTTTGTTGGCATACTGCAGAGCCATGCGGGCTCTTAGACGAGGGTCAACGATATCTCCCCAATAATGCTGACAGGGACTTAGGCTTAGCATGATCACATCAATGCGCTTAGCTAAATGATGCAAAACATCGAGCGTTTGCGGTGCCATTGATGAGATCCCAAACACGAATAGACGCCTTGGTAGAGATGCCATAGAGGTATTTGGATCATCAAGTTTATCAAAAAGTGCTTGGTGTAAGTTAGCGCGGTGATACTGGCTTTTGTGTAACGTATTAGCGTTAAACTCAATTAGCGCTCGCCATAATATAGGTTGCCATGCTTGGGCTGGTGCTAATTTGTCTCCCTTGGGTGGTAAGGTCGGCTCATTTGCTTCCCATGCTGCTATCCAATCTGGTCTGTAAACTAAATATTGGTCAAATATATCGGCTATTTGGCCACTGAGTTGATAGAGCTTTAGCGGGCTTTGCAGATGAGAACCCGATATCGTTGCAGACGCATCAGTTTCAGGGCGCTCGCCTTGTAAGTCATTTGTGCTATGGCCTTGGTTACCG
Organism: Shewanella kaireitica; assembly: GCF_023284045.1. Lineage (GTDB taxonomy): Bacteria > Pseudomonadota > Gammaproteobacteria > Enterobacterales > Shewanellaceae > Shewanella > Shewanella kaireitica. The sequence goes on from NZ_JAKIKQ010000014.1 coordinate 19,637, forward strand.
CTATTTAAATAATTGGCTAAAGGAGCAAAATCATCTTGGTCGATAAGAGAGGGTAAAAGCTCCATTAGCTTCCAGGTCATTGCAGCTTTAGTGAAGGCATTTTCCTTGGGTACATCATCTAATAAGGTATGGCAAAGCTGCCAAATAAAACTAGAAGGAAGCGGAAACTCAAGTGCTGCGGCAATACTGTTCTGCCTTGCTATCTCTAATCTTAACCAGGTTGACATACCAGGGCTTTGAACCAATATATGCTCTGGTAAAAGTAATGGTGCATCAGGCAGTGGTGTTGTTAGCTCTGTGGCTAAGATCTGCGATAATGCTTCCATCTGGTTAGATTGTACTAGGTATAGCATGGCGTTCCTTTAATAAAAGATCACTTAAATGAGCCTATAATCAAGCGAGATTATCCATTCTATGTGTTTGTTTTATTAAGTGCCAATTTCTGTTTGATGATAATGAATTTTAGCCGTCTTGATTGCTTGATAAGTAACCGAGATAGTCTCTTTTGCGCCTTTTTGTTCAGCACTTGATATTGTATTGCGATGTAATAATCGGTGAATTTATTAAAATCTGTGGCAAGCGAGGGATTGGCAAGCGCGACTCGCTGATTATATGCCTGCGGTCCTTCATTATATTCCCTTGCTAAGTTGTCTTTTTTAAGTAACTTACAGACAGCATAATAAGCATTAAGGTGTTTGTCACTTGAACGGTGGAACTGAATTAAACCAGCACTATAAGCGATGGAAAGCCCGACAATGCCAAGACTCACTATGAGGAATATTGCTAATTTAGTGCGGGTGACCTCTCCTAAAACCTCCTCTAATACTCGCTGCTGCTTATTGGTATTAAAGCCTAATACCCAAACACTCCAGAAGTAATCGACACTGGCAAATTGCATGCGTAACTGTTTGATAAACTCGCTTGATTGTAGGCCGAGATAGCCAAATGGACTGTCGGCTAAGTAGCTTTGCTGTGGATCGAAAAATGCGTCGAATCCCTGCTCGATGCGCTCAGGGGCTATCATCGCGGTGGGATCAAATCGCACCCAACCACGATCTACAAGCCAAACTTCTACCCAAGCGTGCGCCATGTACTGGTAAATACTGAAGTAACCCGCAGCTTGATTATACTCGCCCCCTTGATAGCCACTGACCAAACGGGCAGGCAGTCCTGTTGCCCGTGCCATAAATGCAAAAGCACTAGCATAATGCACACAAAATCCAGCTTTGTTATTCAGTAGAAAATCATCAATCTGTTGCTTGCCGACAGGCGGAGGGCGCAAGGTGTAAAAGTAGGGTTGCTCAGTAAAATAACGCATCATTGCCGTTAACCTATCTTCGGCATTTGGATAGCGCTTGGCAAATTGTTGAGCCAGTGCCAGCGTACGAGGATTTTGTCCTTCTGGAAGGCGCAGATTTAGCTGTTGTTGTGCTAATGGGAGTTCAACTTGCAGGTTCGCATTAGTGAAGGAGGTGACATTGTAGAGTTTTTGCTGCTCAATTGGCGTAGAAGCATACAAGCGAAAATCCGCTAGCATCTTAATCCCACTGTCTTGGCTGGTGGCTCTGTCTAAACCAAACAACCAATGTTGTCCGCTTGGCTCCGCTATAACTGAATAACTCAGTGCTGTGTCGCTATCTAAATTCTCCATTCTCAAACTAGGCATTGTAAGAGTTCTTGTTGGTTCCTTTGAGGAAGTTTTGTCGGCAAATGCATTTTCGGCAGCAGTTATACTGGCATTTTGTTGCCATTGCTTACCATCATAATCTTCCATGACAAGGGCGCGCCAATATAAACTGGCATTAATAGGTTGATAGTCGCCTACAAATGTCGCTCTAAATGCAAGTTCGGAGGAGCGGGTAAGCTCGGTAATATTACTGAAGCTGACGGTGTTTGATAAACCGGTTTTAGCCGCGCCTTGAGGTGGCACCATCCAAAGAGGTGGCAGCCTCGGTAGGACAATAAAAAGTATGATGGCAAGGGGAACACTCTGCAGTAAGATTTTTGTACCTAACTTTACTGCATATTTAAAATTATTTTCGTCATGATAAAGGCTGATCAAAACGCACGTGTTTATTAGTGTTACGAGCAATAGATGCAGGCTCGACCATACACTTTGCTGTTGTAGAAATGTCAGTGCAATAAGAAAGTAGCCAGCAAGCACGACTACTTGTACATCTCGTCGACTGCGCATCTCAATATATTTGAGTGCATAGCCTAAGATCAACAGATTAATGAGTGCAGTTAGTACGCCAATTTTATTGGCGACCATGGCAAGTGTCATCGCGGAAAAAAATGCGAGGGCTGTAACTAACCAGCGTGGCGGCCTAGCCACTTTGCCAAGATAAATACCAACACGCCAGATGATGCAGATAGTACAAATTGCTAGCGACCATACTGTCACTTGTTGGTATAAAGGCGATAGAATGGCCACATTGGTAATTAACAGCCACATGAGAGTGTGCCGAGAGATGCTGATCTGAGCCGTCCTTTTGGCTTTACTCGACAGGCTATCGCTAATCATGATTAACTTCACGCAGGTTATTTGGATATAGGGCTATCTGAGTTTGTACTGCAATTCGGTGAACTTCACCTTTAGCTGGCTCGATTGAGTTTGCGCCCAATTTAAGCCCAAATATTTGCTGTTTGCTGCTGAGCTGTTCTGTTTGCCAGGCGAGTTTACTGAGACTTAGCTCTAGATCGTCGCTGCTAGTATCGAGTGTCAACCATAACGGGGTACCTTGAGGCTGTTGAAACTCTTTAGTCAGCATACCGCGTCCTTGAGCGACTTGTTTCCAAGCTACTTGCTTAAGTGACTCTCCTTTTACGTAGTCTTTTAAGCCACTAAATTCATCAACCCCTGTCACTAGCCGACCTGTATCTTCTATTTCTGAACTGTCTTGGGAGCTTATTGCTAACGAGATATTGTTTTGAATGGGTGTTGCAAAAATGACTTGTTCAATATCGAGATCGACATAAGACCAAGCACGGCAGAGTCCTAAAGGGTACCTTGACTCAACTTTTACTCTGCCTGGCTTTAAGAGCCCTCTATGGGTATGAAGGATGTTCAATAGCGCTGATTGCGGCGGCCCGAAAACCTTTTTAGCTATTTCAATGGGCTGTTCGCTAAAGTTAAGTTTTACCTCGTAGCTATTGTGCTTGGAAGCAATGTGTACCGGGACATAGCAGGCTTGACCCGCAAAAGTATTAGCCGTGGTTTGGGCACGGGATAAGGTGAGTCCTGCAAGGTTTCGATAACTATAGAGGATACAAGTATTGAATATGCTTAACAGTAGAAAGCTCAACCCCATCACTAAATTATTCTGATAATTTGTACCAAGAAGAAATAGCATTAGCAACAATAACAACCAAGCCAAACCAAAGCCTGTAGGTAGGATAAAGATGCTCTTGTGACTTAACGTCACAGCGCTTGCAGCGGGTATTCGTCGAGATAACCAGCTGCTCAGTTTTGGCTTGAAGCGATTGAATATGCCAACAGAGTTAATATGAACTTCTCCCTTAAAATCATGAGTTAGGTTATTTCTTAACAGAACTTACCCCCTAGCCATGTCAGGTTAAAGGATGGGGTTAACCTGTGTTAAAATCTCTGTAGACAAGACCTGTCCGTGTTGATGCATATTCTGCCTTATCCTGTGTTCTGCTACATGAGGAAACACAATTTGTACATCCTCAGGCACTACGTATTGACGGCCACTGAGCAATGCCCATGCTTTAGCAGCTTGTAAGATAGCTTTGCTAGCTCTAGGAGATAAACCGACCGATTCACTTTTATTGCGAGAAGCGTTCACCAAAGCCAAAATGTACTTGAGTAAAGAGTCTGACGCCGTAACATTTTCAACGTTTCTCTGAACAGTTTGTAAAGAGGAAGCATTTAAACAGTGACGAACTGACGCTGCGCTTTCATCTGACTGCTGTTTTAGCATCGCCATTTCTGAATCAGGATCGGGATAGCCAATTGATAACCGCATCATGAACCGATCTAATTGCGATTCTGGTAGGGGAAAGGTGCCGGATTGATCGCTAGGGTTTTGGGTCGCAATAACAAAGAAAGGTTGTGGTAACGGATAGGTTTCACCGTCTACAGTAATCTGTTTTTCTGCCATTGCTTCAAGTAAAGCACTTTGTGTTTTAGGGCTGGCACGATTGATCTCATCGGCAAGCAACATCTGTTTAAAAATAGGGCCTGGATGAAATTCAAATTTGTTTTGCTGGTTATCGAATATTGTGACCCCAAGAATGTCTGCAGGTAACATGTCGCTGGTAAACTGGATCCTTTGATAACTGAGGCTAAGACCTTGGGCAAGAGCGTGGCTAAGGCTGGTCTTGCCCATACCTGGCAGATCTTCAATAAGCAGATGACCTTTGGCGAAAATACAACACAAAGCTAACTTAATCTGCAACTTTTTGCCGAGTAAGACTTGCTCTAGCTGGCTAACTAACACGGCTATCTCTTCATTGGGCATGAGCTTCCTTTTTGCGGCTGATTAAGTGCAATATAACGGTATTGAAACATATTACTATGGTGGAAATTCTCTTTGCTCGCCAGCTAAATCTGTTTAATGCTATTGGAAACAGTCTATTGTGTAACAGGAGGAGCGACTATGGAGGTTAATTGTTTACTACTATTGGCTGTTATAAAAAGTGGTTTAAACAGAAAACCCTGTACTAAATCTACGCCAATATTCTGCGCAAAAGCAAGTTGTTCTTGAGTTTCAATGCCTTCAAGGACTGTGAGTTTATTAGTTTTCTTTGCAAACTGCAGCAGTGCGGTAAGTAGATGTTGATACTGTGGATCGTTTGCTGTGTCTAGCCAGTATTTATCAAACTTAAGACAGCTCACTTGGCTTATTAAATCTATTGAAAGCATAGAGTGTGGGGCGCCGACATCGTCGAGTCCCACAGGAATATTCAGCTTTACTAACTGCTTAATAAACTCTTCTGCCAGATGAGCGTCATTAATGCAGGTGTTTTCTATGATCTCTACACAAATATTGGATTGTTTTTGTAGCAGTTTCAACATAGCACTAGCATTTACTTCTATCGCATGGGGATCAATGTTGAGAAATAGCTTATTGCTTTTTGGCGCATGTCGAATTTGAAAATCTTTAGCTGCCATTTCTACGGCATTGAGTAATTTATGGTGAGCATGTAGCTCTTCAAATACAATATTAGGCGCGATAGCTAAGCCGTCGAAATTATAAAATCGTGACAGAGCTTCGTAACCATAGATCTCTTTTGTGTGAGGGTTAAGTAGCGGTTGATATTCTGCAGTTAATCGAAGACCGGTTAGATCTAGCATAGCTGTTTTATTTTCAAGGTAATGATAATTATTAACATTACCATAAAAGTAGTAAGATAAAACAATCAAAACCGTTAAGCGCTTTATTAATAGCCATTGTGACTAAAAATCATCTTGAACCATATGAATTTGCGTGTGTTTTACTGCTTGAAGCTTAAACACTGCTGATAGTTGCTACGATTTGAATTATGCAACATTGATTTTTTCATGGAGAAAAGAGTAGGCGGTTTGCAAAAGTCGCTCTACTCCCAAAGTAAGTTCGATACTGAGTCGGAATAGGGCGACGGATCAAGTGGCTTAGTATTTAATGGTAAAGTATTGGATCGTTTAGTATTGAAAAACGAGTTCTTCCTTAGACATCAATTCAGGTTGCTTTTGTTGTTTTATTTGATAAATAACTCGATAACTGAGCACCGCCTGTACGTATTCTCTGGTCTCTGTATAAGGAATTGATTCAATAAAACTCATAACATCTAGTTTGGCATCACTCTTTTTGAGCCAGGATTTTACTCTATGGGGACCAGCGTTATAGGAGGCGGTTGCTAAGACTCGGTTGTTGTTAAATTGTGCGAGTAAACTCGAGTAATAGGCGCTGCCTAACGCAATATTAAGTTTTTCGTCATAGAGACTAGGAGTACCACGATAATTGAGCTTGGCCTTTTTGGCTGTTTGTTTCGCCGTCGCAGGCATCAGCTGCATATAACCTCTAGCACCCACTCCTGATGTTGCATTTGGAAAGTAGGCACTTTCACGCCTTGCAATAGCCCGAACTTCATCTATATCAACCTTGTATTTTTTACTCGCGTTGCTAAATGATGCTTGAGCCGCATACGGAAAGCGCATATCCATATCGTTCCAGAGCTTAGCTTGAATGCTGGCTTGCACCCCTAAGCTATGCCATTTATGTGTTACGGCGTATACACCATAATCCCTTTGCATCTCTTTATCGTGGCGATTTAGCAACATTACCCATTCAGCGCGGGCATCAGATTGCTTGTCGATTGCCAATAGTTCAGCAACTCTCGCTAGGCCTTTATCATTAACCAGTTTACTTTGACGTTTAGCGGTGCTCTGTGTTGGTTGGTGTTGTACGTTATAGGGCCCGTCTATTAGGTTTGCTGCTTTAAATCCGTAAAAATTGCGTTGCTGACTTAAGTCAGTTAGTAGTGCAAGCGCTGCTTGTTGTTCTTGTTTATCATTGCTCTTTTGTAATACTACCGCTCGCCAATAAGTCCAACGAGCAGTGTTTTGTTTCTCTTTAGTTAGTAAGGTTATAAAGTGCTCAAACTGTTGCTGTTCATTGGTTCTCAGTGCCCAACGCAGTCGCATTTCAATCAAGTCATCACTGTCTAAAAGAGGCAGCATGGTATCGACAAAGCTCTTTAACTCTTCAGTTTGGTAAATAAGCGCTCTTCGTACTAAATAACGGCTAAGTAATCGGCCTTTATAGTCGCTAAAACGATCTGCTTTTTGATATTTTGCATACAATTTCACTGCTTGCTTAAGATCTTTTTTCGCTAAGCGCCTTAAACCTATATGGACAATTGTGGCGTTTATCTTGGCTTTACCGCTGTACTTAGAGGTATTGCGCAGTCGGCGAGGGTCTTTATAAACAGACAAAAGGCGTTCAGCGGATTGTTTATTGCGGGTGACCTTTTTTGATAGATAAGTTAATAATCCATACTGGCCTTGTTCAAAACTGAGCAGCATTCTAGACCAAATCAACTCTTGAGTTTGAAAGCCCGCTTTTTTCCACTCTTTAAAAAGGGGATCACACTCTTTAGGGCGGGAGCGTCCATAAAGCCATAAGTCACTGGCGCCTTTATACGCCAGTTGTTTATCCCCTTTTTGTAACTGCGCTCTAAAGAAATAGCATTGTAAAATAATATTATTAGGTTGCTTTGGACTGACGGCTAAGAAATCGTCCCAGCGTTTCTGCTTGCCGCTGCTGTTTAGATAGCGGTAACGTGCGCTGTTATACAGTGGGCTGCCCTGAAACTGCAGAAAAGCGCTTACGGCATCGTTTCCTGGCAGCTTCAATATTTCATCAATATTTTGATGAAAATCCAAATAAATAGCCAATGGATAATCACCGAGCTTTTTACGCTGTTGTAAATAAGTGTTGAGATCTTGCTTATCGAGTGATTTTCTTGCATCAAGGTATAACTGCTGCTCAGGCGTCAAAGACTGAGCAGCTATCGGGTACGATATGAATGTCGCTATTGCGAATAAAATGCCACTTAACTGCTTGTGCATCTATGAATGTCCTCTACCAATGTCCCTATTGCGAGTTTTGCTTACGATATTATTGTGAGATGATTTCACCTTCAGATAAGTTTAGCGCTTTATCCAGTAACTGGGAGTCAACTTTTTTACTGGTTTCTACCCCCAACTGCTGCATTTGGTGCGCCTGACGAATAACGTTACCTTTTCCTGATGCCAGTTTATTCATTGCGTTTTGGTAATTTTTGTCTGCGGATTCAATTGCACGACCTATTTTTTCCATGTCTTCTAGGTAGCCGCAAAGCTTGTCGTATATTTTTCCTGCTTGTTTGGCAATCAACTGCGCATTTTGATTTTGGTACTCATAACGCCAAATATTGTTAATGGTTCTAAGCGCAACGAGTAAATTTGTTGGACTGACTAGCATGATGTTACTTTCAAGGGCAAAGTTCACTAGACTCGGGTCGTGCTCCAAAGCGAGTAAAAATGCTGGCTCCAACGGAATAAACATCAATACATAATCTAAACTAGTTAAACCATGAAGCTTTTGGTAATCCTTGTTACTTAAACCCTTAATATGAGCTCGTACAGATATGATATGCTCCTTTATTGCTTGAGCACGTACCTCGTCATCATCGCTATTGAAGTATCGCTCATATGCAATGAGTGACATTTTCGCATCAATAACAACATCTTTATTTTCTGGTAGATGTACGACGACATCGGGTTTGAAGCGTTTACCATCATCATTTTTTAGATCTGTTTGAGTGTCATATTCATGTCCTTCTCGCAGGCCGCTTTCTTGTAATACCCGCTCTAAAATAACCTCTCCCCAGTTCCCCTGTTGCTTGTTATCTCCTTTCAACGCCTTTGTCAGATTAATTGCATCTTGACTCATTTTTAGATTGAGTTCTGTTAAGGAATCTAGTTGATGTTTTAATGCACTTCGTTGGCTCTGCTCATGGGCATAAGAGGATTGTACTTGGGCTCTAAATCCCTCTAATTGCTGCTTGAAAGGCGCTAAAACACTGTCTAGTTGCTGGTTGTTTTGGTTCTGCAATTGTTCACTACGGGCTTCAAAAATTTTAGTAGCGAGATTTTCGAACTGATTATTTAAACGGAGCTCTGCTTTTTCTAGTAACTCAATTTTGTCGTTCAGCGCTTGTTGTTCTGCATCGTAGCGTGCTGTTATGGTTTGTTGCATTGCATTTGATTTAGAAAGCGCAAGTTGAGTTTCCATCTGCTTTCGCTGATTATCCGCTAAAGTTTGTTCGAGCTCAGCACTTCTTTCTGCTTGCGCTTGTGCTTTACCAAGAAGCTCGATGCGTTGTTCAAGTTTTTCCTGAGAAAGGGCAAGTTGCGCGTCTTTTTGGTGAAGTGATTCTTTCAGTTCCAAAATCTCACCGTTTAACTCATTTTTTGTTTGCTCCATGTCATCTAAAAGCTGTTTACGAACGTATTCCCATTTGACCCTTGTTTTACGCTGATTAAAAAGAGCACCTATTAAGATAGAGAGAAATGCGATTGCGACTAAGATAATGATTTCAGGTGTAGAAAATGCGATATTTAACGGCATGTGAGACGGCTCTTAACATGGAGAATGAAACGGTAGAGTGGCATGCTGGCTTAAACACTGCAAGCTTAACAATGTCTTCTTAATAGTAAATGATGAAGACATAATCAGCTGTTAATGAGATGTAAATGTTAGCCTTGAACGAAATCTTTTTAAGAGTAACTCGGTCTGACTAGTTAGGTGTCCAAATTAATAAATTGAAGAGGTAGGCGGCCAATGAAAATAATTAACAAAGCTGCATGGGATAAATTTAAAGATTGCGATGTAACCCCTGAAGAGGTTTACCACGACAGAAGGCGTATCCTTAAACAGATGGGATTTGTTGGTGCTGGAGCATTATTGTCGTCTCAGGCGAATGCGGGTGTATTTGACCTGTTTTCCAGTGACGAAGAAAAGGCCGCTTTTGCAAGGGTTGCACTGCCTCACTCAAAGCAAACTGAGTATGATCACCTGCTGTATGGCGACCTTACTCCTGAAAATAAAGTTATTTCACATAATAATTTCTACGAATTCGGTACCAGTAAAACGGATCCAGTCGAAAATTCACAAGCTTTGAAAGTCAACCCTTGGCAATTGGTTATAGAAGGCGAAGTGGACAAGCCACTTACGCTTGATTATGACGACATACTAAAAATGTTGCCTTTAGAGGAGCGGATTTACAACTTTAGATGCGTTGAAGCTTGGTCGATGGTTATTCCGTGGCTTGGTTTCTCTTTGGCTAGCTTATTAAAAAAAGCTGGCGTGAAGAGTAATGCAACACATGTGGCTTTTGAAACGCTTTATGACCCAAACCAAATGCCAGGCCAAAGGAATCGCTATAGTGGCGGAGGTATTAATTATCCATACGTTGAAGGACTAACCATTGCTGAAGCGATGACCGATCTGACCTTTATGTCAGTGGGCTTATATGGAAAAACGTTACCACCACAAAATGGCGCACCAATCAGATTAGTAGTGCCTTGGAAGTATGGCTTTAAGAGTATTAAATCGATAGTACGTATACGGGTAACAGATAGGCAGCCAAAATCTTCTTGGAACGAGTTGGCACCCAGTGAATATGGTTTCTATGCCAATGTAAATCCTGCCGTAGATCACCCTAGATGGTCACAAGCCTCTGAAAGACGAATTGCAGAGGGCGGGTTATTTTCAGCTAAACGGATCCCAACTCTTCCTTTTAATGGATATGGAGAATCAGTGGCTGGCCTTTATCAGGGCTTAAATCTAAAAAGAAACTTTTAGGGAAAGTATGAAAAAGAAGTCGTTTAAATTAACCGCAAGGTCTCTATTTTGGCTCAAATGCCTAATGCACGCGATAGGGTTACTGCCGATTATCTATTTAGTGCTTTTAGTATTAAATGACAGAGCAGGGGGGGACCCAGTCCAGTATATTATTCACTTCACCGGAATTGGCGCCCTAAACGCTTTAGTCGCGACATTACTGATCTCACCGGTAGCCAAGAAGCTGAAGCAAGGGCTGTTGCTACAAACAAGGCGTCTTGTTGGGCTTTATGTTTTTGCGTATGCCAGCCTACACATATTGGCCTTTTTCAGTTTGGATCTGCTGTTTGCTTGGTCACTGTTTTTTGAAGAGGTTGTTAAGCGACCCTACATACTTGTAGGAGCTGCTGCTTACGTTTTGTTGAGCGCCTTAGCGTTAACGTCTTTTAAAAAGGTCATGCGTAAAATGGGCCGGCGCTGGCAGAAATTACATAATGGTGTTTATCTCATTGCGATACTGGTCCCAATTCATTTTTATTGGTCAGTAAAGTCGGAAATTATTGAGCCGTTATTGTATCTCGTCTTCATTGCATTGTTACTCGGTGTTCGGGCAAAGAAGTCAAATTGGTGGAAGAAGAATTCGGTAAAGTATTTTACAAAGCAAGAAAGGGTATGATTGTTACTTTGTTTTATACGATTTAGTGACTCAATTTTAATTTTATATTATGTGGTCACTCTAGATAATAAGTATCTGAGTGGCTATTTTAATTAAAACATTAAGTAATAGAGGCTTTGTAGGATAGGATTAATTGGAAAAAATGATTGAGTATAAGGTCGTCATACTTTTGCTGTTCCGCTGTTAGCTTGACAATGAATAGCCCTTCCGTAGGCAGTTTCAATGGGACGAGGAGTTATCTCATTTAACTATTTAATGTTATTTATCGTTTTATTTTGTAGCGTTTTCTTCTTGTTGTTTCATCACTTGTAAAACTTCATCGTATGAGATATTAAACTGACGAGACAAGTTGATAATTTTAGTCTTATAAGTTTGAATATTTTCTTGTTGTGCGAGTAATCTTTTCTCGTTCTCTACTAGTTCATTTACAGCCTCTTGTAAAATAAGTAAACGACGTAAATTAAAATCGAGAGAATCAATATATTTAATCATTTGCGGCTTATTTCTAGCCTGCTCAAGATCGCTGCTGGTTTTCTTTTCATAACCATATTGGTCTAATGCAGCAATGGCATTTTCTAAATCAAGATTTTCTTTCATAGGAGTCCGAGGTAAAGAAGATTAAGGATGAATAACAGATACTGGTTTAGATTATAGTTTGTAATCTAGAACTGTAAAAGGAAAAACATGTTTTTTAGGCTAAAAAGTCAACTATTTGCTTGGGTTTAGACCTGCGACCTGTCAATCTAGTTGATATAATTATTTGTCGTTACAGCAAGGAGATGCTTATGCTTGATTTATTACCGGATTTGTTCGACTCATACCCTGGTAGATTATCGTTGCTCCCCCCTATGTTTAAATCGTTTGGCCGCGAAGATTGTTTTTGGGGAGAAGTCGTCACGGTTAAGTGTTTTAAAGATAACTCTTTAGTTAAAGAAGAACTGTCGAAAAATGGTAAAGGGAAAGTACTTGTTGTTGATGGACAAGGAGTGACTGATTGCGCACTCCTTGGCGATATGATAGCAAAAAATGCCGAAATTAATGGTTGGCAAGGAGTTGTCATTTTTGGTTGTGTAAGAGATATTTCAGCATTAAAAACCATGAAAATAGGTATCCAGGCTATCGGTGTCAACCCGATTAAAACCGTCAAAAAAGGGCTTGGTGAACTTAATGTTGCAGTTGAAATCTACGGTGTCATCATTTCCCCCCACTCATATGTGTATGCTGATCTAAACGGTATCGCAATATCTAATCAAGCTTTAGATTTATCCGTGCTAAATTTATAGTATTCGCTTTTGTTATTCAGATGGAATCTGTCATGAAATTATTGAAATGGTTTTTTATAGCAATGTTAGGTTTGGTTGCAGCGGTAGTGTTGTATATCACCTTGATTTTTGATCCTAATGATTTTAAGCCACAAATCGTAGAGGTAGTTAAAGAAAAGACCGGACGAAACTTAGCGATTAATAGTGATCTGTCTTGGACTTTTTTCCCTAGTTTAGGCATTAAGTTGGGTGGGATTACATTGTCTAACCCAGATGGGTTTGAAAGCGCTGCAATGGTATCTGTTAATGAAGTCGTTGCTGAGGTGGCACTCATGCCGTTGCTAACGAAAGAGGTCGAGATCTCTCAGCTAAATTTAGATGGGCTGACATTATCTTTGGAAACACAAAAGGATGGTAGAAGTAGCTTTGATGGGCTTACAGGTGATGCTAAGGCAAGTGAAGTTTCAAAAACACCAGCCAATGACGCATCGAGCGTTAGTTTATCAAAGCTAGATATTGGTGGGATCTCAATCACTAATACACAGATTAGTAACCTAGACCGTCAATCAAACACCAAACAGCTACTTTCGTTAAAGTCCCTGACACTTGGACGATTTCAATTAGATAAATTTGCACCTCTTGAGTATGAGTTGTCAGCATCATTACCCGATCTTAATGTGACTAGCTCAGGTAAAGGGCAAATTAAAGTTTCGCAAAACTTACAAAATATTGTGATTAATGACTTTGTTGTGGCAAATCAGCTGAAGGGTAAAGGGATGCCAAACGGTGAACTCAAAGCTGAGTTAACAACATCACTTGAAATGGCATTAGACAAGCAAACGATGAGTTTAGTGCTAGCAAGCTTTAGTGCGGCTGATATAGATGCTTCTGGAAAGCTAGATATTGCCTATGGCAACAAGGTACCTAGTATCGCAGCGATGCTTGAGGTTGGCGACGTAGACTTAGACCGTTTCCTACCAGAAAAGTCAGCAAATACTCAGGACTCTAAGCAAACAGATACTGCTACTGTGGCTTCTGTTGAACCTGATTTAACGGCGATGAAGTCTGTTAATCTGGACGTTAATGTTAAAGTGAAATCAGTGAAAGTTGCTAATATGAAGACTCAGAACTGGGTCTTTAAAATGGCGATGAAACAAGGCGTGGCCAACGTGAGCCAATTGTCAGCAGCGCTTTATGGGGGAACGATTAAGGCCTCAGCGAAATTAGATGGTCGCAGTAAAGTCGCTAAATATGAGTTTGATAAGCGTTTAAAAGGGGTCGATATCCGTGCCTTGCTTATCGATGCTGCTGAAGTTGATATGCTTGATGGTACCGCTAACTTTAATGTAGCGGGTAAAGGTAGCAGTTTGTTGCCTGATAAACTTAAAAAGAACTTATTGGCCAACGGAAAGTTTGAAATAGCTGATGGAGCTATTCATGGGGTAAATATTCCACAAATGATCCGAGATGCAAAAGCTAAGCTAGGCGGTGATATGTCATCAAGTAGCTCTAGTGAGAAAAAGACGGATTTCACCAGTATGACTGGCTCATTTAAGGTGGCTAAAGGTGTCGTTACAAATCCAGATCTGAATATGGCATCGCCACTTATTCGCCTGACAGGGGCTGGAACGGCCAATGTTATCAACGAAGCGCTTAATTATAAGTTAACGACTTCTGTAGTGGGTTCGCTTGAAGGTCAGGGCGGTAACGAACGGGATGCGCTATACGGTGTTGAGATACCTTTTGCGATAACTGGCACAATGTCTGAACCGAAATTTGCTCTTGATACAAAGGCTTTGTTAGATTCGAAGCTAAAAGATGAAACGAATAAGCTTAAAGACAGTTTATTTAAAAAATTCGGAGGATTTTAATGTTAAGTAAAACAGCACTTGCCATGGTGATACTCGCAGTTACTGGTTGCTCACAAAGCAACAGCAACGTGGGTGAGGTTACTGATATGACTAAAAATAACAATGTAAAAGCTTCACCTGCAGTTGTGACTCCGGTAAAAAGTGATGCGGAAACGAGGGCTAAGTTAGCTCAAAAGGGATTGTTTGAAGGCAAACTCATCGTAGAAGATAATTTTGGGTCTGCGATGAACGTGACACTGCAATACAGGAATACTCAGTCATACGGTGTACCATTAATGTTCAATTCTGGTATGACTGCAGATCTGTGGCTGTTTGATTCTGCGGGCAGAAAAGTATGGGCTTGGTCAAATGAGATGATGTTTACCCAGGCATTAAGAGAAACAGTCATGCCAGCAGGTAAAACTCAAAATGTAAAATTTCGTATAGGCGCTGATGTAGCGAAAGAAATTGGTAAAGGGTTTTATTTCAAGGCTATATTTTCTGGCCGAGCGACGGAATCACAAACTCCTGCAATGGCTCCAGTGATTTATAAATTCTAAAATAGTCCCAATTTAAACCAGTTAAAATGCCAATAAGTTTTGCTTATTGGCATTTTTTATTGATATTTGAGTTTATACCAATTGCATTAAGTATTTGCGCAGTTCAGAGCCCCTCAGTCTTTTCAATTCAAAACGCATTGGTAAAGAAATGGTTATTCCCTTTTAAGCCAATGTAAAGCAGAAGTGGAAAGACTGAGGGGCTCACGTAGTGCGGCTGAGGTTAAACAAATTGGCAAAACGCTGTATGCTTCGCTATGGGATTTGGATATACGACTAAATGGTCTATTTTGTTCCATACAAAATAAGACATTCCGGCCCTCCTTGGCGGTCAGATTTAGGAGGTACGAGACCAAGGATGGTCGAAGGTAGAATAATGCAGGAGCAATTATCGAGAGCGAAGCAGGATGCCAGAGCCGAGAATAACTATTAGCTCAAATCCCACGACTTGCCTGCAACGTTTTGAATTTCCGCTGAATGGTCAAACTTTTAATGCAATTGGTATTATTCAACTACAAAAAAATCCGGCTCAAAAGAGACCGGATTTTTACATCAATATCCTCAACCACTTCTGTGGTTGCAGATGTTATATTAACCAGCGAAGTTTGCGTTCACAAAATCCCAGTTAATTAGTTCCCAGAAGTGAGCCATGTAATCTGGACGAACATTACGGTAATCAATGTAGTATGCATGTTCCCAAACATCTACTGTCATGATTGGCGTAACAGACTCATCAGTAAGTGGTGTAGCAGCATTGCTAGTGTTAACGATAGCAACAGTGCCGTCTGCTTTCTTCACTAACCAAGTCCAAGCACTACCGAAGTTGTTAACTGCAGAGTCAGTGAACTGTGCTTTGAAAGCATCGAAAGAACCGAATGCAGCAACGATAGCGTCAGCTACTGGGCCAGTTGCTTCACCGCCACCGTTTGGCGACAGACAGTTCCAGTAAAAAGTGTGGTTCCAGATCTGTGCAGCATTGTTAAAGATACCACCAGTAGAGGTCTTGATGATCTCTTCTAGGCTCTTCTCTGCAAGCTCAGTTCCTTCAACTAGACCATTAAGCTTTACCACGTATGTGTTGTGATGCTTACCGTAATGGTAGTTGATTGTTTCTTCTGAGATATGTGGCTCAAGTGCGTTTTTTGCGTAAGGTAATGCTGGTAATTCGAAAGCCATTAGTTTTCTCCGTTAACTCTTGATTGTAGTATTATGCGTTCTTGCTCACTGCGGGTCATTTTACCTAATAAACTTGTGAAGTGTATCATTGTTTATTCGAAACAGTCGATTAACTCAATCGATTAATTCTATTAGTAAATATCCATGCTAAAAGTAGGTTTTTGTTCTGACCTATACTGGCGTACAATAGAGTAACGCAATGTTGTATAACCCAGGAACGAAAAATGGAAACAGTTGATAAAATCAAGCAGCAAATAGCCGAAAACCCAATTATTGTATACATGAAAGGCTCACCAAAGTTACCAAGCTGTGGTTTTTCATCTCAGGTCGCACAGATCATGATTAACTGTGAAGAGCAGTTTGCTTTTGTTGATATTCTCCAGCATCCGGATATTCGTGCCGAGCTACCTAAATATGCTAACTGGCCAACGTTTCCACAATTATGGATCGAAGGCGAGTTAATCGGTGGCTGCGATATCCTTACTGAGATGTTCCAAAAGGGTGAGCTAAAGACCCTTATCAAGGAAACTGCTGCAAAATATAAAACTGAAGACGAGCAAGCGAGCAGCTAGTCTATAGCTTCTATAAAAAAGCCCTGAATATCATTGATATTCAGGGCTTTTTATTTGAGGCTAGATTTAAACCAAACTCCATAAAAGTGCTTGCTACATTAATCTAATCATGGAGACTCTATTTAGATCTGGTCTAGATCGTCACTAACAATCTTTTCATGAGCCGCTGCATTATCAGGAAGCACAAGGTTCATTAATATGGCAATAATGCCGCATAAGCTTATCCCTGTAAGGCTAAATGAGCCAATACCAAAGGCCATTCCACCAATACCAAACACTAACGTAACACCGACAATACTCAAGTTACGTGGCTCGTTCATATCGACGTGATTTTTAATTAATGAATTGAGACCTACTGCAGCAATTGAGCCGAAGAGTAAGCACATTATTCCACCCATAACAGGTACTGGAATTGTCTGCATTAGTGCGCCTAACTTTCCAACAAAAGCTAATAAAATGGCTGTAATAGCAGTCCATGTCATGATCACCGGGTTGAATGCTTTTGTCAGTGTGACTGCGCCGGTCACTTCAGAATAGGTGGTATTTGGAGGTCCACCAAATGCTGACGACGCAATTGTCGCGACACCATCACCGGCTAATGTTCTATGTAGACCTGGTTTCTTGATGAAATCTTTTCCGGTTACATTCGATATCGCAAGAATATCGCCAATATGCTCAACTGCAGGTGCGATTGCGACGGGGATCATAAATAGAATCGCATGCCAGTTAAATTCTGGTGCCACAAAGTTCGGCATAGCTATCCAACTGGCATTTGCTACAGGCGAGAAATCAACAATTCCAAAAGCTAAACTTAGACCATAGCCAACAGATATACCGGCTAGAATAGGCATCAGTTTTAGCATACCTTTTGCAAAGATAGCGACGGCTATGGTAGTAAATAGTGAAGCTAAAGAGATAATCAATGCAGTATTTTGCTCGATTAATACTAAGCTACCGTCTCCAGTTTTTCCTATTGCCATATTAACGGCGACTGGCGCTAAGCCTAATCCTATGACAATGATAACGGGTCCGACTACCACAGGCGGTAGCAGGCGTTTAATGAAGCCTGCTCCTCTGACTTTAACAATCGTCGCAAGTACTACATACACGCAACCTGCCGCCATCAGTCCGCCCATTGTAGATGGGATCCCCCATGTTTGTACGCCATACATAATTGGCGCGATAAAGGCAAAGGAAGATGCGAGGAATATTGGAATTTGACGCTTGGTTATCAATTGGAAAAGAAGAGTCCCGATACCTGCAGTAAACAGTGCCACATTAGTATCTAAACCTGTTAACAAGGGCATTAATACGAGTGCACCAAATGCTACAAATAGCATTTGGGCTCCTTGTAAAGGGAGTGTAAGGTTTTTCATTATTATTCTCTTATTTTAATAAACTTAACAATCATATCTTTATGAAACAAAATTTACAGCGATTTTGTTCAAACAACACTGATCTTAAGAGAGAAAACTTGACTCTATAAAATTCCTAATTCTGTCGACTGTGGTACAATTTGAATAACTGTGTCGTTTGTTGAAGCCTAAAATATGCTTAAAGCTGTCTGTCGTTACTTGATGATGTTCCCCTTGTTATTTTGTTTTTCAGCCATTTCTGCTGAAGTGTACAATTTAGACGAAAGCCTAGTACCAGTGGACTCAAGGGCTAAAAATTTGAGAAGCCAAGCAATAAAGCAAGGCTTAAGAGAGGTTGTTCTTAAAAATACAGGGACTCAAAGTGCGTTAACCCACCCTGATGTGGTGAAGCAATTAGCCAATGCGAGCGCATTGATGACACAGTATGGTTATCAAGATTTGGATGGAAAACTGTTCATTAAAGTGAGTTTTGATCACAAACGTCTTATTAGTTTACTACGCCAAGCTGGCTTACCAGTCTGGGGTAAACAACGGCCATTGACACTGGTATGGTTAGTGGAAGAAGTTGAAGGCGAGAGAAAGATTTTAAATGATGCCTCTACATCAGCCGCCCGAACATCATTTGATACTCAATCATCCAATCGTGGTGTGCCTTTATTGTTTCCTTTAATGGATCTAGATGATGCTATGCAGGTTGGGGTTAACGATATTCGTGGCCAATTTACCGCTAATGTGGCAAATGCTTCCCTCAGATATCAGGCTAACTACTTTATAATGGCAACGATCTCTCCACAAGGTGCCGTTTATCGTTATCAGATGTCGCTGTATCCAAGAGAGTTAACCGCTGGTGCCAGTCAATACACTCCATCAACGAGTCAAAGTGGTGAGTCTGCGAGTGTAGAGCAAGCTGTAGTTGATATTACTGCAGCGGCAAGCGAATACTATGTTAGCCAATACGCAATTGCTGACTCCGGTGAAAAGCTAACAACAAAAATTACCTTTACTGATGTTAGTGAGATGAAGCAATTGGTTGAAATAGAAAAATATTTGAATCAATTAAGCGCTATCAAAACAGTAGCTGTGGCGAGTATTGAGGGAATGACTGTTGAGTTTAATCTAGGCCTTTTTGGTAATGAAGAGGACTTACACCGTTTAATGAAACTCGACCCCCGCATTGAATCTATAGGTAATATCACAAGTGACAATATAGAGTACGCTAACTTTGGCAGCGAGAACAATGCCAATAAACCGACACAGATCTACTATTGGAAGGGTCAATAACTCCCAATTCACGGGTGCACATGCTAGTATGTGCACCTAAATTGAATACTGCGTTGTCGAGATACTCCTGAGTGA
The DNA here is from genome assembly GCF_023284045.1 of Shewanella kaireitica. Lineage (GTDB taxonomy): Bacteria > Pseudomonadota > Gammaproteobacteria > Enterobacterales > Shewanellaceae > Shewanella > Shewanella kaireitica. The sequence continues at coordinate 38,796 of NZ_JAKIKQ010000014.1, forward strand.
AATCAAACTCACCATTACAATTATCACTACCCGTTCATCTTCCTGATGATGAGACCTTTAATAGTTATTATCCTGCTGCAGGTAATGATGAACTCATCCAGAGTTTACAAGCTTGTGCCGAGGGTAGAGCTGAAGGGGCTGTGTTTATTTGGGGCCCAGAGAAATCTGGCCGCACGCACTTAATGCATGCTGCATGTGCTCACGCTAACGACCTTAATCGCAGTAGTTTTTATATTCCACTTGGGATCCATGCCAGTATCTCTCCTGCATTATTAGAAGGCTTAGAGAAAATAGATTTGGTATGTATTGACGATGTACATGCCATTGCAGGCCATCCCGTATGGGAAGAAGCGATATTTGATCTCTATAACAGGATCTCAGAACAAAAGACTTGTTCATTAGTATTAAGCGCTAGTGTCTCGCCGAGTGAAACCGGTTTCGCTTTACCTGATCTAATATCTAGAATGCAATGGGGGCTTAACTATCAACTTCAACCAATGGCAGATGATGAAAAGCTAGCTGCATTACAACGCCGTGCAGCAATGCGAGGCTTGCAGCTTTCGGAAGATGTTGGTCGTTTCTTATTGAATCGTTTAGCTCGAGACTTAAGAACACTGTTTGATGTGCTCGATCGTTTAGACAAAGCTTCTATGGTTCATCAACGAAAATTGACTATACCGTTTATTAAAGAGGTGCTGCGGCTTTAGTGGTGGAAGTGTCTTGCAACAAAAAGCCCAGTTTATGCTGGGCTTTTTGTTGTAAAGTTTTGGATTGTAGCTCAAATAATACCAATTGCATTAAAAGTTTGACCATTCAGCGGGAATTCAAAACGCTGTAGGCAAGTAGTGGGGTTTGAGCTAATAGTTATTCTCGGCTCTGGCATCCTGCGTCGCTCTATCTCCTAAATCTGACCGCCAAGGACGGACGGAATGTCTTATTTTGTATGGAACAAAATAGACCATTTAGTCGTATATCCAAATCCGATAGCGAAGCATATAGCGTTTTGCCAATTTGTTTCACCTAAGTCGCACTACGTGAGCCCCTCAGTCTTTCCACTTCTGCTTTGCATTGGCTTAAAAGGGAATAACCATTTCTTTACCAATGTGCTTTGAATTGAAAAGACTGAGGGGCTCTGAACTGCTCAAATACTTAATGCAATTGGTATAACAGTTTAATCTTTGGCTGAGAGGTGTCTGCTACCACTAAACATTACTGCTGGGGTATTTGCTGTAGCTGCTGCGGATATTCGATTAACTGAATTCTTCATAGCGGGAGAAATAGCAAGGTTTTCAGACCAAGTCGCTCCTTGCGCCATAGGAATAGGCTGAGGTAGGTTATTTACTAGTGTTATCCCATCAAGCTCAGGAAATATTTCATTAATGACAAAGGCTGCTCTATTTTGCAGAGAGTCATCGCCAATCCTTCCTCTTTGTCCCCAATCAACTCTAATGGTATCTGCAGAAATAACATCAGGTTTATCTGTTACACCAACATCCCTTTGAATACCGAGTCTGTGACTCATCATCGCCTCTTCAAATAACATCGCCGCATCTTCTCTGCGCGTTGAATATGCGTAGTAATCAGATGCGGTATCAGCTGAAAAAAAGCTACTGATGTCACTCGGCATGTATGCCTTTTGTTGATCTGATGCGGACTCACCTCTAAAACTGACATCTGCCAAGCTCGTCATTTCAGTGCTGTTTAATGGGTATTTAACTGTTAACTGATCAGAAATAAGCAGTTGTTGACTATTTCTTGTTTCATAATCATCCAAAAGTGTCGGACCCTGAAGATATGGATGAATACTACGAGGGAAAAAATCATTAGCATGAGCGAGTTCGTGATAGAGCAGGGAAGCTAAGTCGGGCTGCATCTCTGCCGGTGTCCGATTAACGCGTGTACTGCGTGGGGTAATATAGGAAGTATATTGATTGTTTTTCACATAACGCCATGGCATTAGAAATTGTAACTCACCGCCAAAACCACTGCGATAATCTGGCGCTTCATTGATAGTATCTCTCTCTTCTGCAAGCAGCCACAAGTCGTTAGGATCAAGGTAGATGGCGCCTGTGGCGACCCAATAGAATGACGGCCGTACATCGTAGCTAATAACAATCGCGGTAACTGATTGAAGTAAGGTTGCAAAGTCGCTATCTGCATCTAAGTTATCCAGAAAATATTCAAAGTTTTCTCCCATCCATTGGTGTGAAACTAACAGTCTATCTAGTATTTGTTGTTTACCACTGTTTGATTCCTGTCCGATAAGTGGTAATTGCTCTATGGTACAACTTTGCTCTAATTGATTTGAATAAACACAGTCACGTAATACCGTTTTGTATGGTGAATTGCCTTGATAACTGAATGTTCTAGCGACTGGCGAATCGAAATATTGAGAAGTAATTGCAGCTTCTTTGGTGATGAGAATATGTACGTCATCAGAGCTTTGTTGACCATTAATCGCCGCTGATGCTCTTAAAATAGAAAAAGTATCTTGGTCAACATTTGGTGCAGTAAATAGCGGGTTTTCTATATTCGAAAGGTCAACATTTATGTCTGGTCCGGCTGCTAAACACCAACTGATCCCTTCAGGAGCAGCTGAAGGTGGAGTATCGATTCTAAAACTGACTCCGTTACCCATCGTTACTTGATGATCCACTCTTATCGCTAATTGGTTTGTTTGGCCTTCAACAACGTCAATTGTAGCAATAGCACTATATGAATTATTATCACTAATAGCGTTGAGCTCAAATTGATAACGACCACTTGTTGGAGCTGTAAAAGCTAGCATTGGGCTATGAGTCGACTTTAATACCAGTGCCTCTCCTGATTTTTGAGTCCAGCTAAAGGTGTAATTAGAACTATCTGCACCGTTTATGCTTGCAGCTATTACTGCAGGCTGTAACGACTGATAACTTGGCTCAACATGAAAGTTTATATTAGATGAACTCGATACTTCTATGAGATTAGATTGCACTTCACATCTTACAAGTTGATCGGTAATCGGCGGGGGAATTAAATCACTATCAGCATTGTCGCTGCTACCACCACATGCGGTAAGTGAGAATATACTTAGTAATATTATTTGATTCTTGCTTAACATTGCCCAACCTCAAATCTTTATTGTTATTATTCTGTTGTTGCTAATCAAATATAGCATGCAGTTTGTTTTTTCTACATATTTGTCTGTTATATAGACTGACGAGCATCTCTTTTATTGTGCAAAAGACTGGCGAAGGTACTTTTTAAAGAGAGTAAAGGATAAGGGCTGATTGACTAAATAGACAGGCTGGCAGATACCAGCCTATGATTGCGGTCGATTACTTTTTCTTTTTCTTTAGTCCAAGTCCCAATTCACGGCCACGGATGCGAGCGTAAAAAGGAAAAGCAATCAGTAGCACGCCTATTAGCAAGGATTCCATAACAGCGAAAGCTAAGCTTGTCTCTGTAACATATACTAACGTAAGCGCATGCAGCATGTATAAACATAAAATAAAACTTGCCCAAGCATAGGTATAAGGTTTTCCCGTTAAGATCCCTTTTAAAGGTAGCAACAATGGGATTAACCATAACAGGCTAAAAAGCATCGAGTATTCACCCGATACACCTTGCTGAATAAACCAGTAGCTCAGCATAACGACCAAAAGCAGATACCCAATACGGCATAGTTTAAAAAGGGTGGATGACTCCATTTACTTGCTCTCTTATAAAATGGTTAGTACGTTTTCTGGTGGGCGACCGATTGCAGCTTTATCATTTGCCAATACAATAGGGCGCTCTATTAATTTAGGTGTATTAACCATCGCTTGAATTAACTGTGCGTCAGTGACATTTATATCTGCTAAATTTTGCTGCTTGTATTCATCTTCTTTCACTCGCATCATTTCTCTTGGCGTCAGCCCAAGCTTTGCTTGAATGTTGCAGATTTCAGTGGCTGAAAGTGGCGTTTTTAAATATTCAATGATAGTAATCTCGCAGCCTTGCTCTTCAAGTAACGCAAGGGTTTGTCTGCTTTTTGAGCATCTAGGGTTGTGAATAATGCTTACGTTTGTCATAGTTATTTTATACTTCTGCTAATTTTGCCAGTATCATACTTTAAATGGTGACGTGAGTCACATTTACTGCAGTGATTCCATCGCTCTATCTGCTTGCCTAAACTGTCTGATCCTTGCTTCAATGCGTGCTAATTGCAGTGGATTCTCTTTCGACTGTTTATAAGCAAAATTCAGCTGATCAATGGCGGTCTTATAATCCGCCGCAAGTGCTAAAGATTCTGCTTTTACAAAGTGTTCCATCGCTTTGTTGCCATTCTTTTTATAGGCTTCAGTCAGCAGAAAATAAGCAAGTTGATCTTGCTTGTCGAGAAAAATCAGATCTTCAAGTAGTGGTATCGCTTTTTCGGTTTGATCATTCTCAATATAAACGTTTGCCAAATTGGTGTTAACAACGCTTGAGGTCGGCTTGATTTTCTGCTGGTTTAACAACAGAGCAATAGCAGACTTGTAATCGCCTTTTTGAGTCAATAGATCGGTTTTGGTATCAATAAAAAACAGATTGTTGGGTTCGTTAGCCAGCAACTCATCGATGATTTTCTCAGACTCTTCAAATTTATCCATTCTAAAATAGGCAAGGGCTTTGCCGTACTCAGCTGCACTTTTAAACGTATATCGATGGTGCTTCAATTGTTTCTCAAACAACGATAATACGGCTGCCTCGCTGTAGCCTGAGAACCTAACTTGGATCCGTGCTTTTGCCAATTGGAAGTTCAAATTGTCCGGTACATGACGTAATGGATATTGCTGTGCTCTAATTCTCGCTTCAGAAATTCGTGATTCTGGTAATGGGTGAGTCAACAACATCTGTGGTGGTTTGGTAGTGAATCTGTAGCGCGAAGCCAATTTACCAAAGAAATTTGCCGCACCGTTGGGATCAAAGCCTGCATCAACCAATATTTGCATGCCGATTCGGTCTGCTTCTTTTTCATGCATTCGGGTGTAATTAATTTTAGCCTGCGTGGACAGCGCTTGGGTAGTTGCTAGTGCTGCCATACCCGCTTGTGGTGACGCAATCGTAAGTAGAATGGCGCCAAGCATACCAGCAATTGTTGCGGTTGAGCTTTTTTGCTGTGCTTCTAAAGAGCGCGCTAAGTGACGCTGAGTAACGTGAGTAATTTCGTGTCCAAGAACAGAAGCGAGTTCACTTTCAGTATCAGCATTTAAAAACAAACCGGTATGTACGCCGACATGACCGCCAAAAAATGCAAATGCGTTGATCTCATCGTTTCGAAGTAAGAAAAAGTAGAAGGGCGTTTTAACACCAGTTGCATGGGCAACGAGTTTATTACCTAGCTCGGTTAAATACTGATTCAAAACTGGATCATTGAGCATCGGTGCCGATGACCTAATAACGCGCATATACGCATCACCATATTCGGTTTCTTTTTCTAAACTGAATGTATTGACTGCCGCTGTACCTAAGTCAGGAAGGTCGTTATTGGCGTAGGTAACAGGTGAGGCTGCTAAGGTGAATGCCAATGTCCCTGCAATAATAGATTTCGAAAAAGTTAATTTGCTCAAGCGGATCCTTAAATTGGGCTATGCTTTTCTTGTTGTAAGGCCACAATGCTTGCTTGTGGTTTGCACTGCTTATTAGGATAATAGCCTTAGATTGTTTATAGCAAGTTGATTATGATTATTATTGATTTAACAGCCTTTCGCTGTCCATTGCCACTCGTAAAAGTTAAATTAGCTTTAAAGCAGATCGACACTGGCGAAAAACTAAGGGTTTTGTTATCAGACCCCGGTTCTAGGCAAGATGTTCCCCGTTTTTTAAAAAAAGTCGGTTATCATCACCAAATAATACAATCGAAAGAGTCAGTTTTAGCACTTGAGATCACTAAGTAAAGTGACTTTAAACTGTTTTGCATTATAGATGTAGAACATCTTTTTTATCGATAGTGGTACAAAATACTAGCTGTCGCATTAGGGTAAATGAATGTTAACAATCTTAAGTCGTTGGTATAAAGAACGTTTTAGTGATCCCCAAGCTGTAACTTTGGTGCTTATTCTTGTAGGTTTAGCACTTGCTATCTATTTCGCCGGAGGCCTACTAGCACCGTTATTAGTCGCGCTCGTGCTCGCTTTTCTATTGGAGTGGCCAGTCGCTCAGATGGCGCGCATTGGTATTAACCGTACTACGGCGGCTTCGCTAGTGTTAATTCTGTTCATCGGTTTGATGTTATTGATTAGTTTTGGTTTGATCCCAAGCCTTTGGAAGCAGGGTGTTAGTCTTATAGGTGATTTGCCAAGCATGATAGATAAAGGGCTATTTACAGCGCAGCAGTTTATTAATCAATATCCGCAGTTTGTTAATCCAACACAGTTAGACACCATGGTCGCAGAACTGAAAAAAATGCTCGATACTCAGCACTTACTGGATATCGGTAAGCAATTACTCGGTTATTCTGCTTCATTGTTAGTGCTAATGGTATACGCAATTTTAGTACCGCTATTGGTGTTTTTCTTCTTAAAAGATAAAGATGAGCTACTGCGGGGTAGCAAGCGATTCTTCCCTTCCAATCGTGATTTGGCGCGCAAGGTTTGGAACGAAATGCATCAGCAGATCTTCAATTATATTCGCGGAAAGATCATCGAAATCGTAATCATTGGCGTCGTGAGTTATGCCTTTTTTGCTGTGATGGATCTTAGATACGCGGCTTTGCTTGGCGTATTAACTGGGCTTTCAGTGTTGATCCCTTATGTTGGGGCTACGCTTGTAACACTGCCAATTGCATTAGTTGCATTTTTCCAGTGGGGGATCAGTTCAGAGTTTGGTTACTTGATGATCGGCTACGGTATTATCCAAGCATTGGACGGAAATTTGCTTGTGCCTATTCTCTTTTCTGACGCCGTTGATCTGCATCCAGTGTTTATTATCGCGGCTGTATTAGTGTTTGGAGGTCTGTGGGGCGTGTGGGGCGTTTTCTTTGCCATACCTTTAGCATCATTAGTAAAAGCGGTTATTAACGCATGGCCCGTTCATGGTGCTGCGGTGGAAGAAAAAATCGAGCCTGCTCCATTGGCTAAATAAATCGGCGCTACATCGAAAGAATAAAGGGGCTGATGCCCCTTTTTTATTCAGGCTTGACAAGCAAGTGGCGTGCAGTAGCTGCTAACGAGCGATAAACGATAGTCGTTTGTTTAGCTTTGATGTTCCAATGTTGCCAGTAAAGAGGCACCTGCATCCGTTTTCCAGGGAATACTTCAATTAAGTCTCCACTTTCCAATAATGGTCTTGCTTGTAGATGAGCCACCAAACCATATCCTAAACCCATTGTTATCGCTTCGAGAAAACTTTCTGACGACGGTATCTTATGTTCTCGTGTACTGCCTTCATTGATGCCAAAATAGAAATTGAGAAACTTATCGTGAAGCTTATCCTTGGTGGAAAAGACTACCGCTGGTGCTTTAAGTATTGAATCTGGCTGCGGAGATAATTGATTAAAGTGGTGAGTTATAAATTCTGGCGTCGCCACACACATGTATTCCATGTTGCCAAGATATTCGCTACTGCAGCCGGCCATTGGAGATTGACTAGTGGTAACACAGCCAACAGCATCACCACTTTTTAGCAAATGATGGGTATAGGCTTCATCATCAACGACTAGTTCTAATAACCATTTGTGACGTTTAAAAACTTCTGTCAACGCGGGTAAGAACCAAGTCGCTAAACTATCTGCGTTGACGGCGATACGCACAATTGTCGGCAGCGACGGGTCATCAACATTCATTTCAGTGCGCAGTTCACTCTCAAGTAATTGAACTTGAGCATAATGCCTCAGCAGTCGCTTTCCCAATTCCGTTGCATAAACAGGGGAAGCTCGAACTACTAAAGCTTGTCCTACCTTGTCTTCGAGCTGTTTTATCCGCTGTGAAACTGCAGATTGGCTAATGTAGAGCTGTTTAGCTGCTTTATCAAAGCCCCCTTGTGAAACCACTATCGATAATGCTTTTAGGTGGGCGTAATCAAACATTGGTTACAATACACTCCTTGATAAGTTTTACTTATGATACATAAATTAAATTAGTTGTACTTATTTTTGTTTGAAGAATATTCTGCACGCTAATTCGTCGTCTTCACATTTTAGGTAATTTCATGCAAACAGCATTCATTCAGGGAATGGCAATCGGTGGTAGTCTCATCATGGCGGTTGGGGCACAGAACGCATTTGTACTAAAACAGGGTTTGAAGCAATCACATTCGTTGCCCATTGCTGCGCTGTGCTCTTTTATTGATGCAATTATGATTACAGCAGGCGTTGCTGGGCTAGGGCACCTTATACTTGCCTTTCCACTGATCAAAGATATTGCCAGTTTTGGTGGTGCTATTTTTCTGTTTATATATGGTTATGGCGCACTGAAGTCGTCTTTTACAGAGCAAAAAATGGAAGGTGAGCAGGAGTTGGCCGCTGATAGTCTCAAAAAAGCAGTCATTACCACATTAGCAATTAGCTTTCTTAATCCACATTTGTATTTAGATACCGTGGTGCTGCTTGGAAGCATTAGTGTGCAGTTTGAAGGTACGGCCAAACAATGGTTTGGAGCTGGAGCAGTGTTAGCATCATTCGTCTGGTTTTTTAGTTTAAGTATCGGTGCTCGTTACCTAAGTCCTATATTTCAGAAACCTAAGGCGTGGTGCTATCTCGACCGCTTCATCTGTATGACAATGTGGTCTATTGCTTTAGCGTTATTATATCCATACTTATAAAACAATAAAAAAGGAGCCATCGAGGCTCCTTTTTATTGAGTAAGTGTTGTTTACTCTGCTAAATAGGCAAGTACCACTTCGTGGTGATCTTTGGTTTTAAATTTATTGAATACGTGGGCAATATTTCCATCTTGCCCAACTAAAAAACTTAAACGGTGAATACCGTCATAAATTTTACCCATAAATTTTTTCTCACCCCAAACACCAAATGCATCGGCTATGGCGTGGTCTTCGTCGCTTAGAAGAGAGAAGTTGAGCGATTGCTTATCTGAGAACTTCGCAAGCTTTGCGACTGGATCCGGGCTAACACCAAATACAGTAACAGATAGGTCATTAAGTTGTGGCTGACTATCTCTTAAGCCACAGGCTTGCACTGTGCACCCAGGTGTTGACGCTTTTGGGTAAAAATAAACCAACACTGGGCCTGACTGTAATGCTTCTGATAAGCTGATTGCCTCATCATTTTGATTTTGTAGAGTAAACTCCGGCGCTTTATCGCCTACTGTTAAGGTATGCATATCCTTTCCTTATAATGTTAGCTGTCTATGCCTTGCATATGCTCCAAGGTACACTCGAGTGACAATTCTTTCGCGAGTTCATGAATACTGACTTCAAGCTTTTCGAGGTCGACTTTTTCAGGGACATTTATGGTCAATGAGATGTTTTGAGTCGGTTCGCCAGTGTCGTCTTCTTCTGCGTGGGACTTTACTGCCCCCAAATCTAATGAACGATCGGCAAGAAACTGAGTGATTTTCTTCATGGTTCCACGTTGATCAAAACCACTGAAGTTAACTTCTAAGCGAGAAATGTAATTTTTCGGTGTATGTTTAGCTGTCCGTTTCATGACTGTCATCAGTTCTAGCTCAACACTTAAACTAGGTAAGGTTGATTCCATCTTGGTGATAGAAGGCCATGAGCCAGATAACATCATAATTAAAGTGAATTCATTGCCGAACAACGCCATACGACTGTCGACTATGTCACAGTCGCACTCACTTGCTAGTCGAGCAAATTTACTCACAATACCTGGACGGTCGGCCCCCATTGCAGTAACGACCAAGTGGTTGGACATTTAATACCCCATTTTTATATCAATTAGCCCAAAAAAACAGCTGTTTCATGGTGCTTTTTTTACATGGTCAGCAATGCTACCACATGTTGCTCTATTTGCGATCCTTGTCGTAGTTACAAATTCAGATATTTAATATGTTTCAAGTTGATAATTAATCTGGAATGAGTTGTGTACTAGTGCTTGTCTTTAGCTGATTCCATCAGTACCATAGCCAGTCCTGAACCCTTGGGGAATACACATGATAAACGGAAGCATCGTTGCCTTAATCACACCAATGAATAGTGATGGCACAGTAGATAATAAGAGTCTTGAGAACTTAGTTGAGTACCATATCGCCCAAGGTACCGATGGCATCGTTGCAGTTGGCACTACTGGTGAGTCAGCAACACTGCCTGCGAAAGAGCATATTCAAGTCGTCCAACAGACAGTAAGTTTCGCCGCTGGCCGCATTCCAATTATTGGTGGTAATGGCGCAAATGCCACCGCTGAAGCGATAGAATTAACAAAAGGTCTTTCTAGTGTTGGTGTTGAAGCCATGCTTGGCGTCACGCCGTATTACAATAAGCCGTCTCCAAAAGGCTTGATAGCACATTATAAAGCTGTAGCGCAAAGCACTGATATTCCGCAGATACTGTACAATGTACCAGGGCGCACCTCGGTTGATATGTTACCTGAAACGGTAGCAGAGCTAGCAAGCGTTAGTAACATTATTGGCGTAAAAGAAGCCACTGGCGATCTTTCTCGTGTTAACAAGCTCCGAAGTTTGTGCGGCGACGATTTTATGCTTTACAGTGGCGATGACGCTACAGCGCGCGAATTTTTAACTTTGGGTGGTAATGGTATCATTTCGGTTGCTAACAACATCGTCCCTAAAGCATTTAAAGCGATGTGTGATGCTGCACTTGCTGGCAATACAGAAGAAGCGATTGCTGTTGAAAAGTCGATGCAAAGTTTATTCAGCGCTTTATTTTGTGAAGCCAATCCAATCCCTGTAAAATGGGCAGCTCATCAAATGGGACTTATCAGTAAAGGAGAAATTCGTTTGCCTTTAACTGAACTTTCTAGTGAGTTTCATGGTCTGTTGCTAGAAGCAATGAAAAATGCCCGAATTGAGGTTTAATAATAAATGCTAAAGCAAGTATCACCATTAATACTGATTGCGGCTGTAACAGCGTGCAGTACACCAATTGATAGAAGGCAAGCGAATGACGTTGATCAGCAATATCAAGATCTAGCATCTGCGCCTAAACTGGTTATTCCTGATGGACTTAACCAACCTACATATAGTAAAGAATATGATATCCCTGAGGTTGGCGCTAAAGTTGATAAGACTCTGGTCGGCAGCAACTTAGATATTCGTCCTCCGCTGCAAGTATTGCCTATGGCGGCGGGAACGCGTGTCGAAGAGGGTGATGACAATATCAAAATTATGGTTGAGTCGATTGATAATGACTCTGACCTAAAGCAAGAGATTTTTGATGTTTTAAAAGAGTACTTTGCAAGTGAGTCAGTACAAATACGTGCTGAAGACTATGAAGCTGGTACTTTTGAAACAGATTGGATTGAAAGCAATGAAGTCGTAGAGTCAAGCCTGTGGGGTAGCGACAAAGTCTATACACTACGTCAGCGTTACAAATACAATATTGATATTCGTCCACATGGTCGTAGCGGTAGTGTGACAATTGATTTGATTGAGCACGAAGAATCGTACGACGGTGAACAACAAGATATTGTGCTCAGTGGTGAAGATAAGCGTCGTTATACGATTGACATCTTGAACGATTCTATTAGTTACATGAGTATCAAACGTGCTCAAGCGATGAAAGCTAAACGTCTTAAGCAAAGTCTTGGTATTGATGTAGACTTGATCTCTGAGCAAGATGAACAAGCTTATTGGCTTGCCAATGCTAAGTTCAAACGTACGTGGGATCGCTTACGTATCGTTTTACCTGAGATGGGCTTTGAAATTGTAGATATGGACAGTAACAAAGGTCTGCTTTATATCAACGTGGTTGATGATTCTGGATTTTGGAGCTCTTTATGGGGTGAGAAAAAACTGAGTCTAGATGAAGGCTCTTACCGTATAGAGCTTAAAGATGATAGCGCTGACGATAAAACGCAGATCCACCTACTTGGTGCTGACAATCAACCATTAGAAAGCGAAGTTGTTATCGCTGTCTATGAAGGTTTCTCAGAGCTAATGGAAGAAGATCGTAAAGTTCGTTAGTCGATAACTGTTGCAACGAAAGGAGCCTATACGGCTCCTTTTTTATTGCCTTTTTGATACCACTAGCTTGATAGCTATTTTTTCACAGTATATTGCTTGAATGCCTCTTATCTAGATGTTCAAAACGTTTATGCTTGTTTGTTTTGAAATGTAAACAGCTAAAACTGTTATATAGGTAGGTTGATGTGTTATTGACTTGAATAGCCGATAAAACGCTATTATCTGCTGCGTGTAAGTGTGTGAATGAAATGTGTTAATTGTAAGAAAAGGTAAAACGTATTGATGCTTGGTTTTAGCTAGGTAAACTACCCCCAATTGAATAACGCAGTTTGTTAGGGAAACCATGAAAAAAATAACAATAATTATACTAATTGCATTAGCTGCCGCCTTTGGTTACCAATATCTTAAAGCTGATAATGTAACCAAAGCCAAAAAGTCCAGGCCTACGCCCAATGTTGTCGTAGCAAAAGCCGCTATTCAACCTATACGCGATGAAGTTGAGGCGTTAGGAACCAGTAAAGCCAACGAATCGATTACCGTTACCCCAAAAGTTTCTGAAGTGGTTACCAAGGTTAATTTTGACGATGGTGACTTAGTTGAGAAGGGGCGCTTGCTGGTACAATTACAAGATAGTGAGCAAAGAGCACGAGTCACGGTTGCCAAAGTCAAAGTCAAAGATCACCAGCGAGAGTTAGATAGAATACGGACTCTCGTCACTAGTCAAACGATAGCAGAGCTTGAAAGAGATAGATTGCAAACTCTTATCGATACCGCTAAAGCTGAATTAGTACAATCTCAATCTGCGCTTAGTGATAGACGTATTAGTGCACCCTTTTCAGGGGCGTTAGGTTTACGTCAAGTGAGTGTCGGGGCGTTAGTCACACCCGGCAAAGCAATTACAACACTCGATGATATCTCTGTCATCAAACTTGATTTCTCAGTGCCTGAGCGTTTCTTGCAATCATTAGAGATTGGAAAGACAGTAGAAGCAACTGCTGTAGCCTTCGACGGTGAAATGTTCATTGGCAAGGTGACATCTATAGATAGCCGCATTAATCCACAAACCCGCGCCGTAATTGTTCGAGCAGAGATCCCAAATCCGAAACATCGTTTACTACCTGGTATGTTGATGAAGGTAAAACTTATCAAACAAAGCCGAGAAGCGCTTATTCTGCCTGAATCGGCCATTATACCTGTACAGGATAGGCACTATGTTTATCTGGTTAATGACGAAGGTGTGGTGGAGCAAAAACAGGTGACGCTTGGTTTACGTAAACGTGGCTGGGTTGAGATTCTAGACGGCATTGAACTTGATGAACAAGTGGTGATCCGCGGGATCCTAAAAGTTAGACCCGGTGATTCAGTTAAGGTGACTTTTAGCGAAAGGTTTAGTTTTCTTAAACAAGCCAATGTGGGGCCAGTAGTATGATCTTAACTGATATATCGGTTAAGCGGCCGGTTTTCGCTTCGGTTATCAGTATTCTGTTAATCGTCTTTGGTCTTGTAGCATTTGAAAAGTTACCGCTGCGAGAATATCCAAATATTGATCCTCCAGTGGTTTCAATTCAAACCAACTATCGAGGTGCTAGTGCAGCTGTCGTAGAAAGCCGTATTACTCAACTGGTTGAGGATCGCATTAGTGGTGTAGAGGGCATTAAACATATTAGTTCCTCAAGCAGTGATGGTCGCTCACGCGTTACCCTAGAGTTTGATGTTGGTCGAGATATTGAGGCTGCGGCAAACGATGTACGCGATAGAGTTTCTGGTTTATTGAATAATTTACCGGAAGAAGCTGAACCACCAGAGGTGCAAAAAGCCAACGGTGGTGATGAAGTGATTATGTGGCTAAACCTAGTCTCTGATCAGATGAACACGTTGCAGTTAACGGATTATGCAAGGCGCTACTTGGTTGATCGCTTTTCAGTCATTGATGGTGTGGCGAATATGCGACTCGGTGGCGGTAAAGTTTATGCCATGCGAGTGTGGATCGATAGACAAGCACTCGCTGCACGTAATCTCACCGTGGCTGATATTGAAAAAGCACTGCGCTCTGAAAACGTTGAACTACCTGCCGGTAGCGTTGAATCAAAGGAGCGTCATTTTACTGTTAGACTTGAAAGAAGCTTTAGAACTTCGGACGATTTTGCCAATTTGGTGCTGGCTGAAGGAGATGATGGTTACCTTATTAAACTAGGCGATGTTGCTAAAGTTGAGATTGGTTCTGAAGAGGAACGTATTACCTTTAGAGGTAACCGTGAGGCGATGATTGGACTCGGTGTTTCTAAGCAATCAACAGCCAATACTCTCGATGTTGCCAGAGCTGCTAATGAATTGGTTGATAAAATCAATCCAACCTTGCCTGCTGGCATGGAGATTAAGCGCTCATACGATAGCTCTGTATTTATTGAAGCATCCGTCAAAGAAGTATACCAAACTCTGTTTATTGCGATGTTTTTGGTTATCGTGGTGATCTATCTGTTTTTGGGAAGCGTTCGGGCGATGTTGATCCCTGCGTTAACGGTTCCCGTGTCGTTAATGGCGACATTTATCGTACTTTATGCATTGGGTTATACCATTAATTTGCTAACACTTCTGGCAATGATTTTAGCCATCGGTATGGTGGTTGATGACGCTATTGTAGTTTTAGAAAATATTCACCGCCGCATCGAGGAGGGGGATTCCCCTCTTAAAGCAGCATTTTTAGGCGCAAGAGAAGTTGCTTTTGCGGTTGTCGCTACAACCTTAGTGCTGGTAGCGGTATTTATGCCGATCACTTTCCTAGAAGGCGATTTGGGTAAACTGTTCAAAGAGTTTGCGGTTGCCATGAGCGCGGCGGTTATCTTTTCTAGTATCGTTGCATTAACCCTAAGTCCGATGATGTGCTCTAAAGTGTTAAAACCTGCTGGGCAGTCATCTTGGTTAGTTAGACAGATAGACAGCGGTATGGATAAACTGTCTGCGGGTTACCGAGCATGGCTTCGAAAAGCAATGTCACACCCATTCTTGGTTTCATCGCTGATTCTTATCGCTTTGGTGAGTAGTGCATACCTTGCTAAAGAAGTGCCGCAAGAGTTTGCGCCAAGAGAGGACAGGGGATCGATGTTCCTTATCGTCAATGGCCCTCAAGGAGCGAGTTTCGAATACATCGAATCTTACATGGACGAGATTGAAAACAGATTGATGCCGTTAGTTGAAGCCGGTGAGATTAAGCGATTACTTATCCGAGCGCCACGTGGATTTGGTCGTAGCGCAAACTTTTCTAATGGTATGGCGATTATTGTATTGGAAGATTGGGCGGTTAGACGCAGTGCATTTGAGATCATCGGCGATATTCGTGGTCGGTTGTCAGATCTCGCTGGAGTGCGAGCGTTCCCGGTGATGCGGCAAGCATTTGGTCGTGGAGTAGGTAAACCAGTACAGTTTGTATTAGGTGGCCCAAGTTATGATGAACTAGCTCGCTGGCGCGATACTATTCTAGAAAAGGCTAAAGAGAATCCAAATCTCGTTGGATTAGATCATGACTACAAAGAGACTAAGCCACAATTAAGAGTAGTGATAGATAAAGACAGGGCATCGG
Source organism: Shewanella kaireitica (assembly GCF_023284045.1). GTDB lineage: Bacteria > Pseudomonadota > Gammaproteobacteria > Enterobacterales > Shewanellaceae > Shewanella > Shewanella kaireitica. Next base: position 54,435 of record NZ_JAKIKQ010000014.1, read on the forward strand.
ATCTTGGCGTATCTATCTCTCATATTGGCCGCACCTTGGAGTCGATGCTTGGTTCTCGATTAGTCACTACCTTTATGCGTGACGGTGAGGAGTACGACGTCATCATTGAAGGTAACCGAGAAAACCAAAATACTGCAACCGATCTAGAAAATATCTATGTGCGCTCAGATCGTTCTCAGGAGCTTATTCCATTATCAAACCTTGTTAGTGTGGAAGAGTTTGCCGATGCGAGTCAGTTAAACCGTTATAACCGCATGCGAGCGATTACCATTGAGGCGAACCTTGCTGATGGCTATAGCTTAGGTGAGGCGCTTGATTACCTCAATGATTTAACTCATGAGTATCTGCCTGCTGAGGCGATAGTGAGCTATAAAGGCCAATCATTAGATTATCAAGACTCAGGCAATTCGATGTACTTTGTGTTTATCTTAGCGCTAGGTATCGTGTTCTTGGTATTGGCAGCCCAGTTTGAAAGCTATGTGCATCCGGTAGTGATAATGCTTACGGTGCCACTAGCTACTTTAGGTGCCTTAATCGGACTATGGGTAACAGGTCAAAGCCTCAACATTTACAGCCAAATTGGGATCATTATGCTAGTTGGTCTTGCAGCCAAAAATGGTATTTTAATTGTTGAATTTGCTAACCAGTTACGTGATAAAGGCGTAGAGTTTAAAGATGCAATTATCCAAGCTTCAAGTCAGCGACTACGCCCTATTTTAATGACAGGCATTACAACCGCAGCAGGCGCTATTCCTTTAGTGATGGCACAAGGAGCTGGCGCGGAAACCCGCTTTGTTATTGGTGTTGTGGTGTTGTCAGGCATTAGCTTAGCGACATTTTTTACCTTGTTTGTTATTCCAGTGGCTTACTCATTGCTGGCTAAGAACTCTGGTTCACCTGAACTGGTTGCCCAGCAGCTTGAAAAAGAGTTAGCGGAATGATTTTGTTTATAGGACATGGTTAATTAAACAATAAAAAAGGCGCTAAATGCGCCTTTTTTATTGGATGACAATTACGAGATGATCTAGATAAAAGTTTATGTGAGATGTTACTGCTCTTTGTTACTTTCATCATGCTTATCTGAACCATCTTCCTTACCTTTATCTGTAGACTCAGGAGCTTTTGAACTGCTAGTTTTTTTCTGATCTTTACCAAATTGTGGCATTTTAAACTTTGCACTGTATTTCAGTACGGCCAGGTTGCTGGCAATAACACCAATAACTAATAAAATAATGAGGCCAACTTCAAGATCAGACATAAACTTCCCCTTAATTAATCAACCGCTAAGCGAGATTCACAGATGCGAATATCTTCTGGTGTATCAACTTCTGGGGAATCAAATGCGCTGATGGCAACTTTGATTTTATGACCGTGCTCTAATGCTCGTAGTTGTTCAAGTTTTTCTAGGTCTTCTAGGCGACCGAGTGGTAGCTTGGCAAACGTGTGTACAAATTTTCGTGTATAAGCGTAAACACCTAAGTGCTTGTACACTGGGTAGTCATCTGTATCTCGGCCAAAAGGGATGCGTGCACGTGAGAAATATAACGCATTGAACTCATTATCAAACACGAGTTTTACGTGCTTAGGATCGTTAAGTTCTTCCTCTTCGGTAATTTGAAAACCGAGTGTTGCCATTCCGAACTCACCTGGATGACGTTCGAAAAGACTAATAATTTGTTCTATCGAAATAGGGTCGATAAGCGGCTGATCGCCCTGCAGATTCACGACTAAGTCATCTTCCGCTAACCCTAGCTGGGTAATCGCATCTTCAATGCGGTCGGTACCTGATGCAGCTTCTGCACTTGTCATGACAACTTTTCCGCCAAACCCTTCAACGGCATCTTTGATGCGATCGTCATCGGTCGCGACGTAGATATCAGTCAACCCTTTTGCAAGCGATGCACGCTCGTAAACATGCTGGATCATTGGTTTGCCGTTGATTGGAGCCAGTGGCTTACCAGGAAAACGGCTTGAGCCGTATCGAGCAGGGATTAACAAGGTTACATTCATTCAATTTACCTAATAATAAAATTAATGGGCTCCTTTATAGAAGCCCATTTAGCATCTAAAAGCGAGTTTAGATACGACGGAATAGCTTAGTTAGCATTTCGTCGGTGACTTTTTCTTCCCAACCTTCGCCATAAACATTGTCCCATAGTGGGCCCATGCTCTTAGTCACAGCAACCATCTTAGCGATAGTTTCGTCAGGTAAGTCACGACAGATGTTCTTTGGAAGTACGATGTTGTGGGTTTCCATCATCTTACGGAACTCTGCAACGCCTTCTGGATAGAACTCTTCAAGTACATCAAATGCTAAACAGTTACCAATACCGTGATGGTAACCAAGTACGTAGCCTAAGCCGTAAGAAACAGCGTGACATGCACCAACTTGGCTATAAGCAATGCTCATTCCGCCCATGTAAGATGCCATCATCAACTTGTCATCTTTCTCTTCATGGTTATCGATAAAGACTTCACGACAAAGATCCATCGACTTTTCAGCAAAGGCTTTAGCAAATTCATTAAGGTAAGTACCTTCTAATGATTCAACACAGTGGATGTAGCAATCCATACCCGTGTAGAACCATTGGTCTGTCGGTACGCCAGCGATGAGTTCAGAGTCCATGATGATCTGATCAAATACTGTGTAATCAGAGTTTAGACCTAGCTTACGAACTGGACCACATAGTACTGCAGTACGAGACGCTTCAGCACCGGTTCCCGATACAGTTGGGATCCCAATATGGTGAACTGCTGGATTCTTGATTAAGTCCCAACCTTGATACTCGGCACTGCCACCTTCGTTGGTTAGCATCAAAGCTACTGCTTTGGCTAAATCAAGAGTAGAACCACCACCAAGACCAATCACACTTACAGGTAGCTTAGTGCTAAATGCTTGTACTTGTTCAGTTAATGCATCAACTTGTTTAGTTGTTGGCTCATCGTCAACGTTAACGTAAACCACCAAATCGTGTGCTTTAGCTGGAACACGTGCACCGAGAGGCTTTTCTTGATGAACATCGTCTACCAAGAAAACGACAAAATCATCTTCGCTGCTACGTTCTTCAGCAAGAACGGTATCTAATTGTGCGAAAGATCCACGTCCAAAAATCATTTTTGGTACACATTTGAAATTTTTAAAACTCATTACAACATTCTCCGTTGAGATTATTACTGTAAAAAGTGCCGCTGCTTCTTATTGATGAAGCCGCGGCATATAAAATGCGATTAAGCGAAAGCGCGCTTAATGTTTTCAATACGTTGGTTAATCTCTTCTTCAGTCCAAGACAGTTTAATCAACATTGAGATCGTACGACTCATAATGGCATCAGACTTAGGTACTGATACTTGAGTATAGTCAGGTCTATCTTCGATTAATGTGATCGGCAAAGCTGCTGGCGACTTAAGCTCTTGGATATGCTTCCACTGATTCAGGTAGTGCCAGTTGTTGATATACCAGTAGAAACAACCGTCAACGCCATTTTCAGCAAGCTTTTTATTGATCTCAATAGTACGTGCTTCAGTTGGCATAAAGAAAGTGAGGAAGCCTGCAGAATCTCCAGCAGGATCTGGGATTTCACGGAATGTCACTTCTGGGATTGCTGCCATAGCATCTTTGATAACTTTTTTATTGGTACGTTGAATATCAATAATTTTATCAAGCTTACGTAGCTGAGCTAAACCCATGGCAGAGTTCATTTCAGAGATACGGAAGTTCAAGCCCATGATAGGGTGGCCTTCGGCGCCGCGATCGTTACCTACGTGGTCATGGCCATGATCTGAGAACATGTGTGCATGGTTGTAGATAGTTTCGTTATTGGTGATTACTGCTCCACCTTCACCACAAGTGATCGTTTTGACAGAATCAAAAGAGTAACAACCAACATCACCAATGGTACCAAGGGCTTGGCCTTTATAGCTGCCTCCAATGGCTTGGCAAGCATCTTCTAGAATGACTAGGTTGTGCTTGGCACAAACGGCTTTAATTTCGTCCATTTTGGCCATAGAGCCACACATATGAACTAGATTAATCGCTTTAGTCTTCGGCGTGATAACCGCTTCAATGCCTTCTGGAGATAGACAAAGTGTTTCATCAATCTCTGCAAAAATAGGAACCGCACCAGCCATGAAAACAGCTTCTACAGAAGCGACAAATGTGAAAGGCGGTACAATAACTTCGTCGCCAGCACCGATGCCAGCTGCTGCCATAGCTGTTTGCAATGCTGCTGTGCCACTCGATACTAAATGTGCGTGCTTTGCGTTCATTTTTTCGCAAAGTAGCGCTTCCATTTCACGGGTCTTCCAACGATCATTACGCATATGATCGAAGTTATAACGGAATGTAAAACCATTCTCCATTACGTCTGCAACTTCCTGCTTCTCTTCAGGACCAAATAATTCAAAACCAGGCATGGAAATTTCCTTAGAATTCACTGCGCATAAAAGCGCTAAAAATAACTAATGGATTATAACTGCGATATGGGGGTAACTGCGAGATTTCTTGATGATTTTCTTCGGATATATATCAAATATCCCTTAATCAAGCGGATTTAGCATGATTGATTTGCTACAAAGAGGTTAATTGGTACTAAATAGTAAAATAAAAGGCTACCAGTCAGGGAAGAGTGGTAGCCTATTTTAACTGTCACTAATGCTTACTTCCCAAGCTCACTTTCTTTATTTACAGTGACATCTAAGTCCGAAAGAAGCCCGTTCTCAACGCTATAGATCCAGCCGTGAATAGCGACATCTTGGCCGTTGTGCCAAGCCTCTTGCACTATAGTCGTACTACTAACATTAGCCACTTGCTCCATTACATTGAGCTCACACAGTCGGTCAAAGCGGGCATCTTCGTCTAACTGATCTAAATCTTGTTTGTGTAGACGATGTATATCACGTAAATGCCCAAGCCAGTTGTCGATAAGGCCTAAGCGCTCAGTTCCCATAGAGGCTTTTACGCCACCGCAACCATAATGCCCAACCACCATAATATGCTTTACTTTAAGAACTTCGACTGCGTACTGCAGTACCGATAGGCAGTTTAGATCAGTATGAATGACCATGTTAGCGATATTGCGATGGACGAAGACTTCGCCAGGCATAAGATCGATGATTTGGTTAGATGGTACTCTACTGTCGGAGCAACCAATCCACAAATATTCAGGGTTTTGCTGTTTAGCTAACTGTTCAAAGAATTTTGGGTCTTCTTCAAGAATACGGCCAGCCCAGCGTTTGTTGTTATCAAAAAGCGGTTTAAGTAATTTCATTCTGGTCTTATTTTCAGTCTGTTAACGAGAATATTGATGCGTTGCCAGCATAGCACTAATGATTTGCCTTGCTGGTCTATTCAGTCGTGCTTTAATGCTAGGTAACAGCATAGAACATAAACCTTAACCAATTGTTAAAGTTCAGCGTCATTCGGTAACAAATAAACTTAGTCTGTGGCTTTTAAAAACTGACTAAGCTGTTCGTTAACAAATTCAGGCTGTTCAAGTGTTGATATATGCCCGGCATCTGGGATATGAACAAACTTACTGCCGTCAATGATATCGTGCATTAAATAACTTTCTAATACTGAGCGAGCCTTATCTTGCAAGCCCGCCATGATTAAACAGGGAAGGGTTAGCTTATCGGCTTCTTCGGTTGTATCTCGTCTACCGAAAACCATTTTACCTAACCGATAAATAGTGTCTATCTGCTCATTATCAAGATTTGCTAAGCGAGCGTTAAATGTCTCTACTAGCTCTATCTTTGGCTGGTCAGCAAAGAATAACGGCGTTATTGCTGAGCGTAGTGAAGCTGAGACGGATTGCTCTTGCTTTATCACATCAAGCATGGCGTAGTATTTATCGCGAGTGATCTCCGGTTCATAACCGATAAAGCTGTTTAGCATGACTAAACGTTTAACTCGCGTCGGTGCTGAAAGGGCGAGTTCTGCGCCCCACATTGCACCTACAGATAGGCCGATAATAGAAAACTCTTCTATTTCTAAACTATCCATCAACGCCAACATTTGAGTCGATATATCGAGAAGATTACGGTTTTTGGTTGGCATTGGATCTGACAAACCATGACCCCATAGATCTGGCACAATACAGCGATAGTGTTGACTCAATAATTCAATCTGCGGCGCCCACATTAGTGCGTCCCACAAGTAACTATGACCAAACAAAAGGGTTGGTCCTTGACCAATATCAATAAAGCTTAACGTTTGATTATCGATTGTATATTGCTGTCTATGATCGGCGAAATCTTGATTTTTCACGAGGTGTTCTCTGTCAAATATGAATTTATTAGATATTAATTAATACTGTACTACTGTGGAGTTGGTGCGACTCTAAAAACGTACTCTTGCACCAAGCTTTCTAGATTACAGAGTAACGAATCTTTATGTAATACTGAAGAGTCTTGCAGTATTTTTCGCAATTCCCGAGGGTCGAAATCGTCTACAAATCCTTTAGATACAGGGTAGTAGCTCAAGTGCCAAGGCTCAGCGCTTACACCGCTCAATCCATGCTGAAAAGGAAAGTAAAAACCAAACTGCTCCGCATTGTTAACTAACCAAGTATATAGTTGATGGCAAGGACCATTCGACGCGTATTCTTGCGGTATGAGTTTCAAGCTGGCTTTTGATATCGCTTTGCTATCAAAAACATCGATATCAGTTCCCCAGTGATGGCGTGAAGTGCCGGGCAGTGCTGACCACAATAAGATGAGTGCTATTATTTGCTCGGCGCTTTTTCTATCAATGTCTACCGGCTTTGAGTCCGAATCCAGCAACACTCGTTTGCCGCTGGCTTTTGCATTCCAGATAAGTTGCTGCCGATCAAAGTCTCGAAAAGCGGAACATATCTCTAACACGATACCGTCTTTGGAGGCCGCGGTGCGCATTTTGTCAAATGCGACCGCGGTTTCACTTTCGAGCAGAAAGCCGTAGTACTCAACTAAATGAGCACTGCTCAGTCCGTAAAGGTGAGGTGAGGCTACTCGCAAAGTAAGTTTTCCAAAATAGCTTCGTAGCATAGCGTAAGCTGCTCAAGATCTGATACTTTTACACATTCATTTACCTTATGAATAGTGGCGTTGACAGGGCCCAATTCAAGTACATGTGCTCCGGTAGGGGCAATAAAGCGACCATCTGAAGTACCACCTGATGTTTGTGGGTCTGTATCTAATCCCGTCACTTTTTTAATTGCATTTCGGGTCGCATCGAGTAATGGACCATCACCGGTTATAAAAGGTAAGCCATTGAAAATCCAATCTATGTCATAATCTAGTCCATGAGCATCGAGGATGTTCAATACTCGTTCTATTAGGATCTCTGCAGTCACTTCGGTTGAGTATCGAAAGTTAAACATTACTTCAAGTGCACCCGGTATGACATTGGATGCACCGGTTCCACCATTGATGTTAGCGATTTGGAAGCTGGTAGGCGGGAAAAATTCATTGCCATTGTCCCACTTCATACGAGCTAGCTCATCTAGTGCGGGAGCAGCTTTATGAATTGGATTGTCGGCCAGGTGAGGATAGGCAACATGGCCTTGGATCCCTTTAACCGTTAAATTGCCGGTTAAGCTGCCGCGGCGGCCATTTTTTACAATGTCACCTAGCTTATGAGTAGATGACGGTTCTCCGACAAGTGACCAAGTAATTTTCTCATTACGCGCTTCTAAGGTATCTATGACGCGCGTAGTACCGTTAATAAACGGTCCCTCTTCATCGCTGGTAATGAGAAACGCAATAGAGCCTTTATGATCTGGGTGTTTGTTTACGAACCTCTCTGTGGCAACAACCATCGCAGCAAGTGAGCCTTTCATGTCGGCAGCGCCACGCCCATGGAGGTAATCGTCAATGACTATGGGCTCAAAGGGAGGGGTATGCCAGCGATTGAGGTCGCCAACGGGTACCACGTCAGTATGACCGGCGAAACAAAATACGGGGCTTTGTGTGCCTCTTCTTGCCCACATATTTGTGGTGTCTTCAAACACCATATCTTCAATATTGAAACCAGCATCTTTCAGTCTATCAGCCATCAAAGTTTGACAGCCCTCATCCAGTGGCGTAACTGAAGGCCGAGAAATTAGGTCTTTAGCCAGTGCAAGTACAGGCGAATCGTTTAACTGGCTCATAGTTCGAACCACGCTTTATAATCAGCTTCTTTGAAGCCAACCATCACCTTGCCGTTATCGGCGAGTACAGGGCGTTTTATTAAAGTCGGGTACAACACCATTAATGCGATGGCTTTTTTCTCGTTGATGTCATTTTTTTCTGCATCAGTGAGGTTTCTAAAGCTAGTGCTACGTTTATTAAATAAGGTTTCCCATCCGATAATGGCAGACCATTCTTTTACTAACTCTTCGGTAAGTCCATCTTCACGAAAGTCGTGAAAATTAACGCTAAGATTATTCTGTTCAAGCCATTTGCGGGCTTTACGTACGGTATCGCAATTCTTAATGCCGAAAAGTGTCAAGGTGGGTACTCCATTATCTGTTTTTTGTGCTTTGCATTGTGGCATTGGTTTTATAAAGGCTCAAGATGAAATGGTGCCGTAATGCTGTTAATGAGGTTTATTCACGCCAATGCGAATGTTATCTGAATTTTGTTTTCTCAGGGTTTACATTGTTGCAACATGAAGCCTAATGGCACCATTAGGCTTTGCTTAGGCTATTTACAATTATGCTGCTCGAATATTGAACATAGGCTTAAAGTATTGCAGAAAAGACAACATCTTTACCAGCTTCCAAACTACCTTGTTTTTTGTCCAAATCTTGAATATCTTCCATATTGGCGATAAGTACTGGCGTTAATAAGCTATCTGCATGCTCTTTTAAATATTCAATATCAAATTCAAGAATAGGTTCACCCATTTTTACCTCTTGCCCCTCTTCGGCAAGACGCTGGAAACCGTTGCCTCTAAGCTCAACAGTACCAATACCAAAGTGGACGAATATCTCTAAACCTTGAGGAGACTCAATGCTGAATGCATGGTTCGTCTCAAAAATTTTACCTATGGTTCCGTCAATTGGCGCAACAATATGCTTACCCGTTGGCGCTATGGCTAACCCATCACCAACTATTTTTTCGGAAAATACCGCATCAGGTACTTTCTCGATAGCAACAATTTTGCCTGAAACGGGCGCGTATACATTTACACTTCCCGCGATGTCTGTTTGTCCGGAAACAAGACGTCTAATGCGGCTTAAAAATCCCATTTATTTGCCCCTTGGAATCATTATTATATTCAAATTAGACTGCACTTATTATATCTCTATAAATTAAGACCTGTTAGATAAAGATTTAATTCCTCTATTCTTTTTAATTTGTGTGCCTGTTTTGCCATTTCTAAACAGACTTGGTGCGAACTGGCTCTTATTGCAGATTTGACCTCAAGTAATGAAGCCAAGTTGACGCTGAGCTCGTCTATTCCCATACCAACTAAAAGCGGTGCTACGATTGGATCACTGGCTAGCTCACCGCAGAGTGATACTTTAACATTGTGTTTTTGCGCACTATCGATTGTCATTTGAATCAAGGTTAATATTGCGGGTGATAGTGACGGGTAATCTCTTGTTAGTTGTGGGTTAGTTCGATCAGCTGCCATCGCATATTGGGTTAAATCATTGGTGCCTATGCTAATAAAGTCAAGCCTTGGCAACATTGATTCAAGATTAATAACTGCTGCCGGCGTTTCTACCACTATGCCATAGCTAAGCTGACCAAAGCCTTTTTCCTCTTCATTTAAACTGACTTTACACTGCTCTATTAACTCAAAAAGCGTATCTAGCTCCTCAACTTGATTAAGCATTGGAAACATCAATCTAATAGGCCCGTGGTTTGCCGCACGCAAAATAGCTTTCAGCTGTGTAATCAATATTTCTGGGTGAGCAAAGGTATAGCGTATGCCTCTCACTCCTAACGCTGGATTGTCCTCACAAGCGGGATTTAAACAAGGGAGCTCTTTATCCGCTCCAACATCGAGTGTGCGTATGGTAAAAGGCTTGCCATCCATCAGGTGCAGCGCATCACAGTAAAAGTGGTACTGAATTTTTTCCGATGGAATCGTGGTGGTGTTCATTAACATAAACTCTGTTCTGAACAAACCTATCCCTTCAGCACCCACGTCTGTAAGGTGGCTTATTTCATTTAAGCTACCGACATTGGCAAGAAGGCCTACACTGTGGCCATCAAGTGTTTTCGTTGGGAGATCTTTAAGCAATAGTAGCTGTTGCTTATGTGCCTCATCTTGTAAACGAAGCTCGGTTAATTTTTTAAACGTTTCGGCGTTGGGTTTAAGGTGAAGCTCGCCATCGATGCCATTAAGAACGACTTCATCGCCGTTATGGATCTGCGTTCGGGTGAATTGACAACTTAACAGTGCGGGTAAGCCTGCACTGCGAGCCAAAATGGCTGTATGACTGGTAAGCCCGCCGGTATTAAGTACTAAGCCTGCGATGTGCTCTAGCGGTAGCATGGCAAACTCTGCAGGGGTTAAATCATGGGCTAGTATAATTGTGGGCTGAGTTAATTGGCTAAGATCTAGATGCTGCGCACCACTGAGTCTTGCAATCAGCCGGCTGCCAAGGCATAACACATCTTGGGCTCTATTGGCTAGATAGGGATCATCGAGTTGCTCTAATTCAGATGCTTGCAGTGCAAAAACCCTTTCAATAGCAACGGCTGCATTAATCTGTAGCTGCTCAACTTCCGCTAATACGAGTTCTAACAGAGATTCATCATCTAAAAAGAGTATGTCAGCTTCAATGAGATCATAGTGGTCAGAACCAACTTCTAGTTTTGCTAACCCTTCTTCTAAGTGACACTTTTGCTTGTTAAAAGCTTGAGTTAGTTTTCGCTGTTCATCTGCTATTTGTGCTGTTGGTAGCCTACGGTAATCAATTTTTTCATGATGCAGGTTTAAATGTAGGGCTTGGCCAAATGCAACGCCTGAAGAAACAACAATACCTTTAATAGACATGACGTAGCCTTTTAACTAAGAGTAATCAGTAATTCGGAAACTTCTTCTACGGCTTGCTCTGCTTGTTCACCGTCTGCAATTACCTTCACTTCAATACCATAGTAGAGTCCAAGAGTTTGTAGTTTAAATAAACTTTTTGCACTGGCTTGTTTACCGTTACATTCGACTAAAATATCACAATCGAATGATTTAGCCTTTTTCACTAAAAGCGCTGCTGGGCGAGTGTGTATACCGTGTTTGGCGGTAATTGTTACTGTTTTCTGATACATATATCTTCTCTATCTGGCGCAAAACGAGTGGCTAAGTCATCACCGTAACTATCCTTGATGATTGATTATCTGATAGTTCTTTTTTTTGAGCGCCTTAGTGGCCTCGGTAAGTGTTTCTTTCTTTACCAAAATATAATCAGTATCAAAGGTAGAAATCGCGAAGATTGATATTTTTCGTTCAGCAAGAGCGCCAGATACACTCGACAAAATACCTGTCATTGAAAAACCTAAAGGCCCGAGCACTTCTAAGCAACTCCAGCCATGCTCCTGTTCTAGGCTGTCTATTTCGAAAGTGGAATCGACGACAACCGACAACTCTTCCCGTGTCTTACCGATAAAATAGATCTCTTGCTGGAATATGCTGCTTGGCACGATGGTATCGGGAGCCAGGCTATGGATAGTAAAAAGCTGCGGATGAACAGCTAGTGTCATACGTGCCATAAATTCAATTCCGTTTAGATAAGTTTTCCAGATTGAATTTAGCTTAACATAGATTGAGAAATGAAAAAGGGGCAAATAGTGCCCCTTTTAGAGTGGGAATACGGTGTTTAGCTTACCTTAAATTGGCCTAGGGTTTTAGCTGAGTTCTGACTAATAGATTGTAATGACACGGCAGCATTATGGTTACTTTCATTCGCTTTAACCGAGACTTCTGTTAATTCCGTGATACTACAAATATTTCGATTAATCTCTTCAGTAACTAAAGATTGCTCTTCTGTTGCACTGGCGAGCTGAGTGTTCATGTCACTAATATGTGCAATTAAGGCTAAGATTTCTCCTAGAGAATCACCCACACCTTTTGCTTGGCTTTGTACTTGTTCTGATTGCTGCTGCGTGCGTTCATTACTTGAGACTACCGAGCCGACACCTGATTGGATCTCCGTAATGATCTTCTGGATTTCATTGGTAGAGTCTTGAGTTCGATTAGCAAGTGCACGCACCTCATCGGCTACGACGGCAAACCCTCGGCCATGAGATCCTGCGCGAGCTGCTTCAATCGCTGCGTTAAGGGCTAACAGGTTTGTTTGGTCGGCTATGCCTCTAATCACATCCAATATACTGCCAATCTGTTGTGAGGAACTGCCGAGGTCATGAGTGATCTGCTCAGAGGTTTTAAGCTCTTCAACTAAGCGCTGGGTATTGTCTAAAGTACTGCCCATCTTCTCCATGCTAAGCTGTGCCTGCACTTTAACACTGTTAGCCGCATCTGCAGCTTGACTTGTGTTAGTCGCCATCTCGTGTGTGGTTGATAACATCTCGTTTATCGCTGTAGCGACACTGCTGGTTTCTTGGTGTAAGTGGTCAACGCTGCTATTGGATTCCTGCACGGCGTTAAGCAAGCGATTAGCGTCATCATCAAGACTTTTACCTAAAGGCTGTAACTGAGCGACAGTATCAGCAATTTTAATGACAAACAGGTTAAATGCTTCTGCGAGCTCTGCAACCTCATCTTTCCCCTTTGTGGGCAGTCTTTTGGTTAAATCGCCTTCACCTTGTGCGATATCTTTCATCGCTGCTATTGCATCTTTTAGTGGCGCGGTAATAGAAAGGTTAAGCATCAGAAAGAAACTGAAAATAGGAATTGAGATCATTAACATAATGACGAGGTAATCAATCGCCATCGAATACATGACAGAGCTTATCTCGCTTTTATAGCTACCAGTTATAAGTGTCCAATTCCAAGCAGGGTAATATCTAGCCTCTACCAACTTACTTTCTAACGCTTTGGTTTGAGGGTTAGTGAAGTTAACCTCACCCTTTGCGCTTCCGGCAGTTGAAGCTTTGGCTACTAGCGCTGAAAGAGTTGTGTCATTGCCAGATCGGTTGATGCTCGCGATGTTTCTGCCAATTGCTTGTTTATTTCCACCATGTGCCAAAATCGTGTTGTCGCTATCGGCAAGGATAAAATAACCGTCATTACCGAAGTTGATTTGGTTCAGCAAGTTTGCTGATTCTACTTTTGCATCATCTTCAGATATTTCACCTTTAAGGACTTGCTGTCTATGTGCAGCAATAACACTGATGACAGTATTAAGTTGAGCATCATTTTGTTGCAGCTTTTGTGTCACAAGATTGTTGTATTGTTCATTGATCGAAAAACTAGCAAAAACAACTGTACCGACTGCAGCTAGCATAAGCATTAAAATCAGTCGCTGGAGGATGGTAAGTTGTCGTAATATGGCTGTCATGATAGCTAAGCTCTACTAAATAAAGAGTAGCCTAAATGTACCCTGTCTTTCGGCCAAAAAGAACAGCTAAGATTATGTTTATTTTTAAAATGTTAACTACATCGTTTCTTCTACTAACTTCTATTATCAGTCATCTATTTGGGATCGGAGATAGTCAAAAAGTCCTACTATCATTTTACTTGGAGTGTTCAATCCCAATATGCTACTAACTTAACGAATAGGATCGGCTAAAGACTGAACGAGCTAGCAATTATTATCGATTTTAGCCATGTTTTTGCTTTGTTTTGTTAAAAGTTTGCGGCACTATGAAAAGATTACAATAAGAAGGTTTTCATTATGCTAACAACGCAAGATTCTGTCACCACTGATGACATACTACGTAAGCTTTGTATATCAGTCTCTCACGTACTTTCTAGTACAACAAATAGCCAGATCACCCATGCTGGCATGGTGCAGTCGATTACACGTACTTGTTTAAAACCTGATTTAGGTTGTTTTTCTATTTTTGATGGGGGTTTTTCAGGGCTAGTCGTGATCAACTTTTCGGCTCCGGCTGCGATTGAGATCTATCGAGAATATATGCTTAATATGGGAATGCCTGAGTCAGAGTTGGCGTTTTCGCACACGTCTGACGAAGTCGGTAATGTGATGGGAGAGTTGATGAACCAAATGCTAGGGGATTTCATTAACAAAATCAGTAAGGAATTGCAGACATCAATTAGTCAAAGCCAGCCGAAAATGCTGACCATTAATAAAGAGCTGACTATTTCGGTCGATACAAACCTTGATGAAGCTGTGGCGAGAAGGGTTTCTTTTAAAACTCAAAATAATCATATTTTTTATCTTGAATTTGCGATGGATAAAACGGAGTTTATTAAGTTAACGGATTTCGATGCAGACGAGGATTTTGATTTAGACGATCTGTTAGCTGAGCACGGGCAAGGTAGCACTCCTAAGCAGATTGAACCCGTTGCTAGCTCAAAAGAGAAGCAAATGAGCAGTGCAGACGATCTGTTTGACGAGTTAGGCATATAAGCTGATTCCAATATCGCTGTAACGCTATATTGATGGAGATGAAGCAAGTAACTACTACATAAAAACTAAATAAAAATATAATAAAGGTTTGAAAAAATCATGGTTACAAAAGCAACGTCCATTGATATAGCATATAAAGCAGGAGTGTCTCAATCAACAGTCTCTAGAGCGTTAAGGGACAGTCCGTTGGTTAACTTGGAAACTCGTCAACGTATCCAAGCTATAGCGAAAGAGCTTAATTATAAAGTTGATAAAAACGCCAGCAATTTGCGCATGCAAAACAGTCAGACGCTTGCGTTATTGCTTTGCGAAGACCCTACCAATGACGATTCGCTGATCAATCCTTTCTTTCTATCTATGCTAGGGTCAATCACTAGAGCTTCCGCGCAAAAGGGCTACGATCTGCTGGTTTCATTCCAACAGTTAAGCAGTGATTGGCATGCTGATTATGAGGACAGTAATAAGGCGGATGGTATTATTTTACTTGGCTATGGCGATTTTGTTGATTACGAGAGAAAGCTTGAAAAATTATTGGAACAAAATACTCACTTTGTCATTTGGGGTGCGGAGCACAATCATAAATCGGTATTGACCATTGGTTGTGATAACCATCAAGGTGGCGTGAGTGCTACTGAGCATCTTTTGTCAAAAGGGCATAACAACATTGCTTTTATTGGCGATTCATCCAGCCATAGCCCAGAGTTTCGTGACCGTTACTTAGGTCACCTAGCCGCACTGAAAAAAGCTGGGATCAAAGAAAATAACGCCATACAGTTTGCAGCGATAAGCACTGAAACATCGGGATTTGATGCGACCAATGACTTATTGAATAGCGGTGAGACTTTCGATGCTATTTTTGCGGCAAGCGACCTTATCGCAATTGGTGCCATAAGGGCGCTGAACGCTAAAGGACTGGCGGTGCCGGCAGATGTCGCTGTAATGGGCTATGACGATATTCCTGTAGCCAGTTTTGCTAATCCACCATTAACCACGATTAAGCAAAATACCATGCTCGCAGGTGAAATCTTGGTTGAGAGTGTACTTAAACTGATTAACGGGGAAGAGGTATCGCCGCAGCTTATCCCGACAAACCTAGTGGTGCGTCAGTCGACTTAATCGCTTTTTAACTGCCGAGCGATGAAAAATATCATGCTCGGCATAAGTTGTTAGTTACTGTAATTAGATAAAAATTTAAATACGTTGGCTTTGCTCTGCTTTGTTATCGTTTGCATTAATTTAAACTCAACTTTATCAATACAATGATCTTGTTTTAGATCATCTAGCATTGCTAACCATAAATCGGCAGTCATCTCTGAATCAGCTAACGCTCTATGAAATACACCATCATGTTTAATCTGCTTGTAATTTATTAAACTACCAAGTTTATGATTTGGCGCCTCTTGATACAGCCTTCTAGCAATTAACATAGAGCAAGCAAACTCACCGCGATAATCACGTCCAATTGCGTTGAGCTCGGCGTCTAAGAATCGTTGGTCGAAAGATGCATTATGGGCAACCATATTATAGTCAGCGATAAAGTCAGCAAACTGATCCATGACTTCATCACAAGGAGCTGCACTGCTTAGCATTTGGTTGCTAATGCCGGTGTAACTCTCGATAAAACCGCTAACACGAAAGCCTGGATTCATTAGCTCTTGAAAACGATCAATAACAATGCCGTCTCGTAATTTTACCGCACCAATTTCTATAGCTCGGTCGCCTTGGTTTGGAGACAGGCCAGTGGTTTCAAAATCGAGCACGATCACTGTGCTTGCATCTAGGGCTATATCGGTTTGAAATTCTGTCGAGTGGGGTGAAGCAAAAGAGTGTGCCAATGTGCAGTTCTTACAAGTCGAGTTTGCGCATATTGTAGAGCGACATTGTGGGGAGTCAATTTAAATGTAACGCAAATTGAATGTTCAGCAACTTGCCAATTTATGATCTTGCCCAAATAACTAAATGCTAATACTTGCTAGGATCGCCGCAAATTATAGTGAGTAATAAATATGCAATTAGATTTAAATGGTATTACGCCGCAGCAGTTCTTAGAGCAGTACTGGCAAAAAAAACCACTAGTGATCCGCCAAGGCTTTAAAAACTTTCAAGATCTACTCTCTCCTGAAGAGATGGCGGGACTTGCTTGTGATGAATTGGTTGAGTCACGCCGAGTCTTTAAAGCAAATGATGAGTGGCAAGCTGAGTTTGGCCCATTTGAATCTTACGAAGAACTTGGTGAAAAAGATTGGACCTTAATTGTTCAAGCACTGAATAACTGGCTACCAGAAGCAGAAGAGTTAATTCAATGTTTTGATTTTATTCCACGCTGGCGTTTTGATGATGTCATGGTGAGCTATGCCACACCTGGCGGTGGAGTCGGGCCTCATATCGACCTATACGATGTGTTTATATGCCAAGGTTCGGGTCGCCGACGTTGGAGAGTGGGGGATCTCGGTCCTCATAAAGAGTTTGCAGCTCATCCAGCATTGCTTCATACAGAGGCATTTGAGCCAATCATAGATGTTGAACTCTTGCCTGGCGATATCTTGTATCTACCACCAGGGTATCCTCATGATGGTGTGACTCTTGAGCCCTCGATGAGCTTCTCTGTCGGTTATAGAACGGCCTCGGCTAAAGACATGGTGAGCGCGATGGCTGATCACATCATCGATAATGATTTGTGTAATGAGCAGATTGCCGATCCTGACCGTGAACTCGCCAGTGGTTCTGGTGCGGTGAACAACTCTGATTTAGCGCGAATTAAGCAGCAACTATTTGCCACGTTAGATGACAAGCTAATCAGTGAGTTTAGTGGGCGTTACCTTACTCAGTCGAAATGTGAACTTGATTTACCTGAAGACCATTTAGGTTTTCAAAGTTTAGATGTGACTGAGCAGTTAAAGTTACAGCCCCTAATTAAGCTTGGAGGCTTGCGCTGTTTGTATTTTGAGGCAACAGCCGCTGATGGTGTTCTCTATATCAATGGTGAACAGATCCAATTAGGTAAAACTAAAGAGTCATTAATTGAACTGTTGTGCGACTCGCATCAGTTAACACTAGAGACGCTTGCTCCTTGGTTGGATGATAGTGAAACACTCAACCAGTTGACTGATTGGGTTAATGCGGGTTATTGGTATTTCGACGATATTGAGTAACCGCTAGCATTTATCAATGCTTAACTACAAATAGAAATGGTTCAACGACAGTACCGCCATTGAACCATTTTATTAGTGTATTAAGTTGAGTTACTGGTTTTGGGTTATTCGTTTTAGAATATGTACTGCCATACAGCGCCGAGCGTATCAAAATCGCTACCGACTTGAGTGACAACACCGGTACTCGCATAAAGCTTAATGCTATTGCTTCTGTTAATGGGCGCAGAATAGGTCATGCCGAAGCGAGAGTTTTCCTGAGAATCAAACGAGTCGATATTGTTCTTGTGGGTTTCACCGCCAAAATAAAAGTTGGCATTGAGTGATAACCAGTGACCTCGGCTAAAGTTGTAAATTAAGTGACCTTGTAGCGTATATTGTGGATCTTGCTCTAATTCAACGTCATTGAAATACTCGTCGTTATCACCGTAAAAACGCACAGAAGCGATTAAATCGTAATACCAATCGCCGAGTTTGTGTGACATACCTAAACCAGGTCTAAATACCCAACGATTTGCACCAGCATTAAGCAGCTTATCTTTATCATAATTTCCTGTAGGGGCGGTTATTTGCAGACTAGTACCTAACACAACGCCTTGCTTCCATGTTGCAAAGTCGGCAGGTTTTAAAGCTGGCGCACCAAAAAAATTCCAAGAGAGTCGAATATTAGCATCACCATAGCCACATCTATCAGCAGTGACTCGTTCGCCTTGAAAGTCAGCGCTGCCTTTGTAGCAAAGTCGACTCGCTGTCATATCAATTTTTGATGATTTCCCTGCCAGTGCAAAAGTATGGGCGTATCCGACAACAGCGGCATTAATGCTAATATCAGCATTCTCGATGGGTGCTGTAGGCGCAGGTGATAGTTCACCTTCAGAATGTGCTGCGCCGACGACTAAAAAGTTCATTCCAATGGGAATATTAGTATAGCTTCTAGGCTCAAGATCTTGCGCAGTGCATGTCGTTGCGACCATTGCTACGCTGAGCAAGCCAAAATAGAGGAGCCTGATGTTATTTTTATTATGGCTGTTTTGCATTGATGATCCCTAACTGAAAATTGATGCACTCTAAGCTGCTGCGCTACTTAGCTAATTCGATTGCACATACACTAAGTTAACCATTTTATCAGTTTAATCAAGCATGTTATGCTGCAAGCTCTTAAAACCAATATTTAACATTGTTTTGAATTATCTACAGGGTTTTCCGTGTTTACCAGAGAAGAGATAGAGCATTCGATTCATCAAGCCCTAATCGATGTACATCAGGATGCGGTGAATGCCGCCAAGCGTGCCCACGATACAGCAACCAGTAGTGAAAGCGTTGCTGAAAATAAGTACGATACTTTTGGGTTGGAGGCGTCATACCTTGCTCATGGTCAGTCGGTGAGGGTAGCGCAGTGCCAGACCGATATCACCGCTTTTGAGCAACTTTTCACTTTGTTAAAGCACCGAGCTTTGAACGAAAGCGATAGTCATAAACCAAAACAAATCGCGCTTGGTCATTTAGTTGAGCTTGTTGACGAACAAGATATTGTTAGCTTGTTGTTTATGGGACCAAATGCTGGTGGATTAAAAATCGATTTAGCTAAACGCAATTTTATGCTAATCACACCGCAGTCACCGATTGGCGAAAAACTGATCTCTCGTGAAGTCGGTGACGAAGTCTCGATTAATGTCGCAGGTAAGCTATATCATTATGAAATTGTTGGGATCTATTAGAAACAAATTAACAGATATATGGGCGTGATTGTAAAAGGATTTATATGGCGTTAATGACCAGTGAAAGACTATCAATTAGACAGGTTACTGCTGCTGATGCAAGTTTTATTTTATCTTTGCTTAATGAACCTAGCTTTATTGAGGGGATAGCTGATAAACAAGTGCATAGCCTCGAACAAGCGGTAGAGTATATCAATGACAGTTTCACTAAAAGCTATCATGATAACGGTTACGGTATGTACTTGGTTTCATTGCGGCAAGGTGAAATCCCTATAGGGATCTGTGGCTTGATACGCCGCGATTATCGTGATGACTTTGAACTGGGTTATGCTTTTGCAAAAGCCTTTTGGTCTAAAGGATATGCTCAAGAAGCGGTAAAATCGGTACTCGATTATGGTGAAAATGTACTTAAGGCAAAGGAGTTTATTGCAGTGACTTCTATGGACAATCAGGCATCGATAAAGACGTTAGAACGTGTAGGTTTTGTATTTAATTGTATTGAAAAGTTAGCTGCATATGATGAAGAGAGCCGTTTGTATAAATTAACAATTGAGTTATAACAATGTCTAAGGTATTTACAGTGGATGATTTAACTATCCGAGAGTTTGAACTTGTAGACTTAGAGATATTTGCGCGTTATCGAGCGGTGGAAGCGGTTGCTCAATACCAAAGCTGGAGTCAATACTCAATAGAGAAAGCTAACAGCTTGTATGAATCCATGCAGGGCCATCATTTTGGCGAAATAGGGCAGTGGTTTCAGCTAGCAATTGTTGAAACTAAAACCAATGTACTGTTAGGTGATTTTGCAATCCACTTTATCGATGCTGAACAAGTTGAAGTGGGCTTTACCCTGGCACCCGAGCATCAAGGTAAAGGGATAGCGACTAAAGCGTTAAATGCATTTATTGAGTTTTTATTTCATGATATGAATAAGCACCGAATCATTGCGACTACTGACTGCGACAATCATGCTTCTTATCAATTATTAGAAAGAGTCGGGTTTCGTAGGGAAGCGCATTTTATCAATAATATATTTTTTAAGGGGACTTGGGGAAGCGAGTTCCAATATGGCTTACTTAAGACGGAAAGAGATTAGCCGAGTTATTCAGGCTAAATATTAAAGGATGCGATCGACCCATTAATACACCTATTTTAAAAGCCCGCTAGCTTGTTGCTAACGGGCTTTCATGTATTGAACTAAAGTTGCTAAATCAGTACAGCTACTGCTTGAGTTTGTCGCTCACGATTGAATAATTATCCCATACTTTTTTGTCGGAAATGGAGCGTACCAGCTTAATGTATTCAGCGTGAGTCCATGCAAGCGGGGTTGCAGAGTTAGTGCCTTGGCCTAGCTTATAGTGGTAACGTGTAGGGTTACCCACTCCATCCCATACTTGCTCTGGTAACATCAACCCTTCATTAGCAAAAGTTTCCATTCCTTGCACATAGGTGTTAATGAGTGCTTGGTGTTCCTTGCTGCTTAAACTATTATTTTGGAGCGACTTAGCGAGTTCGAAGTGCCCGCGCTCTCCAGTAAAGAATGGCCAAACACGCCCGCGTTGCCCTGCTGTATTAACGCCTCTCTCGGCGTAGCTATTACCGTTGACTTCATCTTCACCGTAGCCGTCATTACCATAGCGTCTAAACCCCGGAATGGCTGTTCCATCTTTGGCATTGAACTGGTACTTGACTCTTAAGTTATCCTCGAGCTGCTGATTATCAATAAGGTTAATCGTATTGATGATGGTCTTATCATTTGCTGGAGTGACGCCATAGCGCACTAACTCTAAGAAACCACCATCGAGAATCAAACGTTGATCTAAACCAGCTCTACCATTGTTATCGCCAAGCTTGTTATCTTTATTTGGCTCTCCATTTGGTGCTAAGCGCACAAAGTAGGGCAGACTGGTCTGTGTTTGCGTATTGTCACGTTCTACGCTGCTGGGAGCTGACAATAGACCTGCGGTTGTAACCATTAGATCATTGATTTTACCTTGCATATTTTTAGCTGTTGCTAAGTAGCGCTTAGCCGCTTCTTTATCACCAGCATGAGTGGCAATATCGCTGGCGCTTATCAACCCTGAAATAACTGCAGCTGTTGTGGAGGGCGAGTAGCCTTGTTGCTCTTCCCAGCGCTCTTGTTGAGTTTTTAGTGGTGTAATATTGGTATGGTTCCAATCTAGATTAACTTCTCCGCCGTTAACTAGAAAATCAGCGGCAGGTTTGAGCATCTTTTTATACCAATGATTTATTTCGGTATCGCTTAATACACCTGCTTGCCATAACTTCCAGCCGAGCATGATGGGCATCGCTGTTTGATCTAACTGCACGCCGACCCATTCAATCTGTCCATCTACGTGGGTTTTTTGTAAAAACCATCCCGGGGTACCGCTATAACCCGGGGTATTTTTATTCACCTGAACTTTTTCTAAATACTCAAAGGCTGTTTTTGGCGTTTGGCTGTCGCCCATTGCTAAAAAGGCCATTGCGCATTGATAAAAATCTCGTGGCCAAACAGCTTTATAGCCTGTACTGCCAACTTTTGCTGAAACCGTATCTCCCCATGGATTAGAAAGTGAGGCGATTAACGCACCTGCATGGGTTTTATCTTCTTGTGCCTTTAATACTAATGCACTGGCGTATAACAACTTGCCACTATCTGTGGTGGTATTAACCATGTTATTTAATGCATCGAGTGAGCTTAGATAATCTTCCCAGCCTAATGATTCGCCTTCACCGTTAAATGCGGCAAGTACTTTGCTACTACCAACAGCGAGAGTCGCGTCTGTATTAGCTAAACTGGTTTGCTTGTCGCTGCCAAAACCGATGACGAGATCAAAACTGATCTTTGCTTGTTGCTCGCCGGCTTTTACTATTGGGCTTGGGTACTGGGCGGTGAGTGCGACATTGCCTCCTTGGTTTTCCTCTGAGGTTGTGCTGTACTGCCAGTTCATTTCACCGTTACTATTTAGATCGGTTAATCCATCAGAGATCCCGACAAAGCCAACGCTTGCTTGGCTAAAATCAACACTCGATTTAACACTCATAACGCTGCTGTTTTTATCGGTAGTATTAACGGTAAACACTTTATTGGCATCGTCATACTGAGCAATATCGTTTGCACCGCTATTGTCTATATGTGGGTTAACGACTAGGTAAGGGGTGATCCCAGATTCAAATGCAGTAAAGACCACTTTCATCATTAGTGCATCGCGATCAGGATCAGTAAAAATGTGTTTTTCTATTTGGTATTTGCCGTCTTTATCTTTATTGATAAGCTTATAGGCAAGTGATAGCGGCTTGCCGTGCTTATCAGTGTGCAAATACTCAATAGTGTGTTCAGTATCATCTTTTTCTGTATCAACAAAACCTTTACCGGTAACAACAAACTGCATATCTTTAAGCTGTGCATTGTGAATCAAGCCAAACATGGTTTCAGTGACAATTCCTTGAGCGAGTGAGAACCACACCCGACTGATAGGGTTTTCAGTGCTATCTTGATAACTGCCATCGGTATAGGGCTCATAAGAGGTACCTATGCCGGTTTTTCCTGCAAAAGCCCATGTTGGGTTGCTTCCAGGAATTCCCGGTGCAATAGAGTTTCGCTGATTATCACTGCTTAGTTGCGTAGTATCACTTTTAGCAGAACTTAACTGAGTACTTTTCTCTGTATTTTTATTGTTACAGCCGGCTAGTAACAGCGCCATGCTAACCGCGGCGGTAAGTACTGATTGTTTAAATGTGATTGGACCTACCATTTGCTTCCCCAAAATGTACTTTTTAATTTACTTTATGTCAGACACAAAGCGTGATATTAACGTTTGCTGCTTGTATTCTCTTCAGCAAGGCTCACTAGTTATTGTCGATATTGACTCTTAACACTGCTATACCTGCAACCATCATCAGCGCACCACCGGTTATCAGTGCGTAAATCGGTTCGCCATCGAAAAGCACTCTGACGATAAGCCCGAGCACACTTGCTGCAAGTAATTGTGGGATGACGATAAAGAAGTTGAATATACCCATGTAAACGCCCATTTTCTTTGCAGGTAACGCGTTAGCAAGCAGGGCGTATGGGACGGAGAGTATTGAAGCCCAAGCAATGCCTATACCTATCATTGGCAGCCACAATAATGTCGGGTCGCTAATGAACTTAAAGCTAATAAGGCCAAGCCCACCACAAAAAAGATTAATACAGTGAGTAACTTTTAAACCCAGTTTTTTAGCGAGAATAGGGATGAAAATGGCCGCGATTGCTGCAAAACCGTTATAAACAGCAAAGAGTAAACCGACCCAGTCAGCACCATCGTTATAGGCTTTTGATAATACATCTTGGCTACCATAGTGATAGTCAGTCACGGCTGCTGTGGTATAGATCCACATGGCAAATAGTGCAAACCATGAGAAAAATTGCACTAAAGCGAGTTGATGCATCGCTTTGGGCATATTGAATAGGTCATCGACCACGCAAAAGATTAAGCTCTGCTTTTCACGGTTTGTACTTAACTGTTTTGTTGTTTCAGAATGCTGCTTTAGTTGGTTTAATTTGGTTGCACAGTATAGCTGCAATGGACCAAAACTTAATATTCCGATACTGAGAATAAATAGCTGTTTATCCCACTCACACAACCAAATAGTGGCAGTAAAAATGCTACCAATACTTGCCCAGAGGATACTTCCGTTTCGGTACTGTGTTGCGCTACGTTGACCCGTTGTTTGGATGGGACTTTCGTCAGTGTGCTTTTCAAATTCAGCTAACTCTTCAGGTGAGTACTCTTTTGTTGAAATGACGGTCCACATTACAGCAAGGAAAAGAACAGCACCGCCAAAATAGAAAGCGTAACGTACTGAATCAGCAATTTCACCAGCGGGCGCAGTATTACTCACATCAAAATAATTACTTAAAATGTAGGGCAGTGCTGATGCGATGACCGCGCCAATACCGATAAAGAAGCTTTGCATCGCATAACCAAGAGTGCGTTGCTTGTTAGGCAGGTTGTCGCCAACAAATGCGCGAAAAGGCTCCATGGCAATGTTAATTGAAGCGTCCATTATCCATAGCATGCCAGCAGCAATCCACAGAGCAGGCGAGTGGGGCATAACAAAGAGTGCTAAGGCAGTACAAACTGCGCCGAGTACAAAGAATGGTCGCCTTCTTCCCCATCTTCCCCAAGTGTTATCACTTAGGTAACCGATGATTGGCTGTACAATGAGTCCGGTTAAAGGCGCTGCAATCCATAAGATGGGAATATCTTCAATTGAAGCCCCAAGAGTTTGGAATATTCGGCTTACATTGGCGTTTTGCAGTGCAAAGCCAAATTGAATGCCTAAAAATCCAAAGCACATATTGAATATTTGCCAGAAGCTGAGCTGTGGCTTTTGTTGTTGAGGGTTGTTCTCAGACATTAACCAGACCTTTTCGGTGTTAGAATTATTATTGTTGGTCGAATCTAAAAAAATGGGTAACAACTAGCGACCTCTGCTGGCCGTTACCCTATACCTATGCTAATCAAGCGATAACCAAACATGTTAATGTTGTTGGGCTGAAGCTTGTTATAGAATGGTAAAACTAACGGTTAAACCGTTAGAAACGACCATACTTTTAACGACCACACCACAAGCAGAGCATGAATAAAAGTAGGTTTCCATGTTACCCTTGAGCTTGAATTTGGCACAACAGAATACATACGTATTCATGCTGTGTAATTAACAATTATAAAACTTATATTTAACGGGGTAATATTGGTGATTAAAGTAATAAAAATACAAGCTTTTGTTTTTATGTGTTTTTTAATCTTGAGTGGCTGTAACATTGCAAATCACGGTTCATTTACCTCTAAGACCTTTGATGGTGCGGTTCAGTCTGAAGAGCTTGTTGAATTAGGTGCTGTCGTTGGTGAGAGCTGTCAAACACAGTTTTTATATTTACTACCGATCGATGAAGGTGTGTCGACATTGCTGGCTATTGAGCAAGCTAAGCAAAAAATTGCCGGTACCGTCTTACTCGCTGATATGATTATCGACGATACGCTGGCAATTGAATTTGGCTATTCAGAGCAGTGCATCATTGTGCATGCAACTGCAATGGGCATAGCAAATCGTTAAGCTAATCTGCATCACAAAGCGCTTTACCCGCTTTATAACAACTTGGTTGTCTTGGGCACACAGCGCCTCTTGAACAAATAAGCCGAGCTTCATTGTCTATGCCGCGTTCTATCCAATTAATGTTAAGGATTTTTGCCACGCTTAAAAGGTTTTGTTTAATATGTTTTGGCATTTCAACTGAACCACTATTTTCGGCACAGATCTGTTTTAGTTCGGTGGCAATAGATCCTGAATCCCCCCCTTGAGCATCGATTGCTGGGTTGAGATCGATTCCCGCGCAAAGCACGTGATTATTTCCTGCCATATCTTCTACTTTCACCGATTCACAACAGTAGATCCGTGGTTCTTCAGCAACTTCTAAAATAGATATTTGAGCTGATGTACCAACTTTGGGTTCATTGATCATTCTAAACACAGCCCAATGCTGACAGGGGTCTTCAACCACTCGCATATTGCCCCAGGGAAGAGGAATGCCGTTACCGCGATAAACTGCTTTCAATTTGCCGGGTGCGTAGGCATCAAAGTAATGCCAGTGGGGGTATGGAGAAACGACGGTCATTCGGCGCATTGCAACCGATGCCGACACACCAACCGCTTTGTTGACATTTATTTCATAGCCGTGCCTGTCTAGTAATTGTCTGAACGGCACTTTTGGACAAAGCAGTGCCCCAGCAAAAAAGCTAGACTCGAAATCACGCCATGCGTGCAAAATATCTTGGGCATTCAAAGTCGATGATGCGGGAGTTGTTAACTCATCGTGGGCCGCGGTATGTCTTCTTCCGGCTGTTAACACGCACTTTAAACCGTCTTTATTGTGTAAGACGCAGTGACCAATATGCACCGCAAGGTCATATTTGAGTCTTGTTGGAAACGATTTGAGCATCTTGTTGAGATAGATAGTTGATGGCGGCTCAAAGAACGAAGTCACCACATGGGCGGTACTGACTCCCATCTCATCTTCTACTTCTTGCGGGGTTCTATCGACCCATTTCAGCTTTAATCCAAGTGATTTGGCAATATCTTTCAAGTCATCTAATGCCAAAGGAAGCCGTTTCTGACCAACTTCTTCTGCGGCGCGTTCAAGATCTGGAAAGTGGTTTTGATGGTGTTCTTGGTGTGCGCGGATCAATAAATGGGCAAATTCTCGACCGGTTGTCCCGGTTTGCGACAGCATTTCGGGTATGGCAATCTGTAAAATATCACTCGAAAACAGAAAACTTGGCTCTAAAGCCATGCCACTTATTCCACCGCGGCGACCTTTTTCTGGTGTTATTGCGTTGTCTTCTGGCACGTCATCAAGAAACCAATCAACCTCTTTTTGAAACACTGCAGCAATCACCGTCAGCATACCAGCACTAGGAACTCGTTTACCCCGTTCAATCATCGAAAGGTAAGATACAGAGGGGGCTGACTCAGGATCGACACGCACACAGCGGGCTGAAAGATCTTCCATTGTAAGGTGGTTTCTCTTACGCAAATTTCTAATCTTGGTACCGAGAAAATGTGACTTTCTGATCAGGCTCTGATTACTTTTCATATTGTAAAATTCACATTGTAAAATTTTTATTGTGAAATTGTAGCGATTTTTACACTAGACTACAAATCAAGCAGTCAGGAAATAAACAGTTTTTTGAAAGCTTTCAAAGCAAGTAACGGTGAGTGACCTATTTTAGGAACGAATGAGGACAGGACAATGGATATATCAACAATCAATAACACTGCAAACAACCACGAGAATAATGTATATATTGGTTCGGATTTTGTTGATGTGAATGTTGTCCGTCAGGCAGCAAATGATACCTCAACACCTTGTGCCAAAATATTTTTGGATGACAAGTTTCCGCTATCTAAAGGATCGCACAAGGATGCTTGCAGCTATGTTGTCTACTACCAACAACTGCTAGTGTTTATGAAAGACGGTAGCCAAACGGGCTTACGTTGCCCTAAACAGTTTGTGGCGCTTAACGGTCATAAGAGTGAGCCTACCGCAATATTGCTTAAAGATAATGGCGTGCATGTGGAGCTAACTTTTGATAGACAAAGTGAAAAGGGCGCAGAAGATTGTGCCAACATTGAGGATATTCTAGTTGAAGGTCACCAGTACTGGATAAGCCTGGTCAATGTTGAAAATACTGTGGTTGCCTCATCGGTACTCGATCAAGAGTTTACCGCGAAAGATGGTAGCGACTACCAGCTAAAGCGCTAAAACTTGCTAAGAAAGTAAGTAAAAGAAAAAGCCCTTAATTAAGGGCTTTTTTCAGTTTATGCCATAGAAAAGGCGAGTTTTTTCTAATCAACAGCCTTAAAACGAATTGCGGTTCCGCCGCTTGAAGCAAGCTTTAGTGTGAGTATATCTGCAGCGTTTACTAGTTTGGTCTCGATGACATAGTCATAAGGATTATTTTGCCAGTTAGCGCCTTTACCATCACGGTAGATCTGCGCCTCGTAACGCATTCCTTGGGTTAAAAAATCAAGTTTTACTTCAATTTCTCTGGCGTTGTCGTCGGTAATTGCACCTAGGTACCAATCTTTGCCGTCACTTTTTCCAGCTCGTTCTTGTCGCGCAAATACCACATACTCGCCAACTTCACCTGCCAAGGCGATACTTTGATGCCAATCGGTGGGTACATCTTTGATGAACTGAAACGCATCTTGGCGTTCAAGGTAGTTTCTAGGAAGATCCGCTGCCATCTGAATAGGGCTATAAAGTACGACATACAGAGCGAGTTGCTTGGTTAAAGTGGTTTGTACTCGATTAATCGCATCAAGCCCTTTTGGGGCAAGGTCGAATATACCTGGGGTGAAATCCATTGGCCCAGCTAACATGCGGGTAAAGGCAAGCGTTGTGGTGTGTGCCGGATTGTTCGGCGGTGTGCCCCAGGCGTTAAACTCTTGTCCACGGGCACCTTCACGAGAAATCCAGTTTGGATAGGTACGGCGTAATCCGGTATCTTTTATCGGTTCGTGAGTGTTAATACTGAGCTGACGTTTAGCTGCCTCCTGAACGCTATATAGATATTCGTTTGCCATAAATTGACCATCATGCCATTCATGGCGAGTAATACCGTTTTCATCTATACGCTTAATATCGCCGCCATCAGCGACATAGCCAGTCTTTATCTGGCTGACGCCATGCTGTTGGTAAAGATCGTAGGCGTCTTGCATCTGATTTCGGTAGTTTGTCACTGAGCCAGAGGTTTCGTGATGGCCAATTAGCTTAACCCCTTTTTGGCTGCCGTAATGACTCACCGCATCAAGGTTAAAATCGGAGTAGGCTTGAGTAAAACTGAACACGTCACCATTATGGAACCAGCTGCCATCCCAACCTAGATTCCAGCCTTCTACTAACACACCATCGAAGCCATTATTCGCTGCAAAATCCATATAACGCTTGGTTTCGCTGGTGGTGGCGCCGTGCTTTTCACCTGAGCCCCAAGTATTCTCATTAAGGTGCATCCCCCACCAAATACCGACATATTTCCCTGGCTTTACCCAGCTTACATCGCCAAGTTTATTGGGTTCATTCAAATTCAGAATTAAATGCGAATTTAGTAAACCTGCAGCGTCGTCGCTTATCTGGATGGTACGCCATGGAGAGAAGAAGCCGGCTTGAGTTTTGACTAAACTGCCGTCTGACCAGGGAGTGAGATCAGCTTTTAGTTTACCGCTACGACGCTGATTTAGGGTCATCGAAGCGTAGTCAACAAGTGCCGCTTCGTGAATGCTCATGTGCACACCTGAATTAAGCCTAAAAGTAAAAGGGGTGTGTACATTAGTCACTTTGTCTAAAGCGCTGTTGCTGTATAGGTACTCATAACGATTCCAGCCTCGGGCAGGGATCCACCAGGCTTGCGCTTTTTCGGGCTGTGGAACTGAAAATTCGGTCAACTCATTGGTGATGGTTAATTGGCTTAGCTCTGCTTGTTTTGGCAGCTCATATCGAAAGCCGATACCGTCATCATAGGCTTTAAAATGCAATTTAAGCTTATATTCGCCATTGCTTAGGGTGATGTTAGCTTGGTTGTAATTATCTTCTATCCATTCTTGCTCGCCCCATGGCTGCTGCCAACGATTTTGAGTGTTGCTTAGTTTGCTTTGCTCAATGGTAAAGCCTTTTGAAAATTCCCCTAAAGACTGAAAAACTAGCCCAAGGCGAGAGTCAGAGATGACCTTTTTTCCATGAAACTCAACGTTATATTCTGGCTGGCCATTGTCATCAAAAATAGAGATCACTATTTGTTTGTCGGGAGAGGTTACTGAAACCGTTTTAGCCACTGCGACATTGCTAAACGCCGTACCTAGTATAATTGAAGTGATGGCGGCCAATTTAGATAATGAATGCTTTTTAGCGTTAAAGTCGTGTTTATGTGTTGAGGCGTCATCATCGTGTGAAAGTGGTGCGAGGTGCTGTGAGTTCATGGTGCCATCCTTGTGTCTAATTTATTGTTATATTTTTATTGTAATCGCGGTGTTGTTAGCATACTAAGTTGAACCTTAAACCAGCTGCAATGGCTTGCATACGTATTCAAATGGAGAAGATAGTTGTAGAGCATTTTGGTTAAGTTTAGCTTTCAGATAAATAACAAAGCCCGTCTATACGGGCTTTGTATTACTTTTTATTGGTATGGATATTGGTATTTATTGATGATTAAGCATCAGTACTTTTGACTCATTAGGCTCAAGGGTCAAAGCGACGGCTCCCTTATGATCGTCAACTGTCAGTGTGTACTCTCGGGCGCTTAATGACTTTTGAGGTTCATTTAAAAGGTCCACCAGCGCTATTTGCTTGGCGTTAATCTTCCACTTCGAGATGAGTGAATGCGGTAGTTGTAAGGTAAACATCTTACTGTGTTGCTGGCTAAAGTTACTCACGATAATCAGTTGCTGCTCAGCATTGTATCGACTAAATGCAAATGTTTGCTCATCATAGCCAATCACTTTGTTTGCGCGGTTAAAACTATCGAGTTCGATATACTCACCTGTTAGTGCCGACGCGCTATGGCTTAGGTTGAGCAGCTTTGTGTAATATCGTCTAAGTTCAAGTTCTTTTGCCGTTGATTGCCCGCCATCAAATTTGCCGTTGTTCATGTAGCGCTGATGGGCTGGAACACCGATATAATCGAAAATACTGGTACGGGTAGGACTACCAAAACCTGCTTTCTCTGCTGCTTTTTCACCAACATCTTGTCCGAAATAAATAAGAGTAGGGGCGGAGCTTATGGTAGTTGAAACAACCATAGCGGGCAGTGCGGCAAAAGCATCATCAGCAAAATCGGCACTGGCAATCCTTTGCTCATCATGGTTTTCCAAAAAATGCAGCATGTTTGATGAGATATCACTGACTAAGGCTTGTTTCTCTGCGATAGCGGCTGTGCTTTCTTGCCCTTGAATAATGGCTTTTAGCGTATCGTACATATCCACTTTGTCGTACAAATAGTCCATTTTACCAAGTTGGATATAGTCTCGATAAAGCGCAGGGTTATAGACTTCGGCCAATAAAAACGCTTCAGGATTGGTGTGTTTAATATTTGCGTTTAGATAACTCCAAAATGCCACCGGCACCATCTCTGCCATGTCATAACGAAAACCATCGACACCCTGGGCTAGCCAAAATTGAGTGATTTGTTTGAATTTTACCCATGAGTCGGGAATGCGCTTGTCTTCAAAAGGCAGTGCTTTATCTTCAGTTTCTATTGTTAACCAATGCTGATAGTGGACGTTAGCGTCTTGACTTGCAAGTGAAGAAGGCAGGCTAGGGAAGTCGTAACTGCCGTCTGGTTTTACGCCATAATTGATTTTCACGGTTTCGTACCAGTCATTTGCATCCGGCTGCGCTGCGCGAGAGCCATTGCCGGTCCACTTAGCGGGGAATTCTGCAAATTTACTATCGGAAAGGGGATGAGCCTCTCCTCCTAGCGGTGCATTATCGTGTGCTAACTGAGGGACTTTGAAAGCTCTTGCTGTTATCTCATTGCCAATATCGTCTACCACATAGTAGAAGTTATTATGTCTTTTATAACTTGTACTGGTGTCATCATTAACGCCGAAGCTACTAACGCCATGCTGGGTATAATTAGATTGATAAGCTCTAGCAACATGGTTTGGCACAATGTCGATTACTACCTTCATGCCGTTTTCATGGGTGCGTTTGATTAAGTCTTTAAACTCTTGCCGCCTGTTCTCTACATTATCAGCAAGATCTGGGTTCACATTGTAGTAATCTTTTACAGCATAAGGCGAACCTGCGCGTCCTTTAACGACATCTGGGTCATCGTCGCTAATACCGTAGGCTTTATAGTCAGCAACCAAAGCATGATGGGGAACGCCGGTATACCAAATGTGGGTAGCTCCGAGGGCTTTAATACTTTGCAATGCAGTATTATCAAAATCACTAAACTTGCCAACGCCGTTTTGCTGTTGTGTTCCCCATGGTTGATTGTTGGTGTTTTTGTTGCCAAACAAGCGCGTGAAGACTTGATAAACCACCGGCTTTACTTGTTTATGCGTCGAAACAGTGCTTTTGTTTGCAGGTGCTTTTTCTGCAGTGTTTACGTCGCTATTCTTTGATGATTCTGTGCAACCGGTTGCAAAAAACGCAGGTAAGACAAGACTGACTATTAACGCGCTTTTTGATATCTTTAGTTTGCTCTTTTCAACAGTATTGTTAATTCCACATACATCAACTAACTTTGTTTTAAACGTCATGAAATCTAACCCTATTCATTGATTTAGTTGTTCTTATTGATTAGTTTAGGCTTAGTACTAACACCGAGTTTGCAGGGCTTTTTAAGCTATGTAAGATATTTTGCGATTGACCTGTTATCACATCGGTTGCGGTTGAAAAGTCTTTCAACTGTGTTTTGAATCTTTCACTATCTAGAGTTATCAGCTCATCGTTCTTGTTCATCACGACCATCACCGTTTCTGTCTTATCCGCTCTAAAGTAAACATAAACGCCGTTTTCTGGTACGTAATGAATCAGCTTACCGTTAGCAATGGCTGATGAGCCTTTTCTAAAATTGAGTAATGTACTTACAAAATGTTGGGCGTCCAACTGCTGCGAGGTTAATCCCTGTTGGGTCATCGCATTGCTAGCGTCGGATGACCAACCACCGGGAAAGTCAGCTCTTACTGCACCGTCGTGGCGACCCTCTACCGGGCTTTGCATTAACACTTCAGTGCCGTAAAAAATCTGCGGAATACGATTGGACGTCAATGTGTACGCCATTGCCATCTTGTAACGGGATAAATTGTTATCCAAAAGGCTGAATAAACGGTTGGTGTCGTGGTTGCCTTCAAATAACACTAGATTAGTTGGATCTGCATAGACCACATCATTTGCCATTATCTCATATAATTCAATAAAACCTTTGTCCCAAGATTCTGGATGATTAAAGGCTTTTAGCATGGTCTCGTAGAGTGGGAAGTCCATTAGGCTTGGAAGGTAAGAGACATAGCCATCTTGGTTGACTTTTCCCCTCTGCCAATAGGAGACTGTTATGGGATTGGCAGTCCATTCTTCGCCAATAATATTAAACTTGGGGTACTCTGCCATAATTGCTTTCGACCATTGGGCCAAAAATGCTTTATCGGCATAGGAGTAGGTATCTTCGCGAATGCCGGATAAATTGGCGTACTCAACCCACCAGATACTGTTTTGAATCAGGTAAGTTGCTAGTTTTTCATCCGTTTGGTTTAAATCTGGCATGCTATCAACAAACCAGCCATCGACGAAGTTGCTCAAATCGCTTGGCGCAGAGTAGGGATCTTGTACTGTAGTACGACGATGAGTGGTAAACGGCAACTTACTGGTATTGATGGGCTGATTAGCAGCCAAACCATTGATCCAGGTTTTGCTAGGAATATCTGTCATCCACCAATGGTTAGAGCCGATATGGTTGACGATGATATCTTTGATGATCCCAATGCCCCTATCTTTAGCGGCATCACTAAGTTGACGGTAGTCCGCATTACTGCCGAAACGCGGGTCAATCTTGTAGTGATCTGTTGTTGAGTAGCCATGGTAGGAGTATTGTTGCTGATTATTTTCAAGCAGTGGGTTGACCCAAAGCTGGGTCACACCAAGCTTTTGTAAGTAATCTAGGCTATTAATAATACCTTGTATATCACCGCCATGACGACCATCTTTATCTGCTCTATTGACCTTTTCAAGCATTGAGCTGTGATTATCATTTGATGTATCGCCGTTAACGAAGCGATCTGGAGTAATTAGGTAGATGACATCGCTGTTATCGAAGCCTTGTCGCTGGCTAGAACCAGTACGTCGTTGCTTGATTTGGTAATCAAACTGATGCATTTGAGTCTTATTTTTTGTTAGCGACAGAGTGATGGTCTGCGCTTTAGCATCTTTTAGAGATAACTTTATAAATAAATAGTTTGGATTTTCTGTGGTTGATTGCTCAACAATATTGATATTGGAACGAGTCAGTAAGGATGCTTGCATTGACGCGATATTGTCGCCGTGAAACATCAGCTCAAGCGTTGGATTGACCATATCCGCCCACCAGAACTCCGGTTCTACTCTAAGTCGCTCCGTTTTCAATGTTTGCTCTAAGGTTGATGTTGACAGGCTAGCGGCCTGACAATCTTGCATTAAAGCAGTACAGAAAAGTATCGAAATCGTTGGCGCGCTAAGCCATTTTAGAGATGAGTTCATTATCAGAGCCTTGTTGCCTATAGAGCCTTTTAAATCAAAAAAAGCCTACTTCTTTCAAGAAGTAGGCTTTGGTTAATTAAGATTACATGCTGTAGCTAAATCCTAAGTAATATTGACGACCGAAAGTTTGAATGGTTCCAGTTTGTTGTGGCTGACCAAAGTAAGTTTTGTTTGGTTCATCAGTGAGGTTGTTCACTTGGAATAGTAGCTTTAAGCCGTTTTCCATCGCGTACGATGCTTGGTAATCAAATATTGTTTCTGCATCAAAGAAAGCGAGTTGAGATTCAACTGCAACTTGCTCTGAAACATATTCACTTCTGTAGCGCATGCTCACACGAGTATCAAAACCTTCCAATGTGTAGAACAGTGTAGTGTTAGCAACATGTTCTGATAAACCAGGAAGAGGGATAGCGAGTGATTGGCCACTTAGGTCAGTTTCAAACTCTACTTCACTGTCTGAGTATGAGTAACTCCCTGTGAAACCTAAGCCTGCAAATGCGCCAGGTAAAAAGTCAAAGATTTGCGTATAAGCAAGTTCAACACCGCGGATGTAGCCGCCATTGTCGTTGTTTATTGCAGTTTGATATTGACCTTCATCCTTAACCACCGGGAATTCAACGCCATTATCGACAATAGTATCTGGAACAATAAAACCAGCTTGCTCAAAATCAAATGGCTGAATGGTAAAGTTGTTGATAAACGACTTAATGTCTTTGTAGAACAAGGCTAATGCAATTGCGCCTTCGCTGTCTTCAAAGTAATGTTCGTAAGACAGATCAAATTGGTCTGCATAAAACGGGTCAAGTAGCGGACTCGTATTACCCCATGCGTTGTACTTTTTGTATCCCGGTGTCGCTGAGTCATCGTACCAAGAGCCCATACCCGACTTTAACTTATCGATAGGTGGGCGAGCCATAACTGAAGCTGCGGCAAAACGAATTTGGTCATTATCAGTAAGGTGAAAGTTCAAGTTCATTGAGGGCAGGTAATCGGTATAGGTTTTACCGACTTCGTTGCGAACATAATCGGTGCTAATGACACCTTTTTCATCGGCGATCTCTTCACCTAAACCAAAACCAACTTGTTGTAAGCCTTTGCTCGATTGGTCAGTATTGACGACACGTACACCGATATTACCGGTAACGGGTAAGCTGCCGATCTCCATGTTTAGGTTTACCTGCACATAACCGGCTAGTACGTCTTCATTAACTGAACCACTTTGGATCATTGTCCAATTATTATCCCAATTTGCTGTTGGAGTAAATGGATCTTGCCCGGTAGCTGCAAGTTGTTGGTTAACTAAATCAACCGCTTTATTAAAATCAATTTTAAGAAAACTTGGGTAGTTTGAAAGATCACCACCGAAGTTAACTACGTCGGTCATATCATCGGTTAGGTGAAGAACGGGCTGATTGCCTGGGTTGTCACCAAATTCGAAGCCGTATCCCGCTTGTGAGCGCTGGGCGTTAAATTCTCGCTGTGAATATCGGACGCCAAAATCAACAGAAGAGATAAAGTCGTTATCTAATACATAGTTAAAATCGAGTTTATAAGCGATAAGATCGTTTTGTTGATCGTAAGGCCACATACCCACTTCTCTAAGTCCTAGAGTGGCTGTATCGGTATAACTCTTGTCGAAGCTGACATCTGCTGGATTAAGACCGTTTAATTGGTAATCGATCGACTCTGACGCACGAATTTGATTATCTATATCGTCATAAATGACTGCTCTAGTGCCACCATTAACGAACTCACCATCAGCTTTTGAGTAACTTATATCTGCTGCAACGGTAAGTGCATCGCCATTATTCCAGGTGACGTTAAACGCACCTGAGGTAAGGCTAGAGTATTTTGAATCGTTATCATTGACAACAAACACGGCAAAGTTGTCTGTTCCATCAGTGGATACTGTACCGCCAGTCATTGAACCGTTTTGGACTGTAGCGTTCCTGATCTCGCCATTTTTAAGCGATTTTACGCGAAAACCGCGGGCAAAGTTTTCTGAATCAAATTTGGAGTGGAATACATCGCCTTTGATGCTCCAGTTATCATTGGGTTGCCAATGGATTGCACCCATATAGCCATCGCGGGTATCTTCGCCGCCTTTTTGTTGCATCTCAAAACCTTCGCTGATTGATTCTGCTTCACCGTCACCATTAACGTCGCGTGAATCATCATTAAACCTAAGGCCAATGAATTGGCTAGCTACATAAGGTTGGTAGAGGTGAGCGTAACCAACAGCCACGCCTAAAGTGTCTTCTAAATATTTACCTTGGTATGAAAAGCTTAAGCGGTTACCGAATTCTTCTGCATCGGCTATATCTGCAGCTTGGTCATTGAAACTACCGCGCATGTTAACGACAAAAGAGTGTTCTTTTTCATTTTGTAACGGGTCAGCTGTTTTAAGCTCTACAGTACCGGCAACTCCACCTTCAATAAGTGATGCCTTTTGTGATTTGTAGACTTGGGCTTGAGTGATCAATTCGGAAGGGTATTGGTCAAACTCTACTGCGCGTTTACCGCCGGTAGTTACCTGTTCACGGCCGTTTAACGTTGCGAAAACGAAATCTCCGTCTAAGCCGCGAATGTTCAAACCACTGGCTTGGCCTCCCGTTCTGACTGCAGTGACACCTGGTAGGCGAGTTAGCGCATCTGCGATAGATTGATCAGGCAAAGCACCTAAGTCATCCGCAGAGATGCTTTCGGAGACGGTATCTGCAAAGCGTTTTACATTAAGCGACTTAATGACACTGGTTCGAAATCCCTTAACTTCAATAACTTCTATTTGCTCTTCTTGCGC
This sequence comes from Shewanella kaireitica, assembly GCF_023284045.1. GTDB lineage: Bacteria > Pseudomonadota > Gammaproteobacteria > Enterobacterales > Shewanellaceae > Shewanella > Shewanella kaireitica. The sequence goes on from NZ_JAKIKQ010000014.1 coordinate 91,352, forward strand.
TTTTTCGTCTTTTTCTGCTTTGGATTCTTCAGCAGCATAACTGCTCATACTCGCGCCAGCAGCGACTAATGCTAAGGTCAGCACGCTAGGTTTAAATTGCAACATCTTCATCCCCTTTAACTAGACTGTCGGCTAGTTACTTTTTTAATTATCACTGACGTTGTAACGAAATTGGGTACAGAAGCGCACGTGTTACAACATATTCGCAGCGTTTATAAGTATATTGTTGCGCAACGGTGAAGATATTACTCCCGAGATTCTGACCATAACAATGTTATGCATACGTATTCAATCATTTCACCTTCTAAAAATGACTCTAGCAGAGTGATTTGTTAATCCATTTGTAGATAGCTAATTGGGATTTTTGTTGTTGTTTATAAAGGATTTTATCAAATTGTAATGTTTCACTGTTGTTAACGGTTTTAATGCATACGTATGCAGAGATATTGAACCTTATTTCGCAAATCACGTATGCTGCCAACATTCTAACAACAAAAGCGATCAATCTTTAGGTTGCAACATTGTTTTAACTAGCGGTCGTACTTGTTAGTTCTAAATATTGAGTGTTAAGGGGCAAGAATGGATCTACTCACATGGTGGCGTGGCGCTGTCATCTATCAAATTTATCCTCGTAGTATGTTGGATACAAATGGTGATGGAATTGGGGATCTACAAGGGATTATTGAAAAGCTGGATTACATTGCCAGCCTAAATGTTGATGCCATCTGGATTTCACCGTTTTTTACTTCGCCAATGAAAGATTTTGGTTATGACATTAGTGATTATCGAGATATTGATCCTATGTTCGGTAACATGGCCGACTTCGATCTGCTCATTGCCAAAGCACACGCTCTCAACCTTAAAGTCGTCATTGACCAGGTGCTTAGCCATACCTCTGATCACCATCAATGGTTTATCGAGAGCAGACAAGATAGATCGAACCCTAAGCATGATTGGTATGTTTGGGCGGAACCACAAGAAGATGGCACAGCGCCTAATAATTGGCTAGCTATTTTCGGTGGCTGTGCATGGGAATGGGAACCAAGACGGCAGCAATATTACTTGCATAACTTTTTAACCAGCCAACCCGATCTTAATTTTCACAATCCGCAAGTGCGCTCAGCCGTATTAGCCAATGTGCAATTTTGGTTAGATAAGGGCGTTGATGGCTTTAGGCTCGATGCGATTACATTCTGCTTTCATGATGATCTTCTACGTGATAACCCGGCAAAACCCAAAGACAAACGTCAGGGGCGCGGTTTTAGTGAAGATAACCCTTATGCTTATCAGTATCACTATTTCAACAATACTCGCCCTGAAACTGTTAGTTTTATAGAAGAGTTGCGGGCTCTGATTAACCATTATCCCGGTGCGGTAACCTTAGGTGAAGTCTCTTCAGAAGACTCCTTAGCCACAATGGCTGAATACACCCAAGGTAATGACCGATTACATATGGCTTATAGTTTTGAGCTGTTAACCAATGACTACAGTGCAAGTTACATTCGGGAGACCGTTGAAGCGCTAGAAGGCCGGATTGGGGATGGCTGGCCATGTTGGGCTATTGGTAACCATGATGTACAGCGGGTGGCATCACGTTGGGGTCAAGGGCGAGCTTCTATCGATATGATAAAGATGCTCAATGCCTTGTTATGTTCGCTTAGAGGCAGCGTTTGTAGTTATCAAGGTGAAGAACTTGGGTTAACTGAAGCCCAAATAGAGTTTGAGCAACTACAAGATCCATTCGGTATTGCATTTTGGCCAATGTTCAAAGGTCGAGATGGCTGTCGCACCCCGATGCCTTGGTCTAATCAAATGCTTAACGCTGGCTTTAGTGATGGCGTGCCTTGGTTACCTGTTGCCAAAGAGCACTATTCATTGGCGGTTGAAAGCCAAGAGCTGAAAAAGGACTCTATTTTAAACTGTTATAGGGCCTTTCTTGCGTGGCGAAAACAGCATCCGGTGCTCATTGATGGCAACATTCGCTTTATTGATACTCCGGAACCAACACTGTGTTTTATTCGTAGCGATAACAGTATCAGCTATTTAGTCTGTTTTAATTTGGGAAAAGAACAGCTGTCAGTGCCGCTACCCAATGTAGAAGTGGAACATGAGTTTAACGACCATGGTTTGGTCAAGGGTAACATCAAGAACGGAGTATTAACTTTGCCACCCTACGGCAGTTTTTACGCCAAACTTAGTCATAAATAGTCGTTAAATGACATCAATTCGAGAAGATTGACCTGATAAGAGAGAAAATAATATGGCTTCATCTTTTAGTTCTAATACAGCGACTGCAGCAGCGGCTGATAACGGCAATTATCGCTTTGCTTTGGTTTCACTTACTTCACTGTTTTTCATGTGGGGTTTTATCACATGCTTAAATGATATCTTGATCCCCCACTTAAAAGCAGTTTTTTCGCTTAGCTACACTGAAGCAATGCTCATCCAGTTTTGCTTTTTTGGTGCCTATTTTTTAGTGTCAGTACCAGCAGGTAAGCTGGTTAAGACCATGGGCTATCAGCGTGGGATTATCACCGGGCTTGTTATTGCAAGTATAGGATGTGCATTGTTTTATCCTGCTGCGGCGCTGGCGATTTACCCGCTATTTCTTGGCGCACTGTTTGTGCTTGCTTCGGGGATCACTATTCTACAGGTTGCGGCTAACCCCTATGTAAATGCATTAGGTAGTGTTGAAACGGCTTCAAGTCGTCTAAATCTAACTCAAGCATTTAATGCATTAGGTACAACCGTTGCACCTTATTTTGGTGCAATCTTAATACTATCTGTTGCGGTAGAGGCTCAATCAGGGCTTTCGCAAATGCAAGCGGAAGCAGAAGTTGTCAAATTGCCGTATCTACTATTGTCAGCAATGTTAGCCAGTTTAGCGATTATATTCTCAAGGCTAAAACTACCAGTCATTACAGCTCATTCCGAGCCGACTGTTGAAGGTGTCGCTGATAAAAACGGTAAAACCAGTGCAAGTCAGTATAAGCACTTGGTGCTTGGTGCTGTTGGGATCTTCGTCTATGTCGGTGCAGAGGTTTCGATAGGTAGCTTTTTAGTTAACTTTTTAGGTGAAGAGCATATTGTCGGTATGAAAGAAGCTGACGCTGCAAAATATATCGCTTACTACTGGGGCGGGGCGATGGTAGGACGTTTTATTGGCTCCGCGGTGATGCAAAAAATTCCTGCAGGAACGGTATTGGCTTTTAATGCATTTATGGCTGCTAGCCTAGTTGTTGTTGCGATGAATACTTCAGGTGAAGTTGCAATGTGGTCAATACTCGCGGTCGGACTGTTTAACTCCATCATGTTTCCAACTATCTTTAGTTTGGCGCTACGTGATTTAGGCCCACATACCTCTCAAGGAAGTGGATTCTTATGCTTAGCGATAGTGGGCGGTGCAATTATTCCGTTACTACAAGGTGTGATGGCCGATAGTATGGGGATCCAACCTGCATTTATCCTACCCGTTATCTGCTATGGGTTTATTCTATATTATGGCGCTAAAGGTTCTAAACTGTAGGATTTTAGATTAGCTATAGCAGCACTTGTAATTACTTATGAAAAGCGACTTGTTTCAAGTCGCTTTTTTATTGCGACTTTTCACGAGTAAGCTTGCGTATTTAGCACTTTACTCCTATGATCGCTGCGTTTTCTTTCTATGGTAACTTTTTAATGTTGAATTCGTCTTTATCCCCTAGCTCTACAGAACTTGTGATTAGTATTCTTGACCTTGTCTTAAAAGAGGGCAAACCACTGGATCGAGCTTATTCGCAGCACTTTTCGGGGCTGCAACTAGAACCTTCTGAGCAGGGGCGGATCACTCTAGTAACGGGTGATATCTTAAGACGTTTAAACCTTTACTGCTTTTTGTCTGACGTAAAGCCAGAGGAGATGGCGAGAATGGGGTCGCGTTTATTAAACGTATGGCATATATTTCACCAATTACCGTTACCAAAAATGAAATATGCTCTACAAGTCGATGAGCAAGAACTGGCGACACGTATTAAAACTGCAAAGCAGCAACCTGTATTGTGGGATGGCTGTCCTGACTGGCTAAACGAGATGGGACAGGCACAAATGGGCGACCGTTGGCCTGCAGAGAGAGCTGCACTTAACAAGCCTGCTAAACGTTTTTTACGTGTTAATACTCTCAAATGTACCCGTGATGAATTAGCGAAAAAATTGCGTAATGAACGGGTGCAAACGATAGAAGTTGAAGGCGTTGACACTGCTTTAGAGGTGGTTTCTGATTCAGCACTGTTTAGAACTGAGTGTTTTAAGAAAGGTTGGTTTGAGCAGCAAGATGCTGGCTCGCAGCTTATAGCCAAAGCGCTTGATGCAAAGCCAGGTATGCGTGTTGTTGATGCTTGTGCCGGAGCGGGCGGTAAAACACTGTCTATCTCTGCCCAAATGGAGGGCAAAGGCCGTTTGCTCGCGATGGACGTAGAACAATGGAAGCTCGATAATCTTAAACAGCGTGCTCGACGAGCTGCCGCTCATAATGTTGAGACACGCATTATTGCTAGCAGCAAAACGATTAAGCGTCTTAAGCTATCAGCCGATCGAGTTTTACTTGATGTACCGTGTTCAGGCCTTGGTGTACTTAAACGTAACCCTGATGCGAAATGGCGTGATACTCCTGAGCGGTTACCCGTTCTCGTTGAACTGCAAAAGCACATTTTGCAAAGTTATAGCAGAATGGTCAAAGTCGGTGGAATTTTAATTTATGCTACTTGCTCAATTATGCCTGAAGAGAATCGCGATCAAGTCGAAGCATTTCTAGCTGAGAATAAGCATTTTCGATTTATAGAAGATGAGAACATCAGTCCAGCTGAAACGGGCTTTGATGGTTTTTACTACGCTAAACTAGAACGTATCGCTGAAGCGTAATAATGCTACTGGCCAATATCTAAAAAAGAGCGCTTGATGCGCTCTTTTTGTTAGCTAAAATTCGATGACTTAGGGTGTTACACCTAAACACTATATCCGATTAAATAGCGGTTCCCATTGGGATAAAGTTATTCACCTTGTAAGGTGACGATGACCTTTCTTGACCCGCCATAATCTCTATGCTCACCTAAATATATTCCTTGCCAAGTACCCAAATTAAATCGGCCATTGGTAATCGGCAGCGTTAAACTGACGCCAAGTAGACTTGATTTGAGATGTGCCGGCATATCATCATCTCCCTCATAGGTATGGGTATAGTAAGCCGCACGTTCAGGCGCTAATCGATTGATAAAGGACTCAAAGTCAACCCGAACACTTGGATCTGCATTTTCATTGAGTGACAGAGATGCCGAGGTGTGTTGCAATAAAATGTGAGCAATACCAACAGTCATATTTGCTAATGAAGGTAAGCCACGCTCAATCTCGTCTGTGACTAAGTGGAAGCCTCTTCTTCGAGCAGATAAATTGATACTTGTTTGTAGCCACATAGTCAGATTCTTTTTAGTAAAACCTTACTATAAACTAACGGGACTAAAGGGATAAAGTAATATTAATTATTTTCTACATTCTTGATGTTGGATAGATATGCTCGCTATGACGGCAAAGGATAGCATAATGAAATACAAGGGTTGGGCATGGTAGTAGGTTCCTGATAGAGTGCCGTGGATAGTCATTGCTACTATGACCACGAAGGCTAGTGATACTGCTTCTTCATGCTCTGATTTCACTTTATTAACCAGTAATAAAATTGCTTTATAAATCGAGGAGATGAGTATTGCAGAGAAGCAGAGTAATCCGATAAAACCAGCTTCTAAGAAAACCTGTAAAAAAAGGTTATGAGGTTGAACTCCTGCCGTTTTTGTAGGCATAAAGCGGTAAGCGTCTGGACCGTGTCCAAGCCAAAAACTTTCTAATCCATATCGAAAACAATGAGTCCACATTTCAAGCCTATTGCTTGATAGTTGGTTAACATCGCTAAATTCTTCTATTGACTCTTTTACTCTGAGTATTCCATTCCAAGGGTATATTGAGACCGATGTGGAAATAAAAATAGCTATTATTATCGATATGACAATATAAATTAAATACTTTTTTAAAAATGAATAATCTTTTAATAAGAAATAGGAGTATATCGCAATAGTAAATGTGTAAGATAATAGCGCCGCTCGCCCGCCAAGCCAGAATAGCAAGGAGAGGTTAAGTGTTAATATAACCATCCACATAGCTAAGCTTAAATTTTTTGTATTGAAATTGCGCAGTATTTTCACTGTGGAAATAACTGAACCCATCGTAGCTATATACCCGAGGTGCCTTATATTTGTCGCAAACGGTATGTTTGTTGCGGTGTAATCTATCTGTGGATTTGAATATATAAAGTAGATAGATAATATGCAACTGATAATAATTGTGACCGTGACTGGCACAACGGAAAAGAAGTTGGTGTTAACTCTGATTGTTTTATAGAAATATTGTATTAAAGTGTATAAGAAACAGAGGTGGGTCGTATAAAATAACATTTTCAAACTCATTGCTAACCTATGGGTTTCAGAGTTAACATCAATGATGTTTGTCATATAGGATAATACATAGGTACAATATAATAAAATTGCTAACGTAGTTATGAAAAGACTATTTTTACCGTTTACTATTGAAATTGATTCTTTACTTTTAAAGTCTGAAAATAAATAAATAATAATGAAAGCGATTTGGTAGCCGGCTGTATATATGCCGGTCTTGAAAGCGGAAAAGTCACCTATCAGCAGTACGGAAACAGAAAATAGCAATAAAGATATGTAGAGTAGTTGGTCACGATAAATGTAAGCCTTAGAGATTGGAGAACTGATTTCATTATCCATTGTTACCGCCTTTCTCGTTTAGGCGTAGACATCGATTCGTTTCATCAAAGCCATAATCGTCTTTGTAAAACTGACAAAGCATGGTCAACAACTTGTTGGCGCGTAAATTGTTCTCATCATCGTTAATGACTTTAAGATCTTTATTTGCAAAATCGACTAATACCAAACTGTCTGATTCAGGTAGAAGTGCTAATTGATGATTGGCCTGATAAACAGATCGTTGTTTTCGAGAGACTAAGCTTAAGTATTCTTGCGGTTTCATAACGGCTTTACCCGATGAGCGAACGGTATAACTGGAGCCTACTTCTGAAACAACTTTCTTTTCATCAATAAAGCTTGCGTTCATTGCTTTCAGGGGCAGTGATGATTCAACAAATAGATGTCGTTCTGCATTAAAATCTGTCGAGTCTGTAGGTAACGGGTAACCATCGAATTGACTGACTAAGTTTAGCTTTAGTTGCTTATTGATAGTAGGTAAAATATCTATAAGCGAAAAAAGCCCTTCGATGATTTTTGGATCACTGGATACCTCACCATTTGCAAATTGCATTCGTGCAAGCAATACATTAGCTTGAGCCTGATCTAATATATTTGTTCCATGCCCCCAGGACTGAGGGGCAGGTGCATTATCATCTACTTCTAAATTAAAACTATCGCTTAATTTGAACCCCTCTCCATGATCGGAGATTAGGTACACTATTGAATTTTCTAAGTAATTCTTCTCCTTTAATTCGGCAAAAAAATGCGCTAATTGTTGGTCTACTTTTTTCAGCATCGCTTTATACATAAAATGACTATAGTTCCCATCCCAACTTGAAGACTCATTATCTATAAAATCATTTGATGTATATGGCCAATGCAGTTGACAGAAATGAACCGCTAAAAAGTTGGGTTTTGTAGTGCTTAATGAACTGATGACCTCATTATTAAATAATTTGGGCTGATAAGTTTTTCCATAAGCTCTATTATTATGTAAATAAGGAAAAATAAACCCAGAATATGGGTGATTTAGTAGAGTATTGATAATCGGCAAGTCAGCGAAACTTGAAATAAAAGCATCTGCCGCACCAATTTTAGGGCCAATTGTGCTGCTAAATCCGTATGTCCTATCTATCTGATTAAATCTTCTCTCATCCATAGCATAAACAGTGTGATAGTCATTATAATTAAGAGATTCAATTATTGGTAAATTTTTATTAATTAGTTCTGGAGGAGCTAAGTTAAATCTTGCTCCGTTTGTTTTAGGGTACTGTCCAGTTAGAATACTCATCCAAGCAACATATGTTCTCCCTTGGGGACTATAGCTATTCCTGTATACATAAGAATTTGATAATAAATTATTTATAAAAGGAGCATCGGTTACAGGTGCTCCAGCATATGAAAGGTGGTCTGGTCTCAGTCCATCAACGCCAACGATTAGTATATTGGGCTTGGATAGTGATGTCTGAGTTCCTTTGTTGACTGCTAATGGGTAAACAAGAAGTAGCGTAGATGCTAAAACTGTTGTGAAAATAAAATTTTTAGCTCTGTAATGTGTTACTCCAATGATAAAAAGTACTAATAAAACAACTCCAAGTATCAATAAAAACATTGGGTTAGAGTAAAAAGAATTTCGGAAGTAAGCGGTTATGGATGTTGGGTAGAGATAAGAATTTAATCCTACGACAAAAGTTAGGTGACTCAGAACCAGTAACAACCATGTGAGTTCATTTTTTAAATCACTGGAATTAGAGTCTTTTACTGAGTTGAAACTAGTTGTTATCAACATTGCCCAAACAACATGTAGGAGCAATAGTATTATGAAAAAGTACATAATATCTTTTATCAGGCCAATGCTATTAAAGTGTTCAAAATCTAGGTGTGTCATCGCATTGGCAATAGAGAATGCCGAATAGGGTAGGATACTGCTTCGATAGTTAACCAGCATTACTGTAAATAACAGCAGTACTCCAAAAGTTCTAAGTAATATTCTTAAAGATGAGTTATTGCTATTACTCTTCATTCATCAGCCTTACTTATCGTTGGCTCTTTTGAGCTTTTTAGGATTTGGTAATTTAAGGTGAAATTGTTTAGATTGTTAGTTCGACTAGCCGGCCAATCACCTAAAATTAGATACCTTTCTGCTAATGTAGAACCCGATGGGTTTTCCGACCTTATGTTTTCAACACTCTGGTAGGTATAGAGCAGAGCCTCAAAGTGTATAGCAGAAGTAGTAATAATGAGGACCAATAGCACCATAATTTTTAACTGACTAATAGATATGATCTTGTACCTATTCTGTGCCATTTATCATAACCCTTTTAAATAAAACATTATTTTTTAGATATTCACATTAAGTATAGATGCTCTTTGGTAAATAGTTGATTAATTGCTGGTTATTTTCATCTAAGGAAGCTAGAAAATTGTGATATCGCAATAAAATCTTAATTACTGCTATAAAAATTGCGTCGAAATTTTGTGTTCTTTGGAGATATAGACTAAAAATATTGTCAGGAAAGTACATATTCTCTCAGTGTAATATGTAATATGTGATATTCCTAATATTCAAGGATGAAGCCGTTGAGAAATAAGTCTACCTATTTCTAAAGTCAGTACCTTGAGGTTAATAATTTGAAGCTCTTTACCTATTTTTTGTGTCTTGTATTCTCTAGCGCAAGCGCTGCGTTAACTGAGTCAATAAGCGACAGGACCTATGAGTTGGCAAAAGATCTTGGAGTGAATCTAGGGGAGGGAGATATTAATGCCAAACAATTTCAGCTGCTTAAGGGTGAAATTATAGAAAGAGTTTTTAGCCAAAGAGAAGGCTACGTTAACCGTAGAGAGCTATATCTTACAGATATGTCTAATTTTGAAAAATTGGTAGCGTTTACTGATTCAGATAAACAGATTCAAAGGTTAAGGTTTAAAATAAGGCAGTATAAGAAACTCTCACAATACAAATGGCCACACTTACAACCCAATGAATTTCAGCTAGGGCAAAAGGCGAAGGATATAGCTAAGCTTAGATGGATGTTGACAGAACTCGATGATTTAGAAGTTAAAAACATCTCTGCTTATAGAGAACAAGTTTATGATCCAAGTATAACAAGGGGGATTAAACATTTTCAAAAGCGTCACGGCTTCATTCCTGATGGAGAACTAACTGTTGAAACGATAAAACTTCTAAATGTGAACCCTAATGAGAGGCTTATAGAGCTACAACGGGCATTGCAGTACAAAATATCAAAGTACGAATATCAACAAGGCACTTACATTGAAGTTAATATCGCTGATTTTAAGCTACGCATAAAAGGTGACGACTTATCAAAACTTGAGCTTCCTATAATTGTTGGCAGAATAAATAATAAGACTCCACTTCTTAATACACATATTAGTAAAATCACTGTTAACCCGACTTGGACGCCTCCTAATTCAATTTTGTATGATGAACTGCTTCTAGCATTAGAAAATGACGCTGACTTTCTTGTAAATGAGAGATTCGTGTTAGTCAACAGGGACTCAAAACAGGAGGTTAAGAGTTTAAAAGGGATGACGGTACAACAAGTAAAACGATCATTAAAACACTATCAACTTGTTCAAACAGCAGGTTACTGGAATGCACTAGGTAAGTATCGATTCACCATTCCAAATTCCCAACTAATATTTTTGCATGATACTCCGAATAAAAAAGCCTTTTTACAGAGAAACCGGGCATTAAGTCATGGTTGTATCCGAATTGCTCAGCCCGAATTATTGGCAAACTACTTAATTAAGCGAGAACAATCCTACAGTCGAAATCGCTTATCTGTAGCAAAGCAAGGAACCAAAACTGTCGATATTAAATTGAAAAGGCCTATTCCAATCGTAATAACTAATCAGAATGTCTGGGTAGATAAGGATAATGTACTGCAGGTGAGAGCCAATGTTTATAATCGAGAGGTTACAGAATAATGGATAATTACTGCCATGACAATCTTGCTTTGAATCAACTGATTAGAAAGGAAAAAAACGCTAGGATGAGACTTAAGTTACTAGCAGTACTGCACTTTCAAGATGGTAAGTCCCGATATCAAATAGCGTCATATCTTAAAGTGAGCAGAACAAGTGTAAATCGATGGATTAGTAACTATCTTTCAAATGGTTTGCATGGCTTAGAGGAAAAAAAGCATACAGGACGCCCATCAGCATTATCTACCGCGCAGAGGTCAAAGTTGACTAATTTTATTGATAGTAGTAACAAAAATCCGCATTCTGTTAAGTTAAAAGGGCCTGAAATACAAAAGTATATAAGTTCCGAATTTGGAATTGAATATGAGATCTCAAGTATTTATAAGATTCTAGAGCGCTTGGGCTATAATAATCACTAAATCATTTACGCTGTTTAATTTTTCAATTCTTATTTATTTTCTTCAAAATTAATCCTTTTTTAATTTATACCTCTATCACCGTGGCCTACTTTTTTTCGCTAACTTATAGAATTTATGGGGAAACTCAAAGTTTAATACTCTTTTGACTTTACTTTTACTGCGTATTGCAGAATAAATTTATGGTCTAATTTAATAAAATTTTCACATATCATTCTCAGACTCGTACTTCCTTTTATGTGCATGTTCTTTAGCCATTTACTAAATTAGGTCAAGGTTCTGATGGTATCATACACATTTTTGTGATTAAGGAAGATTTAGGTTGGTGTTTGGTCTTTTTATCATTAGGGAGCAAGTTTAATTAGGCGTTCGTTGAGGAATATATAAAGCTTACAGGTAGTACACATAATTATTCAACAAAGGCAGTTTCCTACAGCTTTGCTACCTTTATACGTAAGCATTGTTAACGTAATAAACGATGTTGAGTAAATAAGGTATCCAAAACCTTTAGATTAGTGCCATAACCAACTTAATTTTTTCTGGAGTACAACATGAACATAAAATCGTTATTAACAGAGTTTATTGAAGATGAGAGTGGCTTAACGGCAGTTGAGTACGCTATTGCTGGAGGTTTGGTTGTTGGCGGGATGATTGGAGCCTTCAATCTCCTAGGTGACAATGCAACAAGTAAGATCAACTGTCTTGCATCTGCGGTGAACGGTAAAAGTTCTGATTGTGGTTAATAAAGCATTTAGAAGTATGAAAAACGCCCACTGTAAAGTGGGCTTTAATCGGTACAACTAGCAATTTAAGGACAGTAATGAGTGACCTGCAAATTACTATTCAAGTGATCATGGCTGGCGTGTTTTTCTCTTTTGCAATAGTCTTTGATTTGTCTAAAGAACGAATACCAAATTGGCTTTGTCTCATAGCCATTTTCTCAGGATTTGCAATCAATAGTTACTTTGCTCAGTTGAGCGGCTTACTTATTGCGTTTATTGGTTTTACTGCTGCTTTTGTGCTGTTATTTCCAACCTTTGTTTTGAAAATACTGGGTGCTGGCGATATCAAGCTTATGATGGGTATAGGGGCCATTATGGGGCCTACACTACTTCTTTGGAGTATTTTATATGCTGTTGTTGCCGGTGCTATTACAAGCATTATGTTAATTGCTTGGAAAACGGGTATTACCGGTATAAAAATTACTGCTAAACGATATTGGGATTGTTTCTATTTAAGAACTTACTTTAAACCAGAGCAAGGTGAAGCCGCAGGACAAAAGGTTCCTTACGCACCCGCACTTGCACTTGGTTGGTTATGGGCGTGTAGTATCAACCCACAAATAAATCATTTATATACTACGATTAGCCAAAGTTATTTTTAGAGGTGATTTATGCAACAAGATTCCCACTTAAAACAACTTTCTCCTGAATTTAAGGTCAGTTCAATATCTGCTGGACCAGGGGGCCTAGCACCAAGACCCACGAGCATTGAACATACTGGATTGTCTGAGTCTCTTTTACTCGACCTGTTATTAAAGCACTTATTAAATGGTGGCGTGCTAACTAAAGAGCAAATGGTCAAGTTGATGGGCGTGACTGGCGGCATTATTCAATACTTATTGGACGCTGCAAAAACCCTTGCCTGGGTAGAAAATAGACAGACAACCGCTGATGGACAAATGCGTTACGCACTAAGTATGGGCGGAGAACTACATGCTAAACAAGCTTTGTCCCGCAATGGCTACCTTGGATTAGCGCCAGTGCCTCTAGCTCAATATAATACTGTGTGCAGGAAACAGTCTAGTCGCGCAAATCCCATAACATTTGAGATGCTTGAGAAAGGATTGTCAGCACTAGTGCTGCCAAAGGATTTATTATTCAAAATAGGTCCTGCTATGAATTCAAGCCGTCCTGTACTCATTTATGGCCCACCAGGTACTGGTAAAAGTTATTTGTGCCGTCACCTTAATCTCACCATTGGCGATGATGTTTTAATCCCTTACGCTTTGGCAATCGGTAACGAAGTTATTCAAGTTTATGATCCCGAGTTGCATCATAGAGTTGTTGGGGATACTGCACCTGCAAGTTTAGATCTCGCAAAAGGGCATGATCCACGTTGGTTAAGATGTAAACGGCCGTTACGGATCACTGGTGGTGAACTTACTGCTGAAATGTTGGAAGTGCAGTTTGATAGTCATAGTCGGACCTATATGGCTCCACTGCAGTTAAAAGCAAACAACGGGATATTGCTTTTAGATGATTTAGGTAGACAAAAAATCAGTGCTAAGCAGTTGTTTAACCGGTGGATCATTCCCATGGAAGAGCGAAGGGATTTTCTTAGTTTACAGTCCGGTGAACATTTTGAGATCCCTTTTGAACTAATTCTACTTTTTTCTACTAACCTTGATCCTAAGGAGTTGGTAGATGAAGCATTTTTAAGACGCTTAGGATACAAGATTCATTTTGATGCACTAGATGAGCAATTATATCGAAAAATATGGTTTCAGGTGTGTGCCGATTTAAACCTAAATTGTACAGAAGAAGTTTTTCAATACTTGTTGATTGAATTTCATCAGAGATATAACAAGCCACTAATACCTTGTTACCCAAGAGACTTGTTAGGGATTATGTCAGATCAAATAAGTTTTATGGAGTTTGAATCTGTAGTCACTCCTTCTTTGATTGATTCTGCATGGTCAATCTATTTTGTTTAAAGACAATAATCTACATGTTGTAGGAGCTCTAAATGAATAATAAAACCCTTTTATTTGTTGTTTTATCATTAGTATTTGGCGTTACTGCGGTTTACCTTGCCCAGAACTGGCTAAAATCTAACACGAAAGAGGAAGTTGTAACCTCTAGTGGAACGGTAATCACTATGGCGACCGAAGTTCCTTTAGGAGCAATATTACAACGTAAACACCTTTCACTGACATCAGTTCCTGAGGCACTGATCCCCAAAGGAGCTGTAGTGGATTTAGCAGAGGCTGAAGGAAAGGTAGTTAAACAGAAACTCTATCCAGGTGAAGTGCTGCGATCTGAACGCTTAACTGCGAAGGGAGAGGGTAGTACGTTAGCAAGCTTGATTACTCCCACAATGCGAGCAGTTACCATTCGAGTTAACGACGTAGTCGGTGTCGCAGGATTTCTGTTACCAGGTAACCGAGTCGATATCATTAATATTTTTAAGAGCAGTGGCATTAAGACCGACATAGTGCTTTCTAATGTAAAGATATTGGCGATAGATCAGCGTGCTTCCAATGATGAGAACAAGCCTGTTTTAGTTAGGGCTGTCACTTTAGAACTTAGTCTCGATCAGGCTGAAATATTAATGATTGCTAAAAGTAGAGGTTCTTTACAACTTGCGCTACGTAATCCAAATGATAAAGCCGTCATTGAACTTGCTGAAGTTGAAGAAGCTGATATTAGAAAAGAAAAAGAAGTAAAACCACTGTTAGTGCAATCGGTCATGAGATCTGAGCCTAAAAATACAGATAAAATTCTTTTACTTAAAGGTATGAAAGAGCAAGAGATTAAAGTAAATAATTAGATAGTACTTAACAAGTGCAATGCATAGTGTTTGACAGGAGAACAACATGCCACTCTTTAGGAAATATTCATTTTTATGTTTGTTAGCACTGCTTTTTACTTCACTCGTTAATGCTGGAGGGCCGACCGCAAAAGTTAGAAGTGACATTCAAAAAATACCAATATTCAAGTCACGAGTTCTTATGCTTAAAGAGCCTGTACATAGAGTTTCTGTCGGTAATCCTAGTATTGCTGATATTAAGCTGTTGCCCAATGATGAGTTGTATATTTTGGGGAAACAGCTTGGCAGTACCAATATCATGATATGGGATAAGAATGAGCAACTTTCGAAGATAATGGATATCGAGGTTACCCATGATCTTAATGGATTGAAAACTAGATTACATGAGTTTTTGCCAACTGAGAAGCTGGGTGTTCAGACTTCACAAGGACAACTACTTTTAAGTGGTCAAGCTTCTAACCTGCAAAAAATGAATACAGCAGTAGAATTAGCGCAAGGATATGCAGAGGCCGCTGCCGGAGGAACCGCTCCAAGCCGTGTATTAAATATGATGACTATTGGTGGCGATCACCAAGTGATGTTAGAAGTCGTTGTAGCAGAAGTTCAGCGTAATGTTGCTCGCCAATTTGACTCCAAGTTCTTTATTTTCAATCAGGGGGACAATCTTGCGGGTGGTGTTATTGGCGGTGGAGGTGGTTTTGACCCTGGTGGAATTGGAGGTGTAGACGGCAAGGGGCTTTTTGCCCAGTATGTGAATGGTGATCTTTTAATGAACTTTGCGCTGGATGTTGCTAAGCAAAATGGACTTGCAAAAGTGTTGGCTGAGCCCAATGTGACCGCAATGAGCGGGCAATCTGCTGAGTTCCTATCAGGTGGTGAATTTCCTATTCCTGTACCTGGAGATGATGGCAACACAACGGTTCAGTACCGTGATTATGGCGTAGGTGTTAAATTTGTACCTACTGTTCTTGACTCAGGCCAAATTAATCTAAACCTAAATGTTGTTGTGAGTGAGATTAGTACAGCAAATGGTTTCTCAATTTCAGGTAATACGTCTAGCTCTTTAATTGTTCCCTCACTAACTAAAAGAAGTACAGCAACCACAGTTGAATTAGCTGATGGGCAAACTATTGCCATTAGTGGATTAATCAGTGACACATTAAGAGAAAATATTGATAAGTTACCTGGACTTGGCGACGTCCCCGTTCTGGGACAATTGTTTACCAGTAAAAGTTTTCAAAATGGTCAAAGTGAGCTGGTCATTCTGGTCACACCTCGATTAGTCAGGCCATTCAATAGAAAAGACATATCGCTACCAACAGATGGATTTGTATTGCCCTCTGACGTCGAATTCTATTTGTTAGGTAAGTTATCGCACAAAGAAAAAAACGAAGGTACTAGCGATACTCCATATCAACCAGCAGAATCAGATGCAAAACTAGATGATACCGGCACTCAACAGAAGTATGGGCATTCACTTTAGAATTGGAGAAAATATTATGAAATTAAAATCTGAAGGTTTTGCTCGGTTAACAATGTTTATTTCAGGGTTAATCATTACCACAGGCTGTACTCAAGTTAATGATTTTCCTATGGGTGAGAGTCATTACCAGATTAAGCAAGTACAAATATTGGATCCGGATGCAGCAGAAAAAAACGACGGTATTATACTTAGTCTTGAAGGCAACTATGGTCGTAAGGTAATGCAGTCTTATAGAAATAGCTCTGTTGCACCTCAATCGTCCAAAAGTATGGGCTCGGTTACAGCGGGTAGTTCGAGCAGCAATTGAACTAGAGGCGGGTTATGCGTGATTTAAAGCGTTTTCGCAAACCAATAATTCAAACTAAGAACAAGTTTCAATCCGGAGCTATTCTGGTCATGTTCACTATCGGTATCTTTGCCATTGTCGCATTTGCGGCACTTGCATTAGATGGTGGACACATGTTGTTAAGCAAAGGGCGCTTACAAAATGCTGTAGATGCAGCGGCTTTGAGTGCTGCAAAAGTCTTGCAAGATGGCGCAACATTATACGAAGCAAGAGAAGCCGCTTACGAAATCTTAGTTCAGAATCTAAACTTTAGTGAAAATGGCGAATTAAAAACCGCAGCCTCACTTGTAACACCTGATTTCAATGAAACTCAAGTAACTAGCCATCTTCAGATCGAATTCTCACAACTACCAGACCCTTTTACCGCCGTGCTCCTTGAAGGCAGTGAATACGTAAGAGTTAAGGTTGAAGATGTACCTTTATCAAACTTTTTAGCAGACATATTAAATTTTAGTAAACATATTCGAGCCTCTGCTGTTGCGGGTCGAAGTCAAGACTTACTGTGTGTTAATAAAGTTGTACCTTTATTAGTCTGTGGTGATCCTGGTTCATCTGCGGAAGATAACTACGGATTGGCAACAGGGCTGCATGTTATGAAAGTCGGATCTGGCGCACCAAGTGCTAATGGTGCCGGTAACTTTCAGCTAATTAGTCTTAACGGAGATCGTGGCGGTAGTGACTTACGCGATGCTTTCTCTGGAACATATTCACCGGATCAGTGTGTCGGCGCCGGAATTACTGCAACGACCAAAACGGGTAATACTGTGGGCCCGGCTGCACAGGGGATGAATACCCGATTTGGTGAGTGGGGGCAAGCAGGTACCAATAGTGTCGATAATCCAAGAGACACCAATATATGCGAAGGAACTCCAGTAACAATAGGCGAAGTGCAATCAGAAGTTGACGGCGTACCAGTTGTTGACGATAAAGGAAAACCTGTGATGGAAACTATCATTACCAACTCTGATGGTGCGTACTCATGGAGTCAGTATGACAGTGATAATCATTCTGAAACGCCACAGGCTTGCGCGACTACCTCTGATCCTAATGCTTTAGCTAACAGAAGAGAGTTAAATGTAGTTGTTGGGGTTTGTGACCCAAATCAAAATGGTTCTTATGATATCGATATTATTGGAACGGCATGTTTTTTTCTTACTCAGCAGGTGGGCGGCAATGGTCAAAGTTCCTACATCGTTGGGGAGTTTTTAAGTATCTGTAAGAATACAGGTACTGCTTCTTTAGACCCCGCTTATGTAGGCGATAGTTCAACCATCGTTTTATACTGGGATCCAGATAGCCCAGACTCCTAGGGACATTGAGATGAGAACACGAAGAAATTATACAGAACAATCTGGGGTCGCAGCCGTTGAGTTTACGTTACTTATCCCTATTTTCCTGTTGTTAATATTTATTACCGCAGAGTTAGGGCGGGGTATATATCAATATAGTCATTTGACAAGAATGGTCAGAGATGCTGGTCGGCACCTATCTCAAACAGTTATCACTACGGGTAATGGAATCCCCTCTACATTGACTGATGCTAACTGTGACGGATGTATCTCAGATACGAAGCACCTGTTAGTTTACGGCGCTAATACAGGAAGCAGCGCGCTACTGTCCGGAATTAGTATCACCGATGTCAGCATTGCAGAAATGCCCGCTGATAGTGGCATCATGGTTATTACTGTTGACTATGATTGGACGCCAATATTTTTTGATAAGTTACAAGGTTTTGGTTTTGGTGATGGAATTGATTTAAGTTTTAATTTGAGTGCTAAATATGCAATGAGGGCAATATGAAGCGTGTTCGTGGACTCTATGCGGTTGAATTTTCTATCGTGGCGAGTGTTTTCTTTTTGCTTTTATTTAGTGCTATAGAAGTGGGAAGACTGCTTTACACCTATAATGTACTGCATGAAGCAGCACGAAGGGCTGCTAGAGTCGCAGTTGTGTGTTTAATTACTGATGACACTCGCAACTTGGGTCTTTTCAATGGAGCATCCTTGGTTCCAAATTTAAATGTAGCTAACTTAAAGATTAGTTACTTAGATATTGATGGTACAGCGTCAACAGACTTAACCTATGGCAGTGACATTAAATTAGTCAGGGCTGAAATTATAAACTATCAACATCAGTTCATAGTCCCAGGGCTTTTTATTACTCTTAATTCTCCAATATTTTCTTCGACCTTGCCTAGAGAAAGTTTAGGTGTGTTCAAAGGTGGCTCTACCAACTGCAGTTGATTTTTTATCTAAATAAAATCATAACTTAGAAAATAATAGCTATAGTCAATGTAAGTGAATTTAATTAGGGAGGCAGGAGGCAGATGGACAATCCGCTAGAACTTTGCGTTGCGAATATTAATGGTGAGCCTAAATCAGTGACGCCTATGCTATTACCTTTTCCTGTTAATGCAATTGTTGCGGTTAAAGATCTTTCAAACTTAGAACCATCGGTATCTCTACTTAGCGAAATAGAGCGTTTGTCTTGCTCTGCGAATTCCTATTTAGAAGAGCTTAAAAATGATCCGAATAATGATATCAACCTAATACTGTTACATTTACCTAATGATGAACGTGAAGCAAAACAGGCGCTCGGTTACGCAGCTAACTATGGTGCTGATATTATTTTGTTAGGCAAAGATACACCGCCAAGTATTTTACGGTTGGCTTTTCAGTATAAGGTAAGTGACTTTATTGCCAATGACGCGCCTATAGAAGAGATATATGGAGCAATATTAAAGGTTTCAAATCGCTTAATAGATGAGGCTGAACTTGCACCTGTTTTAGCCGTCGTGAATGGAAAAGCGGGTTCAGGGGCAAGTTTCATTGCTGCAAGTATAGCGAGCGTAGCAGCACAAAGAGAAAGTTACGATGTCTGCTTACTCGATACCGATCTGCATCATGGTTCTTTAGCTCATATTTTAGGTATGGAGTCTAATTATTCTATCTGTGATGTTCTTTGGTCATTAGAAGAGCTGGATGAGGTTGCCCTGAAAAGCACTATGACAACCCATAAAAATTTGAATTTATTGACATCCAAACCGTTTGAGTTGCTTTCTATGAACAGTGAACTGGATCTCAGTAAAACGACTGATTTAGTCAGAAAGTGCCGTCAATATTATAAGCAAGTTATATTGGATTTTTCTAGAGGCCCGGAGCTATGGAACGAGAATCTGTTACTCGATGCTAAAATTTTAGTTATTACTCAGCAAAATATTATGCACTTGCGCCAAACTAAAGATTTAATTAAACAATTAACCAATCAAATGGGGATCGCCCGCGATAATATAAACTTGGTAGTTAACCGGTATGACAAGCAATCGGATATTAAAATCGCTGACGTAAAACAAACTATTGGCATTGACTCGGTTTTTACTATTGTTAATGACTACAAGTTATCGAGCGAATGCGTTGAAATAGGACAATCAATAACTGAAATAGCTAAGAAACAGAAGATGTTACAAGATATTCAGTATCTAGTAACTAAGTTAATGCCGCTTGATAAAGTAGAAAGTATAAAAAAGGCGGGTTTTTGGGGGCGATTACTAGGAAAATGATATGGATATTAATCAGCATAATGGGAACGAGTCTTCTGAATTTCAACCACTAAGCCAAGAAGAACAAGATATTAAAATTCAGCTCTATGACAAATTATTAAGTGTAATGGATTTGTCGCTGATTGAAACGGTTTCAAAAGAACAAGCAGAAATTCAAATTAGTCAGATTTGCGACAAAATCTTGTCGGACATGCGCCTACCATTGAATCTTTCATCAAGAAAGCGCTTGATAAAGCTCATCATCGATGAAGTTCTTGGGCTTGGTCCGCTTGAAATACTACTTGCTGACCCGTCTATATCCGACATATTGGTCAATTCTTATGATCGTGTTTATGTAGAAAGAAAGGGTAAACTGCAGCCGGTTAACATTAAATTCCATAGCAATGCCCATCTACTAAATATTATTGATCGTATTGTATCGAGTGTCGGTAGACGCATTGATGAGTCCTCACCGATGGTGGATGCTCGTCTTGCTGATGGTTCGCGAGTCAACGCAATTATTCCACCATTAGCTTTAGATGGCCCATCATTATCTATTCGACGCTTTGCCGTCGATAAGCTAAATGCAAAACAACTTATAGACATAGGTTCGGTCACGGAAGAAATGATTGAATTGTTGCAAGGCAGCGTAAAAGGCAAGCTGAATATTTTGGTTTCAGGCGGTACCGGTAGTGGAAAAACGACCCTGCTAAATATGCTGTCGGGCTATATTCCATCCGATGAGCGCATCGTCACCATTGAAGATTCAGCAGAATTACAGTTACAACAGCCTCATACCGTGAGATTAGAAACACGACCACAAAATATAGAAGGAAAAGGTGAGGTTTCGCAGCGAGACCTGGTGAAAAACTGTCTGCGTATGAGACCTGACCGTATCGTTATTGGTGAGGTTCGTGGTGGTGAGGCTCTCGATATGCTTACAGCGATGAACACAGGCCATGAAGGCTCGTTAACAACACTCCATGCAAACAGTCCTAGAGACGCTTTAGGTCGCTTGGAGTATATGGTTTGTATGGCAGGTTTTGATATGCCCGTAAGCAACATACGTACTCAAGTCGCTTCTGCAATAGACCTTGTCGTACAGCTAGAGCGTCAGGAAGATGGGCGACGTCGTGTTACTAGTATTCAAGAGATCAATGGCATGGAGGGAGAGATTATAACGATGTCTGAAATTTTCAGATTTAGTCGAACCGGTATGAAGGAAGGTGGAGAGATTGTTGGAGAATTTGAAGCGACAGGCGTAATTCCAGGCTTCCATAGTAAGTTAAAACAGCATGGTATAGAGCTTCCTTATAATCTATTTAACTGTGGCGATCCATTTGCTGAATTTTAGGAGGCTAATTTATGTTTTCAAATGAAGTTATCTTTCTTGGTCTTATTTTTATTGCGGTAATCTTTTTGTCCCAAGCACTTTTTTTACCTGTCTATAGCCCACAACGTGCCAATACCGCGTTAGTAAGAAAACGCTTAAAAAGTTTATCTGAAGACGGTGAAAATACAACCTTTGAAACTTCGCTGTTGCGGAAAAGCCGGTTGGCAAAACTAGGGAGTGTTGGGCGTTATTTAGAAAGCTTTCAATTTATAGAGAATTTAAGTTATCGACTCGAACTCGCAGATTACAAATTACTAGGGCATCAGTTCCTTTTTTTAGCCTTAGTCACCGCGTCCATTACTTCAGTTGGAGCTTGGCTTTATTTAGGTGAGATAGTGGCAGGCGTTTTCGTATTTGCGTTGGTTCTTTTCTTATTTAATTTTAAGCTGGTGCGGGATACCAATAAGCGTATGGACAAAATTGAAGAAAGTTTTCCAGATGCCTTGGACGTATTAAGACGAGCGTTACAGGCGGGGTATTCTTTTTCTGACGCCGTAAAATTGGTAACAGAAGAGATGGAGGGACCTCTAGCGAAAGAGTTTAGCTTGATGTTTGCCAACATCAACTACAGTAAAGATACCAAGCGAGCACTGCTCAGTTTTATTGAGCGTGTGCCAAGTGTTTCAGCTATGGCATTTGCCAGTGCCGTTATGGTTCAAAAAGAGACCGGAGGTAACCTTGCCGAAAATATTCAAAATCTTGCAAGGGTGATAAGGCTGAGGTTTACTTTTAGACGAAGAGTTAGAACTTTGTCAGCGGAAGGGCGCTTGTCTGCTTGGATCCTAATCTTGCTACCCTTTGTTCTATTTGCTGTGATCTATCTACAAACCCCTGGCTACGTGGGAGAGCTAACAGGCACGGAAGAGGGGCACAAATTGTTGATGTGGGGGGCTATTGGTATGTTCGTCGGTGGCTTTTGGATTAGTAAAATTATAAGGATTGATATGTAATATGGAATTCTTAATAGGCTTACTTGGACAGTTTTTTGATGATCCACAACACGTTGAATGGGTTATATACATAGTAGCTGGAATTGCTGGGGTTACTCTAGCAATATCAATTTCATACTTCATTAGTGGGGTTTACTCTCCGCTAAGAAAGCGTTTGAAAAAATTAAATGAAAGTGATGTTAGTGCCAGTACTAGCGGTGATGCAGTTTCCGAAACCCTAGAACATGGAATTGGGGAAATGGCAAAAAAGCCATTTTTGAACTTTTCTAATCATGAAACGAGAAGACTGTTAATTCACGCTGGATTTCACTCTGAAAATTCGTTAGCTATCTTCAATGCTGCTCGTTTACTGCTTTTGCTACTTGGTGCTGTAATTTCAGTTGTCATTCTTAACATATTCCCCAAAATCGCGGGCATCTGGATCGTTTACATATTCTGTTTGTTCATTGGTGGTGCGTTCATTTTGCCCTCAATGATTCTACAATCTTTAGCCAACCGAAGAATGCGACTACTTAGGGTCGGTTTTCCAGATGCATTAGATCTGCTTGTTGTGTGTTGCGAAGCCGGACTCGGATTAATGGCCGCTCTGCAGCGTGTAGCCAAAGAACTTGCTTTTAGTCATCCAAGTCTCGCCAGTGAGCTAGATTTGGTCTGCAGTAAGGTACGCGCAGGTTTAACGATTAAAGTGGCTCTACAAGAGTTCACAGATAGAACAGGTTTGGAAGATATTAAAGGACTTAATTCTGCAATTTCGCAAAGCATGCGTTTAGGTACTGGTATTGCAGAAACCCTTAGGGTTTTTTCTGACGAATATCGAGATAAGCGCTTACAGGCGGCTGAAGAACAAGCTGCTAAGCTAGCCGTTAAGATGATATTTCCCATGATGTGCTGTATATGGCCTTCATTTTTTATTGTTGCGGTAGGGCCTGCGGTGCTGAAAGTGATGAAAGTTTGGGGACAAGCATTCTAAAAGAATCTTCACTACGGTGAAGTATAAGGATAAATATGATGGCTGTTGAAGGTTCTTTTAAACGTTCATTGATCTTTTTATTGATGCTCCTGCTGCTGAGTGGTCTTACTGCCTGTTCCTCAACCACACCAGAGGAACCACAAGAGATCAAAGCTCCTAATAGACAAGACTTACTTGATGCGGGTGCCTTATCTTCTATTACTTCAGACTTTGAAGCGCCACAGACTGAAGCTGAAGCCTTAATGAAAGCGCGCAAAGAGGAACAATCTGGAAATCTTGAAAAAGCACTGTATGCATACATCCAAGCATTAGATTTTAACGCTGAAAATGCAGAAACTTTTTATCACATAGGTAGGATCCACACTATGCGTGGTAATCCTGAGATTGCCTTTAGAGCCTATAACGAAGCTTTAGCTTTAGACCCAAATCTCATTATGGTGCATGCAGATCTGGGAGTGGTGAGCATGGATAAACGCCAATATAGAGAAGCGAGAATACACCTGACTAAAGCCATTGAGCTTGATCAAAAGCGGTTAGCATCAGTTTCAGTTAGTCGTATGATTGGCAGCTTTTATGTTCCTGACCGAGACTCGCCAGCAAGAGTATACAACGCAATCGCAATTCTTGATGATGTTCAGAACGAGCATGAAAGCGCGCGTGAGTATTTTCGTTTACTGCTAGAGTTGCAACCTCATTCAGCAATATTAATCTCTAACCTAGGATATTCTTATTATCTGACAGGGGAGTTAACGAGTGCAGAAAGTTATTTAAGGCAGGCGATTAGAGAAGATCAAAACCTAGATCGTGCTTGGACTAACCTTGGTTTGGTTTATGTTCGAAAAGGTTTATATAAAAGAGCACTAGCAACATTTGAACAAGCGATGGAGCCGGCTGACGCTTTGAATGACCTTGGATATTTTCTTATGTTAGAAGGGAAGTATCAACAAGCAATAGAGCTGTTCGAAAGAGCGATTGATACCTCGCCGAGTTACTTTGAGCAAGCACAGAAGAACTTAAAAAGGGCCAAAGCTGAGCTATCAGACGAATTTAGGCATGCCACAAACTAAGGCTAAAGATAGACAAGCGTAGTTATGCTGATTGGTTTTAGACCCTCTAATAAGAAAAACACCATTACTCATCTAATGGTGTTTTTCTTTATGGATACAAATTTTAACTCTGCTCTAGTTCCAATTGCATCAACAACATCTCTTCTCCGTCGAGTACTTTAGTATTGGTACTTTGGCAATGGTCGCAAACAATACTCCGTTGCTGGTGGATTGTTTGTTCATTACATGAATGACACTGCAAAACCAGTGGTTGGATCTGCATGTTAAGCTGCGCGTCATGGCAGATCCCTTCAAGTTTAAAGGCTTCGAACGCGGTCTCTAATAATGCAGGCTCTACACCGCTTAAAATACCAAGTTTGATGTCAACGCGGGTAATTTTATTTGCACTGTTTTGCTCTGCTAGTTTTTCACATTGCTCGATAAGCGCTGTGACTATGGAATATTCATGCACTAGCAGATCCTCGGCAGTAACTCACCTTGTGGTACATCTAAAAATCGACTACTTCCCCACGGCGTATTTAGGATCACTTTTCCTGGCTTAATATCATTAACCTTGCCTATGATCGATGCTTGTTCGCAGTGACAAAACGTTTTCATGATCTGTAGTGTTTTCTCTGCACAATCTTTGGCAACAGCAAGAATAAAAGTGCCTTCATTGGCTAAGTCGAAAGGCTCAAATCCGTAAAGCTCGCACAAACCAGCGACTTCTTGGCTAACGGGGATTTCTGATTCATTAACAGTAATACCGACTTGGGAGGCCGATGCCCATTCGTTTAGTACCGCTGATAAACCACCGCGAGTGGCGTCACGCATAGCGTGTATTTCAACATTGCTCGCAATGAGTTGTTCCACAATTGGCCATAGTGTTGCACAGTCACTGGTGAGTTCAGATTCTAATGCAAGTCCTTCGCGAGCCATTAAAATTGCTGCGCCATGTCGGCCTATATCTCGAGAAACGATGATGACATCATCTTGCTTTAAGTTTTTGACTGAGATGCCGTTGTTGATAATACGCCCGACACCTGAAGTATTGATGAACACGCCGTCAGCGCAGCCTCTAGGAACAACCTTTGTATCTCCGCATACTATTCTAGCACCTGATTTTTTAAGCTCAGTTGCCATACTTGAGACGATAGTTTTTAGATCTTCTATTGGAAAACCTTCCTCAATAATGAAGCTACTGCTTAAAAATTGGGGCTCTGCGCCCATCATAGCGAGATCGTTAACGGTTCCTGCTATGGCTAGTTTTCCTATATCACCCCCAGCAAAAAAAAGTGGTGCTACGGTAAAAGAGTCAGTCGTAAAAGCGGTATCCCCGTTAAAGTGTAAACGTGCTGAATCTTCTTCACTTCTTAATATGGGATTGTCGAAGGCTTTAAAAAAAATATCTTTGATCAGGCGGTTCATCTCTTTGCCGCCTCCGCCGTGGCTAAGCTGAACGGTTTTACTCACATTAACAGTGCTCATTCAGTTACTCCATTATATCTATAATAGGCATTGCAGGCGCCTTCAGAGCTGACCATGCAACTTCCTAAGGGGGTTTCTGGACTGCATCCACGTCCAAACACTTTGCAGTCTTTAGGTTTAGACAGTCCCCGTAGAATATCTCCGCATTGGCACGCTTTATGGTCATCGATCTCTTGATGTGGGAGTTTATCTTTATAAACGACTTCTGCATCTCGGTGGCTGTACTCTTCGCGAAGCATTAACGCCGAGTCTGGTATTGGGCCTAAACCTCGCCAGCGAAAACTAGGCCTGACAGTCATGTATTTATTAACCAGTGCTTGAGCAGCCAAATTACCTTCTTCCGACACGGCACGGCTATATTGGTTCTCTAATTGTGATTGTGATCTCGCCTTTTGCTTAGTGATCATCAAGATAGATTCCATGACGTCAACAGGCTCGAATCCAGAAACAACCAGTGGTGTGTTATAGCTTTCTACTGCAGAGCGATAAACCTTCGCCCCACTGATGACACTGACATGAGCTGGACCGATAAAAGCGTTAACCTTTGCATTGGGGTCGGACATAACTGCATCAATTGCAGGTGGCACGAGAACATGATTAATATGAAATAGTAAGTTAGAAACCTTCTGCTTTTCAGCTTGTTCTAACAACACTGCTGTCATTGGTGTGGAGGTTTCGAAACCGATTGCAAAAAATATGACAGTTTTGTCAGGGTTATCCATTGCTATTTTAAGACTGTCCAATGGATCGTATATAGGACGTATATCACAACCGTTTGCCCTGAATTGGGCCAAGTTACCTTTTGAACCCGGTACGCGGATCATGTCCCCAAGGGTGATCAAAATGGTATCGGGCATACTGGCTAAAGTAGCAGCATGATCGATACGTTCTTTTGGCATGATACAAACGGGGCAGCCGGGTCCATGTATAAATTCAATGTTATTGGGTAAAAGCTGATTTATACCGTATTTCATTATGGTATGGGTATGTCCACCGCATACCTCCATAATGTTAATCTTTGCGTCATATTTCGCAGCTTCTAACGCTATTTCTTTAGCTAATGATTTGATGACATCTGGATCTCTAAATCCTTCGTAGAGCGCGTTTAAAGAGAGCATTAGGCTTGATTCTCCTCTTGTTCAAGTTTGCTTACGATCTCTTTATATAGTGCAAGACTTTCCTGGGCATCAGCTTTATCTATTTTGTTCATTACAAATCCAATATGGATCAGAACATAGTCCCCAAGCTCAAGCGGTTCAGTCATTAGGTGGCTAGAGACTTTACGTTTTACACCCATTGTGTCGACAGTGACAAACTCTTCACCTTCGTGGATCGTTACAACTTGCGATGGGATGGATAAACACATTAGGCATTACCTCCTAAGTGCTTGTTGAACCATATAGCGACATTCTCCATAGATTTAGGGTCTTTAATTGAAACTTCAATCAGTTCTATATCTGGATTTAATTTTTTAAGTTGAGCTTTAGACTCTTCGATACTGAAATCAAAATGAGGCATTAAATCAGATTTAGTGATTAACACTACATCAGCGCGGCGAAACATCACTGGGTACTTCTCTATTTTGTCATCACCCTCAGGTACCGATAACAATACGACATTTTTATGGGTGCCAACATCGTAACTTGCAGGGCAGACCAAGTTGCCAACATTTTCAACAAAGCAGATATCAACAGATTCTAAATTAATGTGATGCAGGGCACTGTGAACCATAAATGCATCTAAGTGACAGGCTGCACCCGTTTGGATTTGAAACGCTTCAATACCTTTTGCTTTTAATCTATCTGCATCTCTCGATGTTTCTAAATCTCCTTCGATAACGGCGTATTTTAGATCTGTATATTGAAAAAGGTTCTCTAAAAGAGTGGTTTTACCACTGCCTGGGCTGCTCATTAGGTTAAAAGCGGTTACGGACTTATCTTCAAAATGCTGACGATTATGCTGAGCTTCTATGTCATTCTTATCCAAAATTTTATGGATAACTGACAATGTTTTTTTGTCATTTAACTGTGGGTTGGTTGCTATGTTGTCATCCACTCGGGCATGAGAATGGCTAGGGCTTAATGAATGGTCATGACGGGTAATTGAACAGCCACAATCTTGGCACATAGGTAACTCCGTTATATTAGTTATATTTCATTGTCGATCACAATAAGCAGATCGACCTTGATGTAAATCAGGTAAATAGGTTTCAAAAGGCGATAGGGGTCACATTTGTGGTGGTGGGTTACAAATGTTATCGATAGTGATTTCAATATTGTTATTGATTGCAAACCATGCTTGCCCAAGGGCAATACCTGCGTCATTTATAGGCACCAATTTTGGCTGCATGATTTTGTTTGCTTGAGCAGTAAGCAGTTTCTCGCATCGCTCAGAAAGGTAACGGTTTTGAAATACCCCCCCAGTTAGCACAATGGGAGTCGATTTAAAGTCTAAGGCAACATCACATATCATGTTTGCGATACAATCCATAAAGGCTCGTGCGATTAAATTAACTCTGGTTGATGTTAGTGGTACTTTTTTAATTTCAGTAAGGATCTGCTCAATAAGTTCAATAGTTTGCCATTGGTTGTTCTTGGTTAAATGCAGTTTAAAGTAGCAGTGACCTTCACCATCATTGTCGTGTAAATTGCACTTTACTTTCCCTGCAGAAATATTCATATCATGTTGATTAGCAACGCTGTTAGCAGCCGTTTCGAGGAGTATTCCTGCTTGCCCTTCATATTGGATAATATCAACAAGGTTAAGCATCACGGCAACAACATCAAATAGCCTGCCAATAGAGCTAGTCTGGCTTTTAGGTGATGTTTTATGCCAGACCTTACACAGATTGCTTAAATGAATGCTACTTAGATTAGAGATGGCTGGTAATTGCATTGCAGCAATCTCTTCTGGTGAATATTTTTCAAGTAAAATCGAAATAAGTAACCTTGCAGGTTGCTTAATCGCTTGTTCTCCACCGATGAGTTTAAAGGGACTTAAATGAGCGATACGCTCGTACTTATGGGCATCAGCAAGCAATACTTCACCGCCCCACAGGGTGTGATCATCACCTAAACCTGTACCGTCAAATGTGAAAGCGAGAACTTGTTCGGTTGTTTTATTTTCGGCTAATACACTTAGCACATGAGCATAGTGGTGCTGGACCTCTGTTTTCTGCGTAGACTCTTCATTAGCAGCCCACTGGCTAGTAAAGTAATTCGGGTGCTTGTCATGCACTAATGCCTTTGCTTCGAAGTGGTATAGCCGAGAGAAAGTATTCAATGTATCGTGAAAATAGCGCTCAGCTTCGATGGATACCAGATCGCCTATGTGGGGGCTTAAAAATAGATTATGCCCGAAAGCAAAACAAAGCGTGTTTTTCTGTTGCGCACCTAAGCCGAGTGTGGGCTTTTCGATTTGCTGTGAGCTATAGATAGTTAGTGGCGCATATCCGCGGGCTAGCCTTAAGATCTGCAGCCTGTTATT
Source organism: Shewanella kaireitica (assembly GCF_023284045.1). Classification (GTDB taxonomy): domain Bacteria; phylum Pseudomonadota; class Gammaproteobacteria; order Enterobacterales; family Shewanellaceae; genus Shewanella; species Shewanella kaireitica. Next base: position 120,759 of record NZ_JAKIKQ010000014.1, read on the forward strand.
TATCACTTGAACGACGCTGTCATCACATCCATTTAGAATAGGGCGATTATGATCTAAAATATGGTCAACAATATGTCCGAGCTTGCTCACTATATCTTCACTAGCTGTAATGATCGGCTCACCCGAAAGGTTGGCACTGGTCATGACTAATGGCCGTGCAATTAGCTCCATTAACATCTGATGTAAGGGGGTATAAGGTAAAAAGAGCCCGAGCCTGTCGATTTCAGGAGCGATCATATTGCTGATCTTTAACTCAGGCTCTTGCCTTTTTTGCATAACGATAATAGGTCGCTCATTGCCGGCTAGTGTTTGCCATTCAGTATTATTGCCGGTTACGAGTTTCCTCGCGACTTGACTGTTTTGCACCATGATAGCTAAAGGCTTTGCTGGGCGATTCTTACGCTGACGTAATGCCTTCACACTTTCGTGGTTAGTGGCGTCGCAGACTAAATGAAAGCCGCCAAGCCCTTTTATTGCAAGGATTTCACCTGACCTTAATGCTTCGACTGCCTGTAGTAGTGGCTCCGATTGACTGCTCGTTATGCTCAAATCTGGATTGCGAAAGCTCAATTTAGGTCCGCAGTTTGGGCAACTAACTGGCTGTGCATGGTAACGTCTATTTAGTGGATCTTGATATTCACTTTCGCAGGTAGAACACATGGTAAAAGTTGCCATGCTTGTGTTGAACCTGTCGTAAGGTAAGTTGTTTATGATGGTGTATCTAGGACCACAATTTGTACAGTTGGTGAACGGGTATCTAAAATAGCGAGAATTTGGGTTACTTATATCAGCGAAGCAATCCGCACAGGTACATTTATCTGCAGATACTGCGACTATCGCATCAGCATTATTTTGGCTATGGATGATACGAAACGGTTCTGGAGTCGTTACCACCGGCATCAGTTTAGTCTCGAAACTGTCGATGCGAGCCAAAGGTGGGGGAGAAGCTAGCAGTAACTTAAACTGGTCAATGATACGTTCACTGGCTTGAGCTTCTATAGTTACCCCTTCACTGTTGTTAAGCACACTGCCACTAAGAGCAAGTTCATGTGCTAAACGGTAAACAAACGGCCTAAAACCGACACCTTGAACGATGCCGGTAATTTTGATCTCTACTCGGGTTAGTGCCAATGTCATTAATGTCTTCGCTGTTTTAAAAACAGAGAGCCAACTGCAATGTTTAGCCCTTCTAAGTCCATTTGAGGATTTGGATTCAAATCAAAGTTTTTACCTAAGCGTAAGGCTATTCTTCTGCCTAAAAGCTCATTATCAAAACTACTGCCAGCAAGAACGACAGATTTTATTGAGATGTTTTGATCTAAATGTTCAATCCAGTTGCAGATAAAGTCTGCCAGTGAATCGTGCATACCAAACGCTATTTTTTCAATATTGCCTTCTTCTGCAAGCCTAAAACTTATGATGCTGCCCAGTGTTTTACACCAGTTTAGACTTCTATATGCTTCTCCACGAGTAAGCGGAAAGTCGATACGTGGCGCATTGCTGCCTTTGTGCCGCATCGCATTGGCTATTACAAAATCATTAAGCTGTATTTTGTCCAGGCGAAGATTTTTTTCTGTCGTGGCGGCGCCCAACAAAATAGCAGCAATAGCCCATAGTGATTGGATATTATTGGTGGGGCCGACAAGTTTTAACTCTAGCAGCGCCAAATAATCCTCTGGATAGAGGGTTTTAAATTTTTCAAAGAGAATTTTTTGAGGCGATGAGTCTATCTGATGTACGATCTCATAACCATTATTCGGCAAGTTTGGAAACTCAAAGAATAATTCAATTTTTTGCTTAGAATCCATAGTCACTATGCGGCTTTTATTGGTGTTACTTAAATAAAGGACGGCGCAGTTTTTAGCTTTTTTAGTGGCAAGATTTGCAGAGTACAAAGCACAAGTCGCTGCATCATCTTGAGTTGAATGCTCAGTTACCCCTTGGTCTTCAGCATCAAGAAGAGTCGTACCACACACTTCAATATGATCTTTTACCCAGTGGGCCTCATATCGGCCAAGGTGTACATCATCATGCAGTGGCACAACATTTGATTGGTAAGTTAACGTCGAATTTTCAACCGCTGTTTCTTGCAGTGGCACCCACTGAGAGCTGACTAATGCAAAATGAGGATTGTCAGTATGGTCGATATAGATCCAATCAATACCACGTTGTCGAAGTAGTTCACATACAACCATCAGTAATCGAGAGTTAGCAAAACATAGAGAGTAGAGAGGATCTGTCAGCCTCGGATGGCTATCGATAGGGCGACAACAGATCAGAGGCTTTTCGATACTTGATAGGGCATGAACTTGCTGCTCTGTCACTATAAAGTGCGCATTAAGTTTATTTGGATTACAGATCACCAGTTTTTGTCTTATGTTGGTCTGTTCTGCATTATTGGGCTGATAGCTTAATTTTATGCCCTGCTTGTTACCAATTGAAGGCAGTTCGATAAAGCCCTGCTTTTCAAGTTTATCTAACAGTCGCCTCACTTCATCTAGGCTGGTTGTTTGATGTTGTTCAGCGATGCGCTTATCTGCTTGGCAGCATGGACAAATATAGTCTAGACGGCCAAAGTGCTTGGCTTGATTGTCTCCAAAGTAGGGCTGACATTGTTGGCAGTATTCTTGTGTTAATGGTGAGTGCTGTAATAATTTAACATCACCTTTGGGAGCGTCTATCAGGGTAATATTTGGTTTGATTAACCAAGATGAAATCAAAAAATCTTCAGCGATGGCATCAGCTAGCCGTTCTAATTCGGGTTGTTCCCCTTTGGCTTCAATAAAGTAGTTGCTACCAGTCTGGCCAATGGTAACGTCATATTGCTCGTTTAAAAGGTATTGATTACAGAGGTGCCCGTAAAAGGGCACCTCGCGCTGACAGTCAAATTCAAATCTAATATTCTTCATCTGAGATTAAACCACGTTTGTAAGAGTCGGGAATGAGCGCATTGATATCGATATTGGCATGTCGTGAGTGTGAGAAGCCAAGGGTTTCAAAATGATTAAGCAAGGTTTTTTCCATTAAGGGTACAGCGGCTTGAATTTGCGGCGTAAGGCCGAGAGTCATAGGTTCAAGCACAGTTGGTGTTATGCCGAGCACAAAGGTTTTAGGTCTGTCACCTACCATTTCCATCATGATTAACGTTTGCAGCATCTCTACTTCGTGAGCGCTACCTTGCCAATCAATTTCAGGGGGCGCGTTATCAAAATCAAAAAAGTAGACCTCACCAGGTTCAACTCCATTTGCGTTTACGGTATCAACAACCAGTAAGTAATCGTATTTACATAAAGTGGGAATAAGCCCTTGCGCAAGGGTGCCACCATCCATCATATCGAGCTGATAATCAGGATGCTGGAAACGGAAATTTTCTTGGATGTAATTGACGAAATGTACGCCGATACCTTCATCGGCGTACAGGACATTGCCAATACCAAGTAGCAATATCTTCATGTTTTCCTTTTATTTCTTCTTATGATAATCGTATCCTGAGACGATAGAGTCCACAGAGTTATGCTTAAATCGGATCCCCGTCCACACCGCCATGTACACATGGATCACAACAAAAATAATGAACACCCATGTGAAATAATGATGCCAAATTCTGACCGGCGCTAATCCGCCCATCATCATAGTGACCCAATTTGCCATACCGCCGATCATGCCTCCTAGCCCCTGATGATATACATTGGCATATAACACGAGACCAGTAACGCAGATAAGGAAGGCGACAACCGAAATTGCAAAGTAAGTCACAAATTGCAATGGACCGTAGACTCCAGCTTTGTCTAAATGTCCCATCCATAAATAGGACTTAAGTTGAGTAACCCAGCTTTTAGGACTTAATACATCCTTAAAGGAGCGTCTCTCAATATCACTCTTACCAAAGAAAAATAGATAAGCCCTTACCAACGTGATGGAAACCAATAGGAAACCAAATATTTGGTGAGCCGCGCGGATATAGCCTTGTACCAAAACATCAGAGCTTTCTGGTGCGACCAAAAATGGCCATGAGATATAAAACCCCGTAATAACCAGGATCAGGATAGCTAATGCTCTTAGCCAGTGAAAAATCCTGATCGCCGCACCAAAAACAAGTTCTCTTTGGTAGGGTGCAGATTGAGTAGCCATGCTAACCCCCTTAACTAGAATCCGTTGGGATCGATTTTAAATTCACCCAAATTCGTACCCTTGTAATCCATCACATGTACGGCACAAGCCATACAAGGATCGAAAGAGTGAATGATTCGAATGACTTCTAAAGGTTTGGTTGGATCTTCGAGTTTCAAGCCAATGAGTGACGCCTCGTAAGGACCCACTTTACCTTGTCCATCAACTGGTCCAGCATTCCACGTTGTTGGTACAACTGCTTGGTAGTTCTCGACCTTGCCGCCCTTTATCCGGATCCAATGACTGAGCATACCCCGAGGAGCCTCAATCATAGCGTGGCCAACATACTCTTTATTGCTATCAATTTCTGGCTTGGTGTAAGTCGATTCATCTGACTGCAAATTGGTCAGTAAGGCATCGAAAGTTTTTAAGCCTTCCTCTGCAACGATTACAGTTTGCAGCATACGTGCGGCGGTGCGGCCTAGAGTTGTAAATAGCGCTTTAATTGGAAGCCCTGTTGCTGTAAGTAGTCCATTGACCGCATCGACAACCACTTGGTTACCACGAGCATAGCTAACTAACAAACAGGCAAGTGGACCCACTTCGACGGGTTCGCCCTGATAACGAGGAGATTTTACCCAGCTATACTTGCCGTCACCATCTACTGTAGGCAGTTTGCCGTAAACGGTATCTCTTTCGACAAAGCCGGTATAGTCGGGAACTGTTGTACCATCATAAGGGTGTTGTGCGCCGTCTGCTTTATACCAAGCGTGAGTCACATCTTCTTTGATTAACTCAGGGTTTAAATCACTCACGCCAGCTAAGTCGCCGTTCATGATCACGCCTTGGTTGAACATGTACTGCCCATCACCCAGTATAAAGTCATCTGTTGCTAGGAAGTTCTTGACGTTAACGCCGCCAAGCACACTAGGCTCAGAGCCAAATGCTTCTGCTGCCATAACGACATCGGCTTTGTACGCACGAATGATAAAATCGTTAACGATGGCATGTTTTTGTTTCCACTCCTGCAAACGGGCAGGGCTTAACATGTCACGTACTGAAGTTACACCGCCCACTACGATTGACTGTGGATGAGGCGACTTACCGCCGAAAATAGCGAGCATCTCTGCCGCAATTCGCTGTACTTCTAGTGCTTTAAGGTAGTGAGATAAGGCTATCAAGTTTTGCTCAGGGGTAAATCGATAAGTGCTATTTCCCCAATATGCATTGGCAAAAGGACCAAGCTTACCAGTTTCAACTAAACCTTTAACACGCTCTTGAACAGCACGTAAATCACCTTCGCCTGCACTAATCGGATTGTCTGTATATTTAAGAGCGACTTGCGCTGCTAGTGCTGGGTCTGCACTCAACGCTGACACAACATCTACCCAATCTAAACCATGCAGGTGGTAGAAATGGACAATATGGTCATGCATGTTTAGCGAAGTTTGCATTAAGCTTCTAAGATACTTAGCGTTGAGTGGGATCTTGACACCAAGTGCATTTTCTACCGCTTCTGTACCACAGCGGTAATGAGAGTAGGTACAAACACCACAGATTCGTTGTACGATTAAACCAACATCCATCGGTGTGCGACCTTTTAAGATCACCTCAATCCCACGCCAAAGAGTAGAAGAGGACCAAGCTTTTTGAATCACATTATTCTCGTCAACCTCTACCTCTACTCGCAGGTGTCCCTCAATACGAGTGATAGGATCGATAACTACACGTTTATTCATGATTATTCCTCTTCAGATTTGGCAAAGACACTGGCAACTGCATGGGCTCCGATGCCGACAGCAGTGGCACCTAAAATGACAGCCCCAATCGTATCGGTGGTGGCGTCTAAGCCGTGTAGTAGTTGTCTACCTAGTGGCTTTTCAAAGTCTGCCATGTCATCCCAAAAATTAGGCTCAGAGCAGCCCATACAGCCATGTCCAGCTAGTACTGGCCAACTAGTGTGATGGTTAAAGCGCTCTGTTGGACAGTTGTTATAGGTATAAGGCCCTTTGCAACCGACTTTATATAAGCAGTAACCATCTTTTGCACCTTGGTCACCAAACTCCTCAACAAACTCACCGGCATCAAAGCGACCACGACGTTCGCAATTGTCATGTACACGCGCGCCATAGGCCCATTTTGGACGGTTAAACATATCTAACGCAGGAAGTTTGCCAAACATAATGAAATACATCAGTGTACCCACAATGTTCTTTTCGCTTGGTGGACAGCCACCTAGGTTAATGACTGGCTTATTAACCACTTCATAAACACCTTTAGCGCCTGTTGGGTTTGGAGAAGCAGCTTGTACGCCACCAAACGCTGCACAGGTTCCGACAGAGATAATTGCTGCAGCGCCTGCAGCAGCTTCTTTAACAATATGGAGACCTGTATGGCCTTTACAGCCAACCGTTAAGTAAGCACCGTTATTTGCAGTAGGGACAGCGCCTTCTACCGCAAGCAAATAATTGCCTTTATAGGTTTCTAATGCGTGCTCTAAGTTCTCTTCTGCTTGCCAACCCGCAGCGGCCATAAGTGTTTCATGATACTCAAGCGAGACATGATCAAAAATTAGTGAATCTAGGTTTGGTGTATCCGTTCTGATCAGTGATTCTGAGCAACCGGTGCATTCTGCCATATGTAACCAAATAAGCGGGACGCGATTAGCAAGCTCTGCGGCTTCTGCTACTAATGTACTAAAAGGCAGTGGGAGGGCGAGCATCGCAGTAACAGATGCACTCCATTTCATAAAGTCTCGACGACTAATGCCATTTTGTACCATCTTGTCTTTCAGTGATTCGCTATGACGAGGTTGCAATTGACGTAATTGCTCCATTCGCGCCACACCTTGCTGATATAGGGCTTCGTGTGTTTCCATGGTTAAACCTTATTATTCTTGAAAGTAATTTGCTCAACATCATCAGTCTAGGCCTCAAAAAGAGTGAAAATATTGATATGCGTCAAGGTTTAATGGAGTTTGAGGAGCAGGTAAGTAGGCAGGTTATGCGTCCTTGAGCTAGATCATTTATTTATAAGGGAAAAGGACAGAATGTCCCTGTAGTAAATCAACCGTGACGGTGGTCACGTTTGCAGCATCTTTTGTAATCTAATTGTTAGAATGATGGTTTACGGTTTGCTAAATAAATGATCGGTTATGTAGTTAAAGTTGTCTGATAATAAATGGCAATCTAAACCCTAACATTCTACTGGTGAATGTTAGGGTTTATTCCGTGAGGACTGTATAAGCGCGGTTACAAAACACAGATAAAGGAGGCAACACTTTAGCTACGGCAAAAAAAAGCCTCTAATAATAGAGGCCTTAATATCTAGCTAATATCAAACAAGCTTTAGAAGTTCGCTGATTTTGGTGCTCTTGGGAATGGGATCACGTCACGGATGTTAGACACACCAGTTACATAAGAAACTAAACGCTCAAACCCTAGACCAAATCCTGCATGAGGCACTGTACCGTAACGACGAAGATCACGATACCACCAGTAATCTTCTTGGCTCAGTTCCATCTCAGCAAGGCGAGCATCAAGCACGTCTAAACGTTCTTCACGCTGTGCACCACCGATGATTTCACCAATACCCGGAGCCAAAACATCCATCGCGGCAACGGTTTTACCATCGTCATTCAAACGCATATAGAATGCTTTGATATCTTTTGGATAGTTCTTAACGACAACGGGTGCTTTGAAGTGCTCTTCAGCAAGGTAACGTTCGTGCTCAGAGTGAAGATCAATACCCCATTCGACATCGTACTCAAACTTCTTACCACAAGCTTTAAGGATTTCGATAGCGTCAGTGTAATCAATCTGTGCAAAATCACTGGTTACAAACGCTTCTAAACGATCAATCGCAGTTTTCTCAACACGCTGGGCAAAGAACTCAAGATCATCACGACGCTCAGCTAATACCGCTCTAAAGCAGTACTTAAGCATATCTTCAGCAAGTTTTGCTGCATCGTCCAAGTCAGCATAAGCCACTTCAGGCTCTACCATCCAGAATTCTGCAAGGTGGCGACTGGTGTTTGAGTTTTCAGCACGGAATGTCGGACCAAATGTGTAAACCTTAGACAGTGCACATGCATAGGTTTCAGCGTTTAGCTGACCTGAAACCGTTAAGAAAGATTCTTTACCGAAAAAGTCTTCGCTGTAATCAACGGCGCCTTTGTCATCACGAGGTAGATTTTCTAAATCCAGCGTTGAAACGCGGAACATCTCACCAGCACCTTCAGTATCTGACGCTGTGATTAGTGGAGTAGACACCCAGATGTAACCCTGTTCATTATAAAAGCGATGAATAGCCTGTGATAAACAGTTACGAACACGGGCAACAGCACCAATAATATTAGTACGCGGGCGAAGGTGTGCTAATTCGCGTAAGTGCTCAATAGAGTGACGCTTAGCAGCCATAGGATAAGTGTCGGGATCTTCTACCCAGCCTGCAACCTCAACGTTGGTTACTTGCATTTCGAAGGCTTGGCCTTTACCAGGTGACTCAACAACTTCACCGGTCATAATGACAGAACAACCCGCAGTAAGCTTTAACACTTCGTTGTCGTAATTCTCTAAATTATTCGGTACTACGCCCTGAATAGGGTCAAAGCATGAACCGTCATAAATAGCGAGGAATGATATCCCGGCCTTAGAATCGCGGCGGGATCTAACCCAGCCACGTACTGTGATTTGCGAACCAATCGCAAAGTCACCTTTAAACACAGAAGCGACAGATGTAATGCTCATTGTTGCTTAGTTCTCCAACGAAACGTTTTAAATATAAAATTTGGTCGTTCATATTACCTTGATACAAGCTTTTCTCAAGTGGAAAGTAAGGTAAGTTGGTCTGGATCTTGGTATTGTTTTTAAAAATAGGGCTAAAACTACGGATGGTATTGATGAAAAAGCTGAAAGTGTTCCAATATTTACTGACCACAATGTCGATTGTCGGTTGGTCATTAGCAATATATGCACTGATGTTATTTGATCAAGCAAGACCAGATACTGCAATTGGTTACCTTCAAAGCAAAGGTGCCGAGGTACGTCTTGAATGGGATCCTGCGCAAACAGTATTACTGGCGGATATAGTTTGGTGGTGTGCTTTGGTCAGTTTTATCAATTTGGGGTTCAACTATTATATTGCTACCCATAGCCGCCTTGGTTGGTGGATCAATATACCTTTACTATTTTTATGCTCTTTAGCTGCAGGTCTCTATATACGTTTTGTGGTCTAAAGCGCTCCCAACATTAGCTTTCTTTGTAAGTCACCAAAGGTAGGGGCAGTGTGTAGAGATTTTGGCTATTTAGAGGAATTGGTTTATGTCGTACTAGAAAAGAGGTTTATCTTGACTAAGGAGTCTGCATAATTGATCTATCATCGCAGCAGTCGCCCCCCAGATGAAATATCGACCGTAAGGAATGAAATGCACTGGATACTCTATACCGCCGCGACTAAAATACTGTATATGGCGATTATTGCTGTTGAGCAAGAATGAAAGTGGGATAGTAAAAAGCTCGTCCACTTCGCCGGGGTCGATAATAGGAGTAAACGGCTGAGAGATAATACTGACAACTGGAGTGATATCAAACCCGGTAAAGGTTTTATGATCATGTAATAACCCAATTACTTCGACATGCTCATTAGGTAAACCAATCTCTTCATGAGCTTCCCTTAAAGCAGTAGCTTCAAAGCTCAGATCAAACTTCTCAACTTTACCTCCTGGAAAACTAATTTGCCCTGGGTGTTGGCGTAGATGACTAGGTCTACGGGTAAGAATGAGTTCAAGCTGATCGTTAAAACTGCTAAGTGCAATTAGTACTGCCGCTTTACGCAACGGTTGTTTTACTTCAAATGGCAGCGAGGAGGGGAAGTGATGTGCCTTGGGTAAGGAGTGGAGATTAAATCTGAGCTTAAAATCCACTAAATCCATTTACTTAAACCCCTTGATTCATATTTGAAAGTACAGGTAGGATTTTACTCACCTTATCAAACGTTTCTTGATATTCAGCCTCTACTTTAGAATCAGCGACAATCCCGCCACCAGCCCAGCAGTAGATAATATTATTATCTTTATCATTTTGTGCCACTAAGGTTCGTATCGTTATACTGGTGTCCATATTTCCATCTTGACTAATGTAACCTATAGAACCACAGTAAAGGCTTCTGCGAGAGGGTTCAAGCTCTTCAATTATTTCCATTGCACGGATCTTGGGTGCACCTGTAATCGACCCACCAGGAAAGCACGATCTTAATAGGTCGCTAGCATTTAAAGATGGCTTCAATGTCGCGGTCACAGTGCTTACAAGGTGATGAACTGCTGGAAAACTTTCGATATCAAAAAGTTTCGGAACAGCGACAGAACCCGCTGTCGCCACTTTACCTATGTCATTTCTAAGTAGATCTACAATCATCAGGTTTTCGGCGCGATCTTTCTCTGAACTAGCAAGTTCAAGCGCTAATTGGTTGTCAACGGCAGGATCGATATCTCTTGGCATTGTCCCTTTAATGGGCTTTGTTTGAACTTGGGCACCTGTTAACGATATAAATCGCTCAGGCGATATCGATAGTACTGCGTGTTTGGGTAGTCTCATGAAAGCTGAAAAGGGTGCCGCATTGCTTTGTCTTAATGTTTGGTAAGCTTGCCACTCATCACCTTCATAGTAACTGCTAAATCTTTGAGTGAGGTTGATTTGGTAGCAATCACCGCTTTGAAGGTATTCTTGTACCTGTGCGAATTTTTGATGATAAAAACTTGCATCAATTTGATTCTTCCATGCAGAGGTTAATTTAAACGGTTCACCAGCCAAATTAGCTTTATTCGGTGCGTGCTTTTTGCTTGTATCTTTGCCTTGTTGTGCAATTAAGCTATCGAGCTGTTCTTTTACCTTGGTTAACGCCTGTTGGCTTTGGTAATGGACTAATGACCAGCATTTTTGCTGGTAATCGTACACTAGCGCCCAATCATAAAAGCCAATATTCATCTTTGGTAACGAAATGTCATTAGCCGCTTTGCTAGGAAGCTTTTCAATGTTACGTGCTAGATCATAACTAAAACTACCCATTGCACCGCCAGAAAAGGGCAGTGAACTCAGTTTAGAAATAGGGAATAGCTCAGACAAGGTTTTGTTTAACAGTTCAAATGGATCATCTAAATATTCTTCAATAATGAACAGCCCATTTTCGGTGCCACTCTGTAGGGAAAACAATGCTTCTCGATTCGATGAACGTGTGATTTTGCTAGATGTATCACTGCTAGTTAATGTCGTGATTGGTGCTGCACAGATCACATCGTACTTTGCATCAATGTGATTAGCGTTGGCAGAATCGAGCAAAATCGCCCAAGGGCAGTCGGAAAAAAAGCTGAAAACGGTTTCAGTGGTCAAATTCCAATCAAGACGCATCGAGAAAACGGATTTAGGCGTCATATTGTTCATCTATTAACCCTATCTAAAATGTGATGTTTAACTCAAAGTCGCGAAAGAGTATCATATTGCTCACACAAGTTATAAAAACAAAACACACAAGCCGTTAAGGCTACTGGAGCGTACATCTTGGTTAATGAACAGGATGTATCGGTTATCAAAATAAGTGTCTGTTAAAAAGGAAGTGTCTGTGAGCAAAGTAGTCCCTGTAATCAAGCAAGCCGATTTAATCGAAAGCGTTGCTGATGCCCTGCAATATATCTCCTATTATCACCCAAAAGATTTCGTTGACTCAATGGCTGATGCCTATGAGCGTGAAGAAAGTGCTGCTGCAAAAGATGCAATTGCACAGATCTTGATCAATTCGCGTATGTCAGCGGAAGGGAAGCGTCCACTGTGCCAAGACACAGGTATTGTGACCTGTTTTGTTAAGATCGGTATGGCTGTCCAATGGGATAAAACTGATTTAACTGTGCAAGAGATGGTTGATGAAGGCGTACGCCGCGCATACACCAATCCTGACAACCCACTTAGAGCATCAATAGTTGCAGATCCTGCTGGTGGCCGTAAAAATACCAAAGACAACACACCGTCAGTTGTGCATGTTGAAATGGTACCTGGGGACCACGTAGAGGTTGCTATTGCAGCTAAAGGCGGCGGCTCAGAAAATAAATCTAAAATGGTGATGCTAAACCCATCAGATGATATTGCCGCTTGGGTTGAGAGAACACTGCCTACTATGGGCGCTGGCTGGTGTCCGCCGGGAATGCTTGGAATAGGCATTGGCGGAACAGCAGAAAAAGCGGCAGTAATGGCAAAAGAGTCATTGATGGACCCTGTTGATATTCACGAGTTACAAGCACGCGGCGCGCAAACAACAGATGAGAAATTACGTCTAGAGATCTTTGACCGCGCTAATAAGTTAGGTATAGGTGCTCAAGGTCTTGGCGGTGTGACTACCGTACTAGATATTAAAATCAAATCAGCACCAACACATGCAGCGTCTAAACCAGTAGTGATGATCCCTAACTGCGCCGCGACGCGTCACGTGCATTTTCATTTAGATGGTACAGGTCCTGCTGACTTAACGCCGCCATCACTTGAAGACTGGCCTGAGATAACATGGGAAGTGGGAGAAAGTGTTCGCCGTGTGAACTTGGATACTGTGACTCAAGAAGAGATGCAGCAGTGGAAGAGCGGCGATACTGTGCTACTTAGCGGTAAAATGCTGACTGGTAGAGACGCAGCTCACAAGCGTATTCAAAGCTTAATTGAAAGTGGCGAGGGGCTACCAGCAGGAGTCGATTTTAAAGGTAAGTTTATTTACTACGTTGGCCCAGTCGATCCTGTTGGCGATGAAGTTGTTGGCCCTGCGGGTCCTACGACAGCGACTCGTATGGATAAGTTTACTGATCTCATGCTAGATAAAACTGGCCTTATGGGCATGATTGGTAAAGCTGAGCGTGGTCCTGCAACCGTTGAGTCTATTAAGAAGCACAAGTCATGTTACTTAATGGCCGTAGGTGGCGCTGCTTATCTTGTGTCTAAGGCGATTAAAAAGTCACGTGTGGTTGCCTTTGAAGACCTTGGTATGGAAGCTATCTACGAGTTTGATGTTAAAGATATGCCAGTTACTGTGGCAGTCGATTCAGAAGGCGTCAATGCTCACGATACCGGTCCAGCTATTTGGAAAATAAAATTGAATAGCTAACTTAAGGTCACTTTATGATAGCCACTTACTCGTATTCGGGAAGATAAAAGTGGCTGCTGAACTTATCCTTTTATGAGTTTCACTTAAACACTCTTAAATTAGACTGCTAAAGTTTAGAAACAAATTGAATGGCTTAAACGTATTGCTTAAGCCATTTATTTTGGATAGTGTGCTGTATCGCTTCAGGGATAAAGATACCGATTAGCCTCGGTAAGACTCTTTTTAAACATAAAAATAAGATAACTACCATGAAAAAAACTGCAATCATTCTGGCGTTAGCGTCAGTGGGCGCTGCATTTAGCGTACAAGCTGCTAGTCCACAGCCTTTCAGTGTTCAACAATTAGTTAAAATCAACAAGCTGCACTCTGCTGTTCTGTCTAACGACGGCACTAAAGTTGTTTATGCTGTGAAAAATGTTGATGCAGACGGTAAGGGTAGTTCAGACCTTTATATTCAAGACTTAAATACAAATGCTGCGACAGCGAAACAAATTACTCAATTTTCAGGGACAGAGCACAGTGTCGCTTTTGGCCCAAATGATAAGAGCATCTACTTTTTAGCTGCTCGCGATGGTTCTAGTCAGCTATATCAGCTTGCGCTCGACGGTGGTGAAGCAAGACAAGTCACTGACTTCCCCCTTGATGTTGAAGGTTTTAAACTATCTAATGACGGCACTCAAGCTGTCGTTAATATGCGTGTTTTCCCTGAGTGTAAAGATTTAAACTGCTCGAAAGAGAAGTTTGAAGAAGAGGCGGCTCGTACTTCAACGGGTAGAGAATATAAAGAATTGATGGTGAGACACTGGGATACCTGGAATGATCATTCAAGAAGCCATCTTTTTGTTGCCAAGTTAAATGGGGAAAAAGTAACGACTGCTATCGACGTTACTGCGGGTTTAGACACTGAAACACCACCTAAACCGTTTTCAGGTATGGAAGAAGTGACATTCACACCAGATGGTAAGCATGTTGTTTATAGCGCTAAAGCCCCGGGTAAAGACCAAGCATGGATCACTAACTATGACTTATGGAAAGTGAGTGTTGATGGCGGTGAGGCAAAGAACCTTACTGAATCTAACAAAGCATGGGATGCACATCCAACTTACTCAGCTGATGGGCGTTATTTGGCCTACCTAGCAATGTCAAAACCTGGTTTTGAAGCTGACCGTTACCGCATAATGTTGCGTGATACAGTAACAGGGCAAGAAAAAGAAGTTGCACCTATGTGGGATCGTAGCCCGCACTCATTGGCATTTGGTAAAGATAACAAAACACTTTACGTGACTGCACAGGATGTTGGACAAGTCTCAATATTTGAAGTGAACACTCAATTTGGTGACGTAAAGACTATCTATAACGAAGGTAGCAACAGTGTCGTTGGCATTAATGCAGACAAGATAGTGTTTAGTAAAAAATCTCTGGTTGAGCCAGGCGATCTTTACTCTATTAATTTAGATGGTGAAAACCTAAACAGACTCACTGAGATCAACAAAGACAAGCTCGCTGAGATAAAGTTTGGTGAGTATCAACAGTTTAGTTTTAAAGGATGGAACAACGAAGAGGTTTATGGTTACTGGATCAAGCCATCTAACTATAAAGCAGGCGAGAAATACCCGATAGCCTTCTTGGTTCATGGCGGACCGCAGGGATCATTCGGTAACTCATTTAGTAGCCGTTGGAATGCTCAGCTATGGGCTGGAGCTGGTTATGGCGTAGTGATGATCGATTTCCACGGTTCAACCGGTTATGGCCAAGCATTCACTGATTCAATTACTAAAGATTGGGGCGGTAAACCACTTGAAGATCTTCAAAAAGGCCTTGCTGCAGTCACTAAGCAACAAAAATGGCTAGATGGCGATAGGGCTTGTGCATTAGGCGGTTCATACGGTGGTTACATGATGAACTGGATCCAAGGTAATTGGAATGATGGCTTTAAGTGTTTAGTTAACCATGCTGGTCTATTCGATATGCGTTCTATGTACTATGTTACTGAAGAGCTTTGGTTCCCTGAGTACGAATTTGGTGGCACATACGCTAAGAACAAAGAGTTGTATGAAAAGTTTAACCCAGTCAACTACGTTGATAACTGGCAGACGCCTATGTTGGTCATTCACGGTGAGAAAGATTTCCGTGTTCCTTATGGCCAAGGTCTAGCGGCATTTACTTTTATGCAGCGTAAAGGGATCCCATCTGAATTACTTGTCTACCCAGATGAGAATCATTGGATCTTAAACCCAGATAACTTAGAGCAATGGTACGACAACGTTCTCGGTTGGATGGATCGCTGGACTGAGAAGTAACAGCTAAAACGAGAAGCCAGAACATATGTTCTGGCTTTTTTTTGCAATAAAATGCAGATTAATTGGCAACGGAATTAGCACAATTTTATCGTTCATTAGGTAATAAAAGGATATTTATGACTACGCTAGCAAATACACCCAAACCACCTTATTACTGTGTAGTGTTTACCTCTCGTTTATCTAACGACACTGATGGTTATGCAGCCATGGGGGAGCGAATGGAAGCCCTAGCAGCTACCCAACCGGGCTTTCTAGGTATTGAGTCAGCTAGAGAAGAGTTAGGTATTACTGTCTCTTATTGGCAGTCATTAGATGCGATTAAAGCTTGGAAACAAAATGCAGAACATCTAAATGCTCAAGCGAAGGGCAAAACACGCTGGTACAGTGAATTTGCGTTAAGAATAAGTAAGGTCGAGCGCGACTACTTTATGTAGGCCAAAGAGTGTCATTCAAGCAATGACGTCAGCCACCTTGGTCTACCCGCTAATTAGTACGTCTGTTAGTTGTATGAATGCTAACAATCCTCAGTGTAAGCCGTAACAGAATAACCTCGAGATTTTGTCGGCGCACTATAAACCACGTGACAGCGGTACTTGCCATTCTCTATCTCAGTCAATTTATTTTTTGATACCGCAGGCACTATCGCGGTTGCAGAGTTTTCTGTGCGGGCAATGGTGATAAAAAATTGTTCATCATTCAAACCAAAAACAGTACGGTAATTGGTATTAACGGTACTTGATGAAGACAACGGAGCAATAGGGGATCCGAAACTCACATATAAACGGGTGCCACTGACGTCAATGTAGTACTCACCGACAGGGACATCCCAATTGGGGTTGTTACCACATTGGTAGCTACACCCTTCCAACGTCTCAATATTAGCTAGGTTACTTTTTGCAAAGGCTAATCTGTTTTGAGTGGTAATCAAAGCAGCAAGCGAGCGCACGTCAGCGGCTTTAGCGTCTGAACTAATACTCAACATTTTAGGCGCTACAACGATAGCTAATATAGCTAATATAATGATGACAATAACTAATTCGATTAGGGTAAATCCTGAAAGAGATTTGCACTTAAATGACATGCTGTTACTTACTAGGTTTAAGTTGCTCGCAGCCTAACGACTTTGGCTTAATGCAACAAGTTAACCCTGTTACATATTGATACATGACTTTGGGAAGTGTTAACTTCGTCTCGTTTTATTCGTTAGCAAAAGCTGCAAATTTTAAGCTTGTTAACGGTTCACTTTATTTAATTGTAAGACGCTAGCGATATAGTAACTATTTGAGTCGCTAAGGTCGCAATAACTCAATCTAAACTGAGAATGAACTAAATTTTTTGATGAATAAATTGAGCTGTTATTTTACTCAGGCATGGTTGTAGCGGGGCGGTGATTCCTATGTCACTGTTATATTGCGGTATATGGGTGTTAAATGCTGTGAAATATATTGCTCAAAAGCATAGTTATATTATGCATTCAATCAATACGACTGGTTTGTTTAAATAAATAAAAAGGCCTGCAAAATAATGCAGGCCTTTTAGAGTTAGCTCACTTTGGGGCTAAGTCCACTTCAAAAACTTAGCAAATCCAAAGACGACAGAGACTAAAATTGGTTCATGGTGTTGTCTTTGCCTGATGCTTTCAATGCTTGGTCACCAGAGAAGTACTCTTTGTGATCGTCACCCATGTCTGAACCGGCCATGTTCTGGTGCTTAACACAAGCGATGCCTTGACGGATCTCTTTACGTTGAACATTCGCAACGTAACCCAGCATACCTTGGTCACCGAAGTACTCTTTAGCCAGGTTATCAGTAGATAGCGCTGCCGTGTGGTAAGTCGGTAGCGTGATCAGATGATGGAAAATACCCGCTTCACGTGCGGCATCTGCTTGGAAGGTTCTGATCTTCTCATCAGCTTGAACCGCAAGTTCTGTAGAATCGTAATCAACACTCATCAGTTGGTCACGGTTGTAAGCAGAGACATCTTGTCCGGCTTCTTCCATTGCATCAAACACCTGCTGACGGAAGTTGAGTGTCCAGTTAAATGAAGGCGAGTTGTTATAAACTAATTTAGCATTAGGGATAGTTTTACGGATCTCATTGACCATGCCACCAATCTGAGAAACATGTGGTTTTTCAGTCTCAATCCATAGTAAGTCCGCACCATTTTGCAGTGACGTAATGCAATCAAGGACACAGCGCTCTTCACCTGTACCAGCACGGAATTTAAATAGGCCATTTGGTAAACGAGAAGGTTTCACTAACTGACCGTTTTGCTGGAATACAACATCACCATTAGCAAGATTAGCCGCATCAATTGCTTCAACCTCTAAGAATGAATTGTATTGGTCGCCTAAATCACCTGCTTCATTTGTAACTGCAATTTTTTGTGTTAGACCAGCGCCTAATGAGTCGGTACGAGCAACGATTACGCCATCATCAATACCAAGTTCTAAAAACGCATAACGGACAGCGTTAATCTTGGCTAAGAACTCAACGTGCGGTACGGTCACTTTACCGTCTTGGTGTCCACACTGTTTAACGTCAGATACTTGGTTTTCAAGCTGAATACAGCAAGCTCCGGCCTCAATCATCTGCTTCGCCATTAGGTAAGTCGCTTCTTCGTTACCAAAACCGGCATCAATATCAGCAATGATTGGTACTACGTGAGTCTCGAAGTTATCTATTTTTGCTTGAATTGCTGGCTTGTCTGCAGCGCTAGCTGTATCTAGCTGACGAAATAAGCCACCAAGTTCACGAGCGTCTGCTTGACGAAGGAAAGTGTATAATTCTTTAATCAGAGAGGCTACAGAGGTCTTCTCGTGCATAGATTGGTCAGGAAGGGGACCAAACTCGCTGCGAAGTGCTGCAACCATCCAGCCTGAAAGATATAAGTATCGACGTTTAGTTGTGAGCAGGTGCTTTTTAATCGAAATCATTTTCTGCTGACCAATAAAACCATGCCAGCAACCGAGAGATTGGGTGTACTGCGATGAGTCTTTATCGTAGTTATCCATATCTTCGCGCATAATCTTTGCAGTATATTTAGCGATGTCTAACCCAGTTTTGAAACGATTTTGTAGACGCATACGGGCTACTGATTCTGGGTTGATTGCATTCCATGCACTACCTTCTGCATTAATCAAGGTAGCGGCTTCATCGATGTTAGTTCTGTAGTTTGTCATGTGTATATTCCTTTAACAATATGATTAGCGGCGATTGATTACGTTGAAAATATTAGTTAGATTTGGTTAAATAAGTCTAATTTATAGTTTCTATTCTCGGTATTTATCTTATGAATATATCTCGTATTGACCTGAATTTATTAGTTTATTTGGATGTACTATTACGTGAACGAAATGTTACAAAGGCTGCAGATCAACTCGGGATCAGCCAGCCAGCCATGAGTAATGGTTTAAAAAGATTGCGGACATTATTCGATGATCCCTTGCTGATCAGGACCAGTCAGGGGATGACGCCCACAGAAAGAGCGCAAGAGTTACAGCCAACAATAAGCGAACTAATTATTGGGTTAGAAAAAGCCGTACAGCCACGAGCCAAATTCAATGCTGCAGAAAGCGAACAAGTGTTCCGTGTAATGGCAAGTGATTATGCTGAAGCGACGCTAATTCCACCGCTTATTGCAAAACTTCGTACTGAAGCGCCAAATGTAATTTTAGATATCATGACCCCAAGTGACGTGAGTTTCCCTGATGTAGAACAAGGAAGAGTCGATATGGTAATCAATCGTTTTGACAGTATTCCACAATCTTTCCACCAAAAAGTGCTCTGGAGTGATGACTTTAGCTGTTTGATTAGTAGAACTAATCCTGTATTGGAAAAGTTCTCCCTCGATAGTTACCTTGAAGCAAAACACGTTTGGGTGAGTAAAACAGGCATGGGAGTCGGTGTCGGGATGGACCCCGCTGACGTGCAACGATTAGGTTGGGTTGATGAAGCGTTAACTCGTATCGGTGTACAAAGGCGAATAACCGTATTTACACGGCATTACCAAGCTGCCTGTTTGTTGGCAGAACAACAAGATTTGATCGCAACCATACCAAGTAAGATGGCAAGACAGCATGAACATAACGACAGAGTCCGTATCGTAGCGCCCCCTTTTATTATTCAACCTATTGCACTCACTATGGCCTGGAGTCCGCTACTACAGCACAATCCCGCACATAAGTGGATGCGTCAACTAATTACACAAACGGCGGATAGCTTTAGTAGAGGAAAAGTATAAGTTGAATGAATTTTACTAATGTGACGTTTTTTTACACCAAAAGGTCAATTGCTATAAACTAGCTGAATAGTGAGCATTGTTGTTATAAATTAGATAAATGTAACTTCCTTGATATAGGCTAAAGAATATAGCGCTAATTAGGTGTAATTAGTAAACGGACGAGAGTGTTCATTAGGACTTTGCAAAGGATTAAGAGGGACAACAAATGACTCAATATATTCAAATTGGTGGCTTAAAGGTTGCTACAGAGTTAGCGGAGCTGGTCAAAGATGAGATTTGCCAAGATATTGGGATCTCAGCTGAAACCGTATGGACAAAGTTTGAAGAACTTGTAGCTGAATTTGCACCTATTAACCGCAGCTTATTGGCAAAGAGAGAGCAGCTTCAACATCAAATTGATGAATGGCATGTTGGCAATAAGGGTCAAGACTTTAACCTAGAAGCATACAAAACCTTCTTAACTGATATCGGTTATTTAGTACCTGAAAGAGAGGCGTTCTCTATTAGTACCGAAAACGTT
Source organism: Shewanella kaireitica (assembly GCF_023284045.1). Lineage (GTDB taxonomy): Bacteria > Pseudomonadota > Gammaproteobacteria > Enterobacterales > Shewanellaceae > Shewanella > Shewanella kaireitica. The sequence continues at coordinate 141,067 of NZ_JAKIKQ010000014.1, forward strand.
GATACTGAAATTACTGATCAAGCTGGTCCACAACTTGTGGTGCCGGTTAAAAATGCTCGTTTTGCTCTAAACGCAGCAAATGCCCGTTGGGGAAGCCTATATGATGCTTTATACGGCACCGATGCGATTTCAGAGTCAAATGGTGCAGAGCTAACCAAGACTTATAACCCTCAGCGCGGTGCTAAAGTAATTGCTTTTGCAAAGCAACACCTTGATACGGCGGCGCCACTAATTCAAGGCTCTCATGCCGATGTAACAAAATATTGTATTGAAGGTGACCAGTTAAAGGTATCCCTTGAAAATGGATTAGAAACACAACTTGCTAATCCTGAGCGCTTTGCGGGTTATAAGGGAGCGGCCAAAACACCAGGAGCTATTTTACTTAAGAATAATGGCCTTCATATTGAGATCCAAATAGATACAGCGAGTCTTATTGGTAAAAGTGATAAGGCAGGGGTCAGCGATCTTTTAGTTGAGGCTGCTGTGACTACCATTATGGATTGTGAGGACTCTGTAGCTGCGGTTGATGCCGAAGATAAAGTTGAGATCTATCGTAATTGGCTTGGGCTAATGCAAGGAAACTTAACTGCTACATTAGCTAAAAACGGCAAAAATATTGTTCGAGAGCTTAATGATGACAGAATTTATACAACGCCAAATGATCAGCAATTAGTGCTACCTGGCCGTAGTTTATTGTTTGTTCGTAACGTTGGTCATTTGATGACAATCAATGCCGTTTTAGATAAACAGGACAAAGAGGTTCCTGAGGGGATCTTAGATGGTATGTTTACCGTGCTTGCAGCGCTGCATGATATTAAAGGACATAATAATAATCGCAGTAACAGCCGTAAGGGCTCAATTAACATTGTAAAGCCTAAGATGCATGGGCCTGAAGAAGTTAAATTCACTTGTGAGTTGTTCACCAAAATAGAAGACGCGTTAAAGCTGGCCCGAAACACAATTAAAGTCGGCATTATGGATGAAGAGCGTCGCACCACAGTCAATTTAAAAGAGTGTATTCGTGAAGCTTCAGAAAGAGTGGTATTTATTAATACAGGTTTTTTAGATAGAACAGGCGATGAGATCCATACGTCAATGCAAGCAGGTCCATTTGTTGCAAAATCGAAAATGAAACAGCAAAAGTGGATTGCAGCTTATGAAGATTGGAATGTTGATATTGGCTTAGCGTGTGGTCTGCAGGGACGTTCACAAATCGGTAAAGGTATGTGGCCAATGCCTGATGAAATGGCTGCAATGCTTGAGCAAAAGGTTGGCCATCCACTGGCAGGCGCCAATACTGCTTGGGTTCCGTCTCCTAATGGTGCCGTTTTACATTCGACGCATTATCATAAAATTAATGTAAAGGATGTGCAAAATGAACTCAAAAGTCGTGATAGAGCGAGTTTAGATGACCTACTTACGATCCCACTCATGGCTGAGCCATCTGAGCTATCTGCTGAGTTAAAGGCATTTGAGTTGGAAAATAATGCACAAGGTATATTGGGGTATGTCGTACGATGGATTGATCAAGGCGTAGGGTGTTCCAAGGTACCGGATATTAATGATGTGGGGTTGATGGAAGATAGGGCAACGTTAAGGATCTCTTCTCAGCATTTAGCAAATTGGTTAACACATGGTATATGCACTGAAGAAGAAGTCATGACCGCTCTTAAAAAAATGGCAGCGATTGTTGATGAGCAAAACAAAGATGATAGTAGCTACATTAATATGTCACCTGGTTTCGATGGCATTGCATTTAAAGCGGCTTGCGATCTTGTCTTTAAAGGAACCACTCAGCCCTCTGGGTACACAGAGCCTTTATTACATGCTTATCGCATTAAGGCTAAAAGCTTAGCACTTTAGAATAAAAAGCCTTAACAGTACGCTGTTAAGGCTTTTTAATTAAAACAATATATCTGTGTTTTACTTATTCATCGGTGTAATCATTACCGTAATAGCTCGCGAGTAAAACTTGTTTAAGTTCAGCAATAAGCGGGTAACGAGGGTTTGCCCCTGTACATTGATCATCAAAAGCATCCTCAGCGAGTTCATCTAGTTTTGCGATGAAGTCGGCTTCGTTGACGCCTGCAGCTTGGATTGAGCTTGGAATGCCAATCTTCTCCTTGATGACATCAATTTCTTTAAGTAGAGCCTCGACTTTTTCTTCATCTGTAATGCCTTCACCAATGGTGCCTTCAAGTTTTAAGTACTCAGCTATTTTTGCATAGCGACATAATGCTTTTGGTCTATCGTACTGACTAAAAGCTGCTTGCTTAGTTGGCATGTCTGTCGCGTTGAAACGAATAACATTACTAATAAGCAGAGCGTTCGCTAGACCGTGCGCTAAGTGGAACTCTGCGCCTAACTTATGCGCCATAGAGTGACAAATACCGAGGAAGGCGTTGGCAAATGCGATACCCGCAATTGTTGCGCCGTTATGTACTTTCTCGCGGGCTAATGGGGCATTGGCGCCATGCTCATAGGAATCGGGTAGATGGGTAAATAGCAGATCTAGCGCTTGCAGAGCTTGGCCGTCACTGTACTCGTTTGCCATTACACTGACATAGGCTTCTAGTGCGTGAGTAATTGCATCAATACCACCGAAAGCTGTCAGCGATTTCGGCATGTCCATTACCAAATTAGGATCAACAATTGCCATATTAGGCGTCAATTCATAATCTGCGATAGGGTACTTCATACCCGTTTTTTCATCTGTGACCACAGCAAAAGGAGTTACTTCTGATCCAGTACCGGATGTTGTCGGTATCGCAACCATCTTGGCTTTTTTACCTAACTTAGGGAACTTGTATATACGTTTACGAATATCCATAAAGCGCAGTGCAAGATCGGCAAAGTCGACATCTGGATGTTCGTACATTACCCATATAATTTTTGCTGCGTCCATTGGTGAACCGCCACCTAGCGCGATGATGACATCTGGCTGGAAGCTGTGCGCGACCTTAGCGCCTTGCTCAACGATTTGCATCGTTGGATCAGCCTCGACATCGTAAAATACTTCAGTTTCTAACCCTTGGCTCTTGAGGATTTTTATTGTCTCATCACAGTAACCATTGTTGAATAGGTACTTGTCGGTGACGATAAGCGCACGCTTCTTGTCTGATAGCTCTTCCAAAGCAATGGGTAAACTACCACGACGGAAGTAGATAGATGATGGAAGTTTATGCCACAACATATTCTCAGCCCTTTTAGCGACCATTTTTTTGTTAATTAGATGGCTTGGGCCAACGTTTTCTGAAATTGAGTTGCCACCCCATGAGCCACAGCCTAAGGTCAAAGAGGGAGCAAGCTTGAAATTATACAAGTCGCCGATACCGCCCTGAGATGCAGGAGTATTAATTAAAATGCGTGCAGTCTTCATTCTAAAGCCAAATGATTTTACACGTTCTACTTGTGTATCTTGATCTGTGTACAAGCCAGATGTATGGCCAATACCACCAAGAGTCACTAACGCTTCAGCTTTATCCATTGCATCTTCAAAATCTTTTGCACGATACATGGCTAATAGTGGCGATAGTTTTTCATGGGCAAATGCTTCTGCTTGATCGATATTGCTGACTTCACCAATTAGTACCTTGGTACTGTGATGAACCTCTATGCCTGCCATTTTTGCGATGGTCGCAGCGCTTTGACCAACGATATCAGCGTTCAAACCACCATTTTTAAGGATAACGTCTTGCATAGCGGCTGTTTCAACAGCATTGAGTACATAACCTCCATGGCTGGCGAAACGCTCTTTGACGACATCATAGACCTCATCAACAATGACAACGGCTTGCTCTGAGGCACAGACCACACCATTATCAAAGGTTTTTGACATCAATATAGAACTAACTGCGCGCTTTATATCAGCAGTTTCATCAATGACTATCGGCGTGTTTCCGGCGCCAACACCAATAGCGGGTTTGCCAGAAGAGTAGGCAGCTTTGACCATACCAGGTCCGCCAGTAGCCAGTATAAGGTTTATATCGGTATGGGTCATTAATTGGTTTGATAGTGCGACTGATGGCTCATCAATCCAGCCAATTATGTCTTTCGGCGCGCCAGCAGCTACAGCGGCTTCTAATACTATTTTGGCAGCTGTTGTGGTTGAGTTTTTAGCTCTTGGATGGGGGGAGAAAATAATACCATTACGTGTTTTTAGGCTGATTAATGCTTTAAATATCGCAGTAGATGTTGGGTTCGTTGTGGGAACGATACCACAGATTAATCCGACCGGCTCTGCAATGGTGATGGTACCAAAGGTGGGATCTTCAGATAAGATCCCACAAGTTTTTTCATCCTTGTATTTGTTGTAGATATACTCTGAGGCGAAGTGATTTTTAATGACTTTGTCTTCGAGTACGCCCATTCTCGTTTCTGTCGCAGCCATTTTTGCTAGCGAGATCCGAGCATCTGCAGCTGCAAGCGCTGCAGCTCTAAAGATCACATCGACCTGTTCTTGGCTATAATCGGCAAATTGTCGTTGAGCTTCAACGACTCTACTTACCAGATTATTGAGATCCTGTTCGTTAGTAACTGTCATAGTGTTTGTCCTAAAAAAATTTAGCAAAACTGGGTTTTGCTAACCATTCTCAGTTCTTGAAATGCATCCATGAAGAAAAATTACACTCAAATGGCCTTGTTCACCGTGATCGAGTCCGCAAAAATGTTGCTATCTGTAATAAAATAACTATCTTAGCAACAGGGTGTTACATTTATGTAAACATCGGCTTTAAAAATCGATTAATAAAATTTATTCAAAGTTGTGATTTCGGTTAGAAAATCTCATTTTTGGATTTTGGATAGTTGCGTTAGAGTAGCGCAACTTTTTTATTACGAATATAGACGCGCTAAAGCGCAGAGGACAAGACGTTGGATTTAACTCTTTATGTAAAGTTTTTCTTAGGGTTAATTGCGATCATCAACCCATTTGGCTTGTTGCCAGTTTTTGTGAGTCTAACCAGCCATCAAACTGAAGTTGAACGCAACCACACTGGTAAAATCGCAAATTTTGCGGTTGTTGTTATCTTATTGGTAACGATTTTTGCCGGCCAACATATATTAAATCTGTTCAGTATTTCTCTTTCTGCTTTTAGAATCGCCGGCGGCTCACTTATTTGTATTATTGCGATGTCGATGTTGCAGGGTAAATTAGGTGAGGTTAAGCGTAACAAAGAGGAAGACCGTGAAGCATCTGGAATGGAATCGGTTGCTGTCGTGCCATTAGCGCTGCCATTAATGGCAGGTCCAGGCGCAATTAGTTCGGTAATCGTTTCGGCCGCGGAGCACAATACGTTGGAAAATCTGATTGGCATGTCTATTACGGTAATGCTATTTGGGTTGTTGAGTTTTTCACTGTTTAGAATGGCACCACTGATTTTTAAAGTACTGGGTAACACAGGCATTAACGTGATTACTCGTCTGATGGGCTTATTGATGTTATCTATTGGCATTGAAGTCATCGGTGCTGGTATTAAAGGTTTGTTTCCTGGTGTAATGGCCTAGTCATTCCTAAATGAATCAGGCACCTTGAAGGTGCCTTTTTTGTTTTCATACTCTTATATCGCAAGTTGATTGAACTAAAGCTCTCGGTTTAGCTCAATCAGTGACCCAGATTTAGGGCTAAACAAGTGCTGATGCAGTCTTGCTGCAAATTCATCTGTCATTCCAGAGATATAATCTGCAATCACTCTGTGGCAGTTTAGACCTTGCTGCTGGGCTTCTTTCCATCGTTCTTGAGTGTTTATTGGCAACAACCTTTCTGGATCAGATATAAATGCTTCAAATAACTCCATAACTATTTGCTGGCCTTTATATTCAAGCATCTGTATTTCGGGTTTTCGGATAACGTACCGGTAAACAAATTGTTTGAGTATTTCGAGCGCTTCATCAAAATCGGTCTCCAATGCTGCGTTATAGCGCAGCAACGGTTCATCAAACTTTGTATTTTCAGTAATTGATATAGCTGTTACAAAGCCGTTAACTAGGGTACCAATGGCATCTTTACGCAGGTGATGTTTACTTGAAAATAGTCTTTCTCCTATCGTAGTGAATTCATTTCTAATCCAACCATCCTTGCTTTGCTTCAGTTTACCTTCAACATCTGTCGACCACTGTTCTCGGGTGACGATCCCCATGACGATGGCATCTTCAAGATCATGAACGGCATAGGCAATATCGTCGGCTAGCTCCATAATCGAACAATCGAACGATTTATATTGAGTTCTGCGATGCGTCGAGCCATCAATTAACTGATGAGAAAGAAAAATAGCTTTATCAGATTCAGATAATGGGTCTAATACCCAGTCCAAGATTTCAAGATCATCATCAAAAAGCCCTTTCACAGGTGGCCATTGTGAAGGCTTTAGTTGCCTAAAATGGTTCACTTCCTTAGTAGGCAGTTTTCGGTGAAGCAAACTATAAGGTGCTGGGTATTTAAGTATTCCAAGCAGTGTACGTCGACAGAGATTCATCCCATAATATTCGGTATAGGGTTCAATTCTTGTTAGGATCCGAAACGTCTGCCCGTTGCCTTCAAAGCCGCCATGGTCGCGCATCATATAATTGAGTGCTACTTCACCACCATGACCAAAGGGTGGGTGACCAATATCGTGAGCTAGGCACAAAGATTCTATCAAGCTCATGGAATCAAGTAATGGGTCATGTTGTGGGTGTTTCTGTTTAAGTTGAGCACGGATCCCAGTACCGATTTGGCTAACCTCAAGCGAATGGGTTAAACGAGTTCGGTAGAAATCATTCAGGCCGACACCAAGAACCTGCGTCTTAGCTTGCAAACGTCTAAATGCTGCTGAGTGGAGTATTCGAGCACGATCTCGTTGATAGGGGCTACGATGGTCGTTGCGTCTATGTTTGTCTTCAATTAAACGTCTCTCATGCCAAGGTGTAATATCCATGCGCCTTCCTTTGTCAGACTTATAGCAACTTATTGATATCATCCAAATCGAGAGTGAAGCTTGGGATGAAGCATTCAATGAAATAGTTTACCGCTGGATTAGGATCGTTTTTAAGACTCTGCTCTAATCGCTTCTGCGCGGTATTAAACTCAGTATTACCGGCCCGACGCTCTTCTAGGCATTTTAAATAAGCACAAAGAGTATCAGCTGACTTTACTAATGTTTTATATTGGCTGTCTGCATGCTCACTAGTTAACAGCGCCTGATAGTCTTCTTTAAACTCTTCTGGCACCATCTCTAGTAAACGGTGCTCAGCAATTGCTTCAATTTTTTTGTATTCGGCTTCAATTTCTTTATTAAAATATTTTACAGGTGTAGGAAGGTCACCGGTCAGTATTTCACTTGCATCATGGAAGATTGCGATGGTCGCAGCTTGGTTGGGATCGTAATTGGCATCAAATTTTTTGTTGCTAATAATGGCAAGTGAATGGGCTACCATTGCAACTTGAAGGGAATGTTCTTGCACGTTTTCAGTTCTTACGTTGTACATAAGTGGCCAGCGTTGAATTAATTTCATTCTAGCTAAGTGGGCAAATAAATGGCTCATTAGTTTCCTTACATCATGTGAGAACCTATTGAGGTTAGCATAATAGCTTCAATAAAAAACGACCCTAAGGTCGTTTTCCAATAAAAGAATACATCACCATAGAAATAGAGGTTTTACTGCTTATAGCCTTCAAGGAATTCACCAAATTCACCGAGTGCTTTGGTTAACTCATCTTTATAAGGTAAAAAGACAACCCGTAAGTGATCAGGCTCAGGCCAGTTAAACGCTGTGCCTTGTACTAAAAGTATCTTTTTCTCTTTTAGCAGATCAAGCACTAAACGCTCGTCATCGCGTAAATTGAACTTCTTCTGATCCAATTTTGCGAAAGCATAAAGCGCGCCTTTGGGTTTAACGACACTGATCCCTGGGATCTGATTGAGCATCTCAACACAGGTATCTCGTTGTTCTCGCAGGCGGCCTCCAGGTTGGACTAGCTCTTGGATACTTTGATAACCACCAAGTGCGGTTTGTATGGCATGTTGATTTGGTACGTTGGCACACAAGCGCATTGACGCCAACATGTCTAAGCCTTCGATATAGCTTTTTGCCGACTTTAAGTTACCAGTAAGCATCATCCAGCCAACTCGAAAGCCGGCAGCCCGGTAAACTTTTGACAGACCGTTAAAAGTTACGGTCAATATGTCAGTAGAAAGGCTCGCTGACGGAATATGCTCGGCGTCGTCGTATAAGATTTTATCGTAGATCTCATCGCTAAATAAAATCATGTCATTCTGTCTACACAACTCGATGACTTCTAGGATCAACTCTTTTGAATAAACGGCTCCCGTGGGGTTATTTGGGTTTATCAGCACAATTCCGCGAGTACGCGGAGTAATTTTACTTTTGATATCGTCAATATCAGGAAACCAGTTTGACTCTTCATCACAGCGGTAGTGTTGCGCTTTACCACCAGACAGGTGCACGGCAGCAGTCCATAGTGGATAATCGGGTGAGGGGATAAGCACTTCATCATCGCTGTTAAGTAAGCCTTGCATTGCCATTACAATAAGTTCTGATACACCGTTACCGATATAGATATCTTCGATATCAACACCGAATATTCCTTGGGATTGATAATGCTGAACGATCGCCTTTCTGGCTGAAAAAAGTCCTTTTGATTCACAATACCCCTGAGCACTCGGCAAGTTTAATATAACATCGCGAACGATCTCTTCAGGCGCTTCAAATCCAAAGGGAGCAGGGTTACCAATATTGAGCTTTAAGATCCGGTGACCTTCATCCTCTAATCTTCTTGCTTCTTTATGCACTGGGCCACGAATATCGTAGCAGACAGAGTCCAATTTAGTGGATTTGATAATTGGGCGCATCTATACCTCGAAATGCTTTAAAAATGAGTCAATTGTCTTAAGGACATTATGCAATGAACAATAACTAAAATGACCTTACAAAGATAGTGTTAAATAAGGTTGTCGTTAGCTGCATTCGCTGTCAGAGGTGTGTTTTAATCGCAATATTGGAGGATGATGCTGCGAGTGTGCTTGCGTGGAAGTGTTATGTACTGCCTAGGTGTCTGTCCGCCGATTATCTTAATTAACCGTACGGTGTCACAAATGAGTAAATAATACCAATTGCATTAAAAGTTTGACCATTCAGCGGGAATTCAAAACGTTGTAGGTAAGTAGTGGGATTTGAGCTAATAGTTATTCTCGGCTCTGGCATCCTGCTTCG